>NZ_FZOK01000033.1 GCF_900188245.1 Belliella buryatensis | reverse complement strand
GACTGCGTCATATTCACGAATCCAGTCCTTTTGCCTTTAACCTTTGACCTTTTTCCTATTTTGACCATCCCTACCGGGAGGAAATCACAAAGAACCCGATGAAGCTCGAAGAACACGAAAGAAATGTTAAGCGTTAAACGTTAAGCGTTCAAAGAAGAGGCTCCGTCATATTCGCGAATTCCACCCTTTAGCCTTTCTCCTTTAACCTTTTCCCTAAAGTCATTAGAGATCTCTAAGAATTATTTTGTGTGCTTTGTGGGATTTTGTGAGCTTCGTGTCGCTTTTTTTGGGACCATCCCAGCCGGGAGTAAATTATACCGTCATATTTACAAATCATTTACGCTTAACGTTTTTAACTATTAACGCTTAACGACTTTGCCGAAGGAGTTCTTTCGCCTTTCTTCTTTAACCTTTTCCCTAAATCGACTCCGTTATATTTATTTACGAATAATTGGTTTTGTACTATTAGTTTACTTAATACATCAATTGATTACCATAAAGGTTTGATTCATATATTTATAACTTATTTTTAGTCTCTAAATTTTGAGTAAATATGAAAATTCAATCTCTGAAATTTACGGTCATTTATCTGATTTATTTTGGTATTTCAAATACACTGCTAGCCTTCTCGCCGAATGTAATTAATCAGAAAGTTGATCTAGAGCGATTGGGTAGGCTCTTAAAAGATGATTCAGAGCAGTTTTATAAGGAAGCATCTAAGATCACAGGAAATGAAATTAAAGATAAAAACACAGCTAGAGAATTCTTTATTTTGAAGTCTACGTATTTCTTCAATCTAGGCAAATTTGATTCCATGTACTATAGTTTGCTAGATGCAAAGTCTCTGGCTAATAATTCCAAATCTGAGGAGATAATACACATTTTCCTTCAGTTGGCTACGGCACATTATTATTTATCCAATTTTGATTCCCTAGCATATTATCAGCAACAAGTTTCGGATTTGATTGACTCTAAATCGTCACATTATCCTCAACACCTACTCTTGGAGGGATTAAAATTTGACCTTTCTGCAAATTACAATAAGGCAATAGAGGTCATCTTAGAAGCTATCAAATTATACGAATATCAAAGGGACGAGAATAGACTGGCAGTAGCTTACAATAATTTGGCGATCAATTATAAGAATATAGGTAGAACTGATTTGCAATTGGAATATCTTCTTAAAGCTTTGGAAATTAATAAAAAATTAGGTGTTCCGAATAATTTGGCGATGAACTACATCAACCTTGGAATATATTATAAAAACATTGATGATTATGAAAAATCGATTTATTATCTGGAATTTGCCTATGAAAATATAATTAAAATTAATTCTGTAATCCTTCTGGCTCAAAATCTAACCACTAGAGCCAATATCCATCAAAATCTTAAAGAATATGACACTGCGGAAAGGCTGTTTTTGGAATGTGACTCCATCTGTGAAAAAAATCAAATTCACTATGGGAAAATGATAGCTGTCTTGAATTTGGGGAATATCTACCGAGAAAAGCGCATGTATCAAGAAGCTGAAAGTAAGTTGAATAAGGCTTGGGAGCTAGCGAAGTCCCTAGGAGCAAAAAGAGAAGAGGCGCTCACATTAGAAAGGCTTTTTTGGCTTTCCAGAGATAGAAAAGATTTTGAAACAGCACTAGATTTTCAAACCAGGTTCCATACCCTTAATGACAGCATCATCAATGAAAAGGTAAAGATTGAGGCCAATGAATTGAGAGAGCTATATGAAGTGGAGAAGAAGGAAAATGAAATCATTAGTTTGACTATCCAGAAATTGCAACAACGGTATGTGATTTTTACATTGGGGGTAGTTATATTGATATTGGCATTAATTGCCCAATGGTTCAAAAACAAGCATACACTTTCTCAGTTGAAATTGATGGATTCTGAAATACTGAATAAACTGAGGTTAGAGACTCTTGAAATTCGAGAAAAAGACCTGATGCAACAAACCATGGAAAAGGTAGTATTACAGGAGCATTTGGATACTTTGATTGAAAAAATAGAAAAAAACAATAATGATGAGATTGTCCACAATGTACGGGCTATTAAGAAAAAACAGAATCCTTGGGACGGGATGATTGAAAAGTTCAAATTATTGCATCCTCAATTTATGGATCAATTGACAAAAGAATTCCCAACATTAACCCGGAGTGAATTGGAATTATGTTCCTTGATCAAAATGAATTTGACTACGAAAGAAATAGCATCCATTTTGCGCATCACTTCAGATAGTGTTTTTACCAAAAAATACAGAATTCTTAAAAAGTTAAATTTGGAAAAGAATACAGATTTGACAACCTGGATCCATTCTTTTTCAATCAATGTGCGTGAAATGCTGTAGAATGGTTATTTTTTTCACATTTGTCTAGGTTTTGTCTAGTTTGATTTTTGCTGAATTCAAAACCACTCTATTTACATTTGCCGCACAGTCTTTATGATTAAATAAAATCTTCAAAACAAATGAATAGTAAAATAAGCTTAATAATGAAAAGTAAACTAGCCTTAGTTATACTTTTAAACTTAATTTTTCTCCATTTTTCCCTCGGTCAAAATGTGATCCCAAATAATTGGAAACCAAATAATCGAATATTTAATATTTCTGAGGATGATAGATATGTTTATATAGTTGGTTTATTTAGTGAGTTAGGAGGGGAAAAAATTGGTGGTGTTGCAAAATTTTCAAGAACAAGTGATGACCTTGATATAAATTTTCCTGTTTTTACAAAAGATGATAATGAATCTGATGCTACAATTCATATAATTGTTTCGGATGGAGAAGATGGTTGGTTTATTGGTGGGGATTTTTCGAAAGTTAATAATATTTCTAAGGGTACTATTGTTCATATTTTATCTGATGGGTCTGTTGATCCAAATTGGAACGTTAGTATTGCAAATGGTGGGAGCGCTACTTCTGTTTCTTCCATCATTGTTACTGAAGATCATGTTTTTATTGCAGGAAATTTTATTGAAATCAATGGATTTACAAAAAATAGAATAGCAAAATTAAATAAGTCTAATGGGCAATTAGATAACTCTTTTGGAGCTACTTTTAATCAGGCTGTTAGTTCAATAATTTTGGACGACGAGGATTTATATGTTTCAGGGACTTTTACAACTGTAAATTCTATAACAAGAAATCGTTTGGCAAAGATAAATGCTTCAACTGGTGATTTAGATGAGAATTGGAATCCTTCAGCAAGTGCAACTGTAAATAATATTTATTTAAAAGGGGATCATATTTATGTTGCTGGAAGTTTTACTGAAATAAATGGAATTTCTAAAAGTAGAATTGCAAGATTAAATAAGAGTAAAGGTGAAGTTGATATGTCTTTCGATGCAGCTATTTCAGGTGAAGTTCGATCTCTTGACTTTTCACCTGATAATTCAACAATTTATTTAGCGGGTTCATTTACATCTGTTGGAGGTGTTCAGGTAAATGGAATTGCTAGACTAAATAATTCTGGACAAGTTGATTCAAATTGGATTCCTAAAGTAACAGGCCCTATCAATACTTTAAATTTAAAAGACAATTCTCTTTACGTTGGTGGTAGTTTTTCTGCAATAGATGGAATTAGTGTTTCTGGAATAGCAAGGTTAAGTGTTTCGGATGGTAAAATTTCCAAAGATTGGAATAAGAATGTAGCAATTGTTAATACTATATTCATTAATCAAAACTCTTTAATGTTAGGAGGTCGATTTTCAAGAGCAGGAATGGCCTTAAGAAGATCATTGGCTAGATTTTATAAAAGTGACTTTTCGTTAGACTTAGAATGGAGGCCAAATGAGGTTTCAATTAGTTCAAGTACTAGTGAATTTACTAATTTGATAGTGGTTGATGAAAAAATATATATTGCAGGGAGTTTTCGTGTTTCTCCTAATTCTATGACACGTGGACTTGCCGAATTAGATTATATATCTGGAAAAGTAATACAAATATATCAAACTCCTGAAATTAGGTCAATTGTTGCATTCGATAACCATTTTTATGCTGCAGGGAATAATGAACAAAAAATTATTAAAATAGATAGATCGTCTGGGGTAATTGAGAATTCGGGAGAAATTAGTCTTAATGGGCCTGCACAAATCTTAAAATTAAGCGATGACAATTTATATATTGGAGGATCATTTACAGAAGTTGCAGGAGTTAACAGATCGAAAATAGCTAAATACAATCTTACCACTAATAGTTTAGATCTTTCATGGAATGCTGGTTTAGCTAATTCAAATGCCAATACTGTAGTTCAGTCCATAGCTATTGATGATGACGCAGTTTTCATAGGGGGTAGATCTCTTTATGCTGATATTAATGATTGGAGACCTTTTTTTAAATTAGATAAGAATGCTGGTCAAATTATTTCATCATGGAACCCAAGTCCAACTGGTTCATTAGGCTTGGATGGGGCAGTAATTAGCCCTCCTTCGATAGTTTCTTCTTCTGATAATTACATTTACTTGGTGGCGCCTTTTTTTCAATTTGGAGGTGTTAACCGTCCAAGATTGGCAAGAGTAAATAAATCAATTGGAGGATTGGATTCAAGTTGGAATCCTAATCCTAATGGTAGTATTACTAGTATTCTGGTTTCAGAAAATAACGTTTTTATTGGTGGTTATTTTACAACTTTATTGCAGAACAATATATCTGAAAAGCATTTTGCTTTATTTAGTGATCCTGTACCTCCCTCTGCTCCTACCATCCTTAGTTCTGTTTTAAATAAGAGAAATGCTACCATCTCCTTTGTACAAGGATCAAATGGTAATAGTCCAATCATCAATTATGAATATAAATTAAATGATTCAGAATGGATTTTGTTTGATCCAGAAATACAAAGTTCTCCTGGATTAATTACTAAATTAGCTTACAATACAAATTACACTATTCAAATACGTGCTATTAACGAAATTGGAATTGGAAATCCAAGTAATATTTTTGAATTTACTACAGGTGCTCCTCCATCATTACAAGAGATACTTTCTGATATTGTTAATAATAATGGAGCGAATACAGACAGGTTGGATTTCAACGATTTACTAGGTTTGGATGATATTAGCGAAGAGGAGTCTGATAAATTAAAGGCGTTAATTCTTGAAGGAGCGGAAGTAGAGACGATATCAGACCTAAGAGAACTGTTAGACCAGATCAGAAAGTTAGAAGAAATCCTTACTGATATCAGAGACAATGGTGGGGCGAATACAGACGAGACAGATTTCAATGAGCTTTTAGGTTTGACGGATATTACGGAAGAAGAGTCTGATAAATTGAAAGATTTGATCAGTGAAGGAGCAGAAGTAGAGACAGTTTCAGATTTGAGAGTATTATTAGACCAGATCAGGAATCAGGGGAAATT
>NZ_FZOK01000038.1 GCF_900188245.1 Belliella buryatensis | reverse complement strand
ACCTTGACGGTAACGAACACAGGTAACACGACCTTGACAGATGTAATGCTAGTTGACGAAATGCTAGAAGTATCTGAGAATGTAGGCACCCTACTTCCAGGTCAGTCAGCAAGCAGAGACTATACATACACAGTAACACAGTCTGACATTGACAACGGTTCTATCGTGAACGTAGCGAGCACAACAGGTGAAGATCCAAATGGAGATATGCCAGAAGACGATACAACGGTAACAGTAGACGTTGATCAGAACTCAGCAATCAGCTTAGCTAAATCAGCAGATAAGTCAGTAGTGACAGTGGCTGGTGAGGAAGTAGTGTACACCTTGACGGTAACGAACACAGGTAACACAACCTTGACAGATGTGATGCTAGTTGACGAAATGCTAGAAGTATCTGAGAATGTAGGCACCCTACTTCCAGGTCAGTCAGTAAGCAGAGACTATACATACACAGTAACACAGTCTGACATTGACAACGGTTCTATCGTGAACGTAGCAAGTGTATCTTCTGAAGATCCAAATGGAGACACTCCAGGTGATGACGACGAAGTAACAGTAGACGTTGATCAAAACTCAGCGATCAGCTTAGCTAAATCAGCAGATAAGTCAGTAGTGACAGTGGCTGGTGAGGAAGTAGTTTACACCTTGACGGTAACGAACACAGGCAACACGACCTTGACAGATGTGATGCTAGTTGACGAAATGCTAGAAGTATCTGAGAATGTAGGTACCCTACTTCCAGGTCAGTCAGTAAGCAGAGACTATACATACACAGTAACACAGTCTGATATTGACAGTGGAGCGATCGTAAACGTAGCTAGCGTAGAGGGTACTGACCCTAACGAAGATACTCCAGGTGATGATGACGAGGTGATCATAGAAGTAGATCAGAATGCGGGAATTGAAATAGTGAAGACTACTACTTCAGAAACCTTCCTAGCACTGGGTGAAGTGATCGAATATACCTTGACAGTAACTAACACTGGAAGCGTGACCTTGACCAATATAGTCGTAAGGGATCCATTGACAGGCTTTGAGAATGTGATTGAGAGCCTAGCTCCAGGAGCGTCTATTAGTCTTGAAACTAGCTACACGATCACTGCAGAGGATCTTGAGAGAGGTACTTTGGTCAACACTGCGGCAGTAACAGCAGAAACTCCAGAGGGAGGTACAATAGGCGATGAAGATTCAGTGACAATTGGAGGTGGTGCAAGACCAATCATAGCCAATGATGATGAACTGGGAGAATATACAGTAAACTTCGGAGGATTGATTGGAAATATCCTTGACAATGACCTCTTGGATGGTCAGCCGGTGACAATGGACAATGTGGACTTTGTGTTCACTGAGTTGGACGGAATCATAGGTTTGTTGATCAATCCAAATGGAGAACTGAGCTTGATTCCAGGTGTGAACGAAGCTAGAGAATACAGATTGAGATATGTGTTGTCAGAGGTGTTGAACCCAACCAATACAGATGATGCCTTTGTGACCTTCAGAATCTTGAATGATGAAGTTGACATGGCAGTGAGCAAGACCTCTTTTGATGTAGAGATTTATGAAGGGGACGAGTTTGAGTACGAGATCGTAGTGTCTAACAATGGAGAGACCGATGCAGAAGATGTGGTGATCACAGATGATCTTCCAAATGGAGTGAGCTACCTAGGATCGACCTTCACTGCGAGCAGTAATGCAATTCAGCCAGTGACTTCAACAAACGGACAGCGTGTAACTTGGACAGTTGCCAACTTCCCAGCGGGAGAGACCTTGACGATCAGAGTACAGGTAAGAGCAAATGCTTTACCAGGTACTTCTGCACAGACCATCACCAACGTGGTGACAGTAAGTTCAGCAGGAGAGGAGATCAACCCTGTAGACAATACAGATAGCGATGTAAATACGGTGAATCCGTTCTTTATCCCGAACGTGATTACTCCAAATGGAGATAATAGAAACGATAGCTTTGAGATCAAAGGTCTAAGCAAGTTTGCTTCCAACGAGATCGTGATCTTCAACAGATACGGAGACCATGTCTTCGAGCGTACTAACTACCAGAATGACTGGACGGCGGATAATCTTCCTGCGGGAACATACTTCTACGTCTTGGTAGGAACAGATGCTACGGGCAGAGCGCACGAATTCAAGGGATGGATCCAAGTAATCAAAGACTAAAGGACAGAAACCATGAAAGGGATTTTTAAAATAACAATGATGACAATGCTGATGGCCATGATGGCCATCGGCGGAGTCGAATCACAGCAGCTGCCACAGTTCAGCCA
>NZ_FZOK01000018.1 GCF_900188245.1 Belliella buryatensis | reverse complement strand
TGCAGCGCCGATGGTACTGGGGTTACACCCGGGAGAGTAGGTCGCCGCCACATTATCAAAAAGCCTTTCAGGAAACTGAAAGGCTTTTGTGTTTTATACCCTATAGCTATATTTTCATGGATAGAGAATGATATATGCTTCGCTATATAAAGGGATCAGTCCTAAAAGTTGGGGAATTGGGTTCAATCGATTTTCTTTGTTAAAAAAAAGAATTGGAAGAAAAGGATTACCTCAGTTTGCTTTTGCCTAAAGGGCTTTTGGAATTTTTTAAGGTTACTTCAGCAACCTTAAAGGACAATGCTTATCATATTTATCTGGAAGAACTCAATATTCACCCTGAACATCTTCAGGGAGTAAACAACTTTCAAACTTTCCCAACTTTCTAACCTTGTAATCAGCTTTCTCCTCTAGAATCTTTATATTTGCCAACAAAGTACCGTTATGCAAAAAAGACTTATCCTTGATCACAAACAAATTGATATCATCTTAAGGAGATTTTGTTATCAATTGATCGAAAATCATGATACTTTTGAAAATACTGTTTTGCTTGGCCTTCAACCCAGAGGACCTGTTGTTTTAGATAAAATCATTCAAATTGTAAAAGAAATCACTCAATTAGATGTGCCTTATGGCTATTTGGATGCAACTTTCCATAGAGATGATTTCAGAAGAAGAGACTTTCCATTAAAAGCCAATGAAACCAAAATTAATTTTTTGATCGAGGGTAAGAAGGTTATAATTGTGGATGACGTTCTCTATAAAGGAAGGTCTGTGAGAGCGGCTATGGATGCAATGATTGCCTTTGGTAGACCAGCAAAAGTAGAATTAATGGTCTTGGTTGATAGAAAATTTACCAGAGATTATCCTATTATGCCGGATTATTGTGGGGTGAAAGTAAATACTTTAGAAAGCCAGTATGTGGTTGTAGAGTGGAAAGAACAAGGATTAGAACAAAATGCAATTTGGATAACTGAATAAGCTCATTGATAATAAAACATGTCACAACTCAGCACGAAACATTTACTTGGAATTAAAGATATTACAACAGATGATATCAACCTCATTTTCGAAACAGCTGATAACTTCAAAGAGGTGATCAATAGACCAATCAAAAAAGTTCCTTCGCTTAGGGATATTACGATTGCTAATATTTTCTTTGAAAATTCTACGAGAACCAAATTATCATTCGAGCTAGCAGAGAAAAGACTTTCGGCAGATGTTGTTAACTTTTCTTCTAGCAATAGTTCTGTCAAAAAGGGAGAGACTTTGATTGATACAGTCAATAATATTTTATCTATGAAGGTAGATATGGTGGTGATGCGACATAGTAGTCCAGGAGCGCCTCATTTTTTATCAAGAAATATCAAAGCCAATATTGTCAATGCAGGTGATGGGACGCATGAACATCCCACACAAGCTTTGCTTGATGCTTTTTCTATTCGCGAAAAACTAGGTGACGTAGCTGGTAAGAAAGTTGCAATTATTGGTGATATTTTACATTCTAGAGTAGCGCTTTCAAATATTTTCTGTCTACAAAAATTAGGGGCTGAGGTAATGGTCTGTGGACCAACAACACTTCTGCCAAAGTATATTAGCAGCTTAGGAGTAAAGGTAGAGCATGATGTCAATAAAGCACTTCAATGGTGTGATGTGGCCAATATTCTCAGGATTCAACTTGAACGACAGCAAATCAAATATTTCCCTTCCTTGCGAGAATACTCTTTGTACTATGGTGTGAATAAAAAGATGTTGGATGGTCTAGATAAGGAGATTGTTGTCATGCATCCAGGGCCAATCAATAGAGGGGTCGAATTGAACTCGGATGTGGCAGATAGCGAACATTCTATCATTCTCAATCAAGTTGAAAATGGCGTAGCTATTAGAATGGCTGTTTTGTATTTGTTGGCAGGTGTGAGGTGAAATTAATTTTATTAAGCCCTACTTTAAATCGGCAAACCAAAATTTCTTCTCAATCTCCTTTCCCTCAGTTGTTGTAAAATGATAAGACTTGCTTAGTACTTCTCTCGTGTTGACTGCAATTGCTTTTTTAAAAAGAGGTCCATCATAACAAAAAGTATGGAATTCCCCATTTTCTCCACAGGGGTCAACTTGGCTAGGTAGATTATCCAAGAAATCAAGGTTGAATATTTTCCCGACCCATTTTTCCGCTATCAAATCAGCGTCTGCTGCACAGATCATTGTTTGGAACCCTGCTGCAATAAAATCCCTTGCAGTTTGGGTAGTCTTTGCGTTCCAAAGCGGAAAAACAGCTTTAAAGTTCTTTTTAGTGAGCTGATTTTCTCTATAGATTTTCAAATCTTCTAAGAAAATGTCCCCAAATGCTATTGAGCCTATATCAGCCTCCTTGAGATCATCTAAATATTTGTTGATCACCGTTTCATACGCGGTATTGTCTCCACTAGCGGGATAATAAAGTTTATCTAGTGGCAATCCTATTGACTCCGCTTGCTGCTCCAAGAGTGATTCATGAATACCATGCATACCTACTCTTCGGTTTTCTTCGCCGAAGGTGGTATGCAATCTTACTACTTCAAATTTAGCGTCATTCATCAGTTTCCAGAGGGCAAAAGCACTATCTTTACCCCCTGACCAACTCATTGAAATCTTGATTTTTTTCATTTATCTTTTAAATACAAAACCTGACGGTGCTGCTCCTGATGTTATCTTTTTTACTTCTTCACCATTTTGATTTACGACAATGACCGTACCAGAGCCTTGGAATCCATTATTATCAGCAACATAGATGTATTTGTCGATTTTGTCGTAACCTATGCCATAAAACCCACTTCCTTCAAAAAAATTGGCATTGATAATTTGGCCTGTCGTAATGGAAATTTTACTAATTGAATTATTGCTTCCGTCTCTTGTGATAATATATGCTTCACCATTTTCACCTGAAGCTAGATTTGATGTTGGATTTGGGATATTAATTTCAGTTGTATTGACAATGCTATAATCATTTTTATCGATTTCATGGAAAAATACTGAGCTTGAGGTTCTGGAAAAAAGCAGCAGCTTTCCATCAAGTTCCAAGAATTCGGCGGGTGTTCCTGGGATTTCAATGCTTTTACTTATAGCGTCGTCTCCGATTCCCAATACATCGATTTTTCTGGCGGCAGTACATGCAATGAGAATGTCATTGTTAATTCTGTGAAGCTTCTCGGGACGACTTGAGGTTTCTATTTTTTTTGAAACTACTCCTCCTGTGACATTGCTTACAATTGCAATAAAAGATTCTGGGTTTGAAAAACTTGCATTGTAAGGGCCCCAATCGGCAATATAAATTTTGTTATCAGCAATTATAGCTGATCTAGGAATATTTAGCTCCTCACCTTCCACTGAACCTAAACTCTCAAAAGTGTTTTTATTGATAATTTCTACTTTACCGGTATTAGCGACCAAATAAAAATAATCCTCGTATTCAATGAGATCTTGAACCAACCCTGCAAAAGGTCTATTATTAACTTTTTCAAATATGTTTTGCTGTATTTCACCAGTATTGAAATTGTAATGGCTAACATCTCCGTCTCGAGGAGTGAAGTTTCCTTCATTGATGATCAAAAGGCCTTTTTCATACTCACCCAAAGGTCGCTCAACTTTACTTCCATCACAAGAGTAGATAAATAATGATAGGGCTAACAGATGGCCAAAGAATCTTAGATTTTTCATATAGTTATAATTTGTTTAATGGATTTATGGAGTCTCGTAAGTTGAGAAATCGCATTTCTATTTGAGGTTGTCATTATGCTCGATTTTATAGTGATAAGTTGAAATTAATTAAATAGTTTCTTCCTGGCATAGCTCTCAACCTGAGAACTTGATAATCGTTGTTTGTAATGTTATTTACTTGGAAACCCACCGAAGCTTTTACCTTGGAGATGAATGTTAGACTTTTGCTAAAGCCTATGTCCAATATTCCATAGGCTGCAACTGATGAAATATTGTCTGTATTGATATACCTTTCTCCAACCCAATATCCATTGATGAAAGCGGTGTTTGTCTTGTGGGTCAAGCGTAAATTTCCTTGGGCTTTGTGAAAGGGGGTGTAGGGGAGTTGGTTTCCTTCTGACCTGTCATTTTCCGAAATTGTATTCAGAATCGTCGCTAGGGTCCAATTATAGCTGCCATTGAACTCCAATTGAGTTAGATTGAATGTTTTTTTTGCTGTTATGAAGTATTCCAGGCCCTGATTTCTTACCTCTCGAATATTTTCGGGGCTCCAAAAATTACCCCTTGGCAACCATATGATCCAATTATCTACCCACATGTTGTAGATATTGATTTGGCTACTTATGAAAAACCTTTTATTGTCAAAAACATGAATTAAGCCAATTTCAGCACTGATACTTTCCTCGGATTCTAAATCAGGATTTCCCCCAGGAACCCAAAATCTATCATTGAGTGTAGGGATTTTAAAGCTTTTTGAAAGTGAGCTATGAGTGCTCAGGGTGCTTTTATTATTCTTGAAAAATGTCCATTCAGATCCAATACTCGGTGTGAATGGGGCAAAATCCCCATTGAAAATCATTTGCCTTAGATTTACAGAAAATGATAGGCTAGGAGATGGTAGGAAATTAATGGATTGATATAGTTCTAGTCTATCTTCTGTCGCTTCATAGCTGCTGAGGTTTCCAATGACATGGTTGAAACGCAAGCCTGATTTAGACTTAAGCTTTTCAGAAATAGTCCAGTCAATATCAGAAGAGAGTAGGAATTGTGAAGTCTTGTTGATGCTATTATTGAACTGTAATTGATCTAGGACAACTCCTGTTTTGATATTCCAAATAGCAGAGGTTGTGAATTTATTGTAGTCCAGTACTGCTCTGAAATTCCTGTCTTCTTGCCGATCTTTGTCGTTTGATCCCATTACTGGCTGGATTTGTCTATCCGTCTGATTCCACCAAATAGAGGTACTTAGTTGTTGATTAGCTCCAATATTCCAAGCTAAATCTTGTATGGCTCCGATTTGCTCAATAGCTGCATTGTTTTGTCTTTCTTCAGGGCTTCCTGCCCTCGCCAAGTTTCTGAACTTGAAGTTGTTCTTAGAGGTATTTCGATATACCCGACTTCTGCTTGAATAAAACCCATTTGAATAGCCATATTCTACTAGTTGATTCCATCTCCCAAAGCTACCAACCGTACTGGCTACCCTGGTTTGATGCCCTTTGTTAAATGTGCTTTTATTGTTCAGATGGATAGCTCCACCGATGGCATCAGTACCATAAAGTGCTCCGCTACTTCCATAATGTATCGTAGCTTCGTCAAATCCTCCAACTGGTAATATTGAAAAGTCTGCTTGACCAAGTGAGGGACTATTGATCGGGATTCCATTCCAAAAAACTGCATTATGACCTGCAGACGTTCCTCTCATGGTAAGTGATGCTAACATGCCCGCTCCATATTGTCTTAAAAATAAACCTGAGCGCTGCTGAAGTAAATCTGCTAATGTTTGTCCTTGAAATTCGTTCAGGTCTCTACTGTCTATTTTTTGTAGCGACTGCCCAAAACTGTATTTGTCAAGTGGTGCAGAATAGACTTCCACTAGTTTGAGCTCAACGGTGTCTTGCGAATTCAAGACAGTTTGATTTGTTTCTTTTGAGAAAGAAACGATGAATAGGAGTGTAATAAGTAACAATGCCTTTCGAATTAAATAATGGTAGATTATTTAATACAAAGTCATCGGATTAGTAAAATTGAGATAAATGGGAACGTGATCAGACGAAGGAAATTAAATTTAATGTTCTCTTATCTGATGTAGGTTATCATCTTCTCAGCCTTTCACCCGAAAGCTTTGAATCATCAGAAATCGGCAGGTCTCCTGGCTTCCTTGAGTTTGTCAGCCTTCTCGTCTCGAATCGTGGGACAATGGCAATGTAGGTGGACAAACTACTATTCTGAAAGTAATTCAGAATGGGGTTACAGTTGCGGGGACAGCTTCGGTGTTTCACCGAATTCCCTTTTAATCTCGAGAGCTTGAGTAAGGATCGAGAACCGCTTTCTATCCACAAACATAAGTAAACTTATTTTCTGATTTCAAATAATATTCCGTTTTTTTAGTAAAATATGTGTCAGAAGCCTCAAATTTTAATATTTGGAGCATGTAGCCAATTTTTGTTTTAAGGACTTATCTTCATTGCTTGATGATAATAGTGAATGTATGCTAGCATTGAACTTTATAGGATTAATAAATGCCATTACTATCTTTGAGCCTTCGAAAGATAAAAATCGTGAATCAAATCATGCGAAATCTAAAGTATCTTGTCTATTTGTTTTTCTTAAGCATAGCGTATTCCTGTGAGGAAAAAGGTTTGAGTCAAGAGCAAGAAGAAACCATTTTGGAAAATTCCTATGCGTCTGGTTTCAAGGTGATTCAAGGGGATGGTTACAAAGTTTTGGAAGTTTCAAAAGGCTTCCCTGGAGAGCATGATGCATTCAATTATTTGGTAATAGAAGACACTACTGTACAATTACCAAAGAGATCATTTGATGCAATCATTACTTTGATTCCTTCATCGGTGGTAATGACTTCAACTTCACATATTCCTCACTTAGATTTGTTGGATGAATCTGAAAAGTTAAAAGCCTTTCCTAATTTAGATTTGATTTCTTCGCTATCTATTCGAAAATTAATAGAAAAAGGGGAGGTGAAAGACCTTGGTAGCGGTGCTCAAGCTAATATTGAGTTGATCATTGACTTAAAACCTGATTTGGTAATGATATCCACACTTGGGGGAGATTTAAAAAATATTGAATTGCTCAAGCAAGCAGGGATTCCAGCAGTAATCAATGGTGAATATGTAGAACAGGACCCACTCGGAAGAGCAGAATGGATCAAATTTACAGGTGCATTGCTAGGAAAGTTTGAAGAAGCTGTGAAGGTTTTCGAGACTATAGCGTTGGATTACGTTGAAGCAAAAAGCATCGCAGAAAATATAAGAGACGATGAAAAACCGAAAGTCATGGCAGGAGTGATGTATAAGGATATTTGGTACGTACCAGGTAGTGACTCTTGGGGGACTCAATTACTTTTGGCTGCTGGAGGAGACTATATTTTTAAAGATCAAAAAGGAACTGGAAGTGCCCAACTGAATTATGAATATGTCTTAGATCAGGCACAAGAGTCTGATTTTTGGCTTGGGGCATCTGATTTTCCCTCTCTTCAAGCCATGCGTGATGCTGATCAAAGATATGCTGCTTTTAAAGCTTTTGAATTAGGAAATGTATATTCTTATACTTCCAAAAAAGGGCCTACTGGAGGGATTGAATATTTTGAACTTGGGTATATTCGTCCTGATTTGATTCTGAAAGATTTGATTAGTATTCTACATCCTGACCTATTGAAAGATTACAAACCTTATTTCTACACCAAATTGAATGAATAATAGCATCCCACATCGTGTCCTTTTCCCATTTCTTGGATTTGGTTTGATTGTATTAATTCTAATCAATCTAGGGGTAGGATCTGTTTTTATTCCAATTGGTGAGATCATTTCAGGATTGCTTGGCGGAGAGTTTTCAAAGAAGTCATGGGAGATTATCATCTATCAATATCGTATACCCAAAGCCTTCACAGCTGTATTGGCAGGTGTGGCATTAGCTGTGAGTGGTATTCAAATGCAGACTTTTTTCAGAAACCCTCTTGCAGGGCCATTTGTGCTAGGTATCAGTTCAGGAGCTGGCTTAGGAGTGGCTATTTTGGTTCTTACCGGATCTGTATTTGGATTGAGTCTTTTTTCTGGAGGAGTTGGAGGCTGGGCAGTAGTGATTGCTGCTACTACTGGGGCAATCTTAGTCCTTTTATTGATGAGTTTGACCGCTTGGAAGGTCAAGGATAGTATGACATTGCTGATTGTAGGTTTGATGTTTGGAAGTCTTGCTGGAGCGGTTGTTTCGGTCTTGGCCTACTTTAGTGATGCAGACCAATTAAAGGTATTCACAGTCTGGTCTATGGGAAGTCTTGGTGGTACGACCATCTCACAACTAAAAATCTTCTGTTTGGCAACTTTTATCGGATTGATTCCAGTCTTGATTTTTATCAAATCATATAATGCTATGCTCTTAGGGGAAGCATATGCTGAAAGTATGGGGGTAAATATTCGCAAATTGAGATGGGCTATGATAATCAGCACAGGGATCCTAGCAGGAAGTGCAACGGCATTTTGTGGCCCTATTGCATTTATTGGGATAGCAGTGCCACATATGGCGCGAATTATTTTTAAGACAGCGGATCACAGTATTTTGATTCCTGCTTCTCTTTTGCTTGGGGCGATTGTCTTACTCATTTGTGATTCAATTAGTCAATTGCCAGGCTCTGCACAGTCTTTGCCTATCAACGCGGTCACATCTCTTGTTGGTGCACCAATGGTAATATGGTTGATTTTAAAACGTAATTTCAGTAAAGAGTTTTGAGTCATCTTGATATTATATTGCAGGCAGATGAATTAGCAATAGGCTATGGAAAGAAGTCGCAAGCTGCGACTATTGCTAAAGACATGTCTATTAAGTTAGAAAAAGGAAAGCTTACCTGCTTACTAGGCCCCAATGGGGTAGGTAAATCGACCTTGATCAAGACTATTATGGGACAAATCCCTCCGATGAAAGGAAAAATTGAGCTAAATGGGAAGACACTTTCCGAAATAGGACCTAAGGAACTATCGAAAAGGATTGCTGTGGTTTTGACTGATAAAGTGAGATTAGGAAATCTGACTGTCCTAGAACTAGTAGCTTTGGGAAGAACACCCCACACAAATTGGCTTGGGAATTTGAGCGAGCAAGATCATCTTAAAATAGATCGAGCCATTCAGCTAACGCACATCTCTTATATTCAAGATAATGTTTTGAGTGAACTCAGTGATGGACAACTTCAAAAGGTGATGATTGCAAGAGCTTTGGCACAGGATGGAGATTTGTTGATACTCGATGAACCTACAGCACATTTAGATCTGATCAATAGGTTTGAAGTGATGCAGTTACTAAGAAGCATCGCGCATGAAGAGAAGAAATCTATTCTGGTTGTGACTCATGATCTGGAAATCGCCATTGATACAGCTGACGAATTTTGGCTGATGCAATGTGGCTTACCACTGGTAAAAGGTACTCCTGAAGATCTAATAATAAATGGACAGATTAATTTACTACTACCATCAGAGCAGTTGAGTTTTGATAAAATAACGGGTAAGGTGTTGATTTTGAATGATGTGTCCTATCCGATATTGGAGGGAGATAGTTATTTGATATTTTGGATGAAGTTATTTTTGAGAAAAAATCACAGTGTAAAAGTTAATGAAATTTCTAAGATTTCGATAAAAGAGAGTCCATTTTCAATTAAGATAGAGACCCAACAAAATCAGTTTCGATTTGAGACTTTTAATGATTTTAAAAGTTACTTAGAGGGTTAATGATTAAACTATTTTAGATACTTTTTAACAATTTCAAGTATTTATTTTTAAATTACTTACTAGTCATTTACGGCTTAAGTTATTGTAATTCAGTATATTGAATTATAAAGATATATTTTATTGGTTTTTAAATATCAAGATAGTTGGGATGGATTTTTGTAAGTCTATATTATCATATCTGAAAATAGCCCTGTTCAACAGAGTCTGTTTAATTTATTATATGATGACGATATTTTTTGGATCAACTTTAGAAGTCGTTGCAAATCAAAGTAAAATTGATAGCCTTCACTATAAGCTATTAATAAGCAGCGCTGACACCAACAAAGTTTGGATTTTAAGAGATTTGGCATTTTATCATTTAGAAGAAAACTTAGACTCAACCTTATTCTACAGTCAAAAAGGGTATGTGTTAGCAAGAAACCTCAATTTTGTTTCTGGGCAAATATGGAACCTCTATCAAAAAGCACTTGCTCTTGAATTCAGTGATGACTTTAATGAAGCAATGTCTACCTATCGATTTGCCTTGGATCTAGCAGAAGAATCAAATGATCTGCTCAGTGTAGCAAAGTTGAAGAATGCGATAGGTGCAGCTTATTATTATAATTCTGATTATGCTTTGGCTACATTGGCTTATCAAGAAGCTAAGGAAATTTCTGAAGTAATTCATTATAATGAAGGTTTAAGTCATGCTTTGAATAATTTGGGTATCATCTACAGCAACAAAAAAAATTACAGCAAAGCTTTGGAGGCTTACGAGAGATCGCTGAGTTTAAAGTTAGCAAGTGCTGATACAATCGGAATTATAAATTCAAATTATAATATAGGGTTGCTCTATGCTTATCTTCAAGAATATGATAAGAGTTTGAATGCATTTAGGCAAGCGAAAAAATTAAATCTCTATACCAAAACACCAAGGGATCAAGCAGTCATTCAAATAGGAGAAGGTGTTGCATTATACCATTTAGGTGCGCTTGAAGAAGCTTTTGAGCTCTTAGATAAAGGAATTTCCATGTTGAAATCAGATAAGTCACATGAAAAAATTGCGGCTTTGGCTTATCTAGGAATGTTAAAAATCAAGAAAGGAGAAAAAACAATAGGACTGCAAGATTTATTGCAAGCAAATGAAATGGTTGCGCTTACGGGAAGATTGGAACTTCAAAAGCAGGTGACCAAAGAGTTAGCTTCTGCCTACGAACTTTTAGGTCAAGCAGATCAAGCCGTACATTATTGGAAAATATATGATCAAGTGAAAGATAGCATCAATAGTGAACAGAGGTTGTGGGCTTTTGAGGAAATGCAAGCCAAATATGAATTGATCGAGAAAGAGAAGTTGATCAGTAAGCAAAAAGCAGCTTTGTATGCTGAAACAAAAAGTAAACTCACAATTATCACTGGTTTTTCTTTTCTGTTTTTACTGACAATTTATCTGGGTTATAGAATTTATTTTTTAAAACTTAAGCCTCAAAAAAGAGGATTCAAACCCGAATTGATTCATCAAACTTCAGATTTACTTGATTTTAATTTGGTTAATAGTCATTTGCCAACCCCCCTCACTTGTAGAGAATGGGATGTGGTACAATTGGTAGAGTTAGGGAAAAGTAATAGTGAAATAGCAGCATCTCTTTTTGTAAGTGAAAATACAGTGAAAACACATTTGAAAAACATATTTATAAAAGTTGAAGCCCAAAACAGAACAGATATGATTCATAAGGTAAGGGCAATGTCATTGATTTTACAGTAAGGTAAGGGTTATTTCACCCATTAGGGTGAGTTAAAAATTGCAAGGAACTTTGAAATTTAGACTTTAAAAACAAATCATTTAACCCCTAAACTATGAAAAGGATATTTAAAATTTTGGCCTATTTAGCCACATTATTGGTGATTTTAATTTTGGCAGTAGTCACTTATGTTTCTCTTGCCTTGCCAAATGTGGGAGATCCTCCAATGGATTTCAAAGTAGAAATCACGCCAGAGAAAGTAGAGCATGGAAAGTATATGGCTTATCATGTCATGATGTGTGTGGACTGTCATTCTGTGAGAGATTTTTCATTATTTTCTGGTCCTCCTGTTTCCGGTACAGAGACTTCTGGAGGGGAGAGATTTGATCAAACCATGGGGTTCCCAGGTGTTTTTATTTCAGCCAATATTACACCTTATGGTATAGGGGACTGGACAGATGGTGAATTGTTTCGACTGATTACGACTGGCGTAAAGCGTGATGGAACACCAATATTTCCTGTAATGCCATATCATAGCTATGGGAAGATAGCTTCTGAAGATATCGAAGCAGTGATAGCGTACTTGAGGTCTCTTGAGCCAATAGAAACAAATCATCCAAAGTCCAAGGCAGATTTCCCTTTTAATTTCATCCTAAGAACTATGCCTACCAAAGCAACTTTGATACAGAAACCTGACCCTTCTGATCAGATTGCATATGGGAAATATTTAGTAACTGCATCCGCCTGTGCAGATTGTCATACTCGATTTGAAAATGGGGCTTTTGTTGGCGAACCTCTAGCTGGTGGTCGGGCAATGGAAATGCCCGGAGGTCTATTGACGACACCTAATTTGACACCACATGAAAGTGGATTGAAAAATTGGTCAGAGGAGATGTTTGTACAGCGATTTAAAATGTATGAAGAGGGACATTATACCCCAGAGAAAGTGCAACCTGATGATTTTCAAACAATTATGCCTTGGGTAATGTATGCTGGCATGAAAGTCGAAGACCTCAAAGCTATCTACGCTTACCTTCAGTCCCTTGATCCTGTCGAAAATTACGTAGAAAAATTTGTGGCTAAAAAGTAATTGCCCAAGGTGCTATCTCACAAGTATTTTCATCCTAAAAGGAAATTTTGAGATTAGAATTAAGCTTATTGTGTCTTAGTACCTTTGTGGCTATAATGATTAATAATACCATTAAGAGTCCAAAATACAAAGCTTGTTCAGGTTAATTACTAAATAAGAATGGGGAGGGAAATTTCATTCATAATTTCAAGACCACTTTATTATTTTAATAAAAAGCATCTTCAAAATGCCTAAAATTGATGTTGGCGTGCTTGTCTTGGTAGACTCCTACGATGTCAAACCGAATATCCTGATGCCAATCTTGCTCGTGGATGTAGTGATCAGCAGCTTTGATTAAGAGTTTTCTTTTAGTGTAGTCGACAAACTCTTCTGCGAATCCGAATCCAGTTCCACTCCTAAATTTGACTTCAACAAATATTAAAATGCCTTTGTATTCAAAAATCAAGTCGATCTCTGCATGGCCATACCTGTAGTTTGCAGTTCTGAAGCTGTAGCCTTTGCCCGAAAGCCATTCCATTACCAGGTCTTCCGCTTGCTTTCCCTTTTCATTATGTGTTGCCATCACAATAAATGTTTAATTTTGAAAAATCATTTTAAAAATGTCCTCTGAATCATCTACCACTACTAGAACTTAAAGTACTTGGTGGGCGTTTTGACAAATAAATATTTCAAAGGTGAATCAAGTTATCAATAAAAAGGTAAAATTTCTAGACTTAGGCAGCAAAGATTATAAAGAGGCCTGGGATTTTCAAGAAACTCTTTTTGCAACTACTGTTGCCAGAAAAATTGAAAACAGGAAATCAACAGTTGATAAGCAACTAACTACTGACAATTATCTAATTTTTGTAGAGCATCCTCACGTCTACACTTTGGGTAAGAGCGGAGAGTTAGCCCATTTGCTTTTGGATGAAGAAGGATTGAAGCAAAAGCAGGCGGTTTTTTATAAGATCAATAGAGGTGGAGATATTACTTATCATGGCCCAGGGCAATTGGTAGGGTATCCGATTTTGGATTTGGATAATTTCTTTACAGATATTCATAAGTATTTGAGGTACTTAGAAGAGGCGATTATTTTGACCTTAGCAGAGTATGGGATCATTGCAGGCAGAATTGAGGGACTTACTGGTGTTTGGCTGGATCATATCGAGCAAAAGAACCCAAGGAAAATTTGTGCCTTAGGTGTTAAATCTAGCCGTTGGGTCACTATGCATGGCTTTGCTTTTAACATAAATGCTAACTTGGAGTATTTCGGAAATATTGTGCCATGTGGAATTGCAGACAAAGCTGTCACTTCCATGCATCTCGAATTAGGGAGATCAGTAGATGAAGTAGTAGTCAAAGAAAAAGTGAAGCAACATTTGGTCAATCTTTTTGAAATGGAGTTGATAGAAGGAGAAATATAATATGAAGAAGGATATCGATTTTCACCCTGTCACAGGAGTGAAATTAGCCATAGCTAGAGAGATGGTGGACGGTCAAGAGGAATGGGCTGTTTACATGATCAATTTGAACTTGATAGAATTACACACAGTGATGATCACGAGCAAAGGATATGGGCTCATCGATGGAGAACAGCGAAAGACCTCTGTATTGAGACACATGATTCAAGAAGTGGGTTCTCAATCTATCGCTAAGATAGAGCCTATTGATCCTGCGGTATTTACATTGAACAATGAATTTTGGCTAAGCTATTACATTTTGGATCAGATATTTGACAAAAAGTTTATCTTTACAGAAGGGAGTATGGATCCTTCTAACATCAGGATGATTCCTGAACTTGGTCTAGAGGGTGTCCTTCATGGATAAACGACAGATTTATGAAGAATTTTTTTGAAGAATTGAATGATATCCTGTTTTTGGATATTGAAACAGCATCTCTTGAGTCAGATTTTGAAACTCTATCAGAAAGATATCAAGAGGAATGGTTGAAAAAAGAGAAACTCATCCAGAAATCAGATGAAGCCATTGAGCCAGGGGGGTTATTTTTCGAAAAGGCAGGGATTTATGCTGAGTTTGGAAAGGTGCTCTGCATAGGTGTTGGCTACTTTGTGTTTGATAAAGAAAAGGAAGAGTTGGTGTATAGAACCAAGACTTTTGCAGAAGATAGTGAGTATGAAACACTACAGGCATTCGCGACATTACTTGAAAAAAAGCCATGGGTTCTCTGTGCACACAATGGGAAGGAGTTTGATTTTCCCTATCTCTCCAGAAGAATTTTGATTAATAGAATTCCTCTGCCAGAGCCATTACAGATGGCTGGTAGAAGACCATGGGAGATCAGACATTTGGATACCTTGGAGCTTTGGAAGTTTGGTGATTACAAGCATTATACGCGCTTAGAGTTGTTGGCAACTGTTTTTGATATTCCTACTTCCAAAGGAGGGATAGATGGCTCCCAAGTGAATGATGTGTATTACAACCAAGCTGGCTTAACAAGTATCAGGGCATATTGCCTTCGAGATGTATTGGTGACTGCGAGAATTTACTTAGCCTTTAGGGGGGTGCCACCTGAAATTGAGTTTGAAATCATCAATTTGGATCTAGAAAAAGAGTGACCTAAAATAACTTTTTCGCTTTATATTTTAAGATTACACTCGTGTTATTTCAATATTGAATTCGTGTTAATTCAAAATTTATGTTGTGCTATTTCAAAATTAAACTCGTGCTATTTCAAAATTGAAGTCATGATAATTCAAAATTTATGTTGTGTTATTTCAAAATAATTAGTATTTTTGAAATAAAAAATGCTGATTAACAGGAAGATATATGATTCGGTAAAGGCAATGATTCCAAAGTACCCTATTATTGCTTTGACTGGTCCGAGACAATCTGGGAAGACTACTTTGTTGAAGGATTTGTTTCAGGGGTATCGATATATCAGTCTTGAGAATCCTGACTATAGAAATTTCGCTGAAAAGGATCCAAATGGATTTCTGGAAGAGTATGATCATCAAGTAATTTTTGATGAAGTACAAAGGGTACCAGCACTGTTTTCTTATCTCCAGACAAAAGTGGATAATCATCCAGATCGGATGGGAACTTATGTACTTTCAGGGTCACAAAATTTCCATTTGATGCATAATATCACACAGAGTCTGGCGGGAAGGGTTGCGATATTTAAGCTTTTCCCGCTTGATCATCAGGAACTAAGTTCTGTTGGCTTATTGCAAGATGAGTTTTTAGACAATTTAGTCAAAGGGTTTTATCCCGCGATTTATCATAGAGATATTCCGTCTAAGGTCTTTTATTCCAATTATATTCAGACTTATATCAATAGAGATGTAAGTGAATTGATTGCTATTAGGGAAATGCGATTATTTCAAAATTTCCTTTCGCTTTGTGCGGCTCGTGCGGGACAGTTACTGAATCTGAATGCTTTGGCTAATGAATGTGGTATCACACAGCCTACTGCAAAAGCATGGCTTTCAGCATTGGAGCAAAGTTTTATTACGTTTCAGCTGGATCCTTATTTTAAAAACTTCAGCAAAAGGATTTTGAAAACCCCAAAACTGTATTTTTATGATACAGGATTGTTATGTCATTTGCTTAAGATTTCATCTGTGGAGAAGCTTTTGATTCACCCTATCAAAGGAGCTTTGTTTGAGAATATGATGATTGCAGAATATGTCAAACAAATGCATCATTCCAATAATTTGGAAGATATATGGTTTTGGCGAGATTCTGGAGGTAATGAAGTCGATCTACTTGTGGACCAAGGGTTGGATGTTAGGGTTTACGAATTCAAAGCGACAAAAACCATTACAACGGATATGTTTGATGGGCTCAATAAGTTTCAAGATATTTCAAAAATTCAGAATTTGGAAAAATCACTTGTCTATGGAGGCGATGATAATCAATTAAGAACAGCAGGTGACTTGATTTCATGGAAGCGTTTTCCAAGATGAGTTAAATAATCTTTGTTTTTGGAATGGAACCTTTTAGACAATAATCTTCTTCTTATCTTTGGGTATAATAAATGTAGTCGCTTTGAATAGCCACCCAAAAGTAAAGATTAGTCGCCTCAATTTTTCAGTACATAGCGAATCGAAGCTATTTGAAAAAGTACTTCAGCTTACAAGCTTTTCAATGCATGCCAATACTTTTCTTCGGAATGTTAAATTCCGAAAGAGATAATTATTAAATTAAAGAAATTAAATACACGACCATTTTTATGGGAAGAAAATCAAACAACAAATCAGATAAAGGCAAGAAAAAAGGAGGTAAGGTCATGGATGCTGCCCAGCTTGCTAGAAAAATCTTAAACTTTTTGGATAATAACTTTGGAGAAGAATTCAATGCCAAACAGATTATTAAGAAATTAGAAATCAGAGACTCTGTCACCAAAGGAGGGGTAGAGCCTATCTTACATAAGCTTGCCGCTGGAGGATCTGTATCCAAGTCACCGAGGAATTATTTCTCCTCGACCAAAGACCCTGAGTTTGTCGAAGGTGTAGTGGATTATGTGAATCCGAGATTTGCTTATATCATAGCAGATGCCAAGTTCAATGTGGAAGAAGACATCCTTGTCAAAGAAGCAGACTTGAAAAATGCTTTGGATGGAGATAGGGTGAGAGTGATGGTTTTGCCTATGAAGGGGAGAACAGGAAGGTCCGAGGGCAAAGTACTTGAAGTACTAGAGAGAAGTAGGGATGAATTTGTAGGTAGGGTGGAGATATCCCCAAGATTTGCCTTTGTGGTGCCAGATTTCAAGAAAATGCATCATGATATCTTCGTGCACAAGGGAGATCTAGGAGGAGCAGAGCACAATCAAAAAGTAGTAGTGAAGCTGACCGAATGGAGAGAGGGGGATAAGAATCCTACTGGAAAAGTCACCAGAGTTTTAGGAAAAGCGGGAGAACATGAAGTAGAGATTCATTCCATCATGGCTGAGTTTGGTTTGCCATTCGAATACCCTGCAGATGTAGTGGCAGAAGCTGACACGATCCCAGAGCAGATTTCTCCCAAAGAGATCAGTGCTAGAAAGGACTTTAGGGGAATTACTACATTCACCATAGATCCAGCAGATGCGAAGGATTTTGATGATGCCATCTCTTACCGAAAACTAGATAATGGGAATTATGAAATAGGCGTACATATCGCAGATGTTACTTATTATGTGCAACCCAAAACAGGTCTTGAAAAAGAGGCTTTTGATAGAGCTACATCTGTTTACCTAGTAGATAGAACCATCCCAATGCTTCCTGAGCGATTGAGTAATGGACTGTGTTCTTTGAGACCCAATGAAGACAAATTGACTTTTTCATGTGTCTTTGAGATGGATGAATCAGGTGACGTTTTGAATCATTGGATCGGTCGGACAGTGATTCATTCGGATCGCAGGTTTGCCTATGAAGAGGCACAAGAAAATATCGATAACCAGTCAGGTGACTTCTTTGAAGAATTAACTTTGCTGAATGAATTGGCTAAAAAATTAAGAAAAAGAAGGTTTGACAAAGGAGCGGTGAATTTTGAAACAGTGGAGGTGAAGTTTAAACTTGATGAAAAAGGTACACCACTGGGACTTTTTGTCAAGGAGCGCAAGGATATACACAAGATGATAGAAGAGTTCATGCTGTTGGCAAACAGGACGGTGGCAGAATTCATTTATAATAAAAACAAAGGTGCAGATACTTTTGTATATAGAGTTCACGATCATCCCGATCTAGAGCGATTAGAGACATTTTCCAATTTTGCCAAGAAATTCGGTCATGAAATCCAGATGGGAGAAGGGAATAGGATCTCCAAGGCACTCAATAAATTGATGGATGAGATTCAGGGTAAACCTGAGCAGAATGTATTGGAACAATTGGCGATTCGTAGTATGGCTAAGGCAATCTATACAGTAGAGCCTAGAGGCCATTTTGGATTGGCATTTAAGCATTACACGCATTTCACTTCACCTATCAGAAGGTATCCTGACATGATGGTGCATAGGTTATTGCAGCATTATTTGGATGGTGGAAAGTCTCCTGAGTCAGAGAGCTGGGAAGATAAATGTCTGCATTCCTCAGATAGAGAAAAGAGAGCTTCTAATGCTGAGCGGGCATCTATCAAATACAAGCAGGTAGAATTTATGTCTTTGGCTGAAGACAAGGATTATGTGGGAATTGTCTCAGGTGTGACAGAATGGGGTGTGTTTGTAGAAATCACCGAAACCAAATGTGAAGGAATGATTAGAGTCCAAGATATGGACGATGATTATTATGAATTTGATGAAAAAAATATGCGCCTGATAGGTAGCAAAAATAAAAAAATGATCACTTTGGGTGATCAAGTCAATGTCCGTGTAGTAGCTACCGATATAGACAGAAGAACCATAGACTTGGAATTTGCAGATAATGAATCAAACGACAGAAAACCTAAGCGTAGATAAGCTTTTAGCTGATTTAGAAAACCACATTCAAAGGCACCATTATGGTGCGTCACCTAATGAACTATACGAGCCCATTAGTTATATCATGAGCTTGGGAGGCAAGCGGATCAGGCCTCTTTTGGCATTGATGGCTTATAGTCTTTATAAGGACAACTATCAGGACATCCTTAGCCCTGCCGCAGCAGTGGAGGTTTTTCATAACTTCACTTTGATGCATGATGATATCATGGATGATGCTCCGCTGAGAAGGGGGCAAGCGACTGTACATGAAAAGTGGAATGCCAACACTGCAATCTTGTCTGGTGATGTGATGTTGGTCAAAGCTTACGATATGCTGCTAGATATCTCCTCTGATAAGCTTCCAGTAGCTTTGAGTCTATTTAACCAAACAGCGGCTGAAGTCTGCGAAGGACAACAACATGACATGAATTTCGAAAGAATGGATCATGTCACTGACGAGGCGTATATAGATATGATTCGGCAGAAAACGGCTGTTTTACTTGGTTTTTCATTGCAACTTGGCGGCTTACTCGCGGATGCTACACCTGAAGAGGTACAGAAGTTGTATGATTTCGGTGTCAATATTGGGATTGGTTTTCAGCTTAAAGATGACTTGCTAGATGTCTATGCAGACAAAGCTAAGTTTGGTAAGCAAGTAGGTGGTGATATCATTGCCAATAAAAAGACTTACTTGTTGATCAAAGCCAAGGAATTGGCAACTGGTTCTCAAAGGGAGCAATTAGAAAGTTGGCTTGCAAAGACAGCGTTTGACAAAGAAGAAAAAGTAAAAGCTGTAACAGCAATCTATGATCAATTAGGCATCAAAGCATTGACCGAGGCAAAGATGCACGAATACTTTCAGGAAGGGTTTGAGCAGTTTAAGTCTCTGAAAGTGCCTAATAGAGCCAATTTTGAGATCCTTCTCAAGCTTACAGAAGATCTAGTCAATAGAGAGAAATAATCCTTTAGCTTTTCAATCATGATAGAATTATCAACGACGGTGGTCCTAATAGTGATCACCGTTTTGACTTCCTACTGGGGATTCAAAAACCCTCAGCTACTCAATCGGTGGATGTTTACGCCTTATTTAATCCAAGAAAGAAATCAGTGGTATAGATTTGTGTTGTCAGGGTTTATTCATAAGGATGGTACACATTTGCTTTTCAATATGTTTACCTTCTTTTTCTTTGGTGGAGCTGTGGAGCGGTTTCTCTTGTATCAGTTGGGTTTTATACCAGGGACGTTGGCATTTGTAGCTTTTTACGTGGCAGCTATCGTAGTAGCGGATATTCCTACCTATATGAAGGAAAGAGGGAATAGCTACTATCGTGCTTTGGGAGCAAGTGGGGGAGTGGCAGCTACGGTATTTGCCAGTATCATTTTGATGCCCTTATCTGATATTTGTTTGTTTGGGTTGATTTGTTTGCCAGGCTTTGCTTTGGGAGCTTTGTTTTTAATTTATTCTATTGTACAAGCTCGCAAAGGAAACGATGGTGTCAATCATAATGCCCATTTGTATGGTGCATTATTTGGAATTGTATTTATCTTGATTCTCAGTCCTGGTAGTGCTTTGAATTTTCTAGACCAAATAAAAAGCTTCAGGTTGTTCTGACCTGAAGCTTTTTACATTATGATTAATTTTTTCTAACCTTTATTCAATGTCGTTTAGTTAAGGGTAACTTTTCCAAAGTTTAGATTTGTAAACAATGTTTGTTTTTACTTTTAATCCAACTTTGGAAAAGTTTAAATTCAACTTGTAGATTTATCTAAACGGTATTGAATTTTTATTTGTCTTTTTGAAGTTGTCTGATGTTTTTGTCTGTTACAGACTTCAGCATGCCGATCCAATTTTCGCCTTTTTCTTCTGCAAATACATCTGGCCCTGGAACACCTACTCTCATTCCGATTGTCGTGGTAGCCGTGCCGCCTTGACCTTCAGATTTGAAGTATATATCTAGTGCATTGATATTTGAAGTGAATCTAGAGAGTTTATCTATGCTGGCTCTGATTTCGGCTTGAACAGATTCGCTTACATCGAGATTTGGAGATTGAACATCGATCTTTACTCCTTTATAATTTTCAGTGTAGTTCATGGTTATAAAATTTAGATTTGTTTCGAAAATATATCTAATTATACGGATTTAAGGTGTTAAAAGTCACAAAAAAACCACTCAATTTGAGTGGCTTTTTTAATCATCTCAGTCTGAGACTTATTTTTTTGTCAATTCAGTTTTCATCTCTTCAATATTGAGAATTTTCGAGATTTGATTGCTTTCGATCTCTCTGAATTTAGTGAGTTGAATATTAATCTGTTTGGTGATTTCTGCTCTAACTTCCTCAGCACCGTCGGTTGGCCGGTATTCTCCTGTACCTGCGATCACGTTGAGGTGCGCGAGTTTATTATTCAATCTGATAGGGTAGTTCAATGGATCTTGACCACTTCTATTTTGAGTTTGATAAAGTTCCTTCTCGATATCAGATATTTGTTTTATGATAGGTTCAATTCTCCTTTTTTGTCTAGCATCTTTTTCAACGATTGCATTGAGTTCATCTCGATATTTTCTGATCATGATGATGGCCTCGTGAGTTTCAGTGAGTTTATCTCTGACAGCCAACAAGAAGTCGTATTGTGCTTGCAGATCATCTTGTGTAGAAGGATATCTCAGGTCAGGCAGAACTTTGAATCCTTGTTCTTGAGCTACTCCATCTACGATTAGCTTTACCTTATAATCACCTGGAACTACCTTTGGACCTCTCAATGGGCCTGACCACATGATCATCCCTTCAAATCCTCTCGCATCTGGTATTCTCAAATTCCAGTTAAATTCATTAGATCCAAGGCTATATTTTATTTTTTCGCCACCTTCCGCTTTGGAAGAAAATTCTCTAATGAGCTTATTGTTGTTGTCATAAAACTCAAATCTAAGCTCATCTTTAGGTTCATCTTTCAAGTGATAATATACCAATACACCACCTGGTCTATTTGTTCCAGCAGTCAGAGACTCTCTCCTCATACCATCAAGTCGATAAGAATCCTGTGGTTTGAAAAGATGAAATGGTTTATTAGAGATGTCTTCAGACATTTGGTGCAAGACTGTCAAGTCATCTATTATCCAGAAACTTCTCCCTTGAGTAGCTGCTATCAAATTATTTTCTTTGATCGTCAAATCTGTGATTGGAACTATAGGTAGATTAAGTTGAAAAGGTTGCCAGTTTGATCCATCATTGAATGAAATGTACATGCCAGTCTCAGTCCCCGCATAGAGTATACCTCGCTTGACAGGATCTGCTCTTACCACTCTGGTAAAATGTTCCCCGTCGATACCGTTGACTATTTTAGTCCAAGTTTTACCAAAATCAGTAGTCTTGTACAGGTATGGTGCAAAGTCCCCATTTTTATAAGAAGTAGCAGCAAAATATACTCCTCCCTCTTCAAAAGGATGTCCTTCCATACTGTTGATTTGAGTCCATTCTGGAAGATCTTTTGGAGTGACATTTTCCCAAGTAGCTCCATTGTCTTTGGATACATGAACCAATCCATCATCAGAACCTGTCCAGATTACTCCTGCTTTGATTGGATTTTCAGCTGCTGAGAATATAGTGCTGTAGTACTCTACAGAAGTGTTGTCTTTAGTAATTGGCCCTCCAGATGGTCCAAGTTTTTCCTTAGCATTTCTGGTAAGGTCTCCGCTGATGGTTTGCCATGACTGACCTCCATTGGTAGATCTGTGAACTTGGTTAGAAGTAGTATAGAGTACTTTTGAATCGTGTATAGAGAAGAAAATAGGAAAGTTCCATTGGAATCTATATTTCATTCCTTCTGCTCCATGCCCCATTGGGTTGTCAGGGTAGACATTGACATTTCTTCTTGCCATGGTGCCATGATCCAGTCTTTGGAGTAGTCCACCATAGTTTCCACCAAAGACCACATCAGGATTGTCAGGATCTACAGCGAGCCATCCACTTTCAGATCCAGCACTAACTTCCCAGTCAGATTCTGTAATTGCTCCACCTTCATTTCTATGAGCGATTCGCATGGTACTGTTATCTTGCTGAGCGCCGTAGATTCTGTACGGGAAATGATTATCTGTAGTCACTCTGTAGAACTGTGCGGTTGGTTGGTTCATATAAGTAGACCAATTAGCACCTCCATCATGGCTAACCTGAGCGCCGCCATCATCAGCGATCACCATTCTCTTGTTATTGTTAGGATCTATCCAAAGGTCATGATGATCTCCATGTGGAGCGGAATGGCTTGTGAATGTTTCACCCCCATCGGTCGATTTATGATACCTTACATTGACAACATAGACAGTATTTTCTTCTTGTGTGTCTGCATAGATTCTGGTGTAATACCACGCTCTTTGTCTGAGGTTTCTATCTTCATTGGTTTTTTCCCAAGTTTTGCCTCCGTCATCAGATCGGAAAACACCTCCATTGAGGTTTTCTACAATGGCCCAAAGTCTATTTGAGTTTACAGGAGAAACCGTGATGCCCATGATCCCAAGCAATCCCTCAGGAAGTCCAGGATTTCTAGATATTTGTGTCCAGTTCTTACCACCATCGGTACTCTTAAACATTTTAGAACCTGGGCCACCACTTTCTAAGCTGTATGGAGTTCTTTTGACTTCCCAAGTGGTCGCATAGAGTGTTTCTGGATCATTTGGATCCATGATCAAGTCGATGGCACCTGATACTTCATTGACATATAGTATCTTTTCCCAATTGTATCCTCCATCGGTAGATTTGTATACGCCTCGGTCTGGGGTTGGTTTGAATATATCACCTAGTACTGCTGCGTATACTACGTCTGGATTTTTTGGGTGAATTCTTACCCTCGGGATAAATCTTGAGTCTTTGAGCCCTGTTTGTTCCCATGATTTGCCAGAGTCTTTGCTTTTCCAGATGCCATAGCCATAGGATACATTACCACGGACAGTTTTTTCGCCACCGCCTACATAGACGATACTCGTATCACTTGGAGCTACAGCGACAGCACCAATAGAGCCACCAAAATAACCATCAGAAACAGATCGCCAAGTTTTCCCCGAGTCGTCTGTTCGCCATACACCGCCTCCAGTTGCACCGAAGTAGTAAGTGTCAGGAGCTCCAGCAATACCTTCTACGGCTGCAGATCTACCACCTCTATGTGGTCCTACTAGTCGCCATTGTACTGCTTCATATATCTTTTCATCATAGGTCTGTGCCTTGATTTCTGGCGTTGGTATGATCAAAAACCAGAGAAGAAAGCTTAAGATTGGAATATAGATTTTTCTCATAGTATAAAGGGTTTGTTATTGATTCTTAAAATTTACTTTATTTTGAAGGGTACACATTAGGGAAAATGATCAATGGTCAAAAGTCTATTTGAAAAAAAGCTGTTTGGAATACTACTGATCCCAAACAGCTTGCTAAGATTGAAATATTAATTTCCGTAATTTGGATTTTGTGTCATATTTGGATTGGAGAGTAACTCATCCCTTGGGATTGGTAGAATTTGCTTCCAAGGTTGGTCCAAACTCACTGGCGCAGCAGAATTCTTGCGACTTACACTCCCCAACACTGTAAGTGCTCTCCCTGTCCTTACCAAGTCGAAGAAACTATGACCTTCAAAAGCAAACTCAAATTTTCTTTGCTTTTCGATTTCTAAGAGAATATCCTGTGTAGAAATAGGTCCTGAATATGCTCCAGCACCCGCTCTATTTCTCACTGCATTGATGTCAGCGATAGCAAGTGGAAGAGTAGTTGGACTTTGAGCATAAGCTTCAGCTCTATTGAGATACATCTCAGAGACTCTAATGACATGGAAGTTGTCGATATTCCCAGGCTTTCTATATTTTGTAGGATAGAATACACCTTGCACACCATCAAAGCCAAACATGGTACCTCTTATGTCATTGCTGTTGGCTTGAATCTCTGCAATGAAGCTTTCGTGAACAGCTAACTCACCCCTACCTCCTTGAGCTCCTGGGAAATACCAAAATCGCATACCACTTTGATCCGCCGCGATAAACTCAAGTTCAAAGATAGATTCGGAAGTAAACTCCCCGGCAAATATTCCCAAATAATCATTTAAGAGGCTGTATTTGCTATCATTGATCACGTCAGTACTGAGTCTGATTACTTCTTGGTAGTTTTTAGTATACAAGTAAAACCTAGAAAGTAAAGCTCTTGCAGTTCCTTTTACAGCCCTAGCTTTGGTGGCGGTGTTATTCGCTTGTGTTTCAGGAAGAAGGTTGAGTGCATTTAATAGGTCAGCCTCTACCTGGTTGTAGCCGTCTATCAGTACAGGTCTACTTGGGTAAAGTGATTCATTGACAGCTCTAGAAGGTGTCGTGGGAAGCACAACACTACGCTCACCATGCACTCCAGGAACACCCCCAAAGACTCTATTCAAATCAAAGAATGCCAATGCTCTGACAAAATATGCTTGACCGATGATGTTGTCTTTTCTGGCCTGAGTCATTTCTATGTTCGGAACCTCTGCAATGATATTATTGGCTTGGTTCACGGCTCTATAAGCAGCCGTATAGAAGTTGGTGATTTCAAGGTTTGAGGCGTCCAGTTGATATGTATCCAATTCTCTGTAGAAATCCCAAGTTCCTACACTTTGAGAAATGTCACTGGATACATCACTGATGATTTGGAAATTTCTACCATAATAGAAACCAGATTGTAATTGATGGTACAATCCTGCTAGTGCAGCATCAGCACTTTTTTCGTTGGTGAATGCTGTCTGATCTGATATTTGTGTTTCAGGTTCTTGATCCAATACATTACATGCTGTGTTCAGACCAAATCCTAAAATCGATATACCTAATATTAATTTGTTAAATTTCATGATTTCTTGGATTTAGAATGTGATATTGAAACCTCCCATAAATACTCTTGGCTGCGGCATAGCGTAGAAATCAACTCCTTGCGTGGTAGCTGTACTAGCTGTAGAGTTGACTTCAGGATCCATTCCACTGTAATTCGTGAAGGTTAGTACATTTTGTCCGCTGATATACACTCTTGCTGAGGTCATCCCTAGTTTGGATGCCAGAGAGGCTGGTAAAGTATAGCCAATGCTTAAATTCTTCAATCTCAAATAGGATCCATCTTCCACAAACCTTGAAGGCCTAAGGTTGGCTGCATAGTTGGCATTAGTCATTCTTGGAACCATGGTGATGTCTCCAGGCTGTTGCCATCTTTCAAGCTGGCTGGATAGGAAGTTCGTATTCCTTGTTCCTCCGTGCTCTTGGAAGAATTTATTCCAAAAAAGCTGATCGTTTCCATAAGAGTACTGGAAGAAAATCATGGCATCGAAATTCTTATACCTAAAGGTATTGGTGAGTCCTCCAAAGAAATCAGGCCATGCATCACCTACAATGAACCTATCAATATTTGGATCAAATGGTCTATTTGGATCTTTTGTCTCCCATATTGGGTCTCCAGTTTCAGGATTTACACCTAACTGCTTGTGCATCCAGAATGAGTACATAGGTATTCCTTCTTCCATTCTGATGATATCTCTGTTGTACACTGGAATGGCCTGTGCTAGCTTTTTAATGTTGTTTCTATTTTGAGCGACATTGAAATTGACATCCCAAGTAAAATCTTGTCTATTCACCAAGTTTCCAGCGATTGAAAGTTCAAATCCTTTGTTTTCCATTTCACCAAAGTTTTGGAAAATACTGCTGAAACCACTGGCTCTAGGGATAGGTACTGCTAAGAGCAGGTCAGTAGTCTGTTTGTTGTAATAATCAAAAGAGACATTGAGCCTGTCACTGAACATGGCAAAGTCAACTCCAATATTAAATTGAGCCGTTCTTTCCCATTTTAAATCTGGATTTGCTAACTGAGAAGGTTCGGTTCCAGGAGTGATTGCATAATTTGCTCCACCTGCCCATAGTCCTCTTGATTGGAAATCGTTGATACCGTTTTGATTACCAGTGACACCGTAACTTGAGCGAAGTTTTAGGTCAGATACAAGTTTACTTTTATTAAAGAAGTCTTCCTCAGAAATTCTCCAGCCTACTGCTGCAGAAGGGAATGTTCCCCATCTATTGGCTGTACCAAATCTAGAACTACCATCTCGCCTCACATTCAAGGTTAGTAAATATTTGTTTTGAAGGGAATAATTTATTCTGGTAAACAAAGAAGCAATTCCCCAGATAGATCCATCAGAAGATGATGTTTGAACTGCAGCAGAAGCAATTCTTTTGAAGTCATTGGACGGGAATTGTTGTCCTGTTGCCGAAGTTCTTTCAAAAGTTGATTGTTGTAATGTTGTTCCTAGCAGTACGCTTAGACTATGACCTCCATCGAAATTGGTCTGATAGTTTAAAACATTTTCTTGAATCCAGTTGTCATTTACAGAAACTATTGAAGTTGCTTGACCATTTACAGCAGCACCAGCATTGAGTAGAGTGTTGATGTAGGTATCTTCTTTTACATTATTATAATCTACGCTGAAATTACTTCTTAATGTCAGACCAGGGAAAAATTCATATTCACCATATACTGTGGCTAATACTCTGTTTGTCACCATGGTAATATCATTTTCATTGATTACAGCAATAGGGTTCTCGAAAATTGAGAACTTTGTATAACTACCATCTGGCTGGTATGGTGGTAAGTTAGATGGAAAGAAGTGCGTACCACCTAGTGCTCCAGCAATGTTGTCATCATTATTGACCCTATTTCTGATATTTCTTGAATATAGGATACTGGTTCCAATTTTTAATTTATCCGAAACGAAAGCATCAAGATTAAGTCTTCCAGTTCTTCTTGTAAATGAAGATGGAGCAACAATTCCATCCTGATTGAAATCTGAAGCAGATGCTAGATACCTTATTTGGTCATTACCACCAGTAACAGAAACATCAAAGTTGGTAATTGGCGCATCTCTAAAAACAAAATCAGCATAATTTGTACTAATTGCTTGAGATGGATTCGGATATATTGGTTGGCCACCATTGTTAACAGCTGCTTCATTGCGAAGCATCTCAAAAGTGGATCCATCTACCAAGTCTGGCTTTCTCCAAGCGCTTTGTACACCGTGATAGGCGCCGATTGTTACCCTAGCTTTTTGACTTTTACCTCTTTTGGTAGTAATCAAAACTACTCCATTGGCAGCTCTTGCTCCGTATATGGCTGTTGCTGATGCATCCTTTAGGATTTCCATAGATTCAATATCGGCGGGATTGATATCAGCCATCGCATTTGCAGTACTACCACCAAGCCCAACTGCTGATAAGTTTCCCGAGACAATTGGAATACCATCCACTACATAGAGGGGGTCGTTGTTTGCATTGATCGAAGTTGTACCTCTTACTCTGACAAACATACCACCCCCAGGAATTCCTGAATTTGATGATACTAAAACACCAGCTGCACGACCCTGCATCATTTGATCAGGGCTTGGCATAGGTAGATTTTCAATGTCTTTGGAGCTTACTGAAGAAATAGCTGAGGTTAGGGTCTTTCTGTCTTGCTCTCCATAACCAACGATGATTACTTCTCCTAGCTGCTTGACATCTTCACGTAGCGTAATGTTGATACTGCTTCTAGTTCCAACGACCACTTCTTGACTTAAATAGCCAATGTAGGTAAAGATCAAGACCGCATCACTATTGGGGACTTGAATTGTAAAGGAACCATCAATATCGGTTACTGTCCCGATAGTAGTTCCTTTGACTTGGATGTTTGCACCAGGTATTGGCTGGTTGTCTGAGCCTGATATCACTGTACCAGATACGTTTTTTTGTTGGGCATGCAGATAGCCCGTCGATGCAATCAATGATAACATGACTGCGAGTAAAACTTTCCTCATAGTTAGACTGGTTTAGTATTGTTGAACAATAAACTTCTTAAAAGTTAGAAAAAATCTTGCTTAATTTTCAAGGGTTCATCTAAATAAAAGTATTAAAAATGGTAAACTGAAAAATAATGTTAGAATAGTTTTAAAATCAAGTGATAATATTAGTTTAAATAATTAATATAAGTATTAATCGAAATTTACTATTGTTAGTCTCTGTTTATTATTCTTTTATGATTAGAATATTTTATTTTTTTTTATTAATTACCACGTATTTAATTCTGAATTATTAACTATATATGATAAAAAAAACTGTCAACCAAAATGAATTGACTGATAGTTTTTAGATTTTAAAGACTGGTTTGTTAATCAGCTTTCTCGTAAAGCTTTTTAAGATGAGGTACACCTTTTTCCATCCACTCAGGAGCAGGCTTATTCATCAAATGATGGTCAAAGTACTCTTTCATCCTTCTTTGGAAGTCTTTTTGATTAGCCTCGTTGGCTAGGTGATGACCTTCATTTGGATAGGAAAGGAAGATCACTTCTTTACCCATTCTTCTGGCAGCATTGTATAATTCAAGTCCTTGTGACCAATCCACCGCTCCATCTTTGGTGCCATGAAGAATCATGAATGGCGTTTTGATATTTGGGATATGAAACATCGGATTTTCACGCTGATAGATTTCTCTATGTGTCCAAGGTGTCACGCCATACCCCATTCTTACTTGACCGATTTCCATGATTCCATGGTGTACAGTTCCACTACTACCATAAATATTATTGTAGAAGCTCTCCAAATTGGTAGGTGGAGCGCCTGTCACGATACACTTAAACATATCAGTCTGAGTCAGGATAAATGAAGTCTGGTATCCACTCCAGCTGTGTCCTTGAAGCCCTATGTTGTTTTCATCCGCATACCCTTGCTTGATCAATTCTTTGGCAGCAGATGTGATGACATCAAGTGAGCTAGTACCAGGCTTGCCTTCTTCAAATACAATGTCTGGCATAAAAATCACATAGCCATTACTTGCGTAAGTGGAGAAATGCGGTCGGTCATCATATACTGGCATAGAGTACTGGTGATGTCGCTCTGACATGGTTTCGTAAAAGTAAATAATCGTAGGGTAAGCTTTCCCTTCTTCATAATCAGCAGGTAACGTCATGGTACCTTGCAACTTGTTGCCTCTGCTGTCAGTGAAATCAACCAATTTTCTGCTTCCCCATGCATATTCAACTTGCTGCGGATTGGCATCGGTTAGTTTTTTCTGGCCATTAAACTTACTATTTGCAGCATAGTAATCAGGATAATCTACAAATGTTTGTTTGGTGAAAAAGACTTTATCACTATTTTCTGCTTTCATAGGTCTACCATAGCTCATGTCCTCGTACACCAAAGCTTTTGGCTGAGAACCTAAGTTCAATTCAAAGAAACCTTCTTTTTTCGTCTTGTCACCATAGGCAGTCAGAAGTAGTGGTTTTTTCGTATCAATCCACTCTTCTTCACTGTCTAGAGAAATATATCTCAATCTAATTTCTTGTTGATCTCCTATTTTGGTAATGTTTTCAGCTTTAGAGCCGTCTAGCACTAGCATCCAGAGGTCATACTTATGATTGAGAATTACATTTTTACCATCCTTAGTCCATCCAGCCACACCGAAAGTTGGGTTCTCATGCGGATAAGGATGCTCCATATCCATGAAGATGACTGCTGCTTTCTCAGAAATATTCGTTTTTTTATCAGTTTGAAGGTCGTAAGCGATAATAGCCGTATCTTTTTGATATAAGTAATATCTTCCGTCAGGCGAAGACTCTAAAGTTCTGATCACTAAATCTTCGATTTTTTTACGTGAGCCATTATTGATGTCTACCCTATAAAGATCTGCTGGCGAAATCCCCCAGTTGACATCACTGATATATGGGTTGTCATCTCTTCCTATTCTGTATTGGGGATGTTTAGAGTCCATCACATATTTGAGATCATCATCAGCGAGTCTGACGAATTTATCATCTGCTACATGGTAGATAGCATTGTAAGTGTAGTTTTTGTCTCTATTTGCTCTTACGATCTGTACCGACTGAATATAATCATCTTTCCAATGCCAAACATCTACATTTGCAATGGTGTCCTTACTCATTTTTACTTTAGCTTCTTGTTCCTTAATTCCCAAACCTACCGTTTTACCATCATTGCTAAAGCTTAGTCTTCCTTTTTCACTAATGACGTAGTCATCTGGGAAACCATTCACCTTATTGGAGAGCACTTTTTTTACTGGTGCTTTATCTACAGCTGTAAAGACAATTAGTTCGTTATTTTGATGAATAAGAGAGTCAACTTTATTTCCTTTCAATACGGCAAGTTGATTGCCTTTACTGCTCCACTCAGCTTTTTTTGCTTGAGCATCATCCCAAGTAAGGCTTTGATAGATAGCTTTGTCACTGTCTAGACTCTTAGTAGCCATGCTCTTAAGGTCAAGAATAAAAACACCATTACCTATTTGATCTTCTGCATCTACTAGGTAAGCTAAGTGGCTACTTTTTTGATTAAAAGCAAATTCTACAACATTTCCCAGGTTGAGGGCTGTTTTAGTCGATAAATCATACAAGACCAAATCAGAACCCCTTACATCCGATTTTGCATTCTCAGCCTTGTCTTTCAATACCGCCCAAAACTTCCCATCATTTGAAAAAGCCATTCTATTTGCTCTCTCAACTGAGAATTTATGATCAGAATTAAGGGATTTAACATGGGCTGTAGTCGGTACAGGTTTTCTAGCTTTTCTTAATTTTTCTGTTTCAGCCTTGTTTGGTCTTGTTAGATAAGCAAAATAAGCGTTGCTACTTGAAAAAGTTGGAGAGGAAGCATAAGGAATCCTTTCTAGCTTCTCTGAAGCTAAGGACTTGAGATGAAGTGTATCATCACCTCCATTGGGGCGCAAGGCATAAGCAAACCAATTTCCATCTGATGATGTAGTAGGAGAGACTATTCTAGACCATTTGCTATAGTCCTCCAATTGTAATAGCTTTTTTTGGGCATAGCTGTTTCCCACCAAGATCATTAGTAATAAAATGATACTGTATTTATTTAAATTCATATGATTGGATTTTAGTAAGTTTTTTGATCAAAATCCAATATCAAATGAAAACAGGAGTAATCAAATAAAAATTACATTGATGGTGTTGGTTTGTTCGGACAAAAAAAAGAGGACTTGTCTAAACAAATCCTCTTTATAATTTATTGATTGTATTAATTATGCTTCCGCAGGAACTACGTTAACATACGATTTACCATCAAATTTCTTTTTGAATTCTACTTTTCCATCAGCAGTAGCGAAAAGCGTATGATCTTTACCTAGACCTACGTTTTCTCCTGGATGATGTTTAGTACCTCTTTGTCTTACGATGATATTACCAGCAATTACTGATTCACCGCCAAATTTCTTAACACCTAGTCTCTTACTATGTGATTCTCTTCCGTTTTTGGAACTACCGACACCTTTCTTGTGAGCCATAATCTTTAATGTTTATTGATTCCTGAAGGAATTCTTATAATACAATATTTTCGATCAATACTTTAGTGAAGTCTTGTCTGTGACCGTTCTTCTTTTTGTAACCCTTTCTTCTTTTTTTCTTGAAGACGATTACTTTATCACCTCTTACATGATCAAGAATCTTTCCTGATACCTTTGCTCCTGCGATTACTGGAGCACCGATTGACACTGTACCATTGTCATCTGCCAACAATACTTGGTCAAATTCCACGGAAGCGCCAGCTTCGCCTTGCAATTTTGGTGCATAGACGTACTGATCTTTAGTTACTTTGAACTGCTTACCTGCGATGTTAACGATTGCGTACATAGAATTTGTTTGAAACTATTTTATCAAATTGAGGTGCAAATATAGGAAGTCTACCTCATACAAAAAAATAAGTATATAAAATTGGACGATAATTTAGTGATTACTGAGGTTTTCAACCTTTATTTCTTTCAAAGATAATTGATTTACAGCTATTCATTAGCTTTTTATTGATATTCATTCAAAGAGTTCCTTCTGAAGGGAATTAATTGACCAACGGTCAAAGTTTTCTTGGTTTTAGTCCAAAAATATTTTTTTATTTTTTTTTCAAAAAGATCAAAAGCGTGATCTTGATGTATTTGATTTAATTAAAGTTATACTATAATATATTTAAAAATTTGTAAATCAATTAATTAAAGTATTTTGAATAATGGTCAAAAAACTAAGTAAATAGCCTGTTTTCGGGTTTTATTATTCAAAATTGTTGTCCATATTTGTTCAGAGGCAAGTGAATCTTTTTGCCTTTTAAGCCCTAGCACGTCGGAGTAAATCATGTTTAAAGTCTTAGAGACGAGGCTTTCAATCATTAAATTATTATAAAAATGCAACAGATCGAACCAATTCTTCAGGATAACAAAAGTCGTTTTGTCCTTTTTCCAATTCAGCATAACGATATCTGGCAGTATTACAAGAAAGCAGAGGCTAGTTTTTGGACTGCTGAAGAGATCGATTTGAGTCAAGATCTAAATGACTGGAAAAATCTAAATGATGGAGAAAGACATTTTATTTCCCACGTATTAGCTTTTTTCGCTGCTAGTGATGGAATCGTAAATGAAAACCTTGCGGAGCATTTTGTAGCTGAGGTGCAATACACAGAAGCAAAGTTCTTTTATGGGTTTCAGATTGCGATGGAAAATATCCATTCGGAAACCTATAGTTTGTTGATTGATACTTACATCAAAGATGCAAAGGAAAGGGATAAACTCCTGAATGCCATTGAACACATAGACTGTGTAAAGAGAAAAGCAGACTGGGCGCTGAGATGGATTGATAATGGCAGTTTCCAAGAGCGCTTGATTGCATTTGCTGCTGTCGAGGGAATTTTCTTCTCGGGTTCTTTTTGCTCTATATTCTGGTTGAAGAAGCGTGGTTTAATGCCTGGATTAACATTTTCAAATGAATTGATTTCAAGAGACGAAGGCTTGCACTGTGATTTTGCCTGCCATCTTTACACGCAGCATGTCAATAATCAATTGCCAAAAGAAACAGTAACCATGATCATTAAAGATGCTGTTGAAATTGAAAAAGAATTTGTAACTGATGCTTTACCTGTAAGACTGATTGGTATGAACTCTGACTTGATGTGTCAATATATAGAGTTCGTAGCCGATAGATTGCTTATGGAATTGGGCTGTGAGAAAGTTTGGAACAGCACCAATCCGTTTGACTTTATGGATATGATCTCTCTACAAGGGAAAACTAACTTTTTTGAAAAAAGAGTAGGTGATTACCAGAAGGCAGGTGTCATGAAGTCCACAGAAATAAGTGACTCCCCAAAATTCTCCATTGGAGAAGATTTCTAATAAATTTTTAAAGCCCAAACCAAAGATATCATGCTAGTAATCAAAAGAGACGGAAGAAGAGAATCTGTAAGATTCGACAAAATCACCGCAAGGATAGAAAACCTTTGCTATGGATTGGATAATAGATACATTCAGCCCATTGAGGTTGCCAAAAAGGTAATCGATGGCTTGTATGATGGTGTGACTACTACAGAGCTTGACAACTTGGCTGCCGAGATCTGTGCTTCTCTTACTGTAAAGCATCCGGAATATGCAACTTTGGCAGCGAGGATAGCGATTTCTAACCTTCACAAAACCACAAGTCAATCTTTTTCAAATACAATGAAAAGATTGTACACTTACATCAACCCCAAGACTAGTGAAAATGCGGCTTTGATTGCCCAGGATGTCTATGGTATTATAAAGAAAAATGCAGCTAAGCTCGACGAGGCCATTGATTATAATAGGGATTTCTCTTACGATTATTTTGGTTTTAAGACGCTTGAAAGAAGCTACCTGACTCGATTGGATGGGAAAGTTGTAGAAAGGCCTCAGCACATGTTGATGCGTGTATCGGTGGGAATTCACAAAGAAGATATTGAAGCGGCAATCGAAACTTACAACTTGCTTTCTGAAAAGTGGTTTACACACGCTACACCAACACTTTTCAACGCTGGTACACCTAAGCCACAGCTATCTTCATGTTTTCTCTTGACAATGAAGGATGATAGTATTGATGGTATTTATGATACTTTGAAACAGTGTGCCAAAATATCTCAGTCTGCCGGTGGCATTGGTCTTTCTATTCATAATGTACGAGCAAAAGGCTCTTACATCAAGGGAACCAATGGTGTTTCTAATGGCATCGTTCCGATGTTGAGAAACTTTGATATGACTGCCCGTTATGTAGATCAGGGTGGAGGAAAAAGGAAAGGAAGCTTTGCGATTTATTTGGAGCCTTGGCATGCTGATGTAAAGGATTTCTTGGAGTTGAAGAGAAATCATGGTAAAGAAGAGATGCGAGCTAGAGATTTGTTTTACGCCATGTGGATTCCAGACTTGTTCATGAAGCGTGTGGAGCAGAATGAAAGCTGGTCTCTGTTCTGTCCAAATGAAGCACCTGGATTGGCGGACTGCTACGGTGCTGAGTTTGAGAAATTATATGAAAAGTACGAGAGAGAAGGACTTGCTCGCGAGACTATAAAAGCGCAAGAGTTGTGGTTCGAAATATTAGAATCCCAAATAGAGACTGGAACGCCATACATGCTGTACAAAGATGCAGCAAATATGAAATCCAATCAGAAAAACCTTGGGACAATCAAGTCCTCCAACTTGTGTACTGAAATCATCGAGTATACTGCTCCAGATGAGGTTGCTGTATGTAATCTAGCTTCTATAGCACTCCCTAAGTTTGTGTTGGAAGGAAAGGATGGTGTAAAATATTTCGATCATCAAAAGCTTTACGAAATCACTAAAGTAGCAACAAGAAACCTCAATAAGGTCATAGATGTCAACTACTACCCAGTAGAAGAAGCAAGAAGATCCAATTTCAGACATAGGCCAATTGGTCTTGGCGTACAAGGTTTGGCTGATGCCTTCATTCTCTTAAGAATGCCATTTGATTCTGAAGAGGCAAGGAGACTAAATGAAGACATTGCTGAGACCATGTATTTTGCAGCGATGGAAACATCCATGGAATTGGCAAAAGTTGAAGGGACTTATGAAACCTATGAAGGATCACCAGTGTCTCAGAGCTTGTTCCAATTTGATCATTGGGGTGTAACTCCTAAATCTGGCAGGTGGAATTGGTCAGAATTGAAGGATAAAGTGAAAAAGTACGGTATCAGAAATTCACTTTTGGTGGCCCCTATGCCAACGGCTTCTACTTCTCAGATTCTAGGTAACAATGAATGTTTTGAACCTTATACTTCAAATATTTATACCAGAAGAACCTTGTCTGGAGAGTTCATTGTGGTGAATAAGCACCTGATGCGAGATCTGATTAATTTAGGTTTGTGGAATGACAACTTGAAAAATAGGTTGATAGCAGCTAATGGCTCTGTACAAAATATCCCTGGAGTTCCACAAAACATCAAGGATTTATATAAAACTGTTTGGGAAATATCTCAGAAAAACATCATTGATATGGCCGCAGATAGAGGAGCATACATCTGTCAATCTCAGAGTATGAATGTGTTCTTGCAGGACCCTAATTTTGGAAAATTGACTTCTATGCATTTTTATGCATGGAAGAAAGGACTGAAAACAGGTATGTATTATTTGAGATCACAGGCCGCAACAAGTGCTATTCAGTTTACAGTAGATAAGGCAGCATTGAATGTTGACTCTCAGGCACAGCCTGTATCTTCTGACTTGACTATGACACAACAAAAGCAAGATGCTATCGCATGTTCATTAGATAATCCTGATGACTGTGAAATGTGCGGCAGTTAATTAAGTAAGGAGTAATATTTAGAGTTCGTTTATGGTTAGAAAAGCGTCCGATTTTGTCGGACGCTTTTTGTTTGATATTCAAACAATTTCAATCTGCGTTTACTTCTATTTTTGATACACTGAAGACTTCTATGTTATTTTATGTGCCATTTGCAATTCTATTTATAGAATCAATCATCCCTTTAAATGTGACTAAGTAGTAGTTTTCATAACAGTAAGTTAGTTTTTTACTTCCGTGCTTTACTTTAAAGAATCTTCCTATTCTATTGGATAGAGATATTGACAGTGTCAGATTATCAATAGAGAGTTTTCTGTTTTCAACTCAATTTAAAGTCAAAACGCCTTTTTTTAAGCATTAAATAGTAACCTTCTAGACTCAAAAAGAATCTATCTTTCAATTTGATTGAATTGATCTCTATGAATTTTTACTTTGTATAAAGAAAAGATATCTTTTAAACTTCTATTTCCATCATCATCTGTGTACCTAATTCTTTGAGTGCTCGAGAAAAGATAGTAATCCTCATACCAATGAACGATTTTTGAACTGTTTCGCTTGATTCCGACTAATTCCTCATTGTTGTTCAATCCTGTGACAAGGACTTCATATTTTTCCTTGGTCCCATTTATAGGATTGAAAAAATGAATGAAAAGATTGTTCTCAACATTATAAATATGATGAAGCTCGTTCTCGTTCATAATGTTGACTTCTCCTATTTTGATTGGGAAATGTGATCCTGAGGGTTTCAATGAAACGGCATCATCCCATATGATATTATCCTCTTTGTCTTTTAAAAATAGATGTCCTGAAACATACCTGAAATTTTCTATAAAATTATTGGTAAAAGTTTCACTACCTGCGTGGAGTCTGTAACTATCCCCTCTCGTTAGTCCTCTAGGTATTGGATTGAATGCCACAAGAGAAGGTGTGATGGATCCCATCCTTAAGGCAGAATAATCGGCATAACGACCTCTTCTAGGATAATAAAGAACATCTCTACTCGTAAACGTTTCTGAATACACCAATTGGTAATCTTCATGTTCGACTATTTTCCTTACTGCTATTAAAGGTTTAAGTTTCGGGCTTTTAATGTTTTCTTTTTTTCTCTCAAGTCTTTTGGTTAGTCTTTTAGCTTTTCTTTCAGGTAGGTAATTATAAAATTTGGGAAATTTATATAGGTTAAAAAATTGGATATTTTGATTTCCAAAATCCTCAATCGTATTCTGATAGTACCCATAATAAGCTGACTTTTTCTTCTGGCCGTATGTCCCAATCAAGGATTCGTCTAAATTATCGCTTGAAAAAAGTATTGATTCTATATATTCCATTTTTTTCTCATTTGGATTATTTAATGTAATTTCTCTAATTAAATTTCCATTGGTATCAAATGAAATAAGTGATGACTCGTAAACTTTATTGATAACTTCCTTTCTGATTAAGACATTGAAATAATCAATATTTTTATCATGGTGAAGCTGTAAGACTTTAGCCTTATAAAAAAATATTCCTGGCAAAGTTGTTATCTCTCCATTTTCTAAATCAAATAATTGTAAAACGGGACTTTGGTCTAATTCTCCTTGTAAAACTACCTTTCTATCTATGACCATAAAATTCCTCAGTATCATTTCAGTCAGATTATCGATTGAGTATTGTTTGGTGCGCTGTTCTTGAAAATCTGCTTCAATCAAATATCTTTTTGTTTCACTGAGATCTCTCTTTTCAAAAATCAAATAAAGTTTCAAATCAAATAAATAATACCCTACCATACTGTAATAAGTCTGAAGTGGAACTTGATAGGATTTTGTGATATCTAAACCTTTATTTGTTGCAAAAACTTCTAAAATGGGACCTTTTGATTGATTCACATATGACCTGAATCCAATAACCCCTTCATAAGTATTAATTGTTATAAAGTCTGATTCTGAAAATTTTACATCAAGATCAAGTTTATTTTCTATTTCTATTTGAGCAAAAGTAGATTGTATAAATAGTAAAAAGCAGGATAAGAAGACTGTTGATTTATTAAGCATAAAGAATCTTTTTTTTTAAAAATTTAACCACTCACTATTTTATTACGCAATAGATTAGTTTGAGTTATATTTACTGTCTTCAAAATCAAACAATGCCCCATCGACAGCAATTTTAGTAATAAAAAATACATCTCTGTTTTGCTGTCTGCCATCTTCGTCTTGGTACTTGATATTTTGCTTTCCTGTCAATAAGTAATTGTTGTCATACCACCAATATAGCATCAAACTTCTCACTTGCGTATCCCTGATTCTTTCTGTTTCGTTGATGAGTTCTATATCGAAAAGTTCATTTTCGAAAATTACTACCCCATCTTCTATATAGCTTAAAGCCAGCTTTTCTCCCTCTAGATACATAAAGTGCAATTTCTTTCCATCGTAACTAAGCTCCCCAAACTTACTTGGGTTGTTGGTAGTCTTACTTGGTAGTCGGAGAGCATTATCCCAGACGATGTCACCATTGTTATCTAGTAGTATAATTTGAGCAGCATGAAATTTATACTCTCCCTCTCTTGAGGTATTGAAGTTGGGGTTATACGGCATACCTCTGTATCCAAAATAGGGATCATAAAACATATTGTTGTAAAAAGGGCTGTACGGATTGATTCTGTAAAAACTATTGGCATAGACACCATCTCGAGGGAAATACCTAGGATTATTGGCTGTGAAAAGGTCACTATAAATCAGGTGCCCATTTCCTAGTGTGATAACTTCTCGTGAGGAAAAAGCAGGCTTGATAGTAGGGATTTTACCTTTACTTAGATTTTGTTCTAAGCTTCTAATTCTTCTTTGTCTGGTTTTTTCAGGCAGATAATTATAAAAGTTTTCTAGATTTTCGAGTGTATAGTATTTACTAGTGATTTCTCCAAACTCGTTAATTTCAGACATATAAATCCCCTGATAAGCCTCTTGCTTTTTCTTTCCATAAGTTCCGATCAAAGCTTGTTGATACTCTTGGAAGGGGGTCAGTATCCCTTCTATGATCTCCATTTTGGGGTCATCAAGACCTTTAAGGTTGATTTCTCTAAGCTTGTTGCCTTCAAGGTCAAAAGTAATCACGAATACTTGCTTGACTTTATATTGATCTCGTTTACTCAACAGCACATCAATTACACCAAGTTCTTCATCTTTGCGTAATTGGAGGATCTTTGAATCTTTAGAATATATTCCTTGCGCGGTGATCACATTGCTCGTTTCTATATCAAAAAATTGAATGACGGGTAGTGATTCCGAATCCCCCATAAATACAATTTTTTCCCCCAAGACAAAAAATTCCTTCAGCTCCATATCCAATACGTTGGACATATCATATTCCAAATTCGCTTCCTCAGAAAGCTTTATTTTGATGATATATCGATCTTTACTAGCATAAGAGTTACCTTTTTGAAATAGGGCATAAAAGCTACCATCATTCCAGTCATATCCGATTAAATCATACCCAGGTTTTACAGGAATCGTATTCATCGCTCCTTTATTAAGATTAAAATCTGTACTAAATATTTCAAAAATAGGCTGACTACTGGAACTTCTGTCTTTATTTGTTCTGAACGCAATTAGTCCACTTTCTGTAAAAATGGTCATATAATCACTTTCCCCAAACTTGACTTCCATTTCAAGTCTTTGGACAAAATCAACCTGAGCCACTACTGGCGAAAAGAGATAGATTGCTAAAAAGATGCTGAGTATATATTTCATAAATTCTTAATTCAGCTATGAGACATTTTTCATTAAACAGAAAGGGTGGCAACAAGTTTTCAATGATTGATGCTTAAGATACACCTTAAGATTTTATTTTAAAACAATTAATCCTGACATTTGTCCTTATCTGTAACCAATATTTTTGAAGCCTTGGATCAAAAAGAAATTATAAAAAAATTAAAACTCATCATCAAACTTATGGAGTTGCATGATGAAAATTCATTTAAAATCAGGAGTTATCAGTCTGCAGTGAATACTTTGGAACGTGGAGAGGATATCCAAATCGTGGGAAAAAGTATTGCTGAGCTACAAGAAATAGGCGGTATAGGAAAAAGTATTGCAGAAGTAATTTATTCTCTAAGTGACTTAGGTACAAATGCTTATTTGGAGGAATTGTTACAAAAAACACCAAGCGGTATTCTTGAAGTCTTAGACGTAAAAGGCCTGGGACCAAAAAAGGTCAAAGTCCTTTGGGAAGAAATGAATATCACCTCTACTCACGAGTTGATGGAGGCTTGTCAGTCAGGTCAGGTTGCTAAGATTAAAGGTTTTGGTGAAAAAACACAGGAAAGCATCATCCAGGCTCTGGAATTCAAAGCAGCCAATCAAGGCAAATGGCTTTATGCAGATATTGAAGATGTTGTCGATGATTTGTTAAATAACTTAGCAAAATTAGATTGGATCAATGATATAGTTACAGTGGGTGAGTTTGCTAGGAAACTTGAAATCATCACAGAGGTAGAGTTTTTAGTAGCCACCGCTGATAGGAAAGGAGTGTTTGAGGGACTAGCCAAAATCCAGGGTATAGTAATCAACGAGAAAAAAAGTAGCCCATTTAAGTGGAGGGGAAAACTGCTAGATCCAGAACTTAGCTTGGTGATTCATCTGACATCCAAGGATGAATTTATTAAAGAGAAAATTTTAAGAACAGGAAGTAAGGCACACTTACTCTATCCAATGGAAGGAAACCTTCCATTTGCGGATATATTAAAAACAGGTGACTTCCAATCAGAGAAGGAAGTCTATCTATCGGCAGGATTGAATTGGATCCCAGAAGAATTAAGAGAAGGTTTTTTTGAGTTTGATTGGGCCAAAAAGGAAGAATCTCTCTTGGAAGAAAAAGACCTTAAAGGGATTCTGCATAATCACTCTACTTATAGCGATGGAAAGCACAGCTTGAGACAGATGGCCGAATATTGCAAGGAATTGGGTTATGAATATTTAGGAATTTCTGACCACAGCCGTACTGCATCTTATGCTGGAGGACTAGATATTGAGAAAGTAGCAAAGCAGCATCGTGAAATTGATGAATTGAACAAAGAACTCGCCCCTTTCAAGATATTCAAAGGAATAGAAAGTGATATTTTGACTGATGGTAGCTTGGATTATCCTGATGAAGTATTGGCTAGTTTTGACTTTATCGTATCTTCTATTCACTCAGGTTTGAGTATGGATCGAAAAAAAGCCACGGCAAGATTACTTAAAGCCATTGAAAACCCTTATACAACCATACTTGGACACCCTACTGGAAGATTGTTACTAAGAAGGGAAGGCTACCCAATAGATCATCAGGCAATCATAGAAGCATGTGCGGCAAATCAGGTAGTGATTGAAATCAATGCTAATCCTTGGAGGCTAGATTTGGATTGGAGGTGGGTTCATTATGCTTTAGAAAAAGGAGTGAAGCTTTCCATCAATCCTGATGCCCATGCTATGGAAGGTTATGCAGATATGCGCTATGGAGTACTGGTAGGAAGGAAAGGAGGACTTACTGCAGACATGACTTTCAATGCACTGAGCCTTGATGCAATAGACAAGTATTTCAAAGAAAGAAAAAAGAACTCAAGTAAATAAGTACTTATGAATTGGATGGAAAAGGACGAGAAGCTCTTGTTGCAGCGCTCGTTTTTATTTGGAGCAACTGGAATTGCCTTATGTTTATTAGCATTGGCCAATACTTATTTTGAGTTATTACAAGCTCCTATGGGACCTTTGAACGGAGTTGGGGTAGCTTTGCAGTTTTTCGGGTTGAGTATAGCGGTTCTTGTATTGAGAAAGCGTAAAATCCAAGAGGAAACAAAGGACAAGGCCAAGCAAATGATTTTGGTATTAGGAGTTTCTTTATTGTTTTTCTTTATGGTCATCTGAGTTTAAATCAACTAAGGTATGATTAAAAGAGCTCTATTTGTATTTGGGTTGACTCTGATATTTCTAGCTTCATGCAGACAGCAGGAATTTTGGCAAGAAGGAGATATTTTATTTCAGGATGGCGATTGTGGAGATTTTTGTGATGCGATCAGAAAGGTGACCCAAGGATATCAGGGAAGAGATTTTTCCCATAATGGACTTTTGATACAGGAAGAAGGCCGTTGGTATGTGCTAGAAGCCATTGGCACAGGGGTAACCAAGACACCTTTGGATGATTTTCTCAACAAACACCTCGACGGTGAAGGAAAACCAAAAGTCATGGTAGGAAGACTTAAATCTGAATACCAAGATTTGGTTCCAAAAGCCATTGAGGAAGCAAAAAAGCATCTAGGCAAACCTTATGATTCTGTTTTTGATTTTGAAAATGAGGCCTATTATTGTTCCGAATTGATTCATTTCGCTTTCAAAGCAGCTAATGGGGGGGAAGATTTATTTACTCCTAAGCCAATGACCTACAAAGATCCAGATACTGGAGAATTATTTCCGATTTGGATTAATTATTTTGAAAAGCTAAATGTTGAAATTCCAGAAGGAAAGTTAGGTTTGAATCCCGGAGGAATGTCTTTGGAATCTGTTTTAGAAATGCTAGAACTTCCTATGTGACCTTTGTTGCAATTAGATTTAAGTTTGAACAATTACCTTTAGCAATTGCTTTATTGTTAGTGATTTAAATTCGGGTTATGTTGCGTTCCTTCTTCCAATTGCAAATCAAAGCGTTTGATTACCTAGATAGTCATTGGGAAGGCTCAACAGTTTCCAAAGTGATCAGCAATATTGTGCTAGGCTTCTTTTTGTTTGGGCTACTATTGGGGTTATTGAATTATTTAGGTTTTTGGGTATACAATGCCCTTTTCAGTCCTTTCTTTGCTATTGAGTTAGCTTTCAATGTATTGTTGATTTTTGAAGTGCTGGGCTTGATCTTCCTGATTCCTAAGTCAGTTGCTGATTCAGTAGGAAAGCAGTTCGAAATCATATCATTGGTGCTACTTAGAGATGCATTCAAGGAGTTTGGACATTACTTGGAATCTGTAAATTGGGAATTAGAATTTGTCATGGAATTGCTTCCGATCATATCTGACGCTTTCGGGGCTATACTGATCTTTTTCATTACGGGGATTTTTTATAAGAATCAAAGGCATCTTCGGATTACTCAAAGCCATGAGGAACAAAAAGGGTTTATAGGAATCAAAAAGTTGCTATCTATATATTTGACGATTTCTTTTTTTGGATTGGGAGTTTATGATGTGATTTCGACTTATCAGACACATCAGTTTATTTATAGCATCAAGTTGTTTTATACCTTATTGATATTTACTGATGTCTTTATTCTCTTGTTTTCACTGCGGTATACGACCAAATATTTCAATCTTTTCCGTTATTCTTCATTTGCCTTGGCGACTATATTCCTCAGATTGACTTTGTCAGCTCCTGCCTATTACAATGTGGGTTTGGCTATAATAGCTGGGCTGATGGTGTTAGGAGTTACTGCTATTTACAACATGCTTTTGAACAAAGTACCAGAACTGGAGAAAATTGAAAAAATAAGTTCCTGATTTTGAATAGAAATAGCTTTTGTTGGCTGAAAAATACATTTTTTTTGAGGGTCTAGTTTGGAAAAAATGAAGCAACCTGTTATGTTTGCATCACGTTAGACAAACGGGTTTAACAAATACAACAAATTCCTCCTTAGCTCAGTTGGTTAGAGCACATGACTGTTAATCATGGGGTCCTAGGTTCAAGCCCTAGAGGGGGAGCCAATTCAAAAAAGAGGTCAGAATCGACCTCTTTTTTTGTTTTTAACCCCTCCAGTTTCATTTAAACAAGGTTTTTGGATGGTTGCAGCTTTTTTAAAAGTCCATCTTGACAAAAAGTACCAAGCTGCAGCTGAAGGTTGTAACTGATTGAAAGTCAAAACGTATTGTTGATTCAAGGTTTAGAAGGTAGTTACTTACTTTTCGTTTTTTTCGAATTGATCATGTCCGAAGAACTTTGAAATCTCCACTGCCTTTTACAAATGTTTCCAATTGACCCATCGATACATTGTCTTTGTCTGCGTCCTCTGAGATTTGAATGAGTGCTTTGATTGGAGGAGTAAACTGATATGTTGGATTTTTGTCCTCATCAAATTCAATCTTATCAGCAAAGATTAATCCCAGAATCTTTTTTTTGGTCCTGCCGTCCGCTTTCTTATAAAATCCAACCAAATCCTCCATTAACTTGATATCGTTGTCCAGATAGTCTTTAAATGGGGTCTTTTGACTTCTTAGATTTGAAAGTTCACTATCAATTTGAAAGAGTTTTACTTCAACTGACGATTTCAACTCATTATAATCACTAGCATCAATTTTACCTTCCAAATATTCATTCTGTAAAAAGGTTTTACGACCTTTTAGAACTTCTAATTCTTTTTCTAAACTCCTTAATTTGTGTTTTCGGTCAACATCCATTGATTCAAATTTCTTGACCAAAACTTTCTTATAGTCAGAAATGGTTTTAGCCGAAAACTGAATCTTTTCTAATATTTTTTCTATTACATCATGTGTCCATGGAACTGGATATCTTGGACAACCATTTTTTGTACACACGTAATAATGATAGATATCATTTCTCCCCTTTGCACCATAAGCTGATAGTGTTCTACCATGTTCAGAACATCTTAAATAACCTTTCAATGGATAGAGTTCTGATTTGTCACTCTTGAAATCCATATTTCGTTTTTTTCCGTCCAAGACGTCATTTGCTGTCGCAAATAGTTCTTCACTGACCAGTGGCGGATGAAGACCATCCACAATCTTTTTAGGTTGATCCTTAAATGGCATTATCACTACTTTTCCAGTGTATGCAACATTCCTAATGATATTGGGGAATTGGTTTTTTGTTATTTTCATACCTTTTCCATTCAACCACCTTCGGATCTGATCAGCTGAATATAAACCTGAAGCCATTTTTTCGAATGCTTCTCTTATCAAATTCGCCTGTTCATTAAACGCCATCGAAGGATACTTTTCCAACCTTATCGGTTTATATCCGCGTAATGGTGAACCTGTCCATCCTCCAGATAAACGACACCGATATGATCCTTCTTTGGTTCTAAGAGATAGTTTTTCGTTCTCAACTTGTGGCAGTGCGTATTGAATAGCCTCAACGACCAATGATTCAGGACTTGTGAGATCTATCCCCCCTTCAACAAACTCCACATCACACCCGAGAACAGTAAGTTTGGCTTTCTCCATCAGAGACAACAAGAGATTTCTTGAAAACCTATCCGCTCTTAGTATTACCACAGCGGTAATCTTGTCTTTTTGTTTTTCTTTGGATTTGATCAATTTGATGATCTTTTTCCATTCAGGTCTATTAAAATCCTTTGCAGAATGGTCTTCACGAAAAGACTGAATAACGTTATACTCTTTTAGTTCGCAGAACCTTCGAATAGTCTGTTCCTGATAGTCCAATGAATATCCTTGTTGGGCTTGTTCATCGGTCGAGACACGAGAATAAGTAATGACATTTTTCATCAGGCTGCTGTTTTTTGATTTTGGCCAATTTCCAGATTCTTATCCTCTTTTGCTGCACCTATATTTTCGTTTTTTTCCAAAAAGTACTGATATTCAATTTCAGCGAACTCATATAAAAGGATTGCTATTGAATTTATTCGTTCATCTTCTAAATTGGAAGAGACTTCTTTTAAATTAACTGTCTTCATAAATTATGATGATCATATTTTTTAAGAGTTTATTTCCATGATTGACCTTTGATTATTCTGTAGATTACTGATCGTGATACACCATATTCCTTGGCAAGTTTGGCCTTACCATATACCTTAGGGATATGTTTTTTCCTAATTTCTTCCACTTGTTCTCTTGTAAGTTTACATGTACTTCTATTCTCAGGTCGGTTAAAAGGGATCAGACCTGAGGCCTGAATCCCTTTGTTTTTCCCTTTAAATCTGTCAGATAGGTTTTGGTATTGTTCCAATTTTTTATCTGACTTCATTACAAAATCAGAGTTCATGATCCGATTCAATTCAGATTGTATTAAATCGATATTGAGATGTTTTGGGAGTTTTTCCATGTTAGGCAACCTGAAGAAAGTCCATCCTCCAATACTTCTCGTAGTTGTGTGGTTGTTCAAGAATCGTCAATCCCATTTTTTCCACAACCCTAATGGATCTCTCTTTAAGGTGATCCCAATTTTCCCACACGTACATGAGTATTTCATTGGTTGACTTCTCATCTATACCCAATTCAGAAAGACAGTTGGTATTTAGTGCCACATCTGCCAACCAACCCCAATGTTCCGTCTTAGATAAGTCAAAATCCAATACTCTGCATCTTGATCTGATTGCGTTTCGGTGAACAATCAACGGTGATTTGGCTGCTCCCTTTTTTCTGGCCTTTTCCACTTCTTCGTCGAGAGGTAGACGATTATTAGAAGTGAAAATGAATTTCAAATTATGGGTTGGTACTTCAAATCCAGACCTTCCTTCATGTCTGAAAAACTTTACAGCCTCCAATTGTAGTTCAGTAAGATCACCTTCCGTATTGGCCATTGATTTTTCATAAGTAAATTTATTTGCTCCCTCCAACACATTTTTCATGGCATTACATGATGGTTCCGTTCGGAACAACTCATCCGAATCATCTACAAAGATTGTCAATGGAATGAGATTTGGGTTTCTATACTGAATTACTGCCAACATAATACCAAAGGCATACATTGAAGTATTTCCCGTCAATTCCAAATGATTGATTTTTAGATTATTCAAAACATGTTTAACGGAGAATGTTTTCCCAAGTCCAGGAGGTGAATACAAGTACAAATGTCTGTATTTCTGTGAACTTGAAATCTTAACAACCGATTCAACACGGGAAAGGAACAAACGTCTTTTTCTGGCACCTTTATAAAGGGCATATTCTGGAGTTGTATTTTTAATGAAGGAGTTCATGTTTTTTATTTATCTGTAAGAAAATACTCTAAAGATTTTGGGAAATATTAAGCTGCATTAAGAAGGAGACCACTGTCCCCTTTTTCAGGGAGACAGTGATAGTTGACCAATTCCAAATCACTCGAATTGAAATGTTTGACAGCATTTTCAATAACTCCACATCCAATGGTATGATACTTTCTTGACAACTCAGTTGACAATGCGACCCTATTCAAGAGGATAGATGAACGACCCACGACATTAGTCCCTGCGAAAGGATCATACACAATATCATTTTCATCAGTAGTCATCATGATCGGAATGAAAGGAAGAAGTTCCGCCATAACTGCTGGTCCTCCCTCGCTGTAAACTTTGTATACCTCATTGTTTTTCCCTGTAGTACACTCAATCATATGAAGTACATCCTGAGCCTTAATATGGGACATGATTTTTTGGTACGGTTTAGAAATTGATTTCACTTTCTTCCATACCGTTCCATTTTCATCCACATCTTTAGCACCATTGGTAATTTTCATTTTCTTCACTTTTTCAGGATGAGTGTAAGTCACCAAATTATACTTAGCTTTTTTGGGGTCTACCACAAACCAAAGAATATACTCCAAATTATTAATCGGTCTTTGTACATGCTCATTCTGAGGTTTAGGGTTTGGTTTTGACCATACAATTCTGTCTTTGTACACCAATTTAGTTTTCCTAACAATGGCATCTTTGAGCATATCTACGATTCCAAGTCCAACACCATTATCATAAGTCTCACCTATATTGATCATGACATTACCAGTGTCTTTCATTGTCACAGAAACCTCTCTAAAGATTTTTGCCATTCGATCGCAATACTCCTCAGGTGTCTCTTCATGTCCTGCTTGGTCATACCCTTCACCATTCTCATAAAAACGAAGGGAGTAATACGGTACAGACGTGAAAATGAGATCTACCTTATTGATGAACTCTGTCTTATTTTTAATTTCAAGACAATTCATGTTGTAAGAAAATGACTTATTTGGGATTACGAACGTATCCTTATATTTATTGAGAGAGTCTCGTGACTCAATCAATTTACAGGCTTCGGTAATACCCAATTCACCTTTCACAAGTCTTTCTGTAAACCCATACCTATTCTCTTCGTCGATATCTTTCCATTTTTCAAGATATTCATGACACTTATCAATTGACCATTTTTGGGTGACAATCCCGGTCAAAAGAGTATCATTTTCAAGATCATTATTGATAATATCCTCAACTTTTTTAATGGTCTTATCACCTTTCCATCTGTTCCCAAGTTCTCGTGCAATCACCTCATGTCTATTGTATTTTTCTCCAAGTGTCTTCTTACCTTGTCTTTTTGGAATTCGATTGAAAACAGTCTTAATCTCCTTTACCTCATCACTTTTCGTTTTTTTTCGATATTTGTTGTGTATGATTCTTTCCTCTTCTGAAGCTTCGACATCTTTGATAATGACCCACACATCTTCCAATCCAAGATGTTCAATACAAAACTTTCGTCGGTACCCATCAACCAACTCAAATTTTTGATTGATAATCATCGGAACTTTTTGTCCATGGTCTTCAATAGAGGTAATCATTTCCTCTTTTTCTTCATCAGACCAAGTCTCGTAGAAAGACTTAAGAGATTCTACTTCAATAACCTGGCGGATTTTGATCAACACCATTGTTCCCTCCAAAACTGGTCTCAATTTCGAGGTATCCAAGTTTTCAGGGAATTTATGAGCATACACAACAGGTTGAATCCTGTAACCATGATCACCGATCAACTTGAAACAGTTTGATCGTGAATCTTCTAACATACCAAGAGTCTGATTAGACACCTCTTCTACTGTTACAGTAGGAATGGATACCTCGTGGGTATCATTGATTTTGGAAGTAATCATAGTTTTGAAGTATAAAATTGTAATTTGTTGTTATTTTATTTAGGTCGACAATATGGGCATAGGTTTCCCAGTAGAGGAGTTTAAACCTCTAAAACTGGGTTAAGTGATTACACCTCTTATATTGTTGTTATATTTTTAAGGTCAACATTGTTCCCAAAAAAACACCCATTAGTCTGGGTATCTTTGATTGTAGTCCTTAAGACTTTCCTCTCTGATTTTTTCAATTCCAAGTTTTATGACCAATGGATCTTTCTTACCACCATCGAACTCATCTAACCTACCAAGGGATTTGACATACTTCCTTTCCCTCTCTCCTTTATCATTTAACCAAAAACCACGGGCGGTTAGATATGTAATTTTTGACTTAGAATGGACACTAGTAGCAATCTGAACATCAGGTTGAATGACTAATTGAAGTCTTTTCATTTGAAGAAAATACTTTGAAATAAGAGAATTGAAATCACCAACATATTCATATTCATCCAAAAACTCTTTTTCTTGTTTTATTGAGGTAAAATAAGTTTTTAGGAGTTTTCTTTTTTGTTTTTCAAGTCTAATATGAAGGTGTGTTAATGATTTATCCTCCAAAACTTCTTTTTCCAAGTTACTTTGGATAACTAGATTAATAAATTCAGTTGCTTCAGACTTTTCTTTCAGCTCCATGAATTGTAATCTGTAATCCTTAATTAGATTATTTGTCCAATCTATCTTCCCATTATCTCCTGTTAATAAGAGAAGAAGTAAACATTCGATGACCGGTGTGTTGGTGACTTCAATTAATAAATCCATGTTGACTTTTATTTTTACACAACAAAGCTAGGGAGAATAAAATTGTTGTGCAAATTTTAATCACAACTTACCTGTATGTAATTCATAATAAAATTTTAACATGCTGATTTCCAGATTAAAAAATTTTAAAAACATATGTTTGATTCGGTATCAATCTCAGGAATTCAGGGTTATTCACGTTCATTTGAGGGTGATATTATCCATAAAAAAACAACCAATACTTTTGTGTACTGGTTGAAAACAGTACCCCATTAACAAATCGTAATTTTACGAAAGGTGAGATTCAGAACTTCCTTTAAATTGTTAAGAAGTTGGTGGTACCTGAGAGGATGATAGTAAAACCACTTACATCTTCCTTCAATTTTTAAGAACGTTATATTTCAATAAATAAACCTATCGGAAATCCTCAGCGGAAAGTTGGAATACAGTTCAACCGTTGCCGGTGTTCTTAAAGTTCTAGCCCTACCAACTGCCTGAATCAGGTCGGACTCGATCAGTGCCAGTTGAATCTCACGGAGGTCTTCATTGTCAAAACAGTTGAACATGAATCTGAAGCCATTATAATCGATCTGTTTTCGACTAACTGAGGTATCTGAAGTCTTGAATTCAATTCCCAACATCTTCGCAATCATCAGATACTCCACATTATTGCGGTGCGGTGTACCCACTACCGTAATGTCTCTACCAGCCAACGTATCATATCCTGAACAGTTTCCGAAGTAGATATCTTTTACCCCATTTTCAAATTGATGTGTGAAAGACTTAAACGTAATCACCGTTTTATCCCCAACTTCATCACTGATCTGTTTCACGTACCGATTCAATGAATTTCGGGAAAAGGATCTTTTGGTGTATTGGATCACTTGTCCTTTTTGTACCACATCACCCACATCAAATACTTCTACTCTATCCCCAAAAAGACTCTTATATATATAAGGACTCACCGTTGCAGATAATATGATGATGTTCTTGTCTTGGGGTAATTCTTTCTTTACCACATAGTGAATTAAATCAGGGTCCAGCCGATCTTTCACGAAATAGGTACTGGCGAAGAACCCAAATAAGTTGGAATCCATCGTATAGGTATCTGAAACTTTCTCAATCATTTCATCCAATTTAACGTCCAACAATGGTGTGGCAGTTATTTCGGATTGGTTGGCGTTACGCAAGAGATTAACCGTATTGGTTATATCTTTTCGATCTTTTTGCATGGTCAACTCCAATCGGACTAAATCTGAAATCCTGATTTGTTGGATTTGGATCAAGGAACCTAATGGATCTTCATCAAAAATCAAGGTATCATGATTGAATTCAGTATGTAATGCCCTAGCATGGGTGGTCACGACTGTATCGAAACTTGACTGACTTAACTGGACTTGATCAATGAAGGACTGTGCCATCATCTTATCTTCTTCACTTACATTGTAATGATTGTTTTTCGAAACCATATCATAGATGATACGAACAGCCTTCTTGAAGTTACCAATTGAATAATAATACTGAATCATTCTATTAATACGATCATCAGCAAAAATCACAGGATCAGGACTGGTATTACAATCAACAGTCATTCTATCTTTTACTTCGTTCTTAAGTGCATTCGTTGGTAACGCAATCGTACAACCAGTAACAGAAGTGATCAACTTGGTCTTTCCTATAGCGGTTGGTAATTTAAATAGGTGGATCTTTCCAGTATTGCCCGATTTAATCACCTTCTCGAATTCTTCATTGAGTTTTGTTTCTGCTTCCTCCAATTGAATTTTATTTACTTTCTCAATTATTTCAATCTTTCCTCTCTGATCCCTCACCTCACTTATTAAGTCATACACGTTATCATCCTCAGGGTAAGTTGAAAACGCATGTATCGGTTGCGGTGGATAATTGATGATGTTCAGGTATGGAAGAATGTTGAAATTGTTTTCCGTATAATGCGTAAGACCCTGCTCATTGAATTTGGTCATGGTCTCCTTCATCATCTTCCTTCCTCCTTTCACGTTGATCAGGTTGGTTGCCAATCCAAACAATTGGTCATGGTAGAGCCACTCACCTTTTAGAAATTGGTCCAGTATCTTCACTCTAGATCTAGCTACCTTCCAATCAATTTTAATTTTCTCGCCCTTTCCATCCAGTGTACTGGAACTTGGAGAAAAAGAGGAACTTCTATACTTATTATATAGAAATGTTCGTTTTTCTCCATTTTCTTCCAGTTGATCAATAAAAAAACTACATCCCTGTAAGGGGGCGGAAATGGATCTAGTTCTTCCCTTATCCTGAGAAATTTTATTAATAGACACATGTTCAAATAGTTTAATCGCATCTATTGGTTGGTAGGTAATAATTTCAGGAGTTTTACCACCATAAAAGAATCTGGCCAAACTGAAACATTGGGGATCTGCCTCAGGAAACATGGTTTGTAGTCCAGTAAATAATAGGTTTTGAATTTGATGGTCTTCAATTTGAGTATTTAGAAAAAGTAATACCCGAAATTTAATTAAATCATCCGTTGATGAAAATGTGCGGTACCATAACTGTGGTGTAATACTAATTTCATCAAATCGTTTTATTACGATATCTGGTGTGACCTTAAGTTTTTTGTTATCAAAATCAAGTCCTATAACAGATTGTTTTTGCCAGTTACCATTTGCAGGATTGCCGTTAAATATACCACCTGACCAAGTATAACTATATGGTTGATTAACTAAGGTAGCAACCTCGTTAATAGTACATCCTGTAACGACATTCAGGTTATTTGAAATTTTTCCTACAACCTTACGTGTCTTCGGCGGTTTAGTTGTTTGTGGTGTTGGATCAATCGTGATGTAATACCTTTTTTCTTCATGCTCATTCATAAAATAATAATCCCCATCTTTTCATCGGTGAAGGACGATTACTCGGACAGGGAAAAATAAAATCTTTATGTACTATTGGTAAGATCCTTCACTATCAAACCTGTACATTAAAAAATATAAACAAAAAAAAAGAAAAAGGGAAGGCCTGATTCCTATGAAGTTTTACCAATGTTTTTGACAATACAGTAGACTGTTTTTTGTCGTAGTAAGAGTATGTGTGAATCCAGTTGATTAAACCCCTTACCAATAGAACATTTTACCGATTTCAATACCAATAAATGGATTTCTTGAAAAAAATAGGTCTGAATTTTTGTCGGAAATTATAAACGTGGGGATTGACCTATTCATGAATCTCGAACATAAATTTAAAAAATATAGAGCATGCTATTAGCGCTAAATCCAGCGCCACCAGAAAGTGAATTTTAATCTGCAAAATTAGGTGGAAGTCAGATTTACATCTAACTTTTTCGATTTCAATTTTCCAGACTATGACCGTAATCATTAAACTCAACCCACACCTGCATCGCTAAATAATTTACCATTTGATTAGATGAATTAAATATCATATCAGGTGTAATGAGTTCATGGGGATCGAGGTACCTGAATCTAAACAACATCAAATGCATATCATGCATATCAGGATGAATGATTTCTTTCACTTTATCCAATAATTCCTCATACTGTAATACGAAATCAACTGCATCGTAGGTCATACTTTAACATTTATTAGTTTCTTGATTTTTGTAACAGTATTAGGTGATAACCCAATTATTTTAGACACTTCTCTGGCCTTATATCCCTTTTTAAGTAGTTCCATCGCTTTTTTATTTCGTGGTTTAGACAAAAAACGGAGTGGGTCTTCTTTGGTATTTGGTTTGCGACCGAAGTAAACATTTCCTTTAAGTTTAGCGATCGCAATCCCTTCTTTTTGACGCTCCAAAATGAGTTTTCTCTCCATCTCGGCTACAACCCCTAATATTGAAATCATCATTTTTGCGACGGGGTTTTCCTCACCATTTTCATTTAATGTTGTAAGTCCTTGGCTGATAAAATGAACAGGGATCTTCTTGGCAGTAGTATAATGTAGAAAATTTATAATATCCCTTAAGTCACGTCCACAGCGATCAATTTGCCAACAATGAATTTTACTTACGATTCCTAGGTCTAATAACCTCTGGATTTC
>NZ_FZOK01000015.1 GCF_900188245.1 Belliella buryatensis | reverse complement strand
GTAGGTCGCCGCCACATTATCAAAAAGCCTTTCAGGAAACTGAAAGGCTTTTGTGTTTTTTACCCTATAGCTATATTTTCATGGATAGAGAATGATATATGCTTCGCTATATAAAGTTGATATATGCCTTTCCAAATCTTAATCTAACCAGATTTGTTAAACGTTAAAATTGTTCATCGTTAAATGTATGTTACCAGTATATTCCCTATCCTCCCACGTCTACCTGGCGTAGATAGGCTTAACGGATTATCATTTAACAATATTTTTCCTCAGATACAAGGCTGACCACTATCTATCCAATATGGCAAGCCCTTGCAAGCCTAATATCTATTCACCTAATAACCTAATCAACTAACCCCTCAATCAACCAAATCAACTAATTCCATTAGCTCAAAATCAACTTTAAACTTTCTAACTTCCCCAACTTTTACCCCAATCTACAATTTTCAATTCCTTCAATCTTACAATCCCTCAGGCTGTCCAAATTTCCAACTTTTTAAAAACCCCTCAGTATCTTATTTCCTTTTTAGGGAATAAAGTTGCAGTTTTGCACAAACTCAATCCTTTATGACTATCCTGCTGAAATCCCTAAGTTTTATTGATTCCAAAGGCATTCATAAGCCAGATGATTACATCTTTGATGGTGAAAGCCTTATCAAAACAGCTCCTAATTTATCCGTAAAGATTGATCAAACTCTGGACTGCACCGGACTTTTTGGTTCTGCTGGTTGGGTTGATTTAAGGTGTATGGCCTGTGAGCCAGGTGAAGAATATAAAGAAAGTCTAGATAGTTTGGGGGATTTGTTACAGGCTAGTGGGTTTTCAAAAGCTGTATTGATGCCTAATACCCATCCTGCAATTCAGAATAAAAGTGATTTGCAGTTTCTGAAAAATAAAACTTATGGGTGGTTTACCGAAGCAGTGATACAAACTTCAATTACAAAAGAAAATAAAGGAGAAGATTTTACAGATATTTTGGATCTGAATGCTCAGGGGGCTTTTGTTTTTGGTGATGGGCTTCATCCACTTTCAAATCCAGATAGACTGGCAAAAGTCCTTCAATACCTTCAAAAATTCGATGGTATTTTATTTGATCACTCTTATGAACCTTTGTTGGCTTTGTTTGGGCAAATGCATGAAGGCCTTATTTCCACTAGGATTGGAATGAAAGGAATACCTAGTTTGGCTGAGGAAATTGCTGTTAAAAAGAATCTTGATATTTTGAAATACACAGGTGGTAGGATGCATTTTCAGACAATCAGCACAAAGGGAGCTGTTGAGGCCATTAGATTAGCAAAGGGAGAGGGACTTGACGTTACTTGTGATACTTCCATTTATCATTTATTGTTCAGTGATGAGGACTTACTGACCTTTGATGCCAATTTTAAAGTGATGCCACCTTTTAGAGATAAAGAAAATATTACAGCATTAGTAGCGGGGCTTAAGGATGGCACGATAGACGCATTAGTATCGAATCATCAGCCGCAGGATTTTGATGCGAAGCATATGGAGTTTGATTTGGCTCAGCCAGGGATGATAGGATTACAAACCTTCCTGCCTGCTATGATCAAACTTAGTGACGAATTTGGTTGGGAACTTTTGATTTCTAAAATCACCGATGGTCCTAGAAGGGTCTTAGGTGAGGACCTGTCATCAATCAATAGCTTAACTATTTTCGATCCATCTGAAGATTGGCATTATAATCATAAATCTAACCTGTCTCTTTCATCAAATCACCCATGGATGGATTCCACCCTTCAGGGTAAAGTGAAATTTGTGATAAAAAAGAATAAACTAAACAAATTGTAATGTCTAAATACTTTTCTTATGCATTCAAAATAGGAGCACTTGGGGCGATATTTTCCATAGTTGCTTTTTTTGGTATGGGTATGCTTGGGCAAGACCCAACACTGCCAAGCCAGCTATTTAGTTTTGTTTCTGTACCAGTCTTTGTTGCAGCAGCCTTATATTTTGTGAGGTGGAAAGTCAATCAGAATCATCTAAGTTTCGCCGAGGGAATGACTGTAGGGTTTGTAGTTTACGCGACTAATGCATTAATAAGCTTTTTAGGGATTTTTCTCGGGTTGATATTTGCTCCAGAATTATTTCAAATGATAAAGGAAAATAAGCTTCAAATCACATTAGATAAGAAAGCCTTTACTATCGAGCAATATGGACAGGAGGTTTTTGACCTGACCTATCAAAGTATTTCAGATTTATCAGTTTTCCAAGTCTCAATTAATGATTTAATTTGGAAAATTATCTTTGGGCTGTTTTTTACAATTATTATTTCTATTATTTTGAGAAAAAATTTAAACTAAATAGCATTATGGAAACAACGCAAACGCCCCTAAAAGCTGGGCTAAATTCAGGAGTAATTCTAGGAATTGTCTCAGTGATCATTACCTTCATCTTTTATTTTGTCAGTCCTGAGCAATTGGTAGGCACAGCCTATACTGTTATTTATTTTGGGGCTTTAATAGGCCTTGTTATTTATTTTGGTCTCCAATACCGTAAGTCCATAGGAGGTTATTTGGAGTTTGGTCCGGCATTCAATTTCTCTTTCATTAGCATGTTGATTGGGGGATTGATAGGACTGGCAGGCACGATGATTCTTTATTTTGTAGTAGACCCATCTTTACCCAACGTGATAGCTGAATCCGCTTTGGAAACCAGTATGAATATGATGGAGAAATTTGGGGTAGCTGATAATTTGACTAGTGAGCAAATTGATGAAATGAGAAAAGCTACTTATGATTCAGTGTCCCCATTTGGTTTGATTAAGTCTCAAGGATTTGCTTTGATAGGCTATGCTATCTTATCTTTGATCATTGGCGCCATTATCAAGAAAAGAGATAAGTCGCTTGACTATTAATCAAAAGAGATGCTTGATATTTCCGTGATAGTGCCTGTTTTTAACGAGCAGGAGTCTTTGCCAGAATTAAATAATTGGATTAGCCGGGTCATGAATGACCACGGCTTTTCTTATGAAATCATTTTTGTCAATGACGGAAGTACCGATAGTTCTTGGGAAATTATTGAGGGGCTTTCTAAAAGCAATCCTAACATCAAGGCGATTAGTTTTACTAGGAATTATGGTAAATCTGCTGCCTTGGATATGGGCTTCAGTAAGGCTGATGGTGATGTTGTAATTACCATGGATGCAGACCTTCAAGACAGTCCAGACGAAATCCCTGGACTTTATCAAATGATCATAAAAGAAAATTATGATGTGGTGTCTGGTTGGAAAAAGAAAAGATTTGACCCCATCTCTAAAACTATACCTTCCAAGTTTTTCAATGGAGTAACTAGGTGGATCTCTGGGATCAAACTTCATGACTTCAACTGTGGATTGAAGGCCTACAAAAATAGAGTAGTCAAAAATATTCATATTTATGGGGAAATGCATCGCTATATCCCTCTTATAGCCAAATGGAATGGTTTCTCTAAAATAGGAGAAAGGGTAGTAGAGCATAGAGCTAGGAAATATGGTGTGACCAAATTTGGCCTTGAGCGATTTTTAAATGGTTTCTTAGATTTGATTTCTGTCTCCTTTGTAAATAGGTATAAGAAAAAGCCCATGCATTTTTTTGGAAGCTTGGGAACACTTTCCTTTTCTTCAGGGTTTTTGATTACGATTTGGCTTATTTTTCAAAAGGTTTACGGTTTATACAAAGGAACCAAGGTGAGAGAAATTACGGAGCAACCTTTATTTTTCCTCGCATTGGTGGCTTTGATAGTAGGTGTACAGTTGTTTTTGACTGGTTTCTTGGCTGAGATGATGACATCTAATAATTCCCGCAAGGCTGATTATAATATCAGTGAAATGATCAATATTGATAAGTGATGAAGTTTTCAGTCATCATTCCTGTTTACAATAGACCAGAAGAAATAGCAGAATTACTGCAAAGTCTTTTTCTCCAAGAGGAGCAACCAATGGAAGTAATCATAGTTGAGGATGGATCTACACAGAAATGCGAAAATTTACTTGCTGATTTTTCAGGCCAAATATTGATTAGATATTTTTTTATACCCAATATTGGACAAGGCTTTGCTAGAAACTATGGGATGAATCAGGCAAATGGTGATTTTTTTGTCTTATTTGATTCAGATTGTATTATTCCAAAGCAATATTTCCGAGTGCTTAAAGAAGCGATTTTGTCAAGAGAATTGGACGCATTTGGGGGTCCTGATGCTGCTGGATTAGATTTTTCTCCTATTCAAAAAGCCATGAACTACAGCATGACTTCTGTATTGACCACGGGAGGAATCAGAGGAAAGCTTAAAGATGTCTCAAAATATCAGGCTAGAGGATATAATATGGGGATGTCCAGAAAAGCTTTTCATCAATCGAAAGGTTTCATAGACCCTAACCGAGGTGAGGATATAGAATTAAGTTTGCGATTAAAAAAATTAGGCTTTCGACTTGAGTTGATTGAAGAAGCCTATGTTTACCATAAACGAAAAAATACACTCGCTTCTTTTTTTAAGCAAAGTTATACCTTCGGTCAGAATAGGATCAATATCAGTCGATTTCATGCAGACGCTATCAAAATTGTCCATCTGTTACCACTCTTTTTCTTGCTGTATTGGTTTTGTTTATTGTTAGGGATATTTGTTTTTCCTGATTCTGACCTACTAATTTCAGGGATTGTATTATTAGGGATTTGGAAAATTTCAATTTTAATTCACTCAACACTGAGCAATAATTCTTTAATCGTAGGTGTGTTGTCAGTAATTACATCTTTCGGACAACTCAGCGCTTATGGTCTAGGATTATTAAGTGAAACTGTAAAGAAATTTTTTAAAGGTTGATTCAACCTTTTTCACAATAAAAAATAATTTCCTGATCAGGTAAAGCATATTTTTTAATGGTTTCAAGATCTAGTGATTTTACAAATAAATTTTCTTGAACTTTAAGTCCAGATAAGCTCAGACGGACTGCATAGTCATTACCATATTTTCTGACATGATCTCTTTGACCAAAGAGGCGTTCTTTTTCAGCAGGGTCTGTGACCGTTTTATCTTCAATAGTCTCGGGTAAGTCATACACTGGTGATTGTATAATTCCCCAGCCATCTTTTTTCAGTACTCTGTTGATTTCTTTACAGGCCCGAATATCATCATCTACATGCTCCATGACGTGATTGCAAAAAACCACATCGAAGCTCTCGTCTTCGAAGGGGATTTGATGCACATCCATTTTGACTGAGGCTAAAGGTGATTCAATGTCTCCTGTGATGTATTCCAAATTTGGCAAGGCTTTCATTCTTTCGATGAAACATAGCTCTGGGGCAACATGGAGAACTTTTAATTTTTTAGTGAAAAATGGAGTTTCTTTTTGTAAAAACAGCCACATCAAGCGATGCCTTTCTAAGGCCAAGCAATTAGGGCAAAGAGCATTTTCTCTTGCTTTACGTCCGTATGGCAGGAATTTTCTGAATTGATGATCACAGACATTGCACTGAACTTGCTTTCCTTTGTAAAACACAGCTAAAACCCTGAGGAAAAAATGTGATACAAGTTGAAGGTATTTTCTAGGTATATACCGGATCACAAAACTAATAATTGATTTCATTATGAGCTTATTGCTGAAGTTAAATTGATTTAGCTTGCAATTTAAGGATTGTTGAGACAAAAATTGGAGTCGCTTGCCTACGAATCTTCTATGTGCCCTGATTTTATGCTAGTGGCTGTATAATATGCTCGTTGGGAGATTTTCCGGATTTCAAAATATTAGATTTGTAGATACTAGATTGTAACAAAAATCAGATGAAAAATAAAAAAACATATATTGGTATAGCCATTGCCATTGTATTGGTTTTCGTGGTATGGAGGTTTTTCTCGGGTACAGTAGGAGATAGCTTTGATATTTTTGCAGATGTCAAACAAGGCAGTTTTAGGGTAGAAATAACAAGTTCCGGAGAACTAGAAGCGCTTAATTCAGTCGAGATTCTCGGTCCTTTAGAGGCTAGAAGATTCCGTGTAAATAACATCACTATTGAAAGTATGGTGGATGAGGGGACAATAGTAAAGCAAGGTGATGTGATTGCCGAGCTAGATAAGTCCGAACTTTTTGGGCGACTTGATGATAAGCGTATAGACCTAGAGCAAAGTAGGGCGCAATACGAGCAAATTCAATTAGATACCTCTTTGGTCTTGAGACAGGAACGGGATAATATTTCTAATCTTGAGTACAATGTTCAAGAGAGGAAATTAGTTTTGGAGCAATCTCAATTTGAGCCCCCTGCGATTATCAAGCAAAATGAATATAACCTTGAAAAAGCAGAAAGAGATCTAGATCAAGCTAGAGAAAGATACAGGGTCAAAAGGCTTCAAGAACGAGCAAGGATGGTGGAGATTTCAGCTCGTGTTAGAGAGAATGAAAATGAGTTAGCTCAAATGCAAGAGGTTTTGGAGAAATTCACTGTGAAAGCTCCACAGAATGGGATGGTCATCTATCAATCTGGTAGAGGAGGTAAAATCAAGGCAGGCTCTCAGATAAGTTCTTGGAATCCAGTAGTAGCAACACTTCCAGATTTGTCTCGAATGAGAAGTGTAACTTATATCAACGAGGTAGATATTCGTAAAATAAAAATAGGTCAAGCAGTGGAGATTGGTTTAGATGCATTTCCGGATAAGAGATTGTCTGGGAAAGTTACCCGAGTAGCTAACATTGGTCAGCAAAGGCCAAACTCTGATGCCAAGGTATTTGAAGTGGTGATAGAAGTTAATGAAAGTGATGCTTCATTAAGACCTGCTATGACGACTAGCAATACCATTATTGTAGATCGTATTGAAGATGTGAAATATGTGCCTTTAGAAGCCATCAATGTACATAATGACAGTATTAATTATGTGTTTCTAAAGAATGGAGCTAAACAAGAGGTGTTGTTAGGTTTAGCCAATCTGAATGATATCGTCATAGAAATGGGGCTCAATGAAGGTGATCGAGTTTTCCTTTCTACGCCAGACTGGGCCAAAGATGCGCCTGTCAAATTACTCGCGGACCTTGATGGTAAAAGAAGAAAAATTATGGAAGAAACCTCAGAAGTCCCAGAGCAACCCGAATCAAATCAAGGTGAAGAGCGGACAGAAAGAAGAAGGGGGAGACAGTGAAAAAACCTTTGATTGATGAAAGATTGATGGCGAATTTCTCCATCGCTTTGGAGGCTGTATTTGCTAATAGGTTGAGGTCATTTTTGACTGCACTAGGGATTATTTTTGGAGTGGCTGCTGTGATTGCTATGCTGGCCATAGGAAATGGTGCGCAGCAAGAAATCATGGAGCAAATCAAATTGGTCGGGGTGAATAATATTGTGATTCAGCCAATTGTGGAGCAAGTGGAAGAGAATGTAGGTCAGGAAAGTGATCTTGAAAGTGAGCGTAAGCGTTTTTCACCTGGACTCCGGCTGATCGATGTAGAATCCATCCAGAAAACAATCCCCAACATAGAAAAACTAAGCCCTGAGGTAGTTTTAGAAACTCACGTAGTTTATGGTGGGATTAGGCGGTCTGCAAAATTGGTAGGGATCACTCCTGCATACTTTGATGTTTTAGATTTTCGACTGGAAGAGGGAAAGCTTTTTAGTGAGGCAAATAAAATAAAAGGAGATCCAGTTTGTATCATTGGTAAGGCAGTTCAGCGTAAATTTTTTCCAAAAGAAAACCCTATCGGTAAAAAAATCAAAAGTGGTAATCAGTGGCTAGAAGTGATTGGTATCATGGAAGAACGACTGGTATCAGAGCAGAGTATTTCTAAGCTGGGTATCCGGGACTTCAATATGGATGTCTATATCCCTATCCAAAGTATGTTGGTTAGGTTTAAAAACAGAGACTTGGTTACAGGTTTTGATCTTGAAGATGAAGAGACAACTCAGAGAAATGTTAATTATCATCAATTGGACAAACTTGTAGTCCAAGTAGGAGAAAGTGAGGCATTGAAGCCTACTGCTGAAGTGATATCTAAGCTGCTCGCTAGGAGTCACAACGGTGTTGTTGATTTTGAGATTACCATACCAGAACTATTGCTCAAACAGCAGCAACGAACCCAAAACATCTTTAATATAGTGCTGGGGGCTATCGCTGGAATCTCCTTATTGGTAGGTGGAATAGGGATTATGAACATCATGCTAGCTTCAGTGATGGAAAGAATAAAAGAAATAGGCCTAAGGCTTTCGTTGGGAGCAAAAAAATCCGATATTGTCAACCAGTTTCTTTTCGAATCCATCATGATCAGTGTTTCGGGTGGTTTGATAGGAGTGATACTTGGGGTAGTATTGGCCTATTTAGTCTCTGTTTTTGGAGATTTCCCTACAGTTGTATCATTTACTTCTATCGTACTTTCCTTTGGAGTTGCTGCGACGGTGGGTTTGATTTTCGGAATTGCACCTGCCCAAAAGGCAGCTAGTCAAGATCCAATAACTTCTTTACGATATGAATAAAAAACCGATTCTTTATCTATTCTTGGTAGGATTTTTTCTTACAATCAACAATTCAAGTGCTCAGCAAAGTGTAGAATATACACTTGAGCAAGTAGTAGCAAGGGCCAAATCTCAATCTCCAGCGGCAAAGAGGGCAGAGACTCAACGAGAAAATAGGTATTGGCAATACCGACTCTTCAGGTCTAATTACAATCCTCAATTGAGATTGGGTGGTACCATCCCTAGTTATTCTCAATCCTTCAATAATGTCACCCAGCCTGATGGAACTATCCAGTTTAGGGAGGTAAGACAGAACCTGATGGATGTCAATTTAGGATTGGTCCAACAAGTTTCTGCTACTGGTGGTACAGTGTCGGTCAATTCTTCGACCAATAGATTTGATAATTTTCTAGCAACTGGCTTTGATCCACAGACAAGATGGAGCGGGGTGCCGATAAATGTCCGTTTAGATCAGCCGATTTTTGCTTTCAATCCTTTGAAATGGGATAAAAAAATCGAGCCACTCCGATTCGAAGAGAGCAAAAGAGAGTATGTAGAGGAAATGGAAGGTATCAGCAGATTCGTTGCAATACTTTTCTTCGATTACTTGGACGCACAAGTTAACTTAGAGATAGCCTCACTTAATCTTAAAAATACTGAAGATATATTCAAAATCGAGCAGGGAAGATACAATATAGGTACTACCTACGAGGATAAGCTCTTGCAAGTAGAACTTCAAGTGCTTCAGGCCAAGCAACAATTGGCACAAGCAAGATTAGATATGGAAGAACGATCTCTAAGATTGAAGTCTTATGTGGGACTCAACGAGGCTACCAACTTAGTCTTGGTAGCACCTAAGGAGATTCCATTCTTTGATGTTCCCGTTGATGAAGCCATAGAGCGAGCATTTCAAAATAGATCTGAGGCACTTGGTTTTGAGAGAAGAAGACTTGAGGGTGAAGCTAGTGTAGCGCAGGCTAGAGGTCAGCGTTTTTTGATGAATTTGGGAGCAAGCTATGGTTTCAATAATGCTGCTTTGGCATGGGGAGATATTTATTCTAATCCAAATACACAAGCTTTGGTCAACCTCAATGTGTCAGTTCCGATTTTAGATTGGGGTAGAAATAAAGCAAGAATGGGCCAAGCGCAAGCGAGTAAGCAATTGATTGAATATACTGTGGAGCAAGATGTGATCAACTTTGAACAGGAAATTTTCACCAAGGTGAAAAACTTCCAAATGCTGAAAGACAGAATGGAAATCACCAAAGTGTCTGATGAGGTGGCAGAGAAGCGTTATGAAATATCATTAAAAAGATATCAAAATGGCAATGTGACTATTACAGATTTGAACATCGCACAGCAAGAGAAGGATAGCAATAGAAGGGCCTATATTCAGTCTTTGAGAGACTTCTGGACTGCATATTATGAATTGAGAGAGTTGACCCTATATGATTTTGAGTCAAGGACTTTGTTGTATAGCGCTGATAATTCAAATTAAAAAACAAAAAAGGTCAAGACTTAATTGTCTTGACCTTTTTTGTTCATCATTCTTTTATGCTTTTTCAATGCCTCGTGAATGATCCATTCGATCTGTCCATTGGTGCTGCGAAATTCATCTTCTGCCCATTTTTCCACAGCCTGCATCATCTTTTCATCTATTCTTAGGGCAAAGGGTTTTTTAGCCATAATCATTAATCCTCCTTCCAAGAATTTAAAATCTCTTGGATTTCTTTTTGCTTATGCGTGCTAAACACATATTTTTTATTTTCCTTCTCTAGGATTAGAATATGATCTGAAAAGTAAATAAATGCCTTGGTCTTCAGAGAAAACCTGATACCTACTCCTCCATATTCTAGCAATCCATCGGATTTTTTGAGTTCATATGTGTCAATTTCTTCTTTTTTGAACTTTGTCCAGCGATTGTAAATCGGAGGATTACGAAAGGAAATGCCATATTGATCTATCCGTAGCTCAAGCCTCATATTGAAAATGAAAAGAAATACGCCTATCATCAATCCTCCAACAATCAATATAGGAACCCATCCATCTTCTCCTAACTGCCCAGTAAAGTAGAAGGTCAATAGCAAAGCTAGCGTTGGCAGCTCAATCAATATGATTGCCCACATGATGAAGCTACCTCTTAAGTTTTGTTGCTCTTTGACTATCATGCTAAATTATTGGTTCAGCGTTCCCACATTCAACACAGGGCTTGCCGCTCTATCCGAACACAAGACCACCATCAAATTACTTACCATGGCAGCTTTTTTCTCCTCTTCAAAATCCACGATTCCTTTGATTTTCAGGTCTTCCAAAGCCATTTCTACCATTCCAACCGCACCATCTACTATTTTTCTTCTCGCTGCGACAATGGCTGTTGCTTGTTGCCTTTGAAGCATGGCGGAGGCGATTTCCTGAGAATAGGCCAAGTGAGAAATTCTTGCTTCGATGACTTTGATACCTGCATGATGCAAGCGGTCTGAAATCTCAGCTTCTAGAGAATGATTGACATCTTCTACACCAGAGCGTAAAGTGATTTCTGCATCCTCAGCTTCAAAATCATCATAAGGATATTTTCCTGCCATTTTCCGCACAGCTGCATCAGACTGAAGATGAATGAAGTTCTCATAATCCTCCACTTCAAAAGTAGCTTTGAAAGTGTCTTCTACTTGCCAAACAACAATGGTTCCCACCATGACAGGATTTCCGATTTTGTCATTTACTTTTAGCGGCTTGTTTTCAAAATTTCTTACACGAAGAGATATTTTATTCTTGGTCATAAACGGATTGACCCAAAAGAAACCATTCGCTTTAACAGTTCCTTTGTAAGCTCCAAATAGAATCAGAACCATGGCTTTGTTAGGTTGTAAAGTAAAGAAACCTGGTAGTGTTAAAATAAACAGTACAATCAGTGCTATACCTAACAAAATGACTTGGTTCATCAATAAAATAATAATGGCTGGTATCAGGGCTATCGCCACCAAAACCATCAAATAGCCAGAAAGGGGTTTTGTTATTTTTTCCATAGTGTATGATATTAAAATGATATCATTACAATATACTTAAATTTTGATAAAAGGTTACAAGTTTTTATTTATAACTAAAATCTACTATCTTCCATTTTTGAAAAATTAAACTATTTAAAATTAAGTAACAATGGAATTAGCCTTTATTAATAGTCCTAGTTTAATGGTTGTTTGGATTCTAACATTTTATTTGAACGTACTGATAAGTTTGTTTTTATTGTTTTATGTCCTATTAACAAAGAATCGGGATCATTTTATAACGATAGAATATTTGGTTTTACTTTTCATTCCAGTGTTAGGAGTTGCCTATACAATCCATAGGATATTTAAAATCAGGAAAATTCAAAAAGTATAAAGTCCATTTGCCTTATGAGAATTGTATTGGTACTGTTGTCTCTTGTTTGCTTGTCGAGTCAATCGATTGGGCAAGGAGTCGATTTTCAATCTATCACTTTGAAAGAAGCGCTGAATCAAGCTAAGGAAGAAGAGAAGCATGTCTTTGTAATGTTTGGTACTACACATTGTGGATACTCCATGCGAGCTTTTTTCAATTTGGGTAATAATAAAGAGGTTGGAGAATTTATGAATGCCAACTTTATCAATGTAGCATTCGCAAATCCTGAGGGGTTGAATGCCAAAACCATGAATGAATTGGTGGATCTTTCTATGGCAGAGCCATTGTCAAGACTTGAAAATAATGAAGAGGTAATCTTTACTAATTATTTTGTTTTTCCCAATTTCTTCTTTTTAGATCCTAATGGGAATATCACATATTTCTTTAATGGTAGTAGGAAAATTGATAAAAGAATTTTGAAAGCAGCACAAAAGGGGTTGAATCCAAAACCTCAAACCCCATTGTTTTTTAGGACATATTTTAACAATAGAATGTATCCAAAGACTAAACGCTCCCTGGGAATGCTTTCTGAGGGGATGCTTGCCTATCATCAATTGGAAATGCCTCCAGAACTTGATTATTCACAGCCTTTATCGATTAATTGGGAGGATATCAATCTCCCAGAAGGAAATCAAACTCTTGCAATAAAGCATATCGAAAATTCACTATCAAAAGGAGATCATTATTTTAACCAATTCTTGGCTGCGGTCATATATGATAAAACAGGAAATCCTGAAAAAGCATCTGTATATGCACAAAATGCAATTGATAATTATCCCAAACACTGGTCTAAGAAAAAAAGAGAATTGATAGATGAACTACTTAAGACTCAGTTTTCTTTGGACTGATCGCTATAGTAAAAAATAACCCTGCACTAAAGTAAAGCTCTTTCATGCAGGGTTTTTTTCTTTATTATTACTTCATCATTCGTGGTTCAGAATTCAATATTCAACATTTTAAATCCGAATACCGAAGAGTTCTCACTCGTGAATCTAAAATCTAAAATTTAAATTCTACAATTAAGTCAACATCGCTCCATCCACTTGTAGTACTTGACCTGAGATGTAAGAACTCATATCAGACCCTAAGAATACACAGGCGTTTGCCACTTCATCAGGTTGACCACCACGCTTCATCGGAATGGCATCTCTCCAGCCCTGAACAGTCTTTTCATCAAGAACAGCCGTCATCTCAGTTTCGATAAATCCTGGTGCGACAGCATTACATCTGATATTTCGAGAGCCTAATTCCAAAGCGACTGATTTCGTGAAACCTACGATTCCAGATTTGGAAGCGGCATAGTTTGCTTGTCCAGCATTACCTTTGATACCGACTACAGAAGTGATATTGATGATGGATCCAGCTTTGGCTTTCATCATCGTTCTAGTAGCAGCTTTGACGGTGTTGAAACAAGATTTGAGGTTGACATTGATGACTTCGTCCCAAGCATCTTCTGTCATTCGCATCAAAAGATTATCTCTGGTGATCCCGGCGTTATTGATCAAAATATCCAAGCCACCGAATTCAGAAACCACAGCATTGACCAATTCATCAGCAGCAGCAAAGTTGGAAGCATCAGATTTATAGCCTTTGGCTTTGATGCCAAATGCCGCTAATTCATTTTCCAAAGCTTGTCCTTTTTCAACACTTGACAAATACGTGAAAGCCACATTGGCACCTTCCTGAGCATATCTGATGGCAATGGCTCTTCCTATTCCTTTTGATGCTCCCGTGATCAGAGCCGTTTTTCCGCTTAATAATCCCATAGTTTAGTTTCTTTGGTTTTTTAAAATAAGGTCAAAAATAAAGATAATTTTTTAATGCACGCAGAGACGCAAAGACGCAGTCTTTTTGGTTATTTAATTTTAACCTCTTTAAAGACCAAAAACTATTCTTTTTACACCGTCTCTTAGAAGGCTTTCATTGAAATTAATTAGTAAACCAAGCTTAATATTAGTGAGCTTTAAATATGTGATTACTTGTTTGTAATGAACTTTAGATAAAGCTTCTATAGATTTTAACTCTATCAAAACCTTGTTTTCAATGATTAGGTCTGCTTTGAAGCTATTCTCGAAAATCATCCCTTGCCAAATGACAGGTATTGGTTTTTGCCTTTTTACATCAAATCCTTTATTACTCAATTCATATGCTAAAATATTTTCATAAATGTTTTCATATAAGCCTGGACCTAATTCAGAGTGAATCGTGTAGCATGAATTGATTATCTCTTTAGAAATTTCATTTTCAGTCATAAAAATAGAATTTGGAATGAACTATAATTTGCTAGCAATAATTTAAGAAAAATTATCATTTGAATAAAATTCCAGAATTCAAATTTCTTTGCGTCTCTGCGTGCCATGATTATAGCCTAGTCTTATATTTTTTTCTCACCTTAAAAAGCTTATTTTTGCGTAGCTTATTTGAAAATTAAACCTTAAAAATATGTCTTCAACGAAATATGATGTAATAGTAGTGGGTACTGGTCCAGGGGGGTATGTTGCGGCGATTCGCGCGGCTCAATTGGGTCTCAAAACCGCAGTAGTGGAAGCTGCCGAATTAGGTGGGATTTGCTTAAACTGGGGTTGTATTCCTACCAAAGCATTGATAAAAAGTGCTCAAGTATTTGAATATATCAACCACTCTGAGGATTACGGGATCAAAGTCAAAGGCGCTGAGATGGATTTCAACGCCATGATTAAAAGAAGCCGCGATGTAGCAGGTGGAATGTCCAAAGGAATACAGTTTTTGCTTAAAAAGAATAAAATCGATCAACTTTTAGGCTGGGGAAAAGTGCAGCCAGGTAAGAAAGTGGAGGTTGAAGACAAGGATGGTAAGAAGACTGTCTATGCAGGGGATCATATCATCATTGCAACAGGTGGTAGAGCAAGAGAACTTCCAGCCTTGAAAATCGACAATGAAAAAATCGTAGGTTACAGAAAAGCCATGACTTTGGATAAAAAACCTTCCAAAATGGTTGTAGTTGGTTCAGGAGCTATCGGTGTTGAGTTTGCTTATGTTTATAAGTCTATTGGTGTGGAAGTGACTATCGTAGAGTTTTTGGATAGAATCGTTCCTAACGAAGATGAAGAAGTATCAAAAGCGCTGGAGAAAATCTACAAAAAAGCAGGTGTCAAAATTATGACGAGCACAGAAGTGACTGCTGTGGATACCAAAGGAAAAGGTTGCAAAGTGACGGTGAAAGATAAGAAAGGAACTGAATCAACCATTGAATGTGATATCGTTCTTTCTGCGGTAGGTGTTGTATCAAATATTGAAAATATCGGATTAGAAGATGTTGGGATTTTGGTTGAGAAAGGTAAGATCAAAACTGACGAATTCTACAAAACCAATATGCCAGGTTACTATGCGATCGGTGATGTCGTAGCAGGTCCAGCATTAGCTCACGTAGCATCTGCTGAAGGAATTATTTGTGTAGAGAAAATCGCAGGTCACCATCCTGAAGCATTGGATTATAACAACATACCTGGATGTACTTATTGTATTCCTGAAATTTCTTCAGTAGGATATACAGAGGCACAAGCCAAAGAAGCAGGATATGAATTGAAAGTTGGTAAATTCCCATTCTCTGCTTCAGGAAAAGCATCAGCTGCCGGAGCAAAAGATGGATTTGTTAAATTGATCTTTGATGCAAAGTATGGAGAATTACTTGGTGCACATATGATCGGTGCTAATGTGACGGAGATGATCGCTGAGATCGTTGCTGTGCGTAAGTTAGAGACAACAGGTATGGATTTGATCAAGACTGTTCACCCTCACCCAACCATGTCAGAAGCAGTGATGGAAGCTGCAGCTGCTGCTTATGGAGAAGTGATCCATTTGTAATTACAATGAAATAATCCTAATATTATAAGCACAAGGTGAAACAATTGCCTTGTGCTTTCTTTTTATAGGAATGTCACATATTTTAAAAAGTACCTTTTGGAAGAAGAACAGTTAATAGCAGGACTTAGGGCTCAGGACCGGAAAACGGTGGAATACCTTTACGATAAGTATTCCAGAGCGCTCTTTGCCGTTATTTCTAGGATCATTACTGATCATGATATTGCTGAGGAGGTTTTTCACGATGCCTTTATCAAGATCACTAGAAAAATAGACGGCTATGATGAATCAAAGGGGAGGCTTTATACCTGGATGGCAAATATCTGTCGCAATGCGGCAATAGATAAAACCAGGTCTAAGGAATTTTCTAAAAGCAGTAAGACCAATACGATAGATGACTACGTATATGGAATCGAAAGCGAATCGGGTACCTTGGAGCTTGTCGATGGGATTGGAGTCAAAGAGCTCTTGACCGCCCTCAATGAGGAACAAAGGTTTGTGATTGAATGTATTTATTTCAAAGGGTACACCCACTCCGAAGTATCGGAGGAATATGATATTCCCTTAGGTACGGTCAAGTCACGTATTCGAGCAGCTGTAAATGTATTAAAAAAGAACTTAGAGAAAATTTAGTGGATATTCAAGCTTATATATCGTCAGGAAAACTCGAACTCTTCGTACTAGGGGAGTTGAGTGTGCGGGAGCAGGAAGAAGTGATGAAGCTAGCTGAGCAGTACCCTGAAATCAGGAAAGAACTGGATCAGATAGAAGAAGCGATGTTTGCCTTTGATAATTTATCAGGGAAGGCTCCTTCGACATCATTGAAGGCTCAAGTAATGGATACTTGGGAAAAAGAGGTCAAGCCTGCCGCTTCAGATCAAGCCATTCCTTCCAAAGGAGAAGGGAAAGTGGTACCACTTCAACCATGGAAAGCATATGCAGCAGCGGCATCTATTGTAGCAGTTGTCGCATCGGTTTTTGCAATTTATTATGCTACCCGATATTATGATGTAGACCAAAGGCTGATGGCAATGGTACAGGAAAGAGCAGTCCTCGCAGAGGAACTCGATAATTATAAAGTCAACTACGAACAGACAGATGCACAATTAGAGACACTTCTGACAGGTAATTTCGAAAGGGTACCTATGAAAGGAGATGGCTTTGAGATGCAGAAGGATGCGCAAGTTGATGTATGGTGGGATAAGGGTGCAGAAAGCGTATTTATCTCTGTCAACACGCTGAATGAACTGGATGAAAACTCCGACTACCAACTTTGGGCAATCGGTGACGATGGTCCTGTAGGAATAGGTCTAGTCAATGCAGGACAAAAATTCAGCTTGCAACAAATGCAAGCCGTGGCCGCAGCAGGAGCTTTTGCTATCACTATAGAGCCTAAAGGAGGAAGCGAAAGCCCAACCTTAGAGAAGCTCGTAGTATTAGGCCCAGTTGCTTAATTAATTATACTTATTCTAACAAAAAAGCCTGACTGGAAAGTCAGGTTTTTTTTATTTTAAGAAATTGATTTTAAATAGGTTGAAATTAAACTAAGAAAAAGCTTGACAACTATTGTTTTTTTTTTCTATAATTGTTCAGATCATTTTTACCGGTATTATTTTGATTGGGTTTCACGATCCTACCCGCGTTTTGCAATGGGTCTAAATTTATTTAATTATGAAAAAATTAATTGGAGCATTAGTATTATCATCTCTTATAAGTTTGTCTTTATCCATTCCAAATCAGACTTCTGCGCAGACTACTGGTTGTGATTATTGGGGTGAATTTCATAGTTGTGATATGTACGATTGTGGAGATTGTGTGTTCTTGGCTTGTGGTTCAGCAGGTGGGGTGTTAATTTGTGGATTTGATGATTTGATTGAAGATTAAGTTGATCTCAAAATAGTATATCCCTATGAGTTAATGCTGCATAAATGGATTTTGCAGCAAAACCCTTAATTAAATGTTTATGATACAGCGCTGTATTTTCTGTTTTTCATTGATTGGGTTTTTGTCTTGTAACGTTAAGGATGATGACCAAGTGAATTTTAAAGAATTTGAACTGAAAATTGAAGAATCAAAGATTTCAAATGATAAGATAGGTTTTTTCCAAAAGCCTGATAAGTCTCAGTTAGTATCTGATTCCCTTATCGTTTCTGTCGGTGGGTTTTCAGGTATTTCTATTTATAATTTAAATAATGGCGAACAAATTGATTTTGTTAACACGTTAAGTGATCCTAAAAGATCATTGATTTTCTCAACATTTGATGCGAGTGAGTTCCCTGATATCTATCTTTTGGAAAGTAAACGAAAAATGATTTATGTCTATAACTTTGAAGAAAAAGAATTCACTCAAACATTTCGTCTAGGTTTAGATGAAAGTACCTCTATACCATTGTTCGGAGGTAAGTTTAAAAAGTATCGAGATAATTTCTATATTGAACTCAATGCTGTAGAAACTTCCTTATTAGATCCTGAATATTATAGGAAGTCAGGTGAGTTTATGGGGGTGTTTGATACGGAGGGTAAACAGATAAAAAGGGTGATTCGGTATCCAAAACAAATGACTCATCCAGAAGGTCATTTTATACCCAATAATTATTATTCTTTTGATATTTATGAAGATAGATTGTATATCTGTTTTCCATTTGAGAAAGAAATACGAGTTTATGATATAAATGAAGATTTCGAGAAATATGAGTCAATCCCCCTCCCATTAAAAGGTTACATGACTTTAGACCTTATTGAAATTCCTGAAAAGTTTAATCCACAATTAATCCCTATTGAACAACGTCAGATTTCAGCCAGAGTTAGTAATTTGATCGTAGAAAGTGGTAAGTTGTATTTGTTTTTTGCAATAAATGATAATAAGCAGAATGAATTTTATAGAGTGTTTTGCTCCCTTTATCAACTAGATTTAGAAGAAGTTAAGTGGAATGTACAGAAAAATCATATAGACTTATATGAATTTGGTGAATTTATAGGAGTATCAGGTGAAAAGTTGGTTTATTTAGATGCTTCATTGAAGAATAAAGATAATAAATTCATCAATTTGGCGGTTATGAAATAAATATTCTCAACCATTTGAAAAAAGAAAACCGAAGGGATTTCCTTCGGTTTTCTTTTTTAACGGATATTCCCCAACTTGGCGTTTCAAATCTCTTTACCCTATGGAACTCCAACTTTCTACCCCTGCTTTGCTTTTCTCAGCCATCACGCTGATGATGCTGGCATTTACAAATCGATTTTTGGCCGTTGCCAATTTGATCCGGGGACTTCATAAAAAATACCTCGAAAACCCTAAAGAAAACATCATCATTGAGCAAATTCACAATCTCAAAAAGCGGCTAAGCATGATTAAATACATGCAACTTTGCGGGGTATTAAGTTTCTTGCTTTGCGTGATTTGTATGTATCTGATCTTTATCGGGGCACAGTCCGCAGCCAATTATGTATTTATTGGTAGTATGTTGGCACTTTTGATTTCTTTGGGGATCTCTCTTGTAGAAATCCTGATTTCCACCCAAGCACTTAACCTTGAACTGAAGGATATGGAAAATCAATTTCAAGAGCGAACAAGCAGTTTTTGGTTTAAAAAAGATAAAAATGATGAATAAACTCAGTAATAAAATTTCAGTATTATTTCTATTTGTAGCACTTTGGTCATGTAACACCAAGAATGCTGAAAGTTCTGCAGAAGTAGCTACTGCTTCTAATTTAATTCAAATAGAAAGTATTGAAGAAGCTAAAGAATTCTACGCTTGGACTGCAGATAGAATCCCGATGGTTTCCGCCCATAGAGGAGGTCCTTATCCTGGCTTTCCAGAAAATTCTATTGAGGCTTTTGAAAATGTGCTAAACCATACTCCTGCGATAATTGAGTTTGATGTAGCACTAACCAAAGATTCGGTTTTGGTGCTGATGCACGACAATACACTCGACCGTACAACCAATGGTTCGGGGAAAGTTATTGATATGACTTTCGAAGAAATCAGAACACTTCGCTTGAAGGACAAGGATGGAAACATTACTGATTTTATTGTACCTACTTTAGAAGAAGTCCTGGATTGGGGAAAAGGTAAAGTGCTCTACACGGTGGATATCAAAAGAGAAGTTCCTTTCGAAATGGTAGTAGAGGCTCTCAAGAAAGCTCAAGCAGAACCTTATGCTGCAGTTATTACTTACAGCGTCGAAGCAGCTAAAAAAGTACATGCTTTGCACCCAGAATTGATGCTTTCGGTAACGATAAGGAATGAAGAAGAATTGCAGAGATTTGAAGATTCCGGAATCCCGATTGATCAATGGATAGCATTCACAGGAACTTCTGAAAGACTGGCTGAATTCAATCAGTTACTCCATGAAAAAGGTGTTTTCACGATTCTTGGAGTATTGGGAAACTTAGACCGCAGCGCCAACGCCCGAGGTGATCAGATTTATGCAGAATTCGTCCAAAAAGGAGCGGATATTCTAGCTACAGACAGACCGATTGAAGCTGCAGAGGCGATTAAAGGTTTGATTCCGGAGAATAGTTCGAAGAAGAAATATTTGAAATAGGATTGAAATACTGTAGAAATAAGATGGAAATACGGTAGATATACGATAGAAATACGTTAGAAATAAAGTAGGAATAGAATAGAAATAAAGCTGAAATCTTACTTTCTACCTTGGTGAACTTGTCTGTTGCAGGCTGGGTGATATCTCTACGATATTTAATAGAACCTTTTTCAATCATATTTCGCCACAGGCATATTTCAATTTATTTCACAAAGTATATTTCAAATTTTACCACATTTCATAAAGTATATTTCTACTGTATTTCCTTTAATAATTATATATGATAATTGATTTAAGAAGTGATACCCTAACAAAACCAACTCAGGGAATGCTCGAAGCCATGTGGTCAGCACCTGTTGGGGATGATGTGTTTGGAGAGGATCCAACTGTAAATGCTTTGGAGCAAAAGTTGGCAGATATGTTTGGCATGGAAGCGGGTTTGTTTTGCCCATCTGGTACGATGACCAATCAGATTGCCATCCGCCTGCATACAGGTTTGCAAACTGAAGTGATATGTCATAAATATTCCCATATCTATCTTTATGAAGGTGGAGGAATCATGTCCAATTCTCACGCATCGGTCAAGTTGCTTGATGGGGCTTATGGTAAAATCAGCCCTCAGGATATCCTAGACTCCATCAATCCTGATGATGTACATGCACCGGAAACTACATTGGTTTCTCTCGAAAATACCATGAACAAAGGTGGAGGAAGCATCTACACGCTGGACGAAATCAAGCCTATCAAAGCGATCTGTGAGCAGTATGGCTTAAAGTTGCATTTGGATGGTGCCAGACTTTTCAATGCTCTGGTTGAATCAGGGGAAAGTCCCAAAGACTGGGGAGCTATGTTTGATACAATTTCTATTTGTTTGAGCAAAGGTTTGGGTTGCCCAGTGGGTTCAGTGCTTTTGGGAACCAAAGCTGATATCAAACGGGCAAGAAAGGTCCGAAAGGCTTTCGGTGGCGGTATGCGTCAAGCAGGTTTCTTGGCTGCAGCTGCAATCTATTCTTTGGATCATCATATTGATCGATTGAAGGAAGATCATGCTAGAGCGAGAAAGTTGGGGAAAATGTTGGGACAACATCCTTTGGTTTCTGAGGTATTTCCAGTCATGACGAATATCGTGATTGCCAAGTTAGCTGGGATCACTCCTGCGGAAATGCTATCTAAACTAGAATCCGAAGGCATTAAAGCCGTAAAATTTGGCAAAGATCAAGTTAGGTTTGTGACGCATTTGGATTTTGATGATGAGATGCTGGGGAGGTTTGGAGAAAGATTAAATGATATAAAATAGATATTTACTTTGTGATATAAGTGGATATATGGTAGAAATATACTTCGTGAAATACAATAAAATATGTCCTTTCCTGTCGCAAGCAGGCTCGGGGAAATAAAATAGAAATATGTTTTACTTTGGTTCCTTATTCAGTTTATTGAGATTTGTTTCAGGCAGAATTGGAGAAAACAGCTTAGGGATTTGAACCATAATTTCAATTAAAGCTGTTTCTTTTATATATTTAAGAAAAAACACAATGATTACTAAGGAAAAATTACTCGAAACTCTAAAAAGCATGCCGGATAAATTTTCAGTTGATGATTTAATGGAGCGAGTACTTTTATTACAAAAAATTGAAATAGGAATGGAGCAATCCGAAAAGGGAGAAGGTTATTCCGCAGAAGAGGCCAAGAAAATGATTAATGAATGGCTAAAGTAACATGGTCTCCTCAAGCTGTGGAAGATATCGCACATATTGCTGAATTCTATTTTAAGACATCTTCGAATTATGCCGAAAATCTAATATCCTCCATTTTTTCAAAAGAAGAAATGATAAGCACTTTTCCGGAAATTGGGAGGATAGTTCCAGAACTTAATAATAAGTCAGTTAGAGAAATAATTTTTAAAAATTACAGAATTATATATTGCATTTTCGATGAAAATAGAATCAGCGTATTGACAGTTCATACAAGTTCAAAGCCACTAACAGACATTTCTTTATTTGATTAATAAATTTTTTGTTGGTTTAAATGTTAATTTAATGGGTACAAAATCTTTATATAATACCCCATTAATATGGGTCTAAATCTGGGGAATCGAACATCGATTTCCGAACCAATATCTATTTATAACTTGTCCGCCTTGGCGGATCCAATATCCATTAATATCTTGCTAATGAGTAATTCAGGTTTCAATTCTCTGAATTCATTATAACCTTTCATTTTAGATATTCATAATGAACAACACCCCATTAGCAGAAAGAATGCGTCCGACAAGTTTAGATGAACTTATTGGGCAGGAACATCTTTCAGCACCAACATCCTTTTTGTACAAAGCCATCAAATCAGGCAATGTGCCTTCTCTGATTCTTTGGGGACCTCCGGGGGTAGGGAAGACGACTATTGCCAATATCATCGCCAACGAAATCAAAGCTCGTTTTTATACCTTGAGTGCAATCAGTTCTGGAGTGAAGGATATCCGGGAAGTGATAGAGAAGGCGAGATTTCAAATGGGTGTAGTACTTTTTATTGATGAAATCCATCGCTTCAATAAATCCCAGCAGGATGCCTTATTGGGAGCAGTCGAAAAAGGTGTAATTAGACTGATCGGAGCCACTACTGAGAATCCCTCTTTTGAAGTCAATGCCGCACTACTTTCCAGATGTCAGGTTTTTACTCTAAATCCATTAGGGAAATCCGAATTGGAAGGCATGTTGGTTCAAGCTTTGGAAAAGGATGTTTTACTAAAGAAAAAGACCGTAGAGTTAAAGGAAACTGAAGCTTTGTTGAGGCTGTCTGGAGGAGATGGAAGGAAGTTATTGAATCTTTTTGAAATTGTCATAGAAGGAATCAATGAAGATCCATGCGTGATCACCAACGAGAAGGTCACCACCATTGCACAACAAAAAGTAGCGCTTTATGACAAATCTGGGGAGCAACATTATGATATCATTTCTGCTTTTATCAAATCTATCAGAGGATCAGATCCCAACGCAGCAGTGTATTGGTTGGCAAGAATGATTGAAGGAGGAGAAGATGTGAAATTTATAGCGAGACGATTGGTGATACTAGCTTCTGAAGATATAGGGAATGCCAATCCCAATGCATTGCTATTGGCGACCAATTGTTTTGATGCCGTGAAGATCATAGGTTATCCAGAGGCTAGGATAATCTTGTCCCAGTGCGTGACGTATTTGGCAAGCTCGGCAAAAAGCAATGCGTCTTATATGGCTATCAACAAAGCCCAGGCATTGGTAAGGGAAAAAGGAGACCTTTCTGTCCCGCTTCATCTTCGCAATGCACCCACCAAGCTGATGAAGGATTTGAATTATGGCAAAGAATACAAATATTCACATGATTATGAAGGCAATTTTGTAGCTCAGGAGTTTTTGCCAGATGAAATCAAAAACCTCAAGCTTTATGATCCTGGAAACAATGCAAGGGAAAATGAATTGAGGAAATACCTCAATTCAAAGTGGAAGGGGAAGTATGGGTATTAACTTTTTTAATTAAAAGTTTTCAGCTAATCTGATGAATGGTTGGGGGGAAGTGGTGTAATTGCTTATATTCAAGTGACTTAAATCAAACCAGCCAACAGATGAAAAAAACTTTATCTTACCATTTAATAGTATTGGTATTTGCTTTTACGTCCTGCCAAGAGGTGCAGGAAGGTCCAATTTTCGAAATTTCATTTTCAGATTCGCTAATTGATCAAGCCCAAGATGGTAGATTAATTTTAATGCTTTCTATCAATGATGCTTCAGAGCCTCGATTTCAAATTTCTGATGGACCAGAATCACAGCTTGCTTTTGGAATAGATGTAGAAGACTGGGAACCTGGCAAAGCCATGCTGATTGATGCAGAAGCTTTTGGTTATCCCATTAGAAGCTTAAAGGATATCCCAGAGGGAACTTATCAAGTTCAAGCTTTGCTCAATCGCTACGAGACCTTCAATTTGAAAGATGGTAGAACTCTCAAACTTCCCCCAGATAAAGGGGAAGGACAGCAGTGGAACCGTAAACCCGGTAATTTTTATAACCTCCCTCAGCAAGTCAATATCTCCAAAAACGGAAAGATAAGTATTATGCTAGATCAAGAGATTCCTCCAATTCCTGATCCTGAGGATACGAAATATGTCAAACATGTGAAAATGAAAAGTGAGATGCTCAGCGAGTGGTGGGGACGCGATGTCTATTTAGGAGCAAATGTACTTATACCTCATGGCTTTGAAGAGCATCCAGAGGCGAGATACCCTCTGATGATTTTTCATGGTCACTTTCCATATACTTTTGGAGGCTGGAGAGAGAGTCCACCAGATCCAGATTTAGAGCCCGACTATGCTGCAAGGTTTGGAATCAGTGGATATAATATCATCCAACAGCAAGAAGCCTATGATCAGTATCAGCAATGGATCAGTCCAGGCTTTCCGAGATATTTGGTTATAGAAATTCAGCATCCTACACCCTATTATGACGATAGCTACGCTGTGAATTCTGAAAATCAAGGTCCTTATGGAGATGCCATTACTTATGAATTGATTCCACATATTGAAGAAATGTTTAGAGGTATAGGAGAAGGGTGGAGTCGTTTTCTTTATGGAGGTTCTACTGGTGGTTGGGAGTCTTTGGCTGTAATGGTAAAGTATCCGGATGAGTACGGAGCTTGCTTTGCAGCATGTCCTGATCCGATTGATTTTCAAGCCTTCACGGTTGTAGATATTTATAAGGATAAAAACGCTTACTATTTAGAAAGTCCTTGGAAGAAAACTCCTAGGCCAGGCAAGCGGGATTACCTAGGTTATGTCAGTGCAACTCTAGAGGAGATGAATCACCGAGAGCTGGTCTTGGGGACAAAAGGCAGAAGTGGACAGCAATGGGATATTTGGGAAGCGACTTATTCTCCAGCAGGGGAAGACGGTTATCCAGCTAGATTATGGGATAAAATCACTGGAGAGATCAACCAAGATGTCGCAGCATATTGGAAAGAAAATTACGATTTAGGTCATATTCTGAGGAGAGATTGGGAAAAAGGTCTGGGTGAGCAATTAAAAGGCAAGATTCATATTTACTGCGGTGATATGGATAATTATTACCTCAATAATGCCGTGTACTTAGTGGAGGAGTTTTTAGAAAGCACGACCAACCCTATTATGCAGGGGAGGTGGATTATGGAGATCGCGCAGAGCATTGTTGGAATGGAGACCAAGAAAATCCAATATACATTTCTAGACTCCGGTACAACACCTTTTACCTCCCAAAAATCTTAGAAATTATGAAAAGAGACGCTCCTGCTGGAGCTGATTTGAAAAGCTGGAGATACTGAAGAATTTGAGGTCTTTAAAAAACTCCTTTAAATCCAACTCAAAGCCTTGGATGACAGAAGATCTAGCCGTATCGCCTACTGTCATCCAAAGCGAGGCGGAGTATTTCCCGTAACTCCAATCGGGTTCTTTTACCAATGATTTAGACTCCTCTTTATCCATAGTTGAATTTACAAAAATTGGCGTCAGTTATCAAACTGGATCCGTTAAACCTGCTAGGTTTTTAAGCGTAATCAGCTATAAATTAGATCATTTCAGCAAGAAACCTAGCAGGTTTTTATTAATAGTGTCCTTGAATCCCAATAAGCCCTCTTAGTATATCCTAATATCTATTTAGTATCCATTAGACTCATTGAAGACCTGTTTTTAGAGGCGAGTTTATTCAGCCAAAATACTAATCATAATTCCTAAAGGAACCTGAATTCATCTACCTTCTCAATTTTCTGTTTGAGATCAGCGATGTTGATACTCGCCTTGATGCCATTGTCACGGATCATTTTCTTATCCTTCAGGTTTTGGGTGATTTTTTCATAGACCTGTTGAGGGGTTTCAGTGGGTCCATTCCCTTTTTTAGCCTGAATGATATTGTTTTTGTTGGCCAATTCTAGCGCCTCCAGTACCTTGAGGTGATAGTTGTCAGCCAATTCAAAGAAGTTGTCGTAGTAAAGGATAAACTTCTTAGCCAATTCCACCGTGCCATTGACCTGATTGCTGTAATTTTTCAGCTCCGTTTCATTCTGGATCAAGTTAGCGTAATTGATTTTTCCAGCGCTATTTCTGTACTTGCGCTCTATCTGGTTCAGGTACAGTTCTACATATTCTTTCGAAAAACTGCTCAATACCCTATTAAAATAAGCGTCTAGCGATTCAGAAGACATCCTATCTGGGGTATTGTATCCCAGTTTGGTAGCATCTTTTTTAAGTTTTCCCAGCAACTCCAGCTGAAGATTTTCTAAGAGTACGATCCTGTCATTGTTAGATGACTGGTTGATGGCATTGGCTTTGTCCAGTGCTGAGAAGTACACAAGATACTTGTTCAGCTCACTTTCAAACTTACCCAATTTTTGAAAATCAGGTTTTTTTTCGGTCAACATGGAGCTGTAGGCCACATTGATTAGGGAGTTGGAGGCAAAGAATGCTTGAGAAACAAAAGGTACCCCTTGTGTTAGTGGACTGGCCACAATACTGTTGGTGATCTCTAGAAACCGGTCCATCTTGGTCTTGGTCTCGAATATGCCGATTTTTTTGGCGGACTCCATGATTACCTCTTCCAGAGAAAATCCTAAAGGGCCACCTTCTATGCTACCCAAAGAATTGATAAATCCTTGATATTCCTGATCGGTCATTCTGGACTTCAGGTTGATGATGTCATCACTGAGTTTTTTGTAGATCTGAGTAGAATGGACGATGCTGGAGCGAAGAGATATCCACCTTGTCTCATCGGTAATGTTCTTATCAATGATCAGGTCATTGAGTGCTTTGTTGTTGATTTCCAAATTTTGCTGTAAGCTCTCATTGTAATTTTTGAGCACTTGGATTTCCTGTTCCAACCGAGAAATTTTAACTGAATCAGGGCTACTTTGAGCCATTGTCGACCAGGTGGTCCATGCCATCATAGAAGACAGCAAAAGGATTTTCTTCATATAAGAAAGAAATGGGTTAAAGTTTTAGCAGTCAGCGCAAAAACCGAGCAAATATAGAGGTGTTTAGCATTTTTTAATCTTTTAGAATCAAATTGTTTTTCAACAAAATGATTTAGGTACACAAGAGGGAAATAGTTTTTCAAACCAAAATTACAGGTAAACTTATACCCAAATTTCCTTGAATAGTTAAAATTCTATTTTATCTTCATTCCGTTAAAAATTAATTTGTTTCAAAAGTGAACAACCAGCCTATGATGTTACAATTGATCAAGCTTGAATTGCTGAAAACCATGAGGTCTACTTCCTTTGCCAAATCGGTATTGGTGGCGATATTTTTGGGTTTTTTAGCGATCGTATTACTTTCTTACCTTTTAATTCTAGGGATATTTCTGAAGGAGGTAATAGAAAAAGGCTTCAATCAGCCTGATGCTTACGCTATACTCAGCGCCAATTTGATTTATTTCTTTTTGGTGGAGTTTATGTATCGGTATTTTACGCAGCAGCTCCCTGTGATTGAGTTGGAACGATTTCTTCACCTTCCGATCAAGAAAAGTAAAATCATCAATTTCCTTTTGGCGAGATCTTTTATTTCGCCATTGACTTTGGTCGCGTTCCTTTTGTTTGCCCCATTCGCATTCAAGGAAGTGATGCCTAGATTTGGGGATGCTGCAGGCTGGTCTTGGCTTTTGTGTATATTGTTAACCAGCTGGTCCCTACATTGGCTGATGCTATGGTTTAAGCAGAAGTTTGAAGATAGCTTTACCGGATTAGCCGTCATTTTCGCAGTTTTATTGCTAGGAGCAGGCTCTAATTATTATGGCTGGTTTAATATTGGTGAGTTAATGAAGCCTGTTTTTGACTGGTCATTGACATCTCCTTTCCCAGTCCTTGTCATGGCAGTTTTGTGCTTGTTTTTGTACAGAGTTGCTTATTCATACTATTTTGAAAATGCCTATCTAGAAAGCTTGGCCAAGGAAGAAGATGTCAAGTTTGCCAATACGAATTTCGGTATTTTCGATAGATTTGGATTAGCGGGTGAGTTGGCTAACTTGGAATGGAAGCTGATTATCCGACACAAGAAAAGTAGGACTTACCTGATGCTGGCTGGCTTTTTCTTGTTATATGGCTTGATCTTTTATACCAACCCTGTATACCAATCTGAGGATGGCTTTAGTCACATATTCATCTTTGTAGGAACCTTTATCACGAGTATATTCATGCTGCAATATGGTCAGCTATTTTTGAGCTGGAATTCAGCTAATTTTGATTTCTTTCTTCAAAAGAGAGGAGGGATTGAGGCGTTAGTGAAAGGTAAATACCTTTTATTCGTAGCAACTTCCGCTTTGTGTTTTTTGGCTTCTGTTCCTTACGTGTATTTTGGCTGGGATATTCTATTGATTCATGTTTGCACTTTTCTTTTCAATATGGGTGTAGTGATCCATTTGGTGATTTATTTTTCACTTTGGAAACCAAAGCCTATGGACTTGAATAAAGGCGCAATGTTCAATTATGAAGGAGTAGGTATAGCTCAGTTTTTGATGATGCTTCCCATATTTTTAGGCCCCTATGCCGTCTATTTTCCTTTTGCTCTTTTAATTAATCAATATGCTGGTTTGGCAGCTTTAGCCATTTCAGGTTTGGTGGGGATAGTCTTCTCTCCCTATTTGTCCTCACTTCCTGTGAACAAAATATTAAAAAACAGATATGAAATTTCATCCGCATTTAGACAAGAACTATGATCACGATCAATAACCTCAAAAAACAATATAAAGATGCCGTTGTGCTCGATGTCTCAACGTTGGAAATCTCAAAAGCGGAATGCTTTGGTTTGGTAGGTAATAACGGTGCTGGTAAAACGACACTGTTTAGAATCATGCTCGATTTGGTTAGAGCTACAGAAGGTCAGGTTTTACTTGATGGTACAGATGTAAGTAAATCTGAAGATTGGAAGCATCGCGTGGGGGCTTATTTAGACGAGCACATGCTTTTGTCTTATTTGACAGCAGACGAGTATTTTGAGACTTTGAGAAAAATCTATAATCTTTCTGAGGAGGATTTAGAGGAGCATTTGGCAAAATTTGATGAACTATTCAATGACGAGATTCGCGGCAAAAAGAAATACCTCCGAGACCTTTCCAAAGGGAATACCAAGAAAGTGGGTATCGCTGCAGCCATGATGGGTAATCCAGAAGTGGTATTGCTGGATGAACCATTCGAAAACTTGGACCCAAGTTCACAAGTGAGGTTAAAGAAACTGATCCTTCAAGAAAAAGAACGATCACAACTCACTTTTTTGATCTCCAGTCATGATCTCAATCATGTGACAGATCTCTGTGATAGGATTGTTCTATTGGAAAAAGGAATAGTGATCAAAGACCTTCATGATAAATCCTCCATGGTAGAGGAGTTGAATACTTATTTTGGGACTTAAATCAATTTTTGATGCGAGGTTAAAATCAAAATAAAGTAAAAAAATGTTGACCTCCCATGATTCTCTTTGAGAATTGGGGGAGGTCAACATTTTTAAGTGGAGCTGGCGAGATTCGAACTCGCGTCCAGATAGGGAAACACCGTACCGTCTACATGTTTAGTCACCTGTTGGGTTTTCGACTGTTGTTTGCTGGATGACACACCTGACAACAGCTTATCCACTAATCTTAGCCTTGCTTAGTAGCCTCACAAGGAGCAGCGCTGTCAAGTCGACACCTCAATTCCAACCGGACAGTGCAACGGTTGGTGAGATGTGGCCGGGGAATCTCTATCGAGGCTCAACCCTTTAAGCGTTATCTATTTCCCGTGAGGGATAGATTATGCAGCCATGGCGTAATTAGATTCGCCAATTATAGTTTGTATGAATTATTCACAGACGTACATACTCCACCTGACATGCGAGCCCGATCCTTACACCTACTGTCAAAACCGGTCAGCCCCATTGTTTCCAAACAGGATGACAAATATAAGGGAAATAAAGTTCCTGCTTCTAGTTATAAGGTTGGGAAAGTTGAAAAGTTTAAGGGTAGAGCGCTTTTTTGTGAATTGGGCTTTGAATTGAAAAAATAAAAAATTGAAAGATTTTGGACTTTGCACTTCAAATGTCTTCGAGCCATCAGGGTACTTTGTACTTGGTACATTGTACACCGAATATCAAACCTCACATTCAATCTCCTCAAATTTGTTTTCCGAAGCAAAATTCAAAAACTTTGTAATTCATCAAAAAGCAATAACGTTTTGAAGAGACAACTCTTTTTACTCTTATTTCTATTACCATTAATCACAGAAGGTCAAATCCTCAACATTGAAAGATCCAGACTTCAAAAAGACACCTCTAAGGTTTTTCTGTTTAAAGCTAATGCAGGATTAAATGTCTATAATAGAAGTGCCGCAGCAGATGATCCGGTTAATTTATTTGGTTATAATGTCGACCTCAATGCACTTTATTATCCTGGCAAACATGGATATATGTTTATTTCTAAGTTTGATTATTTGAAAATCAACGATTCTGATTTCCTGAACTTTGGGATGGTTCACGCGAGAGCAAATTTTCTCAGAGAGGAGGCTGTCAATTATGAAACTTTCGTCCAATATTCTTTTGATAATTTCCGTGGATTAGACCCTAGATGGATAGCAGGGGGTTCAATAAGGCACAGTTTGATCAAGACTAAGAAGTTTTCTTTTCTCTATGGTATAGGAGGTATGTATGAATTTGAAAAGTGGCAAGTTCCCAATGACGAACAATTCATAGAGGTCAACTTCTTTAAAAGTTCCAATTACATCAGTGTTCGTGCTACTATCAATGAATACGTGGACTTCAACATGGTCAATTATTATCAAGTGGGCTATGATCGAAGTATTTCGGGTTTTAGGCACCGAATTAGTAATTCGACCATTTTGAATACCAAACTCACGGAGAAGTTTGCCATCACAAATACTTTTGAAATTTCCTACGAGGATAGACCAATAGTCCCGATCACCAATGTGATCTATTCTTTTCGAACAGGCCTTTCATTGAACTTCTAATTTCAAAATTTATTTCCTCACAGATTCAGCCAATTGTCAAAAATTAATCGCTGATTTTAAAAATCCGCGAGGACTAGTTTCCAATAATTTTATATCTTGCGGTGATGGAAAATTTTGTAGTATCAGCCAGGAAATATAGACCGTCCAATTTCAAGAGTGTGGTTGGCCAAAGCCATATTACCACAACTTTGAAAAATGCGATCAAGAATAATCACCTGGCTCAGGCTTTTCTTTTTTGTGGTCCCCGAGGAGTGGGTAAAACTACCTGTGCTCGTATATTGGCCAAAACCATCAACTGTCAAAATCTAACTGCTGATTTTGAAGCTTGCAATGCCTGTGATTCCTGCAAGGCATTTAACAACAATGCTTCTTTCAATGTCCACGAACTCGATGCTGCGTCAAATAACTCTGTAGATGACATCAGGAATCTCGTAGAGCAGGTTCGTTATGCACCACAGCAAGGTCAATATAAGGTCTATATCATCGATGAGGTTCATATGCTCTCCAATCAAGCCTTCAATGCTTTTTTGAAGACCCTAGAAGAGCCACCGAAGTATGCTATTTTTATTTTGGCTACCACAGAGAAGCATAAAATCATTCCTACGATTCTATCGCGTTGCCAGATTTTTGATTTTAATAGAATTCAAATCAAAGACATAGCTGATCACTTGAAGTACATCGCTGGTGAGGAAAAAATAGAGTCAGAAGAAGAAGCACTCAGATTGATAGCTACCAAAGCAGATGGAGCTTTGAGAGATGCACTTTCTATATTTGACTTGATTGTAACTTATTCGGCTGGCAATAAGCTCACTTATCAAGAGACGATCTCAAATTTGCATATTTTGGATTATGATTATTACTTCAAAGTAGTCGATGCGCTCCTTGAGGAAAGTATTTCCAAAGTATTGATGATTTTTGATGAGATTCTAAAAAAGGGTTTTGATGGGCACAATTTCATCGTAGGACTCAATGAACACCTCAGAGATCTGATGGTTTGCAAGGATTCAGAGACAATAGAACTACTTGAAGTTTCAGAATCTGCCAAAGAGCGGTATTTACAACAATCTCAAGACGCTTCTTTGTCATTTTTATTAACTGCTATGAATATCTGCAATCAGTGCGATATCCACTACAAGGCTTCCAAAAACCAAAGGTTACATGTGGAATTGGCATTGATGAAATTAGCAAAAGTCAATCAAGCCATCTCTCTGGCAGCCTTGGCTCAAGAAGAGTCAAAAAAAAAAGCCTAAGTAATCAATCTACTTCTAACTCAGAAGCTACTCCAAGCCTCTTTAAAGAAGCCAATCCATTTGGGCCTAAAAAGTCTCCTGTTCAAAAAACTATTGCTATTCCTAAGTCTATCGAAGAGACAAAGAAAATTGTTGCTTCCAGACCTGTGGAAATAAAGCAAACTCTTGAAGAAACCCAAGTTCAAGAAGCCGTTAATCAGCTTACAGAGACTTTTGACGAAGCTAAGCTCAAGTCTATATTGGAGGGAATGGTAGAGGAGTTTAAATCAAATCATAAAAATCTGGAAGTGACTGTTTTTAAGCAGCCCTTTAGATTAGACGGTGAGCAAATTACTTTCTTGCTTAATGGAGAAATTCAAGAAGAGATTTTTGGAAAAATACGTGGGGAGGTACAACAATTGTTAAGAAGGAAGCTGAATAATTATTCGGTTAGCTTACTTTCTGAAATCCATGAAGAGGCCGTACCTGAAGGGCAAAGACTCTATACTTCCACTGATAAGTTGAATTACTTGCTCGAAAAGCATGCGCCACTAAGAGAGCTACAGCGTAAGTTTGGGCTAGAAACTGACTTCTAATCCCTAAAAATCTATCCCAATCCCAAAGTTTATCAGGTTTTGAAGTTGAATAGCTGGGCCTTGTGTGTCATTAGATCTTGTGATCAAAACTCGCTCGTCATAGATCAAGACAGTCTCTATTCTTGTAGTGATGTATTTATTGACCTTCATGCTGATTACAGAGTTGAGATTGACCACCATGTTTCCAAGTCTCTCATAATTGGAGAAGAGGTTGAGATCAGCTCGCCAACGGATGTTTTCAAGGATTTGGATATCTGTAGAAGAACTCACTGACATACCAGCTTCAGCTCTGATCGATTCTCCTGGCAAAACCCCAAAAGCACCCGCTCTACTCAACGAATCGTCGAGTACTATTGTAAATCTACCAGTAAACGGAGAAGCAATGATGGAGACTTTGTCATTGTTTTTATATTCTTTTTTATAGTTAAGACCAGTAGAAGATTGGATATAGGCTGGTGCTAATAGATCAGATATTCGCTGCCTTGCATCTTGTTCCGCGCCTGAAGGTCTAAAGTAACGATAGCCACCTAGTAGCTGTGTTCTCGCTTCTATTTGGGTAGACAAATACCACTTGGGTGAAAGTTCTCTACCATACTTGCTAATGAAGAGGAAGTTGTCGTTGGTTTTTCTTGTGGCGAATCTCCGGTCGCTTTGCCTATTAAAACCAAAGTTGACAGTTAGTTTACTGTCCCATATTTTTTCATCTTTTTTGAAATTGGCAAAGAGATTCAAGCCTGTATTGAGGGCCATGTTGCTTGCCCCACCCGCTGACCAATTACTTAGACTCACTTGCTGAATGCTAAGGTTAAAGTTTCCCCCTTTTTTCCAATAGACGGGCTTTTCTGGTCTGATGATGATAACCGAGTCACCTAGCATGATGATGGTCTCACCATTGATGACAAGGGTGTCAGCCAACTGTATTTCTTCCTGTGCTTGGCTCAACTGCAATGTCCCTGCAAGTAAGAAAAGAATGAAAAGAAACCTTTTGATCATGGCTCAAAGATAAAAGAGAGTTTGTGAATTATGGTTTGATGATGATCAATTTTTGGCCGACTCTGATGTTATCATTGCTCAGGTTGTTCCACCTTTTGATATCGTCGATTTTGACGCTGTATCTTTGACTGATTCGGAATAGGTTTTCACCTTGCGCTACTGTATGGGTAAGTCTTTCAGAACTAGACATGGGATTGGTAGTAGCAGGAGTGGGTTCTGTTGGCGCTGATGTAGGAGATACGCTACTTGGCGCTGGTTGGTTAGCGCTAGGTTCCTGTATTCCCAATTGTCTTTGCTGATTGAGAGGGAGGATGGTGATATCTTCTCCCCTTTTCCTATGCTCTTGTAAGTTGAGCACCATTCCTGGCACCAAGCTCCTATCACTTCGAATTCTGTTTTTGGCTTTCAAGGAAGAAAGCTTTATTCCATACAGCTGAGAGATCGACCAAAGTGTTTCTCCTTGTCTTACTATGTGGATTTCTGCATCAGCACTGCTATTTTTTGCCTTGGTGTAATAGTAGGATCCAGCCTGTATATTGTCTCTTCGACTCAGGTCATTGACCCTTCTTAGTTTGCCTTTTCTGATGCCGATTTGATCAGCAAAATTTTCTTGAGAAGTAGCCTGAGCCGCTTGTACTGCTTCGATATTGTTAACCTTGATTTGATCTGGCTGACTGGCCCATTGGGTGTTACCTGTAACTTTAGGGTATTTTTCTGGTTGGCTTTGGCTGTATCGTGTGGTTTGAGCAGTTGTGCCTGTGGTACTCGTTGTTGTCGAAGTGGATGCAATGACAGGCCTGCTAGGTGCTGCACCAGATTTGAGGAAGATAATGGAGTAGGTTTTGTCTCCTGGGATTTGGCCATTGCTGGTCCATTTATTATACTCTCTCAGGTGGCTTTCTGTCACTTGCAGTCTAGCAGCTACGGCTTTCAAAGTAGTAGGGCCCTGCACACTCACCTCTTCCAAATATCCTGTGTTAGACACAGGTCTTCCAATTTGTCCTTCAAACGCAATTTTATGTGCTAGAAATTTCTTGAAATACCAATGCGTGTTTCTATCTAATTCTACCACTTTCTTACCATTGTATTGAGTGCCAAAATAGGCTTTTGCACCACCTAAACCCATTTGATAGGCTACCAAACCACACATCCAGTTGTCAAATTGGCTATTGTTCTTTTTGAGGTAGAGTGCCGCACCCTTTGTGGAGGAAACGATGTTTTTCCTTTCGTCGATTAAATTATCTACTCGTAAAAAAACCTCTTCTGCTGTCCCTTTCTTAAATTGCCAAAATCCAACTGCATTGGAGGTAGAGACAGCATCAGCAATCAGGCTACTTTCTTGGATCACGAGATACTTGAGATCTAATGGTACGCCAGCAGCTTGCAATTCCCGCTCTACAAATGGCATATATAGATTCACTCGGTCTAGCTTGGTTTTGAAATAGTTTTGATTTCTATGTAGGGCATCTACATCCAGCTGAATCTCCCTACGCGCTTGTTCGTTGAGTCTTAATGTTAAGTCAGCAAAACGGATTTCTTTTGGAACTTGAGGGATTTGTGCCTGCGCCGAGCTGTTTACAAAGGTCAGCATGGCGAAAAGTAACAAAGCGGTTTTAGTTAGATTTTTGATCATAATTTTCTTGCTAGCATGATTCCGTCTCTGATGGGTAGGAGTACATTTTCTACTCTAGGGTCTTCCTGTACCATCTGATTGTACTCCAGAAGTACTTTGGTGTCTTTGTCGATTTTTTTTCCTTCTTCGACCAATACTTTCCCAGACCATAGTACATTGTCTGCCATGATGATTCCACCTTTGTTCATTCTTTCAATCACTAAATTGTAATAATTGATGTAATTGGCTTTGTCTGCATCGATGAAAACCATGTCAAAGTTACCGTCAAGGGTTGGGATGATATCCAAGGCATTTCCAAGCCTGTAATCTATTTGAGCAGCCAAACCAGATTTTTCAAAAAATCCTTTTACCATTGGGGCAATTTCATCATTGATATCTAAGGTGATTAGCTTTCCCTCTTTTGAAAGTCCTCGTGCCATGCAGATGCCCGAATAGCCCGTGTAAGTACCTATTTCCAAAATCACTTTTGGATTATGCATCTTCACAAGAAGCTCGAGTACCTTTCCTTGAAGCTGTCCTGAAAGCATCCTAGGCATCATGACCTTAGCATGTGTTTCTCTGGTGATATACTTCAAGAGCTCGTCTTCTTGACTAGTATGACTTTCGCAATAGGCTAAGAGTTCGGGAGCAATGAATTCCATTTTATTTTGGTAAGTAAGTTAGGTAGCTGAGTTGATTGGGGTCAAATACTTCATTGGCAATGTCCAGCAACTCTTCAGCAGAAGTACTTCTGATCGTATCAAAGATACTATCTAAGGAATCGATTTTACCTTTGTCAAGTAGGTTTTTGCCAAAAACCAGCATCAAGGCGGCATAATTTTCCTCAGCCATAGCCATTTGTCCGATTGCTTGTTCCTTGGCCATGTGAAGCTGCATGGTGCCTAGCTTTTGGGTACGGAGCTTTTCCATTTCCCGCATGACCAATTTCTTGGCTCTTTTGACAGTATTCTCTTCGGTGCCAAAGAAAATCCCAATAAACCCCGTGTCAGAATAGGTCTGATAGGAAGACTCCACAGCGTAGACATAGCCATGTTTTTCCCGAAGAGAGAGGTTGAGCCGAGAGTTCATGCTCGGTCCTCCAAGAATATTATTGAGCAAGTAGAGTTTGAATCGTCTCGGGTCATAGAGGCTGTAAGCGGTTTTTCCAATAGCACAATGTGCTTGGCTAATTTCTTTCTCTACGATCTTAATCTTTGGTTGGTATTGAACATAGCTATTTCGCACATAAAGACTCCTTTTAGCAGGGATGCTAGATAAGTAGCCTTCTACTTGCTGTAGTACTTTTTTGAAGCTGATATTACCTACTACAGAAAAGACGATTTGTGTGGTGTCTAATCTTCTAGATATAAAATCGAAAAAATCCTGTTGGGTAAACCGACCTACTGTCTCCTCAGTGCCCAAGATATTTCTCCCTAAAGCATGTCCTTCGAATACCAGTTCATCAAAATCATCCTGAATAGAATCCTCAGGTGAATCTCGGTACATAGCCATTTCCTCCAAGATGACATGTCGCTCTTTCTCTATTTGTTTTTCCGGGAAAATGCTGTTGAAGGTAATGTCACAGAGGAGTTCTGCCGCTTTATTGAAATGCTCTTTGAGTACACTAGCGTAGAAGCAGACTTTTTCTTTGGTCGTGTAGGCATTCAGCTCGCCACCTAGAGATTCTAGTCTATTGATGATATGGAACGCTTTCCGTTTTTTGGTGCCTTTGAAGGCCATATGTTCCCAAAAATGCACCAAGCCCTCCTGTTCTTTGGTCTCGTCTCTGCTGCCAATATTCAATATAAATCCAGAATGAACCATCCTCGTATGTGGGACTTCCATGTGGATGATTCTGATTCCGTTTGATAGTTCTTTGAGGTTGTATTGCATCTCTTATGATTTCGCAATTAATGTACAAAAATATAATAGTTTTAATGGTTTTCGGTTCAATTTTAGTGTAATTCCAAGTTTTAAGCCTTAGAAAATTATATTTGTATATAGAAAGTAAAAATCAAAAGACAATATGAAATATAACCCACTTCCAAAAGAGCTGTATATCAAAAACCGCAAGAAGTTGACCGAGAAATTACCAGCGAAATCTGTTGCTGTTTTTCATTCGAATGACATCATGCCAACCAATGCGGATGGAACCATGCGGTTCAGACAGAATAATGATATTTTTTACCTGAGTGGAATTGATCAGGAAGAATCCATATTGATTCTTTGTCCTGATTTTCCCAATCCTGATATGCGGGAAGTGCTTTTTTTAAGAGAGACAAACGAACATATAGCCATTTGGGAAGGTCACAAATACACCAAAGACGAAGCACTAGAAGCCTCAGGAATTCAAAATATTCAATGGCTAGCCAATTTTGATCAGGTACTCAATACCTTGATGTCGCTGAGCGAAAATGTATTTTTGAATACCAACGAACATCTGCGAGCAGATGTACAGGTAGAGAGTAGAGATGCGAGATTTATCAAAACTTGCAAAGAAAGATTTCCGCTTCATAACTATCATCGTGTAGCGCCTTTGATGCATCAGTTAAGGGCTGTAAAAGAGCAAGAGGAGATCAATCAAATGCAAATTGCCTGTGACATTACTGAAAAAGGCTTTAGAAGAATCCTCTCTTTTGTAAAACCTGGAGTGACTGAATATGAAATCGAGGCGGAATTTATCCATGAATTTATTCGAAACAGAAGTAAGGGTTTTGCTTACGAACCTATCATCGCTTCTGGTGCAAATGCCTGTGTATTACATTACATCGAAAATAAAGAAATTTGCAAGGATGGAGACTTGATCCTTTTTGATGTTGGAGCTGAATACGGCAACTACAATGCTGATATGTCTCGCACTATTCCTGTGAATGGTAGATTTACCAAAAGACAAAGGTCAGTTTATGATGCTGTCCTTCGGGTGCAAAGAGCAGCTATGGATATGCTGACACCAGGCACAAATATTCAAGACTATCACAAAGAAGTGGGATTGATTATGCAGTCTGAGTTGGTGAGTTTGGGCTTGATCGATCAGACAGATATCAAAAACCAAGATCCAAAATGGCCTGCATACAAAAAATACTTTATGCATGGTACTTCTCACCATTTAGGTTTGGATGTGCATGATGTGGGCACGATGCATGAGGCGATCATTTCAGGAATGGTTTTCACCGTAGAACCAGGGATTTACATTCAGGAAGAAGGTTTGGGAATTCGATTAGAAAACAATATCGTCATCCAAGACAACGGTTACTTCGACCTGATGCGCAATATCCCGATAGAAGCAGAGGAGATTGAGGAACTGATGAATAAAGGATAAAGCGTATCTCGCAAAGGTGGAGGAGGAGCAAAGGTGCGCTGAGTTTTGTTTTTCGCCTGTGGATGCGATGAAGCAAGATTCAAGACAAAAGACACAAGAACCAAGATATAAGAAAATAGAAGCTTGAGACGAGATGTTAGAAGTAAATTCTAACAACTACGAAGTAGTTTAACTTTGAAGCCCCGGGTTGCAACCCGGGGATTGAAGTTGATGATGAGGACAACAACCCCGAAGCGCCTGTCCCGAGTACCGAGCTATCGGTACGGGAGGTTGAACTTCTTTATTTTTAGGAAAAAGTAAAGCTTGTTCACTGTGCTTCTTTCATTTTTATACTATTTTTTCAAATACACAACCTCAATAAAATCATATATAAACTAATGATTTTAGACTATAAAGTCGGATTATAGGCAATAAATACTTTTAAATTAGAATTTTTCCGATATTAATTATTTCAAAAAATACTTGGAACTAAAATCAATTTCAATTAAACTTGAAGCAAATAAATTAATTAACAAAAAAGTACACTTTTATGAAAAAGTTTCTATCTATCTATCTATCTATCTATCTATCTATCATTTCTACACTATTAGCACAAAAATTTTTATACATGGATTTCAAATTTTTAATGCAAATGAAGAGTGCAATATTTCTTTTATTACTTCTTTTGAGCTTTCAAGTCAATGCTCAAGATCAATTAAAAAATAATATCTATTCTACATATTCACATGTAACTGGGGATAGATATTCTGGTGGCAGTTTTATAGGTCAGGGATATACCATAGGATATAGAAGATATTTGAAAGATAGAATTTACGCTGATTTTTCTTATGGAAGATTAGATTATGAAGGTCAAAACAGTGTTTTCTTTTTATCAAAAGAAGAGACTGGTCGTTTTGATATGCATTTCTTTACATTAGGATTTGGATACGATTTAGTTCAAAAGGAAAAATTTATTTTATCCACCGAAGCAAGTTTTCTTAGGATAAGGAACCGGATGCTAGAAAGTCAAATCGGAGAAGGAGACAATATTACCTTTCGCCAAACAAATAGATTTACAGATGTCACAGCAAGGGTTGGGTTGAAGGCAAGGTTTTTCTTAACAGATAATCTTCAATTAATTCCTTCCATAGCCTATGGTTTTCAAATCGAACAATTTGAAACGAGTTGGCTAAACATCGGCTTAGGATATTCATTTTAATTAAATGAATCTGAAAGTTCTCTAGATTTAATTCTAGAGAGCTTTTTCAATTAAATGTGTTATTAAAATTTGAGTAAATGAAAAGATTAATAATTTTAGCAGCCTTTTTATCAGTTTTTACTTTTAATACAAATGCTCAAGAAAGCAGAGAAAAGGAACTGATCTACAGAATTGGGGTAGGGCCTGGGATTGAAGGGAATGCTGGATTGTGGACGATTAACTTGATAAATGAATTGAGCTATTATGCTACTCCTCGATTTTCTATCAATCCTTCTTTTACTTTTATGGCATCAGTTGAAGATTTTGACCTAAGTGGCAGATATTGGCAACCTGTGCTCAATGGTGAAAATACTGAATCATTTGTTGCCAGTCTTTTTACAGACGTCAGGTTTCAATATGATGTGATTAAGACTGAAAAGGACTTCCGACTAGGCATAGGCTTTGGTCCATCCTTCCAATATGGAGGTGATGGAATACATGGAGGTTGGGGTTTGAATGAGTTTGGGAACTATAGTAGTTTTTGGTTAGTGGAAAGACATGCAAGGTTAGGCTATGTGACCCAAGTGACCTTCGACTGGCAAGGTAAAAATCTAAATCGAAGAAATACCCTAGGTATCAGCATGTCCTCTTTTGAAGGCTATTGGCCATATTATTTGATGGTGAATTATAGGCTTGGATTTAAGCTATGATTAAGTCTGAAAAGTAGTATGATGTTATTGTTTTGGGAGTATAGTTTGTTAGACCTGGCAGGTTTTGAAAACCTGCCAGGTCTGCATTCCTCCTAAGATTTTGTGTTTTTAACGATTACATCAATCTCGATTTCCACACTACCCTTGATCCCAAAGGGATCACATGTATATAGCATCGAACATTGCATGAAGAGTACGACCCCGACGGGGTCGAATTAACCCATTATATGCTTCTCCCATAAGCATGGGACATCTACAAGGTCAAACTTTTTGATCTGAAGTCCATTTTTTAAAACATTTAACCACCTTGATTACGAAGCGAGGAAATGGTAAAATAAAAAAGCTGACCCTGATAAGGGTCAGCTTTTTTGTCTCAAGCCTTATATCTAAAAAGAATTATCCTATAGAAATTCTCTTAAAAGCAGCTACAGTCATTCCTTTGCTTACTTTGTCTAGGTACTGAGCGATAGATAAAGAACCATCTTTCACAAATGCTTGGCTAAGCAGTGTGTTTTCTTTGTAGAACTTGTTCAATTTACCCAATGCGATTTTTTCAAGCATTTCTTCAGGCTTACCTTCTTGTCTAGCTTGGTCTTTACCTACTTCGATTTCTCTCTCGATCACAGAAGCATCTACACCGTCTTTGTCAACAGCTACTGGATTCATCGCAGCAATTTGCATTGCTACATCTTTACCAGCCTCTTCTACGTCTGCACCGCTAGTGTTTGTCAAAGCTACCAATACACCCAATTTACCATTGGAGTGGATGTAAGGAACTACCGCCTCGTCTTTCACTACTTCAAAGTGAGAGATTTCGATTTTCTCACCGATTTTACCAGTCAATTCGATGATTTTCTCTCCTACTGTGATTCCTTCAAAAGGAAGTGCTTGGATGTCTGCAACAGAACTTGCATTATTTTCAGTTGCCAATTCCAAAGCAGTGTTAGCAAAAGCTACGAATTCTTCGTTTTTAGCAACAAAGTCAGTTTCACAAGTCAAAGAAAGCAAGTATCCTGTAGTACCGTCAGCGCTAACTTTGGTTACGATTGTTCCTTCTTTGGTCTCTCTATCAGCTCTAGAAGCAGATACTTTTTGACCTTTTTTTCTAAGGATGTCAATAGCTTTTTCGAAATCTCCTTCAGCTTCGGTAAGGGCTTTTTTACAGTCCATCATACCGGCACCGGTCATTTGTCTCAGTTTGTTTACTTCTTGTGCAGTAATAGCCATTGTATTGTCAATTTATGAGATTAAACTTTTTTCTATGTGATTTAGATTTGATATCCCATCGTGACGGACTACCAGATCTTAGTTGATAAAAACAAAAAATTGAACACAGGTGAGTACCTTATGTTCAATCTTTTGTAATGTATTTCAAAGTAGTGGATTACTCTTGTGTATCAGCGTCCACAGCTCTTTTTGCTTCCTCTTCTTCAGTGAGTTTAGCATCTTCTTTGTCTTTCTTTCTTTCAGAAAGTCCTTCTTCGATAGCTGCGCCAAACGCTTTTACAAGCAAAGAGATTGATTTGAAAGCATCGTCATTGGAAGGGATAGGGAAGTCTACCTCGTTAGGGTTAGAGTTCGTATCTACCAATGCGAATACAGGGATACCAAGCTTCTGTGCCTCGGCGATAGCGATGTGCTCTCTTTTGATGTCTACTACAAACAAAGCAGCTGGAAGTCTTGTCAGGTCAGCAATACCACCCAAAACTGATTCCAATTTTTCTCTTTGTCTAGTGATCATCAGACGTTCTTTCTTCGCTAAGTTCTTGTAAGCGTCTTCTTTCATCATTTTGTCGATGGTAGACATTTTCTTCAAGGATTTTCTGATTGTAGCGAAGTTAGTCAACATACCACCCAACCATCTCTCGGTTACGTAAGGCATATTAAGTCTTCTAGCTTCATCGGCTACCAAGTCTTTCGCTTGCTTCTTAGTCGCAACGAACATGACTTTTTTACCTGAGCGTACGATCTGCTTGATTGCGTTGGATGCTTCGTCTAGGCAAACAAGCGTTTTGTTAAGGTCGATGATATGGATACCGTTCTTCTCCATGAAGATATACGGAGCCATTCTCGGATCCCACTTTCTAGTTAAGTGTCCGAAGTGAACACCAGCATCCAGTAAGTCTTTATATTCTATTTGTGCCATTAAAATATGATGTTGTTTCGATATAAAATGTAAAGAATCTCCAGATTAACGTTTAGAGAACTGGAATCTTCTTCTTGCTTTTCTACGTCCTGGTTTCTTACGTTCTACCATTCTGGAGTCACGTGTTAAGAAACCTTCTTTTTTCAATGCTTCTCTGTGGTCAGCGTTGATTTCGCAAAGTGCTCTGGCAATTGCCATTCTTGCTGCTTCTGCTTGACCTTTGATTCCGCCACCGTCTACGTTGATTTTGATGTCATAAGCTCCATCTTCGCCAACTAGGGCAAGAGGCTGCTTTACTACGATCTGGTGCAGATCAAATGGGAAGTAAACTTCGATGGTTCTGTTGTTCACAGAAATCTCACCTTTGCCTGGTTGCATGTAGATTCTCGCAACAGACGTCTTTCTTCTACCGATTGTGTTGATAATTTCCATAGACTGCTTTGATTAGAATTTATGTTCTTTAGGTTGCTGTGCAGCATGTGGGTGCTCAGGGCCATTGTACACAAATAAGTTTCTGTACAATTGTCTTCCAAGTCTATTTTTTGGAAGCATACCTCTTACTGCTTTTTCTACCAAGATTGAAGCCGATTTGTCTTTCAATAGTCTTGGAGTAGAAATACGCTGACCTCCTGGATAACCTGTGTGACGAACATATACTTTTTCGTTCCACTTTTTACCAGTCAATCTAACCTTGTCTGCATTGATGACAATCACGTTGTCTCCGCAGTCTACATGAGGGGTATAAGAAGGCTTATGCTTACCTCTCAAGATTTTCGCTACCTCACTAGAGAATCTACCTAATACTGCAGCCTGGGCATCCACTACGATCCAGTTTTTTTCTACAGTTGCGGCATTCGCTGATACGGTCTTATAGCTTAATGTATCCACTGTGTAAATGTTTAATTATGAGCTTGTTAAATATATTTCACCCTCAAAAAGGGACACAAAGATAGAAGTAATTTCTTTTTAATGCAAAAGAAAGAACATTATTGCCCACATTTTCACGGCTTTACTTCAGTTTTTTTTGAAAGTTGGTGACTTTCTTCTAAAAACCTGCAACAATCCAAGCTAATGCGGGTCTAAATATTTATTCTATCTGTTTTTCTCCAATTGCTTGACTAAAACGTCAAAATCTTTCGGATATGGAGCAATCACCTCTATGCTTTCTCCTTTCACTCCTTTGAAATTCAAGGCGTAAGCATGAAGCGATACGCGTTGCATGATGGGTTGCTCCTCTGTGTTTTTTTTGAGGTTGAATCGCCTTTTGAGTTCTGATAGATAAAGTGGCTTTCCTCCGTATGTTTCATCTCCACAGATGGGTGACTTCAAGTAAGCCAGATGAACCCTGATTTGATGAAGTCTTCCGGTGACCGGTTTGCATTCTATTAAGGAATGCTTGAAATAGGTCTTCACTGTTTTGAAATACGTCTGTGCCGGCTTACCATCTTTGCTGACTTTGGCGATTCCCTTATTGTTGGCGAGTAGATTTTTGTCCACTAATACATCTTTGTAATCATGGATTCCTTCTACTACTGCATGATAGATTTTATCAACTTTTCTGTCTTCAAACTGGATGGCGATATTACGGTAGGCTTCAGGGTGCTTGGCTATTGCTAGGCAGCCCGAAGTCTCCTTGTCCAGACGATGACACACCTGGGCATCAGGGGTGTATCCTTTGGCCAAGTCCAGAATGTTCTGGGCCTCATGCCGGTCATCCAATGTCGATAAATATGGAAGCTTATTGATCACGAGGTAATCCTCATTTTCAAACAGAATGAGATCTTTAAAATCAATTTTCTTCATGCAGCTTCATTTACCAATAAGGGCGCAAAAGTATGGAAATAAATCAAGTAGAAGAAATTTTAACAAAAGAATATTTTGGAGGAGCTTGAAAAAACTCCGAAGGAGTGACCGACATATTAACCATGGGTTTCAGCCCATGGTAAAAGACGTTAGCGCAAGTGCTGAGTGCCGTGAGTACGGACGATTTGAAAATTTGATCTTTCCTTTATCCTTGACATTTACACTTTTATTTTACCTTTGGGATAGGAAAAAGCAAACGAATGAACAATCAAATACTCAATTCTAAACTTCGTACCGTCAATGTCATGCGCTATGTCATGCCATTGCGGGAAGGGGGTTCTTTGCCTGCTTTGGCAGATGCGGATGATGGATTTAGCTATGTATTGAAGTTTAGGGGAGCGGGTCAGCGTGAAAAGGCATTGATCGCTGAGTTGCTTGGGGGAGAAATTGCCAGATTGCTTGGCTTTAAAGTTCCTGAATTGGTTTTTGCCAATTTGGATGAAGCTTTTGGAAGATCAGAGGGGGATGAGGAAATTCAGGATTTGCTCAAAGGGAGTCAAGGGCTTAATCTTGCACTTCATTTTCTCTCCAAGGCTTTGACTTTTGATCCTGGTGCTACACAGGTAGATTCGATTTTGGCATCGAAGATTGTTTGGCTAGATGCATACATCACGAATGTGGATCGGACTTTTCGAAATACCAATATGCTGATTTGGAACAGAGAACTTTGGCTGATTGATCATGGCGCTTCTTTCCTTTTTCATCATTCTTGGGACAATTGGCAAAAGCATGCTGAAAGTCCCTTTACTACGATCAAAACACACGTCTTACTTCCTAATGCAAGCGAATTTAAAGCAGTTGACCTAGAATTTAGGAAAATTCTTACTCCTGCGGCTATCCGAACCATCGTTGACTTGATCCCTGATGAATGGATCTTGGCATCTAGAGATGTGGAAGATGCAGAAGAAGGAAAGGCGATCTATGAATCGTTTTTAATGAAGAGATTAGAATTTTCAGGAGTATTTATAAAAGAGGCGGAAGATGCAAGGAAAGCACTTATATGAATATGCCATTCTGAGAGTTGTGCCTAGGGTAGAGCGCGAGGAATTTATCAATGTGGGTGTCTTGCTCTGCTCCAAGAAGGAAAATTTCTTGAAATGTAAAGTCAGTCTGGATATCTCAAAGCTCAAGGCTTTAGACCCTGAAGCTGATGCCCAGCTATTTGAAAATTATCTCGAATCCTTAGATCAAATCTGCCAAGGCAAAGCAAATGGTAGCCCCATCTCACAGCAAGATACGCCTTCAAGATTCCGCTGGCTGACAGCCAACCGAAGTTCTATGATTCAAACCTCCCGACCGCATGGCGGTTTTTCGGATGATTTAGAGGCTACTTTGGAAGAACTCTATGATTTATTTGTCGCTTGACTCTTTCTTTTTTTCCACTGGCAGGGAAAAACTGAAAATAGAGCCTTTGCCCAATGTGCTGCTGACTGCAATTTTGCTTTGGTGAGCTTCTAAAATATGTTTGACAATCGCCAATCCCAACCCTGTACCGCCTTTTTCTCGAGAGCGACTTTTTTCTACCCTGTAGAATCTTTCAAAAATTCTTTTCAGATCTTCAGGCGGTATTCCTTGACCGTTATCTTTTACCTCGACACTATGTTGGCTCTTATTCGTTTGAAGAATGACTTCTACTTCGCCACCATCGTGATTGTATTTGATGGCGTTAGAAATCAGGTTTTGACATACTCTGAATATTTTGTCTTTGTCAGCTGTCGTGAGGAAGGTTTTGGACTTATCATAGAAAAATCGAATCAAAACATCTCTCTTCGCAGCTTTTTGCTCCAATTCTTCAATTACTTCTAAGATCAAATCTTTCAGATCAAATTTTTCAAAGTGAAATTTAATCACACCGCTTTCCATTTGATTGAGCGTAAGTAAATCCTGAACCAGTTTGTCAAGAGAGTTGAGGCTTTTAGCTGCTCTTTTTAGGAATTTGTATCGCACTTCTTCATCATCGACTGCCCCATCCAGAAGTGTATGAATAAAGCCTTGAGCAGCAAAAATTGGTGTCTTGAGTTCATGCGAAATATCAGCTATAAACTCTCTTCTGAAAGTTGCGTTTTTCTGTAGTGTTTCTATCTCTTTGTTTTTGGCAAGTGCATAAGAGTTGATCGTCTTGTTGATTTTGCGCAGAGGCGAAATGGATGTCCTGGCAGATTTCTCGTTGATAGAAGAAAGATCTTTCTTTTGAATTTTATCTAATACTGTGTAGATATTGCTTATTTCCTTGAAAATCAAAAATTCTAAAGTGACATTCATCAGGATATAAGAAACCGAAAATGAAATAGCTCCTGCCACCAAGAGGAGTGTAGCAGTGGCGTCATCCATTAAGTACAAAAATGCTACCGTCAAGGCAGAAATGGCAATAGCCAAAATAAAAGAGATCCCCCTTGAAGTGGTAAGCATGTGTGATTAGATCAGTTCAGTTCGAATTTATACCCTACGCCTTTCACAGTAGTGATGTAATCGTCTCCGATCTTTTCTCTTACTTTTCTGATATGCACATCGACGGTCCTAGCCAAGACAAATACATCGGCACCCCAAATATTCTGCAAGAGTTCATCTCTACTGAAAACCATATTAGGGTTTTTTGCAAGGAAATACAAAAGTTCGAATTCTTTTTTGGGTAAAATGATTGTTTTGCCACTTTTGTCTATAGTGTAGCTTGTGCGATCTATGGTAAGATCCTTGATTTTGATTTGGGTGAGTTCTTGCTCTTTTTTGGCTTCTCTTCTAAAAAGTGCTGCTATTCTGCTCATCAAGGCTCGCGGTTTGATTGGCTTGGTAATATAGTCATCTGCCCCAACATCAAAAGCCGCAACCTCAGAATATTCCTCAGATCTTGCAGTAAGAAATATGATAAAAGTGTTTTTGAGTTCAGGTATTTCTCTAATTTGTCGGCAGGTCTCTACACCATCCTGATTGGGCATCATGATATCTAGAAGGATCACGTCAGGTTGGAATTTGGAGGCAATTTTCACACCTTTCATTCCGTCTTCAGCTGTCTCTACTTCATAGCCTTCTTTTTTGAGATTGTAACTCAGAATCTCTATGATATCTGGTTCATCATCGACTACAAGGACTTTGACTTTCTGTTTTTCGCTCATGGCTATGCCGCTGGTTTCTGGTTTAATTCTGACGCTAATTTAGAAAAAGACCTCACATAAATTTGCTTCTTGTTGATAGAGAAACCTAAAAACAACAGAAAGTTTTCATTTGACTCCCTAATGTTAAGGCATTGTTAAGCAAGTGTCAATTAATTATTACGTAAACCTTTGGCTTCAGTGATATCCATGTTAAGTGCACCGACCATTAAGCGCGCTTTGATTTTAAGTGGGATTTTATTTTGATCATCAGAAACCCACACAGTGACGGGATGCTCTCCTCTGAACAGTTTATTGGCGGGCATTATAGGCGTAAACATGAAGGTGTCGAAGTCTCCTACTTGGGTTGATAGCTTTTCTTTTCCTTCATATATTAATTTTAGGTTATATATTTCTTTATCAAAAAAACCTGTGATATGGACAATGTCTCCTTTTTTATATTTTTTCAAATCCATTGTTCTAAGAAGGTAAAACCCACTTACAATATCCTGAACGTTGGAAGGGACTTTGTAATCCTTGGTATCTACTACTTTTTTATTTTCTCTGTCATAAAGACGTACCTTGGCATTTCCTTTTTCATGGTCAAAGATGACCCTTTCATTTTTACGATATTTTCCTTCTTCGATGAATCTGTAAGATTGATATGGGATGATTTTGGTCGTATCTAGATAGCTTCCCCAAGTGTCGTTCACTTTGAATAACTTAAACAATCCAAGTGTCTCACCAGTGACATCGATTCTATAGACGGGATTACTATTGATGGTACTTACCATAGGATAAACTTTCATTTTTGCTTCCGCTGCATCAAGGAAGCCATAAGAAACTTTAAAAGTGAGCTCTTCCCCTTGCTTGAAAGCATTATTTTTCTGTTGGGCAAATCCAGAGATACTTCCCAAGCTGCAAAAAAATGCGACAATTAGTGACTTAAATAAATGATTTTTCATTAACTTTTGTTTTTCGAACAAGTCTTTTCAAATCTTATTCCAATATTTACGGTTGACAACTTGTTAGTATTATTTAACCTTTGCTAGGTACGGATTATCCGACTATGTTGTTTATATCAGTTGGTTCTCCAAGTATCAATCATTAATTTCACAAATTCAAATCAAGAAAAAGTTAATATTCAAATATGAGCGCAAATATAGAAAAACTCAAAGCCCTGCAGTTGACCATTGATAAGTTGGAGAAGACCTATGGAAAGGGAACTGTCATGAAACTCAGTGACAACAAAGTGCAGGATATTCCAGCGATATCCACTGGTTCATTAGGTTTGGATATGGCTTTAGGTATTGGTGGAATTCCCCGAGGGAGGGTGATTGAGATTTATGGTCCTGAATCCTCTGGTAAGACAACCTTGACCATGCATTGTATTGCTGAAGCTCAAAAGGCTGGAGGTTTGGCTGCATTTATAGATGCAGAGCATGCCTTTGATAAGTCTTATGCAGAGAAATTGGGCATTGATACAGAAAATCTCTTGATCTCTCAGCCTGACAATGGTGAGCAAGCACTTGAAATTGCAGAGCATCTGATACGTTCTGGAGCGATTGATATCATAGTAATAGATTCAGTGGCTGCTTTAGTTCCCAAAGGTGAATTAGAAGGAGATATGGGGGATAGTAAAATGGGCCTTCAGGCAAGGTTGATGTCTCAAGCGCTTAGGAAACTCACTGGAGCAATCAATAAAACTGGCTGTGCTTGTATTTTCATCAATCAGTTGAGAGATAAAATAGGAGTCATGTTTGGTAGCCCAGAGACTACTACAGGTGGTAATGCCTTGAAGTTTTATGCATCTGTAAGATTGGATATCAGGAGAATCGGTCAGATCAAAGAATCTGCTGACAATATACTTGGTAATAGAACCAAGGTGAAAGTTGTGAAAAATAAAGTTGCACCTCCTTTTAAAGTAGTGGAGTTTGATATTATGTATGGTCAAGGTATCTCTAAAGTCGGAGAGATCATTGATCTGGGTGTGGAGTTTGATATAATCAAAAAAGCAGGCTCGTGGTTTTCTTATGAAGGCAACAAACTTGGCCAAGGTAGAGATGCAGTTAAAGCTTTACTTTTGGATAATCCTGAGCTAATGGAAGAGTTGGAGAAAAAGATTAAAGAAAAAGCAGGATTGGGAAAAGCTACCTTGCCAGAGGAGTTAGGAGAAGACTAAAAGATGTTAGCGATCAGTAAGATCAGTTTAAGATTGAACATTACTTGTGAAGTTAAGCTGAATGCTTTCTGCTAAATAGTAAAAAGACCTGCTTTGAGAGCGGGTCTTTTTTTGATTATTGTGATTTCTTTAATTTGATCTAATTGCTTCTACTGGATCCAGCCTAGCTGCTAAAGTTGCAGGAACGATTCCAGAGACTACGCCAATAAGTGAGGATACTCCAAGCCCTAAGATGATGTTGCCAAAGGTCAGGGTTAGTTCTAAAGAACCCAGTTGTATAAATGTAATGAGGTAGACGAGGAAAATTCCAGCAATTCCTCCTATCAAGCTTAAGAACATCGCTTCAAAAAGGAATTGAAATAAGATAAAGTAATTTTTAGCACCAAGAGATTTTTGAAGACCAATGATGCTTGTTCGTTCTTTTACAGATACAAACATGATATTAGCTATCCCAAATCCTCCAACTAAAATAGAAAAACCTCCAATTACCCAACCTGCGCCACTGATCACATCGAAAATTGAGCCGATTGTATTCATGATGAACTCTGATTTATTGAGTGAAAAATTGTCTTCTTCGGTAGGTTTTAGCCCTCGCTTAGCCCTTAGAAGTCCTTTGACTTCATTTTCCAATGCAATCAATCCAGCATCATCTTCTTGTCCTTTCATGGCAATACTTGGGCCAAGCCCATACCTGCCTACATTGTAAAGTTTAGTGAATGTGCCGTAGGGAACCATTACGGCTTCGTCTTTGGATGGCGTGTCAAAAAGTGCTTCACCTTCTTCTTCAAAAACACCAATTACAAAGAATTTCTGACCACGAATTTTCAACTCTTTTCCCAAAGGGTCGCTATTTGGGAAAAGTGAATTAGCAATTTTTGTCCCTATTAGAATTACATTTCTAGCAGAGTTAATTTCCAATTCAGTGAAGAATCTTCCTGTTCCTATCGGAACATCATAGACATCTTTATAAGTAAAAGAAACCCCTTTAAGAGATGTTCCGCTATAGGAGTTATTTCCAGATTGAACAGTCACATTTGCATCTGCAAAAATAGTAATACCGTCAGCACCTCTTACATTATCTCTTAAGAAAGTATATTCTGCAAAGGTATTATTAGGTCTTCTGAAGTACTTCCACCAAGGGAAGTCCGGCCCACCTGCTGAGTAATCAAATTTATCAACAGTCATGACATTATTGCCCAGAAAGCTCAAGCTATTTTTGATGTTGTTCTCGAGGGAATCAACTAAAGTGAAAACAGCGATAATGGCGAAAATACCGACTGTTACACCTAATAATGAAAGAATGGTTCTGGTTAGATTGGCTTTTAAAGCTTGGAGAGCAAAAAGAATGCTTTCCCAAATAAGTTTGATTGCGATCACGGTAAATACTGTTTGTTTTCAAAACTAATTCACAAGATAGGATACATTTAGGGATTTTTCTTGTTAACTTTGCAGTTTTTACGAAGTATCGTAAAATTAATCTCAAAGCACACTACATTCATTCTATATGAAGTTATCCGATTTTAAATTCGAAGTTCCAAGAAAACTTATTTCCCTTTATCCGGCAGAAAACAGAGACGAGTCTCGTTTGATGGTTGTTCACAAAAAAACAGGTGAAATTGAACACAGAATGTTCAAAGAAATCACCGATTACTTCGGCGAAGGGGATGTTTTTGTGATGAACAATACGAAGGTTTTCCCTGCTAGACTTTATGGAAACAAAGAAAAAACAGGAGCTAAGATTGAGGTTTTCCTATTGAGAGAACTCAATCAGGAATTGAGACTTTGGGATGTATTGGTAGACCCTGCTAGAAAAATCCGTGTTGGTAATAAGCTTTATTTCGGTGACAGTGACCTAGTAGCTGAAGTAATTGATAACACTACATCAAGAGGGAGAACGATTAGGTTCCTTTTCGATGGGACTGATGAAGAGTTTTACAAAACGATAGATACTTTAGGTGAGACGCCTCTATTGAAGGAGTTCATCGATAGAAAAATCGAGCCAGAAGACAGAGAGAGATATCAAACTATTTTTGCTCAGCATGTAGGTGCTGTGGCGGCACCAACTGCTGGTCTTCACTTTACACCACACTTGCTGAAGAGGCTTGAGCTCAAAGGGGTAGAGGTATCTCCCATCACATTGCATGTAGGTTTGGGAACCTTTCGTCAAGTTGATGTAGAAGACTTGACGAAGCATAAGATGGATTCTGAAAATTATGACATTCCGCAGAGAACCGTAGATCTTGTCAATGATGCTTTGGATAATAAGAAAAGGGTAGTAGCAGTAGGTACAACTACTCTAAAGACGGTAGAGTCTTCTGTGACCGCTAATAATAGATTGAAAGTGAGTGATGGTTGGACGGATAAATTCATCATTCCTCCTTATGATTTTAAAATTGCCAATGCGTTGATTACCAACTTCCATTTACCAGAGTCCACTTTGTTGATGACAGCTTCGGCTTTTGGAGGTTATGATTTGATCATGAAGGCATATCAAGAAGCCATCAAAGAAAAATATAGATTCTTCTCTTATGGAGATGCAATGTTGATCATATGATAATAGAAAGGCTCTTCAAGAGCCTTTTTTTATTTTTAATATTTCCCCAACTTTGGGCATCTAAATTAATGGTGCAAATATGAATAAGTATGCGGTAATTGTAGCAGGAGGCAGTGGTACTAGGATGAGAGCTCTTATGCCCAAGCAATATCTTCCGATTGGAGGTTTACCTGTATTGATGCATACTTTGAAAAAATTCGCAAGGGCTATTATTGACATCAAGCTAGTCTTAGTGATTCCAGCAGGAGACTTTGAATTATGGGAAGAGTTGTGTGAGCAACATCAATTTCAGATTCCTCACCAAGTGGTGGCTGGTGGAAAGAGCAGGTTCCAATCTGTGAAAAATGGATTAAATGCCATCAAAGAGCAAGAAGGTCTAGTAGCTATTCACGATGGGGTGAGACCATTTGTAGAGCCCTCTGTGATTCAATCAAGTTATGAAGTAGCCACTAAGTCAGGAAGTGCTATAGCAGTGGTTGCACTTAAGGATTCTATCAGGAAACTACAAGATGATGGGAAGTCGATTTTTCAAGAAAGGCAGTATTTCCGGTTAGTGCAGACACCTCAGACTTTTCAGTTAGCAAGAATAAAAAAAGCATTTGAGGTTATTGAATTGCATACTTTTACAGATGATGCCACTGTTTATGAACATCAGGGCTGGCAAGTGGAGTTGATTGAAGGTAATCTAGAAAACATCAAAATAACGACTCCTGAAGATTTGGAATATGCAGAGTTTTTATTGAGTAAATAATTTGGCCGACATGTTTTGGCATTTTACCGAGTTTCGAGTGTGTTTTGCCTAATGATAGACAAAGGGGGAATGAGATTAAGGTATTTTTGTTTTATAAATTTTAAAGACGTTCCTCATGACAAATCAAAAATTCAGCAATCAAAGTAATAACTACACCTTGGGTGTGATTTTGATTGTGGTCGGTGCGATCATTTTGATCAAAAAGCTCGGCTTCGTACTTCCTTTTTGGCTTTTTAGTTGGCCAATGATATTTATAGCAGTTGGATTGGTGATTTTGATCAATTCACAATTCAAAAATGGCTTCGGTTATTTTATGCTCATTTTTGGATCATTTTTTATGTTGAAAAAATATGTCGATTTGCCCACAGGTTTTGAGGGATATGTCATCGCTTTCGGATTGATTGGAGCGGGTTTTTATTTCTTGATCAATCAGAAAAAAGGCACAGATAAGTTTTTTGGTACAGGAAATCAGGACTTTTCAAGTTTTAATTCAGCTGTACAAGATGCTGAGGAGGTAGGCGAGGACGGTAATCCAAAACATCACACATCTGATGACTTTGGGTTTGAGCCTGAGGTGATTTCTTCCCAAGCATTCCTTTCTGGAGATCAAAAGAGAATTCTTTCCAAAAATTTTAAAGGAGGAAAAATTTCAGCCATTTTAGGTGGTTCTGAAATTGACCTCAGCCAAGCAGATATGATAGAGCCTGCGATGCTCAATATCGAAGTGGCACTTGGTGGTGTCAAATTAGTGGTGCCTCCACACTGGCAGGTGCAAGTTAACGTATCTAATGTATTGGCCGGCGTAGAAGACAAGCGCATGTTCCCAAATGTAAGTCCTGACCCGAAAAAGATTTTAAAAATTTATGGCTCTGTCATTCTTGGAGGCTTGGAGATTAAATCATTCTAAACCAACTTGTACCTGTGATCAGTCAAGTTTTTAAATTTTCTAACTCACTTTGGTACAAAGCCATTCTGATTATCCTACTGTGGATAGTTGGAGTGGCTTATTTGATTCATTCCTTCGGGGTAAGTTTAAGCGTTGCTTTATTTGATGTCAGCATTCATACCGCATTTTTGACACTAGGATTTTTTCTATTGGAGAATATCTTTAGATTTTATTCACCGCAAGGTAGAAGTGTATTCATTTTTATGATTTTCCCAATTTCAGTTTCCTTGATGGTGTTTTTTTCTGGTATGTTTAGTATGGAATTTTTTACAAAAAATGAAGATGACTATTTAAGATTGATGTCAAATGCTTTTTTTGTAAAATTATTTATCATCTTCCTATTGTGTTTGTGTTATACTGTAATCTTGCTTTTTCAATCCAAACTAGAAACTCAACTTCAGCATAAAGAGAGGGAAGAGCAGATTCAAAAACTCGCCAAAGAAGCTGAACTGTATCAACTGAGGCAACAGCTTCAGCCACATTTCTTGTTCAACAGTCTAAATTCTATCAGTTCTCTGCTCCATCGAAGTCCTGAGCAAGCTCAAGAAATGGTGATCCAACTATCGGAATTTCTTAGAAAGACTATCCGAAAAAATGATCAAAAGTGGATCTCTTTAGAGGAGGAATTAGCATTTTTACATTTATTTGTAGGGATAGAAAAGGTTCGATTTGGTCATCGATTGCATGTTGATTTTGATCAAAAAGGGGAAGTAGGAGTATGTAAATTGCCTCCCTTATTGGTTCAACCTCTCTTAGAAAATGCCATCAAGCACGGCTTGTATGGTTTGCTTGGAGAGGTGAATATTCGAGTATCGTTCAGCTCAGAAGAAGCTTATTTGGTAGTTAGAATCGTAAATCCTTATGATCCTCAAGCAGGGCAAGCAGGTGGAGAGGGCTTTGGTCTTGAAGTGATTAGGAGAAGGTTATTTCTTTTATTTGGGAGACATGATCTTTTAGCCACTCAAGCAGATGCTAAGTTATTTAAGGTTCAAATCAAAATACCCCAAAACTATGATCAATATTATCATCATTGATGACGAGCCCTTAGCAGCTGCGCTAGTTGAGGATTATTTGTCTGAATTTCCAGAAGCCAGTGTGAAAGCAATTTGTCATGATGGTTTTGAAGGACTCAAAGCTATTAAAGAACACGAGCCGGATTTAATTTTTCTCGATGTTCAAATGCCAAAAATCACTGGGTTTGAAATGCTTGAATTGCTCGAAAAAACTCCAGCAGTAATTTTCACTACAGCTTACGATGCTTATGCCATGAAAGCTTTCGATTCTCATGCTGTGGATTATCTTTTGAAGCCGTTTTCTAAAGAACGATTTGCGATGGCTTTCGAAAAATTTCTTAAGCTTCAAGGAAATGAAGAAAATGTTCCAAATTTACTTTTGTCTAAAATTGAACTTAGTGGGCCTTCGGAGAGGATTGTACTCAAAGACAAAAATGAGATCAAGATTATCCCTTCTTCAGAGGTGAGGTACTTAGAAGCAAATGATGATTATGTCAATATCTACACAGTCGAAGGGAAGTTTCTAAAAAACAAAACGATGAAATTTTTTGAAGCAATACTTAACCCCAAGCAATTTGTTAGGGTGCATCGATCTTATATTGTTAATCTTGGAGAGATTACTAAAATCGAACCTTACGAAAAAGATGGTTACTTATTGCTTTTGAAGTCAGGAGCCAAAGTCCCTGTGAGTAAGACAGGTTATCCAAAACTGAAACAAGCTTTAGGATTGTAGGTGATAACTTTTGATTAATAAGAATTAAGCTAATAAAGATAAAAAAGAGCCTAAAGTGGCTCTTTTTTAATATTCGTCCTCGTTGAAGAAGAAATCATCTTTAGTCGGATAATCCGGCCAAATTTCCTCGATGTTCTCGTAAGGCTCACCGTCATCCTCCAGTTCTTGTAAGTTTTCTACGACTTCCAAAGGAGCGCCCGAACGGATTGCATAATCGATCAATTCGTCCTTGGTTGCAGGCCATGGAGCATCTTCAAGGTAAGATGCAAGTTCTAATGTCCAGTACATAGTGTCAATGTTTTAATGTTTACCGCCTTAACGGGTTGCAAAAATAGAAATTGTTTTAAATTTTCAATCTTTAACTGATTATTTGTTTGAAAGTTCCTTTAAGATAAAATTTTTCACATCAATTTTTCTCCTGAATGCACTGATCTTTCTTCGCATCATAATTTCAAAATCTGGTTCCTGACTTCTGAAGTTCTCTGAATTTTCTTTTACTGTCCTCAGCTCACTTTCATCTCTTTGGAGTAGGTCTTTGAGGATGGCTATTTTGATTTTCGCTTGTTCTTCATCTGACTTGTCTCTAAAGTCATCATACTTTGAAATCGCGAGCCTGTTCAAGAATGATTTTTCAAAAACAATTTCAGAGTAAAAGATGAAATTTCTAGTGATCAAATTTGCATCTCTAGGACGCGTCTGACTCAAGGGCTTCCATTCTGCTTGAAGTTTTTTAGCTTGGGAGGTCACCATAGGTGTGCTTTCTTGATACGCAAGCTTTTTCATATCCTCGGTGATGGATTCCATTTTGGCTATGACTTCTCTTGGGTTGAGTCTAGGCCCTGATTGCATTTCTCTCCTGAACCTACTGAATATACGGTTGTTGAGCTTGGAAAATTCGTCCCAGAGAGGTTGTCTTTTTTCAGCAGGGACTTTTCCTGATGCTTTCCATTCTTTTTGGATTCTTTTGCTGACTTCAAAAGCTTTTTTTGCATCTGGATTGTTGAAAGCTTCCTGCGCTTGTCTCACTAAGTCTTCGTAGACTTTAATGTTTTCTTCAGCCTGAGCAGCCATTTCTTCAAAGAATATTTTTCTCTTGTCAAAGAAAACGTCTACTGCTGTATTGAAATCATTTTCAATTTCTTCTTCAAATTCTTTCTCTACAGGACCAGTTTTGATCCATCTCAATTTCAGTTCTTTGAATAGCTCCGAAGTTTCTTTCCAATCTGTATTATTTTTGAGTGCCTCTGCTTCTAAAATTAGCCCACGTTTGATTTCAAGATTCCTCTCTCTATTCTTCTTGATGATGTCTTCTAAGTAGGCCTCTAGCTGATTGAGTTCTTCAATCAAAGGGACAAAGTCTCCCAAGGCATCGTATTGCATCAATGAATCTCTCAAATGAATCAGTTTCATTAGAAATGATCCTTTGTTTTGATTCTCTTCTATGTCTTTTTTAAGATTCTCTACCTTCTCGGTGACTGTAGCAAATCTGTCTTCAAAGTATTTAAGGGTGGATGCCTCGTTTTCTTTTACTTCCCCGATAACTCTATCGGGCTGGCCCAAAAATCCCTTCAAAAATACCTTATTGTCCTTAATGTATCCGTATGGATGCTCCATTTTGATTTAATAGGTTGTAGTGGTTTATATTCTATACTAATTGCAAATTAATTAATTCGAAATCATATATCCTAAGAAAGCCCTTTTTTTGCATCTTTGTTCCTTAAGTTGACGAATATTAATCAAAAACACAGCAAATGAGCGGAGAGAAGATCATATTTTCAATGGCTGGGGTATCCAAAATCTACCCCCCTCAAAAGAGAGTACTTAAAGATATCTATCTATCATTTTTCTATGGAGCCAAAATCGGTGTCCTAGGCCTCAATGGTTCGGGTAAAAGTTCCTTGTTAAAAATCATTGCAGGAATAGATAAGGAGTTTCAAGGAGAGGTAGTATGGTCTCCAGGTTATTCTGTTGGGATGCTCGAACAAGAACCTCAGCTAGACCCTACCAAGACAGTGAAAGATATCGTGGAGGAAGCAGTGTCCGAGACAGTCGCTTTGCTGAAAGAATTTGAAGCCATCAATGAGCAATTTATGGATCCTGCCTTGATGGAAGATCCAGATGCGATGGATAAGTTGATCGAAAAGCAAGGAGACGTGCAGCAGAAGCTTGATGCTGCCAATGCTTGGGAATTGGAGACCATGTTGGAGAAAGCTATGGATGCGCTTAGACTTCCACCAAGTGATGCTATCGTTGGAAATCTTTCCGGTGGTGAAAAAAGAAGAGTGGCACTTTGTCGACTTTTGCTTCAAGAGCCAGATGTACTGCTCCTTGATGAACCTACCAACCACCTCGATGCCGAGTCAGTCCTTTGGCTTGAGCAACACCTCAAACAATATAAAGGAACTGTCATCGCAGTAACTCACGATAGGTATTTCTTGGATAATGTTGCGGGATGGATTTTGGAATTGGATAGGGGAGAAGGGATTCCTTGGAAAGGAAATTATTCCTCTTGGCTAGATCAAAAGCAAAACAGGTTGAAACAAGAAGAAAAAACCGAATCCAAAAGGCAGAAAACGCTCGAAAGAGAATTGGAATGGATCAGAATGACTCCGAAAGCCCGTCAGGCCAAAGGAAAAGCGCGTCTAAGTGCTTATGACAAACTGATTAGTGAAGAAGGAAAAGAAAGAGAAGCCAAGCTAGAGCTTTATATCCCACCGGGGCCAAGATTAGGGGCCAAAGTGATTGAAGTCAATGGAGTTTCCAAAGCTTTTGGAGATAAATTATTATTTGAAGACCTATCTTTTAACCTGCCTCAAGGAGGAATTGTAGGAATCATCGGTCCCAATGGTGCTGGTAAGTCCACCCTCTTTAAATTGATCACAGGAAGAGAAAAAGCAGATGCTGGTAACTTCGAAGTAGGTGAGACCGTGAAGCTCGCGTATGTGGATCAAGAACATGATACATTGGATCCAAATAAATCAGTCTATGAATCCATTTCAGGAGGCAACGAAATCATTAAACTGGGGAACAAAGAAATGAACTCCCGTGCCTATGTCGGAAAATTCAATTTCACAGGTTCTGATCAGGAGAAAAAAGTAGGCGTACTATCCGGCGGAGAGCGGAATAGAGTTCACTTGGCGATGACACTCAAAGAAGGTGGAAACCTTTTGCTACTCGATGAACCTACCAACGATCTCGATGTCAATACACTGAGAGCTTTAGAAGAGGCATTGGAGAACTTCGGTGGATGTGCGGTGATCATTTCCCATGATAGATGGTTCTTGGATAGGATTTGTACCCATATCTTGGCATTTGAGGGAGATTCTCAAGTGTATTGGTTTGAAGGAAACTTCTCCGATTATGAAGAGAATAAGAAAAAACGCCTTGGTGATGTGACTCCTAAGAGGATTAAATATAAGCCTTTGAGGTAATAAATTTGTCAATTGTCCATTGTCAACAGTCCACGGCGGCTCCACATATAGTATTCACATTATTTTAAGTGGCTACTGCTAAGAAAGCGTGTTACAGATAATTTGATTTGGTAATTGCATTTAAAAACCATCCTTAAACTTTTGAGTTGAGGATGGTTTTTTTATTTTAGTAAATCAAATTTGAATCGATGAACAAAAAATTTTTAAATATCGCCATTGCTATCCATGCAGCTATTTTAGCACCGCATTATTTGGGTTTTGAATATTTAGGGAGTATTAAAGGTGCGATCTGGGTTTCAATGATCTTTCTTTTACTGGCAAACTTTCTACACATGGCTTGGATTGAGTGGAAAAAGCAAAAAGAGATTAAGTCCAAACAAAAATTATAAGCTTTTTTGAAGCTTCACTTGACAAATGTTTTTCATAAGAGTAGGTTTAAAAATCATTTATAAACTTTTTTAAATCACTAAGTTCTTTTTTGTTTCTTTACTATGAAATCCAAGCAGGAAATATATGAGGACTATTTTGCTAAGGCCAGGAGCTGAAGAGTTGAATTATGAAATTAGAGGTATTGTCAAAAAGGCAAGACAGATCGAAGCTTTGGGGCAAACAATCACTTGGGAAAACATTGGAGATCCAATTCAAAAGAATAATAAAATCCCAACTTGGATGAAAGAGATTGTCTCTGAATTGGTTAGTCAAGACCAAACTTACGGCTATGCAGATTCCAAAGGTGTATTAGAGACAAGGAAGTTTTTGGCAAATTTGAACAATCAGAAAAAAGGCGTTCAAATCACTGCTGAGGATGTACTATTTTTTAATGGTCTTGGAGATGCTATTGCCAAGTTGTATCAGTTTTTAATTCCAACAGCTAGGATTATAGGTCCTTCTCCTGCTTACAGTACGCATAGTTCTGCAGAGGCAGCTCATGCAAATACTGCACCGATTACTTACAAGCTTGATCCAGATAATCAGTGGCTTCCTGATATGGAAGACCTTTACAACAAAGTCAAATACAATCCGAGCATTGTAGGCATTCTGATTATCAATCCAGATAATCCAACAGGGATGGTATATCCCAAAGAAGTGTTGGAGGGGTTTGTGAAAATTGCCAGAGAATTCAAGCTATTACTGATAGCTGATGAGATTTATCAAAATATCACTTATAATGGCATAGAGGCAGTAGCATTGTCAGAGGTAGTAGGGGATTTGCCTGCGATTTCATTGAAGGGGATTTCCAAAGAGTTTCCTTGGCCAGGTTCTCGCTGTGGATGGATGGAGTTTTATAACCGAGAGGCTTCCAAGGAATTTAGCAAGTATGTACAAACATTGGAAAATGCCAAAATGATCGAAGTGTGCTCTACTATTTTGCCACAGCTTTCTATTCCAAAAATCATGTCGCATCCTGATTATGCAGCATATCGTCAAGCGGAAAACTTTAAAATTGGACAGAGAAGTAAGCTGATGGAAGAGTTGCTTTCTGGTATTCCCGGCATCAAGTTTAATCCTACGCAAGGGGCATTTTACAATACTATTGTTTTTGAAGAGATCTATCTCGGTCCAAATCAGTTTTTGCCGATTGAAAACAAAGAAATCAAAGCTTTGATGGAGTCTTGGTTGCAAGAAGAAAATATGCCTTTGGACAAAAGATTTGTGTATTATTTATTGGCTTCTACAGGAATCTGCGTAGTCCCAGTATCTTCTTTTTGCTCCGATTTGAGAGGGTTTAGAGTAACTTTATTGGAAGATGATGAAGTTACTTTTAAAAACACCTTTACTAGACTAGCAGATGCTATTAAGACTTATTTGGAGTCTTAAGACTTCAGGGGAATTAAATATAAGATCTTATGGGCGAAGTAGGTTTTAATAAAGTAATAGTTCGGTTCTTTTTTACTGGGGTAATGACAATTAATGGATTTCTTTCTATTAAATGGTTTACTTTTCTATTGGCTTATAATGAACATCAAGGATTTGAAAATGGTGTTTTTGTATTAGGTTTTATTGCAATATTCTTATTTGGCTTTTATGAACTCATTTAGGGTTTTAATTTCTAAAAGATGGTAGTTCTCCTACTCTTTCACTTTTATCCTTTTCACTTTCTCCTAAAACCGGATGCCTTTATCTCTTTGTACATTATACTTGGCACTTAGTAGATTAAATTACCCTTAATTCCCCGTCCGCCACATGGCTCTGTAAAATGATTTTCTAAGATCTTCTGGGGATTCATGGAGGGTGATGCCTTCATGCTCTCGAATGTTGAGCGGAGTAGTAGGCGGAGGAAACTTTTCTTCCAAATCTTCTACAGGCATGTCCATCAAATCATTGAGTACAGGTTGTCCTGCGTCTATCCAAGCGCTGTACCAGAAGTCGGCAATCATTTTGATGGAACGCTTCATTTGTCTTTCTACCTGACCAGCGAGCATATCATTATAGGCTTTGGTGAATTCTTTAGAATAAACACGAGTATTGATTCCACCGCGCTCTTCAAAGCTGTATTTTTTATCATCAGGAAAGCGTGTGCTTAGGATTTTTTCAAAATTCAATACGGAATCTAAGGCAAGGTGTGCGTAGATAATGGCGTCCCAAGCAGCCAATTGGGTGTTGGGTAGGTACTCTGCCTGACCTACAAAAAGATCAAAGTCATCCGCCAATAACTCAGGAACTCTACTCTCCCAGAAGGCATGGATGCCGTATTGGTTGGTCAATTGCCCATTGTAATTTTTGGTTGTGTGAAGTGGGACGTTGATATCGCCGATGTAATGTCCCAGATCTGCTGCCAATCTAAGAATAGCTTTTTTATCTTTTCGCTTAAAAGCTTCTGTGAGTTGGTTCTTGGTGTTGTAGGCATTCCAAGGTCCTATGCCATGCTTTCGCAGTTCTTCTTCACCAAATTTCTCTACAGCTTGATTCCAATATCTCGGTAGCTTGTAGATCGCACTATCTCCGTAGACATCTGCATCCAGGTAGTGTTTCTCGGCTTCCCCAAAGACAGCGTATCTTCTTCTATCAGGGTTAACAGCATTTTCAGTGATAAATTGGATATTGGATTTGAAGAAACCAATCATCTCAGGGGGGAGAGAAAACACGGCATGCCTATTGATTTTTTTGTGTGCAAAGAAACCCCAAGCCACCGCAGCAGTGTCTAAGAAAAGAAATAACAGTGTGAGTGTGAAAAAATTGCGCATTTATAAAAATAATAAATTTTTCGCATTTTGATAAAAGAAAATAATGCTACATTTGTGGTTCTAAGGCGGTATTAGAACAATTATTCGACTTGATTTCTCAGCTTTACCAGGTTTAGTTTAGAAATCCTTTTGTGTTTAAAAATTAATCTATTAAATTTGCACTCCGTTTAGGACAAGGGGATTGTAAAGAAATTAAGTAAACAAAGATATGGCAAATCACAAATCGGCAATTAAAAGAATTCGTGCAAACGAAGCCAAACGTTTGAGAAACAGATATCAGGCCAAAACTACAAGGACTTTTATCAAAAGATTGAGGTTAACTACTGACAAAGTAGAAGCTCAAGAGCTTTTGAAAAAAGTAACTTCTATGATTGATAAATTGGCTAAGAAGAATATCATTCATAAGAACAATGCTTCTAACAAGAAATCAAAATTGACCAAATTGGTTAATTCCATGGGATAATTTATGCCCAGAAACATATTAAAAGTCTTGATCTCAGGGTCAAGACTTTTTTTATGCCTTGTTTTTTTTTATTTTTATTCAATCCTTTTTTTAACAATCATTTTTATGGATCCATACCAATCTATCAAAATCTCTCTTCTAGCGGAAGAAGACCGCCCGAGAGAAAAGCTTCTACTCAAAGGGAAGTCTGCGCTCTCCGATGCGGAATTAATTGCCATCCTGATCGGCTCAGGGACAAGGTCGCTCAGTGCTGTAGATCTCTCAAGATATATGCTCTCCAAAGTTAATTTTAACCTTGCTGACTTAGCTCGTATGAGTGTGAAGGATTTACAGCAGTTCAAAGGCATCGGGGAAGCCAAAGCTATTAGCATAGTGAGTGCCCTAGAGTTGGGTAGGAGGCGTAAGCTTCAGGAGCCTGTCCGAAAGCCAAGAATAGATTCTTCTCAGAAAGTTTATGATTTTATGAAAGAGGATCTTTTGGACGAGATTGTAGAGAATTTCTGGGTAATCTATCTCAATAGGAACAATAACGTGATCAAAAAGCAACTTATTAGTAAAGGAGGAGCAAATGCTACGGTCGCTGACCCTAAGTTAATTTTTAAATTTGCCTTAGAAGTGATGGCTAGTTCGATGATTTTGGTTCATAATCATCCTTCAGGAAGTCTGAGGCCTTCAGATCAAGATTGCTCTTTGACCAAAAGATTGGCAAGTATTGGTAAAAATTTAGAAGTAACTGTAATGGATCACGTTATTTTCACAGATAGTGGCTATTTTAGCTTCGCAGATGAAGGACTAATGTGAATTATGACAAAAAGAAATATTGCGCTAGCCATCGTGGCCATAGGGGTGCTTGCGGCAGTGATCTATATGCTGACTAGCGCAGACGATCAAGAAGTATATATAGAAAAGATTGAAAAGGAGCGTGAGCGGCAATTTAAGTTTTTGCGCTTCAACCCAGAATCACCCCTAAGTACTGATCAGAAAAATGAACTCAATGCGCTAAGTTTTTACCCAATTGATGTAGCCTATAGAGTAAGGGCTAGAATGGTGCCAGCCGATGACAGGAAAGTGATGGAGATCCTCATGACAGATGGTACAGTAGAAAAATACATCAAGCATTCATACGCTGAATTTGAGCTCAAGGGTCAGCTCCAGCGCTTACTTTTACTTCAAGCCGTATCGGAATTGGATAAGCGCAATTTCTTTTTGGCTTTTGCTGATGAAACAAGCGGAATTGATACTTATGGAGGTGGTCGCTATCTCAATCTTCGTCAGGAAGGGAAGAACAGTATTCTAATTGATTTTAACTTGGCATATAATCCTTATTGTGCGTATAATCCAGACTATGCTTGTCCGCTTCCTCCAAAGGAAAACCTAATGACTATCGCTATAGAGGCTGGGGAAAAGGATTATATCAAGTAAAGCCAATGATTTTCTGTCAATGACCAAAAAAATAGGTTCATTTACCCTTATGCCTATTTCATTTCTCTTAAATTTGTGCCTTATTCTGAAATATTAGCGCATTCATGAAAATTTCTATAAATAGACTTAAACATTTTATTGACCTTGATCAATCAGCGAAAGAGATTGCTGCTTTGCTGACAGGGGCAGGTTTGGAAGTGGAAGGGATAGATACTTTTGAGTCTATCCAAGGAGGATTAGAAGGTGTAGTTATTGGTGAAGTGTTGACTTGCAGTAAACATCCTAATGCTGATAAATTGAGTGTAACTACAGTAGATATTGGGAATGATATCGTTCCAATAGTCTGCGGTGCGCCCAATGTAGCAGCTGGTCAAAAAGTAGTCGTTGCGACAGAAGGGGCTATGCTTTACCCGATCACTGGAGAACCATTTCAAATCAAGAAAGCCAAGATCAGGGGAGAAGCGTCACAGGGAATGATCTGTGCAGAAGATGAGATAGGTCTTGGTGATAGTCATGCAGGAATCATGGTTTTGGATACTGACCTTGCCAATGGAACATCAGCTTCTGCATATTTTAGTGTGGAAAAGGGAGAAGTTCTCGAAATAGGACTTACCCCAAACAGAGCTGACGCTGCCTCTCACTTAGGTGTAGCGCGAGATTTGAAAGCTTTGCTCAACAAGGAGATTTGCCTTCCATCCATTGAAATTTTTAAAGTGGATAATCAGGCGCTCAAAATCGATGTGGAAGTGGAAGATGCCGTAGATTGTCCGAGATATGCAGGCTTGACCATTTCTAATGTTAAAGTTGGTCCATCTCCAGAATGGCTTCAAAATTATCTAAAAGCACTAGATCTAGACCCGATCAATAACATTGTGGATATTACCAATTTCATTTTACACGATCTAGGTCAGCCACTTCATGCTTTTGATGCATCAAAAATCAAGGGCAGCAAAATCTCTGTTAAAAAACTACCAAAGGATACCAAATTTATTACCCTAGATGATAAAGAAAGAAAGCTTTCGGGTGAAGAATTGATGATTTGTGATCAAGAAGGCGGACTTTGTATTGCAGGTATATTTGGAGGGAAAGGTTCTGGTGTATCCGAAGAGACGACTTCAATCTTCTTAGAGTCGGCATATTTCTCTCCTGATGTCATTAGAAAAGGTAGTCAGTTTCACGGATTGAAGACTGACGCTTCTTTTAGATTTGAAAGAGGAACAGATCCGAATATGCCAATCTATGCGCTCAAGAGAGCGGCTATATTGATCAAAGAGCTCGCTGAAGGTGAGATTTCATCTGAAGTAATCGATCTTTACCCAAGTCCAGTTGCTGATTTTGAGATAGCGGTATTGTACAAGCATATCGACAGGCTGATAGGAAAGCACATTCCGAAGGAGACAGTGAAGCGTATTTTGGAAAGTTTAGAAATCAGCGTGACTGAGGAAACTCTAGATGGGTTCACAGCAGTGGTTAAGCCTTATAGGGTAGATGTGACAAGGGAAGCAGATGTGATTGAGGAGATCCTCAGGATATATGGTTTTGAACAAGTATCCTTATCTGATAACTTGAATGCAGATTACCTTGCGGAGCATCCTTCTAAAGACCTGAATAAACTACAATACAGGTTGAGTGAAGTGCTTTCAGGCTTGGGTTATTACGAAATCATTACCAATTCCTTGACTAAGCCTGCATATGCTGAGAAATCTGCGCACCTCAATGCAACAGAGAATGTGGTCATTCTAAATAAATTGAGCGAAGACCTAGGAGTTATGCGCCAGAGCCTTTTATTCACTGGTCTTGAAGTACTCGCACATAATATCAATAGAAGGCAGAAAGATCTCAAGCTATTTGAATTTGGGTCTGTTTATTTCAAAGAGGTAGATGGCTACAGAGAAGAGAAGCGATTGGCTATTTTCCTTACTGGAGATAAGGCAGCTGAAAGTTGGTTAGCTCCAGCGACTTCGGTACAATTTCCTGATCTGTATGCAGTAGTTGAGCTGATACTGGAAAAACTCGGTATAGACAGTGTGGCGGTAGAGATCGTGCATGAATCACCATTTGAATATGCTTTGCAATTGAAACTTGGGGCGAAAGTATTGGGAACTGTGGGGATGCTAGATGTGGGAATAAGTAAGCTGGCAGAGGTGAAGCAGGAGGTGCTGTTTGCTGAGTTGAACTGGGATTTGCTTTGCAAAAAATCCAAAGGCTTGAAAAAGTACCAAGAAATTTCTAAGTTTCCAGAAGTAAGAAGGGATCTTTCACTTGTGATAGATAAAGCAGTAACATTTGATCAGATCAAGGGAGTTGCTTTGAAAGCAGGTGGAAAATTACTGCAAAGAATTGGGGTATTTGATTTGTATCAAGGAGACAAAATTGATGCAGGCAAGAAGGCCTATGCATTGAGTTTCTATTTACAGGATACGGATAATACCTTGACGGACAAAATTATTGATAAAACCATGAATCGACTAATTCAATCTTTTGAAAATGAGGTCGGTGCTTTTATCCGAAAATAAAAAATGATTCACGAAGAACTCCAACGTCTCGAAAAACTAAGCTCTCAAGTTAGCAAGAAAATGGAATACCTTGAGGAGCAAAATCTGATGCTCAAGCATGAGGTGGATTTTTTGAGATCTAGCATCAAAGAAAAAGATGCTGCATTGGAGGATTTTAAAAATCAAATTAAAATCACTAAACTTGTAAACAGCATACCAGTGGAAAACATTGAGTCTGCCGAGTTGAGAGAGAGGATCAATAATTATATACAAGAGATCGATAATATAATTGCCTATTTGTCTGAATGATATGGAAACACTTTCAATCAAAATCAAAATTGGGGATAGAGAATACCCAATGAAAGTCAAAGTGGAGGATGAGGCGAAAATCAGACATGCGGGAAAATTAATTAATGATAAAATAAGAAGATATAGAGAAGAATTTGGATTGGACGATAAGCAGGATTTGCTCGCAATGGCAGCATTTGATTGCATGGTAGCGTCTATGGAGCAAGATCAAGTCAACGCTGACGATGGTGAGTTGATCAAAGATAACCTTCATAAAATCAACCAAAGACTGACTAATCTGCTGTAATTATTTCCCTTAAAAATTCGGCACTTTTTGCTTTCCTATTAGGTATTAAAGCACAATAAACCTATGGGAGAACCAATATACATTATCATTGCAGGGCTAGTAGGCCTTGGTGTGGGCGCCTTGTTGGTGGGGCTTTTTATGAAAGGCAACAACAAGAAAATAGAAGAAGACGCCAAAGAAAAAGCTAAGATCATTTTGCGAGAAGCAGAGATGAATGCTGAGTCTGTCAAAAAAGACAGAATCCTGGAAGCTAAAGAAAAATACCTAAGGCTGAAGTCGGAGTTTGAGGAAGAGGTGAATAAGAAGAAAAGTATCATCATCACAAATGAAAACAAACTCAAACAAAAAGAACAATCTCTAAACAAAGAACTCGAGCAAATCAAAAGAAAGGAAGCAGAGCTTGACAGCAAAAAGGAAAATCTCAATGCTCAGCTGCATGCCGTTCAAGTCAAAAAAGACGAGCTTGATAGAGTAACCAATCAACGCATTGCCGATTTGGAGAAAATCGCAAACCTAACTAGAGAGGAAGCAAAGGATCAGCTCATCGAAATGCTCAAGGACGAAGCCAATACCAAAGCTTCTTCCCATATCAAGGACATTCTAGACCAAGCAAAACTCTCTGCAACCAAGCAAGCCAAAAAGATAGTTCTTGATACTATCCAAAGGACAGCGACCGAGCATGCCATCGAAAACTGCGTGTCTGTTTTCAACATTGAAAGTGATGACATTAAAGGTAAAATTATCGGTAGAGAAGGTAGAAATATCCGTGCCCTCGAAGCAGCCACAGGCGTGGAGATCGTAGTAGATGATACACCTGAGGCGATCATCATCTCTGGCTTTGATCCAGTGAGAAGAGAGATTGCAAGACTTTCGCTTCATAGATTGGTTCAGGATGGTAGAATCCACCCAGCAAGAATTGAAGAGGTAGTTGCTAAGACGGAAAAAAACATCGACGAGGAAATCGTTGAAATAGGAGAGCGTACTTGTATAGAACTTGGAATTCACGGCCTTCATCCTGAGTTGATCAGAATGGTGGGAAGAATGAGGTTCCGTTCTTCTTACGGCCAAAACTTACTTCAACATTCCAAAGAAGTAGCCAAGCTTTGTGCTACCATGGCAGCTGAAATGGGCTTGAATGCTAAGATGGCTAAAAGAGCAGGTTTGCTTCATGATATTGGTAAAGTTTATCCAGAGGAAGCTGAGTTACCTCACGCCATTTTGGGGATGGAGCTTGCTAAAAAATACAAGGAACATCCAGAAGTATGCAATGCTATAGGAGCTCACCATGACGAGATCGAGATGACTTCTATGATTTCACCGATCGTACAGGCCTCTGATGCGATCTCAGGCTCTAGACCGGGAGCACGAAGAGAAATCATGGATAGCTACATCAAGAGATTGAAAGATCTTGAAGATTTAGCACTCAGCTTTGATGGAGTAAACAAGTGTTTTGCGATGCAAGCAGGACGTGAACTTCGTGTCATCGTAGATGCAGATAATGTAAGTGATCAGACAGCAGGTCAGCTTTCTTTCGATATTTCTCAGAAAATCGAAAAAGAAATGCAGTATCCTGGTCAGATCAAAATTACTGTAATCAGAGAAATGAGATCTGTGAGTTACGCAAAGTAAGAGCAGACAAATGAATTTTAGCAATTGGCTTACCGTGCTGATTGAAGCATAAAAATCAAGAAGGTGTAGGAAAGATTCTACACCTTTTTTAGTTGAGATTCTTTTCCTATTTTAGAGAAAATTTTATAGTCCCCAATTCCATTAACCCATCTTTTTGATGTTTATACTGACTCATTTATTCTTTAGCATAGGAGAAGTTTTTTATTCTTCTTACAAAAATCTAAAGGTTCGATTAGCCAAGAAAAAGTTGTCTGAACAAGATAAGAACATCTTGAAAAATCTCTTTCCCTACTATGCAAAATTGAATTCAAGCCATAAACAAGAGTTTATAGAAAAGGTAGAGTGGTTTATAGCAGAGAAGAATTTTTTACCACGAGGAGAGTTGAGAATGGTTACGCAAGAGATGAAGCTTTTGATCTCAGCCACAGCAGTGATGGTTACATTTGGGTTTCCAGGAGTGACTTTAAAACATTTCAAAAAAATACTAATTTATCCTGATTCCTATTATTCAACGATTAATAAACAATTTCATCAAGGAGAAGTCAATCCAAAGCTGGGAATCATCGTATTGTCTTGGGAGAATTTTGTAAGAGGATTCATTGATCTGCAGGATGGGATAAATCTAGGGATTCATGAAATCGCCCACGCGATGAAGCTCGAAAATCAAATTCATTATAACAGTGAGAGTAATTTCTTCAATCCAACACTTTGGGGACGATACGCTGAAAATGCAGCTGTGGAAATAGAGAAAATCCTAAATGGAGAAGAGACTATTTTCCGCTCTTCTGCGGCCAATAATCAACATGAGTTTTTTGCAGTTGCCTTGGAAGTGTTTTTCGAAAGATCAGCCGAACTTAAAAGCTACAATCTAAGACTCTATCAATCTTTGGTCTACTTGCTGAAGCAAGATCCAATTGTATTGGCTCGAGAGGTTTAATTCAATTTGTTTATAAGCGGTATTGCCATCTTTTTGATTTATTGTGACTTTTGGAGTTCTTAATTCTTCCTTTATGAAATCATTCAAAAGCTTACTATCACTCGTTCTATCGTTTCTGTTTGTCCAAGTTTCTGCTCAGGAAATCAAACCATCTTACAAAACAGCTGTAGAAAAACTCGCAAAGAAAAAAGAAGTTCAGGATGCTTTTGCTTACATCCTTGAGATTGATGAGCAAACGATAGCTGATATGATCACTTTGACAGAGATTCCTGCACCATCTTTTGAAGAAACAGCAAAAGGTCTCGTTTTCGCAGAAATGCTTCGGAATGCTGGAGCTGATTCAGTTTGGATCGATGAGGTGGGCAATGTCATCGCATTGAGAAGAGGCAAGAATTCGGATAAAACGATTGTGATCGATGCGCATTTGGATACTGTTTTTCCGATAGAAACGGATGTCACTGTGAAGCAAAAAGGCGATACTTTATTTGCGCCTGGAATAGCTGATGCCAACCGTTCTTTGGCCATGTCTATTGCCTTGATGAAGACGCTTGTTCATCAAAATATCAGGACAGCACATGACTTATGGTTTGTAGGTTCTGTTGGAGAAGAAGGACTTGGAGATTTGAAAGGGATGAAACACCTTTTTAGAGAAGGAGGCCATACAATTGATGCTTTTATCGCTATTGATGGTGGAGGGATAGATGGAATCGTCAATGGAGGAATCGGCTCTCTAAGGTACAGAGTTACTTTCAAAGGCTCTGGAGGACATTCCTATGGCGCTTTTGGAATAGGGAATCCGCACAATGCCTTAGCCAATGCGATTTCTAGTTTTGTTCCGAAGGCCGATCAGTTTACCAAAGAAGGAATCAGAACAACATACAGCGTGTCAGTCCTAGGAGGAGGGACTTCAGTGAATTCTATTCCTTATGAATCTTGGATGTTGGTAGACATGCGTTCGGAAGATCAGGAGAGGTTGCTAGGAATCAACGGGCTTTTTCTCGAAGCCATGCAAGAAGGCTTGGAAAAGGAAAATAGTATCATCAGACGTGGTAATCCCCTTACTGTAGAAGTTGAAAATGTAGGTGATAGACCAACAGGCATTACAGCACCTACCCATGAATTGGTGCAGCAATCTTTGGCTGTCTCTACTTACTTAACAGGAAAGCAGGCTAGACTTAGCGCAAGCTCTACAAATAGTAATGTTCCATTATCACTGGGAATCCCTGCGATAACCATAGGTAGAGGTGGTGAAGCAGGTGGAGGACATAGCTTAGACGAATGGTTCCTCAACAAAGATGGCTATCTGGGTCTTCAGAATGCTTTATTATTGATTTTGATGCAAGGGGAATATTAAAAAACGTATTTATCAAAAAACAGAAATCCCAAGCTTAATCAAGCTTGGGATTTCTGTTTTTAAAGACTTTTTATTTCCATTTATTTCACGAAGTATATTTCTACTTTATTTCGCTTCGCTTACTTCAACTTTACTTCCGCTCCACCTCTCTCAAATTCTCCAGTTTCTTGTTTCTCAAGAATCCATTGATGTCCTCAAAATGCTCTTTGACACGCTTGTTGCCAAATTCGAAGACTTTGGTCACTAAGCCATCTAAGAAATCTCTGTCGTGAGATACGACAATCAAAGTGCCATCAAAAGCTTTCAGTGCATCCTTGATGATGTCTTTGGTTTTCATGTCCAAATGATTAGTAGGTTCATCAAGAATCAGGAGATTGACAGGTTCTAGCAGAAGCTTGATCATGGCGAGCCTGGTTTTTTCTCCTCCCGAGAGTACTTTGACTTTTTTGTTGATATCATCTCCTTTAAACATAAATGCTCCCAACAAGTCCTTGATCTTACTTCTGATTTCTCCTACCGCGATTTGATCTATGGTCTCAAAAATAGTCAAACTCTCATCGAGAAGCGAAGCTTGGTTTTGAGCAAAATAACCAATCATGGCATTGTGGCCCAATTCGCATTTCCCTTCGAAATCAATTTCACCCATGATGGCTTTGATCATGGTAGATTTACCTTCCCCATTTTTTCCTACGAATGTAACTTTCTGACCTTGTTCAATGATCATGTTGGCATCTTTGAAGACCACATGGTCTCCGTAGGATTTGGAAAGGTCCTGCACGATGACAGGATATTTTCCTGACCTTGGAGAAGGAGGAAAACGGAGTTTCAAAGCAGAAGAATCTACTTCATCAACTTCTACGATATCCAATTTCTCCAACATCTTCACGCGAGATTGTACCTGTAGCGTTTTGGAATAAGTTCCCTTGAATCTATCTATAAACTGAGTGGTCTCAGCAATGAACTTTTGTTGCTCGTCGTATTGCTTTTGTTGTTGCTCCCTACGCTCTTTTCTCAACTCGAGATAATGGGAGTATTTGGCTTTGTAATCATAAATACGACCCATCGTCACCTCAATGGTCCTATTGGTGACATTATCCACAAAAGCTCTATCGTGGGAGATTACCACTACTGCCTTGGCTTTCTCTGTCAAAAAGTCTTCCAGCCACTGTATAGACTCTATGTCCAAGTGGTTGGTCGGTTCATCTAACAGGATCAAATCTGGTTTTTGCAGCAGGATTTTTGCCAGCTCGATTCGCATTCTCCATCCCCCCGAAAACTCTGAAGTAGACCTGTCCAAGTCCTTCCTTTCAAAGCCTAGTCCTAGTAGTACTTTTTCGACCTCTGCTTCATAATTGACTTCTTCTATAGCGTAGAATTTCTCGCTGAGTTCGGACACTTGTTCGATGATTTTATAATATTCCTCCGAATCATAATCCGTTCTCACGGTCAGCTCTTCGTTGAGTCTATCGATTTCAGCTTTCATATCGAGATAGGAGGCAAAGGCTTTGGCCGCTTCATCTCTTACTGAGCAGTCATCAGCGGTAAGCAAATGCTGCGGCAAGTAAGCAATCACTGCATCTTTAGGGGCAGATACACCACCTTTGGTAGCTTTGGTTGCGCCTGCGATGATTTTGAGCATGGTGGATTTCCCTGCACCATTTTTACCCATGAGGGCGATTTTGTCATTTTCATTGATAGAAAAAGACACATCACTGAACAATGCATGTCCGCCATGCAATACTGAAATATTATCTACTGAAATCATAATGATCAAAATTCAAGGGGCAAAGGTAAGGAATAGATGATTGAAAAATTGGAAGATTTTAAAATTAGTGAATGAGCCTACTTTTAGCTTTTTGAGATTTCGTTCGCTGCATCCGCTTTTAGGGATTTGCAATCCCGAAACCAGAAATAGTAAGGATTTGCAATCTACTTATCATTAACTTCAATGATTGATCTTCGGAATGGTCTTTGCTCTAAATGGATTGTAAAACAAATTTTAAAGAAATGGATAACAGAGAAAAATTAGAGAAAATGGACAGGGCTTTGAGAATGATGCAAGATCTTAGACATAGCCAAGTAGCCATGGTTGAGAAATCATCTAAGCTTCAAATGGATGCCATGGAGTTCAACTTTTCAGAAATGGAGAAAAACATGGGCGATCTTTTTAGCAGATACAATGAATCTTTGGATTTAATTGACGCAGAACTGGAACGCTTCGAGATCAAAAGGAACCAGTTTGAGCAAAAGCATGGTCTTGACAAAGTGGAAGAGTGAAAAATATTATAGCGTAGAGAAGCTGCTTGGGACACCCCGAGCAGCTTTTGTTCTTTATACCTCACTGTTTTTTTGATCCGAGTTATTTTTGTTCCTGTTGTTGATGGTTTTTTTAAGGATAAAGTATCCCAATGTTCCTGAAATCAAAGATGCAGAGAGTATCCCCATTTTGGCTTGCTCTACATAGATTGGGTCATTGAAGGCCAGGGCATTGATGAATAGTGACATGGTAAACCCAATAGCGGCAAGACAGGAAATACCCAGTAACATGGCCTGATTCAAGCCTTGAGGCATGCCAAACCATCTCAGCTTCAAGCCAAGCATGGCGAGCCCATATATACCTAGGATTTTCCCCAACACTAACCCAAGTCCAACTCCCAGTGCCACTGAGCTGCTGATCATCTGCATCCAGTTGCTGTCAATGACGACACCTGCATTGGCCAAAGCAAAAACCGGCATGACAAAGAAAATTACTAGTCCATGCATGTTTCTTTCCAATCGCTGAAGTGGAGAGATAGAAGCTTTGGAGATGCGTTTAATTTCCCCAATGATATTCTCTTCTTCGTTGGAGAGGAGGTATTTTTCCTGCTTGGCTTTGTTAGCCGTTTTGAATTTGGTGGTAAGCTGACTGATTGCGTTGAGGTAATTAGTTTTATCAATTCGTCTATCTGCAGGAATGGCAAATGCAGCCAAGACTGCAGCTATCGTTGCATGCACTCCTGATAAAAGCGTCGCTAACCATACACCACCAATGCCTAGCAGTGCAAAAATCAACACCCTTCTTACTCCTAGTTTGTTGAGCGTGAACATCATGCAAAGAATGATGGCGCCGATAGTCAAATTGACTAAAGATATCTCAGAAGTATAAAAGAGTGCAACAATCATCACTGCTCCCAAATCATCTATGATGGCAAGTGCAGTGAGGAAAACTTTGAGTTGAATGGGTACTTTTGGACCGAGGAGATACAAGACCCCGAGTGCAAAAGCGATATCTGTAGCCATAGGAATTCCCCATCCTCTCATGACCTCAACAGAGCCGCCTGAATTGATGGCTATGTAAATCAAGGCAGGAAATAGCATGCCCCCAACAGCACCCACGATGGGCATAAGGACATTTTTGGGAACAGATAGTTCTCCAGCCATAATTTCTCTCTTGAGTTCTAGTCCCACTACGAAGAAGAATATTGACATCAAGCCATCATTGATCCAAAGAAGTAGTGATTTTTCCACAGTGAAGCTGCCTATTGTAAATCCGATATTTTGACTCAAAAACCATTGTGTGTAAGCATTGGCTGGGCTATTGGCTAGAATTAATGCCAATGCAGCAGAGAAAAAAAGTAAGAAAGAGCTGAAAGTACTCTTTTTGATAAACCGCATCATGGGGTTGAGCATGTTGTAAGTGAGTGAGGCAGCTGTCATATCTGTGGGCTTTAAGTGCTACTATATCAAGGTCTTCTTGAGCAAAATCATACGGGCAAAATTTAGAAAAGGATAGAAGCTTCTTCGACAAGAATGAATGATTTAACAGAATTTTGGGGTTTGAACTAGCTAAAAAACTCCTAGCTTAAAGAAAGCAAATACGAATAGCTTTTGATTTGAAGTGCAAAAAAATAGGGCTGAATTATTATATAGACAGCATAAAATAAAAAACAGGCTTAAAATTAAAAGCCGCTGTACGATGGTATCGTGAGCGGCTTTTGAATTGATTCTTAGAATCTATAAAACTTTATTATGTTCATTATATTAAGCTTCTACACCAAGAGCTTTGGCCATTACAGCACCGATTTCAGCTGGTGAATCAGCTACGTGAATACCATTTTCTCTCATGATTCTCATTTTCGCTTCAGCGGTATCATCAGCACCACCTACGATCGCACCAGCATGCCCCATTCTTCTACCTGGAGGTGCTGTTTGTCCTGCGATGAATCCAACAACAGGCTTTTTATTGCCATTTTCTCTGATCCACTTAGCAGCTTCAGCTTCGTAATTACCGCCGATTTCACCAATCATCACGATTGCATCTGTTTCAGGATCTTCCATGAGCAACTGTACAGCTTCTTTGGTAGAAGTTCCGATGATAGGATCTCCACCGATTCCGATAGCCGTAGACACACCCAAGCCTGCTTTAGCTACTTGATCAGCCGCTTCATAAGTCAAAGTCCCTGATTTGGAAACGATACCGATTCTTCCTGGCTTGAATACAAATCCTGGCATGATGCCTACTTTTGCCTCACCTGGAGTAATGACACCTGGACAGTTTGGACCAATCAAAGTAGCACCTCTTTCTTTGATATAAGGCTTAGCTTTCAACATGTCTGCTACAGGAATTCCCTCAGTGATGGCAATGATTACCTTGATACCTGCATCCGCAGCTTCCATGATAGCGTCAGCAGCAAATGCCGGTGGAACAAAAATGATAGAGGTATCTGCACCTGTTTTTTGAACAGCTTCTTCAACAGAATTGAACACTGGTCTCTCCAAGTGGGTTGAACCGCCTTTGCTTGGAGTAACACCTCCCACTACATTGGTTCCGTACTCTATCATTTGTTGTGCGTGGAATGAACCTTCAGATCCAGTAAACCCCTGCACAATCACTTTTGAATTCTTATTAACTAAAACACTCATGTTGCGATTTTTAAAGTTCGTCACAAAAATAAAAGAATAAGCCCTTAGATAAAAAGAATTCTCAAACATTATCCATTTAATTTACACTCTGCATATCTTTTTCTATTTTAGACGGTGCTTAACGCCTATTATGAAAAAATTCTATCCCTTAATTTTTATTTTCTTTACCGTCCAATTTACCTTTGGTCAGTCATTTCAATTCAATAGACAGATCAAAGGAGTAGAGTTGCCTACTTCTAATGTCAATGGGATCCTCCAAGATGACGAGGGACTGATGTGGTTCAATACCTCTGATGGTGTTTTTAAGTCTGATGGGTTTAGCACTTTCCCTATTCCTGATTCGATTTCATTGAAAATGACAAATAAGACAAGGCTTTTCAAAGATCAAGAGGGAATAGTTTGGATATCCAATCAGCTCAAAGAGCAAAAAGCCTTTTTTTATTTGAAAGGGAAATGGGGAGAGCTGACCTTCCCCGAAGAAATCAGCAAATTGAATCGTACTTACTTGGACTTTGCTGTTGTAGGCAATGGCAATCAAAAATATTATCATGCGATCTTCGCAGATGCCCTTTGGACTTATAATGTCTCGTCAAATCACTGGCAAGAAATAAGACATCCATTTCAGACTTTTGGCGGGATGGTTTCGGCAAGCTTTCACAATGGTAAATCTTATTTGTTTTTTGAGGAAAAAACTTTCACAGTTGAGGGGACGCTGTTAGTAGAAGTTACCCCAACTGGCATAGCTCTTCCCTCTCAAGTTCTTTATGTCAAGTATTGTCCAATCAGAAAGGAGTATTATTATTTAGGAAAAGACTTTTTGGCTAGAGGGAAGGAATTTCTTGAAGTTGAGGAAATAATTCATCAAGATTTCGTAAGAAATATCTACAGTGCAGTGGATTATAGTGCGCTTCAGGTTGAAAATGCAAAAGTCTATTATTTCTATAATTCACAACTTCATAAGTATAACCCTGAGAATGGGAACATTCAGGAAATTAGTGCAGCAGAAGCAGTAAAGTCCTACAATATCTATGCGTCATTTGTAGACCGAGAGGGAATTGCGTGGATAGGCACACACCGTGGTTTGGTCAATATCAATTCTCTTTTATTTTTAAATTATGATTCTCGTTCCTTTTTGGAAGATGAAGTCACTGCAATAATCAAACTTGCATCTGAAAAATATCTATTGGGTTTCAATAATGGTTTGCAATTATTTGACCAAGGTACTTTTATCAAACTCAAGCATGAGGAGGCACTTGTAGGTCAGCCTAGAAATAGAGTGACTAATTTCTCTATGGACAAGAATGGGGTGGTATGGATTTCCTCTAATCTTGCAGGGATAGGTAGATATAACCCACAATCGGGCAGCCTGATCTTTGAAGAAAGCCCTTTGGATAAATTTGTGACCGCAGTCGAAGCTATCGGCGATACCTTGATTGTGGTCAGTAGGGATAAAGTATACCTTTCAGATATCAACAAACGATCAGGACACTTTGAGAATGATATCACTGAAATGATATTGACCCGATTGAGTCAAGAGGAGGTTTTTCTGAGAAAAGTAGGTAGACTCAATGATGGCCGGTATATATTTCTACAAGGTGGGAATGTTTTTGTCCAAGAAATCTTTTTCGAGACTCCTAATTTTATCAATGTCATTGGTTTTGATTACTTGGAACATGAGGGCAAGCTTTATCTAGGTACTGAGACAGGTCTCAAAATATATGAAAATGGGCAGGTCAAGCTCTTTGAAAAAAACGGCCAGGCTATCAGAAGGCCTGTATATGCATTGCTATTGGACTCAAGCAATAGGATTTGGGCAGGGACGGATCAAGGTGTGTTTTTGGTCGAAGAGGAATCAATCAGGAAATTTGACGAAAGCAGTGGTTTAGTGGGCTCAGAAGTAAACAGAGGTGCTTTGATTGAAGCTGAGGACGGCGCGGTGCTAATTGGTACGCAAAGAGGACTTTCGGTATTTTTCCCAGAAGAGGATGAGAAAAGGGATTTCACCCCAGCTACAGAAATTCTAAATATCAGCTTACTTAATAAAAACATTCGAGAAGTAAATTTGGATAGAATTGCATTTGAAAACAATTCCATTGAAGTGACATACAGAGCGATCAGTTTTCTCCAGTTTTCTGATTTGATTGTCAACTACAAATTGCTGGGCTATCACGAGGAATGGCAACAAATCATTAATCCCAGAGTAAACACCCTAGTTTTCAATAATCTTCCCCCAGGAGAGTATGTGTTACAGTTGCAAGCGAGCTTGGGAGGACAGTATGAATCTGAAATCGTATCAAGTAGGTCTTTTAGGATTTTGAAACCAATTTATTTGCAGACTTGGTTTGTGATACTTTTGTTATTAATTTTTGCAGGAATAGGCTTTTTACTTAATGCCTTAATGAATCAATGGCGCAAGCAGAATCTACTCAAGCAAACAATTGATGAAAAAATTAAAGAAGCTTTTGTCAATGAAAATCAGTTTAGAAATGTATGGAACAGTTCAGCTGATGGTTTGATGCTTTCAGTAGAAGGGGGAAAAATCCTGACAGTCAATCCAAGTTTGGCGATTTTGACTGGAATGGAAAAAGAGCAGTTAGAGCAACTTGAAATAAAAGACATGTATGCTGACCCTGATTATTATTTTCAACAAAGAGAATTGGTGTTGGGAAAAATCGGGAACTCAGAAGAAATAGGTATTACCCTTGAAATGGAGATGCCTTTCAAGAATGGAGTGAAATTTATAGAACTTTATGTAGCTAGATTGAAAACAAGTTTTCAAGGCAAATCAGTTATCCTTTCGGTATTCAGAGATGTCACAGAAAAGAAGCAATATGAAGAAAGCCTTAAAATGGCAAAAGAAAAAGCAGAGGAGGCTAATAGGTTAAAAACAAATTTCCTTTCTAATATGAGTCATGAAATAAGAACTCCACTCAACGGGATTTTAGGAGGGACAGAAAATATTATGGACAAGTGGGGGCATGAAAAAGGATTGATTTCTGAGCTTGAAATCATCAAAGAATCAGGTGAGCGACTTCTGGAAACCATTAATGGCATTCTTGACCTTTCAAAAATCGAAGCCAATAAGTTTGAAGTATTTCTAAAGGAAACCAATGTGAATGATTTTGTTGGTAAAATTTTACTGCCATTGAAAACATTGGCAATGAAAAAGGAACTTCTTTTGTCTGCAAAATATGAGACTAAACCATTTGTCGCCTTTATTGATCAGCGCTACCTAGAAATGATTATTAATAATTTAGTAGGTAATGCAATCAAGTATTCAAATGAAGGCTTGATCAATGTCAAAATTGAGAGAATAGCAGACAAATTACACCTTGAAGTTAAGGATATGGGGATCGGGATGAGTGAAGAGTTTATGACCAAATTGTTCAGACCATTTGAACAAGAAAGTGAGGGTTATGGTAGAAAATACGAAGGCACAGGCCTAGGTTTGGCTATAACCAAAAATTTAATAGATCTATTAGGTGGGGAAATTCAGATAGAAAGTATCAAAGGAAATGGGACTCATGTAAAAGTAGTCTTGCCATTGAGCAAAATTTGATTTTAGTAAATGATTTAATCTTGTAATTTGCACATGCATTAACCACCGATTTATGTTTCCATTAAGGATCTTAATTACAGAAGACGACCATGTCTCTGCACTTTTGCTAAAGAAAGCATTAGAAAAAAACAATCATCAAATTATCGGCATTTCAGACTCGGGCGAGAAGGCGCTGGAGATATTAGAGGAGCACCCTGCAGATATCGTTATGATGGATATCAATTTGGCAGGGGAGTTAGATGGAATAAAGACAACCGAAATCATCAACGAGAAATACGATATACCTGTTGTCTACTTGAGTGCCAGTTCGGATGCTGAAACCTTGACTAAAGTAGTAGGAACCAACCCTAGTGCTTATGTGATCAAGCCATTTAACATCAGAGAATTGAACATGGTGATAGAGTTAGCCATCTTCAAAGACCGAAAAGAAAAGGAGCTCCAAAAGCTCAACAATGAACTAGAGGAAAAAGTCAGACAAAGAACAGCTGACCTTCATGAAGCAAACAAGGAGCTGACTAGGGCATTGGAAAAGGAACGGGAAATAGGAGAACTCAAATCAAGAATTGTTCTCAATGTATCGCATGGGTTTAAGACCCCCTTGACTTCTATTTTGAGTTCTGCTCAGTTGCTACAGATGTATGCTGATAAGGAGCATCCATTGAAAACAAAAATCATGAAGCATGCTTCTAAAATTGAAAATTCAGTAAGGAGTTTGAATAGTTTATTGACCTCAGTGTTGTTCTTTGGGAAAGCTGATGCCAATAAGATTGATTACAACCCAAAGAAAATGTTTACTGCAGCTTTTATCAATGAAGTAGTAGATGTGGTGAAAGCTGGAGCTGAGCATGACGTGAAGGTCAATCTTGAAATCGGTAAAATCCCCAAAACCATCACTTCTGATGTAGATTTGCTCTATCAGATATTTGAGAACCTTTTGTCTAATGCGGTCAAGTACTCGAAAGATGGACAAAAAGTAGATTTTAAAATTTGGGAAGAAGGAGGGTTTATCAAAGCAGAAATCATAGATCAAGGAATAGGTATACCAAAAGCCGAACATGATCAATTGTTTGACCGTTTCTTTAGAGCAAAAAATGTTGGCATCATCGAAGGATCAGGATTAGGCCTTTCTATCGTCAAAAAATGTGTTGATGTGCTCAAAGGCGAAATCAGTTTTGTAAGTGACGCGGGGAAGGGGACTACCTTCTTTGTGACCATTCCATATAAAAAATAAATATGTTATCTGTAAAGAATATTAAATTTCAATACGACGCTCAAAACAGTTTTCAGATTCCTGATATCAACCTAAAGGCTGGAGAACAACTTTTGATTCTAGGTAAATCAGGAAGTGGAAAAACAACCATTCTCAATATATTGGGAGGATTACTTAAGCCAGATTCTGGTGAAGTGAAGCTTGGAGATACATTGGTCAACCAACTGAGTGGAGCCAAACTCGATAAGTTTAGAGGCAAGCATATCGGTATAGTTTTTCAAAAGCCTCATATACTTGCACCATTGACAGTGGAGGATAATTTGAGACTGGCTAATTATTTTGTTGGAGCCAAAGGTGAAAGAAACCTTGAGCTGTTAAAAGAACTTGGAATCTATAATAAGCGGAAATCAAAAGTAACCACCCTCAGCGAAGGAGAAGCTCAGCGCGTTTCCATTGCCAGAGCCCTAGCCAATCATCCTCAGTTGATCTTAGCAGATGAACCCACGGCAAGTCTAGACGATGAGAATGCTGCCATTGTAATTAAACTGCTTCAAGAGCAAGCACAAAAATTCAATGCAGCGCTAATTATTGTGACCCATGACCAAAGGGTAAAAGATCATATTTCTAACCACATAATCATGGGAGGTAAATCATGAATATGCTCAAACTAAGCTGGAAATACCTTGTTGCAAAACCATTGAATACAGGGTTGAATATCTTACTATTGGCATTGGGTCTAGCCATTATCACTGTTTTGATTTTGATCCAAGACCAGTTTGAAAATAAGATGACCAAAGATGCAGAGGGCATAGATTTGGTGGTAGGTGCCAAAGGGAGTCCACTTCAATTGATTTTGTCAAGTGTGTACCACATTGATTATCCTACAGGGAACATTGACATGGAAGAGGCACAGTCACTTTCTAGAAATCGACTTGTGAAAAACATCATTCCTTTGGGGATGGGGGATAACTATCAGGGATACCGCATCGTAGGGACAAACCACGATTACCTTGAGCTTTATAAAGCTGAAATCGAGATGGGTGAAGTGTGGAGAAAACCATTCGATGTAGTCTTGGGGGCTGTTGTGGCTGAAAAGCTCAACCTAAAAGTTGGAGATTCATTTATTGGTTCACATGGAATTGGGAGCAGTAGCCATGAGCATGATGAGCATCCTTACAAAATCACCGGTATCCTAGCTAAGAGTAGCAATGTGCTAGATAACCTGATCTTAACTAGCATCGAGTCTGTATGGTATTCCCACGATGAAGGTCACGATCATGATAAGTTTGAAGCAGATGTGACCACTTCTGGGTTTCCTCCAGCTGATGAAGATAGGGAGGTAACTTCATTATTGCTCCAGTATCGCAATCCCATGGCCGCTGTACAGTTGCCTAGATTTATCAATAGCAGAACATCCATGCAGGCAGCCTCGCCATCTTTCGAGATCTCTAGGCTATTTGAGTTGCTAGGTGTGGGAGTTAAGTTGATTCAAGGTTTAGCCTTTGCAATTATTGTGATTGCTGGCTTGGGAATATTTATCGCACTGTTCAATTCACTCAAAGAAAGAAAATATGATCTCGCAGTGATGAGAACATTGGGCGCTTCTAGCCTTCAGCTATTTATTCATATCGTTTTGGAAGGGATTATTCTTACTTTCATTGGTGCGTTGTTAGGAATTGCTATCGGGCACCTTTTCTTAGCGGTTCTCGTTATGCAAAATGAACAAGGAGCAATCAGCGGATTATCTGCGGCGGTATTCTTGCGAGAAGAGTTATACATCATCGGTTATGCGATAGCAGTAGGTTTTATAGCCTCATTGATTCCAGCTTGGACCGCATATCAAACAGATATTGCAAAACAACTTACAAAATCTTAAATCACAAAAATTTCAAATTGTCAACCTGTAAGAGATTAAAATTATAAAAATGAAATTGAAGAGAACCTTATTCATATTTGCTTTGGTCTTCGTATCTGCGATGACCTATGCACAGACTTCTAATAACGTATGGAGAGACCTTTCAGAGGTAACTTACAAAATTGGAGAAGATGATTTTGGAGAACTATACATTCCTGTATTCAGTGATAAAATCAAAAAATTAGAAGGCAAAGTGGTGGAGGCAGATGGCTATATCATTCCATTTGAGGGGATGTTCAAGCCTGAGCATATCATTCTTTCTTCACTTCCATTGGCGGAATGCTTCTTTTGTGGGTCTGGTGGACCTGAGACAGTCATGGAGGTAATGATGAAGAATCCTATCAAGTACACCTCCAAGAGGGTTCGTGTAAGAGGAAAACTTACACTCAATGATAAAGATCCAGAAAAACTCATGTATATCGTGGTTGATGCTGAGATTTTGAATTGATTAATTAGTCAACGGTCGACAGTCAGCTGACCACTGTAAGGATTCTACATTACTGTAAATGATTACTTGTCTGAAAGAGGAAAATCATACTAAATAAAAAAAAACTGCTGCTCAATGAAATGCCCCCAATAAGTGCCTAACTTTTTGGGGGCACATCACAAATCAGCAGGTTTTTTTATTTAGAGACAATTTGCTTCTCCATGGACTGAAACTCGGTCATCAACTGTTTGGTGATAGGGCCTACTAGACCTGAACCTATTTTTTGATTATCGACTGATGTGATAGGGAGGATTTTTTTGGTAGTACTTGTGATAAAAGCCTCGTCAGCTGTCAATAATTCCTCAAAGGACACTTTTCTAATCCTTGTATCAGGTGCTAGCTCAAGCACACGCTTCCGAGTAATTCCATGCAGGATATGTTCGTCAGGGGTGCTGATAGCTCCACCTTTGATGACAAAAATATTGCTACGAGAACTCTCGGATATAATGCCATTCTGATGATAAATCACATCTTCTGCACCCTTTGCTTTCCAATCTGCGCTCAACCATACTGGAAAGGCATAATTGGTAGTCTTGATGTCGGCTATCGCCCTAACATGCTCCGCGCTGAGAAGCTTTACGCCATTATTGTATTTTTCTGAAGAAGGAAATATCAGGTCTTCACAGAAAATAAATAATTCACCTTTCCCAGGCGAAAAATGATTTTCTGACACCCCTCCAGTCAATAGCATTCTGATTCCTCCATTTTTAAGATCGTTTTTTCCAATCAATTGGTGAATGATATCAGAGAGTGTGGATTTGTCATAATTGAGCTGAAGATGGGTTTTGGATGCAGATCTGATAAACCTGTCCAAGTAGTCAGATAAAAATAAAGGGGTATAATTAGAAGTACGAAAAAAATCAAAAATCCCGTAGCCTCTGATCAAACCTATATCCATAGGATGCACATTAGCTGATTGAGCATCGATTATTTGGTTTTTAGCAAAACAGAACGGTTTCATGAAATATGTATTAAGTTTTTGTAAGTCTAACGAATAAATATCTATATTTGCAATTATGTTGCAAATTATAAAAAGAATTTCCTCTCAATCTGCTGATTTATTAGGAATATCAGCTTCAGTCCTTTGCCTGATCCATTGCTTGGCTTTTCCAGTCTTGATCTCGGCAGGTTTTATATTTGGACATGATGATCATGCAGGTCATGACCATGCTCATGTACATTGGCATTGGATGGATTTTCTTTTCGTTGCTTTGGCAATTTGGGCCGTGATAAGCGCTGTTAAAAGTACGCAATCTAAGCATATAAAAATAGCACTTTGGGTTGCTGTGACAATTTTTTCTGTGGGAGTTCTATTACATGATGTGTTTAGCTGGATGATTTTTGTTTCTTTGGTGGCTTCTGTTGCTTTGGTTATTATTCATATTGTAAACTGGAAATTTCATAGGAAATGTAATGTTATTGTGAAATAATTTCTTTTTTAAGTCAAATTAAATTTTCTTTGTAGTGTTGATCAACCAAAGAAAATGAAGACAGTTTTTAAGAGTTTTTCGGTATTCGCAATATTTCTATTTCTTTTCTCTTGTGATGAAAGCAAAGAGGAAGCTAATCAGCGACTTAGAGCTGAGGTCATTCAGATTCATGATGAGGTGATGCCATTTATGGGTGACCTGAAATCCCTCAGGAAAGAAATAGTAGCTAAGGCAGATGAATTGAAAAGTTCTTCGGAATCAGACAATACTCAAAAAGTACAGGAGTTGATACTATTGGCTAAGCAATTGGACGAAGCTTTTGATGGGATGTTTGTGTGGATGCGTCAATTCAAGCAAAGCACAGATGATATGAGTGAGGAAGAGGTTGAAATCTATCTTTTGGAACAGAGGGAAATGGTTCAAAAAGTTCATGATGACATCACCTCAGCGATAGAGAAGGCAAATTCAGAATTGGGAAAGTATTGATCTACTTAGTTAAGTAGTTTTCTATCTCTTTACTATCTATTACACCTTTGTTGCTCCCCCAGATATTGTACAGGTAAGTCACAATTTGCGCAATTTCCATATTGGTCAGTTGTGGATTGGCAGGCATAGGTTGATTGTATTTTTGATCATTTACTATGATTTCTCCCTTTAGACCGTATTTGATGATATGTACAGTTCTGCCAATGTCCTCAAGCATGTAGTCAGAGCCACGAAGTGGAGGGATCAATTTTCCAAGACCAATTCCATCCGTCTGATGACAGTTGGCACAGTAGTTCTCATAAAGTATTTTTCCTTCGATAGCATACTGCATGACTTTGGAGTCTTTGATGTCTGAAAGTCCCTTGTCTAGTGGATCTTTTTCTGTCCCACAAGACGTTGCCGTCAGGATCAAAAAAGATATAGTTATCCCTAAATTTAGTTTCATTTACCTCAGAAGTTTGGGAATGTCACGCATCAATCTATTGACTTGGTCTTCCTTAGTGCCATCATATACTCCCCTGATTCTACCTTTTTGATCTATCAACACAAATGCACCTGAATGAAGAATTCCTCCTGGTTCATTTTTGTCTTCCATGGCAGTTGTCAAATAGCTCGTCTGACCGATTTCAAAGATTTTCTCTTGGTCTCCTGTGAGAAACTGCCAAGTCTGATCATCATTTACCCCTATTTTCTCTGCAAACTCTTTTAGAAGTTCCTCAGTATCATGCTCTGGATCTAAGGTATGACTTAGAATCATAAACTGTTCCTCATCTTTAAACTCTTCGTAAACACGCAGCATCTGAGTTTTCATGATCGGGCAAATTGTAGGGCAGGTAGTAAAGAAAAAGTCAGCCACATAGACTTTGCCATCCGTAGTATAATTGCTTATTTCTCTACCTTCTTGATTGGTAAATGAAAAGTTGGCAATCTTATGATAGATGGTGTCTTGAATTAATTTTCCTTCCAACTCTATTTCATTCACATGCCAATTTCCTAATATTGGTAGATTTGTGTTGTGGTCTTCTGCTTTTTGTGAGCAACTTACCCAAACCATTCCTAATACAGTGATGATAGCAATAGATTTGAGTGTTTTGATAAGTGTAAGCATAATTTATAAATTCTTTTTTTCTCTGACTTTTTTATAAAACTTGATCCCCAGCATCATGAATAGGCTAAGAGCAAATAAGCCTACAATTCCCCATACCACGCTGATCAAGCTTTTTAAGACTATTAAGAAGACTATGGCAAACAGTAGCACCGTAGCGACTTCGTTCCATACTCTTAACTGTGTAGAGGTCCAGTTAGATTTGCCATTTTGCAAATCTTTGTAAATCTTTTGACAATAAAAGTGATATAAGTACAATAAGAATACAAAAGCCAACTTAGCATGCATGAATCCAAGCTGCATGTACCCCCATCTGTAAGAAAGTACCCAGAAACCGAAAATTAAAGTCAAAATAGCTGATGGCCAGGTGATGATATACCAAAGACGATTAGCCATTAGATTCAATTGTGGAATCAGAATTTTTCGTTCCTGTTCGGGTTTTTCCCAAGCTTCAGCCTGATAAATGAAAAGTCTTACTATATAAAATAAGCCAGCAAACCAGGTGACAATAAAAATGATATGAAGAGCTTTGATGTATTCGAAGGCCATTATACTTTTTTTCTGCTAAATTAAGGCTTTAAATGTAAAAGTCTCTATGAACATGCGCTCATCCTATCTATTTTATGTTTTGATCCTTGGAGTAGCCTTGGTGATGATTTGGATTGTCAAGGAATCATTTACCCAGCCGGGAATCAAAGATTTAGAAATCGATTTTGAAGAGATGGCATTTTACAGAAATGAAAACAATACTGGGCCAGTAATCAGGGTGTATGCAGTATATGCCACTGATACACTCTGGAACAGCCTAGAGCAATATGGAGACTATATGCCCCATACCAAATATGGAAATACGAAGGTTTTTTTCTTTATAGATAGAGCAAAGACGCCAAGTGAAACTTTCCCAAAAGCACCATATTTCTCGGAGGAGTATCAGCAATATTGTGTGGGCAGTTATGAGAAATCAGCCATGGGAGGAGTAAAGTTTACTCGATTCCCTTTTATAAATTATTAATTAGTCAAGATTGAGAAAGAGAAATAGACTTTCAGCACAGGCTTACATCGATGGTGTATTGAGAGGCGATCGGGTGATTTTGAGTCAGGCGATTACCCTGGTGGAGAGTGCTTTGTCCACAGATCAAGTTTTGGCAGAAGAGGTGATGGACGCAGTATTGCCACACGCAGGCAAGTCAATCAGAATTGGAATCACAGGAGTCCCAGGGGTTGGCAAGAGTACTTTTATCGAGAAGTTTGGTTGGCTTGTCATTGAGCAAGGTTATAAGCTGGCAGTGCTTGCTGTAGATCCCAGTAGTCAATCGAGCCGAGGGAGCATTCTAGGCGATAAAACCAGAATGGAGAAGCTATCTATTGACAAGCGCGCCTATATCAGGCCAAGCCCTTCTGGTACCACGCTAGGTGGTGTAAGTGCCAGGACTCGAGAAGCCATGTTGCTATGTGAAGCAGCAGGTTTTGATGTGGTATTTATCGAAACAGTGGGTGTTGGCCAGTCTGAGATAGCGGTCAAGGGTATGGTTGATTTTTTTCTGCTCTTGATGCTAGCAGGTGCAGGAGATGAATTGCAAGGTATCAAAAAAGGTATCATAGAAATGTGTGATGCTTTGGTAATCAACAAGGCAGACGGGGAAAATAAAGAGACGGCAAAGCGTGCTAAGAGGGAGTATGCCAATGCCCTTCATCTGTTCCCAGCCAAGGAGAGTTCATGGTACCCCAAAGTAACAACTTGCTCAGGGTTAAGTGGAGAAGGCTTGCCCGAAATCTGGCAGATGATTCAGAAATATCGAGATCTGGTTTCTAGAAATGGGTTTTTTGAATTTAACCGTGCTGAGCAGCGGGCTAATTGGATGCAAGAACATGTGAAGTACTTGCTAGAGACCAATTTTTACAATGATATGGCCATCAAAGAGGATTTGAATGAATCTTTGGCTGATATCAAATCAGGGAAAGTTTCTGCAATCAAAAAAGCAAGAGCATTAGTTCAGTTATTTATGAATCAAATCAAGCCAAAATAAAAAAATGCGACCTTTTAATAAGATCGCATTTTGAATTTTTTCTTCAATTCATTCACCGAGTTTCTGAAAGCAGTATCTGTTTCCATCAGGTCATTGACAGTTTGTATGGCGTGAATTACTGTACTATGATCTCTTCCTCCAAAATGATAACCAATAGACTTTAAGGAATGGTTTGTAAACTCTTTGGAGAAGTACATCGCTACCTGCCTTGCTGTCACGATTTCCTTTTTCCTGGTTTTAGCTTTAAGGTCATCAAGTTTAATCTCAAAATAGTCAGAGACAGTTTTTTGAATGAAATCAATACCAACTTCTGTTTCTATGTCTTTGACGATGTTTTTCATAATCGTCTTCGCTAGTGTCAGGTCAATCTCGACTCTATTAAGAGAAGCATGCGCGATCAAGGAGATCATGACTCCTTCTAGTTCTCTCACATTGGTGTCTACTGTGTAGGCCAAATATTCGATCACATCATCAGGAATGTAAATCCCTTCTGACTGCATTTTCCTTTTGATGATAGCTACCCTAGTTTCAAAATCAGGCATCTGCAAATCAGCAGTCAAGCCCCATTTGAATCTGGAGAGCAACCTTTCTTCAAGTCCTTTGAGGTCCCTAGGAGGACAGTCAGAGGTCATGATGATTTGTTTCTTATTCTGATGCAGGTGATTGAAGATATGGAAAAACATCTCCTGAGTCCTATCTTTTCCAGCTAGGAATTGAATATCATCAATGATCAATACATCTACTTGCATGTAGAAATTGGTGAAGCTCTTTACATTACCATCCTTAATGGAATCCATGAATTGGTTGACAAATTTCTCAGAGGAAACATAAAGTACAAACTTATCTTCAGGGCCATTTTTGATTTCGTTCCCTATGGCCTGTACCAGGTGTGTTTTACCTAATCCTACACCTCCATAGACCATCAGTGGGTTGAAAGAAGTGATGCCGGGCTTAGTAGCTACTGCAAAACCAGCCGATCGGGCTAGTCTATTACAGTCTCCCTCTATGTAAGTATTAAATGAATAATTCGGGTTGAGATTGGATTGCAAGAGCATGTCGCTGTCTAAAGACTGCATCTCGAATGGGCTGCGACTTTCTTGTGGTGTCCCATTCATGTTTGCTTTCTTGGCAGCCGCAGAAGCATTGCCTTGAGGGTAGCTGACCATGTAGGGTTGATTCTGCGAATTACCTCGGTCTACTACTACGGCATATTCTAATCTACCGCCGGCACCTAGGGTTGTTTTGATGGCTAGCTTGAGCACCTCTACATAATTATCCTCTAGCCATTCGTAAAAAAATTGACTCGGTACCTGTATCGTCAGGCTACTTCCTTCTAATCTAACAGGATTGATAGGTTTGAACCAAGTTGAAAAACTTTGTTCATTTACATGTTGCTCGATGACACGCAAACATTCCTTCCATACTGCATTAGCCTCTGAACTCATTTATACCGATAAAATAACATTAGTTTTAAAAGATAGAAAACCCTCCTTGCTCAATTCGAGGGGCATCAAATTTGGGGAAAATATATTTAAATAAAAAATCATTTTCCGCTTGACTTTCTAATAAACCTTTAGATTTCTCGCTGAGGCAAAGGAAGTTTGCTGATTCTTTGAAAACTCAAAATCTATTTTCCCTAATCTCAAGGCCGCAGTGCCAACTTGATTGATGATTGTTTGGTGTCCCTCGGCATTTTTGAGCAAATTTGGTTCATCCAAAAAGGTATGGCTATGTCCACCAAGGATCAAGTTAATTCCTGATATTTGCTCCGCTAGTCTGACATCACTCGAATAGCCTAAGTGTGAAAGGCAAATGATCAAATCACATTTCTTTTTTTTGAGTTCTTGAATCATTTCTTGTGCCTTTCCTGCAGGGTCTAGGTACTTGGTATTGCCGTAGTTTTTAGCTCCCACAAGTCCTTCCAGCTTGATGCCAAGGGCAAATACGCCAATTTTCAAACCTGACTTATTGTATACCTTGTAGGGTTTAAAGGCACCTTTCAGAATCGTTTCCCTGAAATCATAATTGGAAGATAAAATTTCGAATTTGGCATGTTCCAGTTGATTGGCGATGCCTTCCAGCCCATTGTCAAATTCATGATTCCCTAGCGTACTGGCATCATAACCCATCTCAGACATCAGCTTGAGTTCCAGTTCTCCTCCATAGACATTGAAGTAAGGAGTGCCTTGGAAAAAATCTCCAGAATCCAATAGCAGGATGTTGTCCTCCTCATTTCTGATCTTTTTGATCAAAGAGGCTAGCTTGGTCATTCCACCCTGGCCAGCATTTCTGCTACCATCATTGGGAAATGGATCGATGCGAGAATGCATGTCATTGGTATGCAAAATGCACAAGCGAGAGGATTTGGCTGGAAAGCTGTCCAATGCCAAAATTGGATTAGCCAAGCTGAGTCCTAGGCCTGTTAGTAAACTATGCTTTATAAAATCTCTTCTTTGCATCTTAGTTGTATTTTTGTCTTCCTTCGATTTGAGCGTCAAGTTTTTCCCCTCGAGTAGTCTTCGCTTTGATCATCTGTATTAGCATGTCTCTCAGAAGCAGGTCTGTATTTTCCTTGATATGCAAGTCAGTTAGAAAGTCCATGTTGTCCCCTCCGTTGGCGAGGTAGTCATTGATGGCTAGGAGATATACTCTGTTGGTATCCAATGCTTGTCCATTGACCTTGAAGGATTGGACTTGGTTGCCTTCGCCGATGATTTCCATGCCGCTGACGGCCATGTTTTTCCTTGCAGCCATGAATTCCGCAAGCTTTTGTACATCCTTGGCAGTCAGTTCTAATATCACCAAGTAATTGTCAAAGGGTGAAAGCTCGTAGATATTACCCAAGGTGATGTCTCCTTCGGGGAGGTCATTGCGCATGCCGCCATTGTTGATGATGGAAATATCAATGTTGATTCCAAATTCCTGCTCCGCATATGCTCTCTGTAGGTCAGCTACAAAATTCCCAAGTAATGACTCCCCACGGCCTCTTGTGAGCGCCTTTGTGGACTGACCGATGATGCTGCTCATTTCCGCTTCCATCTTTGCCTTATAAGGGCTGACCATTTTGGTCAATTCTGGGTCAGCCATGATTTCTAGGTCATTGGCGATAAAGCCACCGGTAAATTGATGCCCCACCTGAGGGCTACAAGCGACAAAAAATGCTAAAGCCAGTGAAAAAGAGCTGTTGATGATTTTCTGAAGGATATTGCGCATTGGATTGGATCAATTGTGAAAATATACTGATCAAAGATATGCTAAACCCAAAAATGATCCCATATTTAGAAGATAAATAATATTTTGATTTTGTTCAATAGAATTGTATGGCCATTGGGGAAATTATCTCTTGATGAAATTTCTAACGAGGAGCTTAGCATCTTAATTGATGATAAGAAATTGAAATTAATAGCCAAGCATTGATAAGGCCAAATTTGGAATAAAACCTCTACATACAAAACTTTTTGACATCTACGCTTTAAAAGGTAACTTTGAAAGGTTATCTAAAGTGAGTGATTTTCGTAATTTGGTAAATTACTCACTTTTTTCAAGCCCAAATATTAACGCTTTATGAAATACAACTTATTTGAGGACTTTGCTCCTTCAAGTAAAGCAGACTGGATCGCGCAGGTGACCAAAGACTTGAAAGGCAAGTCTTTTGAGGAGACTTTGATCAGTCAGGCAGCTGGAAATATTCAAATACAACCTTTTTATACCCAAGAGGACATAGCGCAAGCTTTGCCGCTGGAACCTATCCATCACCGTGTCAATCCGATATCAGCAATACCTGGCCTGTCTCCTAGAATATGGGCCAATACTGTCAGGATTCGTCCATTAAATGAAAAAGAAGCGAACAAAAGAATTCTCCATGCACTTCAAATGGGTGCTGATGGGCTGGTCTTAGCTTTGACTGGGGAGGAGGACCTAGAAGTTTTACTTCATGAAGTTCAGCCAGCTTATATTCAGCTCTTTTTGGATCCGCAAGGTGACCCCTTGGAGCTTTTCACCAAGTTTCTGACATGGTTAAAAGTTGCTGAGCTAGACCTCAATCAAGTATATGGTGGGTTGTTGTGGGATCCTGGTATTGCTTTTTTGAAAACAGTTCAGGAGAGATCAAAGCTGATGGAGACTGCCAAAGTGCTGATGAAGGCTGGCCAGGAATTGCCAGAGTTCAAGGTTTTAGCGATAGATGCCGCGCATTACCATCATGCTGGCGCCAATGCAGTTCAAGAATTGGCATTTGGAATTGGGGCTTTGATTGATTTGATTGATGAATTGACTGAGAATGGATACACTTCCTCAGCGATTTTTGACAAGCTGCTATTTACCACAGGATCAGGTTCTGACTTTTTCTTAGAAATCAGCAAAGTGAAGGTGTTGAGATTGATGATCCATCAGCTATGCGAATTGTATGGTATAGATGTCTCAGCAGCGCATATCACGATCTATGCGCAGACGAGCTATTGGACAAAAGCGGGGAAGGACCTCGATACCAATTTGCTGAGAAACACCACAGAAGCTATGGCTGCCATCTTAGGTGGTTGCAATGCGCTGGAGATCCTGCCACATGATTTTTCGGATGGATTAGACAATGACTTCTCGGCAAGAATGGCCAGGAATATCTCTAATATCCTCAAAGAGGAAAGCTACTTGGATAAGGTCATTGACCCAGTATCAGGGACTTATTTTCTAGAGAAGCTTTCGGGAGAATTATTTGAACAAGTTAAGTCCAAACTCGAAAAGCTAGAGGCTGATGGAGGATGGTGGATTGCCGCTGAGCAAGGACGCTTGCAACAGGAGGTCAAGAAAGAGAGACAGGTGAAGCAAGCTTTGGTACGTGATGGTATGCAGGTGAAAGTAGGTTTGAATAAGTACCCGAACCCAAAAGAGTCGTCTGTCAAATTGCTTCAAGAGCAGACAGAGACCGCTGCGCAGCAGCTACTTTGGAGCAGAGACAGCCTGTTATGGGAAACCCAAAATTCTAAAAAGTCATGAGAGTAGATATCAGTAAGCTAAGCTTATCTCGCCCAGAAGCAAACGCACAGCAGGAAGCGGAAGCACAAGTATGGGAAACCGCTGAGAAGATTCAAGTTCCCTCAGCAGTGACAAAAGAAGCACTTGAAGGAGCCAGCCACTTGAATTTTTCGGCTGGGATTGCTCCCTATCTAAGAGGGCCATACAGCAGCATGTATGTCATGCGTCCATGGACAATTAGGCAGTATGCTGGATTTTCTACCGCGGAAGAGTCCAATGCATTTTATAGAAGGAATTTGGCAGCTGGTCAAAAGGGGCTGTCTGTAGCCTTTGACTTGGCTACTCATAGGGGCTATGATTCAGATCACCCGAGGGTGGTTGGGGATGTGGGAAAAGCAGGTGTAGCTATAGATTCAGTGCTAGACATGAAGGTGCTTTTTGATCAGATTCCTTTGGATCAAATGTCCGTATCCATGACAATGAATGGTGCTGTGATTCCGATTATGGCATTTTACATTGTAGCCGCTGAGGAACAAGGTGTACAAGCAGAGCAGCTTAGCGGTACTATCCAAAATGATATCTTGAAGGAGTTTATGGTCAGAAATACCTATATCTATCCTCCTTTGCCTTCGATGCGGATCATAGCGGATATTTTTGAATACACCTCCAAGAATATGCCCAAATTCAATTCCATCTCTATATCTGGTTACCACATGCAGGAAGCAGGAGCTACGGCAGACTTGGAATTGGCTTACACGCTGGCAGACGGCTTGGAATACTTGAGAACAGGTGTGGCAGCTGGTTTGGATATTGATGATTTTGCTCCTAGGCTTTCATTCTTCTGGGCTATTGGAATGAATCATTTCATGGAAATAGCCAAGATGAGAGCGGGGAGATTGCTTTGGGCAAAAATCGTCAAGCAGTTTAATCCTAAGAATTCAAAATCACTGGCGTTGCGTACGCATTGTCAGACAAGTGGCTGGTCACTCACAGAGCAGGACGCTTTCAATAATGTCACGCGTACGGCTGTGGAAGCCATGGCGGCAGTTTTGGGGCATACCCAGTCCTTGCATACCAATTCTTTTGACGAGGCGATTGCATTACCTACCGATTATTCGGCTAGAATCGCGAGAAATACACAGCTTTACCTTCAAGACGAAACTGGTATCACTAAAGTGGTAGATCCTTGGGGAGGTTCTTACTATGTAGAATACCTGACAGACCAATTGGTACAAAAAGCATGGACGCTGATAGAAGAAGTGGAGGAACTGGGAGGCATGGCCAAAGCCATAGAAGCAGGGATTCCAAAGATGCGCATAGAGGAAGCGGCCGCTAGAAAGCAGGCAAGAATTGATAGCGGAAAGGACGTGATTGTAGGTGTCAATAGGTTTCAGACAGAAGAGAAGGATGATTTTGAAATTTTGGAGGTGGATAATAACTCCGTGAGACTTTCTCAGATAGAAAGATTGAATCAATTGAAAGCTGAAAGAGATGGAGCAGCTGTCATAGAGGCACTATCAAGCCTCACAGAATCCGCAAAAAGTGGAAAAGGGAATTTGTTGGAACTAGCTGTGGATGCTGCTCGAAAAAGAGCTACTTTAGGAGAAATATCTGATGCCATGGAAGAAGCATTTGGAAGACACAAGGCCACAGTGAAGTCTATTTCTGGAATATACTCAGGTGAGGCCAAGGATGATCGAAGTTTTCAAGAGGCTAAAAAGCTAGCGGATGAGTTTGCGGCTTTGGAAGGTAGAAGACCTAGAATCATGGTGGCTAAGATGGGACAAGATGGGCATGATAGAGGAGCTAAAGTGATTGCGACAGGTTTTGCAGACCTTGGATTTGATGTAGATATCGGGCCATTATTCCAGACACCAGAGGAGGTAGCACAGCAAGCTGTAGAAAATGATGTACATATCGTAGGAGCATCTTCTTTGGCGGCAGGCCATAAGACACTTGTGCCAGCATTGATTGAAGAGCTAAAAAAATTAGGAAGAAGAGATATCATGGTCATTGCAGGTGGGGTAATACCTCCAAAGGATTATGATTTTCTTTACCATGCAGGTGTTGCAGCAGTCTTTGGTCCTGGAACGATCTTGCCCAAAGCAGCAAAAGAAATTTTAACTAAATTAATGGAAGGTTGATTTGATCAACCTTTCTTTTTTTAAATTGAGATATGAAATCAATTACATTGATATATGACGAGCGATTGGAGGAGGAGGTAGAGTCCAAAGTGCTCCCGCTTTTGGAGAATAATGTTAAAATCAAAATCCCTTACAAGAATCATAAGAAATATGAATTTTCAGAAGAGGATTTCATAGTATGCTACCTGTCTGATGAGCAGGTTCGTGAGCTGTTTGATGTGATTATTGAGAATCATTGGAAGATTGGTTTTCTTCCCCATCCTAAGATGACCGAAGCAAGACAAGGTTTTGGTGTTTCTTCCAAGCTAGATATAGCCGTAGAAAATATCCTCAATACAGAAGAGGTAGTAGAAGTTGATGTGCTTTTTGCCAATGGGCAACCCGTTTTGAATAAGTTGATTATAGGGAGTTCATTTAGTTTGCTTTACGCTTTGGACAATGATGAGTTTTTCTTCAAAAAGTACCTGAATCGCTTCAAGCGTTTTTTGAATTCATTCAAGAGGGTGAAGCTTCATCCTTATACTATCAATTGGAGTAAGGATAGTGGAGAAATGCAATCCAAACCAGTAGACACTGCTGCCCTTGGGATGGTAGTAGTACAGCATGGGCAGAGTTCGATATTATCTAGGAGAATAATAGAGGATTCCTATGCCAACGATGGGATGCTTCACTGTTTGATTTTGGCACCGAAAAGCATTTGGGAGATTATCAAATTTGGATTTTACAGTATTTTTAAATCTTCCAAGCGATCCAAATTACCAGATTATGTAGCCCATCTCAAGACTGATAAGGTATCGATTAGTAGCAATCAGCCTATTAGTTATGCTATTGACGAAGTACTAGTGAGCGCAAAGTCTATAGAACTTGAGGTTCAGCCCAAAGCAATAGGCATTGTACCTGGGACAGCCTTATCGACTAATGCACAAGTGAAGAAGACAAAAGTTTTCAAAGTACAGAATTTACCACAAGGAGAGTTGAAGAATGAATTGCTAGAGCGATATCTACCCTTTACAAATCACGCGACAACAGAGGAATTTAAGTGGCTTTTTACCACACTGAGAGAAAATTCTAAGGCAACATCCAGCTACCTAGTTTTAATGGCATTGTCCACTATCATTGCTACTTTTGGTCTATTTGGCGATTCTTCTCCAGTTATAATTGGCGCGATGATTTTGGCCCCTTTGATGTCGCCCATTATTTCTTTGGCTATGGGCGTATTGAGACAAGATGATCAATTGATCAGTAGGAGTTTTAGAACTATTGGATATGGAATGGCGGTGGGATACTTATTTGCTATTTTGATTACTTGGTTTACCCCACTCAATATAATGAATGGAGAGATATCTGCTAGAATTCGACCCAATTTACTTGATTTAGGAGTAGCCGCCGCTTCTGGTATAGCAGGCGCTTACGCTCATTCCAAAAAAGAAGTGGCTAAGACCTTGGCTGGTGTGGCGATCGCAGTAGCCCTAGTGCCGCCATTGGCAGTTTCTGGAGTAGGTTTCGGATGGGGAGACTGGTCTGTTTTCTGGGGTGCTTTGTTACTTTTGGGTACCAACTTGGCAGGGATGGTCTTGGCAGCTGCTTTGACCTTCTTATTTCTTGGATTTAGCCCATTCAGATTAGCTAAAAAAGGCATAACGATTTCTTTGTTTTTCGTTGTTTTGATTAGTACCCCTTTGGCATTTGGATTTTCTAAAATGGTCAAAGAGAACAAAATCATACAAAACCTCAGCGGGAAAGAGATTTCTGTTGGGATACTGAGGGACGTAAAAGTGATTAGGGTATCACCTTTGAAAATTTCCATTACTATAGTTTCTGAAAGTCCACTTGACATCAATCAACTCAATGAAGTAAAAGAGGATATAGAAGAAGAGCTGGGGCAAAAAATAGAATTGGAACTCTCTGTGGCAGTTAAATTATAGAGCAGCTAATTCTCAATGGCGCAAGAGTTAAAAAAGGAGGCCAAGACCTCCTTTTTTATTTAATTATCTTCTCCTCTGAGTTTGATTACCGCTCCTTCAAGTAAAGGACTGATCCTAACCTGACAGGCCAATCGGCTTGTAGGGTAATACTCTGGCAGGTTTTCCAATTGGTCAAGCTCTACATCAGATGCATCTCCAAGTTGATCTTCACCTTCAAGCACCTCTACATGACAAGTAGCGCATAGAGCCATGCCGCCACATGTAGCCAATACTGGATATTCTGATGCTTTTAATACCTCCATGAGACTAAGCCCCATGTCATCAGGAGCTTCTATTTCTTGACGATTTCCGTCGTGATCTTCTACTGTGAATGTTACCATGCTGCAAAGGTAAAATTAAAATGCATTTACACCATTGACCGTGGTGTATTTGAAGCTCAATTTTTGGTCAGGATATACATATTTGAATGCAGAGTGCATCATAATAGCGGCTTCATGAAATCCACAAAGGATCAGTTTCAATTTGCCTTCGTAGGTATTTATATCTCCAATCGCATATATTCTGTCTACTCCTGTAGAGTAATCAGTCGTATCTACTTCAATGGCATTTTTGTCAATGCTCAATCCCCAGTCTGCTATTGGACCTAACTTAGGACTCAAACCAAACAATGGAATCAAATAATCTGCATCTATTATAATTTCCTCTTTGGCCTTATTTTCCAATTTTACCGATTCTAACTTGTCTTCTCCATGGATGCCTTTCAAGTTGGCAGAAAGAATGAGATCAATCTTTCCGTTATTAGCCAGATCAAATACTTTGGAAGCAGAATCTGGAGCACCTCTAAAAGTTTCGTTTCTATGAACCAAAGTCACTCTTTCTGCGACATCAGCCAAATAAATCGTCCAATCTAAGGCAGAATCTCCACCACCAGCTATGACTACTTTCTTATCTCTGAAGGTTTCTGGATTTTTGACCATATAGACTACACCTTTGCCTTCGTAGGTCTCAAGATTTTCCAACACAGGTTTCCTTGGTTCAAAGCAGCCTAGTCCACCAGCAATTACAATTACTTGTGCATGGACTTGTGTTTTGTCACTTGTAGTGATTACAAAAGAACCATCATCCTGCTTCGCCAAATGGTCTACTCTTTCACCCAAAGTAAAGGTAGGATTGAAAGGTTTGATTTGCTCCATCAAGTTGTCTACAAGCTCCTGTGCTTTGACTTCAGGATAACCTGGTATGTCATAAATGGGCTTTTGTGGGTAGATTTCGGATAATTGCCCCCCTACTTGAGGTAATGCATCTATCAAGTGGCAACGCATTTTCAATAAGCCTGCTTCAAAAACTGCAAATAATCCGACTGGTCCAGCCCCGATGATGCAAATGTCAGTATTAATCATGATGTGTAAGATTTATTGGTAAAACCAATGATGATTCAGATTGTTCGTATAAATATAATTAGTGTAACAACTATTTTTAAGCTGAGTAGATTTTCATTCCTCAAGATTAGTGTAGATGGTATTCAAGATCCGTTTGAATTCTTCAAAATCCTGCTCGTTAAGGTTTTCCCAAGCTTTTTCCCTGATTTGTGCAATCTGAGGCTTCAGCTCTTTTACTTTAGAGACCCCTATTGTTGTCAAATGAAGTTGGAAGCTTCTCCTGTCTTGAGGATGAGGTACTCTTTCTACATAACCTTTTTTGCAGAGTATATCTATGATTCTCGTCAATGTAGGATGGTCTTTAAACACCAGCTGTGCCAATTCAGTTTGACTCAATAGTTCGTTTTCGGATAGATTTTTCAAAACTAGCCATTGATCTACAGTGATGTCAAAGTCACCCAAGTTGAATTTTTGTTGGGCGTATTGTTTGACCTTCCGGGCTGTCCGATCAAGGAGAAATGAGTACTTGCTGAATTGTTCTTGTGTCATACAAATAATTAGTGTGACAAATATATGAAGAAAAATAAAGGGAACAATAATTCCCTATAAAAAAGGTAGGGAATAAGATTTGTTTAATTTGATGCGATATTAGTTCTGTAGATTAGATTACCTTCTTTATCCCATTCGGCCCTGATGTAAGGTCTAAAGTTTTTGGTGAAGGGTTTTTCTTGGTATTGAATTTCTCTTTTTCGGATTGCTTGCGCGTTTTTAGTGTCCCAGTACTCTGTCCATAAGCCCACTTTTTCTCCATACTGATATTCTCCAATAACAGCGACTTGGCCATTTTCATAGAAGTGATAGAAATTGCCTTCTTTCAAATCGTATTCAATTGGCGTGAGTTTTTCTATGACTTTATTGTTGCCATCATAGTAGGTGGTTCGAGAGTCTTTTCTCCAGCCAGCTTGATAATGGCCTTTATCGACCAATACACTTCTATTGTCAAATGTCATCCAAGTTCCATGCTTGGTTCCGAAATAGTACATGCCTTTTTCCACTGTGATTTCTCCGATGATTCTTTCAAAAGGCCCGTGAAGTAAGACACCTCTGGAGGGGTCAAAATCCTTGGAACGAATCATTTTATCTCGCTGATCATACCAATAGATATCCCTTACATAAGGGTCAATAGTCCGCTTCTGTGTAGTATAGTTGAAAAAAGTAAATTGAACTTGTTCTCGAAGATTCTGTCTGATACGTCCTTTTTTGGTGCGCTCACCAAAGTATATATTTTTCTTCTCCTTCTTTTTTTCTTTTTTCTTTTTTTCTTTTTTGCTCTGTTCGTCAAAAAGTAAAAGGGGTGAAGTAGTAGGCAAAAGTTTATTGCTCACAATACCAGAAGAATCTGGATCAACGGTTACTTTCTCTATTTCCTTTTTATTTTTCCTCTGTGCCATCAGCATGGTAGGAAGTGCGAGAAACATCAATAAACAGAGCCAAAATGATTTCATATATGCAATAACGAGTATAAAAACCAAATATTGAATCTTAAAAGTACTAATTCAGAATCAATTCTCAGTTAAGTTTAGATTTAATAATTGGAATCTTTAATTTTGGTCAAATTTAAAAAAACAACCGCATAAAATGAATTCAATCTTATCCGACCGAATCAACCAAATGGAAGAGTCAGCTACGCTGGCAATGGCAAAAAAAGCAAGAGAACTTAAAGGCCAAGGTGTAGATATTATCAGTTTGAGTTTGGGTGAACCAGATTTCAAAACGCCTAAGCATATCCAAGAGGCAGCCAAATCAGCAATTGATGAAGGTAAATATTTTGCATACCCTCCTGTGGCGGGTTATCAGGATTTGAGAGAAGCTATTGCTAAAAAGCTCAGAGAAGAAAATCAAATCGCTGAAGCAAAAGCTGAAAATATCGTTGTCTCAACAGGGGCTAAGCATTCCATTGCTAATGTTTTCATGTGCATGCTGAATGAAGGGGATGAGGTGGTGATTTTTTCACCTTACTGGGTATCTTATGCTGAGATCATAAAGTTGGCAGGAGGTGTGCCAGTTCTGATAGAGGGGACTTTGGAGAATAATTTCAAAGCAACTGCTACTCAGTTAAAAGAAGCCATGACTGATAAAACAAAGGCGGTGATCTATTCTTCTCCTTGTAATCCTACTGGTTCAGTATTCAGCAAGGAAGAATTGGAAGATGTTGCAGCGGTAGTGAAAAGTAAAGAAGATGTGTATGTCATTGCTGACGAGATATATGAATTGATTAATTTCACTGGGCAGCATTTTAGTATAGCTTCTATTCCAGGTATGTTTGAGAGAACAATTACTGTGAATGGATTTTCCAAAGGGTATGCAATGACTGGCTGGAGAGTAGGATACATCTGTGCACCACTTTTTATAGCCAAAGCATGTGAGAAGATGCAGGGCCAGTTTACTTCTGGAGGCACTGGTATAGCTCAGCGTGCTGCGTTGGCAGCGATTGCTGGAGATCAGACTCCGTCAAAGGAAATGGAAAAAGCATATCTACAAAGAAGAGAATTGGTTTTAGGTCTTTTGAAAGATATTCCGGGTATAAAAACGCATGTGCCTGAAGGGGCATTTTACTTTTTCCCTGATGTGACAGCTTTCTTTGGTAAGCAGTTAGGAAATCATCAAATTAGTAATGCTGATGATCTTTGTATCTATCTCTTGGAAGAAGCAAACGTGTCTGTGGTGACAGGAGCAGCTTTTGGAGCTCCTGATTGTGTGAGGTTGTCTTATGCTGCCTCTGAGGAAGAACTAAAGGAGGCTTTGAAGCGTATCAAAGAGGCATTGGGAAAATTATCCTAAGTCATTTATGAAGGGGAAGTACTACCGCTTTGTGGTAGTACCTCCCATTATTTTAATATTCAGCTTTGTAAAATGGACTCTATAATTTTTTATTTGTAACAATACTCAAGCATATGAAATCCGAGAAACCAATTCTGATTCATTTTCATTTCCACAAAAGGAAAACAGGGTTGACCTCAAGTATTGAAAATGTCCTACCATACCTTGAGCGGAATTTTGAAATCTATATTTTTGGGAGTTTGCTTTCTGGAAAGATAATAGGTTGGTTAGAAGTTCTAAAATTGCTTCAAACCAGGAGAAAGGTAATAGTTCATGTACATCGAAACAATGAAATTTTAAGGGCTTTGTTTTTAAGGGTGATTGGAAGTGATTTTAAATTAATTGCCACAAGACATGCTGAAAGTACACCCTCAAGGTTAACATTAAGTTTGCTGAAAAAAGCTGATGCAGTCATTTCCCTAACTCCGAAAATGCAACTATCGCTTCCATTTTCCTCAACAGTGGTAGGGCATGGAGTACAGACAGAGTTTTTTCGACCTGACTCATCAGTCAAAATCTCAAATGTTATTCAAGAAAATATTATTTGTATTGCTGGTAGGGTTAGGGAGCGCAAAGGACACCAAGTAGTTTTGGACGCAGTGCAACCCATCCTCGCGAAATACCCCAATTGGGCTTTGGTAATTGTAGGAAAAATAGATGATCAACAGTTTGTAGAGAATTTAAAGGGGGATATTTCCAGTAATAAGCTGACTAGCCAAGTTTACTTTCATCCTGAAACTAAAAATATCAAAAAATACTATCAAGCTTCAAAGATTGTAGTCGTTCCGTCATATTCAGAGGGGTTTTCACTTGTTTGTTTAGAGGCCATGTCTTGTGGATGCACTGTAGTTGCTACGAGTGGAGTGGGTGTTCATGGTGATGTAATTGAAAATCAAAAAACAGGCTATTTATTTTCACCAGGTGACTCCGAAGAGCTGCGAAAAGTTTTGTTTGGGTTAGTTTCACGGGAATTAAAATACACCTCTGAAGCAGCAAGAGATAGGATAGTAAATGAATGGAGTGCGCAAAGAGAAGCTAATCAATTGAAAATGCTATATTTGCATTAAAACAAAATTTAATGTTAGTTAATAAAAGTGTTAAATATTCTTTCAGATCTTTTTTAAATAAGTATCACTGGGTCTCTTATGATAAGCACAAAAATAATTTTGGAGACATACTCACTCCTCATATTATTGCTCATTTATCTGACAAAAAAGTAAAAAGAATTCCATCTTTATTTTATCGTTTTACCAATCATTTTTTCATGATTGGGTCAATTCTACAAAAGAGTACATCTAAAACCATCATCTGGGGAAGCGGTTTTATTTCTGCTAAAGTGAAATGTAAAGAAGAGCCTTTGGAAATATGTGCAGTACGGGGGCCTTTGACCAAAAGCAAATTGGAAGCCGCTGGAATTGAATGTCCAAATGTATTTGGCGATCCTGCACTTCTAATGCCTGAAATCTATAAGCCAAAAGTAAAAAAGAAATATAGAATTGGAATAATTCCACATTATGTTGACAAAGGAAACCCTTGGTTGTCAAATTTTAAAGAATCTCATGAGGTCACAGTGATTGATGTACAACAAGCTAATCCACTCAACGTGATAGATGAAATGCTTGCTTGCGATCGGATTATTTCTAGTTCACTTCATGGGGTCATTGTGGCAGATGCCTACAATATTCCTTCGCTTTGGATAGAATTTTCGGATCAGGTTGTCGGAGAAGGTTTCAAATTTTTGGATTATTTCATGTCTGTCAAAAGAAAGGATAGAAGACCTATTTGCATTAAGAAGCACACAGAAATCCACGAAATAGAGCGTAATTTTTACGATTATAAGATCGATATTGATTTAGAGCAGTTGAAATCAAGTTGCCCTTTATGATTTTATTGGTTTTAGATACCTCTGATATCTTGTTTTATTCAAATAAAAATATTAATTTTTTAATATTTAATTATTTGTTTAAATCTTGCTTCTCTTTATAAACTTATCCTTTTATCCCCTTTAGCATTTTAGTGTATTGGAAACCCCATGACTGCTTCTTTCTGATTGCTGGGTTTATTTTATGATTTTCGGCTTTAAATTAGAAAGAGTGATTGATTTTAGGAAACCCTACTTAATTTTACTTGAAGTATCTGATAGTTGGTTTTTAGTAAATTGTTCTGGTGTAGTTTTCTGTTCGACTTTTTCAAAATTTAGTCATTGATATTATTTTAATATTAAATCAAAAAATTCCATGAAATTAATTTTGCATTTATGGGATTTTCTTTTCTATATTTGTATCGGGTGATTAAGCAACTTTTTTTGCTAAAGACTTTTGATAGAAGTTAAGAAGTGAAGGCTATATTGACAATTGTTTTTTCTGGCCTTCATTTCAAATTAATCCTGCTTTAGCAGGATTTTTTGTTTTAATTCGTGTTAGGTAATTGAGATTGATAAATTTCATTGTTTAATGGTTGCGCTCTAAAAATGGAAAAGGTGAAAACGAGATTGCTTATTTTTTTTCTAGTCATCATGGGCACTGGTGCATTTGCCATGCAAAATGAATCATTAGATTCAGCGTACTACATAAAATTTCCAGATAAGTTGACAACTAGACTTTATACCTCGAGGAAGTATACTGCTTTTGAAGTAAAGGATAGATTGTCTGATAAGAGTATTCGATTTGAGCCTAACTCAACTTTCAATATGGGAGTTGGTGCGACCTACAATGGGCTAACACTTAATTTGGCATATGGTTGGGGGTTTTTAAATCCTGATAAAGGTACTGGAGAGTCAAAGTACCTAGATTTACAAGCACATGCTTACCCCAATAATTTTGTGATTGATTTGTTTGGACAGTTTTACAGAGGGTATTATGTGGACATGAGGGAGAATATTTCTTTTGGAGAGCCTTTTTATGTAAGTCCTACGATGCGAGTCAGAAAATATGGGGCTAATGTTCAATATTTGTTTAGTGGAGATAAAATATCTCTGAGAGCTGCTTTTTTGCAAAATGAGTGGCAAGTGAAATCCGGAGGTAGTCCTTTACTTGGTTTTGAGATTTATGGAGGAACAGCCAAAGACAATCGTCCAATATTTCCAATTGGGTTTTTGGATAATCCTGATAGGGATTTCAACCAAACTAATTTCTTTCAGTTTGGCCCCAATGCAGGATATGTGCATACGTTTGTGATTCTAAAGCATTTTTTTATCACGGGTTATGCGTCTACCAATCTTAGTTTAGGTCAGCAAAGGCTAGTTTTTAATGAAGGAGCAAACAACCGCTGGGGATTCAGTTCAAATTTATTCTTAAGAGGGTTTGTAGGTTACAATTCTGAAAAATGGTCTGTAAATTTTAATTATGTGCACAATAAGGTCAATATGATTCGGAATTCAGATTTTGACAATACTTTAATGACGGGAAATTATAGGATCAATTTTATATTTAGGCTCAGCCCCGGACTAAGACTTAAAAGGTATTTGGATGCTGTCGATTTAAAAAGACTGCTTTAAATTCTCTAAAGAATGATTTGGGGTTTAATTGTTCAAGATCATCATAATTGATCTTTTTTCTACTTAACAGATTACTGAATCCTTTGAGATTTTTGCTAGTTTTACTTCAATACAAAGAATAGAAAACCCAATCTTATGGCAGATCAATATGGAATCAAAGCAGCTTTAGAGAAGCTGGGAATCAAATCGGAAAATTTAGGTACAAGCACAGGAGCACAATGGATCGATACTGGTCAAGAATACATAAGCTCTTATTCTCCTGCAGATGGCGCATTGATCGCTAAAGTGCAGCAGACGGATCAAGAGGCTTATGAAAAAGTGGTTGTCCAGGCACAAGAAGCATTCAAGAAATGGAAAGTAATACCTGCACCTCAGCGAGGAGAGATTGTCCGTCAAATAGGAAATGCACTTAGGGAAGTAAAGGCAGAGTTGGGGAAGTTGGTGTCCTATGAAATGGGCAAATCCTACCAAGAGGGTCTCGGGGAAGTGCAGGAAATGATTGATATATGTGATTTTGCTGTGGGTCTTTCTAGGCAGCTCTATGGTCTTACAATGCATTCAGAGCGCCCATCCCATAGGATGTATGAACAATGGCATCCACTTGGGATTGTAGGGATTATTTCAGCTTTCAATTTCCCAGTGGCAGTATGGTCGTGGAATAGTATGATCGCCATGGTATGTGGTGATGTCTGTGTATGGAAGCCTTCGGAGAAAGCTCCTTTATCAGGACTTGCTTGTCAGCATATTATTGCCAAGGTTTTGTCAGCTAACAATCTTCCAGAAGGTATTTCTGCACTTATTGTAGGTGATTATAAAGTTGGAGAGTATCTATCAAGAGACCGGAGAGTGCCTTTGGTTTCTGCTACGGGTTCAACGAGAATGGGTAAGCTGGTAGCGCAAGCAGTAGGTCAAAGACTTGGAAGGTCGCTTCTGGAATTGGGTGGTAATAATTCCATCATTGTGACTGAAAATGCCGATATGGATATTGCTATCCGTGGAGCCTTATTTGGTGCGGTGGGTACAGCAGGGCAGCGTTGTACGACTACCAGAAGATTGATAGTGCAAGAGGGTGTATATGATGAAGTAAAAAACAGACTTGTTGCAGCCTATGGCAAGTTGGTTATTGGAAACCCTCTTGATGAAAAAAACCATGTGGGTCCTCTGATAGATCAGGAAGCGGTCAAGATGTATTTGAATGCAATTAAAAAAGTCAAAGCAGAAGGAGGGAAGGAATTGGTGCAAGGAGGAGTTTTGCAGGGCGAAGGATATGAATCGGGTTGCTATGTGAAGCCTTGTATCATCGAAGCAGAGAATCATTTTGAAATGGTGCAGCATGAGACTTTCGCTCCTATATTGTATTTGTTAAAGTATAAAACCTTAGATCAGGCTATTGAAATGCAAAATGCAGTTCCTCAGGGATTGTCTTCTGCAATCATGACTCTCAATATGCGAGAGGCTGAGATTTTTCTGTCGGCGGCAGGCTCAGACTGCGGAATCGCAAATGTGAATATAGGTACCTCAGGAGCTGAGATAGGAGGAGCTTTTGGTGGGGAGAAAGAGACTGGTGGAGGTAGAGAGTCAGGCTCTGATGCTTGGAAGGCTTACATGCGTCGACAGACCAATACGATTAATTACAGTACTGCATTGCCACTGGCACAAGGGATTAAGTTTGATATTTAAGAATTTTGACTCAGGTCTTTTCTTGGTTTCTTTAGAGAAGACCTGAGTCAATTGTTTGTTTAAATAATTTATTGTTCATTATCAATCAATTAATTTGAGTAAGCTTGTTTTTTTTTAGTTTTTGTTTGTGCGAAAAGAATTAAAATCTACCTTTGCAATCCATTAAGACAGCAAAGGCTGTGAAGAAAATGGGAGTTTAGCTCAGTTGGTTCAGAGCATTCCGATTACGATCGGAAGAGTCGGGAGTTCGAATCAATAAGAGTAGACAAAGATAATGGGAGTTTAGCTCAGTTGGTTCAGAGCATCTGCCTTACAAGCAGAGGGTCGGGGGTTCGAATCCCTCAACTCCCACATAAGATTAAAATTATTTTCCCTCGGGAGTTTAGCTCAGTTGGTTCAGAGCATCTGCCTTACAAGCAGAGGGTCGGGGGTTCGAATCCCTCAACTCCCACAGAAAGCCTCAAAGAAGAGGCTTTTTTTCATTTATGTCATGCTACTTTTACATATTGTATTCAAGATCAAGGGATCGGTATTATCTAGGGCACAGTTGTGATAGTTTAATAGAGAGAGTACGCCGTCACAATTCTAAACATAAAGGTTTCACGGATCAGTCCTAAAAGTTGGGGAATTGGGTTCAATCGATTTTCTTTGTTAAAAAAAAGAATTGGAAGAAAAGGATTACCTCAGTTTGCTTTTG
>NZ_FZOK01000035.1 GCF_900188245.1 Belliella buryatensis | reverse complement strand
ATAAAAATTTCTGCCAATTTTTTCAAAAAATCAACTTTTAAAATATTTATAGATATGAAAAAGATCATCATTACCGAAAATCAATTACAGAAACTATCAAGGGGAATTCGGGATAAAAACACACCAGTGAAAACAAATAAACTCAACCTAATCAACATTGTGCAGAACCATGAAAAAACTAAATGATAAAATAAGGACTGAAAAAGACACACTCTATATTTTCAGTAATGACTTTTTTACGGAAGCCGTAGGAATAACAGAAAAGGAGAATGAGGTAGCAACAAAGTTCCTCTCAATTATAGGAACTACAAAAGATGATGATGAAGAAATCATGTTGGTACTTCAACCTCAGCAACTTTATAATTCTCTGGTTAATATTCAGAGATATATACAAAAATAAGATAGTAGAGCGTATTGAGAATGGGGTCAATTGACCCGTTCTTTATTAAAGAAAAAAATGGGTGAATCTCTCTGAATTATTTGATTCATACAGTTAAGTCTATATTATTAGACTCCTCCAAATTATTGATGATAGAATTGAATGGGTTGAGGGGAATGAATTTTAAGTGATTAGATGAATGAAAGAGGCTGTCTCATAAGTAGGGACAGCCTCTTTTTTATTCGGGCAGGTATCTGAATCAAATTTCTTATAGCGAAATCTCAGGGCCTTTACTTGACTTATGATACAACCTCTTGTATTTTGTAGTTAATGGAGTTAATCTGGACATGTTCCCCAGATTGGTTTGTTTTGTGAGGTTAGGGGGGAGTTGGTTGAGAAATCCTGTGGTTCTTCAGTAATGTTTTCTACACACCATTTGGAGATATTTTGGTTGAAATTTGTCTCTTTAAACATTTGTGACATATCAGCTACATTGGATACATTCCAATCTTTTAAATCTTGGTTAAAAGAAGAATATCTAAACATTCCTCCCATATTCCTTACTTTACTTACATCCCAATTTCCAATGGGTTGATTAAAATCAGAACCTTCAAACATTTGCATCATCGTAGTCACGTTACTCACATCCCATTTATCAATAGACTGATTGAACCGGGCATTTGCAAACATCCACTCCATATTTCTTACATTACTTACATCCCAATCCCCTATAGGTTGATTAAAGTTAGTCTGTGCAAACATAATATTCATTTCAGTAACGCTACTCACATTCCAAGCTTCAATGTTTTGGTTAAAAGGAGAGTTTCTAAACATATGCCCCATATGCTTTACGTTGCTAACATCCCAATTCCCAATTGGTTTATTGAAGTTTGAATTCTCAAACATACCATTCATGTAATTAACATTACTAACATCCCAATCCCCAATGAATTGATTAAAATTTGAGCCAAAAAACATTAAACTCATATCAATAACATTACTTACATCCCAATTACCAATAGGTTGGTTTAAATTTTTCCCACTAAACAATTCTTTCATGTCTGTCACCAAGGATGTGCAAAGTTTAGTCAAATCAACCCCTTCATCTCTTCTTTTTCTAAGAAGTTCATTATCTACTGCCTCATATTCTACTCCATCGATCATACCTTTACTTCCCGGATTCACTCCCTCGCATACACAGGTCACTCCGTTTTCCAGTATTTTGAATATCGGCTGACTAAATTTCAACGTAATATTGGTTTCTTTTTTTACCGTTAGTAGAAGTGGATTTTCTCTGCTGACAACATCGCCCCTCCATCCATCAAAGGCCCATCCTTCTTTTGGTACAGGTATTAATTCTACTACTGTTTCAAATGGATACTGTCTCCCATTTGGATCTGTTACTATTCTTTCTTCCACAGTTCCTTCACCTTCAATGGTGATGTTGAGCGGATAATCTTTCCTTTTGAATTTTACAGTCACATTCTTTTCACTATCTAACGTGATTCTGTTTGGTACATCATTTCCACTTAAGTCACCTGCCCAACCATCAAATACCCATCCCTCTTTTGGTACTGGGGTTAGTTCCACTACTGTATTTATGGGGTATTCTCTTCCTGATGGGTTGGTTACTATTTTTTCTTCTACAGTACCTTCACCTTCAATGCTGAGGTTTAGGTTTTTCAGAACTAGAAACTTACTAATTTGAGTTTCAAAATCTGGTATTGGCGTGTTGATATTCAGTTCCTTAAACCTCTTCTCTATGTTAGCTCTAATTTCAGACAAATCTAATTCCGCAGTTGTAATCCTTAAGGAATACATGATATTCTCATTATCCAATTTCCCATTATCAGAAAAATCATTCTGAATTCGGGATAATAACTCTGTGAGTTGACCAACACTTCGATTTCCTTGAAGAATTATGGATATGGCTAAAAGTAGCCCTCCTTCTTCTGTATTTTTGGATATATCAAATTCCTCAAAAGAAGAATTATTGCTTAAAGACATTAAAAAAACAGAAAGCAACTCGTTTCGTGACTGGGTCTTGGACTCAGAAAATGATTTGCCTTCTTTCATCAAAGTCTCAACCCTTCTTTTTTCTAAATGGGTGAGTACATTGACATTGATGGAATTTTTATCACTCACATCAGATAGGGAGGTTAGGGTTATAGATGAAATTGAAATCTCACCAGATACCTCATTGAAGTAGAATCCCGAAGAGGTAAATTCAACAAAACTGGAACTCAGCTCAATGTTATTTACTTCAAATAGTCCCATATCATTGATGATGGTTGAGGTAAATACTTTACCAGTCTGGACCAATTGGGAATTGAGTTCATTCATGGTGACTGTAGTACCACTTACAAATGGACCTTTTTGAATGAAACCACTTATTTTTTCTTTTTTAATTATTTGGGGTTTATCAGGAGTCGGTTCTTCCGACTCACACGAACCCAAAAACAATAAAAGAATTAGAGGTAATAAAAAGTATTTTTTCATAGTATTTAATTTAGGATTAGCCTTTAAAAATAGTCTCCAAAATTCATTCATCCTAAAAATATTCAGAGAATCGTGTATCAATAGGTGATACATATCTAATACATATTTTTTGATTAGGTAAAATATCCCACCTTATTAAGAAAATTAATGATAGTGACAAATCGTAAATTTTCAAAAAGTGAAATTCTTAACTTTCATACAAAACATGAGAAAGTAGAGAGTACTTGATAGGGTGAGGTTTTTTTACTTCTATAAATAGAATCATTTCTGACCATCCATCCCTTTTGGTTTTTTGATAGCTAACATTCAACGTTATATAGAAAAATTGGATCAGTCCTAAAAGTTGGGGAATTGGGTTCAATCGATTTTCTTTGTTAAAAAAAAGAATTGGAAGAAAAGGATTACCTCAGTTTGCTTTTGCC
>NZ_FZOK01000010.1 GCF_900188245.1 Belliella buryatensis | reverse complement strand
AGTTTAGAGGCGTTTCAAATGTAGAGTTCTTCCTATTTAGACTAGCTAATATCTATGGCTAAATTTTGAACCTCCCCAGATTTTAAGACTGATCCGTTTTATGTTTACATTCTTTATTCTAGATCGATTGACCAATATTACATTGGGTATAGAGAAAATACAGGTTTAAGACTAGAAGGGATAACTTTTCAAATCAATGCTCCATATTATAGGAAGTAGGAAATAGGTAAATAAAGCTATAAGAATTACAGATATAATATTCATCCAAAGTCCTGCCTTTACCATATCTCGCATTCGCAAGTAACCTGAACCAAATACAACAGCATTTGGAGGCGTGGCCACAGGAAGCATAAACGCACAGCTTGAAGCCATAGTAGCTCCGATCATCAACCCAAATGGGTGCACATCCATCGAGAATGATACAGCAGCCAGAATGGGTAAAAGCATAGAGGCAGTAGCCATATTTGAGGTGATTTCGGTGAGAAAATTGACTGCTAAAATGACAATCAATAAGAATAGTCCAAAACCTATATACTCTAAGGTTACAAATTGATTGCCAATCCACTCAGCAAGACCTGATGTTTTAAAGCCCTCTGCTAAAGAGAGTCCTCCTCCAAATAGAATCAATATCCCCCATGGAATTTTTTCAGCTGTTTTCCAATCCAAAAGTTTGTAAGTTCCTTTTCCAGAGGGAATTAAAAATAAAAGCAAGACCCCCGAAAGTGCAATAATCGTATCATCTAAGAAGGGGAGGAGCTTATCCAGAAATCCTGATCGGCTTATCCATGCGATACTAACCAAACCAAAGATTAGTCCAACTCTCTTTTCTGCCTTGCTTATTGAACCCAAGTCAATTAACTGTTTTTTGATTTCGTCTTTTGCAAATTCCTCGGAATATATTTGTGAAAAAGAGAATGCAAACCTTGTTAAGTAAAACCAGCAAATAAATAGTAAAACAATCGAAATAGGTAGGCCAAATGTCATCCATTGGGAAAATGATATTTCTACTTGAAATAGCTCTTGAATAACGCTTGCTAGGATAATATTGGTTGGTGTTCCTATCAATGTTGCTAATCCTCCAATTGAAGCACTGTAAGCAACCCCAAGCATAAGTGCTTTGCCTATTTGACTATCGATATTTTGGTTGGGATCAAGTTGTGAAGTAACCGCTATTGCGATAGGAAGCATCATCAGGCTTGTTGCAGTATTGGAAATCCACATAGATAAAAATGCAGTCGCAATCATGAATCCCAGTATGATTAGTTTGATGTTGAGTCCAATCCAATTTATTATCGTCAGCGCAATTCTTTTATGGAGTTTCCATTTTTCTATGGCCATGGCAATCATGAACCCACCCATGTATAATAAAACCATTGGATGGGAATATGATTTGGCTGTTTCTGCAATTGACAAGACATTTGCCAAAGGCAGAAATACAAGAGGTAATAAAGCAGTGGCAGCAATTGGAATGGCTTCAGTAATCCACCAAATAGCTATCCATGCAGTTAATGATAGTATAAATAGTCCATTAAAGGATAAGTCAGCTGGTTTATAAAAGAAAAGAATGCTTAGAAAAACTATAGGCCCCAAGAATAAGCCAAAAGAAATCGATTTTGAATTTTTGAACGCTTCATCCATAGTAGGCTAAGATTAGCCAATAATCTAGAATTATGCAATTTAAGATAGCTAAGTATATGTATAAAATTTTTTATTTAACATAATGTAAATTATACAACAAAAAGGATTTCGTTTTATTATTTCACTTGATAATAAAAAAAGCTGAATCCATCGTAGATTCAGCCTTTTTGAAATATAAGCCCTATTGAATTTTATCTACCAAATTCAAAAATATGATTACCTGAGACAGCAGCAATTCTTCCGGTTGTAATTGATCCAGATTCCCAGGTTAATGCTAGAATCAATGAATTACTGGTGACTACTTGAATCGTAACTAACAGTCCGTCATCTCTTCTGATAACTGTATTAGTTTCATCAGTAAATTCCCATGTACCAGTTTCAGGCCAAATTACACGACCATTTGTTGATGTGTAGCTTGAGGCAGAAAAGTTTAACTGCAAATCTCTATAAATATCAGTTTGATTCATCCCGTCAACTGTTACCCTTTCAAGCCTCCAAGCTGAAGTGGTCAGGTTAATTTGCCTAACTTGCTCTTCTGTTAAATCTGGAATTTCTTTCTTTTCACAAGAAGAAATCGATCCAACTATCAATAATAAGATGGCTATTGATAGCATTTTGGTTGAACTTAATATATTTCTTAGTTTCATACTTATTTCTTTTAATTTCAAACCTAATACACACCTAGCTTTGAAAAAACCAGGTGTGACAAGTTTTATTTTTTCATGACTTTAATTGGGAAACTTCTATTCCCTTGTTGTATCCACAAAATGTAAAGCCCTTTTCCTAAGTTGGCAACATTTCCTTGATATAGTCCATCCTGATATTCAAATGTAATCGGCAATAATCTACCAGAAACATCAAATACTTGAAGACTTCTCACATCCTCCTGCAAACCACTTATATTTAAAGTGTTTTCCACTGGATTTGGATAGACTTTGACCTCTCTATTTGGATTAATTTCAAGGCTATTCACAATTAAGGAAACATTGTCAGAAAATTCACTGATACAGTCCCCTATTGTAACTTGAACAGCAAAGACCCCGAATGTACTAACCTCAATACTTTGGCTAGTAGCTCCTTCTATTGGATTTCCATCCAAAAACCATTGATTTCCCTCTTCAGAGCTTGAAGTTAAGGTTATAACTTCCGTTCCTTGTCCGCTGATGCTTATACTTGGTGTTTCTAGTCCGTCGCATTCATCAATATCTGGTTCCCCAAAGATCATATCATCAAAGAAGTAAGTCTTTTCACCAGCAGTCGGTCCGTCTACACCAAAGTTAAAGAAGATGGTGGCTTTGTTAAAGTTATTATTGAGATTGAGAGCCTCCGTACCAGTGGCTTGATTAGCAAAGTTGAACACCAATGTTTCCCAATCACCTGCTACAGTAGATGTAGCTTCAGTCTCGACAGACTTGGTGGGGTCTTGGAAGTCCTCTACTTTGAGTCTTACTTGAATACCTGCATCAGGAGACCAAACTCTGACAGACATCCTAGTGTCAGTAGCTGTGAAGGGAATCGGAGATGCAAAACCAGTTTGGACTCCATTGGTGACAGCCGTAACGGTAGTTCCTGCAAAAGTTGCAGCAGTGTTAGACCTCACTACTCTAACAACTTTATTGTTTGCATCGGTAGGGTCTTCTACAATTTCTGAATTCTCGGCACCTTCAAATCCGATGACGCCATAGTTTATTTCTTCCTCGTAAAAAGTAACAGGCAGATCCATTTGATTAGGGTCTGTCTCTCCCCCACCATCTCCAGCAGTATCTACAATTTGAATATCATCTATCAAATATGTGAAGTTAGCAGATCCATCACCGGAAGTTCCTAGATCAAAGATCAAAACGATTTTCTGATAGCTCTGTGCAGTATTGATTGCTGAATAATCAAAGTCTAATGTTTCCCATTGATTGGCAACAGTACCAGTAAGTTCTCTTTCGAAATTGATATCAGGGTTGTTTTGGTTTTCTACTTTGAAAAGTAGCTTTGCTCCTACTCTAGGCATGAAAACTTTCACTCTTAAAGTTTTTCCTTGGCTAAAGTCCATAGGACTGGCAAGAGGCATGACCGAACCTGCAAAAACGGCTCCTGGCCCTTTGACCATTTGTCCTACGAAGGCACTGTTGTTGTCATCGTTGATTTGTGGATTGGCAATTCTAGAAAGTACACCTCCTTCAAAATCTAAAAATTCGTAGGTAAGCTCGTCTGATTCAAAATCAACAGGGATGGTTGGTAGGCCAGATCCTCCCCCATCATTTCCTCCGCCATCACCACCTCCTGTGACAAAAGCCATATCATCAAAGAAGTAAGTCTTTTCACCAGCAGTCGGTCCGTCTACACCAAAGTTAAAGAAGATGGTGGCTTTGTTAAAGTTATTATTGAGATTGAGAGCCTCCGTACCAGTGGCTTGATTAGCAAAGTTGAACACCAATGTTTCCCAATCACCTGCTACAGTAGATGTAGCTTCAGTCTCGACAGACTTGGTGGGGTCTTGGAAGTCCTCTACTTTGAGTCTTACTTGAATACCTGCATCAGGAGACCAAACTCTGACAGACATCCTAGTGTCAGTAGCTGTGAAGGGAATCGGAGATGCAAAACCAGTTTGGACTCCATTGGTGACAGCCGTAACGGTAGTTCCTGCAAAAGTTGCAGCAGTGTTAGACCTCACTACTCTAACAACTTTATTGTTTGCATCGGTAGGGTCTTCTACAATTTCTGAATTCTCGGCACCTTCAAATCCGATGACACCATAGTTTACATTGGCTTCATTGAAATTAACAGGGAGATTCATTTGTGTCTGTGCGTTCAAATTTGTAAGCGTAACAAACACTATTGAAAATAAAATAGTAAAATTTTTCATAGGCATGAAAATTTATTTTGGGAATTTGTTAATATGGATAATAAAATTTCCCTCAATGTATTCATATGAAAATATACAATACCAAAAAGTGTTACATCATAACTACATCACTGGTCTTTTTAGATTACATATAAAATACTTCATTTGATGTAAAAAAGTGCTAATAAAGGTCTTAATGCCCTATTTTTTTAATGATATATTTAGGGTTGAAATACAATAAGGTTAAAATTCAATACATCATGCTTTACAAACGGGAATTAAAATTTTAAATCCTCTAGAACTGAAACATAATCATATTGTAGATCTTCATGTAGTTTCTTCACTAAAGTCTCAATCTTCCCTACTTGAATTCTATATAGGTTTTCAATGACAGGATGACAAAAAGTTAAATAGCCATTAGCTCTCATTTTTTTGCAAAAAAAGGCTATAAGTTCTATTTGTGCTGATACATCTTTGGTTAACTTCAGATTTTTATTCAGTTTTCTCCTAATTGTTTGAGCAGACTTTTTTGCAGTATGAAAGTTGGATGTATTGTGTTTACTAAATTCAAAATCAAGTTCATCTTGAACCATTTCGACAAAAATTTGAGGATTGTCCCTCTCAAAAAGCTTAAAAAATAAATAAGCCTTATTCTCTCTACTAAATTTACTTAAATCAATGATCAGGTCTTTGAGTTCCTGATCATTGAGATGTGATAATTCTTTCTTGATTTCTGCAAGACTTGGAATCTTCATAGAATTAAACCAGCTTTACCTGTATTGCACTCAATCCTTTTGGAGTTTTTTCTGTTTCAAAGGTGACTTTATCATTCTCCTGTATCTTGTCTACACACCCATTGATGTGAACAAATACGCTATCTTGACTTTGTTCGTCCTTAATAAATCCATAACCTTTGGATTCATTGAAAAAAGTAACTTTTCCTTTTCTAGGAGCATTATCTTCTTCTGTTGCTACATACTTTGGTACTCCGATTTCGATGCTGTCCACATCGATTTCTTTCTTTTTCTTAGCCGGATCCGGTGGCGTGTCTACGATGTTTCCAAATTCATCAACATAGGCGATCATGTCTTCAAAATCCGTGGATTTATCACTTGATTTTCGGGCATCTTTACGCTCTTGCTTATCCTGCTTCTTTTTTTGTCTTAATTTTTCCTTCTCTTTTTTATTAAAGGTTTCTCTTGATTTTGCCATATGTTACAAAATACTAAGTTTTTTAGAAGAATTCCTATTATATATTAAGAAGTATTTTTTAAACCTATATTTTCTATCTAGAACTTGAGAAACTTAAAATATCTTTCTTTGGCTACAGGCTTGAGTATCTCTTATTTATCACGGCAAAATTGCCTTTGATAGAATTTTCCAAGCCTTCAGTTCATTTTTTCATAGATTTGAAGAAATTCTACGATTCATGAAAGAGCTTCAACTCATCATTTCAGCATACTACCAAAATAAGACAGCAAATATTAAAACTGCTTTAGCTACAGTAGTCAAAGTGGATGGCTCTGCCTACAGAAGACCTGGGGCAAGGATGCTTGTAAGTGAATCAGGCCAAATCACAGGTGCAATTAGCGGAGGATGTTTGGAGGGTGATGCTTTGAGAAAAGCACAGGCAGTCATTTTTCAAAATAAATCTATGCTAGTAACCTATGATACAACAGATGAAGATGATCAGAAATTTGGTATTGGTTTAGGATGTAATGGAATCATACAAGTATTGATAGAGCCATTGGATTATGATGACCCAAGTAATCCTGTATTGCTTCTAGAATACGGAACTCGAAAAAGAATAACTAGTACAATCTTAACTGTTTTTTCATTACTTCATTCAAGAGCTACACAAATAGGAACAGTTCTTTTGAGGCAAGGAGAGCAAGAAATTTTATCATCTAATTTAGTAGATACTACTTTAATTGTTGAATTACAAAGTGTTGGTAATCAATATAATAAAAATAAATCTTCGGTGGTAGAACTTGAAGGATATCAAGGTTTACATGTTTTTGTGGAAGTGATCAAGCCTAGTATTCAATTACTTTTGTTTGGCGCTGGGAATGATACAATTCCTCTAGCCCAAATGGCAGATGTGCTTGGTTGGAGCCTGATTGTAATAGATGGTAGAAAGCAGTATGCGACCAAAGAAAGATTCCCGACTGCCAGACAGATAGTTGTGTCTCCGGCAGAAGAAGTGGTAAATAAGTTGTCTTTTGATGCAAATACTGTGGTTTTATTAATGACACATAATTTTGAATATGAAGCAGTAGTTTTAAGTCAACTCCTCTCCTATGACTTATCTTATATTGGTATTTTAGGTCCGAAGAAAAAGTCTGAGAAACTATTTGAAAGACTCAATTCGCAAGGAAAAACGGTGCCGGAAGCACATATTTTTGGGCCAATAGGGTTAGATATTGGAGCTGAAGGCTCAGAGGAGATCGCATTATCTATACTATCAGAGATCAAGGCTGTGATGGCTCAAAGAACACCACTTTCACTACGAGAAAAACCAGGTCCTATTCATGATTGATCAAATAAAGCTGAAAACAGGCGTTATCTTATTAGCTGCTGGTAATTCCGAGAGGCTGGGAAGACCTAAGCAGTTATTGAAGTTTGAAGGGAAGACTTTATTAGAACGGTCAATTTCCTCAATATTAAAAAGCAAAATTGATGAACTTGTGATTGTTTTAGGAGGTAATGCTGATGAGATTCAATCTCAAGTTGACTTGTCTAGTTTTTCACTCCTTATCAATCATGATTATGAACTTGGCATGGCTAGCTCTATGAAGTTGGGCTTAAGTTATCTAATTGATAATTATGCCATAGATCAGGTTTTGATCATTCTCTGTGATCAACCGTTTGTCAACGAGAAGCTAATAAATCAGTTCTTTGCTGTTAAAGAGAAAGGGATTGTCGCCTGTACCTATGGCAATACTATCGGTGTTCCAGCACTTTTTGATTCAAAGTATTTTGAAGAGCTCTTATCTTTGGAAAATAATGAAGGTGCTAAAAAAATCATTCTCAAACACCTTCATGATTGCGACTTAATTAAATTTGACTTAGGTTCAATAGATATTGATACCGAAGAAGATTATCAAAATCTCCTGAAAGGTGATTCCTAGAGTTCTCTCAGCCAGATATTTCTGAAACTTACTAAGTCACCATGATCCTGAAGAACAAAAGGCAGTTTTGATTCATGGGCTTTGTAATTAGGTATACCTATATACTCTGTAGGACCCTTCAGCTCCACTGCATTTTGTACCAATACACCATTGTGTACGACAGTGACTTTGGCTGGAGCAGTGAGCATCCCATCTTGATTAAATTTTGGAGCTGTGAAAAATATATCATAGGTATTCCATTCTCCTGGTTTTCTCATGGCATTGACTAAAGGTGGGTATTGTTTATAGATACTCGCAGCTTGACCATTGGAGTAGGTTCTATTATCATAGGAATCTAATACCTGAATTTCATATAAACCCATGATAATAACACCTGAGTTACCCCTTCCTTGGCCTTCTCCTTTGATTTCGGTAGGTGAAGCCCATTCTACATGCAGTTGCATATCTCCAAAAGCTTGCTTGGTTCTAATGTCTCCTGTGCGTGGAGATACAGTCATGGCTCCATTGGCAACTGTCCATTTTGCTGGGCTACCGTCTCTTGCGCTTTCGAAGTGACTTAAATCTGACCCATCAAAAAGAACAATAGCGTCATCAGGAGCCAAATGGTTAGCAGTACCTGGAGTAACTTTCCGAGGTACAGGCTCCCAAAACTCGGTGGCTTCCGGCGGAAGTTTGATATCCTTCTGTTGCGCAGAGACAATTCCAAAAAAGAAAAGACCTGCAATGAAAAAAGCTTGTTTCAATAAGGTTTTCATGGGATGATGATTTAGGGTTTTGAGTTAATAGTGATTTAAGCTACAGGAAATATTTATAATAATGAAGCCATTGATGGATTTTCCTTTTGAATCCCATTGTTTCTAGTAGTAAATTCAAAAAATAAATTCCAGACAAATAAATCGGATGAAACAATTCTTACTCTTAATTGGCTTGATTTGCTTAATCGTCAAGCCTGCATTTGCTCAAGACGAATATTATTTCCCAGGCGAGATATTCTCAGCGGATGTACCAAAGCCTCAAGATTTTCTTGGTTACGAGATCGGAGAATGGCATACCAGGTATGATAGACTGATTGCTTATTTTGAAGCTTTGGCTGCTGCTTCTGATAAGGCTGAACTCCAAGTTATAAATCAGACAAATCAACTTCGTCCATTGGTGGTGCTAATCATCGGAAAATCTGATCATATTAAAAATCTTGAAAGCATCAGGCAAAAGCACCTACAGCTTGTCGATCCCAATCAACCAAAGCCAGATGTATCTACCATGCCAGCCATTATTAATTTGGCATATAGTGTTCATGGGAATGAACCTTCTGGAGGTGAAGCTTCAATGCTCACCGCATATTGGTTGCTAGCCTCTCAGAGTGAAAAGGCAAAAGAAATCAGGGAAAATGCAATCGTCATGATAGATCCAGCGATCAATCCAGACGGTAGAGACAGACATACCAATTGGGCAAATATGCACAAAGGCTTCCCTCCTGTTTCAGACCCTTTGGATAGAGAGCATAATGAAATCTGGCCTAGTGGACGAGTAAACCACTATTGGTTTGACTTGAACCGTGATTGGTTACCACTGGCACAAGTAGAAACGCAGAGTAAAATAAAATGGTACCACCAATGGTATCCTAACGTAGTGGGTGATTTCCATGAAATGGGGACAAATAGCACCTACTTCTTTGAACCTACGAAGCCATTTGGTAGTGAAAATCCAGTGGTCCCAAGAAAGAACTATGATGATATAAACAATAAGTTTGCTACATATTTTGCCAAAGCATTAGATGACATTGGTAGCCTATACTGGACCAAAGAAACTTTTGATAACTCCTACCCTGGGTATGGATCGACTTATCCAGATATACAAGGAGGTTTGGGGCTAGTGTTTGAGCAAGGAAGTTCAAGAGGCCATGTACAGCAATCTCAAAGAGGCGATATCACCTTTCCTTTTACTATTAGAAATCAACTAAAAATTTCAATTGCAAGCATGGAAGCTGGTGTCAAGGAAAGAATTTATATGCATGATTATTTGAGAGAGTTTTTTCAATCCGCATTGGAAGAGGCCAAAAGGGATAAGGCTCAATCTTATATTTTTGGAGATTTGTATGATGAGTCAAAGAACAAACTTTTTTTAAAGCTTCTTTTAGATCATGGTATACAAGTCTATGAAAATGATAAAGATATATCATTATTTGGAGTAAGATATGAAAAAGGAAAATCCTGGATTGTCCCGACAGTACAGCCCCAGTATAGAATGGTAAGAACCATGTTTGAAAAGGTGACTGAGTTTGCAGACTCTGTCTTTTATGATGCATCTGCTTGGACTATGGCACTGGCTTATGATATGCCGTATGCTTCGCAAGCCACAGCCTCAGTTAAAGGAGCTCCTGTAGAGTACGTCAAAGAGTCAGATCTTCATTTCCCAACTGAAAGTCATTATGTGGCTTACTTGGTGAATTGGTCTGATTATTTTGCACCTAAATTCCTTCATCATATACAGCAATCTGATGTGCATGTAGAGACAAATATGCTTCCTTTTATAGCATCAACTGAGCATGGTGATATGGAATTCCCTGCCGGTAGCTTAATCATACCCACAGGGTTTCAGTCTATGAATAATGAAGAACTGAGAAAAGTTCTTCAGAAAGCTGCTCTTGTAACTGGGCAGCATGTATTTGCAACATCGACTGGCCTAAGCAAAACAGGAATAGATTTGGGAAGTAATAATGTATCAGCAATTCAAGTGCCTAAGGTTCTGATGCTAATAGGCCAAGGGACATCTCAATATGAAGCTGGAGAAATCTGGCATTTATTGGACAGCAAAGTAAATATGCCGATTAGTAAGGTAGATCTAAGCAGTTTTGGAAGGGTTAACCTCTTCGATTACACTACGCTGATTTTACCTTCTGGAAACTACTCTTCTTTATCCACAGGACAAATCAATCATTTGAAAGATTGGTTATCTCGAGGTGGAACAATTATATCATTGAGATCAGCGAGTCAATGGTTGATCAGTCAGGGAATCGTTCAGGAATCTTATTTGGAAGTTGAGCGAAAAGAACGGCAAGCTGAGTTTTTGCCTTTTACATCAAGAAGAGATATTCAGGGCGCCCAAGCTATTGGAGGAAGTATTTATTTAGCAGAATTAGACACTACCCACCCGCTTGGCTTTGGATTTAGACGATCAGAGCTGCCTGTATATAGAAACTCTAGTATTTTTCTCAAACCATCGTCTGACCCTTATCAGACTCCAGTAAGATACACCTCTGATCCATTGTTAGGAGGCTATGTTTCTCCAGCTAACCTTGAGATGATCAAGCAAAGTGCTAGTGCCTTGGTATCTTCAGTTGGTCGAGGGAAAGTCATTCACTTTGTAGACAATCCAAATTTCCGAGGAACTTGGTTTGGAACTAACAAGCTATTTCTCAATGCTATTTTCTTTGGGAATAAGATGTAGGTTATTTTGCATTGTGATGAAATCTTAAAGCGTAGTTTCTAATGGATCCCGATTGGATAGTAAGTATACTTACTTCACCTTCCGCTATCAAAATAGAAAAGCCAAGCAATGCTTTTTTGCTTGGCTTTTTAATTTGAAGTGAAATTCAGATAATTTGACGAACTTTGGACAAATTTCATTGCCTGTGTCAACTCGAATATTATTACTAACGCCTCCATTTACCCAACTTAACACGCCATATCCTGCAACAGCATACATCAAGGGGTTTCTAAATACGCTAGGGAAAGATTCCTTTCAAGCCGATCTAGGGTTGAATGTAATTCTCAAGATTTTTTCCACAAAAGGTTTAAGTGATGTTTTTGAAAACATTGAAAAACAAGGTGTTAATAAGTTGAGTATTAACTCAAAAAGGATTCTCAAGCTCAAGGAGGATTATTTGTGTACAATTGCGCCTGTTATTGATTTTTTACAATTCAAGAACCCGACAATCGCATATAATATTTGTGATGGAGATTTTCTTCCACAAGCTTCAAGGTTTGATCACATTGATGAACTCGAATGGGCATTTGGTACCATGGGAATACAAGATAAGGCTAGGCATTTTGCTACCTTATATTTAGAAGATCTCGGAGATTTGATTCAAGAGGCATTAGATCCTCACTTTGGCTTTAGTAGGTATGCAGAGCGATTGGGAAGATCAGCTGTTCATTTTGATCCATTAGAGCAGGTGTTACAAGGTGAATTGTCCTATGTGGATCAGGTATTGATAGCAGAACTTGATGGGCTTATCCAGATAAATCAACCGGATTTGGTTTGTATTTCAGTGCCATTCCCAGGCAACCTATATGGTGCATTGAGAATAGGTCAGCATGTAAAAAATCACTATCCGTCCGTCAGGATAGCTATGGGTGGTGGTTATCCCAATACAGAGTTGAGGTCATTAGGAGATCCTCGAGTTTTCAAATATGTAGATTTTATTACTTTAGATGATGGTGAACGCCCTTTGATGACTTTGATCTCTTATTTGGAAGGTCAGATCGAGCTTAGATCATTAAAGAGAACCTTTGCATTGGTAAATGGAGAAGTTTCTTACTTAAATGGCTCTAAGGAAAGAGATATACCGTTTAGCCAAACTGGTACGCCTGATTACAGAGATTTATATTTAGATAAGTACCTTTCTGTGATCGAGGTAGTCAATCCTATGCATAGACTTTGGTCTGATGGCCGATGGAATAAATTAACCATGGCCCATGGTTGCTATTGGAAGAAGTGTTCTTTTTGTGACATTACTTTGGATTACATTAAGAATTACGAACCAGTCTCGGCGGCTTTGATTTGTGATAGGATTGAGGAATTGATAGCTCAGACAGGACAAACGGGTTTTCACTTTGTGGATGAAGCAGCACCACCTGCTTTGATGCGGGAGTTAGCTATAGAAATATTGAGAAGGAAGCTAAGTATCACTTGGTGGACAAATATTAGATTTGAGGAGCGTTTTACGTATGATTTGTGTCGCTTGCTTAAGGCTTCGGGCTGTATTGCAGTTTCTGGAGGACTGGAAGTGGCATCAGACCGACTTTTAGAAATGATGCAAAAGGGAGTCAATGTAGCACAAGTCGCACGGGTTGCTCGGAATTTTACAGAATCAGGGATAATGGTGCATGCTTACTTGATGTATGGTTTTCCAACTCAGACTGCGCAAGAGACGATAGATAGTCTTGAGTTGGTTCGACAGTTGTTTGAAAACAATGTGATTCAATCTGGATTTTGGCATTTATTTGCAATGACTGCTCATGCCCCTATTGGTTTGCAGCCCGAAAAATTTGGTGTTGTCAAGCTTGGTCCAGAAAAGGGTTTATTTGCGGATAATGATCTAAGCCATGGAGACCCTAAAGGGACAGACCATGAATTATATAGTGCAGGACTCAAAAAAGCACTTTTTAACTATATGCATGGGATGTGCTTTGATTTTCCTCTTCAAGAATGGTTTGATTTCAGAGTGCCCAAGACAAGTGTAAAATCCAATTTTGTATTCAAGTCTATATCCGAGCCTGATACTTTGGAAGCCAAGACAAATTCGAAATTGATTTGGATTGGTAATTTACCGGAAATGAAAGTGGAAGTAAGCAATAAACATTCAAAGCATTGCAAGCTACTTTTTGAAAACAAAAACTCAAGTTTTGAACTGAGTGTAGACTTGGCAAGAGGCGAATGGTTGGTGGAAAATATAAAGGCCATGAAACCAATGCAGGGCCAAAAGGATTTAACCTTTGGGCAGTTGGAAAAATCGTATACAGCGTCAGGTTTTGGAGACATCAAAACCTTGGTGTATTCGCAGCTTTGGATAGACTTGATGGATGCTGGAATGACAAGGGTATAAATGAAAAATCCGGCCTAAAAGACCGGATTTTCACTCACTTTAACCACTAACAACCATAAAACAAATTCATCATGTGAAGCTGATAAAACAGCCTTTCAACAATCTGAACGATGAAAAACATCAATTTGTTGTAGTCCGTACGGGAATCGAACCCGTGTTTTATCCGTGAAAGGGATACGTCCTAACCCCTAGACGAACGGACCATTTAAACAAAGAAAAAAGGTTAAAAGATTTTGTAGTCCGTACGGGAATCGAACCCGTGTTTTATCCGTGAAAGGGATACGTCCTAACCCCTAGACGAACGGACCATTTTTGAATCATTTAACCCTTTTTCTCAATGGTGATGCAAATATAGAGGGTTAAATTCACAATGCAAAACATGACCAAAAAATATTTGGTTAGGAAATCCAATAGCTTGAAAATAAGGGAAAAATATTTTGTATAGATGTAAAGGTTGAATTTAGCCGCATTAAAAGCAGTAAGCATTCTATTTCTTCCATTCTCAATTCATTGAAAGCACTTGTACAGATTTCTTCTAGCAGTGAAACTTTCCCGATTCTACTTTGTTTGTAGTCTTTATAATTCAGGTTTATTAACTTCGTGGCCTGAAAACAGAATACCCAAATGAATAAAAAGAGAGTAGCTGTCAATGGTTGTGGTAGGATCGGAAGATTGACTATCAAGTTATTGTTAGAACAGCCTGATATTGAATTGGTCGCAGTGAATGACCTCACAGACCCTTCTACCTTGGCCCATTTACTGCAATATGATTCTGTCCACGGTAAATATCCTTATCGAGTAGAAGAGTCTGATGGAAACTTACGGATCAATGGAAAGTTGATTAAAATTTTTGCTGAAAAGAATCCTGAATTGATTCCTTGGGCCGATTTAGGAGTTGATATTGTCTTGGAGTCAACGGGGAAGTTTACAGATCTTGAAGGTGCTTCCAAGCATTTGAGTGCAGGGGCAAAAAAGGTGATCATAACCGCACCTTCCAAGTCAGAAGCCGTTCCTACAGTAGTACTAGGAGTCAATGACCATGTCATTACAGGAGATGAACAAATCATTTCAAATGCTTCTTGTACGACTAATTGTTTGGCTCCTATGGTAAAAGTTTTGAATGATCATTTTGGTATTCAAAAAGGCTATGTTTCTACAGTACATTCTTACACAAACGATCAAAATTTACATGATGCGCCGCATCGGGATTTGAGAAGAGCGAGAGCAGCAGCCTATTCTATTATTCCTACGACTACACATGCTGCGATGGCAATGGAAATTGTATTGCCTGAATTGAAAGGTAAAATTGAGGCTTCTGCCATGCGTGTACCTGTCCCGGATGGTTCTTTGACTGATCTAATTGTATTGTTGGATAGAGAGACTACAGCTGAGGAAGTAAATCGAGTTTTTGAACAAGAGTCAAATGGCAATTTGAAGGGTATTGTAGAATACACTGATGACCCGCTAGTTTCGATCGATATTATAGGTAATCCACATTCGTGTATATTTGACTCTGGTTTAACCTCTGCAAAAGGTAATTTGGTTAAAATAGTAGGTTGGTATGATAATGAAGCAGGTTATTCCAATCGTTTAGTTGACCTGGTGAGAAAAATAAAAATGTGAGCTCAAAAGCTCACATTTTTTTACTTTTTATTCATCAAGATTTTCTTTTACAAAATCGTATGCTTCTTGCCAAGCGTCTAGGAATTCCTCTAAGTGCGCTAGAAATGCTCCTTTAAAGCCATTTTCTTCAATGATAGTTTTCCCACTGAGGACAATATCATTGAGTTTTTCAATTTCGAAAAGTGCTAGCGTTGGCTTGACTTTATGGCGTATTTGTTGGATAGTTTCGATATTTTCTTCCTCAGAACCTTCAAGATACTTTTCCTTAAGTTCTAGTAAGGAATTGTGTATAGCAGTGATAAGTTCATTCCTGAACTCCATATCACCTTCAGCCATTTCGTCAATTCGTTCAAAATTAACAGGTGGAATTCTATTCATTACTATTGGGTTGATCAGCGTGTTTCCCAGCGATATATCCTGTTGTCCAAGCGGCCTGAAAGTTAAAACCTCCAGTGATTCCATCAATGTCCAATACCTCGCCAGCGAAAAACAAACCGGGTGTGATTTTGCTCTCCATTGTCTCAGGATTAACTTCATTCAAACATACCCCACCAGCTGTCACAAATTCCTCTTTGAAAGTAGTCTTCCCTTCGATTGCGACAATATAGCAAAAAAGATTCTGGATTAATCTATTCAAATGCTTTTTTGATATCTCATTCCACAGATCAGCCTCAGTAATTTCTGCCCGAAAGACTAGATGCTCCCATAACCTGGCTGGAATTCCAAACAATGGGTTGGTACTTACTTTCTTTTTTGGGTGGGCTATTTTGAAGCGGGAGATATCTTGTACCAAACTCTCTTCTGTCCAAGAGGCATTCCATCTGATATGCGCTTTGGCTTTGTAAGTCTGCTCAGCCAGCCATCTGGCGCCAAAAGCTGAAAGCTTGAGTACCGCTGGACCAGATATCCCCCAATGAGTAATTAAAAGTGGGCCTTGGTAAGAAAGTTTTGTTCCTTCAAGTTTGACATGTGCGTCTGGCATTGCTATCCCCATAAGACTTTTGATTGGTTCTGTGGGGGTATTGAAAGTAAAAAGGGAAGGTACTGGAGGCTGAATTTGATGTCCTAATTCTTTGATGAAATCAAAGCCCTCTAGCTTAGGATTTCCTCCGGTACAGATGATTAATCTATCAAATGTTAAGGTTTCTTTACCATTACTCAATTCAAACTTTCGGGAGTTGTATTTAATTTTGATGACTCCAAATTGATATTTGATGGTCACTTGTTTTTTTAATGCTTCCTCCTTCAAAGCTCGAATGATTGATTCAGAATCATTTGAAATGGGAAACATTCGTCCATCAGCTTCAACTTTTAGTTTCACTCCCCTACTTTCAAACCAATCAATGGTATCTTTTACAGCAAAATGCTGAAAGGATTTTTTTAAAAATTTCTCTCCTCTAGGATAGTTTTTAACTAGGTGGTTGAGCTCTAGAGCTGCATGTGTAACATTGCACCTACCACCACCTGATATCTTTACTTTGGCTAAAGATTTTGAGGTCTTTTCTAGGATTGTTACCTCTGCATGTTGATTTGAGAGATGTATGGCTGCAAAGAATCCAGCTGCCCCTGCTCCTATTACTCCAACTTTTAGCATGTTTTCATGTTAATCCAGTATTGAACTTGGAATTAAAGTTTAGCTTGAAATTGATTTATGCCATAAAGGTCATTATTTTGCCGATACAAACCACATGATTTTATAAAAATGAGTCAAAGCCCAATGAATAGCCCAAAATTGATCAAATCATATGTATTGATGGTTTTCCTTTGTTTTTTGTCTACTGTATCCATGTCACAAGTTCAGCCGACATTGGGAGGTACATCCAGAATGATGAATAATGCTTTAGCAGAGATGAATAAGGGTGATTTTGAAAAGGCAAATAACTTGTTTAGGCAAATCATAGAGTCAAACCTACCTATTCCTCCAGAAATGCCTTATTATTTTGCGGAAACCTTGTTTCAATTGAAGCAATATGATAATAGTGCCAACTTTCTCAATAAATATTTGGAACTGAATGGACTCAAAGGAGAGAATTTTGAAAAAGCTAAGGCATTGGAATCCATGTTGGAAAAGCCTCTGAACGAGATAAAAGCTTGTCAGTTGTGTGATCGAAGAGGCTATAAGTTTCAAGTCTGTTTTACTTGTGAAGGGGCTAAAGACATTGAGCAAGATTGTAATTACTGTAAGGCAAAGGGAATAGTTGGCTGTAATAAGTGTGTAGGTTCGGGATTGATTACCAAAAGAAACGTCTTCAATATTGTAGAATACCACGAATGTGATAAGTGTGGTGGAGATGGCAGACATACTTGTCCCATTTGTGATGGTACTAAGATTGAGTCTGGAACTTGTAGAACATGTCAAGGAGTGGGACAGCTACAGTCAGACCAAATTTGCAATCATAAAGCAGACGAGCCAAGGCATCTTTCGGCAGTTTTCAATAGGATGAGGAGCCATTGAGTAAAGTTAGAAGATTTGGAAGTTTTAAAAGTTTTGGATTAGGAGAACTTGTTTTGGGATTGGGTGATTGAGTAACTGGGTAATTGAGTAAAGTGGGGAGTTCTCAGCGATTACACTTTGTGTTAGTTGATTGAGCTAATGGAGATTAGTTGATTGGGTTATTAGGGAATAGTTGATTGATTTATTGGGGATTGGGTGATTGAGTAACCTTGGGATCTGCACCTGCTACATTTGATTATTTGTACTTGATAAGAATTGTTACTAGCTAAAAAAAAGGCAACTGATCATTCAGCTGCCTTTTAATTTTATGTTTGCATGTAATTTTACTTATTTACAATACTTTTCTTGTGCTTCTACAGCAGCTTCAAAGTTGAGTTTGACAGCCATATTGATATCCTCACAGGCGGAGGATTTTCTTTTGTTGGTTGCTAATTTTAAAATGCCTCTATAGAAATAAGCTTGGCCAAACTCTTTATCCATTTTGATGGCTGCACTGTACTCTTTATACGCTTCATCTGTATTTCCCAACTGATGCAAGGCTCTGGCTTTGAGAAAATAGGCCATGGCTGGTGCACCGGGAACTTCTACAGCGTAGTCGGCATAAAGTAAAGCTGAGTTGTGGTTTTTCTTTTTTTGATAAAGGTTAGAAAGACTTAGCATTACTTGAATATTTTTTGTGTCATTTTCAAGTGCTGCAATAAAGTCCTTTTCAGCTTGATCAAGTTCCCCTAATTCCTCGTAAGCACGCCCTCTGTTGTAAAGTGCCTTGACATTTTTTGGTTTTGTGGCCAAGACATTATCATAGGCTTTGATGGCTTCTTGATACTGTCCAGCCGCATAATAGACATCTCCATCATTAGAAGTTTCTCCGCATGCTGAGAAAGTGAAAATTGCAATTAAGACTGCTAAGATTTTAATCTTGTAATTCATAAGTATTGAAATAGGTTTGAGGTTGCCTGTCATCAGACGGCAACATTATTTTCTCTTAAAGCATCATTTAGAGATGTTTTTAAGTCTGTTGAAGCTTTTCTTTGTCCGATAATCAAAGCACAAGGAACTTGGAATTCACCTGCTGGGAATTTCTTGGTCAAAGATCCTGGAATCACCACTGATCTCGCTGGGACATAACCTTTATACTCTTTTGGCTCGGATCCAGTTACATCGATGATTTTGGAGCTTGCAGTGAGGGTAACACCTGCACCTATTACGGCTTCTTTTCCAATTCTGACTCCCTCTACTATAATCGCTCTCGAACCGATAAATGCACCATCTTCCACAATTACTGGAGCCGCTTGCACTGGTTCCAATACGCCACCGATACCAACTCCACCGCTCAGGTGAACATTCTTGCCAATTTGAGCACAAGAGCCTACTGTAGCCCAGGTATCAACCATTGTGCCACTGTCCACAAAAGCACCTATGTTTACATAAGAGGGCATCATCACTACACCTGAGGCGAGATATGCGCCATATCTTGCAACTGCATGTGGTACTACCCTGACACCTTGCTTGGCATAATTGGTTTTGAGTGCCATTTTATCATGAAACTCAAAAGGTCCAACCTCGATGGTGTGCATTTTTTGGATAGGGAAATAAAGGATTACTGCCTTCTTTACCCAATCATTGACTTTCCAAGAACCATCTGTCTGAGGTTCAGCTACTCTTAGTTTTCCAGTATCAAGATCAGAAATCACAGATTTAATAGCAATTTCGACATCCTTTTCTTTCAACATTTCTCGGTTATCCCAAGCACTTTCAATGATCGTCTTTAAGTCCATATTTTTTGTTAGTTTCGCTTTTATACAATGAATATTCCGGTAATGGAAAAAACAAGGATTGTCATCGCTTCCCTACTAAAACCCTTGAAGGATTCTAGGGCTTTTTACCGGATGGCGCTTTCGCTGCGTGAAACAAATAAATACCATCTTAACATCATAGGATTTTCTACAAAAAAAGAGGATGATCAAAAGGATATTTATTTCTACAGTCTCTATGAAAGCGATAGAACAGCTTTAAAAAGGCTATTTGTAGCTTATAAGTTCCTTCGCTTGTTAAAAAAAATCAAACCAAAGCTCATTATAGTAACTACCTATGAGTTACTTATTCCCGCGGTGATTTACAAAGTATTAAAAAACAGTAAATTGATTTATGATATACAAGAAAATCATAGTCTTAATATTCGCTTTAATAGAAGTGTATCCAAGCCTTTACATTTCTTGATTTCACCTTTGATTCAGTTTCTTGAATTTTGTTCAAGGCCATTTATAGACCAATATATCCTAGCAGAAACTTGCTACAAAGCTGAAATTCCCAAGTTGGTAGATGCTGTGATTTTAGAAAATAAATTTACAGGTGCATATAGAGAAGTCAAACCAAAATGTTTTGAATTAGATCAGCCCTTGCGTTTTTTGATTTCAGGTACTTTGACGGAAGTTTATGGTATTATAGGTGCCATGAGGTGGTTTGGGGAGTTTGTTCAGCAATATCCAACAGCAAGTCTTCATGTGATTGGTCATGTTACTATTCCCAACTATGGTGAGGAAATGATTCGAGTTAATACATCCATCCCTCATGTTGATTTGGAGATTTCTCGTACCCCTATCGCTTATGATCGGATATTGAAAGCTTATGATCGAGCAGACTTGGTGCTCCTTCCCTATTATCAAATTCCAAGTATCAGTCCCAAAATTCCTAGTAAAATGTATGAGTGTTTGGCGATGGGTAAGCCATTTTTACATTCACCGAATGAAAAATGGAAGTCAATCGCAAATCAACATAAAGCGGGACTTGAAGTTGATTTTTGTGATTTGAGCAATATTCCCCAAGTAATTGATAGTATTACTAGCTCTACTTTTTTTGAAAAAGGAATTGTGAAAAGTGCTTATTGGAAAGCGCAGGAACATGAGGCTTTACAAAAGCTTATTGAGGTGAATTTAAAAAAGCGCTATGTCCCTTAGAGTCTCTGTGACTTTAAATATATTGTTGATGCCACAAAGGCTCCAAGGCACAATGCTAAATCTGATAGACGAGTAAATAGATTTGGAAAGCAACTAATAGCTTTTACTTTAAAGAAAAGCCCAATTTATAAAGCATTTATTTTTTATCAGAAATTAAGTGATAAGCCAAGTCCATTTCTTTGTACTCCAAAGGCTAGTTGTAAAGGTCTATAATTAGATGCATAAGGCATATTTGCATTGTAAACTTCAGTAACAAGTTGGGCATTTTTACTGTAAGCTACTTGAAATAAAATTCCAGCGCCTATTAAACCAGCTCCTGCTCCTACCCAACCCCACTCGATTGGAGCACCAGCTAGTGCACCACCTAAACCCCAGCCTATGGCAAATGAACCGGGATAGGCCATCACACCTGACATGATTTGATTGGTTCTTGCTTTACGAGCCAGATTGTTTGCCTCTTCATTGACTTTAGTGAGTTGTATCACCTCAGCCATTTTTAGTCGCTTGCCATTTTGAAAGAACTGACCACTTCCAAAGCTCAGCATTCCTTCATAAGGATTAGAGCTTTGTTGTGCCTGCAAGCTTATCCCTAAGCCTAAGGTCAATACTAATAGGATTACTTTTTTCATGTATGATAATGATTTTTTAGTTAAAAATAGATTAAAAAACTAAATAGTCAATAGGATGAAAAAATAATTGATAAATAACCTTGGAATTGCTCTAACCCTTGCTGTTTATAAACTGCATAGCTTATCCACATCAATTATTGAAAACAAGTAAATTTCCTTTTCAAGGAAACTACTTTTCAGTAATTGGAAACTTTGCTTGGAAACATCAATTGTAATACAATCAAGATATAGATGAATTAGTATGTTGAATTTGAATTCGTTGTGTTCTTTTTAGATAAGGCTAAAATAAAAATAAGGATGTCCTAATATACTACAAACATTCATTTATGACTTATCCACATTTGTTTTAGCCTGTATTAAATTATTTTTTAGTGTTGGCTAAAACCTTATCTTTGTCCTCCCATTCGTTAGATATATATGATCAAGTTGACTTACGCAGAAGAGAATTATTTGAAGGCCATTTATGAATTGACAGAGGCTGGGAAGAGGAGTACTTCCACCAATGACATTTCCACTTGGATGAAAATCAAGCCGGCATCTGTCAGCGATATGCTCCGCAAACTCGGAGAAAAGACGGTGATAGATTACCGTAAATACTATGGGGTGCATATTACTGAAGAGGGGAAAAAATTAGCCTTGAGGACCATTAGAAAGCATAGGCTATGGGAAGTGTTTTTGGTTGAAAAGTTGCGGTTTTCTTGGGACGAGGTAGCAGAGGTAGCTGATGAATTGGAGCATGTGCAGTCCCCTACCCTCATTCAAAGACTGGATGAATATTTGGGTTTTCCAAAGTTTGATCCCCATGGTGATCCCATTCCCGATGAGTTTGGAGATGTTCGCTCTCGCCCAAGAGTTCCGCTCAATGAAATAGAACTAGATGGTACTGGACAGATTGTGGCAGTAAAGGATAGCAGTGCAGCGTTTTTAAGATATTTGGATAAAGTTGGCGCCTATATCGGTGCCAGAATCAAAGTTTTGGAAAAGGTCGAGTTTGATGGTTCTATCGAAATATTGGTAGATAACAAAAAGACGATCTTCATGTCCAAGGATGTAGCTGGGAATATTTTGGTGATACAGTAAGGGATTAAAGGTTAGAAAGTTTAAAAGTTGGGGAGATTGGAAGAACTTGACCCCAGGCATCAGGATTGTAAAATTGGGGATAAAGTTGAAAGTTTTGGGCTTTGTTCTTGGGACTTTGTACAACGACCTTTGAACTTACTCGGAATTGAAGTCGTTTTGGAAAGGATTGGGTAGAAATAGTTAAATTTGAATTATGAAAAAATTGAGTGTGATCATCTGTTTGTTTTTGTTAGCTAGTTTGAGTGCTTTTGCGCAGGAGGAGATCAAATGGATGAAATTTGAGGAGGCTGCCAAAGCTACTCAAGAAAACCCGAGGATGATTTTGGTAGATGTATACACGGATTGGTGTGGTTGGTGTAAGAAGATGGATAAAGAAACTTTTACAAATCCTGAGGTCATTGCTTATGTGAATGCTAATTTTTACCCAGTTAAACTACATGGAGAGAAGGAAGATAGAAAATTTACTTTTAAAGGCAAAGAATACACTGAGGCTAGCATGGCCAAAACCATGCGAGTAAGTTCCTATCCTAATTTTGTTATCATGGATGTCACCATGGAGAATATTACTCAATTGCCTGGCTACAGACAGCCAAAGCCTTTTATTGAAGGTTTGGAAGGTATAGTGAAGCGATTTACCAAGTAAGGATGTTCAGTTTACACGAGAAAGAAGACACCATTGTAGCCTTGGCAACACCACAGGGTGTGGGTGCTATTGCAGTCATCAGACTTTCTGGCAAAGATGCCATCAAGATTTGTAATAGAATTTTTAAGGGAAAAGACCTTGAGAAACAGGAATCACATACCATACATTTTGGCACGATCAGAGATGGAGATCGGATTATAGATGAAGTTTTGGTTTCTTTATTTATAGCACCAAAGTCATTTACCAAGGAAAATGCCGTGGAGATTTCTACCCATGGCTCTTCTTATATTGTCAATCAAGTCATCAAGTTATTAATTCGTAATGGGGCGAGACCAGCTAAGCCGGGTGAGTTTACCCAACGAGCATTTTTGAATGGTCAATTTGACTTGGCACAGGCTGAGGCTGTGGCAGACTTGATTCATGCCGACTCTGAGACTTCCCATCAGGCTGCTTTGAATCAAATGCGAGGAGGATTCAGTGGAGAAATTTCAAAGCTTCGCGCAGAATTGATCCACTTTGCTTCCATGATCGAATTGGAGCTAGACTTTACTGAAGAGGATGTAGAGTTTGCCAGCAGGGATGATTTGAGGATATTGGTAGAGAAACTCCTACGTGTGGTGGAGCAACTGATCAGCAGTTTTGATCTCGGCAATGTGATCAAAAATGGGGTACCTACCGTGATTGCCGGTAAGCCCAATGCTGGGAAATCTACCCTGCTCAATGCTTTACTTAACGAAGAAAAGGCAATTGTTTCGGACATCGCAGGAACCACCCGTGATTTTATTGAAGATGAAATCAATATTGGGGGGGTAATCTTCAGATTTATCGATACTGCAGGTTTACGTGAGACAACTGATGTGATCGAATCAATTGGTGTTAGTCGAACTCAGGAGAAAATGAAGACCGCCTCCTTGATTCTTTACCTATTTGATCTGGGAGATACAGATATGGTAGAGATCAATAGAGATATTAATAAACTGGAAAATCTAGGTGTACCTTTCCTTAAAGTAGCGAATAAGCTAGATAAAGCTAATGATCAATTTGTCAATGAATTAAAGATTAATCATCCTGACACTATTTTTATTTCGGCGGGTCAAAAGGAGAATTTAGAAGACCTAAAAAGTCAGATCTTGGCCTTGGTCAATTTGGATAAGTTCAAGACGGGTAATACCATCGTCACCAATATTAGGCATTATGATTCCTTGGTAAAAACTAGGGAATCGCTACTGGATGTTTTGAATGGATTGGATGCAGAAGTGACCAATGATTTCTTAGCGATGGATATCCGTAGGTCATTGCACTACCTTGGGGAGATTACAGGCGAGATCACGACGGATGATTTGTTGGCGAATATCTTTAGTAAGTTCTGTATCGGGAAATAGGGTTCGCGCAGATTTCACTGATATATTTTACCACGGATGAACAAAGGTGAACACGGTTTTGATTTAAGATTTTAGCCCCGAGGGATCAGAGGAGATTTAAGATTTAAGATTGAGTCTCCTCCCTAAAGGGAGACAAGCACACAGATCCTCACTTGCGGGAGACAGGTACGCAGATTACACTGATTTATATTATCACGGATGAACACAGGTGAACACGGTTGTAGTTAGATAGTGATGACTGTTAAACGTTAAGTGCGTTAAGTGTTTGTCGTTGGAGATGTTGTGTTTTTTGTGAAATCATATTTCTTTATTAATTCCGTCCAATCAGCAAACATGAAACTGTTCTTATAATATTAAATAGAGGATCAATTTTTTAATGATTAAACCTCTAGGTTCTTCAATCGTTTTGAATAAGATAGCTCTATTTTGGCTGTAATATTTTAATTTTGGGAAGATTTCAATAAATTATTGAGTATTAAATTTCATAAAAATGAAAAAAGGCAGAATTATTCTTCAATTTTTAAGTTTATCTACAATTGTGATTTTGTTCTCTTGTATTGATCATGAATCTGAGGCTACCCATAGTTTAATTGGAGATTGGGAGGTAAATGAAGTGATGATTACATTTGGGAGTTCTCCATCAAGTCAGGACAGTGTTTTGCGCTTTGAAGGTGAGCTTGGGAATTTTTCTTTTGATAGCAACAATGTTCAGTTTAGCTTCCTTGAAGGAAATTTTAAACAACAAGGTGAAGATGAATATGAGCTTACTTCTTCTATGGAGCGAATGGGATTTAATCGTGTTCGCAAATGGCAGTTAAAATTATCAGATCGTGAATATGAAGTGGAGTTTGATAACAGAACAAGGAGGTCATATGTAAATGCCAATAGGATTACGGTGATTCAGCAAGGAGTCATGTTATTTCCAGACATTTATTCTAATCTTGTTTTGGAAATGACCAAGGTTGAATAGAAGCCTCATTTCTAGTAAAATTAGGTTTATCTGATGAATAGGGATGGAACCAAGAGATTAAATGAATGAAACAAGATTTAAGACCTAGAACGGATCGAAATTTCTAGGATTTTGATCGGATAGTTTCAAAAAAAATGAAGCTGAGTTTTCAAAAATCCATGTCATATTAAAGTTTACTAGTACAAAATCTATGAAGCCAAATTTTCCTTTTATTTTCCTTATAATAATACTTTTCAATTTAGACCTTAATGCTCAAGTAAACACTGAGATGAAATTCCCTAATGTAAAAGAAATCAAAACGTTAGAAGCTTCAATGAAGGGTGTTTTAGAAGGGAGTGCGGAATTAATTTTAAACTTTAATCCATTGGAAAAGGATGGGAAAAGCAGGAAAACTAAGGGAGAAATTTACAAAAGACCGACCTCTAGTTTTCCTTTAGACCTTCATGTTTGGTATCTATTTGATCAAAAAGCTAAACCAGCCTCAGTAATTATTTACAATTGGGGACTTTATAATCCCAGTTTTAATGCCAATGAAAATGTGGAGTTACTTAGAGAACTCAACAAAAAGGAGGTTGAATTTGTGGCGCATTTTAATAGTTTATACCAAGATTTTGTCCAAAAGCATGGAGATCCATTACCAACCGATACTGATATAGATGAACCCCACATCTTACTGAAGTCTTGTTTTTGGGAAAAAGAAGATAGATTTATAAAGTTGAAATTAGAATTTACTAGGAAGCTCAATGATTTTCCAGGTATAGGTTATCAAACTAATAATTTTAAAATTGAGGTGGTTGTAAGTAGTAAGGCAGAGATTTAGGTTTCTATTTCTCTACTATCATTCCCTTGCTGAACCTATTCCACCTGAAAGGCTGAAAATGTTTCCTCGGAATCTGTTCAACAGAAAGCTTACTGCTGATTTACTTCTTATGCCGCTTTGACAGCATACAAGTAGCCTTTTGTTTTCGGGTAGCTCCCCTACTCTTTTTGGTAATTCCTGCAAAGGAATATTGATACCTCCGAAATTATGGGACTCAAACGCTGTCTTTTCCCTGACATCCAGAATGATAATGGCATCAGGATCTGATTTTTGTTCTGAAAGGAATGTGGAATAATCCATTTCAGGGATTTCTGCTTGTATTTCAGCGCTTTTATTTGAAACTAATGCTGTTTTATTTTTAGGAATGTTAAAAATATTAGTGGTATTGGTCAGCGAATTGATGTGCAATAGTTTTCCTGACAGACTTGTGCCCAATCCACAGATTACCTTGATCGCTTCATTGGCCATATACATGCCTATCAAGCCTGGGAGAATTCCTATTACACCAATGTCAGAGCAGTTGGGAACTTCATCTCGTGGCGGAGGCTCAGGAAAAAGATCTCTGTATTGAGGACCATTTTGGAAGTTGAAAACAGACACCTGCCCTTCAAATTTGAGAATAGACCCAAATATTAAAGGAGTACCTAATTTCACGCAGGTATCATTGACCAAATACCTTGTCGCGAAATTATCCGAGCCATCAATGACCAAATCATAACCCTGAAAAATAGCCTCGGCATTGCTTGAATCCAAGCGCACTTCATAAACTTTGGTTTGTACAAAAGGGTTGAGCGCCTCCAGTTTCTTGGCTGCGGTAGGCGCCTTGGCAAGGCCAATGTCAGTCGTGTGGTAAAGGATTTGTCGATGAAGGTTGCTTATATCCACCAGGTCATTGTCCACTATTCCCAAGTGGCCGACTCCAGATGCTGCGAGGTATTGTAGGATAGGGCAACCTAATCCACCTGCACCGATTACCAAAATCTTGGCATTTTTTAATTTCATTTGACCTCCTAGGCCAAATTCAGGCAGCATGATTTGCCTGCTGTAGCGATTCATTTCCAATTCTTGTGCCATCAGTAATTAACTTTTGAATTCAAGATACTGTCCCAGTCTTTCCAAACCGGTTCGTAACCTTGTGACTTGATCAGTAGGGCGATAGCTTCTGGGCTTCGCTCGTCGGATATTTCAAACTGTTCCAAAGCTTCAGGTTCTACAGCATATCCCCCTGGATTGGTTTTGGAGCCTGCACTCATGGAAGTGATGCCCAATTTGATGATGTTGTTTCGAAAAAGCTCAGATTCTCTGGTAGAAATAGAAAGTTCCACTTCTTCATTGAAAATCCTGTAGGCGCAGATCAATTGCACCAATTCCCGATCATTCATGGCTACTTTGGGTTCCAAGCCTCCAGAAAATGGTCGTAGCCTTGGAAATGAAATGCTGTATTTGCTTTGCCAGTAGGTTTTTTCCAAATAGGATAAATGAAGAGCCGTGAAAAACGAATCTGTCCTCCAGTCCTCTAAACCAATCAGTACCCCCAATCCCATCTTATGGATTCCGGCTTTTCCAAGTCTGTCGGGGGTTTCCAGTCTGTAATCAAAATTTGATTTTTTCCCTTTGGGATGATGCATTTTATAATCCTGTCTATGGTAGGTTTCCTGATAGACCAAAACAGCATGAAGCCCGCGTGGAATCAGAGCCTCGTATTCTTCCTGTTCTAGCGGCTGCACTTCTATCGATACATTGGCGAAGTGTGGGTTAACCAATTCCATTGCTTTTTTGAAATAATCCACATGTACGGTCTGGTTAGCCTCACCTGTTACCAAAAGTACATGGTCATAGCCCATTTTTTTGATCGATTCGACTTCTTGGAGTATTTCCTTTTCAGTAAGTGTTTTTCTCCTCACTTTATTGTCAAAGCTAAATCCGCAATAGGTGCAGATATTATTACATTCATTGGACAAGTAAAGCGGCACATAGAGTTGGATGGTCCTTCCAAATCTTTTTTGGCTGAGCTGCTGACTGAGTTGCGCCATTTCTTCTAAAAAAGGCGCCGCTGCTGGAGAAATTAGCGCTTTGAAATCCTCCAAATCTCTTTTCGAGGCATGTAAGGCCTTGAGGACATCAGTTTCGGTTTTGCTGTAAATACTTGCTTTGACATCCTCCCAGTGATAGGTATCGAATAGATCTTTGAAGCTAGACATCGAGAAAGGAAGTTAATGGACTACTTGGAATTGCGTTGGAATGTTGAGGAGCAAGTTTTGCTTTGAAAGCCATGTGCCCTGCTTCCACGGCAAGCTTAAATGCCAATCCCATTGCTACAGGATTAGGAGAAACCGCGATTGCGGTATTGACTAGTACCGCGTCAGCACCTATTTCCATGGCTTTAGCAGCATCTGACGGGGCTCCGATTCCGGCATCTACAACGACCGGTACTTTACTTTGTTCAATGATTATTTCCAAGAAATCGATTGTTTTCAGGCCCTTGTTGCTTCCAATGGGAGAGCCCAGAGGCATTACAGCTGCTGTGCCCGCATCTTCCAGCCTTTTACAGAGTACCGGATCTGCATGGATGTATGGAAGTACGGTAAATCCCAACTTGGCCAATGCTTCAGTTGCGATCAGGGTTTCAATTGGGTCCGGCATCAGATATTTGGGATCAGGGTGTATTTCCAGTTTGATCAGGTTGGTTTCCAATGCCTCTCTAGCCAGCTGTGCCGCAAAAATGGCTTCTTTGGCATTTCTAACTCCAGAAGTATTCGGAAGTAGCTGAATATGTGGATGCTTGAGCCTACCCAGTAAATTGTCATGATCCTGATTTTTAATATCCACCCTCTTCAATGCCACTGTGATTAGCTCTGAACCTGATGCGAGAATAGATTGCTCCATCAGCTCTGTAGCGCTGAATTTGCCAGTGCCTGTGAAAAGTCTTGAACTGAATTCAACTTCTCCTATTTTTAATTTATTGATGACTTGTTCCATACTTGTTTTATTAATTTTCTATCTCCAGCATTTGATAAATCCCATCTACTTTGCTTTTCATATCAGGTGCCCGGTTGATATCACCTGAGATAGCTACACCATGGACACCTGTTTTCAACAAATCAGGGATATCATCAGCTGTGATTCCTCCAACAGCTATGATTGGGATAGTGATATCCATGCTTTTCAATTTGTCCATAATGACTTGAAAGCCTTCCAGTCCTAATACAGGACTTAGCTTTTCTTTGGTCATGGTAAATCTGTATGGACCTACACCGATGTAATCAGGATCAGCCTTTAAGTGCATTTGTATATCCTCAATTGTATTGGCGGTGGCTCCGATAATTTTATCGCTTCCCAAAATCATTCTTGCTTCTGCGACGGACATGTCATTGAGTCCGATATGCACTCCGTCAGCATTTACTTTTTTAGCTACAGTAACATAATCATTGATGATCAACAGCGCCTGATGCTCGGTACACAGTTGTTTTGCGACTTTGGCAATGTCTAAAACCTCCTGTTCCTGCAGGTTTTTCAGTCTTAGCTGCACCCATTTACAACCAGCCTCCAGTGCATGTAAGATAGACTCAAGGTGAGAATTGAAGGGCTTCTCCTGAGAGATGTATTGGAGTTTGTTTATTTCTTTTTTCATATATGTTTATATGATTATTCACAATTTTACTAGTATTTAAATGTTTCAAATATTATCACGCGAATCGTTGCTTGTCGATGGGTCACCAGTCATCAGTCAACAGTCGACGGACAACAGTCAACAGTCGATGGTCAACAGCTGATTTTATGAGATTTATTTCTTATTTTCTAGAGCTACTGGTATGAAAGCGGATAGGCATATCAATTAGTAGCTACCATATTCATATTTTGCTGCCAACATGAAAACCCTTATCGAGAATAGAGATTCCTGCATGTTTCCATTAAGCCTTTTAATACCTCAATTCTTTCCTCCTCTTCCTGATTCCAAATTGTTCCCAATACAGCTGCTCCATCAAATTTCATTGATTTGACCTGAGAGATATTTTTCAATTCCACTCCACCAAGCGCAAAAACCTTCGGCGAACCAATAGGCTTCTCAAGTCTAAATCCACTCTCCAAACTACTGCTGTATCCCTGCTTGGAGATGCTGTCAAATACAGGGCTGAAGAAGGTATAATCGAATTGATCTAGACTGTTCAGTAAATACAGGTCATGGATAGAGGTACTGGTGATCAATCCATTTCCCTTGATTTCCTGCAAAGCTTTGAGGCTTACTTTCTCTCTATGATTTTCTGTGAAATGCAATCTTTTGAGTCCAAATTCGGCAGCTAAACCGTGATGCTGATGAATGGCTATCCTATCATAATACTGTGGGTCAATTTGGGAGAGCAGATTGGCTACAGATTCCAGATCACTTTCAGGCTTCCGCAGATGAAACAAGCCCAAACCAGCCTCCATCAGTAGATTGATGTTGTCGGCCTCGTTGGGCACTGGCTTCGGATATGAAATGACGATTAGCTCCAATTAGAGGTAAATTTGGTTTCCTTTTTCAGCGAATTCCTTGGCTTTTTCCTGAAGCCCTTTTTCCAGCGCTTCAGACTCCTCTAGGTCATTCTCTGCCGCATATTTCCTTACATCCTGTGTGATCTTCATGGAACAGAAATTTGGACCACACATGGAGCAGAAATGTGCAATCTTGGCACCTTCGGCAGGGAGTGTTTCATCGTGAAAGGATTTGGCTGTATCAGGATCAAGGGAAAGGTTGAACTGATCTTCCCAGCGGAATTCAAATCTGGCTTTGCTCAGTGCATTGTCTCTGTACTGTGCTCCAGGATGGCCTTTTGCCAAATCTGCCGCATGCGCAGCTATTTTGTAAGTAATCACCCCATCTTTGACATCTTTTTTATTGGGAAGGCCTAGATGTTCCTTAGGCGTCACATAGCAAAGCATGGCTGTCCCATACCAGCCAATCATAGCTGCTCCGATGGCAGAGGTGATGTGGTCATAACCAGGTGCTATGTCAGTCGTCAATGGCCCCAAAGTATAAAACGGGGCTTCACCACAATGGGCAAGTTGCTTCTCCATATTTTCCTTGATCAAATGCATCGGTACATGACCCGGCCCTTCTATGATTGTCTGTACATCATGTTTCCAGGCAATTTTTGTGAGTTCACCCAAAGTCTCAAGTTCCCCAAACTGTGCTGCATCATTGGCATCAGCAATGCTACCGGGTCTCAAGCCATCACCCAAAGAGAAAGTGACATTATAGGCTTTCATGATTTCACAGATTTCTTCAAAATGGGTGTAGAGAAAATTCTCTTTGTGATGCGCAAGGCACCATTTCGCCATGATGGAACCACCTCGGGAAACAATCCCCGTCATTCTTTTGGCTGTGAGGGGAACGTATCTCAACAGTACCCCTGCATGGATAGTGAAATAGTCCACTCCTTGTTCAGCCTGCTCAATTAAAGTATCCCTGAACAGCTCCCAGGTGAGATCCTCGGCCTTTCCGTTTACTTTTTCCAAAGCCTGATAAATCGGAACAGTTCCGATGGGTACGGGGGAGTTCCTGATTACCCATTCGCGGGTTTCATGGATATTCTTTCCTGTAGAAAGGTCCATAATCGTATCTGCTCCCCATCTGCAAGCCCAAACTGCTTTTTCTACCTCTTCTTCAATATTGGAGCTCACCGCGGAGTTTCCAATGTTAGCGTTGATTTTTACCAGGAAGTTTCTTCCTATGATCATAGGTTCCACTTCAGGGTGATTGATATTTGCTGGGATCACTGCCCTTCCCAAAGCAATTTCCTGTCTTACAAATTCTGGCGTGATCAAGCCTTTTGGGGTATTGGCACCAAAGCTTTGTCCTTGGTGTTGGTGTAGGAGCTCCTTGTTGCCAATATCATTTTTTCCCAGTTCAGCGATTCTTTGATTTTCCCTGATTGCTACATATTCCATTTCAGGAGTGATGATTCCCTGCTTGGCATAGTGCATTTGAGAGACATTTTTCCCTGATTTAGCTTTGAGAGGTTTATTGAGGTTGGGAAAACGGATGTCATTTAGGCTACTATCATTTTTCCTTTTTTGTCCATAATCTGAGCTGATATCAGCGAGGTATTCCACATCTCCTCTTCGGAGGGTCCATTTTTCAAAATTCCTTGGCAAACCCTTCTCAAGATTTACCTGATAAGATGGGTCTGTGTAGGGTCCACTGGTGTCATAGACTGTGACGGGTGGGTTTTGGCTTGCAGTGCCGCCTTTGATTAAGGCTTTGGTATCGTGGAGCGAAATCTCTCTTGCGGGAACTTTGATTGCATTCAGCTGACCGTCTAAGTAGACTTTTTTGGAAGCAGGAAATGGACTGGTTGAAATGCTCTGGTTGTTAGGTGTCTGTTCTGTTTTCATGTGTTTAAAATTTGTTTTCATAGGTCACATGGAATCTTGCCATTATAATCATTCCAGTGTGTGAAGTTCTCGTCATGCTCGATTTCATCTTTCTGTGGTTTTATCCTCCTTGGGTTGCTTTGATCAAAATGATGTTATCACCGGAACCAATGAAGGTTTTCCCCCAATTTTCTTTAGGGATCACGGATTGGTTGATAGCCACAGCGATGCCTTCTGCTTTGAGCTGAATATGATCTTCCAATAATTGTGAGAGAGAACAGGAATCTGAAATTTGAAGCGGTTCATTGTTTACGGTAATATCCATCCTTGAAATTGTTTGATTGAACATATAACTTCAGGAGTGGTCCGCAACAACGGATCAAAAAACGAAAATACAGCCTTGCGAAAAGGCAGGTATTATTTCACTTTTCCCTTCGGCAGTACTAACTGCATCAGGTTCGTAGGGTATGATCTCAGTCCGTAATGGACACCCCTAAAGTTTACTCAAACCTATTGAAAACAATTTGGAATAGCAATCGGTAATTGATTAAATCAGTGTAAAAACATGCCAGCTAACTTTAAATCAAGTGTTTGTAATTTACATTTCCTTTGCATCATGTTATTCCAATTTCTTCTTTTAAAAGCGTAAATTGCTTACTGATAGCAAGCTGAGAGACGATAAAATCCTGAGCTGCTTTGGGAAAGCCATTTTTTTGCTGGCAACTGCTAGAAATATTTCATATAGCTAATCACATTATCTGGGTCTCGAAACCCGAGGTGTCAGGGCAAAATTCAAGAAGTGAGTGTTTGTCAAGGAATGCAGTTTGAAAACTGCGGTGGATGGAGGTCCAAGTCAGAAGACTTGAACCAATGGGTCTCGAATTCCGGGGTGTCGGGGCAAATTTCGAGAAGTTAGTGTTTGTCTAGGAATGCAGTTTGAATACAGCTATGGCAAGAGGTCCAAGTCAGAAGACTTGAACCAACAATGATTAAAACTGAATACGGATAAAGTTTAATTCATCATCTAAATTCAGGAACATCCAAATGGCTCCTTCTTTGATAAAATATTTAGGGATTCCTGATTTTTTGATCTCAGGAATTTTTTGGTCTAGGAGATGATTGAAGTTTTCATCAAAAAATGAAATGTAGAGTGTGCTCTTGTCAATCTCTGGGAGTAGATATTCTTCTCTTTCTTTTTCCCCATAGTCGATAGAAGCCGATAATCTGAGGTATTTCTTGTTTGTGTTGTCAAAAACCAAATGGCCATATACGATTTGACTGCGATAGTTTTTAAGCGCATTTTTCCTATCTTCTGTGGAGTTTACTAGGTCTCCTTCAGTCGTAGGAGTAACTTTTGAAGGTAGGTTTGGAGCATCGTACTGTATGGAGATGAGAGAATCCTTTTCGGGATACAAAACATAAAAATCATTGGCATATTCGTGGGAGACAATGATATGATCCCTGACACTTTTAATATTGACTCTTGGGTCCCATTTGTTGTAATTGCTTAAATCACCTAAGGTGTATGTTTTGTAGTTTTCATTGGGATCAATGTTGTAGGACTGAATGAAATCATCTGAGCTATCGAGTTGTCGAAGAGAAACTGTGTTGGCATGGTCATTCACAACAATGGCAAAAACCTGCTGTTGAAAGTTGGGATTCACCACTTGATAGAATACGCGTTCTTCAGCCAAGATTCCTCCTTTCTCTTTTTCAATAGCAGACCAATCGAATCTGTGTTGTAATTTGCCTTCAAGGGTATAGATTCCAGCGCGTTCTCCCCCTAAAAAAAGCTGTTGCTCAGAAGCAATCTTCAGATCAGAAGTCCAAAACCCTGTACCATTGGGGCCTTCTTGCTCAAAAGGAATGACTTTTTCGACTGTTAAGGTATTGAGATTGATTTGTTCGACCTGATTAGTTTTGTCGTTGAAATTGTACAGCATCCCATCGAATTCCGAATAAGCTGAAGTATATAAATCACGCTGTAAGAATAAAATTTTATCCTTGGAGTCAATGGAAACTGTGTCAATAGAATAGTTTAATGTACTTTGATTTTCCTTATCCGCTTCATTTCCACAGGAAGTCAAAAAAGATAATGTAGTACCGAATAGGTATAAATAAAGTAATCTGTTCTTTTTGAATGAATGCATGGCTTAAAACTAAGGAAATTATGAAGAAGGAGGTGTAGGGGTTAACTAAAATTAACTTCTATATGAAAAATAGAAGATCCTAGAGAAAGATGAATTATTAATTCAGCGAAACTTAAATTACCAAAAAAACAATTTATTTTCGATCTTCTTTAATTTGATTTTCATGAAGGAAGATATTAAGGTATCCACAAAGGGGCTTTGGCAGCACCTTATTTTGGCCTTGAAAGGCTCAGAGGAGGACTACACGCAAATTGACATGAAAAAAGCCATTTTTCTTTTGGCTGTTCCAATGATTTTGGAATTGTTGATGGAATCCACTTTTGCTGTGGTCGATATCTATTTTGTAGGAAAGCTTGGCGCTTCCGCTGTGGCAACTGTAGGATTGACAGAAACTTATTTGTTTTTATTGTATTCCATTGGGATGGGTCTTGCAACAGCTGTAACGGCTATAATTGCACGAAGGACGGGTGAAAAGGAGAAGAATCAAGCTGCTATATCTGCTGTACAAGCTATCTTCTTGGCCATATTGGCGTCTTTGCCTTTTGCAGTCTTGGGTATCTTCTATTCCAAAGAACTCCTTGCCTTAATGGGTGCTGATGAATGGGCTATTGCATATGGGTATCGCTACACCCAATGGATGCTTGGAAGTAATGCGGTGATCATGTTGCTTTTTGTCATCAATTCGATTTTTAGAGGGGCTGGTGATGCAGCTATCGCAATGCGGGTTTTGTGGGTTTCCAATGGAATTAATATCCTTTTAGACCCCATTTTGATTTTTGGATTAGGACCAATTCCTGCTTATGGAATTGAGGGGGCTGCAATTGCGACTACTATAGGTCGTGGGATTGGGGTTTTAATTCAGATTTGGGTTTTATTCCGTGGAGGGAAACATATCAAGGTTCTTAAAAGGCATTTGATCTGGAGTGGAAATGTAATTTTGAACTTAATTCAAACCTCCTTAGGTGGAATTGGACAAATGATCATTGCCATGAGTGCCTGGATATTTATTATGCGGATCTTGGCAGATATCAGCAGTGAAGCAGTTGCAGGAGCTACTATTGCTTTGCGGGTTTTATTATTTACTATGATGCCAGCTTGGGGACTTTCTAATGCTGCTGCAACGCTTGTAGGTCAAAATTTGGGAGCCAATGACGCTGACCGGGCTGAATCAGCAATTTGGAAAACAGGAGCATATAATATGGTTTTTCTTGTTTTGGTCTCTTTCATATATTTCTTTTTTGCTAACGACTTGATGGCAACATTTACTTCAGATTCTGTTGTCATTCAAGTGGGATCCGATTGGTTGCGGATCCTCTCCTACTCTTTCTTCATTTATGGTTGGTGGATGGTTTCTGTCCAAGCTTTCAACGGGGCTGGTGATACGGTCACACCAACAAAAATCAATGTTGTCTTCTTTTGGCTTATACAAATCCCCCTAGCATACCTCTTGGCTATTCATTTGGATTGGGGATATATAGGTGTTTTTTGGGCCATCTTCTTTTCAGAGTCGTCAGTGGGACTTTTCACACTTTGGCTTTTTAGCAGGGGTAAATGGAAAACTTACAAAGTTTAATTGAACCACTTTTTATAAATGTTAGCAAGTTGAGGGATTTAATTAACTAATGTTTTTCTATTTTGATTGGGATTTTTATATTTGAGAATAATGTAAATACAACTATGAAAAATTATACAAGTATTCTATTACTATTTTTTGGTTTACTTTTTTCTTGTAAAGAGTCTGAGGAACCTTCAATTGAAACAGAAGTTGAGTTGGAACAGTTTGAGAGGCATGATCATTTTTTATTCAACTTTGGATATTCTGATGTGCAGAGAATAAAAGTCATTGGTGATCGGATGCTTTTCTCCAATAAAACCAATCCTGGGTATATGGACAACAGTGGAGAAATTATTCAGTTATGCTGTAGTAGAAATAATAATATGGACTTGAGACAAAGTTTGTCATCCCAATACATTGTTGCGGCAGATCAGAGTTTGAATGTTTACAATATCTATGATGTCAATGAAAGTAGAAGTTCATCTATATTTTTGGATAGACTTATTTCCCATGAGAATTATGTCCGCGTTAACCCTAGCGTTTCGCTGAGTAATTTTGAAATGAATGAAGATCATTTGATCAGTTCGCTCATTGTGGACGGTGTCAATGGCATTTATATCTTTGATTTTGAAAAGCACTTTAGCTTATTTGGGACGGTAGAAAGTGGTAATGATGTTATCAAGGTAGATATACCAACCAGCAGCCAAAATTTTGGCCCCACTTTTTATAAAGTAGATGCTTTCGAAGACGGGTGGATTGCCTCTATTAACAATATTGATTTTTCTTCCAATGGGACTTATTTTATAGATAAAGCTGGTAGAGCTGAGCTCTTATATTCGCAAGACGATCTATCTTATTTTGGTCATGCTTTTACTAGTGAAGGTCAGCTTTTATTGGGAGGTTTTCGTGAATTAAGAGTTTCTTCAGATCAAAGTAGAGATAACTTTTACTTTATCATTACTTCTTTTAACAATTTTAAATTTAGATTAATCCAAGATCGATTGGTGATTTGGAACCCTAACTTTGCTGAATTCTATGAAGTAGAGGGTTACAAAGCAGACGAGGAACTTGTAGTCAGAAGGTTGAATAATGAAGGTGTGGAATTTACAAAACTAAATGATATCGCTGAGTTTAACGGGAAAGTGTATCTGGCTACAACTCAAGGACTATTCAGCAAAAGTCTTGAAGGCTTTTGGGATTCCTTTCCTGAACAAGATGGAGTTAGTGCTTTGGATGATTTTATGGAGGGACTTGAGATTAGGAAGTATTGAAAAATTGAAAGATTTTAAGATTGGAGATGGCTGATTAAAAATTATCAATAAGTGCAACGTTGCAATTTAATTAAGTAGAGGCATTTACATTTTGCGGAAACCCATCAACAGACAACAGTTAACCGAACATGAAATCGACCATTCTACTATAAGTTTTTTTGATACGTGAATTCAAGCTGAATACACATAATTTTACAAACAAATCCTGCTTTTACCAAAAGCAGGATTTGTTTTTAGGACTTTTAGAAATCTTGATCACAATACTCAATTCCAGATTTATTTGTTTCTTAGGATCAATTGATTTTTAATACTCCTTATCCCCAAATTCACTTTTAGAGAACCTTAATAATTTATTGATTTGATTGAGTCTATAGGAGATACTGAATGCGACGATATCTCTTTCGGAAATGTATTCGGTAGAGGTGAAAAAGCCCCTTCCTGATCCAGATATAGTTTGTCGATTTGAATTGATCATGCCTAGTCCTATGTTCCTCCAATGCAATGCTAAATCCAGCTTGGCTCGAGGCAAACTCTTTTTCAAGCTTAGGTTAGGTGAAAAGAAAGATGATTCTTCGCCCTGGAAGGTTACAGTTCTTGAGAGATAGTTAAAATTAAAAACCATAGTAAACCCTTTGGTCAGACCAATGGTAGTGTTGATATCAAAAGAAGAGTTTAAGCTTGAATTGGAGCGCGGTTCGCCCATCAGTTCACCTTGGATATTAAAATAGAAGATGTTTGCACCAAAATAGATTTTTGCCCAATCGGTAAATTCATACTCGGTACCAGTCTCTAGCCCCAAAACATTGGAGACACCTGCATTGGTATAAACTCTCAATAATATTGAATCATTGAATACTGCATTGATTCTATTGATCGAGTTGGTAGTTCTTCTATAATAAGAAGTCATAAAAAGAGAACCTTTATCAAAGAGCTTTTTTCCGCCAATTTCGAGTGCATCTGTAAATTCAGGTAATAATTCAGGGTCTCCTACTTCAAGAACTTCAGCATGTCTTCTTGCAAAGAAAGGATTCATCATGGATGTGATGGTTCTGTCAATCCTTCTTGAATAAGCAAAATTGAAAGAATAATCTCCCATTGCATAGTTTAAATTCAAGTTTGGAAACACATTAAGAAGCGAGAGATTATAATTTTCCGAATTGGTATTATCTAAAAAGTCCCTCTCTGTTTTTTCAAGCCTAAGTCCAACGCTATAATCTAACTTATTTGATTTTTTGCCATTGATTTGGCTATAAAAAGCATGAATATTTCTTTCTAATAAAATATCGCTACTAAATTCTGGTAATAAATTGTCTCTTCCAATATCAAATTGTCTTTCGAAAAATTCAAAAACACCGGTATGCTTCAATCTCCTAAATTGGTAGCCAGCCATCAAATCCAGATTATCAGAAAGTTTATTTTCGAAGTCAATGTTTGCCCTGAAACCTTCTAGTGGATTGAATTCTTCCATTCTTTGTAAATCATAGACATCTAAAGGGTTTTCTGGATTTCTATTAATATTGATAGTCGGTCCACCCAACTCGGTTTTTTCATATAGAAAAGAAGCATCAACTTTTGATGTTTTAGAGATTTTCCATGAATGATCCATTTGAATGATTAAAAAATCACTGTTTCTTTCTCTTCCGTTTTCATTGAAATAAGGGAAATTCTCGAATGCCATAGGATTTGAGGCTCTTCTCCTTGATTGATTATAAAGTAAGTCAGCAGTTCGGAGCTCCCTTTTGGCTCCTGCATTGATAGAAGCGCTTGTTTTATGCAAGTCATTCCAATTATAAGAAACTAAGCCTCTGTAAGAATAACTGCTCCGTCTATAACTTCTTTCACCACTAGAAATGGAGCTGGTGAGCGTATCCCCTCTTAGTACTTCAATGGTTCCATTTCTAAAACCAGCGATATCATTTCTGTTATAATCCGCTCCTATAGCGATGTCCCATTTATTTTTAATATAATTTAAAGTGAAATCAGCATTGTACCTCCTAGGTTGGTTTTGATTGTCATGAAGGTCTAGCGATGGTGCACCGGCAAAGCCATTCATGACTAGAGAAAGACCATCGATGGTGCCCTTTTTTGTCAAAATATTGATCACACCAGCTTTTCCATCTGCATCAAATTTTGAAGAGGGAGAAGTGGTAATTTCAATATTTTCAATGATGTTGGCTGGAAGTTGGCCGAGAATACTCATGGGATCCCCTTGGACTGGTTTACCATTCAAGAGCAGTAAAAATCCCGTTGCTCCTCTTAAAGTCAATTCTCCCTCGCCATTGATAGAGATCGATGGTAGATTTCTCAAAATATCAGTTACATTTCCACCAACTGCTGCTTCAAAATCCGAGCTTGAGAAAATTTGCTTGCCGACGGTTTGTTGAATTGCAAAACTCTTTCCTTCTACTTGGTATTCCGCAAGCTCTTGCACTGATTCTTCCAGTTTGAATTGACCCAAGTCCAAATTTTGACCAGTTACCTTAATTTCTGGAACCACCAATTCTTTGAAACCCATAAATGACACGACCATTTGGTAGGTATTGGGTTCAAGGGTAATTTGAAACAATCCAACTTCATCTGCCACAGTGGAGCTAAGAAGCTTTTCTCCTGATTTGTCTAAAAATGAAACCAAAGCAAATGGAATAGGATCATCAAGGCTATCGATAATTTTCCCTTTGACATTTGTCTGAGCGAAAGCGTTAAAACTTAAAAGTGGAATAAGTAATATTGAAAATATGTATTTCATTGTTTAGTTAATAGCTAGAAATTAAGTTCAAATTTTATCTTTCAAATTTAGCCTCTTTATAGACTTGAATTTTGTGTTATCTGTTCAAAATATAGGTTAAATCGTTCATTAAAAATCTTAAAACAATTTATGTGAATAAATTAGTCAATTTTTTCTCAACATTCAGGCACAAAAACATGACGCATCTACTACTAGTATAGATGCGTCAATATCGCAAGCCTGTATTTGGCTTGTCCATTTATTAATTATAAAATCGTCTGCTATAATTTGAGTACTACTCTTTAATGAATATAACTTTCTTAATAGCACATGATATTTTGTCATTCATGTTTATTTACATGGTCATCTTATTCATGATTGGGTGTACCCTATCATTAAATGGTTCTAGTTTATCCCATTGAACACCTATGGCATCCATTACAGCTTTTGTATGTGGGTAGACATTTTTTTTCCTATACTGCTCCATTTCTGATTTCTTGATTTCACCACTTTTGTTCTTGTCAGCCATTTCCTTTTGAGCTTGAATCAGTGCCAATTTGGCCTCGTATATTGCTTGCTTTTTGGAGTCTTTAAGTTTGAAATGCTTGACTGCCTCAGCAGCATAGTATTCGGCTTTTTTTTCTTGAAGGGAGGTTTGAATATCAGATGCCCAAAGGACATTTGAAAGGATCATTGCTAAGATTAATAGTACATTTTTCATTTTAATTGAATTTAGGTTATAGGTATTAATAAGTTGGAACCGCTTCAGATTCCCATTTTTCTAGTTTGTTTTTCAATGCTACTTCTATGGCTAAGCCCTCTCCTACTCGATTTTGTTGCTCGGAGATGTCTTGGACTACATTAAATAATTCGAACTTTCCGCTTCTGTATTTGATTAGTTTCCAGTCTCCTGATATGATGGCTGCATACTGGTCTTCATAGCTTCTGTAAAAAAACAAATCTCTGGTATCGAGTGGCTCCTCTTTCAATGCAGGCATGAAGCTAACTCCTTGTATTTTATCAGACGAATAAGGCTTTAAAGATGCTATCTCAACCAATGTTGGAAATACATCGATTGTTTGGATGGGTGTGTCAATGGTAGAATCAGGTGTGGTTAAGCCTGGATAATACACGTAAAATGGAACTCTTGCCCCACCTTCACCTAAGGTATTTCCTCCAGTTTTAGCTCCTGACAAAGGCGCATTGCTATAGAATCCTCCTTGATCAGAAATAAGCAAAATTACGGTATTTTCATCCAAACCATTTAGCGCAAGTGCTTCCCTAATACGTCCTACAGATTCATCCACACTTGCCACCATCGCAGCATAAGTAGCTTCTTTTGATTCATAACCTTTTGCAAGAAAATGATCAACAAGATCCTTCCTTCCAACAAAAGGTGAGTGAACATTGTAATACCAAAAGGTCAGCATAAAAGGATTTTCTTGTTTGTAATTATTTAGAAAATCCACTGCTTTATTTGTCAAAATATCTGTTAGATAATCTTCTTCATACTCGGCAAGTAAATCATCTTTGAAAAATTCAGGATAGTAACTTTTTGGATGACCCCAATTACCGGTTCCAAACATCTCGTCAAAACCTTGATAAATTGGATAATAGGGTTCATGTCCCAAATGCCACTTTCCAATGAACATATTGTAGTAGCCTTGCTCCTTCAATACTTCTGCATAAGTTTCCTCCTCCAATGGAAGCCAATTGATGGAAGGCATTTGTGCAGGATCATTTTTCCAGTAATTATATTTGTCATCATTGCTACCGTCCTTGTTTTTATGTTCTATATGACGCGGCATCTCCAAGCGTATTGCCTCCTTTCCCGTAAGCAAACTTGCTCTACTTGGACTACAAGTGGGTGTCGGTACATAAGCTCTTGTGAACTCCATCCCATCTCTTTTTAATCGATTGATATGGGGAGTTTCAAACCTGTCATTGCGATAACCGACATCAGCCCATCCCCAGTCATCTACAAATAAGAGTACAATGTTAGGTTGAGTCTTATCAGGTGTATTCTGGGCAAAGGCTGATGCATCAAGTAGATGTGTAAAGATGATTGGGATCAACAAGTGCTTAAATTGGTTCTTATAGGTCATTTTGGGAAATTGTTTTAATCTATTGGCTCTTTTTCAGCATCTGTGGGATTTACCCATGGCGTATCCTTAATTGTAAATTCTCCATTCATATAGCGCTCGTAGTAATTCCATCCTTGTGGATTGTTGAATCCATAAGAATTGAAAATATCTCCATTTCCAAACATCCTTGGATCTTCTTGCTCTTTGAGAATTGCCTCCATTTGATTTTTCATAGATATTTTCAATTTTAGTAAATTAGGGTCTTCGGATAGGTTGATCATACAATCTGGATCATTCTTGACGTTAAAGAATTCCTCTTCAGAAATTCTTTTGCCAAAGGACAAATTCCAGAAAAACTGGTCTTGACCGGAGCGACGCATATTGAGTATTTGTGTCTTAGTCGGCGAAGCATCACAATCCAAATAACCTACCTCAGGGTTTCCAGCAGGATACAGTGAAATATCATAATTGAACAGGTACATGTAATCATTGGAAACTATACCACGAATGGGAAATCCTTTATTTTCTGGTCTGCCATAATCATGACGCTCTCGTCCAATCAAAACAAAATCTCTTTCGGGGTTTACCTGACCTTCCTTGTTTGAATAAAATATATCCGTAAGGCTCTTTCCAGGAGAGGGATGCATTTTTGAGTCTTTAAAAGATATGCCTGCTAATTCCAAAAATGTAGGGGCAAAATCTATGAAACTCACCATGTCTTTGATAATTCTGCCTGGGCTTTTTATTCCTTTGGGCCATCTGATAGCCAAGGGCACTTTGTTGGAGTAAATGTATTCCTGCGCTTTTGCTCTTGGGAAAGGCATTCCATGATCCGAAGTCATGACAATGATTGTATTTTCCAGCAATCCTCTTTTTTCAAGGCTTGCTATCATTCTTCCTAAATGCATGTCTGCATATTCTATCTCTAGTGCATAATCCAACATGTCATTTCTCACCGTGTCGGTATCTGGCCAAAATCCTGGCACCCTATCTATATCTTCCAGTTTTTTGCCATTGGCCTGACCTGAGCCATATTCATATTTTCTATGGGGTTCATGGGCTCCATACCAAAAAAACCAAGGCTTGCCATCTTCAAGGTTATCAAGAAAATAATCGAATTCAGAAGAATAATCTGCACTGCTCATGCCAGTTGTCCAAGGTTCGGTGTTGTGTTTTTTTACAGGAGATCCAATCAGCTCCCGTCTTTTTCCATCGATTGTTCCAGGATCTCCTGGAGCGTATCCTTTACCAGTTCTAGCAGTTTCATATCCATTTGCTCTTAATACTTCTGGAAATGTCTTGAATTTGGCTGGAAAAACGGCCACGTGATTGCCAGCCTCCTCCAATTGCCAAGAATTTCGTCCAGTCAAAACATTGGCTCTTGATGGGGCGCACTTGGCATTTGGTGTATAGGCATTGGTAAATAACAAGCCTTCACTAGCTAATCGATCAAAATGTGGGGTTGAAACCCAGTCAACTCCATAAGCGCTCATGTGAGGCGATGCATCGTCCATGATGCAAAAAAGAATATTTGGACGTTCTTGAACTTTCTCTGGATACTGGATAAAACCATATGCCAAGACCACTCCCAGCGCTCCAATGGTTAGTGTCCATCTGATCGATCTATTTTTCATGTACTAAAATTTTCAATCCAAAATTCTCTTCAATATTTTCTACATTTTCTAAGTAGACAGTTCTATTGGAATCCTTATCCCTGCCAAAATCTCTTCTCCAAGGGAGTAGGTTTGTATTATCAGGAGATATCACCTTATTATCTAGGAATTTGAGTCCAATAGTAGAGGTGATACCAAAGCCAGGATTAATGGATTCAGAAACCGTGTTTCCTTGGATAGTAATGTTGTTGTGTGCACCAGCTGTCCCCACTTGACCATTGCCTCCGAATGCATATACAGCAATGCCAACATCACGACAATATTTGACTATGTTGTTTATAATCATCAGGTTATTCCCACTTCCTGCTTCCAGCCATTGATGCTCTGGAGAACATTTGATACCCATTCCCCAATTACTTATTAATTGGTTATTTGCAATCGTTCCATTGCTGGCTTTTGCTATGATTCCCCTACTTCTATTTGGGCCAGCTATGCAGTCTATTATTTCAAATCCATTCCCTAATTTATTGGCTGAGGCTATTACGCTGCCCAATGGAAGGTTGATAGGTCTATCTATTTCAATTAAGTAGACATTCGGAGCATCTTTGGTTTTACCTGATTCAGCTAAGAATTTTTGGGTACCTAAGAATTTCTTTTCTTCGGCATTAAGGGCTCGTCCTTTTTTTATGGAAAGTACAGTAGCATCCTCGAGGCGACTTCCATCATATGAAACCAATTCTACTGGATCACCTACCTTGATATCAGGAGTTTTTCCTGATTTTCCTACTACTGTGATGATATTTTCATTTGTCGCTGTGATCACATGATATTGTCCGCTGATTGCAAATCCATCGTCCCCATTGTATCGCGCCAAGCAATTTCGATATGAAGGCCCTACTTCAGCAGATTTGGAATGAAATCCATCCGCATTATTGCTACGCATCCTTTTGACTTCTCTTGGTTTGATATCAGATTCTAGAGGTCTTCGGTCTACTTTACAATTGACATACTTGGAACCATTACAACTCATTTCAAAAAATGCAAAAGTTGTCCCTGAATAAACTGTGATACCGTCTAGAACTAAGCCCTCACTATCACGCATAAGTATGGAATGAGGACTAAAGCGTTTATTATAGGTGTCAAACACGATGATATCCCCGATTTCTTCGAAGGAGTGTTGCTCGTTCGCTTGAGGTTTTTTGGTAAACACTACACTCTTATTGGCTTCATCTACATCATAAGTGACAGAATAATAAGTTCTGGTCACCAATTCGCCTGTTTTGGGGCTGTATATTTCTAGTTTATCGTTCCTGAGGTTGGTAGTATAGCCTTCAAGTATATCTACCGTCAACTGTGTTTTGTCATCAGACATCCCAACGATTCTCCCTTGGGTAAATGGCAGTGGATCGTAATCCACTGCCAGACCTTGAATTTTCAGATTCTTACAATTGGTTATATTTATTGCTTGAACTGTCTCTGTGCAAATCAACTCTACATCATTTGCTAGAATGGTGATGTCGTTGAGGTTTTCAAAGAGTAGATGTGTGTTTCCTTTTGGTTTTACTCGATACCTGCCTGGAGGAATGACGATTTCTTTTTTCCCTTTAGAGATTTCTTTATCTATGAATCCTTGAAGGTCAAAGTTTCTCCCTGGATCGATTTGGGCCGTTAGTGTATTTGAAATCAATACTGCTAGGAAGCAGAAAGGGATAAATAATATTCGGTTTTTCATTTTGGGTTTTTAAAGGAATTAATAGGTTTAATAGGTTTGAGCTCTTATTTCCAAAGTAATTTTATTTAAAATCAGAAAACAATTTTCGCTGTAACACCAATCTTTAGAAATGTAACAATTCATGATAAATCTTTTTAATATGCACATTTGAGACAATTTGATTCTATTAATAGCTCTATTTTCTATATCAAGGGAATTATTTTAGTTGATGTTTTCTGAATTACATGTTTGATACCTTGTTGATCACATCTATAGCTTTTAACTTATTTTGAAAATCAACTGTGATATCTATATTTTTTATTATAAGTGTGTCTATGTGATGGACATCTAGGACATGAGCACTTGGGTATAATGCCGGAAAGCTCTTAGAGTTTTCGATTTTATTATCTGAAAACTCAAGATAGCGGACACCATTGGCTTTAAGAATAGAAGGATTGAAGTTGGTAAACGTATTGTTTTTAATGGTGATGTTCCCGAAGATGTAATCGGTTTTATCCAAGTCTGTCTCAATATAAATCACAGGTCTGTCTCCTCCTCCATAAGCACAATCACCAAAAGTATTCCCTTCAATCAGCAGATCCTGTGCACTACCTGACTCGTACCACCAAGTTAATTCAACAGGGACAAAAATCGCCGACATCATGTTACTGAAATAATTATTTCGAACAATGGTCTTCTTGGGTGTAGATAAAAGAATTCCTCTAGCTCTGTTATCTGCAAAATGATTATTTGTAATGGTCAATTCAGGATACCAATCCAAGTTTTCAACTACATAATCATCATTAAGCTGCGATGCAATATTTTCACTCAATGTGATGATATAATATCTTTCATTTAATTTGTTGACATGCTGTACTGTAGTCTTAAGTTCTATATTAGCAGATTTCTTTTGATTGATAAATCCAATCTTATCTCCTGCTTCTGCAAAGTCAAAGCCGCCTTGCTGAAAGTGTCCAACCCTCACTCCTATTTTGTTTGGTGAGAGTACATCAGAAACGATCACATAAGATCCATGAACATTGGTAGCATCATCTAACTGATTTCTAAAGTTACAGTTGTTGATGATGATTTCTCCTTTGCAGTTGACAAAGTGAGAAGCATCGGCTGTGGTGGATACCATTAGATCTCTTTCAGGATTTGGAAAGATTTTCATGTTATCCAATGTGATATTGATACTTCTTTCACCAATCACACCCATCCCTCCTGCATGATAGATGGTCACATCATGGATTTTGATATCTTGGCTTTTATTGATGTGAATAGCATTAGCTGTTCTATTGTCTCCATTTTGGCCTTTGGCGACCAAAACCATTCCAACAGGCGGTGGACTTTTGGACAAGCCTGAAATCCGTACTAATCCATGAGCTAATTCTTCAGCTTTGAGAATATTTTCTTGATTCTGATATACATACTCAGGTGACCTCAAATCCACATAGTTTTGAAAATCAAATGAATGCTTGTTCTTGATTTCAATATTTTTGTTCATCCGCAATGGGGTATAATCATTGGTATTATATGCTACTGCCTTTCTCAAAGGGTCATATAAAATCGCATTGCCTAAATCATGTTCGTAACCTTCCTTGATAAAAATTAACTTTTCGTTTCGGATGGTGTAAGGGAAGCTTTCTGCAATCTTCAAATCCACTGAACCATTTTCTTGATCATTGGCTACTACCAATGCTTCACTGTGTAATGGTATGTGCCAATCAATGGAGAATCCAGAGATATCTACGTTTTTAGAATCTTCAATCAAAAATGGCATCATTAGCCCATGAAAAATAAATTTGGCGCCAGATGCCTGAAGCGTGAGTCCATCAAAACCCTTGATTGGAAAAGCAATTCTCCGCATGGTATTGTCATGATTGGAAACGAAACTATACTGCTCGTAAGCTTTTTCAGGATAAAAATGATATACTCCCTCTTCTATAATGACCTTGCTATCCTTGTATTCAGAGGCATCTTGTAGCATGGTAAGCACAGCCAATGTTACATCTTTTTCATTTTCATTCAGATAATTACTCAATCTAAAATCCTGTGCATGTAGCTTTTGAACCAACATGAATGCAGGTATTAAAGCTAAGATTCTTAAAAGTCCAAAGTGATTCATGTTTATAATTTTATTCAATTATTCATTGAAGTGTTTTAATGTGATTTTAAAAAAAGAGCCACTTAAGTCAGTATAGTGACATTCAAGTAGCTCTCCTTTTAATTCGATTAATATTTGGGATTCCTAGTACCCAGGATTTTGATCCAAATTTGGATTCAAGTCAATTTGTTGTATAGGTATTGGGAACCATACTCTTTCTGATCTCCAGTTTTGCTTTATCAAGTTTACATTACTATTGTAAGCACCAAAATTTGGATTGAGCGCATTTATTTTCTCGTCATATTTATTGAAGCGAGCAAGGTCAATTCTTCTCCAGATCTCAAAGCAAAGTTCTCTAGATCGTTCGTCAATAAGTTCTTCAAAGAAATCTTCCCTGAAATAAGCATTATTGAGAACTGCTACAGATGAAGAAGGTAAGACAGAGCGTTCTCTAACTTGACTTAAAAGTACTCTAGCACCAGCTTCATCCCCTGTAAAATAAAGTGCTTCTGCTCTCAGGAGTAAAATATCACCTAATCTTAATAGAGGGAAGGATAGTGCAGTTGCAAAAGCCGCATAACTTTTCTGAGCTGGATCCATAAGTCTGTATTTACCAACGCTCATCAAAGGGCTATTTGGTCCAGGTAGTGGTCTTGGTTGGAAATATCTCACCCCATCTACAACTAATACATCTAATATATTAGGATTACCCCCTAAATTTCCTGATACATTGTGGCTGAATCGGAAATCATTCACATTATATAAATTATACAATTCACCTGTTGGACGTGTCCAACCCGAGCCAGCGCCAATAATTGGTGAATTTCCTTGAGGGATAAAATTATTCACTACTATGGTAATTACATTTTGTGATGGATCAGTAGAACCTTCCGCAGAAAGCATTACCTCTTGTGCTTGAGCGCTTTTTGTGGTTTCTCTGAAAAGTCTATCATAGTTTTCTGTAAGGATATAACCACTATTCGCAATGAGGTCGGCGGAAATTGTCAATGCGTTATTATAGCTAGCTGCAACATCCACCCATGCAAAACTATTAGGGGTATACCCAAAGTCACTCAAACCATGAGAATTCATACTTGCGAGATAAGCATATATTTTTACCAATAGTCCTGCTGCTGTCCATTTATTTACCGTAGCGGCTCTTGGGCCTCTATGTTGAAGATTTTCATAACCAAACTCTAGGTCAGAAATAATTTGCTCGTAAACTTCCTGTACTGGTAATCTTGGCAAATTGGGATCATCACTGGTACTAGTATATATTGGAATTGCTCCAAACATCATACTTAACATCATGTGTTGAAATCCACGTAATACTTTAGCTTCAGCTTCAATTTCAATTTTCCTACTACCTGCGAAAAGATTATCAGGCATATTTTCAAGGTTTTCGAGCAAGCTGTTTGCACGACCAATACCTGCATAAAGGAAAAACCAAGCATTGTTGATCTCAAAATCCGAACTTGTAAAGCCAGCAGTTCCAAACTGCCCACCTCTCAAATTTGCAAAATTAGCAGGTTTAACACCTTCATCTGTTCCTTTAGCCAGCATTTCCATTAAGTCTCTACGGAAACCAGAAGCATTACCTGCTCCTTGAACAGAGCCAGCTGTCAGTGTGCTATAAACGCCTACCAAGGCTATTTCAGCATCATTTGCAGTTCTATAGAAATTTTCAGGTGCAGTAAATGAAAATGGTGTAGGTTCAAGAAAATCAGCACATGCGCTTGCTGCCATTACTGAAACAGCTAGAAATAAGATTTTTATATATTTTTTCATGACAAATTCTTTTAGAAGGTTGCATTTAGGCTCAATGTAAAGGTTCTTGCTCTAGGATATGGAATTCTATCCAGACCAGCGAGCAAAGGATTGTTGAAATTCACTTCTGGATCCCATCCGGTATAGTTGGTCCAAGTCAGTAAATTGTTACCAATGATGTTAGCCTTTAGGCTTGCCATTCCTATCTTTCTAGCCATAGCTCTTGGAAGCGAATAGCCAAATGAAAGTGTTTTTAGTCGAAGATAAGAGCCGTCCTCTACGTAATAAGAAGATGCAATTTGTCTATCAATAGCACCATGTGCAGGATATTGATTACTTGGATTTTCTGGCGTCCAGTGATTAACAAAATAGTCCTGAACTACGTTTGCCCAAGGTTCTCCACCGTTGAGTCTAACTTTGGATGCATTGAATAAGTCGTTGCCATATGACCATTGGAAAAATATAGACAATTCAAAGTTCTTATAGTTGAATGTATTGTTTATTCCTCCAAAGTGCTTAGGATTACTTTGACCAATGATTTGTCTATCTTCATCATTGATGACACCGTCACCATTTGTGTCAGCATATTTCATTCTTCCAGGTTGTGGATTTCCTGTATAAGCAGGCAAGTCATCTCTTAACACATAATTTCTGCTTCCATGTGGTATAGAAGGGTCACTGTTATTTTGCCAAGTGAAGTCTTCTATTTGGTAGATGCCATCAAAGACAAAACCAAACATAGTTCCAATAGGCTGTCCAACGGCAGCTCTACCTATGTTTGACTGGAAGTCACCTTGTGTAGAGATTGGGATAAAATCTGCTGAACCTAAGTCAATGATCTTATTCCTATTGAAAGAAATATTAAAGTCGGTCCTCCAAGTGAAGTTATTTTTATCATAATTCACAGAAGAGATTTCTAATTCAAGTCCATAGTTATCAATTCTACCAATATTTTGCCATTGGGCAGTAAATCCACTCTGCGCAGGAATAGGTGCATTCAGCAAAAGATCAGTTGTGATTTTTTGATAAACATCAGCACTAAAGTTTAATCTGCCATCAAACAAGCCTAGGTCAATCCCAGCATTGAATTGATTTGTAACTTCCCATTTTAAATTTGGATTGGGAAGAGAACCTGGAGCGAGACCGAAGATCATGGCATCATTGCTTGCATAGAATACAGGATCCAATTGTGCTAGGTAAGTGTAAGGTGGGATACGTTCGTTACCTGTTGCACCATAGCTTAATCTCAATTTCAAATTAGAAACCGACCTGATATCCTGCATAAAACCTTCATCGGAAATTCTCCAGCCAAAAGCTGCAGATGGAAAATATCCCCATCTATTATCAGCACCAAACTTATCTGACCCATCCGCACGAATACTTGCTGTAATTAAGTATTTGTCAAAAAGCGTATAGTTAATTCGAGATAAATAAGAAAGTCTATTGTTATTGTATCGCTGTGTACTGTAAGAAGTGACAGCTGCACCCTTCGTGATATTATTTACACCGGTAGTTTCGTCTTCGAATCCCGAAACAGTATTTGCGAAATCTTCAAAGTTATAATGGAAAACCTCAAATGCCGCCATGGCATCGATTTGATGATTAGTTCCAATAGACTTGTTGTAATGCAACTGAGAGGAATGATTGTAAGAATAAGTGCTTACTTCTTTCAGCCTAGCCAATCCATTAGGAAGTCTACCCCAAGATGTTTCTGAACCGTAATACTCTTTCACTTTAGATTGGCTGACATTCGTACCTAGAACACCTGTGTATTTTAAATTATCTGTGAACTTATAACTCATGTTCACACTTGAAATCAACCTTAGTATGTTAGTACTCTTGTCTGATTTTTGGATCAAATCCAATGGGCTTATATAACCATCACTTACCAAATCCACATCATCAGTTAAGATATTCCAAGGGTTGGCTAATAGGAGCTGTTGGGTGATTCCAGTAAAACTATTAGGGCCACCATTGTTCGCAACACCACTTAGTACAGAGTAGGATGCATTTGAACTAAAGCCAAATGATAATTTTTCATTGACATTGGTGTTGAGTCTCAATCTCATGTTGTATTGAGAATAATCGTTGTTCACCACAAGACCTTCTTGATTGAGGACTCCAATTCCTATAGAATAATTAGTACTATTGTTACCACCTCTAATTCCAAACTGATGCTGCATGGTCACACCAGCTCTCAAGGCTTCATCTTGCCAATCAAATGATCTTAATTGACCGAAATCTCTAGGAGTGTCGAAAGTGCCATCACGATTTGTATCTTCATTCAAGAATTGAGAATTGCCTCTTTGAGCTTGATACACCAAATAATCATCAGGTGACAATACTGGCATTCTCCTGATAGGCTCTGATACACTTGCATCCAGTGAATAGCTAACTACGGTTCTACCGCTTGAGCCAGCCTTTGTGGTGATTATTACGACACCATTCGCACCTCTTGAACCATATATTGCCGTTGCAGAAGCATCCTTCAATACTTCTATAGATTCAATATCAGCGGGATTGATACCAGTCAGCGGATTGACTCTTGCTTGAGAAGATCCTGTACTGGCAACTTCATCAAAATTGACATCGATTTGTACTCCATCAATGACAAACAAAGGAGAGGAAGAACCATTGATAGAAGTTTGTCCCCTGACAATGATATTCATACCAGCGCCAGGCTGGCCTGAATCAGTAGAAATCTGCACACCAGACATCCGTCCTTGCATGGCTGAAAAAAGGTCTGTGCTTCTCGATTCCATGAGTGTTTCATTCTTAACACCTGTCAAAGATCCTGTAAGATCACTTCTTCTTTGAGACCCATAACCAATTACCACAAATTCATCTAAAAGGTCATCACTCTCCTTGAGACGGATTTGCATATTGGATTGAACCTTCAACTCGATTCTTTTGTAACCAGCATATGAAATGACAAGAATAGCATTTTCGTCATCTACACTAATGGTAAACACTCCATCGAGGTCTGTAATCGTACCTTTAGAGGTATCTTTTACCAAAACAGTAGCGCCAATTAAAGGGTCTCCTGTTGTATCATCTGTAACAACTCCTTTTACTTCTATCTGTGCCAAGGAATCATTTACTTGGAACAGAAAGAGAAGGATTAAACTAACTAGTAAACGTGTTTTCATAGAACTCCATGATTATTTTAGGTTATTATTAATTTTAGGTGGTTTTTAGATGGGATTAAGCCTGTCTAGATTTTTTTAATTCGCTTGGGTGTGCATTATGGCGATGTATTTTTTTCCTTCCAGTATATTAGCTGCTTGGGATTTTGTAGAGACAGCACAGTATAAATGGTTGTCCATCAAAACTTTTGCACTTGAAACTTCTTGTAATTTTAATTATTCTCATTCGCTAATAACAAAAATCTTGTAACACGACTATCCACTTTTGTAACACAAAACCTAACTTTTCAAAAATGTTACAAAATAAGTATTGGGTGTTACGATGATTTCCATTGATGGTAAGATTGAACATATCTAAAGTATGACACCTATGATAAGTTAGAGCGAACTATTATTTCAATTCAATCTCTTCAATCTTTTGATTGTAATTTCCACGAAGTTCTTCGAATCTTTTGATCAGCTTTGCTAGTAATTCAGTTTCTTGTTGTGCAAGGTTATTCTTTTGGCCTTTATCTTGGGTGATATTGAAGAGTTGAAATTCTGAATTATTCCCTAGCTCAATATTCACTGATTCAAGTATTGCAGGGCCATCATAAGGTGGAATCATCACGTAATTTCCACTTCTCAAAGCCGTGCGGCTGATAGCTTCTAGAATAAGATGCTCCCTTCCTTGATTACTTTTTCCCATCAACACATCTATCAAGTTCAAGCTATCATCGGTTTTGACTTCACTTCCAACCATACTTGCAAAAGAGCTTAAGATATCCAATTGGGAAATCAAAGCATCAGATACTCCAGGTTGAATCTTTCCCTTCCAATACGTCATGAAAGGAATTCTTGTACCAGCTTCAAAAAGGCTATATTTACCACCTCTAAAGGGTCCCCAAGGTCTATGATTACCAAGTTTTTCTACTGCATCGTCGTAGTAGCCATCATTCAAGACAGGTCCATTGTCAGAAGAGAAAATCACAAGGGTATTTTCTAATATTCCTTCTTCTTCTAAAGTTCTCATTAATTCACCCACACACCAATCTGCTTCTAAAATCACGTCTCCTCTAGGCCCCATTCCTGACTTCCCCTCAAATCGAGGATGTGGAGTTCTCGGTACATGTGGTTGTTGCATCGCATAATAGAGGAAAAATGGCTTACTGTCTTTGCTTTTAACTTTAATGTAATCCTTTGCTTTTATTAAGAACTCATCAGCCATGTCTTCATCGATCCATTTGGCACTCTCCCCACCTTTCATATAACCAATCCTCGGAATTCCATTGACAATGCTAGAATTATGACCATGATGCCACATCATACGGAGCATTTCAGGATTGTCTTTTCCTGTAGGCTCTCCTTCAAAATTCTTGTCATAGTCGACAAATATCGGATCATCTTTATCAAGTCCGACCACATGTCCATTTTCAATATAAACAGTAGGTACCCTGTCCTGAGTAGCTGCCATGATGTAGGCATAATCAAAACCAACTTCATTTGGGCCAGGGGTTATTTTTTCGTTCCAATTAACATTACCATCTCCAAGACCTAGGTGCCATTTACCAACGATGGCTGTATTATAACCTTCATTTTTTAGCATTTTTGGAACTGTCATCTGATCAGTCTCAATTAATAGTGGTGCTGAGCCAGGTAGAATTTTAGCGTCATCATTTCTCCAAGGATAAATTCCAGTCAATAAGGCATATCTACTGGGTGTGCAAGTTGCGGAAGTAGCGTATGCATTGGTAAACATCATTCCCTCTTTTGCCAATTTGTCGATCTGAGGAGTCTCAATTTCGGTAGCTCCATAAGCGCTTAGATCACCATATCCCAAGTCATCCAAGTAAATAATGATGATATTTGGTTTCTCTCCATTTACATCATATGAAATTTTTGAATTTTGATCTTTACATCCAAAAGCTACGATGAATGAAAAAATCAAATAAAGTCTGTAATTTTTCATTGTCATGATTTTAATTTATTGAGTTTATAAGGGGTCTCAACAAATGTAAAAAATGATAAATAGGATCGGCTTAGATGGGTTTTATCTGGTGTAACAAGATGATTTAAGTCTGTAACAAAATGATCAATTGTCTTAAAAATTGGATCTAAATCAATATTATTATATCATGATCGCCAAAGTGAAATGTCACATGCAAGAACTTAAAACACCAAGAATTTTATCGGCTCTATTGTTAACCTTTTTCCTTCTTGGAGGTGTTGCTGCACAAGAGCTTCACTTCAGGCAGTTGAGTGTTGACAATGGGTTGTCCCAAAATGATGTTAACTCTATTGTCCAAGATAGTTTTGGATTTATTTGGATTGGGACTTTCGATGGATTGAATAGGTTTGACGGCGTAAGGGTGCAGTCCTTTCACAGAGTATCGGGCAATCCAGAAAGTTTACCTGATAATAGGATTAGTGCGCTCAAAGAAGATAATCAAAAGAGACTTTGGATTGGTACTCAAGCAGGGCATGTTTCTTATTATTCTCTTCAGCAAGAAAAATTTGTACGTATTCCCACCCCAGAAGTTACTGGGACAGTTTATGATTTTTTACTGACTAATGATAAAAAATTCTACGCAGCCACAAGTAATGGGATACTCCAGTTGAATGAAGAGAAAGAAGCATATTTCGAGTACATCCAATCTTCCAAAAAAATTCATTTTAAGTCCTCTGCTGAAGACGCCTATGGAAACAAGTTTTTTGTAGGGGATTCAGGCGTTTTTTTGTTAGAAAATGGAATCTTAAAGAAAATAAAAGACCCTACAAATGCAACCGTCACTTGTGTAAAGATTGTGAATGAAAAGATTATAGTTGGATCATTGACAGGTCTTTACCAAGTTGTTGACTTAGAAAAAGGTGGATTTTTGAATCAACTTGAGTTAGTAGGTAAAGAAACTGTGCTATCACTAGAAGTAGACAATCAGGGAAACTTATGGGTAGGTACTGAAATAAGTGGTTTAATTCAATTGGATTCTTCTTTGAATTTTGTCAATCAATTTGTTTCATCTCAATTAGATAATAGGAGTTTATTGAGCAACATTGTTTTATCTCTTTATTTTGACCGATCAAACAATTTATGGGTTGGGAATCGACATGGTTTATGTTTTACAAGTCTTGAAAAGACATGGTTTAGTTCTTTAAAATTGAATGACCTTAATAGACCATACATTAGGAATTTGTATGTACGGGAAAACGATTTATACATAGGTATTAATAATCAAGGATTGTTCAATTTTGATTTGGCTACTCAAAAATTCGAAAAACTAATGCCATACGATATCAAATATGTCAATCAGATGGCTGAGATTGATAACAAACTTTATGTTTGTTCGGACCAAGGCCTATTGATATATGATGGAGATAAAAGATTTCAACGCGTGTCTTTGAATGGGGTGATTGCAGATAGGAGGTCTCAAGGTATTAGATCAATAGAAAGAGATGAGTTTGGTCGCATTTTTTTAGGAACCAGCAATGGCATAGTTTTCAAGGATAACAATAATTATCAACTGATGTGGGCAGCGCATCCAGCACTTAAGGAACTTGAAGAATATACTGTTTTTAGAATGCATTATGATAAAAATAGTAAACAATTACTTGTTGCTACCATTTCAAAAGGCCTTATAGCAATCAATTTTGATGATAAGGGAGATTTTTTGGGACTTGAAGATGAATTATTATATGATTTGAATGACTCCCCTATTTCCAATACTTCAGTTTGGGCTTTTCATACAGATAAATATAACAGAATTTGGTTGGGTTCAGATGTTGGTTTGTTTGTTAGAGAGCAAGATTCCAGAATTTTTGAGCAGGTAGAAATTGATGGAATTTTAGATAAGAAAATCGTGAGTATAGTGGAGGACAACTTTGGTCACCTTTGGCTTTCAAATACCCATGGACTAATTCAGTATAAACCAGAGTCAGGTAAAATCATGAAATATGATTATGGCGATGGTCTTCTATCGAGTAGCATGACAGAAGGTTCTGGCAAATTAGGAGATTCGCTTTTCTTTGGTACTTCGAGCGGTGTGAATTTTATAAATCCTCAAAAACTGAACACCAAACTAAAAAAGCCTGAAATTCTATTGTCTAATCTTAAAATCCACAATGAACTCGTTACGCCTGGTAGAGAGCTATTTGGATCAGTGATATTAAATAAGAATATCAATTCAGCCGAAATATTAGAATTAAATCACAACCAGAATAATTTTTCTCTTGAATTTGCTGGAACTGATTATTCAAGTATTACAAAGAATAGGTTTAGGTATCGACTAGAAAATTATGATAAGAAATGGATCAATGCCAATGAAAACAGGTTGATTTCATATTCCAATTTAGATCCAGGCAATTATGTATTGCAGATTCAAGCTGAGGATAATGAGGGGAATTGGGCGGAGAATTCGATTTATTTACCCATCAGTATTGTCCCATCTCCTTGGAAAACACCTCTAGCTTATTTGATATATACATTATTGTTGGTTTCGATAGTTATTATTTTCATCTATTTCTATCACAGTAAACAAAGATTAGATCATCAAATCCAGCTAGACCAAATTAAAATCAATCAGGATAAAGCCTTAAGAGATAAGCAACTTAGGTTTTTTGTGGATGTAGCTCATGAGTTCAAAACACCTTTATCCTTGATCTTAGCTCCTTTTAACGATTTGTTCAAGCATGATCTTAATACAGATCAAAAGAATGTTTTTCTTCAAATTGTATCTAGGAACATCAATCGAATGAATTTTCTAGTAAATCAACTTTTGGATCTTGGAAAAATAACAGAAGGATTGAACCTCATCAAGGTGACAAAGAGGGATTTAAGACAAACCATTCGTGACTACCTACAATCTTTTGAATGGCAAGTCAATCATGAGAAAATTGATTTGAGATTAAATCTTGATCATTGTGTAGGTTTCTTCGATCAGGATGTTCTTGAAAAAGGGTTTTATAATGTTTTATCAAATGCTTTCAAATACACTCCTCAAGGAGGTACTATAGATATCTCTTTAAAAGCTAAGGAAATTAATGGAGAAGCAATTGCCATCTTAACCGTGAGTGATAGTGGACCTGGAATTCCCGACGAGCAAAAAAATAGAGTGTTTGAGCGATTTTATCATGGAAAAGACAGAGCCTCTTCCGGAATTGGGTTACACTTAGCCCAGCAGCTTATTCAAGCACACGGAGGAACGATTTCGGTGGAAGATAGTAAGATGGGTGGAGCTAAGTTTATCATAGAACTTCCAATTTCAAAAGAGCGCTATTCAGATTATCAGACTGATTTGAGTGATGAAGCAGAAGAAATTCAGACTGATTCAGATGTTGTTTTTGAAGAAGAGACAGCTGTAAATGAAGAAACAATTTTGATTGTAGAAGATGATTATGAGTTAAGAAATTACTTAAAGTTGAGTTTGCAACATGATTATAGAATCTTAGAATCAAATAATGGTGAACAAGGCTTCGAAATGGCCCAAAATAAACTGCCTGATATCATTATCAGTGATGTCATGATGCCTATCATGGATGGTATTGAAATGTGTAAAATGCTCAAATCAAATGAAGGGACTTCGCACATTCCCATTTTATTTCTAACTGCCAAAACTGATGTAGAAATGCAGAAAAAAGGTTTGGATGCTGGTGCATGGGATTACATTACCAAACCGTTTGATTCTGAAGTATTGCATAGAAAAGTAGAGAATATTCTGGTAACTAGAAATAGGTTTAAATCTTATTTGCTTGAACACAATCTCAATTTTGACATCAGAACCCATTATACCTCCTATGACCAACGCTTGCTTCAGAATGTAAACAAAGTAATTGAAGAAAACCTTGAAGATGCTAGTTTTACAGTGAATGATCTAGCTAATGAAGTAGGCTTAAGTAGAATGCATCTTCACCGAAAACTCAAAACTTTGGTCGGTGAAACAGGCAAGGAAATCATTGTTAGGGTCAAAATCAAGTACGCAGTCAGCATGTTTGATCAAGGATGTGACAGAGTACAAGAAGTCATGAACGCCATCGGAATGACCAACTATGGTAGCTTCAACAACAACTTTAAAAAGATCATGAACATCACCGCAACCGAATACTTGGCAAATCTAAAGTCTAAAACCAAGGAGACTGATCATTGAAAAATGTGATCTTAACTTAGTCAAAACTAATATGTTTTTCCAAAGGATTTGAATTTGATGTATATATGGAACTTTACCCACAACTGCATGAAAAAACGGAATTAGTTTACCCCTTATTTAAATAAATATTGGATACGCCAATGCAGACAAGTTACTTATTGATATTGGTCAATAGCAAACGAGTAAAAGCAATGAAGAGAAGTTACTATCAAAAAATCTTATCATCAGATTTAATAATTAAATATTAAACCAAAAAGGGGCTTCTCAGAGCCCCTTATTTGGTTATTACTTTTTTTACAATCTGTTAAAATAAAAGTGAAATAATCTTTTCAAATAACTAGTGTCGGTATCAAAATTTACTTTTCATTAAATCCTTTATTATTTTCATTCTTTAAGGTTTTTGAGCTTTTTTCATCTGACTTTAGAGCTTTGATAGACTCGCCTTCATAACTATTACCTTCTATTCTAATGTTTTGAGAGTTTGTTAATTCGATCATTGGAGCATCAAGATAGAGATTAGGACCTTGATCGATTTTTACAATTTTATTCCCTTTAATTATTAATCCCTCTACCCTATCAGCCATGACGATTCTGTTTCCAAATGTATGGATGGTGTTATTCTCAAACCTAATATTGCGATCATATAAATGAGTTTGATCGAATGATTTCCCTAATCTAGGTGAGATATTTAGAACCGCGTGCTCGGCACCACTATAGGCACAGTATTCAAAAGTATTGTTTTGGATCAACACATCCGTTACTCCGCCAGATTCAAACCAAAAGAATGTCTCTCCCCTAAAAAACACCGAAGACATCATAGAAGAGAAGTAATTGTTTTCTATTACTGTTTTCAAAGGGGTTTTGAGTACGATATTTCTAGCTCGGTGATTTCTTATTGTACAGCCTCGCATGGTGAATTCTGGGTTCCAGGTCTTATTTTCGAGAATATCTCCAGGCTGCAATCCTTCTGGAATATTAGTATTGAAGTTAAGTTCAGTGTATTGCTCGTTGATGGTTCTTACTTGGCTGACGATAGCTGTTTCACTTCGCTCGGGAGATGGCTGCTTGATAAACCAAACCTCGTCAGATGGGGCTGCAAATTCAAAACCCATTTGCTCGAAGTGCATCAACTTGGTTAGTACCGTTTTATTATCTATGATCTTGTCGATTACCACGTATGTTCCACGTACATTGGTGCCATCGTCCAGCATGTTTTCAAACCTGCAATTTTCGATTAAAATGGCCCCTTTGCAATTGGCAAAATGGGTTGCATCGGCTGTAGATGAGATGACTCTGTTGGTACCTTCTTTTAGATGTACTCCGCTATTTAGAATTTGAATATTTTCAGAGCGTTCAAATAAAAACCCCATTCCTAAGGCATGGTGAATAGTAATATTTTCTAAGATGATATTGGAAGATGTTTTGAACTCAAAAGCTGGAGCATAGCGGTCATTTTCACGATCTCCTTTTGAACTAAGTAGCGACCCAACAGGCGGATAATGATTTAAATGTTCATGAAATCTCAAATTCCCATTCGGCAATTCTTCTACCCATCTTGGATTACTGTTGATATCCCATGCACCATGCATAGGTCTTTTTTCTATTGGATCAAATGCTAAAGTGCTTCCTGGATAATCATAGGAAAAGCCATCAATATTTGGGAATTCAAGCCTACCCTTCTTAATTGTCCAAGAGAAACCTTCTGTTCTAGGTTTAATGTCACGCCAACCTTCTTCTTCATTAATTGCCATTACCTCTCCCAAAAAAGTAAATGGAATATCCCAATCGATGGTTATTCCACTGATATTGACACTTTCACAACCTTCGAAAAAGAAAGGCATAGCTTGACCATGAAAAATGAATTCAGAGCCATTTCCATCAATTTTTACTGATCGAAACTTATCAAAATTAAAAATGATCTTTTTGTAACCATTCCCGTGATTTGTAATGCTTAAATATTTTCCTGAAGCATAGTCTGGTAAAAACTTATATTCTCCTTTTTTAAATTCAATGATTAGGTCTTTTTCATTGGTATTTTCAATGATCTCACGGATTATTGGAGTCATGTCTTCGCCAATTGGTTCGATGATAATCTTCGAACTAGGAAAAACTGCCGCGCTGATTGAAAACCCTATAAATGTAAAAACTAGGATTTTGATAAATTTGGATGTCATGTCTTTTTAAAATTAATAAGATTTATAGGTTGTATAGACAAATTAGCTCTTGATCAATCCATATTTTGAGTAGTGATTTATCAAGATTATTTTAGCCAAAAATAAAGTTTAAGGGATCAAGAATACCTATCTAGGTGTAACACAAGCCTACAAGATTGTAACTTGGATAAAAAAACTAAGGATAAGACAAGTGAAAAGATTGAAAAATTGAATTAAAGCTTGAAGAAAAAAGGGAAAAGGACGATATAAACAGAGTTCTTTCCAGTTCAATTCGAAAAATCCTCTATCTTTATTTTTCGAAGAAATGCTAAGATGACTTTTGAATTAACTTTAAATGGTACATAAGTTCTCAGATAGAGAAGTAAAGTTTGCTCAGTATATTAAAGAAAATACTCCTCATAAAATTTGGTTTGGATATTATATTGATTATGCATTTGACTTTGGAAGCTTCTATATTAAATTAGAATGTATTTTAGAAGATGTTGATTCTCCCCATATATATTCAGAAGCTAAAATTGTGAGATTGACCAAGCATGATGAAGTGTTTGTTCCTGAAGAATATACAAAGCTAATCTGTCAAAAAAAGAATATTGAATGTTTATTCATTACAAGAGCAATGTTGCATTTTTCCTTATTTGAAGAGTATTCGAAAACAAAACAAATTTTTAATCGGTTAAAGCAAAAGTCAAAAATACTTTTTACTGGAAAACAAGATTATTTGGGTGATATGTTTGCTAAAGTAGATGGTTGTTATGAAACATTTATTAGTCATCCCTTATCGATAAATGCTAAAGATGTAAATCCAGAATTTTCTAATCTGGTAGATTGTGGTTTACTTATTCAAATAGAAGGAAAAATGTTAAAAGCATTTGTTGAAGATAATAGCTATGGATTTCATGTTTTCAATGACAAATATTTTTTCGCTAAGGAAGAAATAAAGGAGATTTATGATAAATATGAGTTGATTGAGATTTAAAAAAAATATAAGCATCAAAGGAGATGAATCAACCTCTCTTAATAAGAAAAGTAGTATCCTATTCCTTTGATGGTGATGATTTCGACGTTTGGGTCAGCTTTGAGGTAGTCTCTGAGTTTGGTGATGTATACGTCAAGGTTTCTAGAATTGAAGTAGCTGTCATCGTCCCAAAGTTTGAGCAGAATTTCCTTTCTCTCTAAGGTGCTATTGGCATGTTTCAATAATAGACTCAGAATTCCTGCCTCTTTATGAGAAAGTCTTTTGAAGGTATTATCTGGACATTTGAGTTCGTAGCGTAGGGGTAGAAATTTGAATTTCCCAAAATTGATTTCTTGCGCATTGCTTACCTGACCAGAAGTCAAGGTTAGTAAGTTTTCTATCCTGATGATCAATTCTTCCAGACTAAATGGCTTTTTCAGGTAGTCATTCCCTCCTACTTTGAAGCCTTTGAGGACATCATTTAGCTGACTTTTGGCCGTGAGAAAGATAATAGGCATCTTTGGTTGTGTTTTTCTTATTTCCTCTGCCAAAGTATAGCCGTCCATTTTGGGTAGCATGATGTCTAGGATACAGATATCGGGCTGCATACTTTCAAAAGCCCGCAAACCCGCCAAGCCATCTTCGGCCATAGTGATTTCATAATTTCTGCTTTGAAGGCTTTCTTTGACAATTTTTCCTAAAGCAGGCTCATCTTCTACATAGAGGATTTTAGTCATTTGTTGGAAGGGTAATGGTGAATATTGTTCCTTTGCCTTCTTTAGAGTTTAGGCTGATTTTTCCTTGATGAGTTTGGACTGCTGCAGCCACTTGTGAAAGTCCCAAACCATAACCTTTGACATCATGTAAGTCCGCTTGGGGCACGCGGACAAACTTGTCAAAGATGTCTTTCTGATATTTTTCAGGTATTCCTATGCCTTGGTCTTGAATTTCAAAGACGAGTTGTTTTTCTTTTTTGTAAAGCTTGAGATGAATCAACTTTGTCTTGATGCTGTATTTGACTGCATTATCAAGTAGATTGAAGATCATCAAGGTTAATTGTTCTTGAATTCCAAACAAATTGTATTTTCCTGCTTGCTTTTCGAAATTAAAAATAAAGCCTTTTGCTTGTAATATAGGCTTAAAAGCATGTATCTGCTCTTCAAGAATTTGATCAAATCGAATTTCGATTTTGGATTCTTTTTGCATGCCTGATACCAAAGAACTTAAAATGCTTTCGGACATTTGGCTGAGTCTGTTCAACTCTTTTTTGGCTATCTGAATGTATTCCTTTCTGTTTTCTACCTGTTGATCTACGCCAAAATTCTCCAATGCCTCCAAGACTATTCCTACAGTGGCTACGGGTGTTTTGAGCTCATGAGTGATGTTGCTAATCAGGTCATTTTTGAGAAGATTGAGCCTTTGTTGGTTGAGGATGTTTTTATAAAGAACAAGAAAGGAAAAACTGATCAGTGCGAGCGCTAATATTCCAAAAAGTAAAGTAGGAAACATTTTGGACCAAAGATAAGGTTGGTAATTGATCAATTCGGCCTGAAGTTTAACACCAAAAGGAACAATAACTTCATCTAGTACTAAGCGATTTGTTGAATCAGTGGAGATGTTTTGACCAAAGTTTAACCTTCGGACAGCAGCTGATAAGTTGTAGTCTTGCTCAGTCAGCCTTTTATTGAAAACTTCTGATACGAGTGCACTATCTAAGATTTCTCTTCTAAAAATAAACTCCATTCCACGTCCAGAGATACTATCAGTTTTTTGGATGATCGGCCTGATAAATTGCCTGATCGAATCTACACCGAAATTTGAATCAGATGATACTATACTTATAACCCTGTTTCTAACTGAATCGCCTAAAGTATCCTTAAGTGAATCTACAGTTACTTGAATCTTCAATTTCCCATCGGTCAATTGATTATGGAATTGTTGATCTATTCTTCTAAGGACAACTCCCCTTGCCTCAGATGCAGAGATGCTGTCTACAGGGAGAATAGGTGGAAGCCTTAGAGGCGATGCTCCTTTCCAAACTAAGGAATCTATCAAGTCAGTGACAGTATTGGAGAAAAGTAAAGAAGTCTCTTGCTTCAACCCTGATTTATAATCTTGGTATACAGCATGTAGCCATAGCCCTTGAAGTACAAGCATCACAAGGATACTAGATGTCATCAGGATTAAGAAGGACTTGTTCTTTTTAGTCATAAAACAAAGATAAGTGCTTTTTTTAGGGCTAGTTAGCCTCATTAACCTTAATTAACCTTGTTTACAGCTTGATTAACCTAATCGGGATTTTTCACTTCCTACATTTGATGCAACAATTCGATTAGCAAAATTGAGCTTTGATTAAATTAAAATCTTAAGAATATGAAAAAATACATGTTTGTGATGCTCCTATGTGCCCTTTGGTCATTTATCAGCCAACATGCTGAAGAGGGCGCCATTATTTACCAAACTAAAATCAACATGCACAAGAGACTTCCTGCTGAGCGAGAGGAGTTGAAAGCCATGATTCCTGAATTTAATGTAACAAAAAATATTCTGCTTTTTAATCCAAGTGAAAGCCTTTATAGAACTGTTCCTGAGGAAGAAAATCCTTTTGATCAGGCAAGCGGTGGTAATCGCATGGTCATGCGTACCATGAATTCTAATGAGACTTATCAGGATAGAAAAGAGTCAATGATCACTTTGGTTAGAGAGTTTATGGGTAAAAAATACCTTACCAAAAGGGAGCTTAACAGGATTCCTTGGAAACTTGAAAATGAGACGAAAGAGATTCAAGGTCTTCTGTGTAAAAGTGCTAGCTATACAGACGAAAATCAAAGAGCAATAAAGGCTTGGTATACAGAAGAAATTAGAATCCCTCTTGGGCCTGAGAATTTCCAGGGTTTGCCAGGATTGATTCTCGAAGTAGCTATCAATGATGATGACATGATTATCAGTGCTGATAAAATTGAATGGAGGGCATTGAAGAAAAATGAGCTAAAAGCTCCAAAAGGCGGACAAGAAATCAGTGATGAAGCCTACCGTGCTATGCTAGAAGAGCAAATGAAAAATATGGGGGTTCAAATGCAAGGTCAAGGAAGTGTAAGGACATTTATAAGGAGTTTTTAGTCATTAAAGATTGGAAAATTGGAAGATTCAAAAATTCTGGCTTTTGATTTTATGGAAGTTTTCTTCATTAAATAAATCAGATTTTTGATATGGAGGATAGGCTTGAATTGCTTGTCAATCGCTTCTTTTTAAGGTGTTAAGGGCTTGGCACTTGGTACATCGTACTTTCTACAGACAAGTCAAAGTTAAGGAACGGAAAATAGATAATGTAATTATACTACTAGAATTGAATTATGAAAAAGCTGATTACTTGTATTTTTCTATTATTGCTTAGCGCCTCAATCCATGCCACTGCGCAAAATAGCCGATGGTCCTTTATGGGCAAGTTGCAAGACAGTCAGTCAGAGCCTTTGCGATCTGCAACAGTGACGCTTTTGAGCCCTTCAGATTCAACGCTTTTGGCCTTCGGAATAAGTGATGCTAAAGGAGAATTTGAAATAAGAAATATTACTGAGCAAGTTTGTCTGGTACAGGTGACTTTCATGGGAATGGAAACATTCTACCGCCTTGTAGAAAGGCCTGAAAACGCGCTTAGTTTGGATATGGGCATTATTCAAATGAAGGAAAGTACAGCCGAATTAGAAGAAGTTACTATCCAAGACATTGCTCCTATTACCATCAAGAAGGATACCATAGAGTATCATGCGGATGCATTTAAAACACAACCTAATGCTAATGTAGAGGAGTTGCTCAAGCGGCTGCCAGGTGTGGAAGTGGATCAAGAAGGAAATATCAAAGCGCAAGGAGAAACAGTCAATAGGATTTTGGTTGATGGTAAGGAGTTTTTTGGAACTGATCCAAAACTGGCAACAAAGAACCTACTGGCTGAAGCAATAGAAAAAGTCCAAATCCTAGATCGCAGGTCTGAGCAATCCCAATTTACAGGAATAGACGATGGACAGCGCGAAAAAACCATAAACCTAAAGTTAAAAAATGATTTCAAAAAAGGGTTTTTTGGTAATTTCACCGGGGCGTACGGAACAGATCAGCGCTATAAACTACAAGGTAATCTTAACAGGTTTTCAGAAAATCAACAATTATCATTTTTAGGGCTTTCTAATAACATCAACGAGCAGGGTTTTTCGATAACTGATTATCTCAATTTTCAAGGTGGTGTGCAAAGTATGGGGGGAGCAGGAGGACAAGTGAGAATCACAGTGGGTGGACCTGGAGGTGGAAGTGCAGGTATTCCGATTAATTCAGGTCAGCGCATGAATGGTATCATGGATAGTCATGCCTATGGAGCTAATGTCAACCAAGATTTCTCGAAAAAAACACAGTTGAGAAGTAGCTACTTTTTCAACCAACTCAATCATCAGATTTCACAAGATACAGATCGGTTGAATTTCTTCCCTTCTGGTGATTTTACATTTGAAGAAAGGAGCATTCAAGATAATGCCTCCAATAATCACAGACTGAATTTGATCTTAGATCATCGCATAGATAGTCTCAATTCTTTTCGGTCCACCAACAATGCTCAATTTACTCAATCTGATCGATTTGGACGGAGTGAAACAGTCAATAGGGACTTATCTGGTAATCTTCTCAACCGAGGAAATAGGACCAATTTGACGAATGGTGATACCTACCAAGCCAATACTGAAATGTTATTGAGACATAGGTTTAACAAACCTGGACATACAATCTCAGCCAATCTAACTTTTGGAATCAATGCGAGTGATTACGAAGGATTCTTGTCTGCCACCAATGAATTTTTTGGTGAATCCCCAAGTGTAGAAGTGATTGAGCAAGAAAATAGACAACAGAACCAAGCTTTGAATTATGGTTCGAATGTTTCATATACTTCTCCTTTAGGAGGAAGAAAATATTTGGAATTGGTCTATAATTTTAGACAAAATCGAAGTGAAGTAGATAGAGCAGTGTTTGATAGAGTCGGTGAAAATCTGGTATTCAATCAAGCGCTTAGTAATCAATTCAATGCTGTCTATACCTATCATCGACCTGGAGCTAATGTGTCTTATAATGCGGGAAAATACAATTTGGTAGCAGGACTAGCCCTGCAAGCGACAGCTCTTAATGGAGAGTTACTCCTATTTGATGATACGATAAGTAATAACTTTCAGAATTTGCTTCCAAGCCTCAGGATGAATTACAGCATGAGCAATACGAAAAACCTGATGATCAATTATCAAACCTCTGTGAATGAACCAAATATAGAGCAGTTGCAGCCTGTGATCAATAATGCAGACCCATTGAATATCTATGTGGGGAATCCAACATTACGGCCTGCATACAATCATAGATTGCAGTTGAATTACAATAGCTTTGATATGGGAAAGTTCATTAATCTTTTTGCGAATGGATTTGCCAATTTTACAGAAAATGCCATTGTAAACGCTCAAAGCATTGATGAGAGGCAGGTTAGGACGATCACTCCTGTCAATGTTCGTAGTAATATGTTATTTGGAGGTACAGTGAATCTTGGCTTTCCTATACCTTCATTGAATAGCAGATTTAATCTAGGTCCTAATATTAATTACAGCAATGGGTATAATCAAATCAACGAGCTAGAAGACAGGATACAAATCAATAACCTAGGTGGAAATTTGCGTTACGATTTTACATGGAAGGATTTGGTTAATTTCGGTTTTTCATCCAACATCAGCAGACAATCTACAGCATATACCTTCAATGCTCAACAAAACCAATTGTTCTTCAATCAAAACTATAATGTTGAATTGGGTTTGACATTCCTTGAGAAATATGCTTTTGCTGCAAATTTCAATTATCTGAAGTTTAACTCTAAGACTACCGATTTCAATGAGGCAATCCCCCTACTCAACATCTCTTTGAGTCGATTTATTTTGAAAAATAACATGGGTGAAATCAAACTATCTGGAAATAATCTCCTTAATCAAAATATTGGAGTATCGCAGCGAGCCGATGTGAATTTTATAGAGCAGACTGTAACCAATAATCTGGGTAGGATTATTATGCTCAGTTTTACATACAAACTCAATAGCAAGCTAAATCCACTCAACTCAATGGGAAGACCAGGTGCTGCTGGACCTGTGAGGATGATAAGGATGTGATTTTAAAGATAATAGAGCTGTTTTTATAAATGATGTATCTGTAGAGTTGTACCTAAGGTATGAGGAGAGGCTATATATAGCTTGGTAAACGCTACTTATAGATAGGTGAACCAATCCCACAGCACCATAAATTAGGATATATATTAGTTTTTATTTGATTTCTAAGACTTTATCAAATAGCTGTTTTAATTAAAATTTTGCAAGTTTATCTTTTAATTATGTAATTATTTTGTTGAAAAATTCCTCACTTTTGAGTATCAACAACGAGGTTGATGTAACCCTAACTACCATGAAAGATTACCAAGAAAAAAATCAAGAGAAAAGAAAAGGCGATTTCTCTCAACCGAAAGAAAAGCATGAGAATGACAGAAAGCAAGAGCAATTTGGTCAAGTTCAGGCTGGAAAAGATCATTCTGATCGTCAAGAAAGGAAAGATGAAAAACAAGGCAGCAACATCATCTCAGAGAAAAATCAAGAACAAAGAGGAGGAGATCAGGATCAAAAATCAGGTCAATTTGTGAGAAGTAACGAGCAAGCTGATCGTGATCAAAGAGATGATCAAAAAGAGAAACGTTAATTAATGCAATATTAAATCTTATAAACAAGAAAAATATGACTGCGATAAAAGATAAAATGAAGGGAAATTGGAATCAAATAAAGGGTAAACTCAAACAGAAGTATGGTGACCTTACTGATGATGATCTAGTCTATGTAGAAGGTAAGGAAGATGAGTTGCTTGGCAAAATCCAGAAGAAAACTGGTAAGTCTAAAGAAGAAGTGAATAAGTTCATTGAAACCATCTAATTGGAAAAGTCGGTTGATCTGTCATAGGTTTACCGACTTTTTTCATGTTTATTAATCTTTTTTGTCTTTATTTTTTTCTTTTCTTCCACATCAAAATACAGGTGGTAATGATTGCTACAGCCTGGATTGAAGCTGGCTTCACATTTTGGACATGTATTGTTGGCGTTCATGTAATCTGTTACACTAAGTTCATGACCACAAACGCCACAGAGGATAGCTTTTTGATTAAACTCAGCCTTTGGCCAAACCTGATGCTCATGGTCGGCCTCTTCTTCATGACAGGAAAAGCAAGGATAATACTTATCGCAGCATTTGAATTTGATAGCAATGACATCTAAGTTAGAATGCCAATGCACGCATCTCGTTTGGTGATCTATGGATTTACCAAAAACTCTAATCCCTTCAATTTGAATGATATTGAAAGGTCCTGATGTCTGATCTTGGGCTGATGCAATGCTTATATTCAATAGCATGCATAGAAATATTAATAATTTCAATGGAAGCTTTTTTGGTAATTCTTTGAAGAAGCTCATTATTACTGACTATTGAGTTTATAGCGCTAAAATAAGGAAATTATATTATTAGCTCTATTAGGTATAAAGTTTCAACTCAAACTTGAGAAGGCTTACCCATGGACTGAGAATTCTGATAGTTGAGTAAACGAAGTAGGTACTAAATCGCTTAGGAAATGCTATAAATAATTATAAAACAAGATCACTACTCCTCTGGCTCTCCTACAATAGCTCCTACTATAATCGCCCCTAGTAATAAGCCTCCCAAGAAGCCTAATCCTTTAAGTTCATAGTAAGTGGACATGTCTTCTCGAGAGATTAATTTTTGATCTAAAGTTTTGCGGCTAATATTACTCAGCCTTGCATAACTTGATAAGTAAAAGTTTTGTGTTAAAGTATTGGTTACTTCTGGCTGATTGTTTTTATCCAATAAGGAGTAATTGATAAAACTGGTAAGTTTCAGCGGGCTGTCATCCTGATTATAAAATAGTACTTTCATGTACATGGGTTCATCAAATAGAGGATAGGTAGTCCAATTCCCGTCAAATTTCTCCCCTATTACCATTTGCTTTTCTACTCTGATATTTGTGTATTGTCCTTCAGCAAAAGAGAATGGAGGAATAATAATGGTATTGGGTGTTGTTTGCATTTCTGCATTCAAATAGCTAATTGCGCCAAATTCACCTGTTCCAAAAGTATTCAAATTTCCGAAAATAGTCGACTTTCCATCAACAAAGCCCATAGCCTTTCCATTGACAGTCATTGCGGATTTGGTCAGATTGATTAGTAGTGGCTTATTTGAATAATTTTCCATTCTGATCTGAATCTTTCCACTGCTTGTATTGAAGGCGTGGGAGATCCCTATGGTATCATTTTTTATAGCATAATTGCCTTCATCGGTTAATTCCTTTCCCTCATCATAATTCTGCCATGTTCCAACATAATGTACTGCACAACTTGAAGCTAAAAACATTACTGAGGCTAGTAGAAGGATTGATTTGATTATTTTAAACATAAAACTTTCTTATGATACCTAGTTTGTTATACGGAAAAGAAAAAATAAGTTTGACAAATAATCCCACTTTCAAACAAACTATTAAAAGAATAAATATTGGGATCAATGTATTTTGAAATATAATATTTTGAATATAAGCGAATTAAATGCAGCGGTATTAGAAGATTTAATTTTGAAAAGAATGATACCTACGCTTTTAAATAAATTTGATGTAATCTTTCCAAAGTTTAAATTCCCCCTATTTTTTATCTGATAAGATTATTCCAATTCTTTGAATTTGGTTCCAAAATTAAAGATTAATGGATTCATTGTCATGGATCTGTGAACTATAAGAAGGGAGATAAATATCACCAAAGTCATTATTTTCATATTGTTACAATAAGATTTAATTCTAAATTGTTTTGAACATTGACTAACAAAATTTAAGATTTTTTAATTGATGACTTACCAAGAAATTCATTTACTTGCTTTTAAATATTTAAGGCTATGAACAGAATTTTATACAATTTCAAAACATTTCCTAAGCTCTTTTTAGCGATGTACATTTTTATTTATTGTTTTCCATTTCCAATCAACTACATGCCTTATGGTTATCAATTACTGGGAAAGCAGATCAATAATTTCAAAGCCAAACTTAATATTTGGACTGCCGAGTACCTTTTAGGTTACAAGCCTGTAAGTTATCAGGAAATGAATGGCAGTGGGGATACCACCTTAGATTATGTTGCCTTATTGAGCTATTCTTTGGTAGCTGTGATTATTGTGTTGGTAATTAGGCTTGTTTTTAGAAAATATGATTTTATTCACAAGGTCTATCCTGCTGCATTGGTTTATGCGCGGTATTTTATTGGTATTACATTGGTGTCTTATGGAGTGATTAAGTTTTTGCATGGTCAGTTTCCAAGTCCTAGTTTGATGGCTTTAGAAACTACATATGGCGAATCTTCACCTATGGGGCTTGCATGGAGGTTTTTTGGGTATTCATCATTATATAAGGGTTTTATGGGAGTGTCTGAAATCCTTGCGGGTATGTTGCTGCTATTTAGGAGAACTGTATTATTAGGGGCTTTACTTTCCATAGCTGTTTGTACCAATATTTTTATTGTGAATCTTTCTTTTGATGTTCCGGTAAAGTTATTTTCAGGTCATTTATTGATGTTTTCTATATTGATAGCTTTGCCATATTTCAAGTCACTGATTTCATTTTTTATCTTACATCAACCAACTCAGATTCGCTCTATATCCTATCCATTGGTAAGTAAGTGGGATAAAATAGCCTATTATGGTGCAAAAACTATCCTTGTAGCGCTGATTCCATTGAGCCTTGCTTATGGTCATGTTGCTAGCCAGTCATTCAGGACTTATCTCAACGAATGGGAAGGCGTATATGAAGTAACGCATTTTGAAATTGAAGGCAAAGAAAACCTATCAGCAACTGCACATTGGGAAAAAGTCATCATCCAGGGGCAAACGATCATGACAATCAATCGTGCAAAAACAAAAAATTACTACACCATTGAGCAAATATGGAATGAGGGTGAAATCAATTTTGTATCCTCTTCAGAACAAGAAGATCCATATCAGCTATTCGTTACGGAGTTAGAAGACGGCACCTATTCACTGACGACTACTATTGGTAATAATCAATACCAAGTAAGTGCAAAACGAAAAATTAAAGCTGATTACCTGTTGATGAATCGTGGATTTAGGTTTGTCAATGAATTGCCATTTAATAGATGATTTGTAGTTTATTAAGAGTAAGCTAATATTCAAAAATTTCTTTTCGTCTTAGTGGGAATTACAATTTGAGATGTAACGCCGGTGACACGGGTTTAGCGGATGTTACTGATCTTATAGATATTTGCTCTTTTAGCTAAGACTTTTTTGTGTCTTAGCTTGAATTAGCTTTACTAATTAAAAAGAACTCTCAGAGCATTTTTTCCATCACCACATAATCCATTCCTGCTTTTTGAAAAGTTTTTGTGGTTGTAACCAAGCCAAAGTTTGAATAAAAGTCAACTTTCGACACCCTTGCATTGCACCAAATTTTAGGGACATCTCGCTTTTGCATAAATCCGATCATATAGACTAGCAATTTGCTCCCATAGCCTTTGCCTTGGTGTTTTGGAAGGGTTGCAAATTTTCGAAATTGAGCTCCATCTTCTTTTTTGAAGACGGACACTACAGAAATCAGTTCCCTATTGGCAAAAAGGCCTAGATGTGTGGCTTCTTCGTCTCCTGGAACCCTCACAAAGTCAAGGTCTTTGTCAGGCCACATGGCTAGGTGCCTAATAGGCAAGGCTTCCTCTAGGCTGATTTCTCTGATGATCATGTCTGTGGTTTAATATTTTGGGGTGGTTTCTATCTGCTTGCAAAATAGCATTTTTTATCAAGTTCCACAGAATGTTTGATAACCTTCATCTCGATTTTGTGGTGGAAATTGATAAGCGGTATATCCTATTTTCGGTGTGTATGGATCTTGAAGAACATCCAGTAATTTTTTAAATAAACTGAAATCATTAACTTCAGCAGCTAAATCTAGCGCTGCTTCGACTTTATCATTTCTTGGAATAAATTGTGGATTGTATTGATTCATTTGTGTGATTGCTTCTTCTAACGGGCGGCCATTTTGACTTGCTCTTTTCAGCCAGTTCATATACCAGTCTTGATATTCGAGGCTTTCAAATAGTTTTTCATCTTGAAACTCTCCTGAAGCAATACCTAAAAATGTATTGGTGTAGTCAGCTTGGAATCTTTGCATCATATGCAAAAGGTCATCTATTAAAAGCTGATCACCTTCCTCCTCTCCTAGCCATCCCAGTTTGTCACGCATCATCCCAAGGTATTCACTTTGATAAGATTGAGGAAAGTTGTTGATGACATCTTGAGCCAATTGAACAGCTTTATCTTGATCTTCATCGATTTGATTGACCAATGCTATTGCCAAGCGAGAAAGGTTCCACTGAGCAATTTTGGGTTGGTTGCCGAAGGCATATCTCCCTGAAGAATCAATGCTACTAAAAACTGTCTGTGGATCATAGGCATTCATGAATGCACATGGGCCATAATCGATTGTTTGACCACTGATGGTCATGTTATCCGTATTCATGACACCATGAATGAAACCGACTCGCATCCATGCTACAATCAATCTGATTTGTAGCTGCTGAACAGCTTTTAACAATTCTAGGGCTGGATTATCAGCATCTTTTAATTCGGGAAAATGTCTGTAGATAGCGTATTTCGTAAGTGCCTTTTGATCTTCCAAAGTTGTAAATTGATAAGCGTATTCAAAAGTACCCACGCGAAGATGACTTTTAGCCACTCTCGTAAGGATAGCACCATCATAATTTTTCTCTCTGTAAACTTGCTCCCCTGTTTTTACGACAGCTAATGAACGCGAAGTTGGGATTCCCAGTCCATGCATGGCCTCTGAAATCAGGTATTCTCTGAGCATGGCTTTTACAGTCGCTCTTCCATCACCACCACGGGAAAAGGGTGTTCTGCCAGAACCTTTGAGCTGTATGTCGTAAAGCAAGCCATCTTTACCTCTTTTTTCTCCTAATAAAATAGCCCTTCCATCTCCTAGCATGGTGAAATTACCAAATTGATGCCCTGCATAAGCTTGAGCCAAAGGTTTAGAATTAGGGATTATTTGATTACCTGAGCATATTTTTAACCAATCGTTAATTTGAAGATCATCAATACCCAATTGCTCTACTAATTCATGATTGAAAAGGAGCATTTCAGGTGATTTAACTGGAATGGGGTTTTGTAAGGAAAAAAATTGCAGAGGAAGATTGCTATAGGTATATGATAGATCTGGTATATTCATTTTTACAATTGGATTTTGGGATTTCCATTTCAAGTTCCAAACATAGCTGAATTGCGAAAGATTCATTTTTAAAATTTCAGTATGTCTGGCATACTCAATTTCGACATCAACTCATCAGGGAACTGCCTATGCTATAACTCTGAGTTGCTGAAGTCAATATTGTTTGAGGAGACAGCTTTTTTATTAGGTAAGCTTTAAAAGAGCCAAGTTGAAGTGTTACCATTTGGAGCTATAGATCAAGATTTTTTTCTTAGATATAGCGAATATTTAAGTCCAATGACAAGATTGGATATAAAGAAAAATTGATTTAGTTTTAGCTAGAAGAACTATAAACGCATCAATTTTGAAAATACTTGTCATAGACATCGGTGGATCCAATGTGAAGGTTAGGGTAAATAATGGAGAGGAAAGAAGAAAAATCCCATCAGGAAATTTTATGAATCCTAGTTTTATGGTCGCTGAGGTGAAGCGGTACACAGAAGATTGGGACTTTGAAGTGATTTCCATAGGATTTCCTGGTGTGGTAAAAAATGGAAAAATTGCTTCCGAACCCGTCAATCTAGGTGGAGGCTGGAGAGGTTTTGACTTTGAGTCAGCTTTTGGTAAACCTGTAAAAATCCTCAATGACGCGGCCATGCAAGCACTTGGCTCTTATGACAAGGGGACCATGTTATTTTTAGGCTTGGGTACTGGACTTGGTTCGGCCTTGGTCAGTGAGGGTCATGTGGTTCCCATGGAATTAGCGCATTTGTCTTACAAGAAGGGTGTATTTGAAGATTATGTAGGCAAGCGTGGATTCAAAAAACTAGGCTTGGTCAAATGGAATAAGCATGTGAATTATGTTGTCAGACGTTTTGATACAGCATTCAATCCAGATGAAATTGTCCTAGGTGGAGGTAATTCCAAACACCTGAGCAAAGTCCCTGAGAAATGTAGATTAGGCAACAACCATATGGCATTTGAAGGAGGCTTGAAGATGTGGAATGGTAGAAACTAGTTCATTTGATTTTACTCTACTCTTTTTTCTCCAGCCTACGGAAATACCTTCTGAATAGAAAATTCTGTTTTAAGGCTTCCATATTCTGATTGAAGTTGTCAGTTCCTGATTCAAGGTTGGATATAGTTTGCTGAATTTCAGCTCTTAAAGCACTATCTTGGAGAATTAGGTTTACCGTTCCTTCTGCTTCTTGAATTTCAGTCAGCCAGTTTCTGATTTCAGCTATCAAGGTGACGGCATTTTCACTGGTTTGTATGACATTATCCATAGAAGCTATCAATTGTTCGCTTAGCGTTTCATTTGTAAACGCAGTATGGACCAACCCCTCACCCACTTCTAATTTTTTCAACAAGTCCAAGCCTGATTTCGTCATAGCCGTAGCATTGCGACTAGCTAGATTAAGTTCCTTGATAGTACTTTTGATATCAGCTGTCATTTCTTGATCAGAAAGTACTTTCCATAGTGCCTCGCTTTGATTGAGTTTATTGGTGATATCGTAAAGATTGACAGCTATGCGTTCAAAATAATCCCCCGTGGAGCCAAGCCTTTTCAGCATTTCATCAGTACTGAGAACATCTTGCGGGTATAGCGTATCTCCTTCAATTATTGGCCTAGCATCTCCATCTTGAGGAATTATTTGAAGAATTTTGTTCCCCATTAATCCATCTGTATTGATAGAAGTCAAAGCATTTTGCTTGATATTTGGTTGCATTTTTCTTTTGACCAAAAAGTAAACGAATATAGAGGAATCGTTGACCATATCGATAGATTTTACTGTGCCGATATCCATTCCTTTGAATCGGACATTGTTGCCAGGTACGAGTCCATTGACATTGTCCATCACAGCCACAACTTCAACAGAAGAGCCAAATAGATTTTGGTTTTTCCCAATCATATATAGAGAAAAAACTAGGAATAGGACACCAGCTATGACCATTAGTCCAAGTTTTGCGCTATTCAATTCTTTTTTTTCTTTCATGGCTAGTCAAAGAATTCACGGATTTTAGGATCCGTTGATTTTTTTAAATTTTCAAATGTATCTTCTGCATAATTTTTCCCATCGATCAACATGATGACCCGATTGGAAGTAATGCGAATACAGTTCATGTCATGAGAAATGATGATCGATGTTGCATTATATTTTTTTTGAACATGTACCATCAATTCTGAGATTTCTCTTGATGTAATCGGATCAAGTCCTGTAGTGGGCTCGTCATAAAGAATCACCTTAGGTTTGAGAATCAGCGAACGTGCTAGTGCTACTCTTTTTTTCATTCCACCTGAAAGTTCTGCGGGCATCATATCGATAGTATGTGCAAGCCCAACATCTGTCAATGCTTCTAATACTGCTTTTTCCGCCCCTTGTTTCCGATGGTCGGTACTCCAATGCCTTCTTAGTGGGAATTCCAAGTTTTGCCTTACGGTCATGGAGTCATACAAGGCGTTGCTTTGGAAAAGGAATCCAATTTCTGACCTCAGTTGATCTACCTCATCTTCATCCATATCCTGAATGGATTGATTAAGGATTTTAAGCAATCCAGCATCGGCTTGAATCAGATTGATGATGCATTTGATCAGGACTGATTTGCCAGAACCAGATTTACCTAAGACTACGATATTTTCGCCAGGTGAAACTTCCATGCTGAAGTCTTTGAGCACATGGTTGCTTCCAAAGGACTTATATAGATTTTTGACTTCTACTATGGGAGTTGAATTTTTCATATCGATCATGTCAAGCCCAATAAATCCGTCACTTGTACTGCAATCAAGTCAATAATGAAGACCAATAAGGAAGCTACAATTACAGCAGTTGTAGCGGAACGACCTACTCCTTCTGTTCCTTTTTTGGAATAATAGCCCATGTAGCAGCCTATGATACCTATGGCAAAACCAAAGAAGAAAGTTTTGACAATAGCTGGAATCAAATCTCCAAAACTTAAAGCATCAAATACCTGGAACCAATAGAGGTTCCAGCTGACACTACCTCTGATATTTACACCTAGGTAACCACCATAGAGCGAAATGGCATTGGCCAAGCTACTCAATACAGGTACCATCAGGGTTGCAGCCATTACGCGCGTTACTACTAGGTATTTAAATGGATTGGTACCTGATACCTCCATAGCGTCAATCTGCTCTGTCACGCGCATAGATCCTAACTCGGCTCCGATTCCAGATCCGATTTTACCCGCACAGATCAATGCTGTGATGACCGGGGCGATTTCACGTATCAAAGAAACAGAAACCATGGCTGGAAGCATGGATTCAGCACCAAATTCTACCAAAGTTGGTCTCGACTGAATGGTCAATACCAAACCCATGATGAATGCAGTGATGCCCACCAATGTAAATGTCTTGAAGCCGATCCAGAAACATTGGTTGAGAAACTCCTTGTATTCTTGTTTCGGCTTGATGACTGTTCTGAAGAACTTACCAGTAAATCTGGCAATGTTTCCGATTTCCTTCAAGAATTCATTTTGCTCTATTTGAAAGGTTTTCAGCATGCTTATTTGGTTCTTGCTCAAATTTGCAGAATTTACAAGCATAAATTCAAAATGTCAATCAGTTAAAAGTATGACATTGATCAGTTTATCTGAAATTGTCCGAAACTGTAAATATAATTGTCCGAAATAGGACATCTACTGATGTTAAAATGATGAAATTATACATTAGAACACCCATTTTAAGTTTGGAAGCTATTTTGTGAGTAGATCTAAAAAAATTAAATATGATGACATTTCTGCTTTGGTTGATACTCTTGATCATCTGTTGGCCTATTGCCATATTGGCATTATTCCTTTATCCTATCGTTTGGCTTTTACTGCTTCCCTTTAGATTATTAGGTTTTGCGATCAATCTGTCGTTTGATTTGATCAGGAGTATTTTTTTATTACCCTTTAGGTTGCTCGGTGTTCGATGATTGACATATTTTGACCATTGATCGATTTTGAATGGATTTCATGTAAATGCCATATCTGATTGGATAGATTTTTTGTAGATTGAATGATCACTAATTAATTCACTATGAAAAAACGTTACAATGCTATCCTGCTATTGATCTTTTTTTTATACCTAGGTCAGGTTAATGCTCAGCAAATAGATCAGGTATATAATCAGAAGATCAAGGATTTTACAACAGACAAGCGGTTTTTGCCTCAGTCTTTACTGGATCTTGTTGTTCATCCTAATATTCCTTCTCCTTTGAAGCATTTTGGACATATCATTGGCGAAGAAGGGCATGTTCATAGAACTTCTGAGATTTACGCCTACTATCAGCAATTAGCTGAAACTTCCCCCATGGTTCACATGCAGGAAATGGGCGAAACAGAGGAAGGTCGAAAGTTTTATTTGATTGTCATAGGAGATGAAAAATCAATCCAGAATTTGGATCAGTACAAAACACAAACAGCGCTTTTGGCTGATGCTAGGAAGACCAGTGTGGAAGAGGCCGAAAAAATCATCGAAACAGCTAAACCTATATATTATGTGAGCGCGGGTATGCACGCTACCGAGATGGGGGCCCCAGAAATGTTGATGGAACTAGCTTATCGATTGGTGACTTCTGAGGCTGTTCATATCAAAGAAATTAGAGAAAATATCATTACAGTCATCAATCCTGTTTCTGAACCTGATGGTTGGGATAAACAAGTGGATTGGTATTACAGACACACTAAAGGTAGAGAGTTATTTGATGATGGATTTCCAAGGTCAGTACCCTATTGGGGTAAATATGTTTTTCATGACAATAACAGAGATGGACTACAAGTTTCACAAGCCATCACAAAATCCATCTTCAAAGGGTTTTTTGAATTTCACCCAACTGTGATGTTGGATTTACACGAGTCTGTTCCCCTACTCTACGTTTCTACAGGGACTGGGCCATATAATGACTTTGTAGACCCGATTACCCAAAGTGAATGGCAAGTAATGGGCAATCATGATGTGGCTGAAGTGGCTGCACAAGGGATGCCAGGAGCATTCACATGGGCTTTTTATGATGGCTGGTGGCCAGGATATGGTATTTGGGTAGCTAATAATCATAATTCCAACGGTCGTTTCTATGAAACTTATGGCAATGCAGGTGCAGATACTTATTTGAGAGATCTGTCTACCTCTCGCTATGCGGGTGATCTCGCAACTTCCAAAGAATGGTATAGACCAGATCCTGCTACGCCACAAGTATTGTGGTCTTTTAGAAATAATATCAATTATACGCAAACAGGAGTGATTGCTTCTCTTTCCTATGCCGCCAATAATGGCAAAATGTTGCTTCGAAATTTTTATAAAAAAGGATTCAACAGCGTAGAAAAAGGTAGAACAGAAGGACCTAAAGCTTTTACGATTGCCAAAGCACAAAGGGATCCTGCTATGGTTGCTTACTTAGCCAATCAATTGATGGTTCAAGGTATAGAGGTACATGAATCAGCGGATGAATACTTGGTTTTATCTGAGCAGCCTTATAGAAATCTTTTGGTTTCATTGATGACTCCTCAGGCCTATCCAAAAGATGCCAAATTTCCTCCTTATGATGCCATCGCTTGGACTTTACCCAATTTATATGGAGTTGAGGTAGATGCTTTGGGTGAGCTAGATGGCAAAAATCTATCTTCTTATAAACTTTTAACAGAAGAGGTGAAATACGATGGAAAAGTGGATGGCAGCGGCAATGCTTTTATCCATACTTATCAAGCTCAAAACAATGTCCTTCCAGCTTTATATGCGCTCAAGCAACAAAATAAGAATGCTGGAATTACTGTTTTGAAGAAAACAGAATCAATCAACGAGAAAGTATTTCCCGCTGGCTCTGTAATTATTACTAAAACAAATTTGAACCAAATCAAACAGTTAGCAGAAACTTTTGGATTAGATTTTGAAGCAAGTTCAGCTGATTTTTCTAGATTTGAACAGAAGTCAATCAACCTTCCACGAGTAGCCATCTATCATACCTGGTACAATACCCAAGATGAAGGCTGGTCAAGGTATACTTTTGAGCAGAGGGGAATTCCTTATACTTCGATCGATAAGGACGAGTTGAAGGCTGGAAACTTGAAATCTAAGTATGATGTGATCTTGATTCCTCGGGTGAGAGGCAATGCAAAAATGTTTATCAATGGAGTAGACAGCAAATTTGGACCTATGCCCTATACCCAAACAGCCGAATTCCCGAGCCATGGGGTTCCCGCTTCTACCAGTGATATGACAGGTGGACCTGGATTTGGGGGCATAGAGCATTTGAGAAAATTTGTACAAGATGGCGGCTTGCTGATAGCCTTAGAAAATAGTGCAGCTATCATGGCGGAATTGGGTCTTGCACCTGAGTTGAGTCCAGTCAGTTCGGGTAGTTTATTCCATCCGGGGTCTATTGTGATGGCAAAAGTGAGAAAATCCAGTTCACCAATTGTCAATGGATATCCAGAGGAATTTTCGATTTTTAGGGGTAATGGTCCATTGTTGCAAACGAATAAATACAACAGAGATTTGATGCTTGTGCAGTATGGAAGCAAGCCATTGAAAGATGAGATTCCTTATGAAGGCCCAATTCTTGGGATGACTGATAAGCCTAAAAGTGAGAAGGTGGAAGCTAAGGAAGAAAAATCAAAGCCTTATGTAGTTGCTGGTATGGTAAGAAATGAACAAGAGATCATTGGTCATGGAACTGTATTCAATGTGCCTGTTGGTCGAGGCAATGTTTTAGCCTTCACATTTGATCCATTGCATAGATTCCTCAATCATCATGATGCGCCTATGGTTTGGAATGCACTGATTAATTGGGATGGATTGAGGTGAGTTTTATATTGATTCAAATTATAAGAGACTGTCTCGTATGTAGGGACAGCCTCTTTTTTTTTATTTAGGGATTTCAGGTCTTGCCATTCTAAAATTTGGTGCAGAGAGTGCATGAAGAAAGGCAATTAAGTGTTCTTTTTCTTCCAGTGACAAGTCTAGTTTCTTGAGTAAATGTGATGTTTCAGGAAAGTTTGGATCATCTTCCATTCCAGGTCGTGGTTTGGGTCTTGCCATCCCATTATCATACATCTGCATGATTCCCATGATATCATTGAAGAAGCCATTGTGCATCCATGGTCCTGTATACATGACATCTCTCAGTGAAGGAGTTTTAAACTTGCCAATATCTTTTGGATCACCTGTAAAATCAAATCTACCTAAATCTTCAAACCTTCCTCCATAGAAGTGTAAGCCTAGATTATGAAATTTATTGTCGGTAAAAAATGGTCCGTTATGGCAATTGATGCATCGGGCTTTTGTCCTGAATAAATGCATTCCTTGGATAGCTTCGTCAGAAAGTGCATCTTTTCTCCCTTTCATAAATTGGTCAAAGTCACTTGTACGACTTGTTAAGGATCGTTGGAAATAAGCAAGAGCAGAGGAAAGTCTTTCTGTTGTAACAGAATCATCTCCAAAGGCTTCTATGAAGTATTTCTTGTATCCTTCAATTTTGGAAAGCTTCGTTGGTAAAAAATGAATTTTCTGGTGCATTTCTATCGGATCTTCCACAGGCATCAAGGCTTGTTCTTCCAGAGTGGCAGCTCTACCATCCCAGAAAAGAGGTTCTGTTTGCCAAATATTGTTGAGCCCTGGAGAGTTTCTTTTTCCTACTTGATGGTTATGACCTACAGATTGAGATCTTCCATTTGACCAGCCTAATTCTGGATCATGACAAGTAGCACAGCTGATTTGATTTGATGAAGATAATCTAGGGTCAAAGAAAAGTACTTTACCTAATTCGATCACTGGTTTGAGGGAATCTACATTTCTATACGGATTGTCAGGCATCAAGCCAATTTCTCTAAATTCAACATCCTCGTCTACATGTGGCTCAGGCCAATGTTCAGATGGCTGAGAATAAATTTGTCTGAGTTGGTCCGCTGTATACTTCTGAGAGACTTGAACCCATCCTATACAGGTCAGCAAAGTAATGGTAGATAATATGATGATTTTACGCTTAGTCATTTGATAACTCTAAATTATTTGGGTTTGACAATCAATGGATAAAATTGATGCTGAATCCTATGGTCTGTCTTTGTGTATTCCTTATTTCAAAATAGTCCGAATTGAGTGTAGTTAATGGTTGAAAATTGTTGAAGTTACCAAATATGACTGGGTTAAGATCAAATTTTCCCAAGCTGTATCTAGCTGATAGTGTTGCCTGGATTTGTCTAAATTCAGAACTGAAATAGTCAATATTTGGAATCATGATGCTTCTACTGACGACATTGATTTGATTGGGAATGATGTTTACAATTTGGTCTAGATTCTGATTCCAATTGATCGAAAGTTCAGGGTAAAAGGTCAATTTTTTGGAAACCTTTAATGGGAATTGAGCACCAATACCATAGTTAAAATTGATGATTTCATAAGCATGACTTGCATTAAAATCCCGCATAGCATGCGTATTATGATTAATCGTGGAGTATAAATTGAAATTATTTAGATTTTTGAAGGTATAGAAAATATCCAAGCCATAACTATAATCATCTTGCTGGAAGTTGTTCCCAACCAATAGGTTATTGAAATCAGTTCCTTGGCTGACTTGTAGCTTTCCTACTGCTTGAATTACGCTGCTTTGATTCTGGTATTCTACAAAGATTTTATTTTCGATTATGTCGATATCATAAAAGCCGATTTCTTCAAAAATTCTTTGAGATCCTTCTACCCCTCTTCTATTGAATTGTTTTTGGGAAAGAGAGTAATTGAATTCATTACTTATTTTGAGGTTTTCACCAGTGTAGTAATAAGCAGCTGAAATGCCATAACCTTCATCAAATAATTCGTAATTGGGTCTTCTTAGTAAATTGAAAGAAGCACCTCCCATCATGGTATAAATATTATATTCTGAACGTCCAAAGCTATCATTGCTTTGATTGAAATTAGATACAGATCCTCTTTCCTTTGCACTCAAGATTTGTACACCTGCTGCTATTTGATGATTCTCAATAAACCGATAGGAGATTTGTACCTTTGGTTTGATTAAATAGTAATTAATCAAAGGCCTTGGATCATTTCCTCTGCTGTGGGTTTGCAGTGAGTAGTCTACACCAATTCCAATTCCTAGTTTATCTCCAAAGAAAAACTTGCTGGCATTGATGTAGGAATTGAAAATTTCATTTCTCCAATTTCCTCGCCTAATATTGCCATAGTAATAAGGAGTTTCGTTAACATTTCTCGTTTGCTTCCACCCTACACTGTCTTGCTTTTGATTTTGATACCGGAAGTATCCTTCTATTAACCAACCTTTTACTTCCCTATTGCCATAGCTAAAGAACCCATAGTTTCTTTCCTTTTCTGGCATTTGGATGGTATGAAATTCTCCATCTGTATAATCCCAATAAGCACCACTAAACCCAAATTCCTGCCCTATCAAGGTCGATCGTAGTGGTTGGATCGCGAATTGATCCAAATACACTTGAGTGCTTTTCAAGAGCAGTTTTTCATTCCAGTCAGCCTGTTGAGCGAAGACCGAAAAGTTAAAGTTTAAAAGGATTAATATGTAGAATAGTTTTTTCATAGATAGAGAACGATACTCTGTTTTAGAATAGAGAAGGGGGAGAAATATCCCCCCTTTTTTGAATAGATAGTCTTAATCTGCAAATCCTTTTGGATCAGCTTTTTTCCCTATAATGTCATTCTCAGAGTTATTAGAATCTTTCATCACTCTTCTATCACCGAAAGTATTGGCTGTCAATCTAAATCCTGCTTCAGAAGAAAATGAGCCACCTGGTACATAGAAGAATCCAGCATCAATATCAACCGGAAGCATCTTAGGAACTTGATTAGTCGGAGACTCTTGTCCTTCTACACCATCAATGATCAGTGATTTAGGGATTTGATATCTTAAAACGGTATTGTTTGTGATATTTTGTGAATTAGGCGTGGCATATCTCGGAAAAGTTCTGACATCAACATCAGAAGCAAATATTACCACTGACTCTCTCCCTCTATTATCTAAAATCAAATCAGTGCCTTGCCATTGGATGTTTAACATATTTGGAACAGATTGATTATCAATATCTGAAGCTAATGGTGTAGGGACGTCATCTCCGAGGTATACTTCAAAATCGGCATTACTAAGGTTTACTGTTAAGTCTGGATTGTTGACAGTAATTGTATTGCCGTCGTTTCCTTCAAAAGGAGCTTTGTGATTGACAGCAGTAGCTGCTAAAATGATGCTAGCGCCTGGTTCTACGGGATATTGCTGTCCAGAACCTGGGAATTGGTACAACCACTTGGAGTATACATAATCAGTATTTGGGTCGCCTTCTGCATTCATTCCTACAGATTTGGTCCAGTCCCATTGTCCATCAGGTTGAGTGAAGTCTTGAACTGAATTTGCCAATCTTCCCAATACTCCCATGATGTATAGACCATCCATGTATTGAGTTTCTGTGGAGTTGTTATGAATTTCTATGAATTGATCTCTGAAGAGTGCTCCGTCTACTCTATCAGATCCTGCAGCATATACTTGTTTGATCACAAGGTTACCAAGTCTACCAGCTAGAAGTTCTACCGTAAAGGATGAAGCCGTGGTGTTGATGGGTACAGCAGTTTGGTTGGCGTTAAAAACTACCTCTTCCCCATCAGGAAGGTATCCGGCAAAATTAAAGAATGCTTCAGCATCCATGGTGATCGTTGCGCTGATATCATATATTCCACTTGGAACAGCTTCAAAGATGATTGAGCCATCAGCTGTGGTTTCACCTTCAAAAGTTTGTTGAGAAGTTGTATTTCTTAAAGTAACCTTACTTCCTTGAGCAGGTTCTTGATCGAAATCTTCACTATGGTTGACTTGTATAGTTACATCAGTTGGTTCTACTCTTGGACTATCATCTCTTTCAGAGCATGCTAGTGAAAAGGCTACAATTCCAGCCAGCATAATTTTTGAAAATAATTTTTTCATAGGTGTGTATTTTAGTTAATATGTGAATCTTAATTCTAGACCGAAGTAGGGGTCTTGGTTGAGGAAGCTGAGGAAAGTTCCAGTGGTTGGATCTAATAATTCCGGTCGAATATTTAGGAAATTGTTAGCGAAGAAGGAGAAACGAATTCCTTTCCCAAGGTTTTTGCTTAAGTTGAAGTGCGCATTGAAGTAGGTGAAATCAGGTCTTCTAAAATAATTACCTTGTTGTTCTGTTATACTTAAGATATCATAGAAAGGACTATCTCTTTCTGATTCTGGTATTTCTACAAATTCCATATTGCCATTTAAATACCCAACTGCACGATCAGTGGAAGGAAAGCTTCTTTGATAATTATATATAAAAACTTGTCCTCTTAGTGCCATGACCAAGCCAAGTTTTGAAATGTGATGATTGATTGTAAATAGACCATTTGCATTTCCTCCTTGGGATTGTGTACCAGAATAAACTCCAAACCAAAAAGGATCTCCTGGTTGAAAGTTGGTTCGTTCCAGATATTGCAGGTTATCATTGAAATAATAACTATCATAGTAAGATAAATTCAAGCTGAAAGATGTGTTGATAGGTTCTATTTTTTTGGTAGCGGCTACTACTTCAAAGCCATAACTTCTATCATAATTTCCATTTACTACCTGTCTTTCTGTGACTGGAACTATCCTTACTTCGCCTGTTGGTTGATAGATGGGTCTTTGATTTTCTCTGACTTCTACCAGTTCATATTGGGGCACATCTAGGCCAACTCTATTTGTATTTACAGAGAATCCATTTTTGTTCTCGTTCAAAAATGCTGTCACACTTACATTGAATAAACCTTTTTTGAAATAAGCCCCAATTTCTCTTTGGTAGGCCTGCATGGGTCTGACTTGAGAAGCATCATTTGGCCTTTGATAGGTATACACCAGGTAGAGTGACTCTATTTCACGTCCATTGAAGAAATTGATCAAAGGAATATCTTGGAATTGTGGGCCAGGAAAGAGGTGAATTAATCCAGGGGCTTTGTAGCTAATTCCGAATGCTCCAGTTAAAGTTAAGTTTTCATTGACATTGTATCTTGAATTGATCCTTGGTGAAAAACTCCAATTATTGAATTGGTTATCAACTCTGAGGCCAAGGTTGAGATTGTATCCTTTATTTAAAAACTCTCCTTTGATGCCATCTTCAATATAAAACCCAAACTGCTCTAAAAAGGGATTTATTTCTCTGTAGCTTAAGGGTCTTTCATTCCCAAATTGAGAAACTACCCCAGATGTTCTGAGTGGTCTAAGTGGATCAAACACCCTTCCTTCACCATAATTACCATTAAAGTTGTATGTGAACCCATATGAAATATTATGATCTGTATTTTTGTAGACCAGGGCTTTTGAAAAGTCAAGTCTGGCTGAAATATTTACAGGTTTCCCTTCAATAGCTCTAGTAGTTCTATAAGAAGATGGATGGAATGTACCTTCATTTACACCTTCGCCCAAGAATCCTGTTACTGGCAATACACCAGGATTGACAAACTGCTCAACAAAGGAATAATCATAACCTCCATTGTAAGAAAAAACTGTTTTGAAATTGTCAAAAATCGGGGTTTCTAAATTGAAGTAAGTTCTATTTGAAACGGTTTGACCTCTTCTTTCATATAATACCCTTCGTTCGGTGGCAAAGTCTGGGTCTATCCTAAAATCATCTAAAGTAGTGTTATATTTTAAATCCAGTGTGTTTTTGATCAATTTACCAGATCCTATGAATGCGCTCCACATCAATCCTCCCCCTACTCTGTTGAAAGATTTGACAGCATCTCTCAAATCAGGACGACTATTCAAATAATCAATATTGGCAAATATGGAATGTCTTTCTGATAGCTGAAATCCTTTGGATAATTGAAAATTCTGATCAGCTCTGGCTTGCCTCAAGGAAAAGTTAAGGGGGGCTTGACCAGCAGATGTTTCTATGATAATAGCACCATTGGACATATCCCCATATTTTGCTGATGCCACGCCTTGGATGACTTCTACTTTTTCAATATTCCCCACTGAGATTTGCCTGAGGTCAAAACCACCACCAGGATTTTCGCCACCTTCAAATGAACTGGATCTGAAACTATTGCTACCTCCAAGCGAGTTGAACCCGCCTGTTTGAATAGGGTTTCTTCCTTGCATATTGCTATTGTTATTCAGCTGATTATCATTCATAACTATAGATATTCCGAAGGAATTGTTGAGAGAAGATTGACCTGTATTGGCAGATCTGAAATTGATGGCTTGGGCACTTTGCAAATCAGGGTTTCGAATCTCTTGTCCAGGTATCAATTGGAGTAATTCAGCAAGACTATTAGCTTGTGACTGATCAATGACATCTTTATCAAGCTTGAATGCGGATACAGACACATTTTCATCATCTCGTTCGGCAGTGACGACCACTTCCGACATGTAATTGTCGTTGTCTTGAAGGATTATATCTCTTGTAATGATATTCTGACTTGGGTTCAATGATAGCTCTATTCTTTCCGTTCTTTTACCCACGAGTCTTACAGTCAAGGTTATATTTCGAGCCGAAGTAGAGCTTATTTTCAGCTCATATCTCCCATTTTCATCAGCCAAAGCATAGACATTCTGGCCAGCCATTACTGTCACAAATGGTAGCGTTTCCTTAGTTTTAGCATCTGTAATATGTCCCTTGATGGTATACTGTTGTGCTATAGCAAAGGTCGAACTGCTTAAGGTGAAAATAAGTATAATGCGTAGAAGTTTTCCCATAGAGCGGATTCAGTGTGAAGCGAATTCAGCTCTAAATTTGAAAAACAAATTAGAAGAAAATTAGAAGATGTTAATAATATGACTCAAACAGTATTAAAATTTGGCAAAAAGCTTTAAAAGCTATCCTAAATTACTGTTTCAGTAACAGGCGTAAAATTGGTTATTTTAAAAGAATGTAAATCATTGATCATTCTATAACTTATTTTAAAATCATGCAATTGTACAATCTCTTTGCATATAGCAAGTCCCAAGCCACTCCCAGCTAAGTTTTTATTGTCTTTATTGAATCTTTTAAAAATCTTATTTTTATCAAGAGCTGTTGAATTCCCCGTATTTTGAATGATCAAAGATTTACTATTGAGGTAAACTTTGATCTTTCCATTTTCAAAATTATGAGTGGTAGCATTCGTCAATAAACTATTTATCAATGTCTCTATTAAAGCAATATTCCCCTTTATAATGATCGAATTTTTAATTTCAGCATAGCTACTCAAATTTTTACTTTCAAAATTAGATTGATAAAGCTCTAGAGTTTCTTTGACTACATCAGATAAATTTACATTTTCATTGGTTAGATACTGCTTGTTCTCTAGCTTGGTCAAAAGAAGTAAATTTTTGTTTAACCTATTCATTCTATTGACAGCCAAATTGATTTGGTCAACGATTTCAAATTGCTCTTTTGTCAAATTAGATTGTATAAGTAATTCTGCTTTTGACTGAATAATAGCCAAAGGAGTTTGTAATTCATGTGAGGCATTTTCAGTAAATTCTTTTTGCTGCATGTAGGCAGAGTGACTCCTATTGGTGTAAAAGAGTAAATTATCAGAAAGTTTCTTGAATTCTTCAATATCTGATTCAATAGGGCTAAGCGTTTGGCCATTTTGAATATTTAAATTCGATAATTCATCTATGCTCTTGTAAAAGGGTCGCCAGACTTTTCGTGCTATGCTTCTATTGATCCAATAATATCCAATTAGTATCAAAAAGAAAAAAAGCCCTGCAACTGCCGTAGTGTAAGGGATTACATCAAAGTACTCTTCCATATCGACTTCGGCTTTCAATAGATATTCTTTGTCAAAAATATCAATAACTGTTTCCAAATATCGGTATGGCCTGATGCTGTTTGAATATTGGTCAAATCTTTCTGCTGTATAAAACCGATCACCCCTTTCAGCAGGAAAAGTATCCATGGATATTATTTGATATCCAATATCCAATTCGTTCAGAAGCCTGATTCTTATAACTGCTGTTCTTGGATGCATATGAAGATGATTGAGCTGATCCTCTACACGTAATTTGTTGTTTATAAGTGATTGATCAGCATCTACAGTATATATATAAACGACTACAAAATAAAACAAAGGAATGCTGACCAAAACCAAAATGGTAGTCATTATCACAAATGGTTTAAATGATTTATCTAAAAGTTTCATGATACTTTCTTGAATTGTACATCAATCGATACTGAATTTATATCCAATACCGTATACTGTTTTAATATATTCTGGACATCCTGCTTGTTGCAATTTTTTCTTCAAGTTTTTAATATGGGCATATACAAGTTTGTCACTATCTACAAAATCAACCTGCTCTCCTAAGAGATGATCTGCAATGGCTGTTTTGGATAAAACACGCTGATGAGACGAAAGGAATAATCTCAGGAGTCTGAATTCACGAGGTGTTAAGTCCAAGTTTTCATTTTTATATTTGACAGTATTATTGATTAAATCTAGGGTGATGCCTCCAAATTCTACGATATTATTCCCATCAAACATTTTTCTTCTGGTAACAGCAGTGATTCTCATGGCCAATTCAGCCATGTGAAATGGCTTGGTAAGAAAGTCATCTGCTCCAATTTCTAAACCTTTGAGCTTATCATCTAAGGAGTTTTTCGCCGAAATAATAATCACGCTGTCAGATTTTTTACGGATTTTTATCTCTTCCAAAATGTCAAAACCAGACCCATCGGGAAGACCAATATCCAGCAGAATACAGTCATAATCATAAAGGTCTATTTTTTCAGAAGCATCTTTTACATTGGTCACTATTTCACATACCACAGGAGAACCCAGAAAGTAATTGTGGATAGCTTCTGCAATTTCAATTTCGTCTTCGATAATCAAAACTTTCATAAAGGATCAAATAATTAATTAATCAATATCTACCAATCCACTTTCCCTCGATTTTGCTTTTTTTGAGAGGTACTTTTTTTAGCTTTTATCCTTGTTTCTATGGCTGATTTTGAAGGTTTTGTAGCTTTCCGTATTTTCTTTTTCTCAAAAGCTTTGGATAAGGCATCATAAAACTTCTGTATGGTGATTTCCTTGTTTTGATTTTGAGAACGCTTTTCTTGGCTCTGAAACATGATTTTACCCGTAGAATCAATTTTATTTTGCCACTTTTCAAGCAATAATTCTTTCTCTTCCTCAGAAAGTATTTGTGAAGCTTGAATGTTAAAAAATAGTTGAACTTTGGAATTGACCTTATTTACATTTTGACCTCCAGGTCCACTACTTCTTGAAGCTTGAAATTCAAACTCAGAATTCAAAGCTTGATTTTTTATTTTTTGCTGAATGGTCATTGCGAACAAATAGGATGAATCTTAAAGGTAAATATATTTCGTGAAAGGATTTTGTTTCCAAAATCCAGAAAATGGATTTAGCTTTAAACATCATTTGTTTTCACAATACATGTTGAAGATTTACCAAGCTACAGAAAGCCAATTAATAGAAGTTCAGAAAATAGCTCAAATTACATGGCCACATACCTTTAGGAATATTTTGACTCCAAGTCAGATTGATTACATGATGGAGTGGATGTACACCTTAGATTCATTAAAGTCTCAGGTTAAAGACAAAAAGCATGTATTTCTTTTAGCCGAAGAACATTCCAAATACATAGGATACTGCTCTTATGAGCTCAATTGTGCTGATTCTAGTAAGGTTAAGATTCATAAGATTTACCTTCTTCCTGATGCGCAAGGTCATGGCGTAGGTAAAAAATTGATTTCAGAGGTTGAAAAAATTGCAAAGGTCAATCAATTTGATGCCATTTACCTGAATGTCAATAGGTTTAATAATAAAGCTATACATGCCTATTTAGCTCTAGGATTTTACGAAATCAAACGTGAAGTAATAGCCCTTGAAAATGGATTTGTGATGGATGATATTGTCATGGAAAAGAAAATCTAAGTATATGCAAAACTATAAAAATCACGCTCGTTACTATCCTTTACATCATTTTGTGATCACACCTTTGACTTTGGTCTATTTCATATGGTCTATAGTGAAAGTAATTCAAGCTTTTGATACTGATTTATTTTCTAATGCTATTTTTTTTCTAATAGGCGCTTTGATCATTTTAATCCTTCCTTTACTGGCAAGGTTGTATGCGTTGAAAAATCAAGATAGAATCATCCGCATGGAAACGAGACAAAGGTATTTTGAGTTGACAGGTAAATCCTTTCGTGAGCTTGAACCAAAATTACGCCTATCACAAATTATTGCACTTCGCTTTGCATCAGATGAGGAGCTACTTTCACTGATTGAGGAAACCATCAAGAATGATCTCAGTGCCAAAGTTATCAAGCAAAGAATTAAAAATTGGCAGGCAGATATAAGAAGGGTTTAAAAAATGAGAGCACCAATAGTAAATTACTGGTGCTTTATTTTCAAATCTTAAATTTGATAGTTTCAGGAATTTCGGAGTATTTATAAGTTGATTAAAGTTCGCTTAAAATTAATTGACCCGCAAGTAGGATTTCGTCTTCTTGATTTTGATTCATTACAGCCATCCGACCAGTAAAATTAAAGTTGCCGGTTAGTAAACCCCTATCGAAATCTAGTTGCGTAATTTGAACATTAGAAACTGTGAAACTTCCCTCGAATGAATCTAAAGTGACATTATCGTTATTTTTTAATAAGACTTTTATATTGCTTGTTGAAAACATATTCCCCGTTATTCTACCTAAAGGAAGAATTTCTGTTTGATTGAATGCTAAATTAAAATCTATTGTGTAATCATCAGTATCAATTCTTATTTCTGCTCTACTTTGATTTGTTTGTTGATTGTTAATAACTAGTATGGTTATCAACTCTAAATTTGGAATCTCTCCAGAAAAACTTTGGGTGTAGGGAGCACCAGTGATTTCAATTGAATATCGATGATTTAGTCCTTGAGGTTGTTCACCAGGATTTTGAATACAAGAAAACAGCGTAAAAATGATTAATAATAAAGGGAGTGTGGTTTTCATATGACTTTAAATTTAAATCCTAGGATATAACGACAAAACTATGGGATAATGTTTTTGTAAATAAATAATAGAGAGAGAAATTTGAATTTTCTTTTAAGATTTTACTTTTTTTAAAACAACTCCTGCCCTACTTGGTAAGTACATTAATAAACAATTTTCTTTGGTAGCAGTATAATTCAACTGTTTGTCAATTCTTTCAAAACCCCCAAATTTATTATCATCAGAATTCAAAATGATTTCAAAAGAACCTGATTGTGCAACAGGTACTTTATAGCCAAAATATGATTTGCTGGGGTTGAAATTAAATATGAAGATGAGGTCTGCTCTTTCGAATACTAGGATTTTATTATCTGCATCCAAATAACGTTGAAAAGCATGTGGGCTACTACAGACTTGATATTGGTTGATTATTTTCAACATTTCCTTGTCCCAGTTTGCCAAAAACTGATACTTTAACTCAGGATTATCCATCAATGACCATTGTCTCCTAGCATATTTGTAACTCCAGTCATTGCCTTCTCTTGGGAAATCTACCCACTCAGGATGTCCAAATTCATTGCCAATGAAATTCAAATAACCTTCACCACCCAGTGCAATTGTAATCAATCGGATCATTTTATGAAGAGCAATGCCTCGATCTACAACAAGGTTTTCTTGGCCTATCCCCATGCTGAAGTACATCTCCTTATCCATCAGCCAAAAAGCCAAAGACTTATCCCCCACCAATGCTTGGTCATGAGACTCCGCATAAGCTATTGTCTTTTCTTTTTGTGGCCTATTTGTCAGTTCGTGCCATAATTCAAACATGTCCCAGTGTTCATCAGGCTTATGCTTGAGCGTTTTGATCCAATAGTCTGGAATTCCCATGGCCAATCTAAAATCGAAACCTAAACCCCCATCTTCTGGAGTTCTGCACATACCAGGCATACCACTTACTTCTTCTGCAATGCTGATTTTATTTCCTCCAAAAGCATGTATCAGCGTATTGGCTAATTGTAAATAAATTACTGCGTCCCAATCCACTCCATCATTGAAATACTTATTGACATGATCGAAGGCTGTATGACCATGATGTAAGTAAAGTATGGAGGTGACTCCATCAAATCTAAAGCCATCAAAATGATATTCTTCCAACCAAAAGCGAATATTAGAAAGCAAAAATTGCTTCACTTCCCATTTTCCGTAATCAAATAGTTTGGAATCCCAGCCTTCATGATAGCCTCTTGGGTCTGGATGAAAGTATTGATGTGATGATCCGTCAAATTCGTTGAGCCCTTCATTGATGTTTTTGACAGCATGTGAATGCACAATATCCATGATGACTGCCAACCCCATATCATGAGCTTTATTGATTAAGTATTTCAATTCTTCGGGAGTCCCAAATCTACTGCTAGCAGCAAAAAAATTGGAAACATGATATCCAAAAGATCCATAATACGGATGCTCCATAATGGCCATCATCTGAATGGTATTATAGCCAGATGCTTTGATATGTGGCAGAATTTGATCTGCAAATTCTAGATAAGTTCCAACTCCTTCCTTTTCCAAAGCCATACCCACATGACATTCATAAATGATGGGCTGCGCCTTATGTTCGTTGGTAGCAAAACTTTTATCTGTCCAAGGGAAGTCTTGAAAAAACCACAATTGTCCAGAAAAATCATGTGTTTGTTCATCTTGGACTACTCGCCGAATGTAGGCGGGAATTCTATCCTTTGAGCCATTTTCAGCTACTATGTGAACTTTCACCTTACTTCCATGAATAAATCGCTCTTGATAATCGGAAAATGGCAAAAATATCTCCCAATCTCCTCTATGATTTCTTTTCATAGGATGGCTTGAGCGATCCCATTGATTAAAATCTCCCATTAAATAGAGTGCAGTTGCACTTGGAGCCCATTCTCTGTAGATCCAGCCATTCCTCAATTTTTCGAAGTGAATGCCATAGTATTCATGTGCTCTGGCAAATTCAAGAATACTTCCAGCTTCATTTTCGATTTCCTGCAAGGCCTGTCTGTACCTTTCAAATCGATGATAAATATCCATAGCATAGTCCTCAAGCCATGGTTCATCTTTTACAATGGGAAGATTCATATTGTCGTTCACAAAAAATTGTTTTAATGAAAATGTAAGTTAGGAATATTTGAATTTCTTGCAAATAAATGTTGCTGCGATTGAGGAATTTGATAGCGTAAGCTTTTTTCTTCCTTACAATATTTTAAAAAGTAATAAATAAACATTGTTTAATTGGAATGATAATAAAGATTTAGATTCCAATATTTCAAATTCTTCACCAAAATCTAGATAATAAAATACACCATGACTGATGCGAAAATATACCCGATCAAGAAACTTAAAAAAATAGAGCCTCCAAGGGAGAATTTTTTATGATCAGGTTCACGCTTGTGGTACATAGAATGACTAAGCTTACGGATAAACCTATCTGGGACAACAGACAATATGGTCAAACCATAAATTGCTGTCAGCATAAGGAGTGAAAATAGTGTTTCCATAATTGTTACTAGGGCATAACAAAGTTAACATTTCCATAATAAGGTAAAAGCAAAAAGTCATAAAATATTGGTAATCAATCCTGAGAGTGGAAAATGATTCATTCTCTCCTCTTGGAGGAAGCTCTTACTATCAATTCTGTCTTAAGTATTTTGGTTTCCTGATGTAATATATCTTGATTTTTGATCATTTCTAACAAAAGCTTTGCAGCCTCTACACCCATTTGAAAACCATGCTGATTGACAGTGGTTAATTGTGGACTCATGACTCTTGAAACCATCCAATTGCTAAAACCAACTAGTCCCACTTCTTCAGGGATTGAAATCGCCTTTTCTTTGAGGTACTTCATTGCTCCAAAAGCAACGACATCAGTGATACAAAAAATAGCATCCGGAGGATTAGGCCCCTCCATCATCTCTTTGGCAAATTGATATCCTTCCTCTTCTGTGATAGAAATACAAGGTTTAACCAAATGGTCCATCATCGGTAATCCAGCATCCTCTAAAGCCTTTTTGTAACCTTCATATCTGTCACAGGCATTTTTTACATCAACCCTTCCTCGAATATGAGCTATTCTTTGATATCCTTGCTCTACTAAATGATTCACAGCATTATATGCCCCATTGAAATCATCAACAACAACCATAGGAGTTTGAAGAAGCTCAGATACTTTATCAAACTGTACTACCGCTTTTCCCTCTTCTAAGAACTCCTTTAAGTGCTCACCAGTAGTAGTTTCGTTTGATATTGAAATCAATAGCCCATCTACACTGCTATTTAGCATGGCACGACTCGCTTTTTCTTCATCTCTTAAGATATCATTTGATTGAGATACCAAGATATTGTAGCCTTGTTTGTTGGCTTCGGAAATTGCGCCGCTGATAACTGTAGAGAAAAAATGATGTACCAACTCCGGTACTATCAACCCAATGTTGAATGTTCTATTTTTCCTAAAATTTATTGCTAATAAATTAGGAACGTAGTGATGATCTTCAGCATATTTTTTGACAAGATCGATGGTTTCTTGTGCAATATCTGGATGAGCTTTTAAAGCTCTAGAAACTGTAGATACAGAAAGATTGAGGGCTTTCCCTATATCCTTTAAGGTTAGCTTCTTTTTATCGGTCATTTTAGCTGTCTATAAAAATTAATATTATACAAATCTACACTTCCATCCAATAGCTTAAATATTATTGATATCGATTCTAAATAACGAATTCGCAATGGATTGTGCAAACGGTTGCGATAATTTGCTTCTTGCAGTAGAAAATATTTTTCTCTTTCTTTTCACATTGAAATAATTCTGTTTAAAAGAAATTGTCGAAAAACCTTTAGCATATTGACCAATAAACCCACCAACTTTAACCTATGAATGTTGATTTGATAAGTAATATAGACCTTGTCATCATGGTCGTTTATTTGATAGGAATGATCTTTTATGGCCTTTATCATTCCAAACGACAAAATTCCGAGGAATATTTTTTGGCAGGCCGTAGTATGACTTGGCCGATTGTTGGTATTTCCTTGTTTGCAGCAAATATTTCTAGTACAACCTTGATTGGATTAGCTGGTGATGCTTATAGTACAGGAATATCAGTCTATAATTACGAATGGATGGCAGCTGTCATTTTGGTGTTTTTTAGTATATTCTTTTTACCCTTTTATTTAAGATCAGGTGTATTTACTATGCCGGAATTTTTAGAGAGAAGATATGATAGAAGGAGTCGATACTACTTCTCCTTTATTACTTTGATTGGCAATGTTTTAATAGAAACAGCAGCAGGGCTATATGCTGGAAGCTTGATTCTCAAGTTGGTTTTTCCCGAAATCAGTATGACGGTGATCATTTTGATTCTGGCTTTCGCTGCTGCGGCTTATACCATTCCGGGAGGTTTATCTTCTGTAGTACATACGGAAGTAATACAGGCAATATTGCTTTTGATTGGCTCTTTGATCCTTACCTATATGACCTATCAAGCTGTAGGTGGATGGGGAAATGTCATGGACGTCACTCCTCCAGAAATGATAAGTTTGATCAGACCAATAGATGATCCATCTGTTCCATGGACTGGTTTGATTTTCGGAGTTCCCTTGTTAGGATTTTATTTCTGGGCAAATAATCAGTTTATGGTTCAGCGCGTTTTGACGGCCAAAGATTTAAATCATGGTCGTTGGGGAGCTTTGTTTGCAGGATTGCTCAAACTCCCCGTGCTTTTCTTTATGGTATTGCCTGGTACTATGGCTAGGGTAATATTTCCTGACTTAGAAAATCCAGATACAGTTTTTCCCACACTGGTCTTTGAATTGCTTCCTGCGGGTTTGATAGGATTATTGATGGCAGGTTTATTAGCTGCTATGTCATCAAGTATATCAGCAACTTTGAATTCCGCATCGACTTTGATAACCATGGATTTTGTAAAAAATCTTAAGCCAGGGCTTAGCAGTAAGCAATTAGTAAGAGTTGGACAATTCGCTACAGTGATATTGGTGCTCTTGGCGGCAGCTTGGACACCACAGATAGAAAAATTTGATTCCCTTTTCAAATATTTACAAATGGTTGTTGGGTTGATTGCTCCACCTGTCGTGGTCGTGTTTATTTGGGGAATGTTTTGGAAAAAAGGAAATGCAAATGGTGCATTTTATTCTCTAATAGCTGGTTTTGTGATAGCAGCTGTTTTGATCGTAGTTAAAGTCAGTTTACCAGAAGCTGGAATTAGCCAATGGCATTTTTTGCATACTGCGCCTTTATTATTTTTGATATGCTCCGCAATTTATGTACTCGTAAGTTTAAGAGGTCCTATGCCTTCCGAAGAAAAAATTGCGGATTATACTTGGAAAAATAGCATTTATACAGATGAGACGGCAGCTATAAGTAGCTTGCCATGGTATAAAAATTATAGAATATTATCTGTGTTTTTACTGATCATCACATTTGTAATAGTATGGATATTCAGATAGTCAATGGTAAGGCTCTAGAAATTCTTCGCCTTTCCTCCCACTCAAAAGGCTTTTTAGCATCAGCAGTTGGAAAAGATAATTATCAGCGAATTTGGGCCAGAGATGGTGTAATCACAGGTTTGGCAGCTTTGGCAAGCCGAGATTTAGCATTAATTGCGACATTCAAATCCACTCTGGAAACCCTTGGATCTCATATAAGTCCTCAAGGGCATGTACCTTCCAATGTAGATATCAATTCTGGTGATGTGAGTTATGGAGGCCTAGCTGGTCGAGCCGATACGGGTTCTTGGTGGATCATAGGAATTTGTCTTTATAGCAAATATACAGGTGACAGATCTCTTATAGATAGGTACAAAAGTGAGGTAATTAAAATCCATGAATTATATCAAGCATGGGAATACAACAACAAGCATTTGATCTACGTGCCATTAGCAGGTGATTGGGCAGATGAGTATGTTTTAAGTGGATATATTCTTTATGATCAGGTGATTAGGTATGCTGGATTAAAGCTTTCATCAGAGGTCTTTGAAAATGAAACTTGGGCAAAGAAAGCTGAGGCTGTACATGCATCTATTCTTGCCAATTTTGACTTATCAGCAAGATCAAACTTATCGGGAATTCATACTTTGGCAAAGAAAAAAGAACTCGAAAAAGGTACAATTCCTTATTTGCCAGCTTCATTTAATCCTGCTGGATATCAAAATTACTTTGATGCCCTAGGAAATGCTTTGGCCATTATTTTTAGAATTCATCCAAATGCTCATGCTTGTTTGGATTGGGTTGAATCAAAGCAACTGAACCCTGTTCCTGCTTTCTATCCAACCATCTTTCCTGAAAATCCCGATTTTCATTTACTTAAACAGAATTTCCGATTTGAATTTAGAAATCTACCCTATGAATTTCACAATGGTGGTATTTGGCCTATGGTTAATGGATTTTGGGGAATGGCCAGTCTTTTAATCAAGGGGAAGCATGAAGCTAATCAGATCCTTGAAAATATCATTAAGCTAAATTCAAATGAAGGTTGGGAATTTAATGAATGCTTTCATGGGGAGTCACTATTGCCTTGTGGCGTAAAGGCTTGCACTTGGAGTGCAGCAGGGCAGTTATTATTAAGTTATAGTATATACAAAGGTTTTTACCTCCTAGATTAATATTATGAATGAGAATATAGACATTGTCGTGGTTGGAGAATTGCTGGTAGACTTGATAGGTCATGAACTGAGAGACGAGCTTTTCAGAACACATTCATTTAGAAGATTTCAAGGAGGTAGTCCAGCCAATCTCGGAGCTAACCTCTGTCGTATAGGCAAAAATGTACATTTGGTAGCCAGTGTAGGTGCTGATGGGATGGGTAAATATTTAATTCATGAATTAGAATTGTTGGGGCTAGATGTGTCAGGTGTAAAGAAAAGAACAGCCTACCCCACAAGCCTTGTATTGCTTTCAAGAAGTCATGGAACACCTGATTTTATAGCATACAGAGAAGCTGACCACTTTATATACCCTGCAGATATTGATGATCAAGTTTTAAATTCAGCTAAAATTTACCATACTACCTGTTTTGGTTTAAGCAAGCAGCCAGCACAAGCATCAATTTTGGATGGTGCCAAAAGAGCATACAATCATGGTGTTCAGTTAAGTATTGATTTGAATTATGCTCCAAGCATTTGGCCTGATTATGAAGAATCGCGAAGTGTAATGCAATATTATTGTGAGTTAGAGCCATTTGTTAAAGTCAGTCAAGATGATTGCAACCGGATTTTTCAAAAAGAGATTTCAGAAATTGAAGCAATCGAAACGATTTTAGATTGGGGAGCCAAGTTGGTTTGTTTTACTAAAGGAAAAGACGGTAGTCATTTAGTCTTGAACACAGGAGAAAACTTCACAGTGCCAGCAGAGGAAATTACCGTGAAAGGAGATGCTACAGGTGCAGGTGATGCGTATTGGTCTGGATTTTTATCTGCTTGGTTGGACTGTATGGATTGGGAAAATTGTGTAAAATCAGCTGGTAAAATGGCGGCCATCAAATTATCCATAGATGGTCCTATGCCTGAAAAAATCAATCTTAAAGCTTGAATTCAAGGAAATAGGTTAATTTTGGTTTGATGAGCACAATCAAGCTACCCTATGATCTGAATTGTGACCTTGGAGAAGGAATCTCCAATGATGGGGAATTAATGCCTTTTCTTGGAAGTTGTAACATTGCCTGTGGTGGCCATGCAGGAAATGAGGCATCAATCAGAAGAACACTTTTGCTAAGTCAATCCAGTGGTGTTAAAGCTGGAGCCCATCCTTCCTATCCTGATCTTGAAAATTTTGGTAGAAAGCATGTTTCACTTTCTAAGTTAGCATTTCAGAATACGATTCTTGCTCAATTAGAACTTTTTGCAAATGGAGCGAATGAATTAAATATCCCTATGCACCACATCAAACCACATGGTGCATTGTACAATCGTCTAGCGGTAGATGAAGTTGAATCTGACTGGTTCATTGAATTGATGCTTAGTCATTTTCCTAATACTATTCTATTTGTTCCTCCCAAGTCGGTGATAGAGAGAAAGGCTAACGAAAAGGGTATTTTAATTTTCCGAGAGGTTTTTGCGGATCGGACTTATCAAGATGACCTTACTTTGGTATCTAGATCCCATCCACAGGCATTGCTCACAGATCCTCAACATGTAATTGCACATATTAAAAATATGGTTGAGCTTAAAAGCATAAAAACGATAAATGGTAAGTTGGTACCAGTGGACGCTGAGACCTTATGTATTCATGGAGATAATCCAGCTGCTTTAGAAATTTTACAAGCTATAAGAAAAACTTTTTGATTTAGTTTATGGAAAAAAAAATCATATTTATTCAGCCTGATCTAGTAGAAATTCAATGGCCTAATCAGATAAATGATTCGATTTTGGAAGAGCAACTCCTTTGGAAAGCTTATTTGCAAGCGAATTACCAAGCAAGTGTTTATGAAATCAGGTTAGGCTATCATGTACTATCAGTTTTATTTTCTAAGCCTATTGATAATATTGAATTTGAGTCAATTTTAAGCCGATTAAAAAAATTAAAAAAGGAAAATGTTGTAAATCAAGTTAAAACATGGTCTATTCCTGTATGTTATGAAATTGAATTTGCTAAGGACTTAGAGCTTTTTGCTAACATAAAAAATCTTTCCATTGAGAAAGTAATTCAACTCCATACGACTAGTTTTTACAGATTACATTTCTATGGTTTCCTTCCAGGATTCATGTACTTAGGTGGCTTAACTGAAGAACTTTATCAACCTCGAAAAAGCAGTCCAGATCCTTTAATAAAAGCTGGTTCTGTTGCGATTGGTGGACAACAAACTGGCATCTACCCTACTGATAGTCCTGGAGGATGGTATGTCATTGGAAAAACACCATTACGAATATTCGATATAAATCAAACTTGTCCAGTTGTACCCCAACAAGGAGATTTTATTCAGTTTTTTGACATTAGTAAAACTGAATACTTAAGAATCGAGAATGAAGTACAACTTGGAAACTATAATTGGTCACATGCTTAAGACTACTGCCTATATTCATTTTTTAAAACCTGGATTGATGACATCTGTACAAGATCAAGGTAGATTCGGCTATGCTGATTTTGGTGTCCCCTATGCGGGTGCGATGGATCAGCTTTCATACAATCAAGCCAATATGCTTTTGAACAATCAAGAAGATGCAGCAGTTTTGGAAATGGCAGTCTTGGGACCCATGATGATTTTTGAGCTGCCAACTAGAATAGTATTTTCTGGCGCTGAAGCGGATATTTTTGTCAATGATCAACTTCAACCAATCGGGAAATTGATTCAAATTAAAGCTGACGATCAAGTTAAAATTGGTCGATTTAGAAAAGGTCAATGGCTCTACATGGGCATTGAAGGGGGGATTCAATCTCCTGAATTTTTGGATAGTAAAAGCTGGTACCATGGTATCAGCGAATTTTCAAGGGTTCAGAAAGATTCAAGCATTTGTTATCTTTCCGAAGAACACTTTAGCAGGTCACATTATTCACATCCAAAATTATCAGCTGATTGGTATCAAAAAGAAGTTATTCCCGCTTATAAAGGGCCAGATTGGGAGCTTTTAACGATTGAACTACAAGAAAAATTAACCCAACAGAAATTTTCAATTAGCAATATTTCTAACAGAATGGGAATTCATCTCACAGAGTTACTTACCAATAAACTACCGAGTATTTTGACCGCTCCAGTATATCCTGGAACTGTCCAACTTACGCCTTCTGGAAAACTCATCGTTTTGATGCGAGATGCTCAAGTGACAGGAGGCTACCCAAGAATTCTTCAATTGACTGATCATAGCATCAATGTGATCGCTCAGAAAAAATTTGGGGAAAATTTAATTTTTAGTATAATTGAGAATGATAAAATTATTTAAAGAAGAAATTGACTTTTTGAGATCATTATTAGCAACAAAAAGAATTCGATATTTCAAGGGATCTATTTTTCAAAAAATCTTTTTGATTTTATTTGGCTATTTCTTTATTAACTTAATTCTAAATCTAATCATCATTTACCCACTTTCGGAATTATTTCCGGTCATAGAAGAAGCGTATCGTGATGAATTCAAGTTAGATTATGGGTATTTCTTTTTGATTGTTCTTCTCCTGCCATTATTAGAGGAGCTTATATTTAGACTTCCTTTGAAGCTTTCCAATTGGAGGATACATTTTCCCTTTTTGATAATTGTACTTAGCACATTTGCTTTTCATATGTACGTAGGATTTGCTTTTTTGACGATATGGGTAGTTTCTATGAATCTGCTGATCATTAAACGATACTATAACCGATTGATGAAATTTTGGATTAGAAAAAGAGTCGCTATTTTTTGGACTTCTTGCTTCTTATTTGGTGTAGTGCATACAACCAATTTTGATCCGTCCATTCTTCCATGGTATTTGTATTTTGTAGTTTTTTTTCCGCAGTTAATAGGCGGGGTTTTCATTGGAATTGTTAGGTTAAGGTTTGGTTTTTGGTATGGTGTCTTGTTGCATAGTTATTTCAATGCTGTAGTAACTTTATTATCAAAATATTTAGATAATTAACCATTTACAAAACATTCAATAAAGCTAAAGGGATAGATTAACCCCAGTTTGGATCATGGCGATAGCATTTACTGAACTTAAGACCACCTTCTAAATTCTTTATTATTTTATCTTTCATAATACCGAAATCAATTTTTATATTGAATCACCAAATTTTAAAACCTCAACCATGAACCAAGAGATAGAAAAACAGATTTTGGCCCAAGGCATGTCAATGGAAAGAGTAAAGGAGCAATTGATGCACTTTGAATCAGGCTTTCCTTTTTTACCTATTGTTTCACCAGCCACTATTGGAAAAGGTATCAAAGTATTGAGTGCTGAAGAGATAGCAGCTTTTCAGAAAATATATCCAGAAAAAGCAAAGGATCTTAAGGTAGTCAAGTTTGTACCTGCAAGTGGTGCAGCTTCTAGGATGTTCAAAGATTTATTCAGCTTTTTAGATGGGGATGGTGACCTCACTAAGAGTCCATTTACAGAGCGGTTTATCATCAACCTCTCCAAATTTGCTTTTTATGATGATTTGAATGCTGTTTTGGAAAGCAAAGGGACGAGCATAAAAAAAGCTATCAGTGCAAAAGATTATAAAGGAATTGTAAGCGCCTTGTTATCTGATGAAGGCTTGGGCTATGGTTCATTGCCTAAAGGTCTCCTGAAATTCCACAAATATGATGATCATAACAGAACGCCAACTTATGAGCATTTTGTAGAAGGATTGATGTATGGATTGGGTAAAAATAAGTCAGTGAGGTTGCACTTCACGGTCTCACCTGAGCATGAGACTAGGTTTAAGGAAGAAGTAGGAAGGATACAAGGCCCTTTGGAAAGAAAGCATAACGTACTTTTTGAAATCAGCTTTTCTAAGCAAAAACCTGCTACTGATACTATTGCAGTGAATATGGATAATACGCCATTTGTAGAACATGATGGCAGTATTTTATTCAGGCCAGCAGGCCATGGAGCACTATTAGAAAACTTGAATGAAATTGATGGAGATCTGATTTTTATCAAAAATATTGATAATGTAGTTCCAGATAAAATCAAGGGAGAAACTAAGGAGTATAAAGTGGCCTTGGGTGGTTTGCTTTTAGAGGTTCAAGAACAGATTTTCAAAGCATTAGAAGCTTTGGAAAACGACTTTGATGAAGCTACTATCAAAAAGGGCGAAAAAGCGTTGGAAAAGGCCCTGGGTTCTGAATTACCAAAAGCTTATAAAAAAATGTCTGCGAAGGAAAAGGGGCAAGTTTTATTTCAAAGTCTTAACAAACCAATCAGAGTATGTGGCATGGTCAAGAATACCGGAGAACCAGGTGGTGGTCCGTTTTGGGTCAAGGAAGACGATGGAACGCTTTCGCTTCAAATCGCAGAAACTGCACAGATAGATATGAACAATCCCAAAGTAAGGTTGCTTGTACAGCAGTCAACTCATTTTAATCCTGTGGACTTGGTCTGTGGGACTAAAGATTACAAAGGCAAGGCTTTTGATTTACTTTCTTTCAGAGATATGCGTACAGGGTTTATCACTGAGAAGTCAAAAAGCGGTAGAATGCTCAAAGCGCTTGAATTACCTGGTCTTTGGAATGGTGCTATGGCAGGTTGGAACACCATATTTGTAGAAGTTCCCTTGATCACCTTCAATCCTGTCAAGACTGTCAATGATTTGCTAAGGGAAGAGCATCAGTAAAACACTATGGAGGGAATTGAAAGGTCAATAGAATTTCAATCTTGTAAATGGGGCTTTGGCCCCATTTACTATTTCAGTATATTGAGTTTATAAAAAGTCACAAAGTCTTCTTCTACTCCAAAGTAATCTTGATTTTTTAGGGCTAGGATATCACCATCATTATTGACAACTGAGGACCATATTAACCCTTTGGGAAGAGGTATGTCATTTTTTATGAGTTGATGATCCTGATTAAAGACAGCTGCATACCTAGGGATGTTATAGATGAAATCCATCCATTCGGTATGATTATCAGGGCTATAGTTTTTTGAAATTTCTTCATCTACTCCTTTGGTATAGATGACAATGATATCATTTTCTCTTCTGTATAACTGTTCTATTTTCCCAAAGATAATATGTCCTTTTTGCGAATACCATTCTGCATAGTCCTTCATGGGCACTCCAGGCATTGGAATAGCATTTTCCAATTGGAGATCTACGGCCTTGACAAACTCTACTTCTCCATCTTGCTCTTTGTAGACAAAGTACTTCATTTCGGCAAGAAGAAAGAGCATCCATTCTTTGCCATTTCTAATCACGTTTGGAAAAGAGTGATTATAAAAATTACCATCTTCATAAATTGAATTCTTCGGGAATGGCATCGTATTTCGAACTTGATTTGTTTTGGGATTATATACCTCTAAAATGGGGCTGCTATATGCACTTCCAAAAAGTAAGGACATATCTCTTATTGTCTGAACATCTCTTTCTGGTCTTGGATAAATATATGATTCCTCAAATTCCTTTGCTGAAAAATTCAATCCATATACAAAAAAGAAATCCTTAGGAATTTCAATTCTTCTTAAGACTTCTCCATTATTTCCAATTTGGGTGATTCCACTTTGATCTTCCAAGATTGTGAACTCTCCTTGCATATACCCTACTCCATGTGCATACTTAATTGTATTGGGTCCATCATTTTGTAGTATGAACTGATTATGAATCTTTCCATTATCATCGAAAAATACATACTCTTCATTATTGTTCCACCTACCTAAATATAACCCACTGCCTGCATCAAAATCATAAGGAAAGAGATTCCCCATATATGCTACTTGAATAAAATCCACGATGGCTACGCTTAGGTCGGTATCATTTTGCAAGCCTTTTTGCTCAGAGTTACAGCTTGCCAGCAAAATCAGAGCTAGTAATACAATAATTAATGGATGTTTCATACTTGAAAAGTACGGTGAAATGCCAAGACCAAAAACTTAAAAGTTCTTAAAACTGAAATAGAAGAAAGGGAATAAGTCTAGCTTATAATACCTTGAATCTTCCACCTTACCAAAAATTCGCCTTCTTCATTTGTTGTTCCAAATATTCCTTCAGCTCCTCTCCTTCCAAGACTTTGATTTCACCCGGTAAGCCCAGAATGAATCTTGCAATGCCTGGAAGTTGAGGAATTTGACCTTCGAAAAAGTACTTTTTATGGTTCTTGGTGGATGTATATGGCTTGGCATCTGGATACTCCTCGATCATCAATTGATAGGCTTTTCTTGTCATTTGAAGCTGAATGTGAAAGTTGTTCTTCCCTGAAAAACCAAATAATCCTTGTTCTAAAGGTTGATGCATTGACTCGAATTCAAAAGAGTTGGAAGTGAGCATTATAGCTGCTATCCTTTCTATTTTGAACACCTTCATGATCCCACTTTCTACTTCATAAGCGTGAATTGAATCAAAGTTCTTGTTGAAATTGACAGGCTCTATTAAGCGATCAGAAACAGTTTCGCTACTCGGCGCATAGTAATCTTTCAGAATCACTTGAGTTTTTGATTTGATAGCATTTGACAATTGATCCACAAAAAGACCCAAATTGGCATTGAAAAGTTGATTTACCCCTTGACGGAAATCCGAGCGCAAAGTAATCTTTTGAAGGATACTGTCCTTCATCAAGTTTTTTTTAGGCTGCTTTTTCAGCAAACTACCTACAAACTCGATTTCTTCTTCAGAAAATGTTCCATAATTATATTCAAGAGGTGCTTCTACCCTATCAATGATTTTGAATTTGGAGTGCTCTTTGACTACTTGAAACCCTAGGGCTTCCAATAATTTAAAGTACCGATAGATGGTTCTGGTATCTGTGCCGAGAGTTTCAGCAAGTTTGTGTACTGGCCTACCAATATTTGATCTCAATAAGGTAATTAATTTAAAAACCCTGAGAATTTTTTGCTGCTCAATGTTAGATGCTTTTGCCATATCTGTGTGAATTGAACCACAAGATAGGACAGTATATAGAGACGCTCAAATTAATGACACTAATTGACTGAAATCTATTTTGGAGATCTATCTTCTCCTTCCAGTGGCAAAAACACGGTTGACATTAAAACCTACTCTAAACTCTTCACCAGGAACGCCATTGCCTCCAGCTAAGAGGTATTGCTCGTTCAAAGCTTGTGAGGTTACAAAATACATTTGGAAAACATGCCCGCCCGCCTCTACATCTATACCAATACCTAAGTTGCTTCTCAACTCACTATTTAGGTTAGGTATATATTGCAAAGTAAGGGAAGATTTTCCTGTGATTTTGTATTTTGTACTAAGCCCTAGAGCTAAGTATAGATTTTGGTCACCCTCAATAAAATACACTTCTCTTGGATCTACAAAATAGGCCATCATAGGTGAGAGCTGTAGACTCAACTTATCAGAGAATTTTCTTGCTATCATCAATTGGGCTGCATAGCTAGTTCTTTCCTGAAAACTAGGACTTCCTTCAGGTAAAAAACTATATTCTGAACTATTGATACCTGCTCCAGCCATCAATGATAGCGAAAATGGCATTTTATCATCGTTGGTTTGTTTCAATAAATGATATCTTCCATAGAGATTATAAAACTTGTCTCTACTAGACCTTGCAGCACCAAGAGAGAAGTTTTCATTCAAAGCATATTCAAAACTAAATTGAATATTAGCTCCATTGTCTAAGCCATAAAGATTCCTGATACCTCCATCTAATGTTCCAAAGGTATGCATGATGGCAAAATGAAGTGTATTTTTATCCAGAGGCTCTACCGTGAGCAAATTGATATGTCTTGGAGCATGGAAAATCAAATCTACTTCTTGGTTTTCTGTGGCCAGTTTTCTCTCTAATTGTGCCATTGCAGGACTACACAGAAAAAAGATGAAAAGTATCAATTTGGTCTTCATGTTTATTTTTTTAGAGTTGTATTGATTGTTACTTCTTGTTCTTCAGCTAGTTCGTAAAATACCACCTTAGGAACTTCTATTTTGTAATCTGATAATTTCACTGTGAATTTGGCCTCAAGTTTCAATTCATTATCTGAAATTGCAGTAAGTTTTCCTGGAACTTCAATTGATCTTTCCACCCCATGAATTTTGAATTTTCCTTTAGCCGTTACAGTTTTGCTTTGTCCTTTTTCAAGTTTTACAGATTCCTTGATCTCACCCACAAATTCGGCAAATGGATATTTCTTAGTCTCGAGGTAATTTTCCCGCATGTGACGGTCTCTCAGACCGATACCTGTTTTTAAAGTATTGAGATCAATAAAAAAATCAAAAGTGTTCTTTTCTAGATCAATCAAACCATTCAACTTATCAGATACACCTGTAAATTCATTCAAAGGAGCTTTCGACAGGAACTCCACATTGCCACCTTCTGTCTTATACACCTGAGCAAAAGCATCCTTTGAAAATGTCAAAATCAAAGAAATTATGAATATTTGAATCAAACCTTTCATTAGCTTCTATTGATAGTCAATATATCTCCTGACCTGCTATTGGAAAAAGCTTGGAGAGGGCTGCTAGCAGGACCATTCACTACTGCACCTGTAGTTGTAAAACGTGATCCATGACATGAACAAACAAATTCATTATTTGTAAGTGACCAATTTCTATCGCAACCAGAATGGGTACATATAGAAGTTAGTGAGCTAAAATTGCCTCCAGTATTGACAACTAGCATTCTAGCGGAGGTAATAAGTATCCACCCTCCAGTGTTATTAAGAGCTGTCACCTCAGCTAAATCTATAACAACAGTGTTAGAATTTACAGTTATTCCAGAACTATTTCCTGTCGGAGGTGTATTATTTCCTGTTGGTGTTGTATCATCATCACTGGCGCAAGAAGTAAAAAAGCCAACTCCAAACATGGACATGACTGCAAAAGCTCCTGATTTTTTTAGGAAATCTCTTCTTTGATTTGATAGAGTTCCTGATTTGATTGTCTCTAATTTTTTCATATTCCCATTTACGCTAAAGTATTAAAGATCGGATTAATGAATCTTTAACTTTATTTAAATGTGGAATGTTTTGTATAAAAGGTTAAACAAAAAATTAAAAATGTTTTCTATTCAAAATTTCACTCAAAATGATGGCATCTTTTACATTGCCCTTACTTTGAAGAAGTTTACGATATCTGTTATTTGATTGCTGTTTTCTTGTTGTTGCTCTCTCTTCTCTAGGAATAAGCCCCTCAATATTGGCAGTCAAACTTACTTGCTCATCAAGGGTTTTTAATTTTTGTGAATTGCTATCAGATACTGCTCCCGAATACTTGTCAAAGGCGTGACTATGTTTATTCTCTTCTCTAACTTCCACCGAAGCAGGTTGAGTAACTTTTCTTTTAATAGGCTTTTCAACTTCTCCTTGACCAGTATTTTTGAAATCTTCCTCTCTTTCTCGCTGACCAGATCTAATTTCTCTTAGTAATTCTTCAAAAGAAGGCACTTTTTCTCTTTGATCTGCTGGAATATCTGGCTCATTACTATTTGGTTGTGCATTTTTGTTGCCCTTTTTTACTGCCGTATAGATGAAGTAAATAATTACAGCTACGATATATATGATATTTCCTGCGTCCACGATTTTTCTTTTTGATGATTCTAATATAGTTATAAATTTGTTTCTTGTTCAAATTTTAAAAAAGGAAGCATGCTGCTGAGTAAGCTGGAGATAAAAGGTTTCAAGAGTTTTGGTGACAGAATGGTGATTCATTTTGACAAAGGGATCACTGGAGTAGTTGGTCCAAATGGCTGTGGTAAATCCAATGTGGTAGATGCCATCAGGTGGGTATTGGGAGAGCAAAAATCCCGAATGCTTCGCTCTGATAAGATGGAGAACGTGATTTTCAATGGAACCAAAAACCGTAAACCAACCAATTTAGCAGAAGTTTCTTTAACTTTTGAAAACACGAAAAATCTACTTCCAACGGAATATACCCATGTCACCATTACCAGAAGGTACTATCGAAGCGGTGAGAGCGAGTACTTGCTCAATGGTGTAGTTTGTCGTCTAAAGGATATCACCAACCTCTTCATGGACACCGGGATCAATTCCAATAGCTATGCGATCATTGAATTGAAAATGATTGAAGAGCTACTTAATGATAAAAACAACTCAAGAAGGGATCTGTTTGAGGAAGCAGCAGGGATATCAAAGTTCAAGGCTAGAAAAAAAGAGACATTGCGTAAACTTGAGGATACAGATGCTGATTTGGATCGAGTAGAAGATGTACTTTTTGAGATTGAGAAGAATCTAAAAAGTTTGGAAAAGCAAGCAAAGCAGACGGCCAAATACTTTGAGATCAAACAAGAATATAAAGAAGCAAGTATTAACCTCGCCAAAAAGTCCGTAGCTAAGCATAGTGAGTCTTTGATAGAGCTAAATAAAAAGCTTGAAACTGAGTCTGACAATAAAATCATGCTCAGTACCCGAATTACTGAAAAGGAATCCCTTTTAGAGCAAGTAAAAGCTGATTTGATTCAAAAAGAAAAACTTCTCGCTAGCCGTCAGAAAACACTCAACGAGCATGTTAATAAAATAAGGCAATTTGAGTCTGATAAGAAAATTAAGAATGAAAGGCTGAGATTCTTAGAAGATCGTGCTCAAAAATTGAGAGAGCAAATCGATACTGACCGAAAGTCTAATGATAGAGCGGGTTTCAGCATTAGGTCTCTTGAACAGGAGATGGAATCTGCCAATAAATTGCTTGCAGAGAAAGAACTAACAGTAGAGCAACTTCGTGAAGCCTACGAAAATCAAAAGACTTCGCATGGAGAAATACAAGAAAGACAAAAGGATCTTAACCGAGAATTTTCCACTCGTAAGGATCTGGTCTATCAACTCTCAAAAGATCAAGAAATCAAGCAAATCCAGCTCTCTACACTCAAGCAAGAACTAGAGAAAACAGCTTCGGATGATTATTCGCAAGAATCAAATTTGGCGGACTTTGAAGCTAAACTGTTGGTTCTGAGAGAACAGCTAGAAGAGAAACAGAGTGAATTGACTAAGCTGAAAACAAAAGAGGAAGAGCAGAATCAAAAAATAGAAGAACACAATAGGGTCATAGAAATGATCCGAGAGGAAGTCACTCAAAATTCCCGTAAACTAGATGCCAAACAGAATGAATTCAACCTAACCAAGTCATTGGTTGAAAATCTAGAAGGTTTTCCGGAGGCAATTAAATTCCTAAAGAAAAATTCTAATTGGGGCAAGGACACTCCTCTCCTTTCTGATATTTTGACTACGGACGAAAAGTATCGAGTGGCGATAGAAAACTACTTGGAAGGCTACATGAATTACTATGTAGTGGATACACAGGAACAAGCCATCACCGCAGTGAACTTACTCAGTGATGCCGCACGTGGTAAGGCTAATTTCTTCGTGTTAGAACACTTTGATAAATTTCAATCTTCTCAGACGAAGCTTTTTGCAAATGCGATTGCGGCTACAGAAATCATAGAATACGATGAAAAATATGCCAAATTAATCGCTTTTATTTTGGATGATGTGTATTTGGTCAAAGGAGAGTATCAAGATTTTCCTGCGGATAGTTCGGCTATCTTTATTTCTGAAAGTGGAAAGTTTACTAAACGAAAGTTTAGTATCTCAGGTGGTTCAGTTGGCTTATTTGAAGGGAAAAGAATAGGAAGGGCCAAGAATCTTGAAAAGCTAGAAAAAGAGATCAAAGAACTCAATAAAAAAGTCAGTCTCACTAGGTCTAATTTAGATAAGAAGCTTAGCGACCTATTGAAGCTTAAGGAAGTCAGTTATAAGAAGGTCATTGAGGTTCTTCAAGCTGAAATTTCTGAAATCAATCAAGAATATGTTTCCGTTCGCACCAAAAAAGAGCAGCTCAGTGAGATGCTTTCTTCAAATGCCAACAAGCGGGAGGATATTTTGGAAAGAGTTGAGGAATTAGAAAATAGCTTGGCGGATATTTTACCTCGCTTGGAAGATGAAAAAGCTAAATTCGAATATCTTGAAAATGAATTAGAGGACCTGAATGCTCAGCTGCAAATCGAATCTGAGAGTTTGAGTCAAAAATCGAGTGCTTTCAATCAAGAAAACATATTATATCACCAACAGCTAAATAGAGTTAGTAGTCTAGACCAAGAGATAGAATTCAAAAGAAGTGCTTTTGAAAGTAGCAAAGAAAGGATAGAAAAGTCACAGCTTGAACAAGGTTCAATAGACCAAGAAATCAAAGCACTTCTTGACAATAATGAAGTCAAGGATGATGAATTGATAGAGTTATATACAGAAAAAGAAGCCATAGAAAAAGGCGTCAATGAAGCTGAGAAGGATTACTATGCTTCTCGGGCAGAAATTGATACCACAGATAAGCAAATCAGGGAAATTCAAAAAAGTAAAGAGAATATAGATGCGGCTATTCAAGAGCTAAATAATGCGCTTAATGAATTGAAATTGAAGCTCAACTCCATGAAAGAAAGGCTCAGCGTGGAGTTTGAGATTGACCTGGATACCCTAATGGAAGAAAATCCAGTAATAGACGAGACCTATGAAGCCATGGAAGATACTGAGATCAGGCAAATCGTTCAGCGTTGCAAAGATAGGTTGGAGAAAATCGGACCGATCAATCCAATGGCCATGGAAGCTTATGATGAGATCAAAGAGCGTCATACCTTCATCACGACACAAAAAGAGGATTTGATCAAAGCCAAAAATTCGCTTGTAGAAACCATCAAAGAGATTGATGAAGTGGCCAAAGAAACCTTCTTGGATGCATTTGGAAAAATTAAAGAGAACTTTGTGAAAGTCTTTAGATCACTATTTACTGAAGAAGATGATTGTGATCTCAAATTGGTAGATCCAGATAATCCGTTGGAAAGCGCCATAGAGATTATGGCCAAGCCAAAAGGTAAAAGACCACTGACCATCAATCAGCTTTCGGGAGGAGAGAAGACCTTGACAGCTACTTCCCTACTCTTTTCGATTTACTTATTGAAGCCTGCACCGTTCTGTATCTTTGATGAAGTCGATGCGCCCCTAGATGATGCCAATATAGATAAGTTCAATAATATCATTCAGACTTTTTCCAAGGAGTCACAGTTTATCATCGTGACGCATAACAAACGTACCATGGCAAGTACAGATATCATCTATGGGATCACCATGATTGAAGCAGGTGTTTCAAGGGTAGTTCCAGTGGATTTGAGGGAGTTGGCTTAATAGATTTGTGCTAAGTTTAGGATTGAGTTCCTATTTATCAAGTTCGGTTAGTAACCGGACTTTTTTTATGATTTGTTAAAATCAAATATTAATTATGATTTTTGATATTTACTGACTAATTTTTACGCTTATTAACCATTTCTAAAATCCTAACTATGAAACATTCATCCATTTTAATGGCTGTACTGGCTTTTTTGATTTTGAGCTGTGGACAGCAAGAAAAATTTGATCCGAAGATCATTATCGCAGGAAAAGTAGCGAATGCGGATTCAAAAGAACTTAATATTTACCTTCAGCAGGAGATTGCTGCTACTACCATCGCTGACGACGGAAGTTTCCAAGTGTCATTTGATGCAGAGGAATCAGAGAATTATTATGTAAGGATGGGTCGCGAGGGATTCAATTTATTTCTAAGCCCAGGTGATAGCATTTTTGTTGAAGTTGATAAAGAATCATTCAATGATAGCTTCAAATTAGTCGGTGACCATGCTGCAGAAAATACTTACCTATTTGACAAGAATCAGTATTATCAAGAAAGTGGTATTGGTAATATGATGGAATTGATGGGAATGGAAAAGGATGCTTATTTTGCAAAAAAAGACGAGTTTTTTGCAACACTTAAATCGAAATTTGAGTCAGTTAAATCTCAAGAAAAATTAGATCCAGACTTTATTAAACTTGAAGAGGCTTACTTTGAATATCAGCCCTTACTTTTTGATACGCAATACCCAATGTATCATGCTTATGTGAATAAAATTTCTCAAGATTCAATAGATTTTCCAAAAGAGGAGGTAAAAGCAAAGATTGCATCAATGGATCTCGGAAGAGCTGATTTGTTAAAATCTGGTCCATATAAGGGCCTTATTGATAGAAGATTGAGTGATGAGATTAGCGAAATCATGAAGCAGGACACCACGCTTAGAGGGAGTTCTGATGGTTATGAAAAAGCCAGATTTATGGCGATGGATAAATTGATAGAAAACCCTGAAGTTAAAGATCAATTCCTTTTTGACTTTATCAAGTCTAACTTAGAGTATCGGGGACCTGTGCATGTGAAGTCTTCGCTTGAAAAGTTTATGACTGAAAATCAAAGTCCAAAACTTGAAGCCAAGCTAGAAGAAATTAAACAAAAATGGGAACCAATCATGCCTGGTCAGGATGTCCCAGATTTTAATTTTGTCAATATAGAAGGAGATCCTGTCAAATTGAGTGATTTGAGAGGTAACTTGGTCTACGTGGATATCTGGGCTACTTGGTGTGGACCATGTATTGCCGAGCATCCGCATTGGGATAAGATGAAAGAGGAATATAAAGATAAGCCTATTTCTTTCTTGACGGTTTCTATTGATGACAGTAAGGAACCATGGGAAAAAATGGTCAAAGCTAAAAATATGGACGGTTTGCAGTGGTTTACTGAAAATGCTTGGAAATCAGAAATTGCCCAACACTTCATGGTCAATGCTATTCCTAGATTTTTGCTACTTGACAAAGAAGGGAAAGTGATAGATCCATCTGCTGATAGGCCTTCAGGAAAAATCAGAGAGACTGTAGACAAGTATTTATAGTAAATGAATACACTGAGCTTGGCTATAAACAAAAGAAAAGCCTAGATTAGCTTATAACCGATCCGCCGCAGCGGACAAGTTATTAATTTGATATTAGATGCTTATAGATATTGAAAATAATCGAACAATCAACCATCGATTAAGGCTACTGGCAAAGAAGCATTTAATCAAATTATAGTATTAGGTATTTAAGATTCTGAGGATAACTGAAAGGACATACAACTTTAAAACCTAGATTTTGGAAAAAGAGGAAAATTTTAAAATTTTCCTCTTTTTTTTTTATGCAAATAATTCCAAGGTATTTTTTATTAAAAAATTAGTATTAAATTTTCAGTCATAATCTTAAACTCAATTCTATGAAGAAAATTTTATTGCTTGTTTTAATGCTTACTGCTTGCTTTGAAGGATTTAGCCAAGAGGTAATCAAATTTAAAAAGGGGTATGTTGGTATAAGTCTTGGTCCGTCAATTTATGTTGGAAGTGATTATACAAGAGGTGAAAATTTAGCTAGTATTAATCCCGAAGGTGGTCCAATAACCTATAGAGAAGCTTTGCCGATCACAGCTGGTACAATTGGACTTAATCTCAACTTAATAGATGCTGGTTATGAAATTTGGAGGGGCTTTGGTATAAATTTAAGATGGCAGGGAGGTGCTATTATTAAAGCTAATAATAATGAAAATATGATGATTAGCTATGGTGGGATAATGGCTGGACCTATGTATTCATACAAGATTAATGAAGAGTTTACAATTGATCTTCGAACTAGATTTGGAAGAATGTATCATGGGGCCTTCTACGAAAATGAATATTGGAATGGGACTAATGTTTCTAGCTCAAAAAGAGAATTTGAATATTTTAACTTTGCTATGGACACAGGGTTGACACTAAGATATCATTTTGCCCAAAAGTGGTCATGGGTAAATAACCTAGAATATCAGTATTTCTATTCTGGAACCAGACATAACTTTGATAGAATCAATCTTTCAACGGGAATCGCTTTTAGATTTTAAAGACACTTTATTTGTCCTTTGAGTCCTCAAATTAGAGTGTACAAATTCATTTTTATTAGAAAGGAAGATGTCAAAATCTTCCTTTTTTTGCATGGTATTATATAAGTTTTAATTATCATTGAGGCCAATTCTAAATCACCCATAAAACCTACAAAAATAACATGAAGAAAATCGCGCTTTTAATACTGATGATTGCAGTTTATGCGAATGGATTTGCTCAAGAAGGTATCAAAAAAGGATACTTTGGAATTAGCCTAGGTCCTTCGATTCATACAGGTGGAAATATAAGGTTTGTAAATGCCAATCCCGGAATCATACCTGGGTCGAATGATCCAGAAGTAGGACCAGGTTCAGTTGGTTTCAACTTTAGCTTTGTAGATGCGGGCTATACTTTTGATCGTAACTGGGGGATAGCAGCTAAACTTCAAGGTGGTTTTTTTACCAATAAAGCTGATAGAAAAGTATTGAAATCTAATTATGGTGCTATTTTACTCGGCCCGATGTATTCCTATGAAATCCATGATGATTTGATCATTGATTTTAAAGCTAAGGGAGTTCGGTTTTTCAACGTTTTGGATTATACAGATGAGTTTGCAAATGGAACTCGAGTAAGTGAGTTTGATTTCGGAATTGAGTTAGGAGCCACCGCAAGGTATCACCTCTCTCCTACTTCTTCTTGGTTCAACAGTATAGATTTTCAAAATCAATTCAGAGGATCTGGTAATATCAGTAGAATCAATATAGCAACGGGGATAACCTTCAGGTTTTAAATGATGCACCTTGGTCATATTCTACATTAATTATATCTTGTTGCTCCAACCCAATTCTAATTATGCTTGAAGTATTGGATCAAAGCACCTTGAATTTTGACCAAGGATCTTTGTTCATTCTTAATATCTCCTTGGCTATTATCATGTTTGGTGTAGCCTTGGATTTGAAAGTAGCTGATTTCAAAGCTATACTGACCAATCCAAGGTCATTTCTTGCTGGTATTCTGAGCCAATTTATTTTTCTTCCTTTTCTGACTTGGGTTTTTGTTTTGTTCGTCAATCCTCCTCCATCAGTTGCATTGGGAATGTTCCTTGTAGCAGCATGTCCTGGTGGAAATGTCTCTAATTTTCTCAGTCATCTTGCAAAGGGTAATGCAGCTTTATCCGTTAGTTTGACAGGGTTTTCTACTTTGTTTTCAATCTTTCTTACGCCATTCAATTTTGCTTTATGGGCAGGATTTTATGCTCCATCAGCAAAAATTTTGAGAGAAATCAGTTTGAGTTATTTTGATGTTTTTCAGACAGTTGCCTTAATTTTAGGAATTCCGTTGATTGTTGGGATTTTGATCAACAGCCGTTTCCCCTCTTGGAGTCAAAAAGCTACAAAAATTCTTAAGCCCTTAAGTATTTTAATTTTTGCAGCTTTCGTAGCCATCGCATTTATTGGTAATTACAAACTATTCGTTCAATTCATTGGATTGATTTTTCTTTGGGTTTTAGGACATAATTTATTGGGTTTAGCCTCTGGATACAGTTTGTCCAAAATTTTTGGTTTAGATCTACCTGATACCAAAACATTGACCATAGAGACAGGGATTCAAAACTCTGGTTTAGGATTGGTTTTGATTTTTACCTATTTTGATGGTTTGGGTGGTATGGCTATTATTGCTGCTTGGTGGGGAATTTGGCACATCATCTCAGGCATGTCTATCGCCCTCTATTGGAAAAATATTCCCAGTATCAAATGAAGAATTTCTTTAATTATTGCTTAAGGCTGATCGTCAAGCTAGCGCTCAATCTCTATTATGGAAAAATCATCGTAGAGGGGAAGCAATTTATTCCAAAAGACAAGGCTGTGCTTATAGTCTGCAATCATCAAAATGCCTTGATAGATCCTATCCTTATTGCTACCAATACGAACTTAAAGCCACATTTTCTTACTCGAGCATCAGTTTTTAGGCAATCTTTTATAGCTAAGCTATTGAATTATATTCGGATGATTCCTATCTATCGTGTTCGTGATGGAGTCAAAAATATGGAGAAGAATCAGGAAACATTTGATAAAAGTGTTGATGTACTTCTGAATAAGGGAGCCATGCTAATTTTTGGAGAAGGGAGTCATTGTACATTAAGGAATTTAAGGCCATTGAAAAAAGGTTTTGCTAGAATTGCTTATCAAGCCCTAGAGAAGAATCCTGAACTTGACTTGGTAATTCTTCCAGTGGCGATCAATTTCGGCAACCACATGCATTCTGGTAGCCGAGTTAGAATCACATTTGGTGAAACCTTAAATCCAAAAATTTATTTTTCCAATTTTGATGCTTTGATAAAAGCAACTTATACTGCTTTGGATCAACTGGTCGTGACGATTCCAGAAGCTAATTATGATGCTGATTTAGCTGATTTGATAGCACATGATATTGACTTGACTTCCAAAGTGAAAGTGGAGCAATTTCTATCTGACAGATCTACATTTGAGAGGAAAAATAAGAGTCCTTATTTGAGGAATAAAGTGATGAAATTGTTTCATTTTCCATTATACTGGGTATGGCTTATAATGGAACCCAAGATCCAAGATCCAGCATTCAAAGCGACATTTAAATTTGTTATTGGCCTAGTGGGCGTACCAATCTGGTATTTAATCTTATATCTCGGGCTGTCAGCTGTTGGCCATCAAGATTGGGCGATTTCCTTTCTATTTTTAGCAGTCATTTTCTTACTAGGCAATAGAAATGGTCAAAAATGACATTTCTATCTTTCTGAAAAGTCTTATGTCTTTTCAAATTTGGAGGATGTTGTCTGCTTAAGTCTCAAAAATAGTTTAAGCTACTTTGAAAAAGACCAGCCAAAGGTTGTTTGAAACACATAATCTAAACTACTAGCGCCCCCCACAGGTTGTCTATCATAATTGATGGTTGTACCTGTTTTCAAATAAAAATCTAGAGGCAGATCATATTTGATATCGAATCGATAATCTACTCTTATTCTATTTCTTTCAGTCAGGCTTGGGTAAGCAAAAATGGTGGAGTTTAAACTGACTTTTTTGATGTCAAAAATATTTAACTCAGTTCCAATCCAAGTCTCAACGCTTCTTTTCCTAGAAATTTCACTATCAAAATTTTCAAGGTTATAAGAGATTCCTCCTAATGCAGTCCATTGCATTCGATTGGAGTTCAACAGGTAATTTCCTATTCCAATTTTATTGTTTAATCGGATATCAATTAATTGTTCGGTATTGTATAAATAATCAATTCTCGCAATTCCCAACCAATCCTTGTTTAAAGAGTATAGAGATGTTAAGTACCCATCTCCCCGTCTGATCGTCTCAGCACCTTCTTGTGAAGCATATAGTTTATTATAAGATGCATCAAAAGACCATTTTTTAGAGGTGTATCCAAATCTACTCCTCAGTGTAAATTGTCTCTGATTTCTACTTCTTGTCAAAGAGAATCCCATATCAAGTGCAGCATTGAAGCGTGATAAAAAACTGCTTTCCAGTGGTTTTATAGCCACGATATCTTCAATGGCGTATTGATATTCGACATCCTTTGCTACAAGGAGTTTTATTTGACCTTTTTCAAGCGTTTTGACTTTTCCATAATCTTTGAATCCTGCCTTGGTAGTCAGTAAAAAAGACTTTTCAGAATACAACTCTGTTACCTGTAGCCATTTGATTTTAAAATTCTCCTTGCTGAAGGGAGTCTTCATTGTCAAAACACCCTTCTCCAATGATTTTATTTCACCGACCAAGTAGTTATTATTTTGAAAAACCACCGAATCTAAAGCATTTTGCGCAAAGATAGCAGGACTTAGCAGTAGAAAAACAATGAATAAGTATAGAGATAATTTCATTTGCAAAGAGTTCGAAGTCATGGCAAGAAAGAGACAAGATATTAATTATTTTCCAATTGAAAATTGATCTTTTTTATACATTTATCTGCTTCCGTCCTTTGGCTAAGTATATTTTTTTATCTTTGTGAGAGTAGTATAAACCCAAATTCACAGCAAAATGGAACATGATTTTCTCCCTTTATTAGGGACAGATTACGTAGAACTGTACGTAGGCAATGCCAAACAATCAGCACTTTATTACCAATATGCGTTCGGGTACGAACTTATCTCTTATGCAGGACCAGAAACAGGCATTAAGGATAGGGCATCCTATGTATTGAAGCAAGATAAAATTAGATTGGTTCTGACTACCCCATTACAAGAAAACCATCCAATAGCAGACCATATTAAAAAACATGGAGACGGTGTAAAAGTTTTGGCACTTTGGGTAGATGATGCCAAGAAATCTTGGGAGGAAACCACCGCTAGAGGGGCCATTTCTTATGAAGAACCAAAAACAATAAAAGATGACAATGGCGAAGTTGTCCTAGCTTCGATCAGAACTTATGGAGAAACTATCCATACTTTTGTGGAAAGGAAAAATTACAAGGGTATATTCCTCCCAGGATACAAACCTAGGACTTCACAATACAAACCAACCCCTATTGGATTGAGATATATAGATCACTGTGTAGGAAATGTAGGTTGGGGAGAAATGAACAAATGGGTAGATTTCTATGAAAAAGTCATGGGCTTCAATCTTTTGATTACTTTCGACGACAAAGATATTTCTACTGAGTATTCTGCCTTGATGTCTAAGGTAGTTTCCAATGGTAATGGATTTATCAAATTCCCAATCAACGAACCTGCAGAAGGCAAGAAAAAATCTCAAATTGAAGAATATTTAGATTTCTATAACGGAGCAGGTGTACAGCACATGGCAATCGCTACAGATGACATTGTTCACACTGTTTCGGAATTGAGAAAAAGGGGTGTAGAATTCCTGGAAGTTCCTTCTACCTACTATGATGATTTGCTAGATAGGGTTGGAAAGATCGATGAAGACCTTCAACCACTCAAAGATCTCAACATCCTAGTAGATAGAGATGATGAAGGCTATCTGTTGCAGATCTTCACCAAGCCAGTGCAAGATAGACCTACACTATTTTATGAAATCATCCAAAGAAAAGGTGCCAAATCATTTGGAAAAGGGAATTTCAAAGCGCTTTTTGAAGCCATCGAAAGAGAACAAGAATTAAGGGGGAACCTTTAAAAATATTTTGAAACTAGAATCAAAACTCATCATACCTAGTATGGTGAGTTTTTTTTATTTCTACAGACATTGGAATAGAAATAATGATTCTTTGTGCAAATGCCATCATCAATTTTTGAGGAAACCTTTCACTTTGAAAAGAGAATTTATAACTTGAATATTCATTCAAACTTTTTACAAAATGACCAATGTAGATCCAATGATTATAGCTAAGGCAGAAGCTTGGCTGAAGAGTAACATCGATGAAAAAAGTAAAGCAGAAATTCAATCACTTCTCGATTCAACTGACAAGTCAGAATTGATTGATTCTTTCTACCGTGACCTAGAGTTTGGTACAGGCGGCTTAAGAGGAATCATGGGTGTAGGTTCCAATAGGATGAATGTTTACACAGTAGCCATGGCCACTCAAGGTTTAGCTAATTACCTTTTGAAATGCTTCCCCAATGAAAGCATCTCGGTAGCGATCACCCATGATTGTAGAATCAACAATACGCTATTTGCAGATACTACGGCTAATGTTTTCACCGCTAATGGGATCAAAGTGAAATACTTTAAAGAGATGCGCCCTACTCCCATGCTATCTTTTGCTATCAGATATTTTGGATGTAAAAGCGGTGTAATGGTAACAGCTTCTCACAACCCCAAAGAATACAATGGCTACAAGGCATATTGGGAAGATGGTGGTCAGGTAGTCGCGCCACATGATATCAATATCATCACAGAAGTACAAAAAATCACTTCAGTAGATGACGTCAATTGGAATAAAAATGACAGCTTGATCGAATATATTGAAGAGGATTTTGACTTGATCTATCTCAATGAAGTCAAGAAACTCAGTCTATCTCCGAACGCTATTATGCTTCAGAGAAACATGCCTATTGTTTTCTCTCCTATCCATGGAGCCTCAGGTAAGATGGTGCCAGCTGCACTGAAAGTCTTTGGTTTTGAGAATATTCATGTTGTCAAAGAACAAGCAAAGCCTGATGGTACTTTTCCAACAGTCATCTATCCTAATCCAGAAGAAGCTGAAGCCCTGACCATGGCGCTGGCATTGGGAAAGAAAGTAAATGCGGAATTGGTGCTAGCTTGTGATCCTGATGGAGATCGATATGCCGCTTGTGTTCCTGATGAAAATGGCAACTTTGAGTTACTGAATGGAAATCAAACAGGATCTTTGATCACCTACTACCTACTCAGCAAATGGCGAGAGCATGGCAAACTCACTGGTAAGGAATTTATGGTGAACACCATCGTGACCACAGAATTGATAGATGAAATCTGTAAATCTTTTGGAGTGACTTGCTATTCGGTTTTGACAGGATTCAAAAATATCGCAGAGGTAATCCTTGCTCAAGAAGGTAAGCAAACTTATATAGGAGGTGGTGAAGAGAGTTATGGCTATCTAGTGGGTGATTTTGTCAGGGATAAAGATGGCGTATCTGCTTGCTCAATAGTAGCAGAAATCATCGCATATTATAAGTGTAAAGGTCAGACTGTTCAAGATGTCTTAGCTGAGATTTATATGCAGCATGATTTCTACAAGGAACACTTGATCTCAGTCACCAAGAAAGGTAAAGATGGTGCTGAGCAAATTCAAAACCTGATGGCAGGATACCGTGCTAACCGACCTAAAGAAATCAATGGGATTCAGGTGACCAAAGTCGTAGACGTAAAAGAAAGTAAGGTCTATGATATGGTCAATGGGATGGAGCAAACTTTACATTTGGCTAAGTCTAATGTGATGCAGTTTTATCTAGCTGATGGAAGTAAGATTTCTGCCCGACCTTCGGGTACTGAGCCTAAGATCAAATACTACTTCTCTGTCCATGAAAAACTTCCAAATAGAGCAGCATATCGTGCGGTTGAGGCTTCCTTGGATCATAAGATTGAAGGCCTGAAGAGCTTTTTTGGATAATTTGACAATTAATAAAGCCAACATCAATTCATGATGTTGGCTTTATTTTGTTTGATAATATCAAGGTTCGAATAGTTTTAAAAAACTAGCAAGGGCTTTTATTTCTTTTTAACCTTATTTTTCCTCCTTTTCAGACTTTATTTCCTCTATTTCCCGTAATTCCACTTTTACTGCTTGCGCTAGGGGAATAACTCCTTTCCCTACTTTTTCAGCGATGTAATAGGTGATCTGACCTCCGAAAAGAAATATGACAACAGAATAATATACCCAGATCAAAAGGATGACTAGTGAACCAGCAGTTCCATAAGCAGAACCTAGGTCTGAGTTTCCCAAATAGAGTCCAATCAAGTATTTTCCTAATACAAATAAAAGCATTGTCAGAAATGCTCCGAGCCATGTATCTCTCCATCTCACTTTCGCATCTGGAAGGATCTTAAACATCAAAGCAAAAACAACCATTAATATAGCCTGACCGATAACCAAATGTCCTATAGATGCTAGTAAGAAAGCCATGGATTCGAAGAAGTCAGAAAACCAATTAAATATGACTACTAATAACGCATCCATGATCAAGGAAACCAATAAGATAAATCCAATCGAAGCCACCATTGAAAAACTCAATAATCTGTTGATCACAAACTTTAAAAAACCTCTTTCAGGTTTCGCTTTGATATGCCAGATATGATTGATGCCATTTTGCAAACTTACAAATACAGTGGTCGCACTAAAAGCCAAAATAGCAATAGCAAAAACATTAGAGAAGACACCATCTGCTTGTATTGTGAAGTTAGCCATGATGTCAGCCAAAGTCTGAGCGCTCTCCTCACCCGCCAATTGCCTTACTTGTACAATTATTTCTTCTTTGACTTCTGACTCTTGATAAAATGTAGTACCTATATTGAGAATAATGATCAATAAGGCAGGCATACTGAAAATTGTGTAAAAAGCAGTACTTGCTGCGAAACTCATTGAATCGCTGCTTGCAAAGTCTTTGACACTGTCTATAATAATTTGAAAAAATGTAAATTTTTTAATTCTTTTGATCATCTTAAAATAAATTTATCTATCAACTAAAGCAAGAACAAAAAAGACCAAGAATTAATTTCCTTGGTCTTTTTTGAACTTTTATTCTATTTCCCACAAATCACTCAGTTGATAAGGACTTTTGGGACCTGTAAAAAAGCTCCCATCAATAAACCTATATTGAGTATTAATTTTGAGTAATAAGTCCAAATCTTCAGGATTCAATTTGATATCAGCAGCTTCAAAGTTCTGTTTTATTCTTTCTTTATTGACGGATTTAGGAATAACAGCAATATTTCTATGAATAGAGTAAGCGATCAAGACCTGAGCAGGGCTAATTTCATATTTATCGACTAATTCTTTGACAAGAGAATCTTCAAAAAGATTGGGTTCATTGGGTTTTTTGATTGAAGTTGATCGATCACCTGACCCTAATGGGGAATATGCAGTCAAGAGCATGCCTTTACTTTTGCAATAATTGACCAGTTTGTCTTGTCTAAGATAAGGATGCATTTCTATCTGATTCATTTCTGGACCCTGTCCTCCTACTGCAAATAGTTCTTCCAGTTTTCCAATATTAAAATTAGAAACCCCAATATGACGTACTAGCCCTTCTGATTGAATTTGTTGCATACCTTGCCAAGTTTGTGCAAGTGGTACATCGGAATAAGTGTAGAATTGTTCCCTACTTTCTGCAAAACCTACACCCTTTTTAAAACTCACAGGCCAATGTATCAAATAGAGATCTAAGTAATCCAATTTTAAATCCATTAAGGTCTTGCTTAAGCCCTTTCTGACATCTTCTAATCTATGGCAATCATTCCATAGTTTGGAAGTGACAAACAAGTCTTCTCTTTTTACTATTCTATCTGTAAAGGCTCTTGCCAATGCATCTCCAACTTCTTTTTCATTGTTGTATATAGCAGCACAATCTATATGTCTATAGCCAGCTTCAATCGCCCACAAGACAGCTTGATAGACTTCTCCAGGTTTGGATTTCCAAGTACCCAAGCCTAAAATTGGTAATTGATCGCCATTATTAAATGTTAACGTTCTCATAAAAGTACTTCAGATTAATTCTTAGATAAAGATACGAATTCAGAATGGCCACAGACCAACCACTTGTACAATTTAATCTTGGAATCGCTTGAGGTATTTGGCAAAATTATTCATGACAATCAAATGTGCATGGGCCTGAGTATTGATATAAATGTACCATGGCAATCGAGGCACAAATTCGTGAATAGCTGAAATCATAAATTCTCCATCCAAAACCTCACGAAATTCTAGCCAGCCATAGTCAAAACGCTTGACAAGTGAACCTCCTGTAATATAAAAAAGCTGACGTTTGAGATCACTTCGATCTGGAATCCAAGTCAATTGAAGTAATGGCTTTTCCATATTCAACAAATGAAAACCAATATCGCCCCTTTGATTTTCTCTGGCTTTTATAAAAGATCTAAAAAAGAATGGTAACCATACTTTATACCTGTTTGCCACCCAAAGAGCACTTTTATGTCTTGTATTAGGTAATCTTTGAATACTTCTAACAGTATTTTTTACAGCTTGTAGTCTTTTGAATTTCGGTAATTTAGGAAGTTGATTTGTAGGGTCAATGGCTATGGACACACTTTCTTCGTAAGACAAATAATCAATAGTCCTCAAATCAAAAACTAGGTCTGGATCTACAGTAAGTGTGTGTTTTAAGCTGTCAACCAGAGGGTAAACAAGTTTTTTTGGGCTTTTACCAAAGTAGCTCACCCAAAGCTTGGAGAAACCAACTGAGAAAACTGGAACAGATTTTATCAACCGTTTTTTGCCCATCTTCCGGGCAGTAGTTTCCAGCATACTTTTATACGTCAGAATCTCAGGATTGCCTATTTCATAGACCTTACCATAAGCTTCTTCGTTGCCGATACAGGTATCCATGATGGTCAGTGTGTCACGTAAAGAAATGGCTTGGGTGTTGGACAAAGTCCATTGAGGACAAATCATCACGGGAAGATTATCAACCAAATGATATATCATTTGAAAAGATGACCCGCCAGGTCCAACGATGATACCAGCTCTTAAAGCTGTAACAGGAGTTCCCGAGCTTCCCAAAGTTTTTTCAACTTCTAGTCTACTTCTAAGGTGCTTGGAGATCTTTTGATCCTCAACTTCTTTAGGTAGTATCCCTCCCATGTAAATGATTTGCTTGATGCCATTCACTTTAGCAGCTCTGGCAAAATTATCTGCCAAAAGAAGATCTGTATCTTCAAAACTACCTTGATTCAACCTTGTGGATGCTGACATGGAATGAATTAGGTAGATTGCGTAGTCTACGCCCTTTAGGGCTTCAATGGTTGATGTTATTGAATAGAGCTCAACAGAACGCCATTCTACTTGAGAATCAGGATTGTCAAGCGCAATTCCTCTACTAAGGGCCACGATATGATATTTATCTTTAAAGCGATCTATAAACCATCGCCCTACATATCCTGCTGCTCCTGCTATTGCGATGGTTTTTTTCATTTACATCGGGTTTTGTGTGCTGAGTAATAAGGCTTCCACAGCTTTTCTACCTGAAGTCATTGCTGCATTGATTGAGCCATTGAGTAGATAATCTCCTGCTAGAAATACATAGTCGTTCAATTTGGAATTAGTAAAAGGCTGATCTGATTTCATGTCATCTACATCAGGTAGCGCTTCTGATATTTGATAAGTTTTGACCGGCTTAAAGTACTCTGCCTTAATACCGCTTAAAGCTTCTAATTCTATACTGACCAATTTCTCCAAGTTGATTGAGTCTTTTATCGGTTTAGTAATTGAAACCGAAAGCAAAGCTTTTCCATTTTTACTGTAAGCTTTACTTACATCAGACATAAATACAATATTGTTAATCAAATAGTTATAATCAGGAATCAAAGCAATCATAGGCTGTATCAAAAAGGATTTCTCAAGCGAGAAATACAAATTATAGACTGATCTAAAAGGCTTGATTTGTCCTTCTAACTGTGGAATAATTCTATCAGGTCTGCATGCAATAATAATCTTGTCTGCTTCAAGAACTTCCCCATTTTCAAGAGTTACTTCTTTTCCAATGACTGATTTAACAGGAGAATTCAGTTTGATAGTGGTGTGTTGTAACTTTTGGCTGAGCTGTTTTGAAATCTCTCCCATTCCTTTCTCAGGAACTGCCGCGTATCCTTCTCCAAACATTTTGAAAACAAACTGGAACATGCGAGAAGACGTACTCAATTCGTTCTCAAGGAAAATCCCTTTGAAAAAAGGCTTAAAGAAATTATCAATTATTCTATCTGAAAAACCATAGTTTTTTAAAAAACTCGAAGTTGTGATAGCAGGTGATTCAAATATCTCCTCAATGGATTTTTTTGCAAGCTCCTTTTTGAGTTTATAGATTCGGAGTTTATCTGTCAAGTTTCCGACTTCAGAGAAAATCATTCCAAAAAGCTTTAAAGGGTCTCGCATTGGGTCATGAATTGCGAAAGAATTTCCTGGTTTCATGATAATTGCTCCTGGAGAAAATCGCTTGAGTTTTAATGCATCATAATCTAAGTATCTTCTTGCTTCAGGATATGATGTTAATAAGACTTGAAATCCTCTATCTAATAAAAATCCATATACTTCGTCTGTGATTACTCTTCCTCCTATTTTGTCTGTAGCCTCTAGTAAAATAGGCTTAACTCCAGATCTTTCTAATTCATACGCGGCAATAAGTCCTGATATTCCCGCACCAATTACAATTACTTTCATGTGTTACTTTGTGCTGTTGCTTAACAAATAGACCAATTTCAAACCAAATTGTTTAAGTCTAAATTAAGTATTTTGCTGGTGTAATCCTGCTAATTCCTTTTAAAAGAAGACTTCTTCATTCAAATAATATCTCTTTGATGAGAAAATTAAAGCGCTTAATTTTTAGATTGAATTAAATAATCACCTCATGAAATCTTGTACCTTATATTTCTTCGTTTTTTTCTTTAGCTTCAATTCTCTGATTGCTCAGTCTAGGTATTTTCCAAGTATGGGTACTTGGGATAAAAAAGATCCTTCAATATTAAAAGTAGATACCAAACTTCTCCAAGTTGCTGTAGATTTTGCTATCGAGACCGAAAGTTCTGCTGAACAAAACTTGAAAGCGTCTCATTACCTAAGTGCTTTTGGTAGAGAGCCTTTTGGTTTTCCTGTGGGTCCGATGAAAGATCGAGGCCCTGCGACGGGATTAGTAATTTATAAAGGCTATGTGATCGCCGAATGGGGTGATCCGGCAAGGGTTGATTTAACTTTTAGTGTGGCCAAGAGCGTGCTCTCTACCACTGTTGGCCTTGCTGTGGATCAAGGTTTGATTCGTTCAGAAAAAGATTTGGTTTATCCTTACATGGCACCCATTATACCTTATGATCCTTACAAGATGTTGATGAACAAATCTGATCATTTGAATGATGAAGATGTTTTTGACTTGTTTGGTACCGAGCACAATAAGAAAATCACATGGGAGCATTTACTGAGACAAACTTCTGATTGGGAAGGATCACTTTGGGGCAAACCAGACTGGGCTGATCGGCCACAGGGGAATTCTGCAACTTGGATCAATAGAGAAAGAAATGAGCCTGGGTCTGTTTATAAATACAATGATACTAGGGTGAATGTATTGGCATTAGCGGCTATGAATGTATGGAGAAAACCCCTACCGATAGTTTTCAAGGAAATGGTCATGGATAAGATCGGTGCTAGTCCTACATGGCGATGGACAGGATATGAAAATTCTTTTGTCATCATTGATGGTCAAATCATGCAATCTGTTTCGGGTGGCTCACATTGGGGTGGTGGTTTATTTATTTCGGCTTATGATCAAGCAAGATTTGGCTATCTGACATTGAATAAGGGTAAATGGAATGGTGAGCAAATCATCTCTGAATCTTGGATAGAAAAGTCACTCAGCCCAACTCCTGTTCAGACCAATTATGGCTTCATGAATTATTTTCTCAATACGGACAAAAAAGAAATTCCAGCTGCACCTTCCACAGCCTTCTTTCACCTAGGTGCAGGAACCAACATGATCTATGTAGACCCAGAAAATGATTTGGTTATAGTTACCCGCTGGATTGAGAATAGTAAAAAAGCGGAATTGGTAGAAAAGGTATTGAAAGCCATTGGTAAATAAGTCGGCTAACTTCTCAGTCTACTAAGGACTGCTTTGACGACTCTGATTGTTTGCTCTATCTCCTCTTGCGTGGTACTTATCCCAAGACTAAAACGGATTGAAGCTCTTGCTAAATCTGCCTCAATTCCCATTGCTTCAAGTACGTGGGATGGTTTTGGGGTTATACTACTACACGCTGACCCAGAGCTGACAGCCACTGATCGATTGATTTCTCGCAGTAAATCTTCTCCTTCTACGCCTTCAAATGATATATTGGTAACATGTGGAAGTCTCTTTTCTTGACCAGCATTCAAAACCGTTCCCTCTAGTGCAAGTATGCCTGATTCAAGCTCATCTCGGAGCGTTTTTATTTGATTTGAATATAAGTCAATATTTTCTTTAGCAATTTCTGCTGCCATGCCTAGCCCTATGATGCCAGGAACATTCAATGTACCACTTCTGAAGCCTTTTTCATGACCACCTCCCTCTATCAATGGTAGAGGTTTTGGAAGTGTGTGGTTATGTCTAATATACAAAGCCCCCACTCCCTTTGGTCCATATAGTTTATGCGAAGACATGGCCATTATGTGGATTCCTCTTGAGTTGACTGGGATTTTCCCAACGGCTTGAACAGCATCTGTAAAAAAAATTACATTATGTTTTTCAGCAATAGCAGCAATCTCTTTAATTGGATGCATCAAACCAGTTTCATTGTTTGCCCACATCAAGCAGATCATTTTTGTCGCAGGTGTGATGCTTGCTTCTAGCTGTTCGAGATCTATTTTACCAGTGTGATTTACAGGTAATAGCGAAACTTCTGCTCCTTTTTTAGCTATGCTCCTTAAGGTATCTAAGACTGCTTTGTGCTCAGTGACACAAGAAATATAATGTTGCTGCTCACCTTGATAATGATCAAATGTACCCTTGATAGCTAGGTTAATTGCCTCTGTAGCTCCTGAGGTAAAAATCAGCTCCTTGGGTTTTGCTTGGATTAGATGAGCAAGTTTTTCCCTAGCCTCTTCTACTGCGTTTTCCGCCATCCAGCCATAAGGGTGATTTTTGCTAGCAGCATTGCCAAAGTGAGTAGTAAAATAGGGCAGCATCCCTTCTAATACTTCTGGAGCTACTGGCGTAGTGGCATTATGATCTAAATAAATCGGGTAATTCATCCTGCTATATTTTACTTTAAAAAACTTGTTCTATTGAAGATATGTTCTCAGTTTGATTCAATTTTACTACAATTCAAACTTAAGCTTATGCAAGAAATATGGAAGTTTCCCATTCTAAGAAATGATCAATCTATTTCCAAGGAAGACAAGATTGAACACTTGGTTGAAAGTAACAGCAAAGACTTAGGGATCATGCTTTCCTACTATTTCAAGTCAGAAGGAGCGGTAGTGGAGAAAGTTGAAATTTCCAAAGGACCATTTTTCCTTTCCGAGCATGCGGGTCATGTGATATTGAAGTTTCATGTCGTTCATTTCAATGCTTGTCTCAATATTCATGAACAGGCACAGCAAGAAATGCAGGTAGATTTCGCAATAGATAATGATGAAGTGACTTTTAAAGGTCCCTACATTGCTGAGCGTGGGAGAGATGAAATTTAGTCTAAAACAATCAGCCATGGCTTTAGCTATAAAACCATGGCTGAGTTGTTTATAGAAACTATATATTAACCCCTTCTTATCTCAAGATTCAAATCAGAAAACTCTTTTTGTTCTAAAAATGGCTGACTTCTCAGTCTTCTTCCAGTTGCAGCAAAGATAGCATTGGCAATTGCGCCACCTGTAGGGGGTAAAGCTGGTTCGCCAAGTCCTGTCGGGTCAAAACCACTGTCAACATAATTAACATCTATCTCAGGCACTTCTTTCATCCTGATCAATCTATAGGAGTCGAAATTCTTCTGCTTCGGAAGACCATTCTCAAATACCAAGTTACCAAACATCGCATGCCCCATGCCATCTACTATACCTCCCCTTACCTGATGATTGGCTCCTGTAGGATTGACCACAATCCCACAATCTGTTGAGGCTACTATCTTTTTCAAAACGGGCTGATTATTGATCATTTCAATATTAGCCACTTGAGCAACATAGGATCTGTGTGAGAAATAGACAGAAAATCCTTGCTTCACATTGCTATTCTTACCCCAATTGGATCGTTCAGCAGCATCTTTGATAACACCGATCATACGATCCACATCATAATTAACTGATCCAGTTGGTGAACTCTTAGCTTGTTCTAATAAATCTAGTCTAAACTTCACAGGGTCTTTCTGTGCTTCTAAAGCTACTTCGTCCAGAAAAGATTGCTCTGCATAAGCTAGGAAGTTGGTAATGGGTGCTCTCCATGCATTGGTAGTCACAGAGGAATTGTAATTGATATTCTCGATCAGAAGGTTTGGTACGGCACCAGAAGGAAAATTATCTTGTCTGACGGAGTTACCAGCATTGAGTCCTACTCCTCTTAACTTAAATCCAATCATATTTCCTGCTGCATCTAGCGCGGCAGAGAACCTGTACCTTACAGCTGGTCTATAGGCTCCTCCAGTCATATCATCCTCTCTAGACCAAGTCACTTTTACAGGTGCATTGACTCTTCTGGAGACTTCTACTGCATCCAAAACATAGTCAGCTCTCAATCTTCTACCAAAACCACCACCAAGTCTAGTGATATCCACGGTGATGTTTTCTTTAGGAATTCCCAATAGTTGAGCTGTCTGCATTCTTGCAGCATCTGGAGTCTGTGTAGGGCCAATAAGCTCCACTTCTTCTCCCTTGACATGCGCAAAGAAATTCATCGGTTCCATGGGTGCATGCGGTAAGAATGGACACTGATATTCGCTAGTGATTACTTTTGCTGCATTTTTAAATGCCTCATCCACATTACCATCCTGTCGCATGACTCTTGCATCTTTGGAATCTAGTAATTCCTTCATGATTTTATCATGATCAAAAGTACTTTCTACATTTCCATCTGATTCGTATTCTACTTTTAATCTACGCTTTGCCTTCATCAATGGCCAAGTAGAAGTACCTACGATTGCCACAAAATTATCATATTGGATGACGTCTGTCACTCCGGAGACACTCCTAGCTGATGCATCATCTACAGATTTGATTTTCATTCCAAAAGGAGGCCTTTGAATCATGGCGTGAAGCATCCCTTCTCTGTAAAAATCCAAACCAAAAAGAGGCTTTCCTGTAAACATATCATCATTGTCTACATTTTTGATGGGAGTACCTATGATGGTAAAATCCTTTGGATCTTTAAGCAATACTTCTTCTGGTGCCTCTAATTCCGAGGCCGCCATGACCACTTCTCCATATGTCAGCTTTTTTCCACTAGCTTTATGGTAAATCATTCCTTTTTCGGTGGATAATGAAGCCATATCCACTTCTAGCTGATTAGCAGCTGCTGTCAACAAAAGGTGTCTCGCTGTGGCACCTGCTTTTCTCAATCTTTCCCAAGAATGAGGCATAGCACCCGAACCTCCAGTAAGCTGTCGATCAAATTTATCATTATCCAATGGAGCTTGTAATACGCGTACTTTTGACCAATCAGCATCAAGTTCCTCAGCTACGACCATAGGAAAAGATGTTTTGATATTTTGACCCAATTCTGGATTAGGAGAATAGATCACCACATCTCCATCTGGAGAGATGGATAGAAAACTATTGAAATTATGTGCTTTACTCAAAACTTCCTCAGTTGAGAGTACTTTCATTTTTGGGGAGTCACAACTAGACCAATAAAAGCCAATAAAAAGACCTCCTGTAGCAGTCGCCGCGATTTTTAAGAAATCCCGTCTATTTGTTTTAGTGATATCAGCCATAATTATTTGGTTTTAGCTGCCAAAGCGACAGCTTCTCTGATTTTATGATAAGTTCCACAGCGACAGATATTTCTATTCATCGCATTATCTATTTCTTCCAAACTAGGCTTAGGGTTCTTTTTCAAAAATGCAGCTGCATTCATGATCTGACCTGCTTGACAATATCCACACTGCGCTACATCTACTTCTTTCCACGCTTTCTGAACAGGATGGTCGGCATTTTCAGACAACCCTTCTATGGTAGTAACTTTATCTGAACCAACACTAGATATAGGTATGGTGCAAGAAAACGTAGCTTCGCCATTTATATGAACCGTGCAAGCTCCACATTGAGCGATCCCACAAGAATATTTGGTACCCACTAAGCCAAGATGATCTCTCAAAACCCACAAAAGTGGCGTGTCGTCTTCTACATCTACTTCGTAATTTTTCCCGTTGATGCGTAGATTATAATTTGCCATGATTAGAAATTATTTATTTGGAACAATAATTTAAACATAAAATCAGAAATGCATAAATGCTTGGGTACTTTTTCAATAGATAATTTGACAAACTGCCGTTAATGAATATAAATGGACATGGATTTAACCTAGGCTTAGAGAAATGGTTTTTAAAAAGCTTTTAAAGCACTATATTTAATTTTTAGAATCAAAAACTACCAAACCTATTATGAAAAAAATCAAAGCAGCAATTGTTGGAACAGGTTTTATTGGTCCTGCGCATTTAGAAGCGCTAAGAAGAATTCCCAACATTGAAATTGTAGCTCTTTGTGAGGTCAATATCGAGTTGGCTAAAGAAAAAGCAGTTTTATTGGGTATTCCTGAAGCTTACACTTTCGATGATATGCTTCAAAATCCAGAAATTGATGTGGTCCATATCTGTACGCCAAATTTCCTTCATTTTTCTCAATCCAAAGCAGCGCTTTTGGCAGGTAAGCATGTGGTCTGCGAAAAACCACTCGCTACCAAAATCGAAGAAGCTGAAGAACTAGTTGCACTAGCTAAAGAAAAAGGTCTTGTCAATGCCGTGCATTTCAACCTGCGCTATTATCCTATGGTCAGACAGATGAAAAGTATGCGTGAAAATGGAGATTTGGGAGATATTTACAGTATCATGGGGTCTTATCTCCAAGATTGGTTATTCCTTCAGACTGATTACAACTGGAGGCTTGAGCCTGACAAGTCTGGTGACTCAAGAGCGATCGCAGATATTGGATCTCATCTTTTGGACATCACAGAGTACATTACAGGTTTGAGAATAACAGAAGTAATGGCTGACTTTTCAACAGTGCATAAAACTAGGTTGAAACCGTTGAAAGCCATAGAAACTTATTCTGGGAAAATGCTCAATGCCTCCGATTACGAGGAAGTGCCTATCACCACCGAAGATCATGCAACAGTGATGCTCAGATTTGACAATGGCAATAAGGGCTCTGTGACTGTTTCCCAAGTAAATGCAGGAAGAAAAAATAGGTTGAATATTGAGATAGCGGGTTCAAAAGCAAATTTTGAATGGTGCTCAGAGCGCCCCAATGAAATGTGGATTGGAAAGAGAGAAACTGCTAATCTACATTTGTTGAAAGATCCAGCTTTATTTTCTGCAGAGGCAGCTGGATTGATCAGTTTTCCAGGCGGACACAATGAAGGCTTTCCTGATACTTCCAAGCAGATGTTCAAAGAAGTCTATGCTGCTGTGAGAGAAGGTAAGCAACCTGATCACCCGAGTTTCCCTACTTTTGAAGACGGACTTCGTGAATTGATTATTTGTGAAAGAATCATAGAAAGTCATAAGGCACAAAAGTGGGTTAAAGTATGACTTGTTAACGCTAATTGTAAACCCCTCAAGCGAGTAAACATCTAACCAAAATAATATACAAATGAAAAAGAGCAGTTTAATTTTGATTTTCTTAATGGCTTTTGGGCTTGTAGCTCAAACACAGGATGAAAAGCCGAGTCCAGCAAAAACAGCTGAGGGAGAAATTAATGGTGCCAAAATCACTATCAATTATTCTAGCCCAGCCGTGAAAGGTAGAACGATTTGGGGTGATTTAGTTCCACTAGGTCAGGTATGGAGAGCTGGAGCTAATGATGCTACCACAATCGAGTTCAGCAAGGACGTCAAAGTTCAAGGAAAAGATCTTCCTGCTGGTAAATATAGCTTCTTTGTTATTCCGGGTGAGATGGAATCAACTTTTATTTTCAATAAAGTTGCCAAGCAATGGGGTGCTTATTCCTATGATCAATCACAAGACGCATTGAGAGTTACAGTTCCTTCTGTACAAGGGTCAGCTATGGAAGAGCGACTGGTTTATGAAGTCACTTCCTCGGGTTTTGAGATCAGATGGGAATACGGAAGAGCTGCTGCAAAAGTAGAGTAAGATATCTATCTTATTACGCTGAATTGGGATCTCTGCAAATTCAGTTGCAAGCTTTATAAAGTAAGGTAATTCTATGATTCAGATATTAATAGATAATTGATCTATCTCGGTGGGCAAGTTAATCGTAGATATTGAACTAGAAATTATAGATAATCATATTCAACCATATAATTTTGAAAGTACCACTGCTAGCGCGGTGGTATTTTTTTTACCTTTGGATTTCAAAAATGAAGTAGATTTTGACTTTTGATCCATTCCGTATAGACTTACCTGTTCGTGAGATTATCTTAGAAGTACAGGAAACATTAGCCCATAAAAACACATTGATTGTACAAGCTCCTCCTGGAGCTGGGAAAAGCACATTATTACCTTTGGCTTTACTTGAGTCAAGTTTTTTGAAAGGTAAGAAGATATTAATGCTTGAACCACGGCGCCTGGCGACCAAGTCAATCGCACAGCGGATGGCAGAACTCCTTGACGAGAATCTAGGAGAAACCATAGGATATAGAATAAGATTTGAGGCTAAAGTGTCCTCAAAGACCAAACTTGAAGTCTTAACTGAGGGGATTTTGACTAGGATGTTACATTCAGATAATGCCCTTGAAGATATTGGGATGGTTATTTTTGATGAATTTCATGAGAGAAATATTCATGCTGATGTAGCGATGGCACTTTGTAGAGAAGCCCAGCAAGTATTGAGACCAGATTTGAGGATCATGGTGATGTCAGCAACTTTAGACATGCCACAGCTATCCCACCTGCTTAGAGCACCAGTGATATCCAGTCAAGGGAAGATGTTTCCTGTTGATATTCAATACGCTGGAGATATTGATCCGTGGTTGATGGCTGAGATGGTTGCAAAATCTACAATTGATGCCAGTCAAAAACATGAAGGAGATATACTCGTATTCTTGCCTGGACAAGGTGAAATAAAAAAAACTGAAGCTATTTTAAGAAAGCAATTGCCTGATTTTTCAATCCACCCACTCTATGGCCAGCTTTCTCCTACTGCTCAACACCAAGCCATCATGCCCAATAAGCATGGCAAAAGAAAAGTGGTTTTATCCACTTCCATTGCTGAAACCAGCTTAACAATTGAGGGGGTTACCATAGTAATTGATTCTGGATTTGGCAAAACCTCAAAATTTGACCCCAATTCAGGTTTGAGTAGGTTGGAGACTATCAGGATAGCTAAAGACTCAGCAGACCAAAGAGCTGGTAGAGCTGGGAGGCTACAAGCTGGTGTATGTTATAGATTATGGTCGAAAGCCACCCATGCAAATCTTCAGGAGTTTAGAACACCTGAGATATTAGAAGCAGACCTAGCTTTTTTAGTTCTTGACATGTTAGAGTGGGGTATCAAAGACATCAGAGAAATGACTTGGCTCACTCCTCCTCCATTGGGAACCATATCACAAGCCTTTGAAATCTTAACCCAACTTAATGCCATAGAAGATGGCAGAATCACACCACATGGCAGACAAATTCATGCCATCCCAGCACATCCCAGAATTGCGCACATGTTGGTCATCGCAAAGGAAGAATCAAAAGTGGCATTGGCCACTGATATTGCGGGCTTATTGGAAGAAAGAGATCCTTTATCGCCTGATTTAGGAGTAGATATCAATTTGAGAATCGAAGCTTTGCGCCGAGCTCGGAAAGAAAAATTATCAGTTAAAGGGTTGAATAAGGTTGAGAAGATTGCAGCGAATTACAGAAGGATTTTTGGAGTAACTGTTGAAAATGACTTTGTAGATCCATTTGAAACTGGCGCACTGATAGCTTTGGCCTATCCTGAGCGTATAGCTTGTGCCCGACCGGGGAATAATGCTCAATTTCAGCTAGCTAATGGTAAAATGGCCATGATTTCTCACAAGGATGATTTAGCACATGACTCTTGGCTTGCAGTATCACATATCGATGCGAGAGATGGTTTAGGCAAGATATTTCTAGCATCCCCATTGAACCCAAAGGATCTTCTCCCCTTTTTGAAAACTAGGAAAATAGTGGTCTGGGATGGTAGAAAGGGTGGCTTGATTGCCACCAATGACTTAAGTATTGGTAGCATAGTTTTGAAATCCACACCAATTCATGACCTCACAGCAGAAGATTTGTATCAGGCGCTTAGCCATGCTCTAATTAAGGAAGGAGAAAAACTACTAGATATCAATGACCAGGTGAAAGCTTTACAAGCTAGAATGTCTTCTATAAAGCGCTGGAGACCACATGAAAAATGGCCTGATTGGTCTACGGCTGCAATTATTGAACGAAATAGAGATCTCTTGGAGCCCTATTTTTCAGCAATCAAAAAACCTGATGATTTTAAAAAGCTAGATTTAGTAGAAATTCTAAAGAGCAGTCTTAGCTACGAGCAATTGACAAAGTTTGAAATGCTGGCACCAATTAGAATCACTGTTCCGAGTGGAAGTAGCTTGATGCTAAATTATTCACCTCACGGAGATGCGCCGGTATTGGCCGTGAGGCTACAAGAAGTCTTTGGCTGGGTGTATACTCCCAAAATCAATGATGGCCAGACAAGCATCATTCTTCACTTACTTTCCCCTGGATTCAAACCAGTGCAAGTGACGGCTGACTTAAATAGCTTTTGGCATCATGCTTACTTTGAAGTAAAGAAAGAATTGAAAAGGAGATATCCAAAGCACGCTTGGCCTGACAATCCTTTGGAAGCTGAGGCTGTAAGAGGTGTGAAAAAGAAGTGAATTAAAAAAGGATCGATGTGACTCGATCCTTTTTTTAGTTGTTCTCTAGATAGTTTAGCAGGTTAAGAAAACTTGCCAGCGTAAATGGAGTAACCATCATTTCTTCCAATTTATCTAAATAAGCTTTTTTCTTATCCTTGTAATTATCTGGATTATATAATTTACACAATGTGATCGCTCGAGCAGATCGATAAGTGAAGTTCTGAGTGATAAACTCTTGATCTGGATTATTATTAAAATAATCCTCAAGGACGATAGGATCTGAGTACCTATCCAACCATCTAAAACCATCTTTTACCAAATGGCTTTCAATTTTTTTAAGGACTTCAGGTACCTCTTTTTCATCTTTAATAAAGTATCTCCTTTGCATGTTGGCATTGATCTGATCGATAGGCATGATCAACGTTGTACTTCTTTCACTAAAGTCTCCCAGTGATGGCAAAAACTGATTGATGATGTCCTCTACTGCGTCAATTCTAATACCAAGTTGAACCTCAATGCAGTTCGAATCTGAATTTGAAATATGATGAAAAAATACTACTTGCTTGCCTCCATCAAATAATTTGACATAATGAAGAATCGTTGGATCCAGATTGAATCCAAAATCTTCTAAAAAATCTTGATATGCCGTTTTCATTTCTTTTGATACTATCATCCCTATTATAACCTGTGTTTCCCTTACTTTGTTGTTTATATTTAAAGAAATAATTGTTTTATTTCATTCAATATAGTTTCAACCTCTACTTTTTTGATGGTATAATCATCACTTTCTTGATCAGTGTTGTTCTGATAATGGCTCCAATGTTTTTCTGCTTTCTTGATCGTCCTCGGGCTCAAATCAAACTCTACATGGTCCAGATAGGATTTAGCCAAATTCGATGATTTGAAGTTTCCGAAAAGATATATCCTGAGAACATCAACAAATTTGTCACTCAAATCAAACCCTTCAAGCGCTTGTACAAAGAGTCCATTTCTATTTTTATTTGTATGATCATGAATTTTCTCTAGCAGTGGTTCAAGAGCCTTATTGTTATTTTCGATTTTACTCAAAGCTCTTGCCGACAGATAAGCATTGTCAATATTTTCACCGTTCAATACCTCGATCAAACAATCTACCACTTCTTCCGTTCCTATTTCTGCAAGCTGATCAGCATAAGCGTAAGCCTCTTCTTCAGACTTATCACACATTTTGTCAAGCAAGTATTGTATTTTATTTTCCATGGTTTTTTACTTTAGCATCAAATATAAGACCATCTAAAAGGAGGAAACATAAAAAAAATAAATGAAGACTTATTTATTTGAAAAAGAAGCATTTAAAAAATTGTATGATTTTCTCCTAAGCAGTGGACTAAGTTTCGAATATAGTCAAAAGAAACATCAGATTAGCTATACAGATTCAGGTGAAAATTGTTTCAAAATCAGGCTTCCTTTGAGTATAAAATTTGATGCTCAGAAAAATGTGATTCAAGAACAGGAATTTCTCAATTATGTCTTAATCATGATAAGATCGGGTATTGGTTCGGTGGGATTTTTTGAAAATTTTGTAAATGAAAGGCATAAAGTATTTCGTGCATACATGGTTAGAAAGAAGCAAGGAAAAAGTCAAATTAAACATTTGAAGACAAAAGGTAAGTCTCGTGCAGGTTCTAGAGTTAGGTTACAAGAGACTTTAGATTTCTTTGATGACATAAATGATCGATTGAGAGCGCATTTTGAAGAATTCAGAATAGATAGGATCGGTATTAGTTGCTCAGAGACGCTAATTCCGTACTTTTATGGAGGCAAAGTAGACACTCCTTTTGAAAAACAAGATCCAAGGATATTCAAAATTCCAAAGCATATCCAAAATCCAACTTATGAAGCATTGATGGAAACTAATGAGTTTTTATTGAAGGCTGAAGTTAAGGTGACTGAACAAGGAAGAGAAATATTAGCTGGGTATTTTTCTTCAAATGATAGTGAGCAGATAGACGAAGAAGAAGCGGATTGGTAATATTGGAATGTTTTTTGATCCTTTTAAATTATTAAATATCATTAATTTAAATTAAGCCTTTGAAAAATCACCTTATACTCCTGATTCCATTTTTCTTGATACTATTCACATTGACTGATGTTCAAGCGCAACGCTATGGAACAGCAGCTGGTTTGAGATTAGGATCTAATGATTACAGTCGAACCTTAGGGCTTACAGCGCAGCAGCGTATTTTGAAATATACGACCCTAGAGGGAATCATTCAATCAGATTTCAGTCGAAATACAACGATGCATTTGCTCCTCGAGCAACACAAACCAATTATCTCAAAGCGTTTCAATTACTATTATGGTTTGGGCTATTCATTTGGTTGGGAAGAAAGTCAGGTGAAAAACCCTGCAACAATGGAAATCATAACGACCTACGGTAATGCGACCAATGGAATAGATTTGATTGCAGGAATAGAAATGACTGTGCTCAACACTACGATTTCTCTGGATTACAAGCCTAATTTTAACATGTCTGGGAGGGAAGAGTTTTTTAGAGGGCAAGTTGGAATTTCAGCAAGAACTGTTTTAGTCAAAAGTAAAACACAAGACAGAAAGCGGAGACAAAAAGCAAGAGCTAAAAGAAAAAAGAACAGAACGCCATTTTTTGAGGGACTCAAGGAGAAATTTAAAAGGAATTAAAGTCCATTTATAAAATTGAATTCTACTTTTCAGGAATAAAGCTCTATTTTAGGTATTGAAAATAATCCAAATCATACCTATGAGAAAATTCCACTTACTATTGTTGTTCCTGTTTGTTTGGGGAGTCAGCACAGCTCAAGAGAAATCCATCTTAGAGCAGTTAGACGAAATTGCTGTCATCGATCAAAAAGTCATGATGCCTATGCGAGATGGCGTAAGATTAGCTACAGATATTTACAGACCCAAGGGCGATCAGCCTGTTCCTATTATTTTTTCTCGTACACCATACAACTTCAATTCCTATAGAGATGGTGAATTAGTAACTAGAACCATGCAAACAGCCTTAGAAGCTGTGAAAAGAGGTTATGCTTATGTAGTCCAAAATGAAAGAGGGCGTTTTTTCTCTGAGGGTGAATGGGATATCCTAGGTACACCATTGACTGATGGTTATGATGCCATGGAGTGGATGTCCTCACAAACTTGGAGCAATGGAAAGATCGGTACTATTGGCTGCTCTTCTACTGCTGAGTGGCAAATGGCTGTTGCGGCATTGGATCATCCAGCTCATACAGCCTTGATTCCTCAGGGTTTTGGTGCAGGTGTGGGAAGGATTGGTGATTATTACGAGCAAGGCAATTGGTACCGAGGAGGTGCAGGTCAGATGCTTTTCACGACTTGGTTATACAGTACGCAGCATGATCCGATGGCACCAAGACTACCTGAAGGGATTCAGCAGGAGGATTTGCAGCGATTACAAAGATTTTATGATATGGCTCCTAGGTACCCTAGAGTTGATTGGAAAGAAGGCTTGAGCCACTTGCCAGTTCAAGATATTATCCAAAATGTCAACGGACCTAAAGGTATCTATGAAGAGATGATCACCAGAAAGCCAAATGATCCAAAATGGTATGAAGGTGGACTATTTCATGATGATATGCCTTTTGAAAAGCCGGGTTTTTGGTTTGTATCTTGGTATGATGTGGCTGCTAGTCCTAATCTTGCCATGTACAATCATATCCGTAATAATGCAAAGGATCCAAAAATCAGAGATAATCAATATTTAGTCATTGCCCCTACCCTTCATTGTGCCTATACCAGAGCTACAGAAAATACTATTGTAGGTGAAAGATCCGTAGGAGATGCTAGGTTGAATTATAATGAATTGACTTATGCATGGTTTGATTTCTGGCTAAAAGAAGAAGCCAATAAAATCAAAGAAGAAATGCCAAAAGTAAGGTATTTTACGATGGGCTCAAACAAATGGCAATCATCAGATACTTGGCCTCCAAAAGAAGCTCAAATGGTCACCTATTTTCTAGATAGCAAAGGTAAGGCAAATAGCAGACTAGGAGATGGCATCTTGACTACCAAAAAGCCTGGAAGAGATAATCCTGATACTTTTCAATATGACCCTATGAATCCTGTAACTTCCTACGGAGGAAATGTTTGTTGTACAGGAAATGCCGTACAGGGTGGCTCTTTTGATCAGCAGGAAATGGAGTTGAGAGATGATATCTTAGTCTACACAACCGAGCCGTTAGCAGAAGGTGTAGAGATTAGTGGCTTTATAGAGGCTAAATTGTTCTTATCTACTGATGTGAAGGATACAGATCTGACGATCAAGTTGATCGATGTATATCCAGATGGTAAAGCTTATAACCTAGACGAAACTATCCAAAGAGTAAGATACAGAGAGGGTTATGAAAAGGAAGTTTTTATGGAAAAAGGTAAAGTTTATCAAGTCAATATGACCCCTATGTCTACGTCAAATTATTTTGAAAAAGGTCATAGAATCAGAATTGAAGTATCATCCTCTAATTTCCCAAGGTTTGATCGGAATCTGAATACTGGTGGCAATACTTATGACGAGACAGAAGGAATTATAGCTACAAACAATATTCATCATTCTAGTAGATACCCTAGTAGCATCAGTTTACCGATTGTGAAGCGTTAACACTATCTAGTGTTATAAATAAAGAGCTATTCATTTACTGAATGGCTCTTTATTTATACTATTTTTGAAAAAATAGATATCTAATTTTTTCTGGGATATTGACTGGTTTAGAGCCCATTTTACATATTAGTATTGTCATAAGAGGAGCTGAATGGCATCGTTTTTTTATTTTGAATCAAAAAATTTCTTTTCGTGAATTTCCGAGTTTTTTACGATTTCGCGATACCACTTAGATCTCAGGATTTCTTTTTCTGCTTCAGTGATATAAAAATCAGGGATGTTTAATGCCATTGCTTTTCGCTGTAAATCAAATAGAAAAATGGATGCTGATACTGAGATATTGAAACTTTCAGTGAATCCAAACATCGGGATATGAACTAAGCCATCCGCTTTAGCTATGACCTCTTCACTCACACCTTCATGTTCGTTGCCAAATACAAGTGCTGTTTTTTGATTTGCATTCAATTGATCGATTGAGATGCTATCAGCTCGAGGACTAGTCGCGAAAATTTGATAACCTTCTTTTCTTAGGTTTTCAAAACAATCGTCAACTGCTGAACCGTTAGGATTATAATACTTATGTATATCTACCCATTGTGCCGCTCCACGCGTAACATAAGGATTGATTTTGTATTGATTTATTTTCTCAATGATATGGACATCTTGTATGCCAAAACAATCAGCCGTCCTTAGAACGGCTGATGCATTATGGGGCTTGTAGATATCTTCAAGGATCACTGTAAAATACCTAGTTCTGCTGGCCATCACTTGCTCCATCATTTCCAACTTATGTGCCGTGATGTACCCCGATAGGTATTTCAAAAACTCTTTTTCTTGTTGATCCATTTTTTTCAAATCATTAGAAGAGGCCGAGTTGCTCCTCGTCATCATAGTTTACCTTTAGATCAATGGTGGAACCTACTTCAAGTGAATCATCATTTGGTTCATTATTTTCAGTTGTTTTGCTAGAAGTTGACTTTATTGGCTCGATTAATTCCAAATCTATCACTTGATGAGAAGAAAGCTTATTTCCAACAGCCTTCCAACCTTTGACATCAATCAACATATCTAAATCGTACTCCACAGCTTCTTTATCCTTACCTTTTTGTAAGGTTGCTTTCACTTGTGGTTGCTTGTGTGTAGAGATAATCTTGAGGTAGGACTGTCTATGGTCTGATATGAAATTGAATTTTTTGTTGATTGTAGAAGTCTCTATCATGAATCTCTTGACAAAGTAAGTCTTGCTACCACCGTCAAAATAGATGGCAGAAACTATTCTCTGTGCATCAAACTTTTCGATCAAGAGCACATTTTGAGCTTCATATCTATTGGTCAACTCGAAAGTGGTCAATTCATATTCACCATTTTTATAACATACCAAGATTCTATCATCACCCAAGAAATTACCTACTAAGTTTCCTCTTTGGTCTGTATTCAGTCTGCCAATTGCAGGATCATAGTAAACATCAAGACCTCCTAGTGTTGAGACACCTTCCATTTTTAATTGGACTTTTCTTATCGGGTACCTGGTCAGGATATTCCCACCTGCTCCCCTGCCTTTGATCTCAATTGTGCTAAAGTCGAAGTCAAATACCTTTACTCTAGCCTTTGCCCCTTGTGTTAGGTAGATTGTGACTATTTCAGCTTCACCATTGGGATTAGCCGTCATATAAAGCACTTTAGACCCCTTCGTTCCTTTGGTTAATTCATATTCCCTATCTCGCGTCACTGCGAGCACTTGGAATCGCTTCACCATTGCCCTGCCGGAGCCTCCATCGAGATAGATCAAGTTATAGACCATGCGCTCGTCGCCTTTGCGGAATATACCAACATAGAGGATGTCTTTGCCAACAAAGCCTTTTTCCTGGATTCTAGTAACGACACATTTACCATCTCTCCTGATTACAATGACATCATCCAAATCAGAACAGTCACAAACAAACTCGTCTTTTTTCAATCCATAACCCACAAAACCATCTGCTCTATTGACATAAAGTTTGGCATTATTTGCAGCCACTACGGTAGCTTCGATTTGGTCAAATGTTCTGATTTCAGTTTTACGCTCTCTGCCTTTTCCGTACTTGGTAAGTAAGTTTTCGTAATATTTGATGGCGTAATCCGTCAGATGCTTGAGGTTGTAATTCACCTCCTTGAGCTCTTCCTGAAGCTTACGCATCAATTCATCTGCTTTGAATGCATCGAATTTGGAAATTCTCTTAATCTTGATTTCCGTTAATCTAACAATATCTTCTGTGACAATCTCACGGTAAAAATCTGGCTTAAAGGGATCCAAACCACGATCAATGGTCTCAATTACTGCATCCCAAGTTTCACATTCTTCTATATTTCTATAGATTCGGTTCTCTATAAATATTTTTTCTAATGACGAGAAAAGAAGCTTCTCCATCAACTCAGCCTTACGGATTTCAAGCTCCTTCTTTAACAGCGCCCTTGTCTGCTTGGTATTGTATTCCAAAATATCATTCACAGAAAGGAATACCGGCTTATCAGCAATAATTACACACGCATTAGGTGAAATGCTGACCTCACAATCTGTAAATGCATACAGTGCGTCAATAGTCATATCAGGTGACTGACCTGGTGCTAACTGAATAGCAATCTCCACCTCTGCCGCTGTATTATCTACGACTTTCTTTATTTTGATTTTCCCTTTATCATTTGCTTTGATGATGGAATCTATCAGAGAATTGGTAGTTGTACCAAAAGGTATGTCTTTGATTAAAAGAGTTTTATTATCTCCTTCTTCAATTCTTGCTCTAACCTTGATTTTACCACCACGGAGCCCCTCGTTGTATTCGGAGAAATCAGCCATACCTCCTGTAGGAAAATCAGGTAAGATATTAGTTCGTTCTCCTTGAAGAATAGCTATGGAGCCATGAATTAGCTCAATAAAGTTATGTGGGAGAATTTTTGTAGATAAACCTACTGCAATTCCTTCAACACCTTGGGCAAGCAATAATGGAAATTTAACTGGAAGGGTTACAGGTTCTTTTTTTCTTCCATCATAAGAAAGTTGCCACTCGGTAGTTTGGGGATTGAAGACTACTTCAAGAGCAAATTTAGAAAGTCTAGCCTCTATATATCTAGAAGCCGCAGCACCATCTCCTGTACGAATATCTCCCCAATTACCTTGGGTTTCGATCAGAAGCTCTTTTTGACCCAAATTCACAATTGCATCTCCAATAGACTGATCCCCATGTGGATGATATTGCATGGACTGCCCAATGATGTTGGCTACTTTATTGAATCGTCCATCATCCATTTCCTTCATGGCATGAAGGATTCTTCGCTGTACAGGTTTAAGACCATCCTCTATAGCAGGGACAGCTCTTTCTAAAATCACATAAGAAGCATAATCTAAAAACCACTCTTTATACATTCCTGTAACAGGAATGGATTCATGAAGGGAATCTCCGTTTTCTTCTGGTTTATCGTTGATATGATCACTCATCCGTTGTTACTCTTTATGGTATTTATTATTAAGCCGCTTCGTTTTCATCTTCCTCGTTAGTAGGGTCATCATGAACGATATCCTTTTCAATCTTGAGATTATCGATTATAAAGTTTTGCCTATCAGGAGTATTCTTACCCATGTAGAAGCCTAATAAATCAGCAATTTTAGTTTCTTTATTCAGAATAATCGGTTCCAAACGAATATCTTCTCCGATAAATGTTCCAAATTCTCCTGGGGAAATTTCACCCAAACCTTTGAATCGGGTTATTTCAGCAGTCTTGCCTAGTTTATGAATTGCTCGCTGACGTTCTTCATCGGTATAACAATAAATGGTTTCTTTCTTATTTCTTACTCGGAATAGTGGAGTATCTAAAATATATAAATGCCCATTTTTGACCAAATCAGGGAAAAACTGTAGAAAGTATGTCATGATCAGCAAGCGAATATGCATTCCGTCAACATCAGCATCAGTAGCGATCACAATCTTCCTATATCTAAGATTCTCTATTCCATCCTCGATATTCAAAGCATGCTGTAGTAAATTGAATTCTTCATTTTCATAAACCACCTTCTTAGTCATTCCAAAACAGTTAAGAGGCTTGCCTCTAAGAGAGAATACAGCTTGAGTCTGTACGTCGCGGGATTTGGTGATGGAACCTGAAGCCGAATCTCCTTCCGTGATGAAAAGCATGGTGTTATTTTTCTTTTCTTCATCGCTTTTTGCATCATCATAATGCACCCTACAGTCTCTGAGTTTTTTATTGTGAAGGTTAGCTTTTTTAGCACGCTCATTTGCGAGTTTTTTGATACCAGAGATTTCTTTTCGCTCTCTTTCTGATTGTAAAATCCGCTTCAATAATGCATCCGCAACTGTTGGATTCTTATGGAGGTAATTATCTAGTTCGACTTTAAGAAAGTCATTGACAAACGTTCTTAAAGTAGGACCATCGGGTCCTATAGTCTGAGATCCGAGTTTGGTTTTAGTTTGAGATTCAAAAACCGGCTCCTGTACCCTCACAGCTATTGCGGCAACTACACTTTGCCTTATATCAGAGGCATCGTAGTCTTTTTTATAAAACTCTCGTACAGTTTTGACTATTGCCTCACGAAAAGCCGCTAGATGTGTACCACCTTGGGTAGTAAACTGTCCATTAACGAAAGAATAATATTCTTCACCATATTGATTACTATGGGTGATTGCTACTTCGATATCATTTCCTTTGAGGTGAATGATAGGATAGCGGGCACTATCTTCATCAACCTTTCTTTGAAGTAAATCGTAAAGTCCCTTTTCAGAATAGAACTTTTTTCCATTGTAATTAATAGTAAGTCCTGCATTCAAAAAGGCATAATTCCAGATTTGATTTTCTAGATATTCAGGAATAAAGTGGTAGTTTTTGAATACAGTGCTATCAGGTGAGAAAATGATTTTAGTTCCATTTCTATCCGAAGATTTGGTGACAGCTTGATCATTGACCAACACTCCTTTTTCAAACTCAGCTACTTTGGTTTCACCATCTCTGTAAGACTGTACTTTGAAGTATTCAGAAAGGGCATTGACTGCTTTGGTACCAACGCCATTCAAGCCTACCGATTTTTGGAAGGCGCCTGAATCATATTTACCCCCTGTATTGATTTTGGAGACACAATCTATCACTTTACCAAGTGGAATGCCACGACCATAGTCTCTGACTTCCACCCGGTGCTCGGATATTTTGATGTCTATGGTTCTCCCGTAGCCCATCATGTGCTCATCTATACTGTTATCGAGGATTTCTTTTACCAATACATAAATACCATCATCCTGAGCACTACCATCACCCAACTTGCCGATATACATCCCTGGCCTTAGCCTGATATGCTCTCTCCAATCTAAGGATTTGATACTGTCTTCGGTATATTGAACGTTTTCTGCCATTTGATCTTGATGACTTTATGATGGGTTAGTTAATTAGATTTTGTTGGATGCTTGTACTTCTTTGAATTTTTGAATGAGAATCCAGAATAGTCCTCCTATCCATATTACAAATAAAACAGGGATAAGATAAAAGAAGAAATTGAATTCTCCTGCACTGATTTCGTTTTGATTGTTGATGCTATGGACAAAAAAGGTCATAATAATCAGGGAAATATTGATAATCCCTACAAAACTATACATCCAGGCTATCATATAATCGCTTAAAGGTTCTCCTTTGGGGAATATCCTCTTCAGACTTGAGATACTCTGATTTTCAATCATCTTAGCTGGTACGACTAGCAGCACATTGAGGAAAACAAATACCACAATTCCAGTGTAGAAGAATGTCTCTTTCCCTATACTCTTATCAAAGCCACCCAAATCGTCCAATTGATAAGCTACAATATCAGTGAGCGCAGCATAAATATAAAGGAATACAAAAACGAAAATCAATACAGAGAGAAAATGGAATACTTTTCCGAATCTATAATACATCATGTGAATCAATTTAAGGCGCTAATATAAAGATTTATGCTTAGCAAAATCGAAACAGATTCTTCGTTTATTCAGTTTTTATAAGTAGTTTTCTATCCTAATAAACCCCAAAATACTGAGAGTAAGATGAATCTGAGTCCTGTAGTCATAGCCATTCCAATGTATTTTCTTTTGATGGCAGTTGAATTGATCGTTTTGAGATTTCAAAAGAATCCAAGTTACCGCATGAATGATGCGATCACCAATATCAATTTGGGAGTTGTGTCTCAAGTAACAGGCGTATTTCTGAAAATTCTTTCTATTGGTGTGTATACTTTACTTTTCGAAAAGTTTGCTATACTTGATATTCCTAGTAATCTCTGGACTTTTCTATTATTATTCTTCCTTTATGATTTCTGTTATTATTGGGCACATAGGATGTCACATGAAATCAACCTTTTTTGGGGAGGACATGTAGTGCATCATTCCTCTGAAGAGTACAATCTGTCGGTTGCGTTGAGACAAAGTTCTACACAGACGATTTGGACTTTTATGTTTTATCTCCCGCTTGCATTCATTGGTTTCAATCCAGTTGCTCTTGTGCTGGTGTCAGGGTTGAATTTGTTATATCAATTTTGGATTCACACAGAAGCTATTGATAAAATGGGTTTTCTAGAAAAATTTATGAATACGCCTTCACATCATAGGGTGCATCATGGTCGTAACCCTAAGTATATTGACAAAAATCATGGAGGCACATTTATCATCTTTGATAAGTGGTTTGGAACATTCAAAGAAGAGGAAGAAAGACCAACTTATGGTATCACTACACCTGTCAATAGCTGGAATCCTGTTTGGGTTAACCTGTCTCATTATGCCAATATGAAAAATGAATTGGCACAAATTCCTAATTGGTCCGACAAAATCAGGTACCTATTCAATAAGCCTGGATGGTTACCAGATTATCTTGGAGGCTATCGGGCTGTGAAGGATGTTCCAAAGGAACATAAGAAATTTGATACTATAGTCCCTCAAGCACTAAATTTTTATGTGTTTTATCAATATGTAATTCTAATGGGGATTACTGCTTTTTTCCTTTTCAATCTCGGGGATTTCGATTGGGTGCTCAAGGTAGGTTTATCGGCAATGATTATTTGGAGTACGGTGAGTTTCTCCGCGATTTTCGAACAAAGTCGCTGGTATCATGTTCAGGAAATCATCCGAATTGCCTTGATGAGCTTGACTATATGGTATATCGCTAGAGAGCTGGTTACCGAAAATATAATTCTATTCTCGCTTTCTATGTACCTTTTGAGCTCGTACTTTTGGCTTTGGAAAAATGGATGGGCATTAAAGTCCTTTCAGCAAACAGTCAAAAATCAATCCCAACATGCATAAACCCTCTGTTTTCTTGGTGTATAGTTTTTTCTTAGCAATTCTATTCTCAGCTTGTTCTGGAAAATTGGAAGTGGAAACACTGAACCTTGATAATTGGAAAAATGACAGATATGGCTGTAAAGGTTTACGAATACAGCAAATTGATGAAATTCAACGTATCAAAAATGACTTTTTGGGTGTAAACAATCAAAATCTAATCAAAACTTTCGGAAGACCTGATCGAGTGATGTTGGTAGATAAAAGTCAGAGTTATTTTTTTTACTTTCTTGAACCCAGTGAAAACTGTGATAATTATGACTCCGAAATATCACCACTTAAGGTCATGTTTAGACTTAATGCGATCAATAAAGTGAGTGAGATTACCATTAGTAGATTGAATCCTTGATGGTTTTATTTCGTATTATATTGAGAAATAAAAAAGATCAAGTAAATGAAAATCCCCACGAAAACAATTTTCATGGGGATTAATTTTTTTTCTAAATAGGGTTATTAATCTTCTAGAAAACAAAGCGCGGCAGCTCCTAGCGTACCAGCATTATTTTCAAGTGTGGCCTTCATTAATTTAAGGTCTTCTACATAGTACTTTGTCAAGAATTGCCTTACTGTCTTGTCTAAAGCAGGCATCATAAATTCCAATCCTGCAGAAATTCCTCCTCCAAAATACACTTCTGTGACATCCAAAATTCTGATCGCTGAGACAATGGCCTCTCCTAGAACTCTAGCCACTTCCTCAAAGACCATAATAGAAACTTGATTTCCTTTTTTGGCAGTATCCACAAGCAGATGTGTCCCCAATTCCTGACCGATCAACTCCTCCCCTGCTAAATCTGGATATGCTCGAATCATTCTATCCATAATTCTTAGAATTCCATCTCTACCGATGATGCGTTCAAGTGCTTCATTTCCTCTAGAAAGCATGTGCCCCATTTCCATTGCATTGCCCCTAGAACCTTTGAAAACTTTTCCATCTGTAATCATAGCACTGCCAATACCTGTCCCCATTGTAATGAAGAGGAAGTTTGGTGAAGGGTTGCCTTTACCATAGCGAAACTCACCAAGTGCCGCTGCTGCTGCATCATTTTCTAAGTAGAATTTCTTATCAGGGTATGCGTCCAAAAGTCCTTGCTTCAGATTGAAACCATTTAAAGCTGGTATTGCTGGGATTTCTAGTGTGGTCGTTCGGTCTTTTGAGATCAAACCCGGAAGACCAATTCCAACTTTCTTTACTTGAGGATATTTTTGCAGATATTTGCCAACGCCCTCAATAAAACAAGCGTTGAAACCTCTTGGGTCATCTCTGTAAGGCGTGGTATCTTCTTTGTCAAAGGAGACTATTTCTCCATTTCGATTTACCAAGCCAATCTTGAGATGAGTGCCTCCAACATCCACTCCCAAAAAATGTTCTTCATTGTTATTCATAGTTTTTCTTCAATAGGTTTAAGGCACTAAAATAGTAAAGTCTATCGCTTACTTCCTAAAATCTTTCCCAAAGTCTTGAAAAATTTGATAAACCGCAGGGCAGACTATTGTATTTTTTAAAGTCAAATTGAGTATGCCATGCATATTTTTCCGATTGGTATGGGGATATTCTCTACATGCTTTAGGCCTTTGTTCATATACAAAACAGGTATTGTCATCATTTAAAAATGGACATGGCGAACTAAGAAGGACATAGTCTCCTTCTTCATCCCTAAAAAGATATTGATCAATAAATTCTGATGACTTCATCCTGAACACTTTGGCGAGGCGATCAATATCTGTTTGTAAAAATATTGGGCTGGTGGTTTTGCAACAATTGGCACAACTCAGACAATCGAGCTTAGAGAATTGATCCTCGTGTGCTTCTTCAAACATTTGATCCAATACTTTCGGCTTAATCTTCTTAAGCCTTTCCTTGGTCTTTTTATGAAGGACAAAATCAGCTTTGCTTTTAATTTTAAAATTTTCTAAATCCATATTTAGATATTTATTATGAATAGTTTTGATTTAAAATATTAAACAGGTTATTATTTTGATTTTTAATCTTATAACACTATATTAATACTCACTAAACCCAAAAAACTATGAAAATGCATCCAAACGAGTTATTCTTCTACTACAATCCAAGTCATTCTGTTGACAAGCAAGTGAGGGCTTTTGCACATTCTATATCTAACCATGTGAATGAAATCAATATCGACAAGGAAAGAATTACAACCACTGGATGGAGATCCATTTTGGATTTGCTCAACCTAAGACCCAAAGACTTATTGAATAGAGCACATCCTGATTATCAAAACCACATCGCTGGCAAGAATTGGGATGATGAAAGTTGGTTACAAATCTTGGTGAAGTATCCCCATCTCATCAAAGCCCCAATTGCTATAAAGAGAAACAAAGCAGTGCTATGCACTACTCCCAATGCGATCTTAAGATTGAACTAATTGAGCTCAATACCCTTATCGGTAATCCTGATTGTTTTGGCTTTGTAAAGTTGACCAATTGATTGTTTAAAGTGCTTTTTACTCATTCCCAACAACTCTTTGATAGACTCAGGGGATGATTTATCATGAAGGGGCAAAAATTTCTTCGCTTTTAAAACGGTAAGAATTTTTTCAGCCCCTTCTTCATATTTTTGCCTACCCAAGGAACCTAGTATCAAGTCTAACTTACCATCATCTCTTTTCTTTTTGATACTAGCCTTTACTTTGCCTCCTACCTGAATAGTTTCGAAAACTTCATTCTTATAAATTAGTGCTTCAAAGCTATTTTCGATTAGTGCTTTATATCCTAAATCTGTTTCTTCAAATATCAAGGCTTCTACTTCTTGGCCTTCTTCGAATCCACGCGTATCTTCAATCAAAAAGTCTTGATACTTGGATACGCCAATCAATCTATCTGTCTTGAAGTCGACACATACACGTACCAAATACTTCTCTCCAACCTGCATCTCTTTTTGCATTTCAGATTTAGGTACAAAAAGATCCTTGGGCAATCCCCAATCCATAAAAGCACCAAATCTTGTGATCTCCTTAGCTTCCATTACTGCAAATTCATCCAACAATGCTACTGGTGGTGTAGTCACAGCCACAGGTCTATCTTCACTATCTGTATATACAAAAACTTCAATTTCTTGCCCTTCTTTTATTTCTTCAGGCAGGTAACTTTTGGGTAGAAGTACCTCTCCACCTTCTTGCAAAGCTAAATATGCTCCATTAGCAGTAAACCTATTGATCAGCAGACTATTGATTTTTCCCAATTCTTTCATGTTTCAAAGGTAAGTAAATTACTTGAAGTAGAAATTGGAAAAAGTACCTAATCGGATTAGATTTGAAAGTTGAAAACGAATTATTTCCTTCAATTAGGAGACAATTTTTGATTTACATTGTTAAGCTTATCAAATCATATAAACCCAAAGAATTTATGAAAAATATAGCAGTTATCGGTTCTGGAACCATGGGGAATGGTATTGCGCATGTATTTGCCCAATTTGGTTACCAAGTAGCTTTGATAGATATCAACCAAGATGCATTGGAAAAGGCTTTGGCCACTATTGGAAAAAACCTAGATCGTCAGGTAGGCAAAGGTTTACTTACTGAGGAAGATAAAGCTAAGGCTCTAGGAAATATCAGTACACATACGATAGTAGCAGATGGCGTTAAAGCAGCTGATTTGGTAGTAGAAGCTGCAACAGAAAATGTGGATACTAAATTGAATATTTTCAAAGAGTTGGATCAAATCTGTCCCGAACATACCATTTTAGCATCTAATACCAGCTCCATTTCTATTACTAAAATAGGTTCGGTGACTGGAAGACCAGATAAAGTGATTGGTATGCACTTTATGAATCCTGTTCCTGTGATGAAATTGATCGAAGTGATCAGAGGGTATGCTACCTCTGATGAAGTTACCATTCAGATCATGGATTTATCAAAAAAGCTTCAGAAAGTACCAGTTGAGGTCAACGATTACCCAGGTTTTGTTGCTAACAGAATCTTAATGCCAATGATCAATGAAGCTATTTATACCCTTTTCGAAGGAGTAGCAGGTGTAGAAGAGATCGATACGGTGATGAAGCTTGGCATGGCACATCCTATGGGTCCACTGCAATTGGCTGATTTTATCGGGCTAGATGTATGTCTTTCTATCTTGAGAGTACTACATGATGGATTTGGTAATCCTAAATATGCCCCATGCCCTTTGCTTGTCAATATGGTTCAGGCTGGATACAAAGGTGCTAAAACAGGAGAAGGCTTTTATAAATACACTGCTGGTAGTAAGGATATTCTTGTATCCGCTCAATTTAAAAAATAACTTTATTTAAAAAATATACATCAGGAGGATTGGCTCTATGCTCTTTCCTCCTTTTATTGAATCGATAATGCATATAGCAGTTTCAGGAAATATAGGAAGTGGTAAGACCACTTTGACAGAAAAATTAGCCAAACATTATGGTTGGAAGGCGGAGTTTGAGGCTGTGGAAAACAATCCCTACTTGGCTGATTTTTATGAGGATATGAAAAGATGGTCTTTTCATCTTCAAGTTTATTTCCTGAATAGTCGATTCAATCAAATCAATAAGATTAGACAAAGTAATGAATCTGTGATTCAAGACAGGACAATCTATGAAGATGCTTATATTTTTGCGGCTAATTTACATAAGTCTAGTCTGATTAGTCAAAGAGATTATGACAACTATTTGAATCTGTTCAATTCCATGATTGAATTTGTGCAGGCCCCTGATTTGTTAATTTATCTCAAGGCAGATATTCCCAAACTCGTCGGTCAAATCGAGAAGCGTGGCCGTGATTATGAAAATGCCATAAGAATTGATTACCTCAAGAATCTTAACTCCCATTATGAAGATTGGATATCTGGTTATGACAAAGGGAAGTTATTGATTGTTGATGTCAATGATATGGACTTTGTGGCTTACCCTGAGCATTTTTCTGAGATCGTAGAAAAAGTAGATAGAGAAATACATGGACTTTTCTCTTGATGTTTGTTTGAGGGTAATTGATTGTTATGTGACAATCAGTACCCATCATTGTTCTAATTTTCTGAAGAACCAATTTTTGATGGCTTGATAGGTTTCTTCCTTAGGGTTGAGTAGCAAGTCGTCAATTTTTTTCAAACTCCCTCCTGTCATGATATTTTCATACATGGGAATTCTTATTAGTTTGTAGCCATGAAGCCTACTGATCAAATCATATTGCGCATCGTTGTAACCGTTCAGTCTCCAGCCAGCAGAACCATTTCCAGACAAATCTCCAGGTTCTTCTGAGGAGCCAAAAAGTTGCTTAGCAATTGGTGGTCCTATCCAAATTCTTTCTTGAAGTCCAGCTTTTAGACAATCTTTCTCAAAAGTCCTACAAAGCCTTTTATAACCATCCACCCAAGGAAAATTAAATAATTGATAAAGATCTGTTTTCAAGGTACTTAATCTATATCGATTAAAGTGAACTTGATCATCATAAATGAATACGTGTCGATTGATTTTGAAATCAAACTTAAGATGCTCAAGTAATGGAAGCTTTTTTGCATTACCATCCAAGACATACAAGACTTCCTGTAAAAGATGCTCTCCTTTACCTGCTACATAAGCAGGATTGACATCAAGTAGGAACTCAGGTTCTAAGAAATGTTCTGAATCTCTGAGTATATCATAAAGATTTTGGACTTTAAGCTTGTGCACTGAAATTTGATTTTAGCCCTCGTTGATCACATCCCAAGTATGGTCTGCGAGGAGTTTGATTTCGGCTACAAAGCTAGCAAAACCTTTCTTTCTCCCCCATTCATCAGGTGCGATCATACTTAAAAAATCCGTACCATCCTCTTTCTGATAGAGATAGTAAATATGATTGATTAAGGGCTCGAAGCTGATACTTGCATTATAAATTCTCTCGGAGACCTCTACCCTTTTCTGAATTTTCTTGGCTTGATCTGCCAGTAGCTGCATCTGCTGATATATTTGAGACATTTGCATATCCGTTTGAGAATGCATGGCTGCGACAGCCCTTCCGGTGATTTTGCCCTTATCTTCAGGTTTGATGATGGCTCCACCAGAAGTATGCGCATAAGGTAATAAACCTGGATTTTCAGTAGTCATTTCTTTCATTCTTTCCAGGTCAATTTGATCTACATCGATCTTATTTTTCTTTGTCATCTATTTTAAGGCTATCGCTCGGGGCAATTCTTTCTTTGAGATTTCCCTTTGATCCAGGAAATGTAGTACGGGTAGAAATATCATATCCTATCCAAAACATGGCTAGTAGAAATAATACCGCCAAAATAAGAAAGGTGAGCTTGTTCTTATTCATTTGTTAAAATTAACAGGTTTATCAATGCAAGGTTTAAATGAATTGCAAAAATAAGTGATCGTTGATAGATTAAAAACTACTCAATCGTACTTTCCTGCTATTATAAAATGCACTTACAACACCGACACAGGCACCAGCTAAATGGGACTCCCAAGAAATACGACCATTGGATGGGAGGATACCATATATGATACTTCCATAAATGATAAAAATCGCAACAGCTAAGAGAACAGACTGGAAAGTAGCACGAAATAAACCCATGCTAATCAGAAAAAACAGTAATCCGTAAACAAGGCCACTAGAACCTATATGGAAATAAGGTCTTCCTGCCATCCAAACAACTAAATTGGTAACTAGATAAACATTCAGCAAAACATGATCCGCCACGCGATCATAGAAATAGTAGAGCAGGAAGCTAAGAATAAAGAAAGGAACTAGATTAGAAATTAAATGTAAAAATCCACCATGAAGTAAAGGAGCAAAGAGCACCCCAAAAATATGAGGGATACTCAATGGAAAAATTCCTAGGAAGTTGAGTCGAAAATTGAAGCTTATTTCTATCAAAAAGACCAAAAACATCAAGAAACCTAATCTTGAAGGAACTATGAGGCTTTTATTGATCCTCTGACTATTTATAAACTTGTAGGAGGCCATTAGATTTAATTTTGGAAAAATTATTATAAATTTCGACTTACTCTTATTGAATTATTAGCATATTTAACTCGGATTTAATTTTCAATGTTTTAACTGCCCATAGCTGTATGTACCAAATTGTAAACCCACAAACCATTTTTCAGTATTTTGGAGATGATGATAAAGAGATGATAAAAGAGATGATTCAAATCATCTTAGAAACTAATCTCCATGATTTAAAGGAATTAGATCAATATTATGATCAAAATGACTATGCTACAGTTAAAAAACGATGTCACAAGGCCAAGCCTAGTATGAGTTATGTTGGTGCGCTTGATACTAGAAAATTACTTGAATCAATAGAAGCTGATTTGGAGAATTCAAGAGCAAATTATGATTTATTGAAATCTCAGATTAGTATAATAGAAAATGAACTGAGGGACTTTTTGGAAAAACTTTAAATTCTTGTAAACTATAGACCATCCATACTTTTTTGAAAGATTATTCCTCCTGATTGCTTATTATTGAAAAAAAAGCATTTAAAAATCATGAGGAAAACAACTTTATTGATTTTAGCAATCTTTATTGGTTGCCTAAAAGTATTTGCTCAGAATCACCTGAGCGTAGATAAAATCATGCAGGACCCCAAGTGGATTGGTAATTTCCCTTCAAGTATCAGATGGGACGATCAGGGCAAGACTATATTTTTTAATTATAACCCTGAAGGTAATCCGGCAGATTCCCTTTATAAAATAAATATTAACAATCCTGAAAAAATTGAAAAAGTCAGTTTAGCTGAACAAAGAAATTTTATACCAAGATTTGCAAACAGTAATCTCGCACAGACAAAAAAAGTATTTGTTGAGAATGGATCAATCATGATCTATGACATTGCATCTGATTCTAAAAAAAGTGTCTTAGATATAGGTGACAGAGTAGGTACACCTAATTTTCTAGCAAATCAAGACCGAATCAGTTTTGAAATGGCAGGGAACCTTTATGTTTTAGACCTTAAAACAAATACAATAGAGCGTAATACCAATATCAGGACAGGTTCTAAGCCCCAATCGCGTGATGGTGGAAAATTGAATGATAGAGATGATTGGTTGAAAAAAGACAATCTTGAACTGCTACAAGTTGTCAGAGAAAGAGATGAAAGGAGAGAGGCTTCAAGGGCATATAGAGAAGCTACTGCTCAAGAAGATGAGTTTGTTCACTATCTTGGTGGTGGCCAGATGACTGGTTTACAATTGAGTCCAGATGAAAAATTTGCAACTTTTTCACTAATTACTAGATCCGAAAATAAAAGAACAGCTGTACCAGACTATACTCATATCTCAGGATATACCACTGACATTAATACGCGATCAAAAGTAGGTGATGACCCTACAAAGGTCCAATTGGCAATCTATGATATAGAAAACAAAAAGGTATATACTGTCAGCACCTCTAATTTGCCAGGCATCAAAGATTTACCTGATTATGTAAAAGATTACCCTGAGAAAGAGTGGCAAGCTACTGAAAGAGTGGTCACTGTAGGAGCTCCGGTTTTCTCTAATGATGGGAAAAGAGCTGTAGTGAATATCCGATCCGTAGATAATAAAGATCGTTGGATTGCACTTTTGGATCTTGCGACAGGCGAACTGAAGAACTTAGACAGACAGCGTGATGAAGCATGGGTTGCAGGTCCAGGTATCGGGTCTGCTTTTGGAGGTGGAACATTGGGATGGTTGCCAGACAATAAACATATTTACTTTCAGTCAGAAGAGACTGGTTACTCACATCTCTATCTATTAGATGTTACTACTGGAACCAAAAAAGCTTTAACCAGTGGTCAATATGAAGTATTTAGTCCTTTTATATCTAAGGATATGAAATCATGGTATCTGACTACTTCAGAGGTGCATCCAGGAGAAAGACATTTCTATAAGATGCCATTGATGGGAGGTAAAATGGAAAAATTGACCAGCATGACAGGAAATAATGACGTTTCTCTTTCTCCTGATGAAAAAAACATAGCCATCCTCTACTCTTATAGCAACAAACCATGGGAACTATACCTCAAATCAAATAATGCTAAAGCAGAACCAAAGCAATTGACCTCAGGTTTGACCGAGGAGTTCAAGGCTTATGATTGGAGAGATCCACAATTGGTGAATTTTAAAGCTCAGGATGGTGCATCTGTTCCGGCAAGATTATACAAGCCAGATCCTGCCAAAAGTAATGGTGCTGCTGTAATTTTTGTTCATGGTGCAGGTTATCTTCAGAATGTTCACAAATGGTGGTCTAGTTATTTTAGAGAATACATGTTCCATAATCTCTTGACAGACTTGGGCTATACAGTCCTGGATATAGATTACAGAGGATCTGCTGGTTATGGTAGAGATTGGAGAACAGGTATTTACAGGCATATGGGAGGCAAAGACCTTTCTGATCAGGTAGATGGAGCTAATTATTTGATCGCTGAGCACGGGGTACAAGCTGGAAAAATTGGTATTTACGGAGGTAGCTATGGTGGATTCATCACTTTAATGGCTTTGTTTAATGCCTCTGATACATTTACATCTGGAGCGGCACTTCGTTCTGTAACAGACTGGGCACACTACAATCATGGTTATACATCCAATATTCTCAATGAACCATTCAATGATCCTATTGCTTACAAAAGGTCCTCTCCTATTTACTTTGCTGAAGGTCTAAAAGGTAACTTGCTGATTGCTCACGGGATGATTGATACCAATGTTCATTTCCAAGATGTGGTGAGATTGGCTCAACGTCTGATTGAATTAGGCAAAGACAATTGGGAAATGGCAGTTTATCCGGTCGAAGATCACGGTTTTGTAGAGCCTAGTAGCTGGACAGATGAATACAAGAGAATTCTAAAGTTATTCAATGATACTTTGGTAAAGTAATATGAAAACAACTCCATTGATCCGCTATTTTCTAGTTTGCTGTGTACTCTTTGTTTCGTGCAAAACAGAGCAAAAAGAATACTCAAAAAGAGGATTGATTGCCGAGCATGCTATGGTCGTATCGGCTAGAAGGGAAGCTTCTGAAATTGGGCTATCAATCATGCAACAAGGAGGCAATGCTTTTGATGCTATGATGGCGACAGAATTGGCTTTGGCTATTGCCTTTCCTTTTGCAGGTAACTTAGGAGGGGGTGGATTTATGGTTTACAGAACTGCTGATGGTGCCATAGGATCTATTGATTACAGAGAAAAGGCTCCATTGGCTGCAACTCGTGATATGTATTTAGACGAGCATGAAGAAGTGATTCCCCGTTTAAGTACAACAGGAGCACTTGCAGTAGGTGTTCCGGGTACTATAGCAGGGATTTTTGAAGTTCATCGCAAATTTGGCTCACTTCCGATTTCAGATATTCTTGCTCCAGTAATCGTATTGGCTGAAAAAGGGGTAGTAGTCACCTCCAACCAAGCTAGAAGTTTGAAAGGTAATAGAAGTATCATCGAGGAGGTAAATGGGCCAGGATCCATGTTTGCTCAAGAGTATCAGGAAGGTGATACAATTAAATATCTAGCGCTTGCCAATACTCTGAGAAAAATTTCAGCCAATGGCAGAGACGAATTTTATAAAGGGGAGACAGCGCAAAAGATCGTGGACTATATCCAAGATCATGGAGGAATCATTACTCTAGAAGATCTAGCAAACTATGAAGCTCAATGGAGGGAGCCCATTGTTTTCGATTACCGAGGTCATCAAATCATCTCCATGGCACCACCTAGCAGTGGTGGGGTTACCATTGCCCAGATCATGGGCATGATAGAAGATCATGATTTGAAAAGCTTAGGGCACAACTCTCCTGAATACATACAAGTATTGGTAGAAGCTGAAAGAAGGGCTTATGCCGATAGGAATTATTACCTAGGTGATCCTGATTTTGTGACAGTTCCTATAGCTCTATTGATGGATAAAGCCTACTTACGAAAGAGGATGGAAAGCTTCAATTGGGATAAGGCAACTTTGTCTTCGGAAGTGTCTCAAGGACAAGTACAATTCCAAGAAAGCGATGAGACTACCCACTACTCTATCATGGATCAATATGGAAATGCCTTGGCAATTACGACTACTTTGAATGGTGCTTTTGGATCCAAACTTTATAGTGAAGAGCTAGGTTTCTTTTTCAACAATGAAATGGATGACTTCTCTGCTAAAGCGGGGGTACCCAATATGTTTGGCTTGATCGGTGCAGAAGCCAACCAAATTGAACCTGGTAAGCGTATGCTGAGTTCGATGACGCCTACCTTAGTGGTAAAAGATGGAGAGATATTGATGATAGTGGGTACACCTGGAGGCTCTACCATCATCACCTCGGTGGTACAGACCATTCTCAATGTAGTTGAATTTGATATGACCATGCAGGAAGCCGTCAATGCTCCCCGTTTTCATCATCAATGGCTTCCTGACGAAATCCGGTTTGAAAAGGATGTATTCACTTCTGGGACTCTTGAACAATTGAAAGCAAAAGGATATCTTGTCAATGAATCCCCCTCACCTATCATTGGCAAAGTAGATGCTATTTTAAAATTGAAAAATGGGAAATTAGAAGGTGGTGCAGACCCTAGAGGTGATGATACTGCGGTAGGGTTTTAATACTGCTGCAAATCCCTAAAATTCAAAAGAGCCTCGATAGTTTCGATCTATCGAGGCTCTTTCTTTTTGACTTGCGTTTAAACATGGTGGCTTGATATCCTCTCTTTGAAGTTCATAATGACTATTATTTTGAACCTATTGATTCAATAAACTTGACTATATCTTCTAGTAGTAGGTAGCTGATTGATTCTTCAATCTTTGCATATTCATCCACGGCACCTGTTTGCGCAGTTTGGAAAAGGTGATTCTGATTTTCATAAACCTTGACCTCAAGGAGTTCTGGTTTTTCGCTAAACAATGCTACCAATTTATTACCATTTTGAGCAGCATCAACTTGCAAGTCTTTTGATCCAAATGCCGCAAAAACAGGTATATCGATTTTTTGAATATACACCTCAGGCTTCATTTTAAGAAAATTAATCATCCAAGTATCCAATTGAGATTCATAAGCTTGTTGCAATTGTTGTAGTTGAGATTCCATCATCGATTCAGGTAAACCCATGCTTTTTAGCTGTGCTTCGAATAAGGTTTTCAATTTTGGTTTGATCTCGTCAATGCTATTGCTTTCGACAACTACTTTATAAACCTCTCTATTTCTTTCTACGGCAGCATTGACGATCATTTCATTGGCGCCGGATACTCTTGTGATAGCTTCAGTTTGCTTATCCATCAATTCTGTAATTGGCACTACTGGTGGTGCCAAGGTAATTAAGAAATCAAGCTCTTTATATTCAGATCCTAGCATCCAAGAAATCAATCCTCCCTCACTATGGCCAATGACGCCCAATTTTCTTGAATCTACAAAGTCTTGCTTTCTCAAAAAGTCTAATGCTGCTGATGCATCAGTCTTCAATTCAATAGTGGTCGCTTCAGCAAAGACTCCAGTGGACTCACCAACTCCTCTTTCATCATACCTAAGTACTGCTACCCCCCTACTGCTAAGGTAATCGGCCATGATCCAAAAAGGTCTGTGCCCCATGATTTCTTGGTCTCTATTCTGAGGGCCAGAACCACTTATCAAAACTACTGTTGGAAATGTTCCTTTTCCTGTTGGCTTTGTTAAAGTACCTTTTAGAAGTATACCAGCTTCGCTATTTTCAAAACTTACTTCTTGGATTTCATAGTCATATGGCTCTTTGGGATTTTGAGGCCTATTTGGCTGGTCACTTTTTAGTTCGCCTGCCTTTGCCTTATTAAAAATCCAATGGTATAGACATACCAGATTGAGAGAAATTGCCTTTGATTTGTTCTCCTAAAAGGAGCCCTTCATAGGATGCATTTCCCATACTCATTTCAAAACTTATCATAGTGCCATCAAAAAGTACTTTTCGCATCGCTATACCCATAGCACCTTGGTTAGGGCTATCCATTTTTCCTGACCATTCACCCTCTTTTTCAGAAAAATGAACAATCAATGGAATCTTCTGTCCCATCACAGCTAGCTCTCCTTTCCAAGAACCTTCTATTGACTGTGCTTGATTAAATTGTATACTAAGAGTAATGATCAGGGTTAAAAAGAATAACTTCTTCATAATTTTTTATTTTTGGACAAGATAAAGCAGAAAATTGATAATCCAGATTGGATTCCTATTTTTGAACGATGGATAAGGAAATTTTGATGGATTTGGTGACCAAAAGAATGCCATTTGGCAAGTACAAAGGGAAATTGCTCTGTGATATTCCCGAACATTACCTTGTATGGATGCATGGGCAAGGATTTCCTGAGGGCAAGCTTGGTATGTGGCTGCATACGCTCTATGAAATCAGGCTCAATGGATTAGAGGATATTTTGCAACAACTCAAAAAACTGAAACAATAAAAGCCTGACCGATCGGTCAGGCTTTTGATTTATAAATAGATCATTTGAAAATTTTTTATCTGGTAATAATTGGATCTGGGTTGCCATCAGGGTCCCCGATGACAAAACCATCAGTTTTTGGACTACCCCACATCAGTACACCAGCTGCATGTGGCGCTGCCATAGATGTTCCACTGATAGATCTATATCCACTACTAATCCAAGTGGAGTTAACACCTACCCCAGGGGCACAGTAGTCGATCGGCGGATTTCCAAAATTGGAAAATGAAGCCCAAACATCAGAGCTATTCATGGCAGAAATAGTATAAATGTTGTTGCCATTCACTCTAGCTGGAGAGAAGTTATTTGCATTAGCACCTGAATTTCCAGCAGCTATTACAAAAACAATTCCTTTGCTAGCAGCGGATAGTACCGCATTATCTAAAGCTGTAGAAGCTCCACCACCCAGACTCATATTAGCCACGTCTCCAGAATTAGCATTAGCACCAACAAAGTCAACACCTGCTATTACACCTGAATTGGAACCTGATCCTCGCGAATCCAATACTTTTATAGAAACTACAGTGGCTCCAGCAGCTACACCTATTACTCCAAAATCGTTGTCAATCGCCGCAATAGTACCTGCTACGTGAGTTCCGTGTCCATTTCCGTCATCAAAACTAGCATCTTTCCCTCTTGTAAATGCAGAAAAACCAATACTTTGATCAACATTCAAATCTGGGTGATTTAATTGTATTCCCGTATCGATTACCCAAGCTTTTTTATTTCCAGTGTAAGTTTGACCTCCTTTGACTCTGGTGATACCGTAAGGAGTAACCTGAGAAGGTGTGGATCCTCCTCCGCCTCCGCCGCCACCTGGACGACCTTGTGCGATAGAGACAATCTGATCAGGCTCAATGTACGCCACTGCTGGATCTTTTGACAACAAGTCAAATTCAGCATCTGATAATTCTACTGAGAATCCATCTAACACAGTTCCAAATGCTAAATCCAATTTTTCTTCAGCAATTCTATATTTTGATAAAATTGATGTAGCATTTTTTCTTGCTAATGCAGCATTATCCTCGTACGAACCACTTTTTCTGAAATTAACACTGTTGGAATTTAAAACTACAATGTATTTACCAGGAATGATCTGACCACGCTGAAAATCCAATATTTCAAGTTGGTTATCCAAATTAGGATTCTCTAAATCAGTTTGACAAGAGAATGTCAGCATGCTCAAGCCTATTGCTGCTATACCAGCCGGTTTGCAAATGGATTTGTAGATTTTTGTAAACATAAATAATAATGATTAATGGTTAATAAACGTGTTGAACGACTTATTCAACATTCTAACATAAATATTTAATTTTTAAAATTTTCACATTCAGTAAAATATTTTAAATAATTTTTATCGTTTATGCCAATTTTATCCTGATTTAGGGCTTTTTGACCTTATACAATTTTTTTTCATGCCTAACACCAAATGATACAAAGTTGCATTTTTGATAGTTGATTTAAATTATTCTTTTTATTTTTGCAACTCTGTTACATTTATGAAAAAGTACCTTTTCCCCTTCTTCTTTTTATCTCTATCACTAACTGCTTCCTTGGCCTTAGGACAAGTCTGCAGTTACTCTTTGAGAGGAAAAATATTGCATGAGGAAAATAATGAAGCCATAGAGGCTGCATATATTTGGATTCAAGAGCTAGAAAGAGGGAGCATCAGTGATCTCAATGGAAATTTTAGAATTGATAATTTATGTTCGGGTACGCTTACATTAAAAGTTAGCTATTTGGGACACGAGGATTATTATGAAGTAGTAAAAATCAATTCAAATACAAATCTTACAGTTAGGTTACATGCAGAAGATATTCAATTGGAAGGTGTAGAGATCCATGGACACCATGATGCATTGATTACTACAAGTTCTGTGAATACTCTCAGAGGAGATGAATTGAAAGCTTCAAAAGGTGAAAATCTTGGAAATGCCTTAAAAAGAATTCCTGGGGTAAATACCTTCTCTTCTGGTTCTAATATTGCTAAACCTGTGATACACGGCCTTCATTCAAATAGAATTATTATCCTCAATAATGGTGTAAAACTAGAAGGTCAACAATGGGGTACAGAACATGCGCCCGAGTTAGATCCATTTATTGCCAAAGAAATAGCTGTAGTCAAAGGTGCTGAGACAGTTCGGTTCGGACCAGAAGCTATGGGCGGTATTATCATTGTCAACCCAGCTCCCCTACCAACCAAAGGGGAAAAATCAGGGGAAGTAGATTTAATAGGTTCCTCTAATGGAAGAGGAATAAATGGTTCTGCTTCATTTACAGGAGGATCAGAGAAGATCAAAGGCTTAGGATACAGAGTTCAAGGTTCCTCCAAAAGGATAGGCAATATTCAATCTCCTAATTACTACCAGAATAATACAGGAGTAAGTGAATTGAATTTCTCTGGTGCTATTGGATACAGCACACCTAAACTAGGCACAGAGCTATATGTAAGTCATTTTCAAACGAATATAGGAATTTTAAGAGATGCACATACTGGGAATTTGAGTGATCTAGAGGCCATTATTAATAATGGAAGACCTTTTTCAGAATCTGGCTTTACGTATGAAATTCAAAACCCAAGACAGGCCGTCGACCATCAATTGGTCAAACTTAAAGCCCATTATCACTTGGCAAATGGCTCTAAATTAAATCTTCAATATGGGTTTCAAAGGAACCACCGTCAAGAGTACGATCGCAGAAGAGGTGAAGCCAATGATAGACCTTCTTTAGACTTAGAGCTTTTTTCTAATGCACTCGACCTTAGTCTGAATCATAAAACCAGAAGAAACTGGAATGGATCTGTTGGCTTGAGTTTATTGCAACAAGCAAATTCTAATATTCCAGGAACTGGTGTGGTTCCATTGATCCCCAATTTTGACTTAATCAATGCAGGAATTTTCGTTATAGAAAAGTTTACAAGTGGGCCTTTGGAAATTGAAGCTGGCTTGAGATATGATTATAGATATGTAGAATCAGCGAGGTTTATCAACCGAGAACTTGAAGAGCGAGATTTTACGTTTCAGAACTTCTCCGCTTTTATCGGTGGGGTTTACGCTTTAGGAAGGTCTTGGGTATTCAACTCTAATCTGGGAACTGCTTGGAGACCTCCTAATATCAACGAGCAATTTAGCCAAGGGCTTCACCATGGTGTGGCAGCCATAGAAATTGGAAATCCTGATTTTGTCAGCGAGCAATCTTATAAATGGGTAAACACCCTGGCCTTTACCAATAATCAAGTCAATTTTGAAATTACGGGATATGCCAATCAAATCAACAACTACATATATCTTAACCCTACTGATCAGCAACTGGTCTCATTGAGAGGGTCATTTAATGTATTTGAATATCAGCAAACGAATGCATTCTTATGGGGATTTGACGCCAGCGCAAGGTATAAGTCTTATTTGGGAATAGAGCTTTTTACCAAGGCCTCTATTGTAAGAGCTAGGGATGTTTCCAGTGATTCTTATTTGCCATTTATTCCTGCAGATAGACTTGAGAATGGTATTTCCTACGACCTAATCAATTCCAAATCAGGAAGCAATATCAAGGTGTTTTTGTCCAATATTTTGGTTGCTAGACAAAACAGAGAACCAGATTTTGATTTTGCTCCAGCTCCTGATGCTTATAACCTTTGGAATATAGGTATTCAAAACAACATCAAGGTTGGAGAAAACAATCTCAATATTGGACTACATGTCAATAACTTATTTGACACTGAGTTCAAAGACTATATGAATCGATTTAGATATTTCGCCCATGAAATGGGTAGAAACGTGATATTAAAACTAAACTATGAATTTTAAACAATCCATTTAAACTATCTATTATGAAAACAATTGACATGTTAAGAAACCTCCTATTGATCGCTATCATTGCATTTTTAGTTGCTTGTTCAAGTGACGATCCTGAAATTGAAAGTGAAGAAGAAGTAATCACTGATGTAACATTAACATTCACAGAAGTAGATGAATCAGGTGCAGCATTAAGTACATCCTTTGATGTTCTAGCCTCAGATCCTGAAGGCCTTGAATTGGGATCAAGTCCTACAATTGGATCAATAACATTGGAAGCTGGAAAAAGATACCTTCTGGAAATTGAGCTGTACAATAGCATCGAGGACGAAGATATCACAGAGGAGATTCTAGAAGAAGATGACGAGCATCAGTTCTATTTCTTAGGGTCGGCTTTTGTTGGTACTCCTGTATTGACATATGTATACGACGACGAAGATGGAGATGGAAATCCAATTGGACTGAGAGGATTCTTAACCGTGGCAGAATCACCAGCAGTGAACAATGCTCAATTTAGACTTGTCTTGAGACATGATTTGAACAAGGGTTTCCCCGGGGCTAACAACCCAAATTTTGAAAATTTTGTGAATGCGGGTGGAGAAACTGATTTGGATATCATCTTCCCACTTATCATCACTGGAAATTAATTCAAATAAGAGTTTTATAAAAAAGACTGTTCTATTTATCAGAGCAGTCTTTTTTTATATCTTTAAATCATAAATCAACCAAAATCATGAAGACACTTATCAAATCAATCTCGCTACTATTTTCCCTTGCCGTATTGGTAGTAGCTTGTAATTCAAAATCAGGTCATAACCATGAAGAAGTGACAGACGAAAACCTGATTCAAGCCAACGTGATTCACCAACAATCCTTAGATATTCGAGAGGAATTGATGGAATTAGAAAAACAGTTAAAAGAAGCAAATATTGATTATGCTGCACTGAAAGAAGAGTTGAAGATTTGGGATAAGGATATCATTGAAGTGCCAGGTTTTGAACACTCTCACGATGATGAGCATCAGAGAAAATATCATGTGCACAACCCGATGAAGGAATTCACTCCTGAAGAGCACAAAAACTATCAGCAAGTAATGTATGATGAAATTGTTGAAATCTCTTCTAGAATGGGTAGATTACTTACTCCAGAAGTGATGGATGAATCTGAAGAAGGATAAAAAGTAAAAGAGGTCATTTAAAAAATGACCTCTTTTTAGTTAATATGTTGGAAGACAAATTGAAATAGCTTCTCTTTCAAAGGACTCACGGCTATTATCGTTAAGACCTATATTACCTGCTGCAAGGATGACATTATAATCCGGACCGCTTTCTGCTAAGTGGATTTTGATATGCCCATCAAAGTTCTTGAAAGCTTCAAAATTCAAGTTTTGTCCATTGGACATCGTGCCAAGAATAGTTGTGCTTTTTAGATCTTTGTTGTTAATAGGGTTTAGTTGAAATGCAATAGGAGAATCTGGACCATCATAAGTACTGAAGTGAAGATGTGCAGGAAAGAAATAATCTTCTGTTGACTTGGACCCAATCAACTCTATATTGATTTCTAATTGTCCAGATACCAATTCTCTTAAAGTCACTTTTCCTTCATAATTAAAGTCAGATCCTTGGTAAAGGTTATACTCCAGGGAGTTACGTGTATACCTATTGTCTTTGTCTTTGTTACAAGCAAATAACAAAGGCAAAATGAAGAGTAGGGTTATTAACTTTTTCATGTCTTATGGGTTTCTAACTCAATAACGCATTTATTTTGTATTAAGTTAAATTCAAATTTAAATTTATTGAAATAATTGTATTCTACATGTGAACTAAGTCACAAAACTCCTATTCCTTTTTGAATGAAGCTTTTTGCTGAACTTTATTACCGATTGGATCAATCCAATAAAACCTCTGACAAGTTACAAGCTTTAGAGGCGTATTTCAGGTTGGCTCCTGATCAAGATAAGATCTGGACTCTGGCACTTTTTACCCATAGAAGACCCAAAAGACAGGTCAATACCAAGCAACTCAGAACTTGGTGCATAGAGCAAGCGGCAATTCCTGAATGGCTTTTTGAAGAATCTTATCAAACTGTGGGTGACCTTGCTGAAACGATTGCTTTGCTGCTCCCCTCTCCTAGTTCAGAATCAGATATGAGCCTTTCTGATTGGATCAACTATATGCTTGAGCTCAGGGATTTAGTAGAGGAAAATAAGAAAAAGAAAATTCTAACCGCTTGGGAAAACTTAAATCAACAGCAACGCTTCATATTCAATAAAATCATCACAGGAGGATTCAGAGTTGGAGTGAGCCAAAATTTAATCACACAGGCCGTTGCGAGTACATTTGGCATGGAAAAATCAGAGGTGGCGCACAGAATCATGGGGAATTGGGATCCTAACTTGATTACTTTTCAAGAATTGATTATACAGTCAGACCTTGCAGATGATTTGTCTAGGCCCTATCCCTTTTATTTAGCACATCCTTTAGAGAGTGAGTTGAAGGATTTGGGCCATGTAAAAGATTGGCAAATCGAATGGAAATGGGATGGTATAAGAGGTCAAATCATCCAAAGGAAAGATGAGGTATATATTTGGTCAAGAGGAGAAGAACTTGTTACTGATAAATTCCCAGAACTATTGACTATCAGTCAAAGACTCCCAAGTGGGACTGTTTTAGATGGAGAGATCATTGCCATGAAATCAGGAGAGCCCCTACCATTCAACCTTCTTCAAACCAGGATAGGACGGAAATCAGTGGGCAAGAAATTACTTCAGGATGCTCCAGTGGGGTTTATCGCTTATGATGTATTGGAATTTCAAGGAAAAGATATCCGGCACTTTCCTATCAAAGACAGGAGAAGGATTTTGGAAGGAGTCCTTAGTGAAATTGACCACTCTAACTTCAAAGCTTCCATCATTTTGGAAGATAATTCATGGGAGGGTTTGAAAAGGCTCCAAAAAGAAGCTAGAAAATTCATGGCAGAAGGATTTATGCTAAAGCACCAAGAATCAGCTTATGAAGTAGGTCGAAAACGGGGTAATTGGTGGAAATGGAAAATCGAACCGCTGACCATCGATGGAGTGATGCTATACGCTCAGAAAGGTCACGGAAGAAGAGCGGATTTGTATTCAGATTATACGCTTGCTGTTTGGCAAGGTGATCAACTTGTCCCTTTTGCAAAAGCTTATTCTGGCTTGACAGATGCAGAAATGAAGGAAGTGGATCAATATGTGAAGAAAAATACCCTAGAGAGGTTTGGGCCTGTTCGGACAGTAAAACCAGGGTTAGTTTTTGAAATTGCATTTGAAGGTATTCAAGTAAGCCCGAGGCATAAGTCTGGTATTGCCCTGAGATTTCCACGGATTCAGCGATGGAGAAAGGACAAACCGATTGCAGAGGCCAATACTTTGGAAGATTTAAAATCCCTACTTTCGCTCTATGGAGGATAAGAGACTCAAAGAAGCGCAGGCTTATTTTAAATCAAAGCAATGGCAGCCCTTTCCGTTCCAAGAAGCATGCTGGCAAGATTACCTAGATGGTAAATCTGGTTTGCTCAATGCACCAACAGGTAGTGGAAAGACTTTTGCCTTGTGGTTTGCTCCCATTTTAGAATATATACAAAACAACCCTGATACTTGGCAAAAGCCTCAAAAAAATGGACTTCAAATCATCTGGCTATCGCCACTTCGAGCTTTGGCGCAGGATATTGCTTTGGCCATGCAAGAAGTATGTCAAGTAATTGGTCTGCCATGGCAGATAGCTGTTCGCAATGGAGACACTGATTCAAAGACCAAGCAAGCGCAAAAAAGGAACCCTCCAGAATGTCTAGTCACCACGCCTGAGACATTACATATCCTTTTGGCTCAAAAAGATAATAGCAAGCTGTTCAAGTCACTCAAATTGATCGTAGTGGATGAATGGCATGAGCTGATGGGGAATAAGAGAGGTGTGCAAGTTCAACTCGCTATTAGCCATATCCGAAACATGCGTTCAGATGCACTCAAAATATGGGGGATATCAGCCACTATCGGAAATATGGAGGAGGCGTGTAAAATATTGCTCGGGCCTCAACAGCCCATTCATCTCGTCAAGGCAGAGATCGATAAAAAGATTGCCATGTTGACGGTTTATCCTGATGAATTGGAAAAATACCCTTGGTCGGGCCACTTAGGAATACAATTGATTGATAAGGTGCTTCCTATCATTGAATCTAAAACTTCTGTCCTACTTTTTACCAATACCAGGGCACAAACAGAAATTTGGTATCAAAAAATCATGGAGAAGCGTCCTGATTTGGCAGGTCTTGTAGCCATTCATCATGGTTCATTGGACATGTCTGTCAGAACTTGGGTGGAAGACGCCCTGCATCACGGAAAACTCAAATTGGTTGTTTGTACTTCTAGCTTGGACCTAGGGGTAGATTTTAGACCTGTAGATGCAGTCATTCAAATTGGTAGTCCAAAAGGAGTAGCTAGGTTTGTACAGCGAGCAGGGAGGTCAGGGCATCAACCTGGGTTGCCATCTGAAATATATTTTGTTCCAACCAATTCATTGGAGTTAGTCGAGGCTGCAGCACTCAGAGAAGCTATGGCCACTGGAGAAATGGAAAGCATCCACTGCCCTACTTTGACCTATGATGTGTTGATTCAGTTTATGGTAACTTTGGCCGTGGGAGAAGGTTTTTACTCAGATCAGTTGCTCCATAATCTGAGAGCTTCTTATTCTTTTGCCAACTTGAGTGAAGAGGATTATAATTGGTTACTGACTTTCATCACACAAGGTGGTGAGAGTCTCCAGAGTTACGAGGAATTCTCCAAAGTAGAGATCATGGAAGATGGGCTTTTTAAAGTGACCAATAAGAGAACAGCGATGCGGCATCGCTTGTCTATGGGAACCATCGTATCGGATCCGATGCTCAAAGTCAAGTTTAAGAATGGCGCATTTCTGGGAATGATCGAAGAGTATTTTATGTCTAAGCTTAAGCCTGGTGATCGATTTTTCTTCTCAGGCAGAAATCTGGAATTCCTTAAAATCAAAGATACAGTTGCCTTGGTGCAGCTTTCATCCAAGAAAAGCAACAATATTCCCTCTTATATGGGTGGGCGTATTTCCTTGACTTCTAAGCTCTCTGGTAAAATAAGAGAAATACTCGAGGCCACCAATCAGGGTAAATTCGAAACTGAGGAGGTGAAATTTCTAGCTCCCCTCCTTGAACTTCAACAAAGACTCTCTTTAATCCCAGATAGAGATACTTTTTTGATCGAGAAGAATATTTCTAAAGAAGGACATCATGTGTTTTTCTATCCATTCGAAGGGAGGATGGTACACGAGATTTTAGGAGCGCTTATAGCTTACAGGATCAGTGTCAGTTATCCAATCAGTTTTAGTATTGCTATGAATGACTATGGATTTGAATTGCTTTCTGATAGTCCCATCCCGATTGAAGAAATGTTGGAAGAAGATCTTTTTAGAAGGGATGGACTTAAGGAAGATATTTATCATTGTGTGAATGAAAGCGAAATGGCCAAACGTAGATTCAGGGATGTGGCTACCATAGCTGGCTTAGTCTTTCAAGGATTTCCTGGAAAGCCTATGAAGTTCAAGCATCTTCAAGCTACATCTGGGATTTTGTATGGCGTATTTGATGAATACGACCCGGAGAATCTTCTTTTGAGGCAAGCCCATAGAGAGGTATTAGATATGCAAATGGAACAAGATAAAGTGCTACAGGCCATTACAAAAATCAATCGTCAAAGAATAGTTTTAAAATCACCTGGACAGTTTACACCTTTTTCTTTTCCAATCATGGTTGATAGGCTTAGAGCGAGCTTAACTTCTGAATCATTGGAAGATAGAATTGCCAAGATGAAAGCAAAATTAATTGAGTAAATATTAATCATTGTTTTTTTTTATAGGAATCATTCCATTAATTTTCGAGTGTCAATCCAGCAGCATTCAATGAAAGTTACTTTTAACATTAGCCCGAAACATTTGAAATACACTTGTTTTTTTGTTTTTATTTTCTCCTTTGTTACAGTAATCCATGGCTATCCTTTACAAATCGAAGAACATCGGATTAAAGCGGCTCATTTGTTTAAGGCCTATCAGGAAGCAGAAAATGAAGAATCAAAGCTTGAATTGCTATCGGCCTTAGTAATGGAAATCCACTATTCTGATTCTGCACAGACTTACTATCAGGAAGCCATAGCCTTGGCCAAGAAAATTGGCCATAAAGAGCTTTTGGCTCAAAATATCAATAGGCTTGGCGTATACTATCGAAATATGAACCTACAGGAAGAAGCTTTGAAAATGTATGAAGAAGCGCTTGAGGTCAGTTTAGAATCTGGAGAAAGTATTCAGATAGGTCATTCTTTGAACAATATTGGTCAAATGTATTTTTATAGGGATTATTTTGACGAAGCATTGGATTACTACTCACAAGCCGAACAAAAATTCCTAGAAGTCAATGACTTGAATGGATTAGGATATAACTACACTGGAGTAAGCTTAGTGCTGAGCGAATTGGGAAGATACAGAGAAGCCCTCGAAAAAATCGATAAAGCGATAGAAATCAGAGAAAGCCTAAATCAAAATCGACAAGTCATTGTATCTCGATTCAACAAAGCTGATATTTTGATGTCTTTGGGGAACTATGCCGAAGCAGAGCAAGATATCCAGAAGCTTTATGATTATGGACTAGAATATGACAAAGTGAGAGCTATCAATGCGCTAGAAAAGCTAGTTGAATTAAACATCAAAAAGGGAGATATCAATCAGGCTATCAGATATGCGCAACTTGCTGAAAATCTCAATCAAGAGAAGCCTAATTCAGAATCTATGATAGAAATCTATCAAATGATGAATCAAGTTTACTATAATAGAGGAGACACCTTGATGTCTACTAAATATCAAAATTTGCTCCAAGCAGAAAGGAACAACCTTAAAGCTGAGAAAACTAAGATCTATTTGGCCGGACTTACTATCAAAAATCAAAAGAATGAAATTGAGTTTTTGAATAGACAGCAAACTTTGATTCAACAAAATGAAAGGTTTAAGGCCTATTTATTGGTTGGTTTATTCATTGGGATTTTAATGATCAGTATTGCCTATTTTGTTGTGTACCGATCACTGAAAAAAGAAAAAAACAGCTTGAAGTTATTATCAGATCAAAAAGCTAAGATAGAACAGCAAGCAGAAGAATTAGCTAGGCTTAATCAGGTAAAGGATAAAATTTTCTCCATCCTTGCACATGACCTGAAAGGCCCACTTAATTCCTTAAGTGGATTAGTTAAATTGATCCAAGAAGATGACCTGACCAAGGAGGAATTTACTTCTTATATCCCAATCATTGCTCAGAATTTAGGAAATAACAATATCCTACTTGAAAATCTACTAGCCTGGTCAAGGAGCCAAATGCAAGGTTTAGAGGTGCATAGTACTCTACTTCGTTTAAATGACCTTATCCAAAAGAATATAGAGTTTCTTTATCATTCGGGATATTACAAAGGTCAAATAATGATCAATGAAGTAGATGAAAGCATGATTGCGATTGGGGACAAAAATATGATAGAGATTGTAGTGAGGAATCTACTCACCAATGCTTTGAAATTCACCAAACAAAATGACCAGATCATTGTAAGTGCTTTTGTGAAGCATGGAAAAATCACAATCAAAGTAAGTGATGAAGGTGTTGGAATCATGCGGAAGAATCTTGCAAGACTTTTTGGTACTGAGTTTTTTACCACTCCTGGTACTCATCAGGAAAAAGGAACAGGTATTGGCTTAATTCTCACCAAAGAATTGATCCAGATTAATAAAGGAAAAATTTGGGTGGAAAGTGAATATGGAGCTGGTTCCACTTTTTATTTTACTATTCCAAAGGCAGACTAATTTGCTCTCCAAAAGAATGGAGTAAATAAAATCAGAATTGTAAACAATTCTAACCTTCCTAGCAACATTAAGAAGCTTAAAAATATCTTAGCTCCTGGGTCAAAGAAAGCAAAATTGTCCATCGGGCCAACTTGACCAATTGCAGGTCCGACATTTCCTAAACTGGTCGCGACCGCTCCAAATGATGTTATGATATCATATCCCATCAGAGCCATTACGATGCTACCAAGTACAAAAATCATGAGGTAAATCAATAAGAAGTTCATGATGTGCGTGATAATTTTTCCAGTCACTCGATCACCATTGATTTTGAGAGGGACTACTGCTCGGGGATGGACAATTCTTTTGAACTCTAGCCAAGTGTTTTTAACAAAAGTTAAGTGTCTAACAAACTTGATTCCCCCACTCGTAGAACCAGCAGACCCTCCTAAAAACAACATCATGAAAAATAAGAGCGTCAATCCTTGGTGATATGCAGTATAGTCAGCTGTCACATAGCCTGTAGTAGTGATCAATGAAACTATTTGAAATAAGCCATCTCTAAATGATTTTTCAAATTCTTGACCACTGTAATAAAATATAGGTATAGCAAAAATCAAGGCTAGAAATAAAATTGCAGAAGCATATGCTTTGAATTCATCGGACTTCCACACACGCTTGAACTTACCCATCAATCCAAAATAAATGATAGTGAAATTGGTGCCAGCTAAAAACATAAATAGAATTGCCGTGTATTGAATAAATGCAGAATCAAAATAAGCCATGCTCGCATTTTTCGTTGAAAATCCTCCTGTAGCCATCGTGGTCAAGGCGTGGTTGACCGCATCAAAAAAGTTCATACCACCAATATAATAGAGTACACCGACTGTGAATGTCAATCCAATATATACTAACCAAAGCCTTTTGGCAGTCTCTCTAATCCTGGGATGAAGCTTATCTGAAGTAGGCCCCGGAGACTCAGCTACAAACAATTCGATCCCACCAATGCCCAAAAGAGGCAAAATAGCAACGGTCAAAACAATAATACCTAATCCGCCAATCCACTGGGTCATACTTCTCCAAAAAATTATTCCTTCAGGCATTGCCTCTATATCATTCAAGATAGTAGCTCCAGTTGTTGTCAAGCCAGAAATCGTCTCAAATATGGCGTCATGAAAATGAGGTATTGTACCGCTAAAAAGATAAGGCAACATCCCGAAAACAGACATAAAGATCCAACTCAGAGTTACAATCATGTATCCTTCTCGTTTCCGGATATTTTGATCCTGCTTAGAAAAAGAAAAATACAAGGTGCCTCCTATCGCAAAAGATACAAAAGCCGCAGAAAGCAAAGGAATCTCGTCATGACTTCCAAAATAAAGTGCAAAAGCTACACCGGGCAGCATCAATGCCCCTAAAAGCATCAACAACGCACCCATGATTTTTCCTATGGCCTTATAATGAATCATGAATCAATGAAATAGCTTTTCTAAGGCAGTTTTGGCAGTTGGCAAGGCTAAAACAATCGTCTTGTCGTCTATCTGTAGCATAAAATCCCCATCAGGAATAAAAACTTCATCTCCTCGGATTACTCCTGCTACAATAGCAGTATCAGGAAAATGCAAATCCTTCAATGATTTTCTAGTCACTCTATTATTTTTGGTTATCACATATTGGATAAACTCAGCATCCACTCCATGAATTCCTGATACTGCTTCTACATTTCCTTTTCTCAGGAATCGGGTGATTTGATTGGCTGCAACTAATTTCTTGTTGATCAAAGAATCGACGCCTATACTGTGTGATATATGTATGTATTCTCTGGTATCTACGTGAGCGATTGCTTTATAAACACCATGATTTTTGGCTGTCAAGCTGGTGATGATATTTGTTTCAGATGACTCTGTTACAGAAATAAATGCCTGCATCTCCTCCAAACCTTCTTCAATCAAAAGTTCAATATTTTTGTAGTCACCATTGATTACCAGGGTATTATCTAGTCTTTCTGAGAGCCATTTGCAGCGTTCTTTATCTTTGTGAATCAGTGTGACACGATACTCTTTTTCTAGCTTTAGTGCAGTGGCATAAGCCATATCATCGCCTCCGATAATCATGACATTTGTAACTGTCACCTTTTTTTGACCTAAAAGGTCAAGGATAGATTCAACGGCTTTCTTGTTTGATATAAAAAATACATGATCATTATTCCTAATGATCGTATTTCCTCTTGGTATGATCGTCATTTGACCCCTTACTATGGCAATAATCCTGATATCCTCAAAAATAGGATTTGTACTCATATCAGATATTTTCTTATTGACCAGTGTACTGTATTGATCCAATGTAATGCCTACCACATTCAACTTCCCTTCCTCAAACTCAAAAACATCCGTAAAGGAAGAGTTTTTAAGCATTCTTTTGATCTCTGAAGAGCAAAGCATAGTTGGAGAAATAATATTATCTATGCCTATCTGATTGAAATAAACTTCGTGGTCAGGAAGTAGGTAATCATGTGTTCTCACGCGAGCAATCACGCGCTTGGCTCCTAGTTGCTTTGCCAAGGCGGCTGTTACAATATTTGTTTTCTCAGAAGTAGTCACAGCCATCAGCATGGCTGCATCTTGTACATTAGCGTTTTTCAGCACTTCCAACGAGGTGGAATCACCAACTATGGTAAGTACATCTAGATGTGAGGCAACATTATCCAATACATCCTTATCGGTATCTATTAATACAATGTCTTTGTTATCAAAACTCAATTGCTCTGCAAGGTGGTACCCCATATCTCCTGCACCAGCAATGACTATTTTCATTCCCATAATTTGAGAAAAACGCTTGATGAAGTGACAAATGTAAAAACTTTCGATGAATTGGAATGAAGATCAGGTTAAAATCTAACGGCAGTAACGTTCAACGTATTTTACAGCAGCTTCCGATCCAAAACCTAAAGCATCATTCCAATCTTGACAGGCCTTGCTTTTCTGATCCAATTGATATAAAGTGGTCCCTCTATTGGTAAGAATATCTCCATTATCAGGACTTAGGTCCAAAGCATAATTGTAATCCACCAGTGCTTTTTCATATTGAGCTGTTTTGAGATGACAATTACCCCTATTGAAATGATAAGCCCAGACGATTGGATAATCTTCTCCATTGATTTTGCTGTATGCTATTGCTTCTGAATAGGCCTTGATTGCCTCTTCAAATCGTCGTTCTGCCTGCATCATATTTCCAAGGTAATACGCTAATTCATCATCTTCTTCAAATATCTCCAGTCCTTGTTTCAAAGCCTCAATCAACTCCTCTGTTTTGAAATTGTTTCCTCTAATAGCATTGTAGTAAGCTACATAAGCAGGGTGAAAAGTGGGATCTTTTCTCAAAACAGACTCCAAAATCTTAGCTGCATTCTCGTAGCTTCCCTTAGCTATCATATCACTCGCGGTACCCGTGATGACAATGGAGTTGTTTCTCTCGTCGACATCAATTTCATATATTTCTTGAGACCATGCAAATGAAGAGCTAAGTATGAAAAAAAGGCAGGTAAAAAGACGTGTCATGTTTTTAGTGTGTTTTATTGAAAATTGTACAAAGAACCACGTAAGATGTACAATGAGTAATCTTTCTTTTGTGTAGTTTACTTTATAATGATGTCCACTGACCACAGTCAACAGTCAACCGAAGCAGCAGTTAATTCGACAATGGCATTTCAAATTTTTCAATCCTTAATTTTATAATCTTTCAATTTTGTAATCTTTCAATCCTCTAGCAGCTTCCCTCCTTCTGGAAGTTCTTCTATGTCTTTTAACTTCCTTTGGATGACTCTTGTTCGGGTTCCGACCAAAGTATCTAAATCTGTACTGGCTTCAGATATTTTCTTTTGTGCCTTACTGATGAGGTCTCCAAACTTACTAAATTCTGTTTTTACAGCCCCAAGCACTTTCCATACCTCACTGCTACGCTGCTGAATGGCTAAGGTTTTGAAACCCATCTGAAGGCTGTTCAGCATGGCAGCTAAGGTAGTCGGACCGACGAGGATGATTTTGAAGTCACGCTGTAGCTGCTGCGATAAGTCTCCTTCTCGAATCACCTCTGCATAGAGACTTTCCATCGGAAGAAAAAGTATGGCAAAATCAGTGGTATATGGGGGTATGATATATTTGTTGCTGATATCTTGAGCAGATTTTCTCACGGCTTTCCTTAAATCTGCTTTGGCTCCATCGATTAAGACCTTATCACCAATCTCGTAAGCATCAAGCAGTCGGTAATACGTTTCTTGTGGAAATTTGGCATCTATTGGCAGGTAAACAGGTCCGTCCACGCCATTTCCCGGCATCTTGATGGCGTATTCTACTCGCTCCGCATTACCCTTTTTGACTTGCACATTATATTCGTATTGCTCTGGTGCAAGGACATTTTCAAGAATACTTTGCAATTGATATTCTCCTAGTACTCCCCTGCTCTTTACATTATTCAACACCCGCTTGAGGTCACCTACTCCTATGGCCAGACTTTGCATTTCACCCAATCCTTTTTGCACCGCAAGCAATTGCTTACTGACCAACTCAAAAGATTGTCCAAGCCGAGTTTCCAAGGTCTTTTGGAGTTTTTCATCCACAGTCTCCCGCATCTTTTCCAGTCGCTCTTCGGTAGACTGTAGCATTCTTTCCTGTTTTTGAATCAAATCCTGAAACTTCTCCCGTTGTAGTGCATTAAATTCTTGTACATTTTCGCGAAACAGCTTTCCAAAATCCTTTAAGACATCAGATTGTTCTTTGGAGTTGGCTCTTAGGGATTCAAAGACCAAGGAAAACTGCTGTACCAAACTTTGATTGATCTCTGACCTATTGGCCTGCATTTGTCTATCAAGCTCAGCACGGAGGTGCTCGACAAGTTTTTCATCACCTTGAGTTTGAGTAGTCAAAAGTTTGTAAAGTACCAGCAAAAGGAGCACTGACTGAATGATCAGTATCCAGACTAAGGGATTATCTAAAGACATGACTGTAATAATTTGGCGCTGTAAAGTAGTCTCTGTCAGCTTGAATCCCTAAAAATGACAAATATTCTGCGACAGTCTCTGTCGGCCTTTCCTCCATCGGGACATGACCTGTTCTGTCAAAAATTTTGATATAAGCATCGGGAATGATTTCCTTGAATCTTTCGGCATTGCTCACACCTATCCAAGAATCTTCTTTACCCCACATGATCATTACAGGCATATTAATCTTATCAAAATCAACTTGATACGGTTTTCTAGTAGTTAATCTATCTATGGTAGCTTGTCTATTTCCTTCTCTGCGCATCAGTTTGTAGTACCTTGTGACAGTTTCCTTTTTGATTTTGGAATTGTCATAATAGACTTGTTTCATATTTTGGTTGAAAAGAAATTTTGGCGTACATCTCAGAAGAATTTTTGAAAACAATGGCTTTTGAGCAAAACGGATCACAGAGACTGAGGAACTCCCTCCTCTTGCTGCTACTCTACTGGTATCGGATCCAGCTTTTCTAGACGGGGCACCAGATGCATCGATCAAGTTCAAAGTCAGGATTTTTTCCGGATGCTGAGAGGCCATCAACAAGGCTACCCCCCCTCCCATGGAATTGCCTGCTACATGGAATTCATCAATACCCAGATTACCTGCTAGCCCAAAGAGTAATTCGGCATAATCGGGCGTTCCATATCGTTTTTCTATATCTGGCCCAGTAAGCCCATGCCCCGGCAGATCCATGGAAATGGTCATGAAATATTGAGAAAGCTCCTTTTCCCAATCTTCCCAAGTATGCAAGGAAGAGAAACTACCATGAATCAAAAAAATAGGTTCTCCTTCACCCTTGATCCGAACATGCATATCTACACCATCCACTTTGATAAAGTGTGAATATTCATCTGTATATGTTGCTGCAAGCTCTTCTAAGCTTAACTCAGACCGATAACTCAAGCCCAAAACCAAGAATATAAGCAGAATAAGAGATAAGATGATTTTAAAAATCAAGGAAAGTACTTTTTTCATAAACTGTGGAAGAATCAAATTAGAACTTTTAAATTACGGTTTAATTTTCTGAATTTAAAAAGAAGATTATCGCCCTTAAATCAAAGCTTCGTGAAAAGAACCTATCATAATAGATCTAAATATATGCGCAATAGCCTTTTATTAGCTTGTTTCTTGGTCATAATAACCTCTGCTTGTCAGCAGGCTCTGAAAGATCAACAAGAAGCAGAAACATTAAAATTGACCTTGGAAGAAGCTAATAGATTAGCTCAAATGCCCCTTCACTGCATGCAAGTAGAATACCCCAATAAGCTGAATCAAACGCTTGCTTCAGAACAATACCTCAAAAGTCCAAAAGAATTACATCCTGCATTTTACGGATGTTTTGACTGGCATTCAAGTGTGCATGGGCATTGGATGCTAGTGGCACTATTGAGGCAGTTTCCAGAACTTGACAATAGAAATGAAATCATCGAAAAGCTTCAAGAAAACATCAGCTACAGCAATATCTTAGCTGAGGTCAATTATTTCTTTCAACCTCAAAATACAAGTTTTGAAAGGACTTATGGCTGGGCTTGGGTATTGAAACTGGCTGAAGAACTTCATCTTTGGGAGGATCCTGTGGCTCGGGAATTGGAAAGCAATCTTCAGCCATTGACTGACTTGATGGTCAAGAAATACTTAGACTTTTTACCCAAACTGATCTACCCAATTCGTGTTGGTGAGCATAGCAATATCGCATTTGGCTTATCGTTCGCTTATGATTATGCCTTGACGCTGAACGAAAAAGAACTGGCTGAAATGATCCGTCAGCGTGCCAAAGACTGGTTTATAGAAGATGCAGGTTGCCCGCTGTCGTGGGAACCTAGTGGATTTGATTTCCTTTCGCCTTGCTTCCAAGAAATAGACCTTATGCGCAAGGTTTTGGAAAAGGAGGAGTTTGAAGCATGGATCAAGAAATTCATGCCAGAGTTATTGCGGAAAGATTTTTCCTTAGAACCTGGGCAAGTCAGTGATCGAACCGATGGAAAATTAGTGCATTTGGATGGATTGAATTTCAGTAGGGCTTGGTGTATCTATGGACTGGCCAATGCTTATCCTTATCAGTTTTCACATTTGATCCCAATAGCTAACGAACATGTAAACTACTCCCTTCCAGCGATTGTAGATGATAATTATGAAGGGACACACTGGCTGGGAAGTTTTGCAATCTATGCCTTACAGCAAGCACAACCATGAGTTGGAGGAAGTACATCGGTCCAGGCCCCTTGGTAGCCGCTGCATTTATTGGTCCCGGTACTGTGACAGTCTGCACTTTAGCTGGGGTGAATTTTGGCATGGAGCTGCTCTGGGCTTTGGGTTTATCTGTAGTGGCTACTATTGTGTTGCAGGAAATGGCAGCAAGGATTGGATTGGTGACCCAAAAAGGACTTGCTAGTGTCATCTCTCAATCCCTTCACAAAGGAATCGTCCGATACTTTTCTATAGCCCTAGTCTTGATGGCAATAGTACTTGGAAATGCGGCTTATGAAGCTGGCAATATTTCAGGAGGTGCCTTGGGGGTATCGCTTTTCTTTCCGCTACCCACTTTGAGCATCGGCCAATTAGAAATTAGCTTGACGAATTTATTGATTGGCTCTATTGCTATGCTGCTTTTGCTCTCAGGTAACTTCAAAACCATCACAGGCTACCTTACTGTACTTGTCGTTTTGATGAGTTTGGCATTTTTGCTCACAGCGATTCTTTTGAAGCCAAATTTTCATGAATTGGCGGACGGTTTTATCCCAAGAATTAATTCAGAAAATATTCTCAATATCGTGGCCTTGATTGGGACTACAGTGGTGCCCTATAATCTATTCCTTCATTCTACTTTGGTGAGTAAGAAATGGAAAGAAATAACTGATATCAAGTACATTCGATTTGATACCATTCTGGCTGTTGTAATAGGTGGGTTGGTCTCCATGTCGATTGTGGTGACAGCTGCTTCCGGAAAAATCCTGGCTGTAGAATCTGCTGCTGATTTGGCCATGGGTTTGGAAACACTCTTAGGAAGTTATGCCAAGTATTTCATGGCTTTTGGGCTTTTTTCTGCTGGGATTACATCTGCTATTACCGCACCACTAGCGGGTGCTATGGTTGTTTGTGGGTGTTTTGGTTGGTCTACAGAAATTCAACGTAGGCCGATGCGTATTAGCATTATTGTGATTTTGGGACTTGGACTCATTTTTTCATCCTTTGGCATCAAACCCATCCAATTGATTTCCTGGGCACAAGTCTCCAATGGTATCCTACTCCCTCTTCTGAGTGCCTATATTCTTTGGCTGGTCAATAAAAAATCTGTAATGAAAGGTCAACAAAATAAGTTGTTTCTCAATTTGATTGGTATACCAATTTGGTTGATTACTTTGATTTTGGGAGGATGGACGGTGTTTAGGATATTTTTTGATACTGGTGGATAATTTTGGATATTATCTTTTGGGATGTTTTTTTTGAAATATGGTGGATATAAAGTGGAAATATGGTTGAAATAATTTAAAAGGGAGACTTAGGGATATTATTTGATATTGGTGGATATTTATCGATATTTTCGGGATAGTTCATTAAACTGTGTCTTGGTGTTATCAGTTGCTTTATGCCAATATCAATAAATAAATTGTCCGCTGAGGCGGATCCAGTACCTATGAATATCCAATGTATCTTAAATAAGCTCATTCTATGATGCAAATGTAAATTTCAAAACATCCATATATACCACTCATGTATTTGTTGGGTTGAATGAAAACAGTTTTTCTAAATTGTGCTTAATAGATTGTAAAATAAATATTTGTCACATGAAACCACTCAAGAAAGAAGACATCAATCAGGACGTATTTGATATTTATGACGAATATGTGCATAGTAAAATCGACAGGCGACAATTTGTAGAAAGGCTTTCCTTATATACCGCAGGAGGAATTACAGTTTCTTCCTTGATGAGTTTTTTGATGCCAAACTATGTACAAGCCAAGCGATTTGAATTCACTGATAAGCGATTTGCAGCGGAGTACATCACTTACAACTCTCCCAAAGGAGCTGTTGAAATGAAAGCCTTGCTTACCAAGCCAGCTGGCATGTCAGGTAAACTACCTGGTATTGTGGTGGTACATGAAAACAGAGGCCTCAATCCCTATATTGAAGATGTCGCACATCAGTGTGCATTGGATGGCTTTGTGGCTATTGCACCAGATGCCTTGACGCCATTTGGTGGCTATCCTGGTACGGATGATGAAGGCCGCACTATGCAAGCCAAGAGAAACAGAGATGAAATGCTTGAAGATTTTATTGCCGCCTACGAGCACTTGAGTAATCATCCTGACTGTAATGGCAACATCGGTGTGGTTGGTTTCTGTTTTGGTGGATGGATATCCAATATGATGGCAGTTCGCATTCCAGGACTCAAAGCTGCCGTGCCTTACTATGGCGGTCAGGCTACTGCTGAAGATGTCCCTGCTATCAATGCGCCTTTACAATTGCATTTTGCTGAACTGGATACCAGAGTCAATGCAGGTTGGGAAGATTACAAGAAAGCCTTGGATGCCAATGGCAAACCCTATGAAGTGTATTTCTATGAAGGTTTAAATCATGGTTTCCACAACCATTCCACACCTAGGTATGATGAAGCAGGCGCCAAATTGGCATGGGAAAGGACGGTGAAGTTTTTTAGAGAAAAACTGGTGTAGAGATTGGAAGATTAGAAGATTTTAAGATCATTAATAGATAAAAGGCTTTAGCTAATTTTTTGGCTAAAGCCTTTTTTTATCTCTCTTCATTTGGGATTGATTTTGGGACACAAAGGTATTATGTTTGAAAAATAGGCATAAGCTAGATTTCATATATTAAAGGAAGAATTTCAACCTTAACCTTTAAATAAGAACGCTTATGC
>NZ_FZOK01000045.1 GCF_900188245.1 Belliella buryatensis | reverse complement strand
GGATCAGTCTTAAAATCTGGGGAGGTTCAAAATTTAGCCATAGATATTAGCTAGTCTAAATAGGAAGAACTCTACATTTGAAACGCCTCTAAACTGTGCTCTAAAAGCTTTGATTTTTGCGTTGAATGATTCAGCCGAAGCGTTTGTACTTCTGTTTTCGAAGAAATTGAGAATGGTTTCATAGTGGTTTTGGATGGTTCTGGATACTGTTTTGAAGGATTTAAACCCTGCTTTTTCCACTTCATTATACCAGAAAGCCAGTTTGGTAAAAGCTACTCCTTTTATTTTACTAGTCTGATAGATTCGAGCAAGAGACCTGGACAGTTTATAGGCTTTTTCCAGATCTGGATACCTTTGGAAAAGTATTTCTGCCCGGTGAGCCTGGGAGGGCGTCCAAGAGTCCTCTCCCTTGAAAAGAAGGTGCCTGCTTCGGGCAAGCAATTGTTTTTCTGTGTCTCCGTTTTCGAGCCTGTTGGAGATAAATGGCTTGCCAAATTCTTTACTCAGCTCCATTTCTTTATTTTCCTGTTCGATGGCTTCCCATCTGTGGGCTATTCTCATTTCCTGAACAGCCTCATGTACGAGCTGCTGTACATGAAACCGGTCGGTAACCAACAGTGCTTTAGGGAAACTCCTGCGGACAATTCGCTCCATGCTGGCTGCCATGTCAAGGGTCACTTCCTTCACTTTCTTGCGTTTGCTCTCGGGTAGTTTTCTTAGAATATCAATTACCCGCCCGCTGTCAGTTCCCTTGATCATAGCAACCAACGCTCCCTTTTTGCCTTTGGCGGCTTTATTGGTCAGTACGGTATAGAGCTCTCCCTGAGAAAGGGATGTTTCATCAATGCTGAGGTGTGTGCCTAAATTTTGTGGAAAGAGGATCCAATCCTTGGCATGGGATTTCTGAGACCAAGTCTGAAAGTCACTAAGATGAAAAACATACTGATGTTCAAGAACTTTTCCGTTCACATGGAAGTTTTCGGCAAGACTCTTACAGCTTACAGGGGACGAGTCCAATCGTTCCTTTTTAAAAAAAGCGCGAATTCCTGTGTCATTCGCGTGCCGTTAGCTACCAAATTCCAGTCCCTGCTTACATTCTTTCCCGTCTCTTCATTCAACCACTTTCTCCGTTTAATTTTCAGGAAACAAGCTTTACCCCTCAGAGGGAAATCCTGAATAGTAACCTCCTCAAAAAAACCTTTGGAGGTGAGCTTCACTCCCTGGAGATGTTCAGGGTGAATATTGAGTTCTTCCAGATAAATATGATAAGCATTGTCCTTTAAGGTTGCTGAAGTAACCTTGAAAAATTCCAAAAGCCCTTTAGGCAAAAGCAAACTGAGGTAATCCTTTTCTTCCAATTCTTTTTTTTAACAAAGAAAATCGATTGAACCCAATTCCCCAACTTTTAGGACTGATCC
>NZ_FZOK01000039.1 GCF_900188245.1 Belliella buryatensis | reverse complement strand
CTTCAGAAAATCTCCTTTGGGAATTAATCCTTTTTCCAGTCTTTAACATCTAATTTAAGGGTTAAAAACGGTCAACCTATTTCAGGGAATGACATGGAATCGTAAATATGACGGAGCCGCTTCTTTGAACGGTGAACGATGAACCTTTAACATCCTCTTTCGTGCTCTTCGGGTTTCTTAGGCAAAGCCGTTAAGTGTTAATAGTTAAAACGTTAAGCGAAGAGGATTCGTGAATATGACGGAGTCGCCACTTTGAACACTTAACGCTTAACGCTTAACACTTAACAGCCCTATTACAAAACATCACCTTACAACCTACGCTCCCTTACCATATCACCCCTCTCCTATCTCCAAACAAGGCATAGGTCAGCATAAACTCATGTGTCACATTCGGGAGCAGGTAGCTTCTTAGCATCGGCATCTCGTAGATATAGCCTATGCGCATCTTGTCAAACAGCAAGCCAAACTGGAAGTTGTTTGCGTAGTCTATTCTGTGCCCACCTCCTAGCCAGAACTTCTCTTTCAATACTACTTTCATATTGAATTCTACATTGTCTGGCAAGTCTATCTGACTCCTGTACATGAAGTTGGTTGCTAGAGCTAGGTTGTCGCTCATTCTGTTCCTGTAGCCTGCTTGGAAGATGCCTACTCTTGGCATTCTCTCCATGAATACATCTCCTGAGTTGATCGCTCCTTGATTCACATGGTGTACTGCATAAGATACATAGTAGTTTGGGTGTGTTACCGCTATCCCTAAGTTGAAGTCCATCACCTGCATATTTGAGAAGCTCCCGAGGTACTGTCCTACTATCGGGTCATCTGCTTGCTCCGTTGTCATGCTATTCCCATCTAGGCGAACAGAGCGGTAATTTAAACCAGCTCCTAATCTTAGGTTGGTCTTTTCTCCTATTTGGATTCTGGATGCATAGCTAGCTACAAACTCCGTCTCTGCAAAGGCTCCATACTGGTCATGCAGGATAGAGATACCAGCTGCGTTCTTGCCTAGGATATCTCCTGAGGCTTGACCCGAGAGTTGGCCGAAGTCTAGTTCTGCCGAGGCAAAGTAAGTCTTCGGTGCTCCCTCCCAGCCTGCCCACTGATTGCGGACAAAGCCGCGAATCATGGAACCTTCATAGCCTGTCAGGGCCGGATTGTAATAGCCCTGCAAGTGGCTGAATTGAGAGATGTATTTCCTAGATTGAGCGAGAATATCCGTTGTCGTTACAAGGGCTATTCCTATGAATAAGATGATTGTTTTTTTCATGACTTTATATTTTGAGGTCAAAGGTCAAAGGTTAAAGGAGTGACGAGTCATTTATCTACAAACTCGTCCTTTCTCCTTTTACCTAGTCCCTTTTACCTATTTACTTTCTTAACAGATTCAAGATTCCTTTTCTCACTTCTCCTGTCTCTCTCACCTCGAGTGTCCAGTAGTAGCTGCCCACAGGCATCTCCTTGCCTTCGAAGGTTCCATCCCATCTCTGATCCGGATCTTCTGTGTAGAAAAGTCGCTTGCCACTGCGCTCAAATACCTGAACTCTCGCTCCTCTGTAGTAGCGAATCTCTGGTACACCCCAGGTATCATTGATGCCATCTCCATCTGGTGTGAAGGTATTGTAGATCTCAATCTCTGATACGCGCTCTCTGTTTCTTGTGATTTCAAAGACCTTGTCCAGCGTATTGAAGTCCCTATCTGTTACCCTCACGACAATCTTGAATGTGGTTCTGCCTGCTGCAGGATCTTCACTGCTCCAGTAGAGCACATCATTGATCACCCTGAAGTATCTGTTGTCCTCCAAGCCATGTGGAACACCCAGTACATGTCTGTTGTCTATAGGATCCACTACACTCAATGTACCGATCGCTACTTCCTGACTCGTTCTAGCCCCATCGAAGGTGCTGTTGGACAATAAGATGTCTTCTGGTTTTGCTTTTGGTAGGACATTGACTTTGATTGCTGCTTGTAAAGCATCAGGATTTTTGATCCATTCAGTCTCTGCTATTTCCCCAATCAAATCATAAGTACCTCTTCTGAACCTATTCAGTGTGGATTGATTCCAAGTCACATCAAGGAAGTAAGGTCTTCCATTGGTAGCCATCAGCGCCACGCTATTTGGAAGATCAGGAACAGTCCCCCAATTCATCT
>NZ_FZOK01000005.1 GCF_900188245.1 Belliella buryatensis | reverse complement strand
TGTAAAATTGTCAGTCTAACAGATTATAGAACCAAACCCATTTTTAGAGGGGTCAATATGTCCAGAACAGGGGTCAGTATTGTCCGGAATATCCATCACGACAGAAATCGGGAAAGAGGCAGGCCAGCGAGAAGAAATCGCTAAGATCCCTCCCCCCGTAATTCTACTGGACAGGCTGAAGTGAGGCAGGCCTTCCCTAAAGTGAGGAAATCACAAAGGGCACAAAAGTGGTTAATTGCCCCGAGGTGTCGGGGCTGCTTAATTGTTTAGAGGGAGGTATGTGTTAAGGGTTAAACTTTAAGCGTTGAGTCCTCTACGCCACGGCACAGGCACGGCGGGTAAATTGTTAAGTGTTAAATGTAGGGGGATTGGCTATTGGGTTTCCCGAGGGATCGGGAGGTTATTTGGTTATTTGCTTATTTGATTATCTGCCCGATGGGTCGAGATTGGTTATTAAGTGTTTGAATTAATTGGGGAGTATGCCTTTTTGCTTGAGGAGGGTGAGGTAGAGGTTTTCTACTTCTTGGCAGTAGCGGTCGGCGGTGTAGTGTTGCATGGCTCTTTGGTAACCTGCATTGCCCATGCGGGTTCGAAGTTCTGGATTATCGATGAGGATTTGAAGCTTTTCGGATAGGGCTTTAGGATTGAGGGGAGGAACAAGAAAACCTGTCTCTCCATCTACTACTACATCTTGCAAACCTCCTACCTTAGTAGCCACTACTGGAAGGTGGTGTAACATGGCTTCAGCAGCAACAAGACCAAACCCCTCTCGAGATGATGGGACACAAAAAACATCCATGATTTTATAGAAAGAAGAAGGGTCACTTTGATTTCCAACTAAAATGACTTTGTTTTGAACAGAAAGTTCTTCGATTAATTTTTCAAGTTTATCTCTATCTTTTCCATCACCAACTATTAATAGCTTAATACAGGGAACCTTTATAAGAGAAATAGCAATTATTAAATCAGAAACTCTCTTATGGTCATCATATAACCTACCTACAAAACCAATTACAAAATCTTTGTTCTTTAAACTGTGTTGGTTCTTAATCACATTCAATTCCTCAGATAACACTTGTCTAGGGATCTGAACACCATTTATAATCAATCTAATTTTTTGAAAAGGGACTTTTGCTTTGTTAATCAAGTAATTTTTAACATTGGGAGAAATTGCCACTATGCAATCTGAAAATTTTACAAACTGTCGTAACAAAAAGTTAGCTTTACTACTCCTATTCTGTGGATCAGAAGTTTCTTCTAAAATTAGAATAGGAACTTTCCCTATATTCCCTCCTATTGCAGCCATAGCTATTCCTTCAAAAGTAGCGCCATGAAAGATATGTGGTCTAAAACTATTAATAATTTTTAAGACCTTCTTATGCTTAGATATATGAAAAGGATGCTTAAAATCGCCTACTTGAATTACCTCGATCCCAAACTTTTCTAATTCTTCAGGTATTGCGCCTATCGCATTTGTACAAATAATTTTGAGTTTATATTGATTTGGGTCAAACCATTTAGCCAATAAAAGTCTTCTCTGCTCCACTCCTCCTGAGGCAATAGTTTCCATGGCATAAAGTATTCTTATTTTTTCCATTTAAATCTCTTAGTCAAAAAAATTAAGAAGCCTTATAAACTTTGATTATTTGTTGAATATAGTTTTCAATACTAAATCTTTTTGCCTCCTTAATTGCATTCTTTGAAATTTTTTCTTTTTGATATTTTTCGTAGTTGATGACCTCTTTTAAAGCTTTCAAAATAGTATTTTCATTTCGGGGATCAATCAATAAACCTGAATTACTACCTCCCAGAATTTCTCTTGCTCCACCAACCTTTGTCACAATCGATGGTAATCCTACAGTCATCGCCTCCACCAAAGAGACAGAAGAACCCTCACTTAGTGATGGCAACACAAAGGCATCTGCTTCTTCAAGAAATGTCAAAACATTCTCCTGAAATCCCCAAAACTTTATCTTATCTGAAATACCCAGCTCCTTACTTTGATTTTCAAGTACCTCCCTTAAAGGTCCATCTCCAATAATCCATAACTCAATCGGTTTTTCAGAAAACTCTTCACTTAACTTTACAAATACACTGATTAATCTATCCAAATTCTTTACAGGCACTAACCTACATGTCGTCACAAACACAAATGGCTTTACTTTTTTATCACTCACATTAAATTCCTCCTCTACATCCTGGCCCCGAGCTAAAAATGTCCCCAGGACATTATCTTCACGCTCGGTCCCCCTTTCATCTCTGACCTTTCTCTTCTCCCCTATCTCAACTGGATTATACACCACCTCAACCTTCCCCTCCTCCACTTCTTTCAATTCTATAATCATATCCTTTACCGCATGAGAAATAGCAATCAGTTTAGTAGCATTTTTATAAATCAATTTGAAAATATACTTCCAATAAGAATGATGATTTGGGAAACCAATTTCCTCTCCAATCCTGCTTGGAACCCCTGCCAGTCTACCAGCAATCAGTCCATGAAAATTTGCTTCAGCCCCTTGAGTATGGACTACATCAGGTTGATGCTTCTTTAAAAAGGATGTTAGCTTTAGCAGTAGCTTAATATTAGGAATTCGAGGGTTTTGGTTCCAGACAATTACCTGTATGCCTTTGGATTGAAGTGCTGATGATACCCTACCTCCTTTGCCAAGGACAATGACTGTAAGCTTGAAATTAGTTATCCTTTGAAGCTCTGGGAGGGAATTGGCTAAGACCTGTTCTACTCCACCAAAATCTAGTTCAGAAACAATTCGAACCACCTTCATTTGTAGATGTATCTAAAACAAAACTTCATGTAATTTCGAAAAAAGCTTCTAAAAGTGGCATTTGCAAATAGGGCAGGAAAGTAATAAAATCCTTTGACTAGAAAATACTTATTTGAAATTTGAGAAAGGAACATATTGATCTTTTCATCATGGACTATAGGATAGAGATTGAATAAAACCCATTTGTCTCTAAAAGCAATAAATGTATCCTGACTACATGTCGATTTATCTATTGATTGGTGATAGTAATTTTCTTTAAAAAGTTTTGGGATTAGAGTTTCTTCCAGCTTATAAGTCTTTGAAGTAGCACGTTCAACATCATCTTGACTATAGTAAACTAAGGTGTTTTGAATATAAATCCCATCTCCAAAAAATAGAGATGCTCGTAACCACACATCGATATCCTCTCCCAACTTCAATTGTGGATCAAAACTAGGTTTGTATTCAAAAAATTCCTTTTTGACCACAGTAGCGGAGGTGAAAAAGTAGGTGTTTCTAATTGCTCTCTTAAAGTAATTTTTTAAGACATAATATTTTAATTCTGGATTTAGAGAAAGTTTATTACTATCATAATGGGTCCCAATAATCCCAACATCCGGGTTTTCGGAGATAGTTTTTTCTACAAAAGTTAAATATAACGGATGCCAAAAATCATCTGCATCCAAAAAAACTATCCAAGGATGTTTTGCCTCTTGGATTCCTCGATTCCTAGCAACCGATACTCCCGAGTTTTCCTGATGGTATAATCTAATTGTGGATCCGTATTTCTCTGCAACCAATTCCTCACTGCCATCCGCAGATCCATCGTTGATGACAATAATCTCATAATCCTCAAACTCCTGATTCAGAATACTACCTATAGCCCTTTGGATGTAAGGAGCTTTGTTATATAATGGGATGATTATTGAAAACAAGTATATAAGATAATGGTGATTGTTAATCAGTTATTGAAAAAATCTTTTTAACCTAAGAGCATTTTTAAAGCCAATAATCTTTGAAATCCTTTGGAATTTTGGACCTCCAATGTATGTTTTTTCTGAAACTTCCAATGCTTTAATACAAGTTTCAGATTCTTTGATCAAATCAGGGAAATTGGGAAAAACATCATAGATAAACTTCTGATAGACTTTCTTTAAAGCGACTTTTATGCGTTTGGAGTTTTCAAATGACAAAATAACCTTTTCATAACTTTGATAACTTCTGAGCAAAGATAAAGTCGCTTGATGGCCTCTTTGTTGACTCACATTACTTTCTCCAGGAATCCGGTAATACACTTTACCTTCAGGTTCAAACACTACTCCTTTGCTATGAATTAGCACTCTACAAAAAAACTCACCATCTGGATTTGGGTTTTTTACTAAATCTTCATTCCATCCTCCTGCCTTCTCAATTAAACTGCGATGGGTAAGCCAAGCAGCAGTTTGCATCATTTCTTGATGATTCCAAGCTCTCAATAAACAGTCTATACCTGATTCAAAATTTTTGAAAATACCGTATGGAACTTGGGAGATTTTTTGAATATCATCTTTAAAAAGTACCCACTCACAGGAAGCAATCTTCTCAAAATTGTTGTCATTTAGTAGCGCAACTTGTTTTTCAATCTTTTCTGGTGACAGTAAATCATCTGCATCCAAAAACTGAATGTAGTCACCTTTAGCTTCTTGTATCCCTAGGTTTGTTGCAGCAGAAACTCCTTTATTTTTTGAATCAATCAAGTTGATTTTTGACGGGAATTTTTCAGCATATTTTTTCAATATGTCTAAAGAACCATCTGTGGAACCGTCATTTACCAACACCAATTCAATATTACTATAAGTTTGCTTTAATGCAGATTCAAGTGTTTCATTAATATAAGCTGCTTTGTTGTAAACTGGAATAATAATAGACACTAGTTGCATAAAGTATCGGAAATATTGTTATTCTTCTCAAGTTTTAGAGATAATTGATTTACTGAATATTGTTCAGCCATTAAATAAACCTTAGAATTTTGTGGATTGATTATATTAGCCACAATTGACTTTGGTGTTAAATTTTCTAAGTAAAATTTAATTACCTCTTCTCTTAGACTAATGATTTGATTTAATTCAAGAGAAAACAAATATTGGATTTTTTTAGGTAAATCTTCGATTCCTAAATAGGTGATGCAATTGATTCCATTTTCTAATTGAGGTTGAAATATATCAGCATAGCTTTGTTGTAAAAAGGGAATTGTTCCTACTGACATTGCTTCTATGATATTGTGTGATATTGGCATATACATTCCCGGTAAAGCAAAGAAAAAGTCAAATTTACTTAAGTAGAAAAATAGTTTTGATGGAGGAATTTGATATCCATTTTTCTTTTCAATCAAATAAATCGACAAATCTTCAACTTTTTCAAAAAATTCAAATTCATCCTTAACCTCAAGATTCTTGTAGCAATCTAGACTTTCAATTAAAGTTTTTACATCGTATCTATTTATAGTATTAAACAACTTTTCATTATATGCATTTGAATAATTTTCCCCAAAGTTACCTGCCATAAAAAGACTTTTATACCTTTTCCCATTAGAAAAATCGTGTGTCCAAAAACTCTTGAAATAAATATCCTGCTGAAAGTCTATGGGAACAAAATAAGAGTTTTCTCTAATTTTTGGATTGATGATAAAATCAAAATAGTCAGGTGAAATCATTTTGTCATCAATTATAAATTGATCAGAATATCTAGATGGTTTTCCAATAATTAAATGATTTTCTTTGAATAAAATAGAAGCATCAGCATTAGATTTTAGATAGTAGATATTCCGCAAAGATCGTTTTATAAAAACCTCATAATCTTCTAGTATAAAATATTTACATAGGTTATAAAAATACCTATGATATATCTCAGGTCTTGAGATGTCAATATATATAATCTTAGACTTCCTGTTTTCATCCTTCTTTCTTAGATAAGATCGTCCAACGATAAATATTGAAGAGAATAGTATGCGTACCTTAAAGAGTTTACGCGTCAATTTGTGAATCAATTCTAGATTATTTTTTTGTGGAAAAAAATTAGAATATCCTGAAATGAAGTGGGCTTCTTAAAAACTGACCGCAAATTAAATTTGAAACCCTTCGTTTCAAAAAAGCTGATCATTTCCGAAAAAACATTCTCCATATTTGAATGATGATGATATTCAATAAAATATGAATCAGATAACTTTATTTTGTCATTTTCAACCAAATCCTGAAATATCTGCCTCTCAGCACCCTCAACATCAATCTTGATGAGATCAAACAATTCATCTTTCATTATGGAAGATAGTTTTATTGATTTCACTTTAACCTGAAATTCATTGCCCCTAGTCTCATAAATTGAACCTGATAAATTATTGGTACTCTCATTTTCGAAAAAGAAATCCTCGAAACCTTCTTTATTTGACAAACAACAATTAAATAGAGTGATATTTGTTAGGTTATTATCTTTTATGTTTTTCTCCAATAATCTAAATATGACTGGATTGGGTTCCACAGCTATTATTTGAGATGAAGGATATAGTTTTTTAAAAAAAAGCACAGAAGCACCAATATTAGCACCACAATCAATAATTTTTGGCTGATGTGAGGAACTGTTAAAAAAAATACTCTTGATTCAAAAAAATCTCTTGAAATAAATACAACAAAGAGGCTGCATTCAATCCAGTAATTTTAAAATCAAAAAACTTAACTGTGGTTTGTTCTTCCTTATTTCTGCCAATTGATTTCAGATTTAAACTAATGAGCGTCCGTGCGGCTTTTGATTTTTCTCTAAAGCCTTTTAAGTTCCTGTTGGAATAGACTATAAAAGAATATTCAACCGATCGCTTAAGGTAGTAAATAGAGTTTTTTATCATTTAGGATTCTACAATCTTTTTGAATCTCCGCCTTTTATTAAAGAAAAGTATTCCTTTATTGCTCCCATATTTATAACATGACAAACGTATAGCAGTTTGATTGACTCTTTTGGCGAAACCATAAACAATTTTTTCAATGCAAAGCGGTATCTCCTATAGATAAAATTGAGTATATACATAGCAAAATTCAAATTTCTACCTTCATATAGCCGATTATAAGTCCCTCCTATTCTCCTTTTATATTTTTGAATCAAATCCTCTGTTTTGTAACGAGCTGGGTGGTTTACTATCAAATCAGGTATGTAAATTATTTTATGATGTTTACTTATTATACCAGATAATTCTGAATCACCATTTGACTTTAACTTAGCATTAAATCCACCAAATTTCTGAATAACAGATTTATAAGAAACCCAATTTGCGGTAACAGCAAATCCTTGCTTTGCATAAGCTTCGGTATGAAAAGCTGTGTATTTCTCGTAAATCTCAGCGGGTGACAATCTCTTTGGATCATGATAAAACAACCGTACAGGCCCCGTCAGAATACCTGTATTTTGCAAACTATTACTCCCCAAAAAGGAATGTGCCACTTTTAGCCAATTTGGTTCAGGTAGGCAATCTGAATCTGTAAATGCCAATATATCCCTTTTAGATTCCAAAATGCCTTTATTTCTAGCAGCATAAGATCCAGGAATCGCTTCTGAAAAACATCTTACATTCAAAGTTTTGATCTTTGTAAAATCAATATCCAAACTTTCACTAGGGCAATTATTTACAATAATGACCTCAAATTCGGACTTTCCTAAAGTTTGATTTTCTAATGCTTGAAGACACTTACTTAAACGCTCATCATCTTTGTAAGTAGGTATAATTACAGATATCACTAGACCCTTAATCTCTATATTTCTTCATCAATAGTCTTATTTATGAATAAGATAAGCTTCTGAGACACCTTTCTTTTCATATTTCCCAACCATGCTTACAAATGGAAAACCTGCATATATCAATTCATTGGAGACTATGCCCTCCTCAGGTGTAACCAAATCATATTTATGTGCCATATATCCTTTTTCGATTTTTCTGGAAACTCTATATAGGGCGTAATAATACCAATTAGCAATCCAAAAGGGAATGGTACCGTCCCAAAAAGAATTTTTAGGGAAATACTTTTCTTTCATGATAAAATTAAATACCTGCATGTCATAATTCCCATCGTCTCCTAGTTCAGAAAAAAGGTCTTTCATTTCTTGATAAATCTTTTGCATGACTTCTTTCTTTCCTCCAAGCGTTCCTGGGGTTAGTAAAGGGTAATTGAAAAAACTGACTGGTAAACTCTTATTATACTTTCTATTAAAACTAAACAAGGCTTTGAGAGCCCATTTCCCATTTTTCCAGACTTTTCGCTGTCCTCTACCCACAAATAACTTTTCTGGGCTGGATGCTAATAACTCTAAGGGGTTTTTATTGACAATTACATCATTGATATCTGTTGAAACTATGAAGGTATGTGGACTCAAATCTTGAATAAATTCATGAAAAATAAAAAATCGTTCATCATTCAAGGAATGAGGTCCTAGTTGACATCTTATGAAGGAAATCTTGTCAGTTGTATACTTTCTTTCGAAGGATTCTGAGATCGTATCACAAAAAATCACTGCCCTCAATCCTAATTCATTAATACTCTCGTACCAATCCTTAAAATACTCAAAGTTATCATTAGGTTGCTGAAATTTCCTCATTGGGTCAATCTTTGAGGTAAAGTAGGTAGATAAAATAACTAATTCATCTTCTGAAGAATTAATTTTATTTATTAATTGCTCTATATTTGAATAGATTCTTTTCATTGGGAAGCCAAATATTTAACTCGTTGAATTTGGACTAGCTTATCTCACTCGTAGAAAAAAATTTTAAGAAAAACCATTTTGACTTTGAAAATAATAAGAACAAAAAAGGCATATAAAATAAAATATACTGCTTGAATGAAAACTTGTAACCTTCGTTTTCTAAAACTTTCTTAAAATAATAAGCGAGATTATATTTATAATTTCCCCTCACAGAGGAAGATGTTATTCGAATTATATACTTATGTCTAATTTTATCATTTCGACTTTTTTGCCAATGTTTTTCATAAAATGGAATACATTCTTTAAAGTTAATAACTTTCAAATCTTCTCTCGTCCAGTTTATTCTTACATCATAATTTTCAAAATACTTCCAAGGGCTTATAGCATGAACTCTAATAAAAAAGTCAAAGTCCTCGTGACGTTTCAAACCTTCATCAAACATTACATTCCTTGCGAGCGTATTTTGAAGTATTAAAGAAGGAGTTGGACAAAAAACATCATCACTAAAAATAAAGTCAAAAATAGATTCTGCATTATTTATATCTCGAGATGATAATTTTTCAGTAGAATTTTGTCTTAAAACGATAGCACCACTAAATATAGCTGCAATATTTTGTGAACTCAAAAACTCAATAGCCAATTTTAGTCTATTTGGTCCCCATGTATCATCTGAATCTAAAAGTGCCACATATTCTCCTTTAGCCAATTCAATAGCATAATTCCTTGCCGTGCTCACTCCCTTTTTTCGAAATTTTGGTCTTTTAAAAATCTTAATTCGAGAATCTTTTTGAGAATAAGTTTCAAGTATTTCCCAAGAATTATCTGTACTGTGGTCGTCGACAATTATACATTCCCAATTTGAGTAAGTTTGATTAAAAATCGAATCAAATAAATCTCCTAAATATTTTTCCTTGTTGAAATTAGGAATCAAAATAGATACCAGTTTTTCCATTATTAAAATTCAATCCAATTCTTGTTCAGTCATGGTTATGTTTCCGAATCAGCAATATTGTATTATTTCAGGAATCAATCTTCTATAATTTTTATCTTGATTAAAAATACACGAAGAAGTAAAAAATTCTTAAATCCAATCAAAGAACCTATCCATATAATATATGGTTTAAAAAAATTAAATCTAATTAAAGGGTTAAGAAAAGTTACTCTTTGTATAGCCTTATTTGTTATCTCAGGATATTTTATGCCTGTAACCTTAATTAAACGTTCATAATTTAGAATTAAAATTGTTCTCGCTTTTCTTGAATTTCTCATTTCTAGAATACTTTGATCCCATAATTCAAATGATTTAATCCAATCATTATAACTACTATATGTTCTTTGTTTACTCAAGTGAGTTTCATCAGGTTTTCGATAAAAAGTATATATTGAATTCAAATACGTTACCCTTTTACAATTCAAGAGAATTCTAACCATGAATTCACCATCTTGATTTCTATTTATTTCTTCTTTCCATAACCCAGCTACTACAACCAATTGACGACTCATAAAATAGGCATGAGGTGGTATAAAAAAACCATTCATAAATAAATAAAGTATAAGGTCATATCCATTTGTTGGGTGATTTTCCCATCTTTCCTGGTCTATATATTCATGACCATGATAGTTATTTATATTTTTAATATCTAGTGATGAATTAAAGAAATCCCAATTTGCAATAGAAACATTAAATAAATCAGACTTTAATAAAATATTTAATTGATCTTTAATTTTATTCTTATGAATTACATCATCTGAATCCAACCATTGAATAAATTCTCCTTTGGACAATTCAAAGGCATAATTTCTGGCTACGCTGCCCCCCTTAATACGATCATCAGGTCTCTTAAAAATTTTTATCCTAGCATCTTTCTGGGCATAAGATTCCAATATTTCCCAAGAATTATCTGTACTGTGATCGTCTACAATAATACATTCCCAATTGGTATAAGTCTGATTTAACACCGAATCTAGAGTTTCCCTCAGATAAGGGGCTTTATTGTAGTTTGGGATGAGGATGGAAACCAAAGGATTATTTCCCATGAACAACTTCTTGAATTAGTGAATTCCAAGCCAATTTATACTGTGATTCCAATAGATTAGCTTTAATATATTCTTTATTGTTAATTCCAAATTGCTCTGCCAACTTTCTATCTTGATATAATTTGACTATTGCTTGTGCCATTCCATCAACATCACCTTCCTGAACGAGAAGACCGTTTTCATTGTCTTGAATTACATCTGGAATTCCCGCGTGATAAGTACTGATCACAGGAAGTCCTGCTGACATTGCTTCTAAGACAGCAACGGGAGTCCCCTCCTTATCCCCACTTACAGCTGTTTTACTATGCTGAATAAAACAAAAAGATTGACTCATTTCTGTTACTATATCTTCTGGTTTTTGAATACCTGCAAAATCTATATTTTTAATTTTCAGAGCTAGAGAAAGGTCTTTGCATACTTGTTGCAAATCTCCCTCCCCAATCAATTTCAATTTTAACTCAGGACATTTTTCCTGAGCTTGTTTAAAAGCAAGTAAAGTTAAATATGGCGCCTTTTTTTCTACAAACCTTCCTATAGCAATCATTTGATCAGACTGGTAATTCGCTATTATATCCATGAAAGCTTCAGCAGGTGCATATCTAATTAAAAACACCTTCTTTTCATCAGTGCCTAGCCTTATAATCGTGTCCTTCATTTCTGATGACACTACTACAATAGCTTTGGCTATTTCAAACATTCTAAGATACTTATCCCTATATCTTTCAATTACATCCTTAACACTGGCATCATATCCATGAAAATGAACTATCAATGGAATATTCAATTTTTTTGATAAGTTACTTAATTCCGCACCAGATTGCCCATAATTCGCAATAATCGCATGTATTTTGTTTCTTTTAAGGTAGGACTCAAGATAAATTTCTCTAATTGGTCTTTTTATCCATCCTAATTTTGAAAAGGCTTTGACAATTAAAGGTGCAGAATAATGATTTTTTAATTTTCCATCTTCTGATTCAATTGGAAAAAATCCACCAAAACAATGAAACACTTTACCATCAATAATTCTTTTTAGATTTTGGATAAAAGTTTCTGAGTAGGCGTTTTTTGACGGAGATGTAAAACAAATGTTTATTTTTTCCATGCGATTACCCCAAGGTTTGTAAACATACTTTGATCATTGAATGCAGGTCTTATTTTGTCTTTTTTATAAAGATTGAGGATAAATGGTTTCAAAACTATAAACAGAAATTTTTGAATCCGTTTAGAGAAACCTCTTCTTTTCAACCAAAGTGATATCATTTGTGCTGTAGACGCGTCCCAACCTCCTAAACAGTTTATTTCTATATCTTTAAAACTAGACTGCTCTAATAAATTTTGAATAGCAAAAGGTGTATATCTGTAAAAATCAAAAGGAGATTCATGTGTGGGCCATAAAAATGGAACTGTCAGTATCAGAGGTGACTCAGGTTTCAACACCCTATTTATTTCTTTTAAAGTCAACAAGGGGTCAGGACAATGTTCCAAAACTTCTGTGGCAAAGCTTGAATCAAATGATTCATCTTCAAATGGCATTTTGATGCCATCCCATAAGTAATCAGGCTTGATGCCCTTTTTGTATTCCAAAGCACCATGAATATCAAGCCCAACATATTTCGTTACCTTTCTATTGGATAAAATCTCATTTTTGTATGGCATTTCACCACAACCAACATCCAATAGATCACCTCGAAATACTTCAGATTTAGAACTCAAAAATTGAAAAATTGATCTTTTAATGTGATATCGATCAACATTTTCGAAGGTGAGCTTTTGCGGGTTAAAGTCAATCATCCCATGTTTTAACTAAAATTCTTCCAGTGTAATCAATTCTATGAAGGAAAAAAGGTTTATCAATCTTTGAAAAATACTCGTCAACTGCTTTTCTACATCCCTTCCAATGACCATAATCATCAATGATTAAGACACCACCATTGACTAATTTTGGAAAAAGAATGTCGAGTTCTACTTTCGTTGATTCGTACCAATCTGTATCAAGTCTCAACAAAGAAATTTTTTTTGGGACTTCCTTATTTAAAGTTTTTTCAACTGGACCCTTTACATAATTGATAAGATTCTTTGGATAAGATAAGGAAGAAATGTTTTTGATCACTTCCTCAAGATGGCATACTGCCCAGACATTTGATTTTCTTTCAATATCTTTTTCTAATAATTGGGAGGCACTAGTTCCATCATATTTTTGATCTTCTTGTTGTGGAGCCGTCATTCCCTCGAAAGTATCATAAAGCCAAATTCTTCTATTTTCAACTTCTAATTTTTGAAGTTTTAAAATCATTGCCATAACGCTACCACCCTTCCAAACTCCACATTCAACAAAATCGCCATCAATTTTATTTTTATGTATATATTCGATTGAGTAAATTAATGATATCAACCTTTCAGGTGAAGTCATTGTAAAAGGTGTTATCTTTTTAATTAAATTAATAACTTCTTCTGAGAAATCTTGAGGAAAAACATATGATTTTGGTGCTTCCTTTTTTACTTTCTTTTTAATCCAATTTTTCAACATACCAATTAAAATCTTCTAAATATGTACAGGCATAAGGCGCCCAATCAAATTCTCTTTTAATACCGTGCATATGTATCTCAAAAGAACAAACTTTCTCAAGAGTTTGATATTTTTTCCCACCCTTACCTTCTCCAAAATGTGCAGTTAAAAAGTATTTGCCCATATACAACTTGGGGCTTTTTATTTTACAAATAGCTTTATATACTCCATCATCATTACAAAAAAAATAATCTGATTGAAAAAGCCAACAGTGCATAATTGCTCTATTTTTTTCATCTATCAATTGAAAAGATAAGGTTGCATTTGGTATTTCATCAATAGACTTAATATAAAATTCTATAACCAATTCTTTACCATAATTATGGAATCCATTTGGGTCAGATGTATTAATGATAATTCTGGAAATTTTTGAAAACTCATTATTAGATTTATCAATATAAGTATTTGATGAATTTAAATCTAGAGCCAAATATTTCCTTAAAACATATTCTGTATTATCAATATATTCTAATGCCCCACTATTAAGTAAAATAGATTTCTTACATAAATTTGAAATTGCATCCATATTATGACTTACAAACAATACAGTTCTCCCCTCTTTCTGACTCACATCTTCCATTTTACCCAAACACTTCTGTTGGAATTCATAATCCCCTACTGCCAAAACTTCGTCTATGATCAATATCTCAGGCTCCAAATGGGCAGCCACAGAGAATCCCAACCTGACCCGCATACCAGAAGAATAAAACTTGACAGGCGTATCGACATATTTCTCTACTCCTGAGAAGTTAATAATTTCATCCAGTTTGCGGTCGATTTCCTTCTTGGTCATGCCCAGAATGGTGCCATTCATGTAGATGTTTTCCCGACCTGTGAGCTCTGGATGGAAGCCTGTACCGACTTCTAGTAAGGCTGCCACCCTGCCATTCATCTCAATACGACCTGAGGTGGGTTCTGTGATCTTGGATAGAATCTTAAGCAAAGTAGATTTACCAGCACCATTCTTTCCAATAATCCCCAACACTTCTCCCTGCTTGACTTCAAAGCTGACATTTTTGAGTGCCCAGTGTACTGAGTCGCTTTCCTCTTCGAACTTCCCAAGGCTTTTGATCCGCTTGAAATTCTCAATCGGAGCCTTGAAGTTAGTCCATAGCTGCTGGGCTAAGGTATCTGCTTTCTTTTCTTGCAGGCCGATGCGGTAGCGTTTGGAGAGGTTTTCTACTTTTATTATTGTATTGGACATATTACCCCCCTGCCCCCCTAAAGGGGGGTGTAGGTTTCTTTTAAAGGTTTGTATTTAATTTTTTTAGTTCTGAAATCTTATCAAGAATTTTGAAAAGGACTTCATTTGTTTCGTGTAGAACTGATTCATTAGTAAATCGGATGATGTGGAGACCTAGATTTTTGAGTTCTTCTTCTCTGCTGAAATCTCTTTCTTTCTGATCTTTTTCTAGGTGAACTTCTCCATCAAGCTCTATTACTAATTTGTATTGATGGCAATAGAAGTCAACAATATATTTTGATGTTGGATGCTGTCTTCTAAAATTTAAGCCATTTAATCTTCCCGCTCTTAATCTTTCCCATAATACCTGCTCTGCGATCGTCATGCTCTCTCTTAACTCCTTCGCTCTTCGGAATATTTCAGGTGAAGCGTTATGATTAAATTTGCTAGGCATTAATGATTGACAAATTAAGAGACACTAATTTTATTAGGGTATCTCCCCTCCTTCAGGAGGGGTTGGGGGAGGTAGTTAAGCGACATCTGCGAAAACTTTCTCCATCCTACGGAAATAAAACAAGCCAAAAACAAAGAAGATTATGGCTACTATTGATCCGGGCCAGATCCAGTCCCAGGGGATGGGGCGGTTGAGGAACATGGCTCGGATTCCTTCTATTACTCCGACCATAGGATTGAGGGAATAGAGGAATTGATATTGTTCTGGAACTGCTGTGGTGCTGTAGACTACGGGTGCTCCATACAGGAGTAGTTGAATGATAAAGGTGAGTGCATACTTGATATCACGATACTGCACTGCCATGGCTGAGAGAATCATTCCTATTCCTAGGGAGGTCATGAGGAGTTGGATCAGCAGTAAGGGAAGCCAAATTATACCCAAACCAGGTACTACTTTGAAATAGATCAGGAGGATCAGCAGCACGACAAAGGAGATGATGAAGTCTAGTAGCTTGGAAAAGATGGCTGCTAGGGGCAGGATCAATCTAGGGAAATAGACCTTGGTAATCATGCCTGCATTGGCCACAAGGCTATTGGCTGATTCTGATAAGGTGCCTGAAAAATAATTCCATGGCCATAATGCCAAATATGAGAACAAGATATAGGGCATGCCATCAGAATCTACTTTGGCCAATCCACCGAATACAACAGTGAAAACTAGCGTAGTAAACAAAGGCTGAATGATAGCCCAGCCTACTCCTAAGATGGATTGTGCATATCGAGCTTTGATTCCTCTTACGGTAAGGAAATAGAGTAGGTCTTTGTATCTCCAGAGTTCATCAAAGTCAACGACTTTCCATCCTTTGGAGGGTTCAATGATGGTTTTATTCAACTTACTATACTTTTAAAATACTCAACTGTCTTCACCAACCCCTCTTCCAGCTGCACATTTGGTTGCCAATTGAGTTTGGACTTTGCTTGGTTAATATCAGGTTGTCTTTGTTTGGGGTCGTCTTGCGGAAGGGGTTGGAAGCTGATTTGACTTTTGCTTCCTGTTAGTTCGATGACTTTCTCCGCGAGTTGCAGCATGGAGAACTCGTATGGGTTTCCGATGTTGACTGGTCCTGTGAAGCCCTTTTCTGTTTGCATCATCTTGTACATGCCATCAATCAGATCATCTACATAGCAGAAGCTTCTGGTTTGCGCTCCATCTCCAAAGATGGTGATGGGTTTATTGTTGAGTGCCTGTAGGATGAAGTTGCTGACTACCCTCCCATCATTGGGCTGCATGTTTGGTCCATAGGTGTTGAAGATCCTGACCACTTTGATGTCTAGGTTGTGCTGTCTGAAGTAATCGAAGAAGAGTGTTTCTGCACAGCGTTTTCCTTCATCATAGCAGGCTCTAGGCCCGATGGGGTTGACGTTGCCCCAATAGTCTTCAGTTTGCGGGTGGATGCTGGGATCCCCATATACTTCCGAAGTACTGGCCTGAAGGATGCGGATTTTGAGTCGCTTGGCTAATCCAAGCATGTTGATCGCTCCTACTACCGATGTCTTGGTCGTCTGTACTGGATCAAACTGATAGTGTACTGGGCTAGCTGGGCAAGCGAGGTTATAGATTTCATCTACTTCCACATAGAGTGGAAAGGTGATGTCGTGTCGAAGGAGTTCGAAGTTTTTGTAATCCAGGAGTTCGTGGATGTTCTCCCTTCTTCCGGTAAAGAAGTTGTCCACGCAAAGGACTTCATGGCCTTCTTGGAGTAGTTTTTTACATAAGTGAGAGCCGAGGAATCCGGCTCCACCGGTGACGAGGGTTCGTTTCAAAGATTTAGTGGATTAGGTGATTGGGTTAATTGGTTAACTGCCCCAAAGGATCGGGGTGTCGTTAATTGTTAAGTGTTAAACGTTAAGCGTTAAATGTTGGGGAGTTGTGGATTTTACTATACACTTATCGAATAAACATCCCGTAATTCTACGGGACAAGGCTTAAACGATTAAACATTAAATATTTTTGGTATGTACTGCCCTACTCTATCCGTGAGGCCTTTTGCTCCTATCAGAAATATGATCGGGAGGATTGGGACTAGGAAGCGTCCATTCCAGTTGATCGATAGAAGGCAGACGCTAAGAACAGCTACAGCAAGAAATGTAATGACGAAGGATTTGATGATTGCATCTAGGTTCTTAGCCATGAGTTGTCTAACTGCGAAGTAGTACATGGGCAGCAGCACTGCTAGGGCCAAGATGTTGTGAGTCCAAGAGAAATAGGGTCTGATGTAGAAAATGTAGTAGAATGCTTTGGTAGCGAAGAGCTTGATGCTGTACCATGGATTCATGATGATGATGGTTGTGAGTTTCCACAAAGGTGGTGCTTCAGGGTTTGGAAGGTAAAGGTTTTCAGGTACCTTAATCATTAGCCACTTGGCATAAGGTTGGTCGGCTACGGTGTGTATATTGTAGACTATCTCGCCTATTTGGTAGTTTTCCACGAAGCCGAAGGTGGAGAGCATTTGGTTGAGCAAAATCAGGAAGGTTCCCGCCACGGCGGGCAAAAAAAGGAAAAGGAGAAAGGATATAAAGGATGAAGGATGAAGGATGAAGGATGAAGGTTTGCTCGATTTGGTTGAAATGAAAAGATTGTATAGTCCTGCGATGAGGAGAGCGGCTATGAGGGCAATGGCTGTTGGTTTGGTGAGGAAGGCCCAAGTGATGATGATAATCATGAGGGGTACTTCTAGGGTAGTGAGTTTGCCTCGGTAGGCTCTGGACAGGAAGAAGAAGCTGATGCAATAGAGGCTGATCAGTAGAGATTCTGCATAAAGGAATAGGTTCCAGAAGGAGATCATGAAGAAAGCCAGGAACCAAAAGGCTGTTAGGAAAGCTGCTTTGGGGTTGTTGAATATGTTGATGGAAGTGAAGTACAAGGCAATTAGTGCTAGGTAAGCGAGTAGGTATTGGAAGATGACGATTCCTTCGTGTCCTGGGATGATTGAGTTGGCTCCAATGATCAAGAGCACGTAACCGATATACCAGAAGTGGTGTGGTTTGTAGAATATCCCTTGTTGTCTGATCTCCTCAGCATAGGTCATGTATCCCCAGGTGTCTGCATCGGTCATGATTCCTTGTTTGAGGAAGAGTGCTCCGTTGATGAGGAGGAAGAGGATGGAGAGGATGAGGAGGGGTTTCAAGGGGGAAATTAGGTTAAAGGGAAAAGGTTAAATGTTAAGGGTTAAATGTTAAACGTTAAGTGTTAAATGTGGGGGGATTGTGGATTTTATTGTGTTTTACGTTTTAACGGTTAACGCTTCTACGTTTAACGGTTACTAACGGCTTCGCCCTTTCAGTCACAGGGTTTGTGCTTAGGGGTTGCCCCGAGGAGTCGGGGTGTACCGAGGGATCGGGGTGTACCGAGGGATCGGGGTGTCCTTAAGTGTTAAGTGTTAAGCCCCGAGGGGTCGGGGTAGCGTTAAATGTAGGAGAATTGTGGATTTTACTGGGTTCCTACTTTGAACGATTAACATTGAACGTTTGACGGGAATATCTTTAGTCTTGGGGGGCTGAGAGGTTCAATTAAGCGATTAAACATCAAACACAGCTTCGCCCTTTCAGTCACAGGATTTGTGCTTAAGAGTGGTTGAGTAATTTTTTTACTCGGTTGAACAAATTTAGGGAGTTGGGGGAATTATGCAAATAAATGGAGGGGAAAAGAGGGGAAAGGAATTCTCGCAAAGGGTGCGGAGGTGCAAAGGGATGGAAGGGAAAGCCCCGAGGGATCGGGGTGTACCGAGGGATCGGGGTGTACCGAGGGATCGGGGTGTCCTTAAGTGTTAAGTGTTAAACGTTAAGTGTTAAACGTTAAGTGTTGGATATAACGGTTCGAATTGCGCCACGCTTTTCGGTCTAATTGTGCCAAGCATTTCGGTTCAAACTGTGCCAGTTTAAGCAAGACCGAAATAACCAACAATAAGGATGGATCGTTTTTTTATTGAGAGGAGTGGTTTTGATAGAAATCTAATTCTCTGACTTTTTGTTCCCGTATCCCGAAGTCTCGGGACGGGACAGGCTCCCGATAGGGATCGGGACAGGTTCTATCCACCCACAAGGCCAACGCTGGCCTCCCAAAAAAAGGAGGAAATCTATCTCTAAAATGAAACAGGCCATCCCAATTCGGGAGGTAAACCCGAATCTCCGTCGTCCCGCCCGCATTAAAACGCAGATAGTCACAAATCGAAGCCCGTAGTGGGCTTAACTTTAAATAGCCCTGTAAAAGACGCTTGAATGTAGGGATAGTCAGCATATTCGATATGCGCCGCAGTGCGGGGTTGGGGTGTGGGCACGAATGAGCGGGAGTCCCGGGGGATGTAGTGATGGGGGAAGATGATCAGGGTCGGGACGATAAGGGGTGAATGGATTAGGGGGAAGGGGAAAGATATTTAATGGGAAGGGTATGAAAGCGTAGCTATAAGCTACGCTTGGATGAGATAGTGATTATAGTCTGGCATCGACGGTTTCTTTGGGTAAGGTGGATTTGACGTCGAAGATGACTTGGTCGATGGATTTTTGGAGATTTAATTTAAGGAAGTCATTATGTGCTACGGCTAGGACGATGGCTGAGTAGTGGTTTAAATTTGGGAGTTGTGATTCATGTAGAAGTTCTACCCCGTATTCACGCTTTACTTCTACCCTATTTACCCAAGGGTCAAAAATATCTACGTCCATATCAAAAGAGCGTAATTCTCGATAAATATCAATCACACGAGTATTGCGGTAGTCTGGGCAATTTTCTTTGAAGGCAAAGCCTAAGATCAACACTTTTGCTTCCAAGACTTTCAAATCTTTGCGCATCATGTGTTTTATCAATTCTGTAGCTACGTGTTTGCCCATGCTGTCATTGACTCTTCTACCTGCGAGTATGATATCGGGGTGATAGCCGACTTCTTGGGCTTTTTGGGCCAAATAATAAGGATCTACGCCTATACAATGCCCACCAACCAGACCGGGTGAGAAGTTCAAGAAGTTCCATTTGGTCCCAGCTGCCTCTAGAACTTCTTTGGTATCTATTTCAAGAAGGTTAAAGATTTTTGAGAGTTCGTTTACAAAAGCGATGTTGATATCTCTTTGTGAGTTTTCGATCACTTTGGCCGCTTCTGCTACTTTGATAGAGGATGCCTGGAAAGTTCCTGCCTCAATGATACTGGCATACAATTGATTTACCAGCGTTGCTACATCGGGGGTGCTTCCTGAGGTTACTTTCTTTATTTTTGTTAAGGTATGGAGCTTATCTCCGGGATTGATTCTTTCTGGTGAATATCCTACAAAAAAGTCTGTATTAAAGCTGAGACCTGAGTATTTTTCGAGTACAGGCACGCAGTCTTCTTCGGTACATCCTGGGTAAACTGTGGATTCATATATGACAATATCTCCTTTTTTAAGTACCTGACCGACTGTTTTGGAGGCAGCTACTAAAGGAGTCAGATCGGGTCTATGATGTCTATCTGTAGGGGTTGGAACTGTGATGATGTAAATGTTAGCTGCTGCTAAATCTGTTGCTTGGGTAGTAAGGATCAAGGATTCAGCTTGCACCACTTCTTTTAAGGTGCTTTCCTCTACTTCCAGGGTATCATCTAGGCCTTTGTTGAGGGCATTGATTCTATTGGTATTGATATCAAAACCATATACTTTGTATTTTTTGGCAAACTCTACAGCAAGAGGTAGTCCTACATAGCCAAGGCCTATGATTGCTATTTGGGAGTCATTGAGGTTTTTTGAAAAAACTGTTTGCATTGTTTATCAATTAAGGATGGTAAAGATAAGAGAAAAGGTTTTTTAAAAGGGGAAAGGATAATGGAAAAAGAAGTAAGGTGCTGAGTAAGTATTTCAAGTTCTTACAAGAATTACGCCAAGTAATAGGGGGTTGGGAGGGAAAAGGAGGACGGAACGTTAAGAAATGATCCCATTGGATCATTATAGTGACGGGCCAGGTTGTAGGGTTGGTTATTTTAGGCCCGAGGGATCGGGAGGAGAAAGGATTTCTCGCAAAGGGTGCGGAGGGGCAAAGGGTTGGGAGGGAAAAGGGTTGGGAGGGAAAAGGGAAAAGCCCCGAGGGATCGGGGTGTACCGAGGGATCGGGGTGTCCTTAAGTGTTAAGTGTTAAGCCCCGAGGGGTCGGGGTAGCGTTAAAGGTAGGGGAAGTGTGGGTTTTACTGGGTTCCTACTTTGAACGATTAACTGTGAACGATTAACACTTAACGAAAAAGTTATCTAGACAAGTAGTGCTTTCGCATTATTCAACGAGAGATGTTCTATTTTTCACATCTATTTCATTATTTTCTTTGGTAATCGTCTTGGATGCGGATGATGTCGGATTCGTCGGAGGGGTTGGTGGGGTCGGTGTGGATCCAGATTTCTGCGACTATGCCCCAGGATTGTTTGCCTATCAATCTGTGGCGTTCTCCTTGGGCTAAATGAATCAACTCCCCTACTTTCATGTCTGTAGCTGGGTTTTCTTGGTCTGTGAATGACCTTGAGATGGCTGCTTCGCCGGCTACCAATTTCCAGAGTTCTGATCTGCGGTGGTGGTACTGCCAAGAGTGTTTCTCTCCTGGTGCGAGTAACATGATCTTTGCATTGTAAGCATCCGTATGATTGTTGTGAAGCTCAACCTCAGAGAAAAACTTCTTTCTGAATGCTTCGATCTGGTTAGGATCCATTACTAGAAAACCACCCCAGGGTCTATTGCAATCTTCATCTATACAATTGAAGCCTAGGTCTATTAAAGTAGCTTTTACTTCTTCAAAAATTATTGCTTTTTCTTTTGCCTCGGGAAAAAATGGGAAGGTCATTATTTTTTATTAAAGAGGTAAATTAAACTGACTTGGGAATGGATGGAGAATAGGTTTTCTCCTCTGGGGTATTCAGGGGTACTGTCAGGGGCTAGTTGCCATTGGTAGTTGAGGGAATTGACAAAATTGATATTTGAGCTAATAATTAAGTTGTCAAACTGCCAATCTGCTAATAGCCTAGCTGATAAGTCTACCCACCTTCCCTGCTCTGATGGATCAAGGAATCTTTTTTGGTAGATATCTTGATGTCTATTTAATCTTTCTAATCTTACTCCTAATTTCTTAAACCCTTTTACCCATGCACCTTCAAGAGTTTGTACATTACTGCTAGGACCAACTCCTGGACCAAGCATTTGACCCAGATGTGTAAATCCATGTCTTACGGGGCTATGACCTCCCCAATTTTGCCCACCACCTGTTCCTGGATATCTGATTAAAATGTTTATTGATTCTTGTTGTTGAAGCACCTCCCCTCTCACTTGAAATTGAGCATTATTAGGAATGTCAAACAATTTATTAAAACCAAAAAGATAAGCTCTCGCATGTTCTGGGTTTAATGTAGCTTCACGCCAGTTTAATGCATGGTCTCTCCTGCCATACTCAAAATATAGTTCAACTTTTGCTTTGGTATTTAGGTATCTCACATAACCAGTCAGTTGCTGATCTCTGCCAGCTCTATCAAAATCTCTTGGGTTGTCAAAATCCTCTAACAAACGTTCCTTTTGAAAACCAGCAAAAATTGGGAAAAAGTCTCTAAAGGTATCCCCTCTTGTTTCTGAATATTGTTGAAACATCCTAGAAAACCCAACAAAAAAACCTGGTATCCATTTGGGACCATAAACGAGATTGATTCCATTGAGGTATCTCCAATCATCATTTAATAAATTACTTAATGGTGATTCTAAGCCAGACCCTTCAAGCCTGCCCATGATGACTTGTCCTTCAAAAGTTCCTAATAATGTTTTTGCGGGGCGTCTAGTATTTAAAGTTAAGTGTTCAAACCCAAAGGCATTGTTTGAAAAAAGAAGGGAGTTGAATTGTCCTGGACCCCACCAGATATTCTCAGTAGAAGCACCAATGGAAAATGCACCTGCATTGAGTCTAATACTACTTTGACCAGGAAGAAATGTTTGGTAAGCTTTTTCTCCAAATCGCTCCAAATACTCTGTATTACTAGACTTTTGAGAACCTATTTTAAAAGCTTTGTTTTGGGCATAAATAAACTCAGGCTGTAATTGTATTGATAAAGGGCCTAGGCTTGCGAATAAACCTGCAGAAGCATAGGATTGAAAACCCAAATTATTAATGTTCCTAGATACTTCTGGATAAATGGTTTTTGATGAATATTGACTTAGAAGGGTAATTGGTAAAAAAGAAACTTTATAAGGTAAAACTTCTTTAAAAAAAGCTCCCTTTCTTGATATTATTTGATCTACATTTTCTGGCAGGACTTGATATGCATTATTTTGGAGGAAATTATTTGAAGTATCTGTATTTAGCTGATTAAGTCTATTCAGCTCGTAAAATTTATTATTATTTGTTGAGGCATTTTGAGCTTTTATAATTTGAAAAGAGCAAAAGAAAGCAATTGCAGAGAATAAAACAGTTCGTGATCTAAAAACTAAATAAAACATTATTTAAAATATTTTTTAACTATGCCATGAATTGTGTAAAATAAAAAATAATAAGTTGACGAAACTATATTTAATTTCTCTATATGTCTATAAACTTTCCATTGATATTTAGAAGCTTTCAATTTATTGCTAGAAACTGAATTTGACGTTAGTCGATATTTAGCCAAAGGTCTATTAAGGCCATAAGCTTTTGGAACTATTTTAAGTATTTTAAGCCATAAGGCAAAATCTTGTCTCTTTTTAATAATTGGCATGTATACTTTACCAATTTTACGAGTATCATACATAGCAGTGAGACACCCTATAGAGCAAGTCTTTAGTAAATCATTATATGCTACTTCCAAAGGAATTTCAACGTGCCCAACTTTCTCCCCTTTTTCGTTTATTTTATCATATGCAGTAAATGTGAAAACATAATCATTTTTTTGCATAAAATTTAATTGTTCTTCTAACTTGGTAGGATGCCAAATATCATCACTATCCAAAAAAGCTATAAAGCGACCACGAGCAGCTTCTATTGCTCTATTTCGAGAAACAGCTGGGCCACTATTAATTTCATTTTTTATTAGTTTGATTCTATCATCTTGTTTTTGAAGTTTTTCAACAATTTCCACTCCATTATCGGTAGAACAATCATCCACTATTATCATTTCCCAATTTGTGTATGATTGTAGTATTACACCGTCAATTGTTTCAATAATAAATTTTGATGAATTATGTAAGGGGGTTACAATTGATACCATCACCATTTTAATATCATGTTTAATTAAAAATTAAGTAATAAGAAATCTTTTTCATTTTCAGCAAAATAAAATCTAGTTTTAAAATTCATTTTATTAAATATCAATATTACATTAAATAAGAATATTAATGAAAAGTGTAACCATTTAACTTTTTTACATAGTTTTTTAATTATTAGGGTAAGCTACCCTAAATATCTTGCAGTTGTATGTAAATATTCATTAATTAAATTATAAAACTAATTCACTACTCAATATTTGTTATAATTCAGCTTATACTTGAGTCTACTATTAGAATACTATTATATGAACTTTTTTACTTTTAAAGGTCTAATTTAACATCTTAATTTTAGTTTTGAAAAGGCTGAAACTGTTATTAAAGATTCCCTAATGAAACGACTAATCCGTAAACTCCTTGACCTTAGATTCCAAAAAATATTAATAAAGCATCACATATTAATTTTATTTTTTTTGTAGATAATGAAATTATATACAGAAATAATTTTTGAAATAGTATTTTTCATATCAATACCATTCTCCAATATATACTTTAAACCGTTTGATCTTTGTCCTTTATCGAGTACCCTCTCTAGTCCTTCACTAAGTTCTTGTGCATCATAAGTAAAGGAGATAAAACTAGGAGAAACCCTCTCCAATCTTTCTTTGACATCTCCGCAATTAACTGATACTATAGGCAGATTACATGCCATTGCTTCTTTAACAATATTCGGACTCCCTTCATGAAAGGATGTAACTAACAGAGCATCAGCTGCATTTAATGCATTAAATATATATTCTTGTGATCTATTATATAAGATAATTAATTCAATGTTTACTCCTTTGTCTGTTAACAAGGAAATGACATTTTCAGCAAGTTCCTTGTTTTTTACTTCGGCATTTAATCTTGGAAAACTGAATAAAACATATTTTTTTTCTACACTCCAATTAAGATAATTTCTTGCCTCAAATTTATCTTTTTTAGTAAATTTTGAAATATCAACTCCCCGAGGAATTAAAGTTGTCTTACTTTGATTATTTTTAGAGAGTGAATTGATCAAATTTTGAGAAACACATATAATATGATCTGCTTTTAATGCCGCAAAATGACTTAATCTGACAGCCCATAATTCTCTAATTCTCCAATATAATCCTTTGTTAGGATGACCCAAGAGCTCACTTCCACCAAAAGTTATTACCCAGGGACAGAATTTTGATGATAAGCTAACTAATAAACCTGTTGTCGAGCCATAATGGCTATGAATAACATCTGGTTTAAATCTTTCTATAAGTGTATTTAATTTTTTTAAATTATAAATAAAACCAGATATAGATCTTCGATTTATAAAATAAAATACTTCGACAAGTTCAAATTCATTTTTTAAAGCATTAATTTCTGAAGTTAGGAATGTTGAAATATTTAATTCACCATTCACCAAATTTGCTGGGATTACAAATAACACTTTTCTCACTTCTAATTCCATTTCTAAATATTGAATTTACTAATTGAGTCTAAAAATTTATTCCCTAATTGATCTATATCAAAACTTTTAATAAGACGCATATTTTCCCTCCCAATTTGCTCTCTTTTACTTTTATTATTGTGTAAAAAAATATATTTCTCAGCAAAAATATTGACATCAAATGGATCGATAACAAAGCCATTTTTTTCATTTTCAATAAAATACTTTGCATCACCACAATTGGTTGTAATTATAGGTAACCCCATACACATTGCTTCCATTATTACATTTGGTGACCCTTCATATTCAGAAAAATGTAGAAGCATAGAAGCTTTCTCGGCAATTTTTAAAATATTGGAATTTTGACCTATTAAAATTACGTGTTTTTCTAAATTATTATTTGAAATTTGTTGTTTTATTTTTTCGAAATCTTTACCTCCTCCAACATGGATATGTTTAACTTCTAAATTAATTTCCCTTAATTTATTAAATAATAAAATTAACCTATCAATTCTTTTAGCTTCTCGAATATTACCAACAGATATGGAATATTCCTTAAAAATATTTTGATCAGTTAATGAAAATTTTTTTAGATCTACTGAATTTCCGTAGAATTGAATTTTAGAGAAACACCTGAATATTAGCTTTTTTTCTAACTCCTTTTTAGCGACGCGACTATTAACAAGAATCTTTCTAGGAAATAATATGTTAAAAAAAGATTTTAATCCTCCATCTTTTATATATCTATCTGCGGATGTTCTTAAGGATCCAATGACATCACATCTTAGCCCCAAAGTACTTAAAAAAGTAGCTGCATTAACAAATGATGTGAATGAAATTACAATATCTGGGTTTGTTTTTTTTATTATTTTTCTAAGAGAGAGAACTTTCTTTAGGCTTTTTTGAGATTGATCAAGAATATATAAATCATCTTTTAGGAGGTTTTTAAACTTTTCAAAATAAAAACTATCTTCTTCTAAATTCCAACAAACACATGAAACATCTATTTTATTTAAAATAAGATCTTTAGTTAAATAATAAAGTTGTCTTTCAAGACCTCCATTTCCTAATTGACCAACTGTAAAAATAATTTTTTTAGTTTTCATTCTTTTTAAGGTCAATTTTAAATTTCATTAATAATTCACTTAAATACGTAAATAATATAATTATCAAAAAAATGATTACAGCCTCCTTAAAAACCATCATTATTTGAGACCTTCCTAAGTAAACGGACTTAGACAAAAAAACAAAAAACAATGAAGAAGAAAATAAACTAGGAGCTTGACTAATAAATATTTTAACTTCCAGCATTCTTAAAAAATATCCGAAGCCATAAAACATTATAAGTGTGCCAATTACACCAAAATCCAAATAAATATCTGCTAAGGATGTGGTTCCTAATCCATGGGTAATCTCTTCTCCTTGAATTTGTCTTGTTAAAAACTTAGTAGATACAACATCTTCGCTGTCTACACCGGTTAAGGATAAAAACACACTCCTGAACCCAGGAATGATACTAAACAATTGGAAACCTTGAAATATCCCATAAGTATGTGAAACATTTTCTGTGAAAATGATAGCGGCATGATAAGAACGGACTGACGCTGCTAACTCAAGCGTATTAGATGAAAAAGCTTTACTTTTTCCACTGACACTTTTTGCTTTATTTGCAATTTCAATCTTTTCAAGGTAAGAATTAGTATCTTTAAATTCCCTCACGTAAGCAATAAAAGAAATTAAACTAGCTGCAATAAACAATAAGAAAATAACTGTTGGAAGTTTATATTTCTTTTTTGAAAGAATAATAAAACCCCCAAATAATACAAGACCTATTTGTATTAATGGACCTCGATCTCCCGACAATAATACAAGAATGAAAAACATAAATAAAACCACTTTGAAGAAAAAGTTAAAAAGTTTTAAATAATCAAATAAATTATCGATTTGATTGTTTTTAATAAGTGAATTCCTGACAATTATAATAATATATCCAAGAGTAGAAAAAAGGTAAAATTCATTTGAAAAACTTGACAGAGCTGATAATTCAATTCCATTTCGGCCATATCCACCTAAAAAGTATTTAAAATCAGTAGTAAGAATAAATAAAAAGAACATAATTAAATTAAAATAAAAAATAAGTTTTTTTGGCGATATCTTATACTCTTTTTTTATTCTAATATTTTCTTTCTTAAAGAACATGTATCCTAATAAAAAAGCATTTAAGGCTATGGAAGCTACTAAAGTTGCCTTGGGAACCATTGTCGTGTCATAAAAATAATCTTGGCCAAAATTTTCATAAGTACCAAGTACATATTCTAAGTATATTTGAAAGTGAACTATAATAAATCCTACTAGAAAAAGTGTCGAAATTTTAAAATATTGCTTCTTTAAATTTACCTCGTTTTCTCTTCTGAGAGAGAATAATATTAAAGCAACTAAATTAAGTGATAAAACAAATATTAAATATCTTTTAGTTAAAATTACAGGGACATCTTTTAAGAAAACTAACAAAGTCAACAAAATAAGAGAAATAAAAAATTTCATAAGTGAATTTTTTTTTGATTTATAAATCATCTTTTGTGTATTACTTTTAAAAATTTAATTGTCATATATCTGATAATCTTCCAAAGAAACGGCTTTTGCCAACATCTAAAACTAATAAATGGACATTATTTGAGGTTTTCCTCATTTTAAATTAATCAATATGTATATCCGCAATAGTACCAGTCGCCGAATAAATATATAATGACAGTTAGTGACAATTGCTATTTGTGATCACTTAATGTATCTAAATTAGGTCAAAATAAACGGTTTTGACCATGAATATTGTAAACTTCATCAATCGCTTCCCAGACGAATCATCTTGTGTTGAATTCATTAAGAATCAAAGGCTTCAGCAAGGAGTAATCTGTAAAAGGTGTTACTGTAACAAGCACTATTGGCTTGAAAACAAGAAATCTTTCCAGTGCTCTGCCTGTAGTTTCCGAACAAGTATCAAGAGCGGAACCGTGATGGAGAACAGCAATCTCCCAATTCGCATATGGATGCTTGCCATAACGTTCATATCAGCCACCAAGAAGGGTTTCAGTGCAGCAGAGCTACAGAGACAACTTGGTTTAAAGCGATACGAACCTGTTTTTAGAATGTACCATAAATTCAGAGTAGTAATGGGAAAACGGGACAATATTTACAGACTTGAAGAAATGGTTGAATATGATGAAGCCTTTGTTGGAAAAGCAGTCAGTAATAAAACCAAAAACAAGTTGAAACAAGGCAGGGGAAGCCAGAAACAGTCTAAAGTAGCTGTTATGGCTGAATCAACCGTACTGGAGGATCTTGACTCGGGTAAACTTGAAAAGAGCTGCAGATATTTCAAGATGAAGAAGATAAAGAACTTGGAGGCTAAAACAGCACAGGTTTTAATCAAGGAATTTATTGATAAAGACACTGTACTTCAAACAGATAAGTACCACCTTCTCAGATCTGAGTGATTGTATTGATGTTCATGTCAGAGAGATCTCTGGAACAAATGAAGGCAACTTCAACCTAAAGTGGGTTCATATTGCTATTAGTAATCTAAAGAAACACTTGCAAACATACCATATGATAACAGAGAGGATGATGCAGAACTATCTTGATGAGTTTTGTTACAAGCTCAACAGAAGATATTTCGGTCAAAAACTATTTGACAGGCTCATCATTGCTTCAATTTATCCATACTGGCATGATTGCGGATAATCATATTAATCAATTATAATTAAATACAAATTTTCATTTAAGGAAATAAATTTATCTCTATGTATAACTTTTATTAAATATATAATTGCAAATAATATAGCATTCTTTTTTATTTTTAAATCTTTATCCTCTTTTATTGTTCTATTTTTAAATAATGAAATTAGTAAAAGCTCAAACTGCATCTCCTCAAATGCTCTCAGTGTTTTTTATAATTAGGCTAGCATTAATTACTACATCTTAATCAGGAATAATTATTAATATGATTATCCACTACTTTGAGTAGGTTTGAATTAACACAATAATCAGCCTATTAAATAACTGTTCACCACAAATATCTTCTGTTGAGTTTATAGCATAGATCATCTTGGTAATTCTGAAGTTTTTTACAGATACTATTTTGTAAGACTGCTTTTAAGAGTACTTATTGCTGAATGAGTCCTTTTGAGATTGTATTTACCTTCTTTTGAACTGGAGGTTTCCTTCACATGAACTTAAATGAAATCTTTAAAAATTTGAAAAGGTAGTGCTTTCATCGGCTTGTAGCACAGCTTTCGGATCAATTAAATCCTTGACTAGTTTTTCAGCAGTTTTCGCCTTTAAGTTATCTATCTTCTTCTTTTAAAGTATCTACAGTTTTTTGTGAGCTCACCGGCTTTGAAATCCTCCAAAACATTTGATTCGGCGATCACTGCAACCATTGCCCTTTGCTGAGTGCATCTTCCTCTTTTGGAATTCTTTTCCTTCGTTGATGTTGCCTTTCTAATATCAGCTAAATCATATTGAATCATGTCTTCAAGCCTATACTAATCATCGGTTTTGCCCATAACCACCTTTAACTTATGACACAAGCAAACTGTCTGATAACGGGTAAACCCATCTAATGCTGAATTTCTAAGGCACTGAAGCCTTGCTTGGTTGCACTGATGAAAGTGATTTTGCTAATAACCAATCTCTAAGGAAGAGATTACTGTTTTCCATCACTCTACCGCTTTTAAGACTAATTCTAAAAAAGCAACTTTTGCACTGAAAGATGTTTTTCGAGTGAAGCCAGTAATGATCAGTACCTTTACACTTCTTACAGATAACGCCTTCATTAATCCGCTTGAACGTGAAATATTCAATGAATGCTGCTTCATCAGGGAATCTTTCATTAAACTTTAATGAATTCATAATCAGAACTTTTTTTTGATCACAAGTACTATATCTAATCACTACAAATTAAATTATTGTCACAGGCTGTCAATATTAGATTTGGCTACTGGCATAATTCCGTATTTACATAATTATTAAAATCAATTGTGTTAGATATTGAAAATTTACTGCTTTAAATTATTCTTGCTTCAATGTGGAAACTAAGATTTATTGGTTTTAAACTCTCTTTTGAAAAAATAGAATGAGTATCAAAAACAGAAAGTTTAGAAATATTTATTATTTTCTTATTGTCTTCTTGTACATCTTCACCCTTCTAAGGTAAAGGATAATATCAAACACATTAAAAACTTTCAATGAAAAAAAATATAAAATAAAAATTAATGGGAGAAAATAAAAAGCTTCTAACCCTTCAATTTTATTAAAATTAAAAATTATTTCACATAATGATATTATAAAAGATATCACAAAAATTATTTTAATAATAAAAAACAATTCTATTCTAAATAAACCTCCTATAATTTTATTGGATTGATATGTATTCAATAAATAACTAATGACATTAGAAAAAACCAATCCTAGCATAAGGACATTAATATCAGTTTTAATTATACCTAAAACTATTGTTAATGACAATATTATTTTTTTAACAACCTCTAAAACAAGTATCTTTCTCGTTTTATTAAAGACTTTAAAAATCACTCTATTAAGCATTTCATGAAAATAAAAAAAAGACGCGACAGTTAAAAATTTTAAAAACAAAGTAGCTCCAAGCCATTTTTCACCTAACAATAAACTCAGAATATTTTTAGCATATAAAAAAAACAGTAAAGTTATAATTCCCAATATAACTGAAAAAAAAACCATAATTGTTTTGTATTCTTTGATGAACTTATTTTTGTCATCCTGAAGTTTAGACATTGATGAAAAAATAACACTCTGCAAAACACGGCTAATTATATTTCCTGGAACGTCTTGAATTTTTTTTGCTTGAAAAAACAAGCCAACTTGTAATATAGAAAAATATTTACCTAGAATTAGTTGATAAATATTATCAAAGGCAGTATTCAAAAGAGAAGCTAAAGTTGTATTTACACCAAAGGAGTAGAGAGATGAAAATGAGTCAAAACTAAACCTCAATCTTGGCAAAAAACCCTCAAAAGAAATCAGCAATACAGTTGTAATTACGGAAGTTAAAACATGCATGGTTACAAGAGACCATACTCCATATCCAGTTTTGGCAAGTATTACTCCAACAATTGAAGAAAAAAAAACAGCAATGAAATTGTAAAGTGACTTCTGTTTAAATCTCATACTCCTTACCAAAGAAGCATTTTGAGTAATATGAAAGGCATTTACTATTAGAATAATACTGGCAAAAACTAATAGATTTTTAATGACTGGATCACTATAAAATTTTCCAATTGATTCTGAAATTAAATAAATTATACAAAAACATAAAAAACTTACAAAAATGTTAAAAACAAATACTGTAGAATAATCAATTTTTGTTACCTTCTCTTTTCTAATAATTGCACCTGCTAATCCTCCTTCTGAAAAAACATTAGAAATAACAATAAAAAACATGACAATTCCCATTTGCCCAAATTCCTCTGGAGATAATTGTCTTGCCAAATATATATTTGCTAGTAAAGAAATTGCTAGCGAAGATAATTGCCCACCAATTGACCAAAGTGTACCTGAAATTAATTCATTTTTTAAAGATTTAGGCATTTTTTAAGTCCTTAAATAAACTTAAACAAGACTATTCCAATACCAGTCAACTGCACTTGAAATACCTTTATTAATATTAAATAATGGCCTGTAGTTCAAAAGAATTTTACTCTTTTCTATTGAAGCTAGCGAATGAGGAATATCCCCATTCCTTTTAGGTCCATGAATCACTTCAATTTTAGCTATCTCGGGATCTAATTTAGCTAAGTTTTCTTTAAGCAAATTTACCAAAGATACTAATGTGGTCCTATCTCCAACTGCGGTATTATAAACTTGATTAAGTGCCTCTTTATTCTCTGTTGTTAGGCAAAGGAGATTCATTTGAATTACATTATCTATATAGGTAAAATCTCTAGAAAATGTCCCATCTCCATTAATTACCGGACTTTCATGATTCATTAGTTTCTTTACAAATAAAGGGATAACAGCGGCGTAGGCACCATTAGGATCTTGTCTTCTTCCAAAAACATTGAAGTATCTTAAGCCAATAGTATCTAAACCGTATGCCTTGTTGAAAATATCCGCATACAATTCATTTACATATTTAGTAATGGCGTAAGGAGAAAGCGGTTTGCCAATTTCATCTTCTACTTTCGGGAGTTTTTCTGAATCTCCATAAGTGGATGAACTGGCTGCATAAATGAATCTATTTACGCCATTGTCTCTTGCTGCAACAAGCATGTTTAGAAATCCAGAAACATTTACTTCGTTTGAAGTAATAGGGTCATTTATCGATCTAGGTACTGAGCCTAGCGCAGCTTCATGTAATACAAAGTCAACTTCTTGACAGGCTTCTTGACAAGTTTCTAGACTTCTAATATCTCCTTCAATCAATTTGAAATTTGAGTTATTGAAAAACCCTTCAATATTATGTCGGTGTCCTGTTGAAAAATTATCCAAGCAAACTACTTTAGCACCAAGATCCAATAATGCTTCACATAAGTTTGATCCAATGAAACCAGCTCCTCCAGTTACTAAAACTACTTTTCCTTCAAGTTTTCTAAATTGAGGATTCTCCTTAAAGTCTTGCATCAACATCTTCTTTAGATAAAACAGATTTCACATCAAATATTACTTTATCATCTGATTTCTTTAAATCCCATGATTTAAATTTCTTGTGGGCTACTGCAAGAATGATCGCTGAATATTGCGCCAAATTCTGTTGTGTATCTCCATTAACAATTTGAATCCCATATTCATGCATGACTTCAGCAGGGTCTGCCCACGGATCATAAACATCTACTTCCATATCAAAGGATTTTAATTCATTATAGATGTCGATTACTCGAGTGTTTCTTACATCCGGACAATCTTCTTTGAAGGTAAATCCTAGAATTAGAACTTTTGAATCTATCACCTTTAAGTCTTTGCGCATCATGTGTTTGATGGTCTCCGTCGCCACATGCTTGCCCATGGAGTCGTTGAGTCTTCTCCCAGCTAGGATAATCTCTGGGTGGTACCCAACTTCTTGTGCTTTTTGGGCTAGGTAGAATGGATCTACACCAATACAATGACCTCCTACTAAGCCTGGTTTGAATGGCAAGAAGTTCCATTTTGTTCCTGCTGCTTCTAAGACTTCTTGGGTATCGATGTTTAGTAAGTTAAAAATTTTGGATAGCTCGTTGACAAAGGCAATGTTGATGTCTCTTTGGGAGTTTTCGATTACCTTGGAAGCTTCTGCTACTTTGATTGAAGAGGCTTTGTGTGTACCTGCTGTGATGACAGACTTATAAAGGTTATCTACATAAGTAGCAACTTCTGGGGTTGACCCTGAGGTGACTTTTAAGATCTTGGTTACTGTATGTTCCTTGTCCCCTGGATTGATTCTCTCTGGAGAGTATCCTGCAAAGAAATCTTCATTGAACTCTAATCCAGAAACTTTTTCTAAAACAGGAACACATTCTTCTTCTGTAACTCCTGGATAAACTGTGGATTCATAGATTACTACATCCCCTTTTTTCAAAACTCTACCAATAGCTTCTGAGGCCTTGAGCATTGGGGTGAGTACTGGTTTGTTATGTTTGTCTGTGGGTGTGGGTACAGTTACTACATAGATATTGCAGGAAGAAATTGGAAGCACAGCATCAGTAACTTGAAGGCCAAATCCTTTTTCATCTAATTCAACAGGTGTTTTTACTAAGACTTTTTGAAGGTCTTCATCCTCGACTTCCAGAGTTCGATCATGACCTTTTTGCAATTCATCTACTCGTTTGGAGTCGATATCATAGCCTATAGTTTTGTACTTTTCAGCAAAAGCTACTGCCAAGGGAAGGCCTACATAGCCGAGGCCTATGATGGCGATTTTTGATTCATTAAGGGGTTTGAGCATAATTGTATTTGAAAGTTAAAGGCTCTCGCTAAGAGTGCTAAGGTGCAGAGGGAGCGAAAGATTAAGAAATGTTAAGCGTTAATAGTTAAGTGTTAACCGTTGGAGTATGTGTGAATGATAGACTTCCACGTTTTAACGATGAACGATTAACTTTTAACGGTTTCTTACAGCTTCGCCCTTTCAGTCACAGACTTAGCGGGAATGTAAGTTAAGCGTTAATGCTTGCTTCGCTGCGCGTTAAGCGTTAAATGTGGGAGCATGTGTGAATGATAAGGACTTCCACGTTTGAACGTTTAACATTTTAACACTTAACGGCTCCTTTTCGTATTTCTTTAATTTAAAATATTCCTTGTTAAGAGGAGCCCTTAAAGTGAGTAACAAAAGTACTCGGTCGGTTTTGAGAATGCAAGTTTTTAGGGGAAAGGTTATAAAAAAATTGTATGAAGTACGAAGAAACATTTAATGGTTATTTGGTTATTTGCCCCGAGGGGTCGGGGTTGCTTATTTGAAGTGCTGTTTGTCAGAATCAGTTAAACTATTAAACAATTCATTTAGGAGAAAGGAAAAAAGTAAAAGGTGAAAGGTTGGGTTTGAGGGTGGGTAGCGTTAAGCGTTAAAAACGTTAAGCGTTAAGCGTTAAGTGTGGGAGTATGTGTGAATGATAAGGACTTCTACGTTTGAACGATTAACATTTAACGTTTAATGGAAAGATTGTTATGCCTAGATGGACGAGAGACTCAGTTAAGCGATTAAGCAATCCAGTTAGGAGAAAGGTAAAAAGTGAAAGGTGAAAGGTTGGGTTTGAGAGGTTTTGTGGGTTTTGTGACGCTTTCTTTTTTTTGGGGTAACCAGGAGCTTTAAAGTGGTTAGTTGCCCCGAGGGGTCGGGGTTGCCCCGAAGGATCGGGGTTGCTTATTTGAAGTGCTATTTAAGAAGTTCGGTTAAACAGTTAAGCACTTAATCGATTAAACTATTAATGGTTATTTCATATAATTTTTTGTCGAATTTGCTATTTGATTCTTTATTTTATCCCAGTTTGCATCTTTTAGCATTAATGGCGTTGGCTCGGTATCAGCGTCAGCAAAGTAAGAAAGGCTCTTTAATACCAAGAATTCAGATCCATCTTGATATTTATCTCTATAGAACCCAATCAGCTCTTCAAGAGAAAATTCGTTAAGCAGAAAATATAGATCGATGAAATCCTTTTTGCTCCCACGACCAGCTATTGCGTTTAGCTTCATGGCTCCTATATCTTCTTTTGAAGCAAGTCTAAATTCATTAAAAAGTGGATCAGTCATGATCTTGCTTAATAATTCCAGAAGTGCGGGCTGGACTGTCTCCGTGTGTAGCATTTGAAATCTTCTTTCTTTTGTTCAAAAATTGTACATAAAAAGTTAATCGTTACATCGTCTAAGGAATTTAGTTTTTTTGCCAGCTCTAAGATTTTATCTATTCCATAATAGGATTTCAATAAATTCCAATCTTCAAGTTGTCCCAATTGTAAGACTCTCTCGACTATAAAAGGTGCTGATGTATCCAAATCGAGTCTATCGATAGCAACATCCCAAAATAAATAAGAAGAAAAGTTGGTGGGTTTGATTTCTGTTTTTTGAAGATTCATTTGAGAAAATTAATTAAATCTAGGGAAAAAGTAAAGTGGAGTAGTAGATTGACTTATCAAATTTATGGGGATTCCCGAAGGGAATGAATTTTATTAACCCTGCATGGGAATGCGGTGGAGGTGTGAAGTGGGGATTATTACTATCTTTAACTCTGAAGGAGTTGAATTTATCTTATTTAAATTGAAGTTAATTCTTTAGTGAGAGGAGCTCTCTTAAGACTTCAAAGGTTGTTTCTCTTACTTTTTCTCCCGCAATTCTGCGGGACAGGCTATTGATGAAAAAGTAACAAAAAATCTAGGCCTGAGGTGATGCTTTTAAATTGGGATTACTAATGTATTTATTGTTACAGTTGTCGACCCAATTTAATTTTAAGCCAATTGTTACAACCTAAAAATGGGTGGATCTCGCTGCAAGCTTCGCGAGCTAACCCATTTTTTTAACGGTTTCCACAATTAACTTAAAACCAGCCTCACCAAGGGCCGTCTTGATGCTTCTACATCGGTGCGTTAAGCGATAAGCGTTAAACGTGGGGGAATCGAGAGTTTACTAATTTCCCACGTTGAACGATTAATCCGCCGCGGCGGACAAGCTATTTAACGTTTAACGGAAAGAGCGTTAAGCCTAGGTGGACGAGAGGTTCAGTTAAACGATTAAACTTTAAGCGAATAAACTATAAATGGTTATTCTATATACTTTTTTGTAGCATTGAGAATAAGTTGCTTGATACTTGACCAATTATAATCCACTAGCATGACTGGATCAGGTTGAGATTCAGCATCCTCAAAATAAACCAAACTTCTCAAGACCATCATTTTCATTCCGTCTGGATATTTTTCACTGTAGTATAATATCATATTATCCAAACCTACTTCCTTTATCAATAATGCAATATCAATGAAGTCTTTCTTAGATCCTCTATTTGTAATTGCAGCCAATTTCATTGCTGCTATATCTTTTATACTTGCCAACTTGACAGGATTTTCTAGGATTGGATCATCAATCCACTTATATGGTAAAGAAACAAAATCTACTTTGACATCATTTATAAAAAATGAATTGATAAATTTTGACTTAGAGACTACTTCTACTTTTCCTATTGTCTTGATTGAAAATAAGATTTCTTCGTGATCCAACGGTTCTGTACTAAAGAAATCTAAATCTATAGATAACCTATGACCAAAGATTAATGCCAATGCGGTACCTCCAACCAATCTATGTTTTGAAAATAATGGTAAGGAAGAAATACTTTTTAATAAATCCAGTGTCTTGGGTTCGACTGTTTGATATTGTAGCACTTGAATTCAGTGATAGGTGTATCTGAAATTTGGGCTAGAAAGTTTGCTGCTTTAATATCTAGTGACTTCAATTCTTTGGCAACCCTAACGATCTTTGCAATGCCATATTCTGTAACTATCAATTTCCATTCCTCGAGTGTACCTCTTTCTACAACCCTAGCAATTATAAATGCAATATCTTTTTCTGCATCTAGTGATTGAGGATTTACATCCCAAAACAACCGATTTGATAATTTATTGAGCATGACTCATTTAATTTTTCGGATAAGTTAGGTAATAATAAGTAAAAATAAAAAGGTCTGTTAAAGACAGAAAAAAGAGTGTTTAAAATGGTTATTTGCCCCGAAGGATCGGGGTTGCCCCGAAGGATCGGGGTTGCTTATTTGAAGTGCTGTTTGTCAGAATCAGTTAAACTATTAAACAATTCATATAGGAGAAAGGAAAAAAGTAAAAGGTGAAAGGTTGGGTTTGAGGGTGGGTAGCGTTAAGCGTTAAAAACGTTAAGCGTTAAGCGTTAAGTGTGGGAGTATGTGTGAATGATAAAGGCTCCTACGTTTGAACGATTAACATTTAACGTTTAACGGAAAGAGCGTTAAGCGTTAAGTGTGGGAGTATGTGTGAATGATAAAGGCTCCTACGTTTGAACGATTAACATTTAACGTTTAATGGAAAGAGCGTTAAGCGTTAAGTGTGGGAGTATGTGTGAATTATAAAGGCTCCTACGTTTGAACGATGAACATTTAACGGTGAAAATAAAGAGTGTTAAGCCTAAAGGGAAGGCAATTAAACGATTAAGCAGTTAACCAATTAAACATCATTGGTTATTTGCCCAGAAGGATCGGGGCAGTTAAGCGATTAAACATTATTAATCGCTTAACTTTTAACATTTAACCTCTCCTAAACTCCTATTCCGTAGTGTAGCCAGCCGAGGTCTTGGAGGTATTTTTTGTCGTAGATGTTGCGGCCGTCGAAGATGACTTTGTTGTTGAGGAGTTTGCCGAGGGCTTCCCAGGAGGGGATGCGGAATTCGGACCATTCGGTCACCAGCAAAAGGGCATCTGCATCTACGCAGGCATCATAGGCGTCTTTGGCATAAGCGATCTTGTCTCCTACATAGATGTGCTGGGCTTCTTTCATGGCGATGGGGTCATAACCTTTGACTTTGGCACCGGCAGCAATGAGTTCATCGATGATGACAATGGCTGGAGCTTCGCGCATGTCGTCCGTATTGGGTTTGAAGCTTAGTCCCCAGATGGCGAAAGTCAGGCCAGAGAGGTCTTCCCCGAAGTGTTGCTTGATTTTCTTTACAAGGACATGTTTCTGTGCATCGTTGACATCCTCAACAGACTGCAGCACCTTGAGTTCGTAGCCGTATTGCTTGCCTGTTTTGATGATGGCTTTGACATCTTTGGGGAAGCAAGAGCCTCCATAGCCTACACCAGGGTAGATGAATTTGGTACCGATTCTTGGATCAGAGCCTATCCCCTTGCGGACCATGTTGGCATTGGCTCCTACGAGTTCACAGAGGTTGGCGATGTCGTTCATGAAGGAGATTTTGGTAGCGAGCATGGCATTGGCCGCATACTTGGTCATCTCCGCAGAAGGAATGTCCATGAAGATGATGCGGTCTCCATTGAGTTGGAAGGGTTTGTAGAGTCTTTTCATGATGGCCTCTGCCCTTTCGTCATCCACTCCAATGACAATGCGATCCGGCTTCATAAAATCTTCAACTGCAGCCCCTTCTTTGAGGAACTCAGGGTTGGAGGCTACTGCAAAAGGTAGGTCAGACCCTCTCTTATCCAAAGCAGCTTTGATGGCTGCGCGGACTTTTTCACCCGTGGTGACTGGAACGGTGCTTTTGGTAGCTACTACAATGTAGTCAGACATCTTTGCTCCTATCTCGTCTGCTACGGCAAGGACATATTTGAGGTCAGCAGAACCATCTTCACCAGGAGGGGTACCTACTGCGATGAAGGCTACTTCTGATCCTTGGATGGCTTCGCCAAGGTTTGTGGTGAATTGCAGTCTGCCAGAGGCGTAGTTTCTTTTGACGATCTCTTCTAAGCCAGGTTCATAGATGGGCATGATGCCATTTTTGAGGCCTTCGATTTTCTTTTGATCGACGTCTACGCATACTACATTGATTCCTACTTCGGCGAAACAAGCGCCTGAGACTAGTCCGACGTAGCCGGTACCGATGACTGTTATTTTCATACCTTATTCTAGATTATTTAAGTTTGGAAGGGATTTTTTGAATGTTAAGCGTTAAACGTTAAAAACGTTAAGTGTGGGGGTATGTGTGAATGATAAAGACTTCTACGATTGAACGATAATTTCGTTAAGCGTTAAGTGTTAAAACGTTAAACGTGGGGTATGTGTGAATGATAAGGACTGCTAGGTTTAAACTATTAACATTTAACGGTGAACGGAAAGAACGTTAAATGTTAATGCTGCGCGTTAAAAACGTTAAGCGTGGGGCTATGTGTGAATGGTAGGGACTTCTACGTTTGAACGATAATTTCGTTAAGCGTTAAGTGTTAAAACGTTAAACGTGGGGTATGTGTGAATGATAAGGACTGCTAGGTTTAAACTATTAACATTTAACGGTGAACGGAAAGAACGTTAAATGTTAATGCTGCGCGTTAAAAACGTTAAGCGTGGGGCTATGTGTGAATGGTAGGGACTTCTACGTTTGAACGATAATTTCGTTAAGCGTTAAGTGTTAAAACGTTAAACGTGGGGTATGTGTGAATGATAAGGACTGCTAGGTTTAAACTATTAACATTTAACGGTGAACGGAAAGAACGTTAAATGTTAATGCTACGCGTTAAGCGTAGGGATAATCGTAAACTTTGCTTGTACTCTACGTTGAACGCTTAACGAGGAACTTTTAACAATGAACGAACTTCACTTATACCCTTTACCTCCACTATTCTTTAACGTCATTATTAATCCGTTGATTTTGAATTTCAGTGTTTCTGTTATTTTCAAGATTGAATTCAATTGCTCTTGATTGAAAAAATCAGCATCAAATGCCCTGTAAGCTTGAGATCTTACTTCTCCACAAGATCCTTTAGCTATATAAAGGAACTGAATAAATTCTCTGTTTCCATCTCTTTCAAAACCTTCAGCGATATTATCCATTACCGAACCAGCAGCACTATTTATCTGGGATACAAATCTAAAATCATTCTTAAATGACTGATTTGTTGCATTAACTCTAATGAAGCTAGCCAATTCTCTGGCCATTTGCCAAATCTCAAGGTCTTCGAAGGAGTTTATTGCCATGAGGTGGAGGAAGGTTTGTCGTTAAGTGTTAAGCGTTAATACTTGCCTGCGGCTGCGTGTTAAGTGTTAATGCTTGCCTGCGGCTTCGCGTTAAATGTGAGAGTATGTATGAATGGTAAGGACTTCTACGTTTGAACGATTAACATTTAACGGTGAACGGAAAGAACGTTAAGCGTTAATACTTGCCTGCGGCTGCGTGTTAAGTGTTAATGCTTGCCTGCGGCGGCGCGTTAAGCGTTAAACGTGGGAGAATTGTGAGTTTACTGAGTTCTTACGTTGAACGGTTATTTCGTTAAGCGTTAATGCTGCGCGTTAAATACGTTAAGCGTGGGGATAATCGTAAACTTTGCTTGTACTCTACGTTGAACATTGAACGGTTAACGATTAATATCTACACGCTACACTTCCTTCCACTGTTCTTTCACTCCTTTGAGGAATTCGGAGCCGAAGATGTAGGCTAGGGCGAGGATGAGGCCGAGGATGGTGAAGATGACAAGGATGAGGGGTCGCTTGGGGGCGGATTTTTCTGTTGGGATGGTTACAGGTTGGATTACTGAGAATATGGGGGTGTCTTTGGAGACTTGGAGTTTGGCTTGCTCGAGTTGCTTGGCTAGTTCTGTGTAAATGTTGAAGGCAAAGTTGTATTCTGCTTCTAGTCTTTGTAGTTGGTTCATGGCCGTGGCAGAAGAGATGTTTTGGTTCCGGTCACGGAAATTTGCCAGTCGAGCTTGAATTTGATCAAAATCAGCCTTTTTCTCTGCGAAGCGTTCTTCTGTAAAATTCAATTGCTCTCGTGCATTTGATATTTTGTAAGCGATTACCTCGTTTTGCAGGAGTTCTTGGGCGTACTTGGCCATTTGTGCTGCCATCAATGGTTCTGGCATCACGAAAGAGATGGATACAAAGCCTTCTTTTTCGTTTGGAGAAACAGATAATTGAGATTCTAACCTTTTGAAATGCTCTACCTCAGCTTCCGTGAGTTTAATCAAATCACCTTCTTCAGTTTGCAATAGCGTTTCTTCCGACGTTCCACGCAGTGCTTTTAAAATCAGACCTGGAAGACCAATGGTGTATTTTTTGATATTTGCTAAAAGTCCGGGCTGAGCCACTTCTTCATAGTACTTAGCATAGCTGACAGATTCTTTAATTCCCTCCACATTGATAGGTGCTTGAAGCAGGGCTTTTCTGAATTTGACAGAAGAGGTAAACTTTGGATACAAAGCCGGAGGAATTTCAGAGCCACCGCCCATGGAGCCTAGGTTGATTCCTGCTAGGGATGCTAAACCACCGAGGGATCCACCACCTTTGGCAGATTCGGAGGTTTGGGGGATGAAGGTAGAGGATGCTGTAAATTCCTTGGGGGAAAGTATGGCAACCGCTAGGCCAATTAGCATGAAGGTGATGGTGATGGAGATGACTTTCCTGCGTTGGGACCAGATGGTCTTGGCTAGGGCGAGGAGGTCTATTTCGTCGTCGTCTTTTTGGGGAGTTTGGGAAGGGTTTGTTGACATAGATTTGTTTTTTTGAGACGCTTATTTTTTGGGACACAAAGAACTCTAAGGAGCACAAAGACCTCAAAGATTTTTTGTGTGCTTTGAGGGGCTTTGGGAGCTTTGTGTTGCTTTTTTTCTTTTTGGGACCATCCCTAACGGGAGGAAATCCATCCCTTGCGGGAGGCAGGCACGAAGAGCGCTAAGAATCCTCCCTGAAGTGAGGCAGGCACTAAGAGCTCAAAGATTAATTTTTTTTGTGGGCTTTGGGCTTCTTTGTGAGTTTTGTGACACTTTCTTTTATTTAGGGACACAAAGAGCGCTAAGAAGCACTAAGAGCTCAAAGATTAATTTTTTTTTGTGGTCTTTGGGCTTCTTTGTGAGTTTTGTGACGCTTCTTTTTTTTGGGACACTAAGAACACTATGAAGCACTAAGAGCTCGAAGATTATTTTTTTGTGGGCTTTGAGCTTCTTTGCGAGTTTTGAGACGCTTTCCTTTTTTTTGGGACACTAAGACCTCTAAGGAACACAAAGAACACGATGAATTATTTTTTGTGTGCTTTGTGGATCTTTGTGGGCTTTGTGACGCTTCTTTTTTTGGAACACTAAGAGCTCCAAGAGGCACTAAGAGCTCAAAGAATTTTTGTGAGCTTTGTGGAACTTCGTGGACTTTGTGACGCTTATTTTTTGGGATTTTAAAGGATTACTCTTTTAATATTACCTTTTAAAATTTTTGACTTCCAATTTATAATCAGTCCCAATTTATTCTCTGTTAATTTTAAATATGTTAATAGTTGAGCTATATGAACGTCCGTTATTTTTTCTACGGTCTTATTTTCTATGATTAACTTATTTTCAATCATCATGTCAATTCTATAAGCTTTTTCCAGCTCAATTTCTTTATATCTCAGCGGTAATAATACTTCTTCCTCTACTATAAGTCCAACTTTTGTCAATTCATAAGAAAGACACTTTTGATAAGTTGACTCCAGTAATCCAGGACCTAAATTCTTATGAACTTCAATAGCACAACCTATGGTGGTATGAGCTATGTCTTCAGTATTTAGAGATAGGGGAAACATGTTTTTTTTGGGACGCTTTTTTCTTTATTTGGAACACAAAGAACTTAATGAATCACGAAGATCTCAAAGGGTTATTTTTTTTGTGAACTTTGGGGGACTTAGTGGGCTTTGTGGCGCTTTTCTTTTTTTTTGGGATACAAAGAGCGCAATGAAGCACTAAGAGCACGAAGGATTATTTTTGTGGGCTTTGTGCTTCTTTGTGAGTTTTGTGACGCTTCTTTTCTTTCTTGGGCCACAAAGAGCACTAAGTATCACTAAGAGCACGATGAATTAATTTTTTGTGAGCTTTGAGGGACTTTGTGAGTTTTGTGGTGCTTTTTTCCACCTACTCTATATAGCGTTTTTTCTTAGTTCAAGAGGTTATTCACGATTAGGGCTAGGGTGGCGAGGCTGGTTCCTAGGCCGATCCAGGCTTGAGGGGATAATGGTTCTCTTTCTGGTTTTCGGGGAACGATGATTTCGGCACCGGGTTCGATGTGAGGGTAGAAATTGAAGAAAAGGACTTTTCTTGTTCGCTGCACATCTCCATTGGCATAGACTACATAAGAACGGGATTTTCTAGATTTCTCTGTGAAGCCTCCAGCTCGGGAGACGTAGCCTTTGAAGCCTGTGTTGTCTCTATATCTGGCTGTAGTTGGGTAGAGTACCTCACCTCGCATCCTTACTGTTTGCAATTCTTTAGGAATGGACAACACATCCCCTTCTTGGAGGATGAGGTCATTTTTTCCTCCTGGGTTGTTGAGGATGGCTACTAAGTCTATCCCCACCATTTCTTTGGTTCTAATTACAAATTCCTCTGTACTATCACCTTCTACAATTTCCTCGATGGTTTCTTTCCTAAAATCATCAGCCATTAAACCTCCTTTTTTATTGGCTTGATCTCCTCCTTTTTCTTGAATCTTTTGATCGATTCTGTCTAGAAGAATTTTATCGAATTCTGTTCTATCTAAGCTGTCTCTGGCGATGTTTCCTTTGACTGAGGTTAAATTTTGGGTTTTGATGTCATTTTCACTTGGTGCTGTAAAAAATTCATTTCTTCGGATCAAGGTGGCGCCTTTGGCATAGGCGAATTGGTTGAGTCCCCCTGCCCTCTTGAGCACATCAGAGATTCTTTCGTTGGCATTGGCTAGGGCATATTCACCTGGGTAGAAGACTTCTCCTTCTACGCGCACGAGTTTCTCCCTCTGGAAGCCGGGGCTTCTGCGGATGATTACATGGTCAAAGGGTTGCAAGACAATGTCTGCATTGGCACCATTGATGCGGAGGTCTTTGTCTATGTCAATGCGGATGATTTCTGCGAGTTTACCAGAGACGTCATTTTTCACCCTTCTAGCTATTTCAATCTGGGAGGCAGAGGCTGACTCTTTGAAGCCACCCGCTTTGAGGACAATGTCGGCCACTTTCATGTTTTCTCCGTAGGCGAATGCTCCGGGCTTGTTGACTTCACCGGAGATTTTGACATAGTATTCTTCTCTGATGTCGTAGATGCTTGGAATGTTGAGGACATCTTCTCTGCGAAGAATTACATCTTCCGCTTCTCCATTGACCACTGCTTTGATATCTACAGGTAAAACTTCCAGGGAGAAATCAGCCTTTGTTCTGTATAATGTGGCTCTGTTGAGGAAGGCATCTTCTCTGAGGCCTTCGGCTTTGGCTATCAGCTGGGTCACCGTCATGCCTTCTTGGAGCGCAAAGATTCCAGGGCGCATTAAGGCACCCGATACTTGGACTCTGTTTTCGAATCTGTTTAAGATCTGCCCTACTCTGAAAAAGTCACCATCTTGAGGTATGAATGTTTGGAAATTGGTGGCGTCGATGTCTTCTACTTTGAGTTCGGTGCCTGTTTTTCTGGTCACTGTCAGTCTTTCCTTGTAAGCTTCCGATTTGAAACCTCCGGCAAAGGCGATCAAGTTTTCTACTGTCTCGCCTGATTTGACTTCAAACAGCCCTTCTCTTCTTACTGGACCAGTGAGTTCGACTCTGGCTCTTACTGGTAGTACGATGATGAGGTCGTTGTCTCTGAGGGTGATGTTGTTGGTGTTTTCTCCCTTGATGAGGAATTCATAGACGTCAATTTCCATGAGCAGTTTGCTGTCTCTGAATACCTGAATGTGTCTGAAGGATCCATTTTCATTTGGTCCACCCGCTGCGAAGAGGGCGTTGAATGGAGAAGCAAAGGCAGGAAGAGTGTAATTTCCGGGTTTATTGAGTTCACCTGCCATGGCTATGGATACCGTTCTGATGTTGCCCAAACGTAGCTCCATGAAGGTATTTGGGTTGCCACCCCCTAAGCCACTATAAATTTGAGTTAGAGCAGATTTGATCCTAGCTGTTGCAGAAGCGATGGTGGAACCCCCCACTTGGATTGGACCAACATTAGGAACTAGAATTCTACCTTCGGGGCTTACTTTGAGGTCATAGGATTGTTGGGATGCTCCATAGACATCAATCAATAGCTGGTCTCCCCCACCGATGGTGTAATTTTGAGGAGTAGGGATGTTGAGGCTTGGATTGAAATTGAGTTCGCGGTTATGAAAAAGTGTGTAACCGAATATTTTCTTTTGATTTGGTGTGAGGTCTCTGAAAGGGTCTTGATTGCGACTTTCCTCAAAAACATCATTCATCTCCATTCCTTCCACTTGCCTTCCTTGGTTCTGGGTATTGGCAGTGTTGTTTCCTGAGCTCATCCTTCCACTACGAATGGCATTGATTCGAGTTTGGAGTTTGGAGACTTCTTGCGCGGGCATGCCACGTTCGCGGGCCATGGCGATGAGTTGCTGTTCGTTCATGCCGGTGGACTCTGCTTGTTTGATCATTCGTTCCACTTGAGCGTCGGAGAGGTTATCGACTTTGATGGAGGCGATATCGGACATGGATTGAGCGAAAATAAACCCTGAAATCAGGATGAGATTAAGGAGAAGAATTATTTTTTTCATAAGATTTATTAGGGGAAAGGAAAAAGGTTAAAGGTTAAAGGGACGGCTTGAGATGCCATTTTTAACATTGACCATTTGCCTATTTAATTATTTTTGAGGGGAAAGGAAAAAGGTTAAAGGTTAAAGGGATCGCACGAGATTCCTTTTCTAACATTGACCATTTGCCTATTTAATTATTTTTGAGGGAAAAGGTTAAAGGAGAAAGGGATGGCTTGAGATGCCTTTTTTGACTTTGACCGATTGCCTATTTAATTATTTTTGAGGGGAAAGGAAAAAGGTTAAAGGTTAAAGGGATCGCACGAGATTCCTTTTCTAACATTGACCATTTGCCTATTTAATTATTTTTGAGGGAAAAGGTTAAAGGAGAAAGGGATGGCTTGAGATGCCTTTTTTGACTTTGACCGATTGCCTATTTAATTATTTTTGAGGGGAAAGGAAAAAGGTTAAAGGTTAAAGGGATCGCACGAGATTCCTTTTCTAACATTGACCATTTGCCTATTTAATTATTTTTGAGGGAAAAGGTTAAAGGAGAAAGGGATGGTTTGAGATGCCTTTTTTGACTTTGACCGATTGCCTATTTATTATGTTTGAGGGAAAAGGGAAAAGGTTAAAAGGGGAAAGGGATGGCTTGAGATGCTTTTTTTGACTTTGACCGTTTAACTTTTCTTATTTTGAATTGATTTTCGAGATTTAATTAGCCCTCCAATCATTTTGCTGATTTCTTTTGCTTCCTGAATCATGGGCTGACAATTTTCGGGTTTTATGATTTCAACTTCTTGGGCAAACAATAATTGCGTTCTTAACTCACCTATAGAACCTTTCGCAATATCTAAGAAGCGAATATATTCCTTATTTGATTCTCTTTCAAAGCCTTCTGAAATATTAGAAGGAACTGAAAGTGCAGATTTAATTAATTGATCTCTTACACTAAAACTTTTACATGATACAAACTCTTTATATACATCAACCGCAAGTCTAAAGCTTCTTTGCCAAATTGTTAGGTCCTCAAAGGTTTTTATTTCCATGTTTAAATTAGAAAAAAGGATAAAGGTAAAAGGTTAAAGGGATGGTTATTTTAGGTTAAAAGGAAAAGGGGAAAGGTTAAAGGGATCGCACGAGATTCCTTTTCTAACATTGACCATTTGCCTATTTACTATGTTTGAGGGAAAAGGTTAAAGGAAAAAGGGATGGCTTGAGATGCCTTTCTTGACTTTCACCGTTTTCCATTTTATTATTATATTAGTTTAAGAGGAGGGAATCCTTTTTTCTTTTCCTTCGAACCTTTAACCTCTTTATACAGCTTCGCCCGGTCGGTCACATGAGGGGGACCTAGCGGTGGGGTAAAAAGCATAATAATCAGGAAGATAGGGAAAAGCTATCAATCCTGGGTTTGGTAGAGCAAGAGTGCTTCTGGGTCGGTTATGTGGTCTTGAATTTTGAAGATTACTTTTTTGTGAATAATATCTTGGAGTTTGTCTGAGATGGTATCTAAGTATTCTTCATTGAGTTCAAAACCTGTAATTTCGACTTCAATTTTACCTGAGTCCATTCCTCTAGCGTAGTCTCCTACCAGCGCTACTTCATGAACATTTCCCATCCTTTCCAAAACTGTTGCCAAAAGTTTATCAAGACCGAGATATTTTCGGATGAGGTCTTGGATATTGGAGAAGAAGGGGTGGTTGATATTGGCTTGGTAATCGATTTTATTTTTATCGGCTATTTTGAGGAGGAAACCTGCGTCAGATAGGTTGTTGAGTTCCTTTCGGATGGAGTTGGTAGATTCTCCAAATTCGTCGGCTAGCCCGCGCAAGTGACCTTGGTTTTTGGGGTTGCTAAAAAACTTAATTAAAAGTTTCAGTCTAGTCTTGGAAGTGATCAAAGAATCTAACATGAAAGGTGTTTGCTTACCGAGTAACAAAAGTACTCGCTTGAATATAAATAGCAAAGGGAATTTTTAGATTTTTTGGAGGTGCAAAGGGTTGGGAGGGAAAAGGAGGACGGAACGTTAAGAAATGATCCCATTGGATCATTTTAGTGACGGGCCAGTGTCTCGTCCTGAAAAAGGTTTATACACTTTTCGGGATAGTGTCTGGGGATGGGGAAATTGTCATCAGATTATTTACGTTTACATGAAAAAAAGCAGTTTACGTGAAAACACCTATTGTATTTTGATTGTAAAATTTTAATATTTGGAATGATTAGGTTGAAAATGTACTGTTGTGGGGTCATTGGCCTTCTTATCAATACTTTTTAATCATATAACCGTAAGCAAATCAGGCATGACAAATATCAACGAATTTGAAGCAATCTTATTGGTGGATGATGATCCGGTGATCAATATATTAAATTCAAAGTTTCTTAGGCGCACGGGCTACCTTCATAAGATATGGAAATTTGAAGATGGCTTGGAAGCATTTTATTATTTGGGTCAAATCATCCGCTTGCAGGAGGGTTTGGTAAATAAAAATCCTGTTTTGGTTTTGTTGGATTTGAATATGCCAAATTTTAATGGGTGGGATTTTTTGAGGCTTTATAATGATCTAGATAGTGCCACCAAGGATTCTTTTAGGATCGTGGTCTTGTCTAGTTCATGCAACCCTGAGGATATAAATCGTGCGAATATGGATCCGAATGTGCATGGGTATATCATCAAGCCTTTTTCTATAGAATCTATAGATGCTATAGAGAAATTTTTTATGTATTCTTAAGGGATTGCGGATTAAATATTCGTATTGAGACAGTAGGTTTATGATTAACTAGAAGCTAGCAGGTTACTTAACGTCAGAGCAAGCTACTGCATAATCTAGTGTATCATAGGAGTTTTACAGTCGGCCATTGAGATGGACTGCATGCCGTGGGATTCATTTAATCTTTGGTAATGAAGGAGAATCATTTCAAAGTAATGAAGGTTTTCCTCGGGATAATGGCCAAAGTTGTGTGGGTGCCACCAAAGATGGTAAGCTTTGTTCTTATTTGCAGCAATTGATAATTCTTTTTTAATCTTTTCTATCCTGATTTCATGCAGAAAGGAAACCTTTCTAAATGGTCTTAATAAGCGAGATGCTGGAATGGGGAGAATTAAATCTGAATTCTTATCAGGAAGGTCAAAAAGAAAATTATCACTTAGTGCTACAAGGGTATCACCTGTTCTGAACATTTTTTTGAGCATGGTTTCTTCTTGGGTATTTTGCCAAAACCAATCATTGGGGTTGCTTCTGTAGGTTTCAAATCCCACAGCTTGCGCAATATCTAAGGCATTTTGATTGTATTGGTTTCTAGGGAAAACGAGAGATTTTGGCAGTACTCCAAATTTTTCTTTAGCGATGTTTCTAGCTGCTTGCAGGTCAGCTTTGAAGGCCTTAGAGGATTGTCCTTTTTCGCAAGAGTAGTAATGGGAAAATGTGTGAGAAGCAAGTTCTTGGGATTTAAGGTTTACGATCTGTCTGACCAAATCAGGAGCAAAAAGTCCATGAAGGGTTTTGTAGTTGTTGGCTTGGTTCCATGTATAAGGAGAAAACTTAGGGTTATCGTAATTGGGTTTGATAGTTGGGGCAAATTGCGTCCATTCTTCTTCATTTTCGGCTAAGAGCATACCTACAGTAGCCCAGGAGGCTCTGATATTGTAATGATCAAAACGTTCCAACAATCTAGGGACAACATATTTGATGGTATTGAGGTAGTATTTTTGAAAGTCCTGTAATTTATACTTATCAAACCTCCCCCAGTGAAGTTCAAAATCTAAAGAAATAATAAAAGTGGGTTTTGACATATTAATAGGCTATAAAGTTATTAGTGGTTAGTTATTAGTGGTTAGTTATTAGTTGATTGGGTTAAATTAGTTATTGAGAAATTGAGTTTCCCGAAGAATCTCCCGAGGAATCTCCCGAAGAATCTCCCGAGGAATCTCCCGAGGAATCGGGAGGGGTTGACGGTCGATAGCCGACAGCAAGGGGATGATACTGGACGATGGATTTTATTATATATTAGATTCTTTATCATTTGGTATTATGATAAATGCTGCTGTAATATATAAAAATATCATATATGTACTTTTCATTCTCATGATAATCCCGAGATTATTCATGGAGAAAATCAAAAGACTGGCTAGTATGAGACCGTAAAGTACTCCATAAATCAGCGCTGGGGGTATTTGAGATGCATTATTCCTTATGGACTTATAAAATGCAAATATCAGCAATAATAGAAAAGTGGTATTTTCCACGGCCGCTGCAAAGTACCAGAATCCATTGATTTCGTGCCAAAAGGGTCTAAAAAATAGGGCTATTAATTTCTCAAAGAGGTTGTATTGGCCCATAGGGATTTCAGAAGTTGCCTGAAAATTTTCAAGGAATAAGAATTGACTGGAGATGAAATCTTGTAGGCCTTTGAAATCGTAAGCTTCAAGATGCATCATGATCGTGAGTTGGTAGGTGAAATACAACAAGATTGCTGTCACCAAAGCTGAGATTAGGATTTTATGGGACTTTTTAAACGCTGAACTTTGGTATAGGGCGAAATAAAAGACTGGGATGAGTGCTGCACCAAAAACAGGCCTTACCCACCAAGCTAATAAGATAGCAAGGGAGATTTGTAAGTAGTGTTTGTGGATAGCAGTAAAACCTATGAGGGCATAGCAGGCGGCAGTAAAGAGTAAGGCCTCCTTCCCTACTCCAGAGGTCCAGAAATGAATATTTGGAAAAAGTAAAATCCAGAGGAGAAAGCCTTTCCATGAAATGGCTAGGTCTTTATGGCTATTTTTAATCAAGTAGATGAATAAGATTCTAAAGCCTAAGAAAGAGCAAAGGGCATAAAGCATATTTCCTGCCCAGAAGTTGAGTCCGGCGAACTTAGATGGGAGGTAGTTTAACCATTGGATGAAAAAAGTTCGGTTTCCCCAGTATTGCATCCAAGTTTGGGCTTCTTGGGAGGCATCTGCGACAAGGTTCCAATACTTGATTGCGTCTCCACCATGTGAGTTTAGGAAGGAAGTAAAAATCCATGTAAAAAGTAAGTGGTAAATGAAAAGGAATTGAAGGGATAGATTTTCATAGCGGGTAAGGTTATTTCTTTTGGCAATTCTATGGTTCGCATAGGCCATTAGGGTGAAAAGTGGTATGAGGAGGATTAGGTTGATAGTGCTTAGTTATTGGTTATTGGACAATGACAGACGACGGACGACGGTTGGCTTTAGCCTTGAGTTGATCGGTGTTATTTACTACTATTTATCAATATTTTCAAGTTTGCTTCTACAAGTAAGCTATAAAGAGAAAATCTAACTTATAGCTGATTTGTATTGGATAGCTGTTTGGTTGAGGCTGAGTTTGGATTTTGCGAAATCGATGATTGGTTGCTTAGGGAAATTGTTTGTGGTCATCCAGTCTAAGACTTTGTTGAATCGATTGGAGTTAAGATGGTCATAAGTATGCAAGAATGCTTGTTTACTTGCCCATAGATCCAGGTCCCCTATTCCTTTTGAAATGATTGTGGGCAATCCCATCAAGAGGTATTCTCCGAGTTTGATGGGAGCAATACCAGCTAGGCTGGGAGCTGGGAGGCGTAGGCAGAATGCGAAGTCTGCAGCTGAGAGGTATCGAGGAACCACTTCGAAGTTCTTTTGAAGGATGATGGTTGCCCTTCTAATCTGTGAGGGGATTTGGGGGCTGAATCTAACGGGCATTCTAGAGAGCAGGAGGAGTTTGGCATTTGGGTTGGATGCGTGATATGCTGCGAATATTAGGAGCATTTCATCCAGTGCATATTGAGGACCTAAGGAGCCAGTATAAATAAAAAGTTTTGCGTCATTCTCTATTCCCAGTTCTTGTCTAGTCTGAGTTCGTTCCGCTTGATTGAAATGAAATAAGTCTTCATCCCTTCCATTGCTAACGATGTGGAATTTGTTAAGAGGTAAGAGAGGGGTGCGCTTTCTGTGGAATTCAATAGCAGCTTTTGACCTGACCAAGATGCTATCAGCAGCGAGTAGCATTATAGTTTCTTGTTTTTTGAGGAATTTGTATTGAAGGCTATTTGCTGAAAGCGAGGTATAATCGAGTCTTTCCTCTAGGGGTAGTCCATCTGCATCAAAGATCAATTTGATTTGATTGGCTTTGAGCCAGCCATTTATGCGGTTACAGATGAAAGCAGGCATGGTAGATCGAGGCATCAGATGTGTGATGTGGTGATTTTTGATATAGTCCTTGATGATTCGGAATCCCTTGAAAAGGGCAATCAGCACTCCAAGCATACCCCACATATCTTTATTCACATATACATGAGAAAATGTAATTTGTTGAATTTGGGCGATTTGCTGGAGTCTAAGTACTTCTTGAGTTTTGGCCCAAGAGAACTGTATAACATGAATTTGGATATTGGTATTTTTGGTCAATTTATTGAATATCGGGAAGAATAAGGCTTCCAGGTAGTTGCTGGTATCAGCATCCCAAGTGATGAATAAGAGCTTCTTCATGATTCGTATTCTTTTTCTCTGAAGTAGCGTTTTTTAAACTGTGTGCTAACATAGATTAGTAAGGCAAAGAGAAGGGTAGCCATCAAGTAGGTCCAAAAGTTGAAATATTGACCAAAGTGAATGAAATATTTCCAGTCGGCAAAGCTTTGTGGATATGTTCCTTGGGAAAGTGTATTTATCAATTGTTCAGAGTTGATTGGTAACCAAAACGAGCTGAGTAGAATATTGATGACAAAGACAGTATAGAGGTCAGTATTTGAAAGGTTATATCTTCTCAGTGCTTTGAGTATCATCAGGACTAAGAATGGGACAAAGGAGATCAACAGTCTTGATTCTGGGTGGATCGTCAAAAAAGCAATGATGAGGAAAAGGACAAAAAAACCAACGCCTAATTTTGCTATGGCCTTGTTGACCCTGTTAATGAACACAATCAGAATAGGGAATAAAAAGCCATAATAAATAGTGTGAGCAGGGAGGAAGTCAAGCGGGTACCTAAGATTTTTATTCCAAAAATTCTGAAACCACTGGAAAAGGTTAATTTGAGTATTATTACTAGAAATCAAGAGGATGATCAGGGTGATTCCAAGACTAGCGGTGATGACTGTGAATAAATTTTTAAACTGAAAATTCTTCAATAATAATGGCAATGATTTTTCCCAATTGATGGGATTATTGACCATGACATAGCGTAAAAAAAGCGTAAGGGATAGCAGCGAGAGTTTATGCCATATGACCGCATGCGTAGTAAAGTTCTGTCCTACCCTATCAAAACTATAAGACAAGATCACGGCGCAAGCGATTATCACCGCAATAGCAAAGGTTGGAAAAAAGGTTTTGGTTCTTTCCTTTTGGTAGACTTCTAAGGCTTTGTTGGGAAGTATCAGTAAAATCAAGCCTGCAAAGAAAATGATTGGCCATACAAATGCTCCTATTAGAGAGATCAGGAGAAGTTTACTTTTTTCATATCTAATGAAGTAATTCACTTGTCCAATTCCCAAGACAAAAGCTAAGCAATCAGTAGTGAAGGGGTCGTACCAGTATTGTTTGAGTACAGGAAAAGTTAAAAACAAAAGGATAAAACCTAAGGCTTCTAATTTGGAGTTTAGACGAAGTTTTTTGATGATTTTTAAATACCAATAGACTCCCAAGGTGATGACAAGTAGGTTAAAGATCAACATTCCTATTATCAGGGAGTTGCTATCAAAATCAAAACCGAACAAGATATAAATGGCATTCAATAGGGCAAAAGGCAGTATTCTTTGAACTTGAAGAAAGGTATAGCCATCATCAGAGTTGATTTGGTCTAAAAACGCTGTGGCTACCTCCCGGTAGAAAACCCCATTACCAAAAGCACCTTCGTTAACGGGTATTTTCTCAGAGAAAATCTGAAAAAGAATAATGATAAAAAGTAAAGATATGAGCAATGACCTTGGCATATTTTTCAGAATTTCAGGAATTCCTTCCACTTATTTATATTTCCTCTACAATTAACGTAATCAACTTAAAAACTAACTTTCTTTTTCCTTTCTCCTAATTAACCTCATAACTAAGTTCCCTTATTTACCAAAGATCAAAATCCCCATTACATCTGAGGGACTTGATTCCAATATGACTACTTTTACTTTCTTATTGAGTTTTTCGTAGGTTTTTTCTTTTAGAAAATCAAGGTATTCTATATCCAAGTCTTTGCCAATAAGTAGGAGTTCGATGGTTCCAGAGTCAATCCCCATGGCATAATCACCAATGATGTATGCTTTTTCCACATTTCCCATTCGATTTACAATTTTCTCCATGAGTTCGTCAAGGCCTAGGAATTTGGAAACCATATTTTTGATTTCATTAAAGAATGGGTGCGTATTGTTGGCTTTATAGACTTTAGTTTTTCCGTCTTCATCAGCGACTAGGAGTCCGGCTTCTGTGAGTCTATTAAGTTCAACCCTCACAGAGTTGGTGGATTCATCAAACTCTTTTGCAAGTGCTCTAAGGTAACTCGAGTTGTTATTTGAAAAAAACTTAAGGAGTAGTTTGATTCTAGTTTTGGACGTAACGATAGAGTCTAGCAAGATGATTGAGTTATATTATGTGTAGTTTAAGCAATAAAGGTGCGAGTAAAAAATTTACTCAACGCATCAAAAATAAAATCTTATGCTGACAATGCAAAGTGGGTGTGGAGGGAATGTCCCGAGGGATTGGGGTTGGATGTTTGGAAAGTTGGGAAGGTTTGCTACTTTACTTTTAGGTTCGGAGGGTTTGTAGATGATTCCAGGCTTGGGATTGGAATTCGGGGAGGGCTTGATAGGCTTGGAGAATGGTGGATTTGGATTGAGAGGTTATAAAGATTTTAGTTGCTAGTGGGTTTCCGAAATGAATGATCAGGACATTGGGGTTCTGTGATAGCACTTTGATTTTGTCTATGCTTGCTTGATCCATTCCAAATTGATTGATGGGCTTGGCGGATGGTAGGAATATCCCCAGGATACATGCTTGCTCTTCTGTGATTAGATCTAGCTTTTGTTGATTTAAGTCTTCTAATTGATGGGTTTCATGAAAGTTTAAATTATTGAATTCAAGTGTTTTCAAATCCTCTAGGTTGTTGAAAGCTGCGATGAAGGCTATTTTATCTTTGGGTTTTAATAGATGGGTTATTTGGGCTTTATCCCAATGGGTGTTGAATAGTTGCTGCGCTACAATTTGATTGAAAGTATTGGCCTTGTTGTCATTCAGTTTTGAAAAAGTTGGTTTGGAGGCTGTATTGAGTCCAAGCTTGTTTTTTAAATTGTAAATTCGCTGATAGCTGAGATCTATTTGTTCATCTGTAGCATTTTGATTGATGTAATGGATGCCTTCGGTGATGTTTTCAGAGAAACAAAGGATGTCATTTCCAGCATCAAAGGCTTTCCATTCTAATTCCCCTTTGGTTGGATATAGCTCGGAGACTGCTTTCATGTTGAGGGCGTCTGATATGACTATCCCATTAAACCCGAGTTCCTCTCTCAAGAGATTCTTGAGTACATGCTTACTGAGAGAGGCAGGAAGCCTCTCCCCTTTTGTCAATGCTGGAACTGCCAAGTGTCCGACCATGATCATGTCAACACCTTGCTTGATACCTGCTATAAATGGATAAAGCTCCTCTTGCAATAGCTGTTCTTTAGTTTTGTCGATGATTGGTAATCCAAGGTGGCTGTCTACTGCGGTATCTCCATGACCAGGGAAATGCTTGTAACAAGCAGCTATCCCTCCTGCAATCATGCCTTTGTATTGGGCTAATGCAAAGCGGCTGACTTTTTCTTTGTCATCTCCGAAAGCTCGGTAACCGATGACTGGGTTATTGGGGTTGGTATTGCAGTCTGCTACAGGTGCTAGGTTGAGGTGTATACCGATGGCCTTGAGGTCCTCTCCTATCAGTTTGCCTGACTCAAAGATGAGTGGCTCCATTTCAATAGGTAGTTGGCCAAGGGTGATGGCGTAGGGATATTGTGGGGTTTGTTCTATGCGCATGGCAAGACCAAATTCAGCGTCTATGCTAATCAATAAGGGGGTTTTGCTGATGCTTTGGTAGCGTTTTATGAGGGATTTGAGTTTCTCCAAGGAATTGTCAAAGGTTAATTTTTCCTGTCTGCCTTCAAAGTTTGCGGCAGCACTGTGTCTGCTATGAAAAAAGGTGACCCCTCCTATTTGCTGTAATTTGATAAGTTGCTCCAGTTTTTGTATTTCCTCTTCTGAGTCATGGACAAAGGCTGCGGGAGAAAAGAGTTGGGCTATTTTTTGGAGGCGGTTCATGGGGTGTTGGTTAGTTGGTTCCCCGAGGGGTCGGGGGGTTAAGGGTTAAACGTTAAGGGTTAAGTGTTAAGCGTTAAGCGTTAAGTGTTAAAGGTTAAGCGTGGGGGTTGAAGGAGTAATTGTGTAATTGTGTAACTGGGTAGGGATCTAGTCGATTGCATGATTCGGCTTTTTTTGGGTTGTATTTTTGGAATCATCCCTAACGGGAGGAAATCACAAAGCGCTCTAAATTCCTCAAAGAGCTCTAAGATTAGTTCCCCGAGGGGTCGGGGGTTAAGGGTTAAACGTTAAGTGTTAAAGGTTAAGCGAGGGGGTTGAAGGAGTAATTGTGTAATTGGGTAGAGTTTCTAATCGTTACACGATTACAAGGTTCTGCTTTTTGTTGTTTTTTTTGTCTTGCATCTTGCATCTTATGTCTTACATCTTGTGTCTTTTGTCTTGTGTCTTTTGTCTTGTGTCTTGCATCTTGCATCTTGTGTCTTATTGTTTTTTCCCGTAGTCTTTTGGGTAAGTGATGAATCTGGAGAGGAGGATGGCGGGGAGGGCAGCTAGTACTACGATGATGAAGAAGCCTTCGTAGCCTAATGCTTCTTGGATAAAGCCAGATATCATTCCGGGAAGCATCATTCCTAGGGCCATGAAACCTGTGGCAATGGCATAATGGGAAGTCTTGGAAAGTCCTTCTGCAATATATATAAGGTAAACCATAAATGCTGCAAAGCCAAAACCATAGCCTAACTGCTCGATGACTACCACTGCTCCTGCAAACCAAATGGATTCGGGTTGGAGGTTGGCTAAAAGGTAATAAAATAGGTTGGGAACATTCAAGGCTAAGATCATGGGCATCATCCATTTTCCTAGTCCATCTTTCGAAATCACTATCCCTCCTACTATGCCTCCAACAGAAAGGGCTACGATTCCAAAGGTACCATAAATCCACCCCACTTCTGAGGTAGTCAAGGCTAACCCACCCAGGGATTGATCATCTAGCAAAAATGGAGAGGCCATTTTCAGCAGTTGGGACTCCCCTAGCCTATAGGTCAGGATAAAAGCTAGTGCCAATCCGATTTCCTTTTTTCGGAAGAAACTTACAAAGACTTCTAAGAAAGAAAGTGTTTTGGCTTTTTGATAATCTATGGCTGATTCTACCTTTGGGGTGTTGAATAGATTTCCCAATGTAAGCAATAGCATCAAACCTGCAACTGATACCATGGTTAGTGACCAAGCTTGGGTATTGTCTCCAAATTTTTGTTCTAGGAAACCTGCAATGATGACAATCAATCCTTGTCCTGTCAGGAATGCTATTCTGTAAAAGGTGGTACGAAGGCCTACAAAGAAGGCTTGTTGGTCTTCTTTGAGTGCGATCAGGTAAAACCCGTCAGAAGCGATGTCATTGGTTGCTGATGCAAATGCTGCAATCCAAAAACAAGCAAGACTGAGTATAAAAAAGGAGTTGGTCGGTAGCGCTAGTCCAACGCCCAGAAAGGCAAGCACGAGCAGGAATTGCATGGCTAGGAACCATTTTCGCTTGGTAGCAAAAAGATCTACTAAAGGGCTCCAAAAGGGCTTGATCACCCAGGGTAAGTAGAGGAAACTGGTATAAAGGCCTATGTCGGCGTTGTCTACGCCGAGGTTTTTGTACATGATGACAGAGACTGTCATGATCATCACATAAGGTAGTCCTTCGGTGAGGTAAAGCATAGGAACCCAAATCCAGGGTTTATTGGTGGTATTGTTTTGCATGCTAATAAAAGGCCTTTAGAGTTTTTTGAGCAATTCAAAGACCTGAGCTTTGCTCTCTCTTCCAAATCTATCCATGAAGGTCAAAACTAAGAATTGCTGGCTTAAATCCTGTTGATCAAGGATGATTAGATTTTTGTTTCGGTCGTTAAGATAGATTTTTTTGAATGGTATTCCATCTGTTTTTTGACTGACTTGGTTTAAGTCATTGGTTGAATAGACTAAGGCAAACCTATATTGGGGATCGATGGCAAATGGTAGGAATAATTGCGGGATTCCATGCTCTATTTGGAGTTCCGCTTTTGGGCTAGGAAGGAAGTTATTTGTACTTTTTGATATAAAATGAGGGGTCAGGGTTCTGAATCTATAATTCTCCTTTTTGACTAGGTTGGCTACGTCTTTATTTTTTGTATAAAGTGAATTAGCAGAGAAGAAGGCATTTCCAGCTATTTCCTTGAAGTTTCTCGCGAATTCAATTTGGTTAGAAATTTCACTGGGATTGTCCCAAGCCTTATCTGCATTATCTCTGATTTTGTAGGGACTGTTACCGATATAGATCTTGGTTTGATGGGAGTTTCTAGCCCACCAAGACACCAATTCTCGGTGTGCTGCTAAGTTGTAATCCATGCTCCAATACAACTGCGGTATAATGTAATCAATCCAGCCATTTTTCATCCAAGTGATGGGGTCTGCAAAGAGGTCATCATAGTTTGTGACACCGGCGCGGGTATTAGATCCATTTTGATCCTTATCTTTATTTCTCCATACACCAAAGGGGCTGATACCGAATTGTACCCAAGGTTTTTGAGCTATGATTGTCTGATGTACCTCTTTGATCAGGAGATTCACGTTATTTCTTCTCCAGTCTTCGAGAGATTGTCCTTGAGCAAATTTCTTATAGGTATCTTGATCTCTAAAAATTTCCTTTTCGACTTTATAAGGGTAGAAGTAATCATCAAAATGAATGGCGTCGATGTCATAGTTTTGAACAACTTCCTGAATGATGTTGGTCAGGTGCTTGCGCACTTCAGGTATTCCAGGATTGTAATAATACTTGTTCCCATATTTGATCATCCAATCTGGGTGTTTGTAAAAATCATGTTGTGGGCTGAGTTGGTCTGTAGCGAGGTCAAAGGTGGCTCGATAAGGGTTGAGCCAAGCATGAAATTCCATTCCCCTCTGGTGGGCTTGGAGGATCATCCAAGAAAGGGGATCTTCTGTGGTATTAGGTTTTTTGCCTTGTTGGCCTGTTAGATATTTTGACCAAGGAGCAAATCGAGATGGGTAAAAGGCATCCCCAGCTGTTCGGACTTGTACAATGACTGCGTTGAAATTTAGATTTTGGTAGTAATCTAATAAAGCGATAAAGTCAGACTTTTGCTTTTCCCATGAATCCATGCCTGATTTAGGCCAATCAATATTGGCTAAAGTGGCAATCCAAATGCCTCTGAACTCTCTTCTACCTTCTTTAAGTGTGAGTTCGTAGGTGTTGTAGAAGGACGCATTACTGGATTTTTCAGGAAGGCCAATACTTGTGTTAGGTTTAGAGGTTGAGATAGGCTCAGTACTTGGCTTTTGGGTGACAGCAGGCCTTGAGGCAGTGCAGCCACTTAGGTAAAGCAAGGCAAGAAATAAAATGATGGAAATCGTGCTCAGGTTAAATTCATCTAGTACTTTGACTGCAAGAGACTTAAGATAAAAATAGCTTTTTGACATGGTAAGACTTAGGATCTGTATGAAATTGGAAGTAAAAATATAACAGTTCAAGTTGCTAATTGCACGATTGACCCTTTAAAATTCTAAAATTCAATCTGATAGCGAAATAATTCTTCAAACAAAATAAAAACCATGGTGGTTTAACGGTTATCAAATACAAATAACCTAATCTAAACTACACAAAAAATGAAACTAAAAACAAACCAGCTTATTTGGTCAGCGGTGTTGACCATTTTTGCATTAGGGTTTACTGCTTGTGCAGACCTAGAAGAAGTATCACCAACATTGGATGCTGAAGTTGCTCTTTATGACATTCCTACTACCATTGACAGAATGCAGCATGGTATCCCAAGCAATGCGGGTGCAGCGAATGAAAGAAGAAATGCAGGAGCCACCTTCAGCACATTCAATGCAGCCTTGGGTTCTACCGGATTGGCATCTGTATTTTCAAGAAATGATCTGACGGCATTTGCTCCAACGGATGCGGCATTTGCTGAATTAGGATTGAACCCTGGAAATGTGAGAGATCTTCCTGGTCTTAGAGACATCTTATTGTACCATGTTGTGGCTGGAACAGTGCTTTCTACTGATCTTACCAACACTTTCGTACCAACAGTAAATGGACAGTTTATAGGGATTTCGGCTGACAACTTAACAATCAATGGAGCGAACATCGTAGCGGCTGACATCAGAGCAAGAAATGGTGTGATTCATGCAATAGACGCGGTATTGCTTCCGCCTTCTCAAAACATAGTAGAGGTAGCTCTGGGAAATGAGAACTTTTCTATTCTTGTTGAAGCTGTTGTTGCTGCTGGTTTTGTTGATCTTTTGGCAACCACAAATAATTTAACAGTATTTGCTCCAACAAATGATGCATTTGTAGATCTGTTGGGTGAACTAGGATTCGGTTCCTTGGAGGAATTAATAGATGAAGAAGACGGAATTGGACTTGCAGGATTACAGGGTGTTTTGGCTTATCATGTTTTTGATGGGAGGGTTTTCTCCACAGACTTATCTAATGGAACTATCACCATGTTCTCGGGTGATGAAGTGACTGTAGATGTATCTGGCCCAAGTTTGATTGACCAAAATGATAGGACTTCAGGTATTGTAGCAACAGATATCCAAGCGACTAATGGTGTAATTCATGTAATTGATAAGGTTATTTTACCTTAATAGTTGAATATAAATGTGAAATTGAGAAGGCCCTGGGAGACTGGGGCTTTTTTTGTTGGGTCGGATCTTTGGAACACAAAGCTCTCTACATTCCTCAAAGAGCTCTAAAAGGCTTTTTTTGAAATAAAGTTTCTCGCGGCGATCGCAACGATGACGCAACGGACACAACGGAGGGGGATTGGGGCTCGCGGATCCTCCCTGAGGAAGGTAAATACGCAGATTTCGCAGATTTAAGTAGTGATTGGGTGATTAAGTTTCCCGAGGGATTGGGGTGGTTAGGGTTAAGGGTTAAACGTTAAGCGAGGGGATTGAAGGTTAAGCGAGGGGGTTGAAGGAGTAACTGAGTAATTGTGTAGGGGTACTAATCGGTTAGACGGTTACACGATTCATCGGAGGATTTGGGGTTGAAAGATAGCAAGATGTCTTACTTTAAGATTTGATTGAGGGCAGTCCAGATTTGGTTAAGGTAGATGAAGGAAACTAATGAATCATCTGTGTCTAGGCCCATTCTGATTAGGACTAGATTTTGAGAAGGAACAACACAAACGAACTGTCCATCTCTGCCTGCTGCAATGATCATATCGGAGGGTGCATTTGGGATTAAAATTCCGTTGAATTGTGATTGAAGTGTGGGAATCATGAATGGAGATTTACCATTGAGCCACCATAGGTATCCATATGCTGGATTTATGCTTTGGCTAGTTGAGACCATTTGTTCAAAAAATGCTTTGTCGCTGAGTATTTCTTGATTTTGCCACTTCCCTTTCCTTAAAATCAATAAACCAAATCTTGCCATACTTCTGGTATTGCTGAAGTAGACGTTATTGAAATCGATCTTTTGCCAAGTGCCTGCCATTCCAATTTTCGAGGCTATTTTGTCATTGAAATAATCAGTAAAGTTTCTATTGGAGGCATTGCTAATCACTTGTTCCAAAAGGGTGTAGGGGGCATTGTGGTAAGCCCACCTTGTTCCTGGAGCGGCTAGGTATCTCAGGCTTTCTGGACTAGTATTGTCTCTATTGTTGACTCCATCGTCTAGCCCTGTGGTCATGGTAAGTTGATGCCAGACTGTGATCGCATTTTCTTGGCTAGTGGTTGCAGCAGTCCAAGCGGTTCCGAGGTACGTTGAACTTGGAGATTGGATATTTATAAAACCTTCTTGTTGAGCGATGCCTGTTAGTGCGGCAGTAAGTGTTTTTCCTGCAGAGGCCCAGTACCAGATTGAGTTTTGGTTGAAGGGTTGGTTTCCGATCAATTGCGTTCCAAAGTATTTCTCAATGGCTATTTTTCCATCTTTTAAAACAATAAAACCACGGGTATTGCCCGATTCTAGCAGATCGTAGAGTCCTTCTAATTCATTTTCATTCCACCCTAAGGAGGAAGGGGACAGAGATTCCCAGGTTGTTCCAATTAAAGGTGGAAAGTAAGTGTTTTCATTGCTTGGTGTTTCCATTTCCTTGCAAGAAAATAGGAGTACAACTAAAAGGAAAAAGGAGTACTTTATCATGCTTAATTTTAAGGAAAAAAATTGGTAAAGGTAGAGGGGGGGATTGCCAAGAGGGGTCAGGGGATTGGGGCGCGCGGATTTCGCAGATTTCGCGGATTTTGCAGATTTAAATAGTGATTGGGTGATTGGGTGATTGTAAATTTTCTGTTTGTAAAGCTTGGTGATTGGTATGATTTGTACTTCGCTATTTTTTATTAGAAATACTCCGCTTATAATAAATATCAGGGTTGCGGGGTTGAAGTTTTTAAATGATTTGTATCTTAGTGTATTCACCAAATATGACAATTTTTATGAGTAAGGAACAAGCTTATAGTTTATTTGACGATGTGTGTGGTTTTGTGGATGATGCCGCCAAACACATGAATCTCAACGCAGGTTTGATTGAACAAATCAAGCAATGTAATAGTATTTACAAGTTCAATTTTCCTTTAAGAAACGAAGATGGGACCTACGAAACTTTGACTGGTTATCGTGTTCAGCATTCCCATCATAAACTCCCTGTAAAAGGTGGTATCCGTTATAGTGAACACGTGAATGAGGACGAAGTTAAGGGTCTAGCCGCATTGATGACGTACAAATGTGCTCTAGTAAATGTTCCATTTGGTGGTGCTAAGGGAGGGGTTCGCATAGACCCATTAAGGTATAATGAGACTCAGCTAGAGAAAATCACCAGAAGATATACCTCGGAATTGATCAAGAAGAAGTTTATCGGTCCTGCAATAGATGTACCGGCACCTGATTATGGCACGAGTGCAAGAGAGATGGCTTGGATAGTGGATACTTATGAAGCTTTCAATCCAGAGCTGATCAATGCGAAGGGATGTGTAACAGGAAAACCACTTTCACAACATGGTATAGACGGAAGGACAGAGGCAACGGGTCAAGGAGTTTTTTTTGGTATAAGAGAGGCCGTGGAGGTAGAGGAGGATATGGCTGCCATTGGGCTGCCTACCGGTATGAAGGGAAAAACTGTGATAATTCAAGGTTTGGGTAATGTGGGTTACTATTCCGCAAAATATATCATGGAAGCTGGGGCAAAGATCATTGCTGTTGCTGAGTGGAATGGAGGGATTTATGACCCAGAAGGGATAGATATTGAAGCCTTGAAGTCTTATCAATTGAGAACTAAAGGATTTAAGGGTTATCCAAAGGGAGAGTTTATCAAAAATAGTATTGATCTACTCACCTATGAATGTGATATTCTTGTACCAGCGGCATTGGAAAATCAGATTACCAAAGCGAATGCTTCCAAAATCAAAGCTAAAATTATCGGTGAGGCTGCCAATGGCCCTGTCACTCAGGAAGCAGAAAAAATTCTCCTGGAGAGGGGTATCCTGGTTATTCCTGATATGTATTTGAATGCAGGCGGTGTGACTGTTTCTTATTTTGAGTGGTTGAAAAACCTGTCACGTGTTTCTTTTGGAAAGCTTGAGAAGCGTTATGATATGGAGAAGTATAGGAAGCTTTTAGGAACTATTGAAAATGCGACAGGAGAGCAGTTTACTGATCTAGAAAAAGATGCATTGATCAGAGGTGCATCAGAAAGGGATTTGGTATTGTCTGGTCTTGAAGAAACGATGGTAGAGGCCTATCATGCCATGAATAAAACGAGGAAAGATAAAAATATTCAAAGTCTTAGAACTGCCGCCTTTATCCTTGCCATAGAGCGAATCGCGGTGAGTTATATGGATTTGGGAATTTTTCCGTGATTCTATTGGGGTGATTGGGGTGATTGGGGTGCGCGCAGATTACTCGGATTTCACAGATTTAAATAGTTGATTGAGGGATTGAGTTTCCCGAGGGGTCGGGAGTTGCTTAACTGCCCCAAGGGGTCGGGGTAATTAGGGTTAATTGTTAAGTGTTAAACGTTAAGCGAAGGGGGGTGTATGAGTAACTGGGGAAGGGTTCTAATCGGTTGCTCGATTGCACAATTCATCGGAGTGTTGGAGGTTTTGTCTTGTTTCTTTGGTCTTATGTCTTGCATCTTGTGAGATTTTAGATTTTAGATAAGGGTTGGTTATTGGGGAATTGGAGAAGGATGAATTTCAAAAGATAAAGTATTCAATGATTAAGGGCCTCTTCGGTGGAATCGGAGGGGCTTTTATTTTTTTAGAATATCCGCAATGTTACACAATGTGTAAGAAGAGGCATTATATTTTGCGGATACTAGCCTACAGACGACAACTCGTGCGCCGTGGCGTAGCCCTCATGCAACCTAACATAAAGTCGTACATTCTACTTTTACTTGTTAGGCTACGTGCAAGTAAGCGGATTTACATATATTTTTTTGACGAGGGGGGGGGGGGTAAAAATAAAGGGCTAAAAAATATAGCCCTTTGAAGTTTTGTTGTTTGGCGAATGCCAAAGAAAAATTGCTTAATCACCCTTCACAAATGTAGATATATATTTTTTATATCAAAATACCCACAACAGGGTATTTTTGTTTTTTTTTCATTGAAATATTTTAATTTTTGTTGTAATAAAACAAGATTTTGACAATATATGCTTGGTAGCATTGCTTTTGATCAGTGTCAATAGACCGCAGTCAACAATTTCAAGCTGCTTTGATACTTCATGATATAGGTTATGTCATTGATTGCATAAAGAAGCTCAATGAAATGTAAACACTGATTAGAATAAGTAGTACATGAAAAATCCCAATCATTTGAGTGATCGGGCTTTTGAAAATAGATTTTTCGAGATATTTATTCTCTAATTCCTAAGATATCGAAGACGAAGGCATATTCTCGAGCGACTTCTTTGAGTCTTTCGAATCTTCCACTGGCACCACCATGACCTGCATCCATGTTGGTGTAAAGGAAGAGGTTATTGTTGTCAGTTTTCAAGGTTCGGAGTTTGGCTACCCATTTGGCAGGTTCCCAGTATTGAACTTGAGAATCGTGCAAACCTGTAGTTGTAAGGATATGGGGGTAATCTTTGGCTTCTACATTGTCATAAGGTGAATAGGAGAGCATGTATTCGTATTGCTCTTGAATGTTTGGGTTCCCCCACTCTAGCCACTCGAAGGTGGTCAATGGGATAGATTCATCCATCATGGTAGTCACCACATCAACAAAAGCTACAGCTGCAATCACTCCACTATAGAGTTCTGGAGCCATGTTAAGAATTCCACCCATCAGCAATCCACCTGCACTTCCTCCAGAAGCAAATAGTTTATCTTTGGCAACATAGCCATTGTCTTGCAACCATTTAGAACAATCGATGAAATCATAGAAGGAGTTTTTCTTATTCATCATCTTTCCATCTTCATACCAGTCCCCTCCCATTTCTTGACCTCCACGGATGTGAGCGATGGCATAGACCATTCCTCTATCTAATAGGCTTAATCTAGAAGAACTAAAGGAAGCATCCATGGAGTAGCCATAAGAACCGTAGGCATAGATCCAGCCGGGCATGCTGCCATCCTTTTTGAATTTATCTTTTCTGTAGACAATAGACATAGGGACTTTTTTACCATCTCTAGCAGTGACCATGACCCTTTCGGTTTGATAGTTATTTTTATCAAAATCACCCAAGACGGGCTGCTCTTTCATCAATTCCTTTTCTCTATTATCCATGTTGTAATCATAAATAGAGTTTGGAGTAGTCATGGAAGTATAGGAATATCTCACTACGTCTGTATCAAAAGCTGGATTGTATCCTAAGCCAGCAGAGTAGGCTGCTTCGTCGAATTGGATTTCGTGGTCAGAATTATCAGCATATTTGATAATTCTGATTTTGGCAAGTCCTTCTTTGGTTTCTTGCACCGCCATGTAATCTTTGAAATAATCCACCCCTTCCAAAAAGATATCGGAGCGATTAGGAATTACGTCTGCCCAATTAGACTTTATAGGATTAGACACAGGAGCTTTTACCAATCTATAATTAACCGCATCTTGATTGGTATAAATGAAGAAATCTTCTCCTCCTGCGTGGTCTACATCATATTGCACATTATCTTCAATAGGAGCAATCAGTCTAGGCTTGCCAGGCTTGTCCGCATCTAAGTAGTAGGCATAAGAAGCGTCTGTTCGGCCTGAACCAATGATGATGTATTTTTTGGATTTGGTGATGCCTACTCCACAGTTGAGTGTTTGGTCATTTTCTTCAAAGACCACTTCATCTTGGGAAGGGTCTTGCCCAATAATGTGCCTTTTGACTTGGTAGTTTCTGAGTGTAACTGGATCAGGAATCGAGTAATAGAAGGACTTGTTATCCGTAGTCCACACAGCTGAACTCCTGATATTTTCAATTTTGTCAGGCAACATCTCTCCAGTTCGGAGATCTTTGATCATGACAGTGTAAAAGTTCCTTCCTTGGGTATCCATGATGATTGCTGCGAAGTTGTGGTCATGGCTGACAGAAGTAAAGAAGTTGAGGAAAGATTTCCCCTTCCCTAATTCATTTCCATCCATGATGATTTCTTCTTCAGCCTCGAGAGAACCTTTCTTTCGAGCATAGATGGGGTATTCTCCACCTTCCACATATCTAGAATAATAGTAAAAATCATCTAGTTTATAAGGAACAGAAGCGTCATCTTCTTTGATTCTGCTTCTCATTTCATTGAAAAGTTGTGCTTGAAAGTCTTTGGTATGTGCCAACATGGTATCCATGTATGCATTTTCAGCATTGAGGTAGTCAATGACTTCTTGATTTTCACGGTCATTGAGCCAATAGTAATTATCGACACGTACATGACCATGCTTGGCTGTGATTTCAAAAGGCTTGACAGTGGCTGTGGGCGGCTGTATATCCGGATATTGAAACTCCGGTTCTTGTTGGGAACATGCTATACTCATTCCTGCGCTTAGAATTAAGAGGTTTTGAATTGATTTATTCATGGTTTTAGTGGTTAGGAATGTAAAGATACACAAAAGAAAATCCCTTTGTGACTTATCAAATCATCATCCTTTCAATAAAATCATCCTTAGAAATATAACCTGACTTAACTTTACTAAGATAAGCGGAAACAATTTTCGATGTAGCTTTCCTGTAAGCTTCAAGCACCATAGGGTGTAAACTTATATCTCCTAACACTTCGAGTTCTATCAGCAATCGCATCAAGAAAAAAGCAGCCCTAATTTGTCCTGTCATTGAATAGTAATAGATCCATGGAGAATAAAAGGCTAATAGCTCTGTCGTATGGAATTTTTTCCTTTTGGGATCTAAATCCTGAAGTTTATGCAAATTATTCATAGCATCAGGGATTTCATCTACTTTTTCTAATTCAATTAGGGTTTGGGCGTGACAAGTGAGTCCAAAAAGGTAATCCGGGAATTTCCTTTTCATCTCAAGAGCTATCTCAATGGTTTTTTCATCTGCTTGAATTCTATGAAAGTATTCCCATTTGTATTGCAGTAGGATTCTATTATTTGGCGATTGCTTTAATTCATTTTCAATTTTATTGATGATAGTGGGGTTTGGTTCAGTGTCAATAGCGTCCCAATCTTGCAGTAATTCAAAGATTTCATGCATTTTTTCTCTCTCCCTTTTACTATAGTCTGATTTAGAAGTTGGTTTATCAGTTGACTGGATTTTGGTAAATGGAGCAAAGAGTTTTTCTTGCTTCATTTTCTCATAATCATAATCAGGCAATCTGGGGATAATGTGATAAACGATATCTATTGGCAAATCCTCCAAATCTATATTTTCATAATAATCCTCCCAATCTTCTTCTTCCCAAAATAGACAGGAGTTCATCAAGTAATCTTCAAATTCTTCATCGTCCTCGAAGTCATCGTCAAAAACACCCTCATGATCATGGTAAAATATTTCATAGGTACCTTCTTTGCCGTATTTGAGGATTTGATGCTCGAAATATTTAATTCTATCATCCCCTTCATTGAGGTGTAAATGAGCCTTGCCATTTTCACCCAATGGAACATCTATCCTTGGAAAGTCATCTGTATCTTCTTCCAGGATCATCTCCACAAATCTAAAATCTTCATGAGGTGCGATGCCATACTCCTCGGCAAAAGCAACAGATTCAAAAATGATATTATGAATCAATTCATAATTCACAGGAACGAACTCGACTAATAAGTTTTCCTCGTAAGTCTCCAAAATTTCATGATAGATAAAATCAGGTTCATTAACAAAAAACAATACATCTTTGGCACCTGTGCATAGTAAATCCACTAACACAGACACAAAAGTCAAGTTCCCATTGACATGTTTTCTTGAAAATAGGATCGGGAATTTCTTGTCTTCCTGCCAGCTTTTAGGAATCAGGCATTCATGCATAGGTAATTTACGTGCATTGCCAGACTTAAGATAGCTAATGGGGTTAAAAGTGGTCTTTTGAGGTTTGGATTTTCTAGCCATTAATTTTGAATGGTTGAATTATTGAGTGGTTGAATAATTGAATGGTTGAATTGATGTAAATTAAGAAATTGCGATTTACAGCACTTAGCGAGCAAATCATACTAAAACCGATTTAACTTTGCATTGAAATTGATTGATACCTGCCCGAGTCATGCCGGTTGAATCTAATTGATTATTTGTTCCGATTTTTTGGAATTTACTAATAGCAGCCAATTTTACCAATAAATCGATATTACTGGTAAAGAATAGTATATTCAATTTAGGAATTAAAATTACGAATAGAAATGTATAGATGGAAGGTAAAAGTAAAAAAAGGGTATATTAACTTTTTGAATATGAATTTATGAAAAAACATCTGAACTTCTTTTTATACGCAATTATTTCATCCTTCCTAATAAGTTGCAGCAAGGATTCTTCTTCAAACGCTATCCGGATTGATTTGGATCAAGGGGAAGCGTATTTAGCTTCTGAAATTTTCGAAGAGCTTGATTATGTGCTTTTGGACTATCCTGATGAAAAACCCATAGTGAATGCTTTCAAGATGTTATTCACGGATGATCATATCATCGTAGAGAGTCGTGAAAATGCCAGTATTTTTATATTTGACAATGTGGGTAATTTAGAAAACATGATTCGAAACTACGGAGATGGGCCTGGAGAGTTCAGGATTTTTGATGGGATGTCGTTGGTTGGAAATGATCAGATAAGAGTGGATGTAGGATACCTGAAAAAATCCCTTGTATTTGATTTCAAAGGAAACTTATTGGAAGAAACCAAAAATCAGATCGCTGAATTTGTATATCATGGGCAAGATTTTATGTTGAAACATTTCCCCTACGGAGAATTAAATGAACAATATACTTTCATCCGGACATCAGAGGTGGATACTGTGGGATTTGTACCTGTCCGAAAAGGAACAGAACAAATGATACCCTTTGGCTATGTTCATACCTATCTCAAAGGGCCATCGAATGACATTTATTTTCTTGAACATTTTACCAATAATGTCTATTTCTTTAATCAGGATGGCTACTTAAGGGACAGTATCGTATTTGATTTTGGTAAATATCAAACAGACTGGGAAACAAAAGTTCGTCTGGGAAAAGACACGAAAGCCTATACAGAATATTTTATTGAAAACAAGAAAATTAGCTATGTTAGTAGCTTCTTCCCTTTGCCTTTTGGTTATTTTCTTTCAGCTACCTACGACTACAAAAGGCCTCATTGGATTTTTTTGGACTTCGACTTGAATATCAGGAAAATGATATCAGGTATAGAAAACGATATTGATCAATTTCCATTGAGACAACTTTCATGGACATACCATGAGGATTGGATCATTTATCAAATGGACTCTCGTACTTTCTTCAATAGCTACGTTGAAACATTCCAAGGTCAATCCGTCGATACCAAAAATGTTAATCTTCATGCCTTTTTTAACCAAAAAAAGGATGTTTTGAAAGAGGAAAAGATTGTTTTGGTGAAGATGCGGTTGAAGCAATTTTAAAGACTTTTGTCAAAAAACTATAGCTGCTTTTGATAGACCTTTACATAATCTATAACAAACTGCTGTGGCAGAACCTTATCATCTATTGGCCCAGGCCAATTGGCTCCCATGGCAAGGTTGATGATCAAAAAATGGGGTTTGCGAAAAGGGTTATCTGGTCCAATGCCAGCATGATCAATTATGAATGAATGATACAGGTCATCATTGACATAAAAGTCGATTTTCTCCGCTGACCATTCAATCGCATACACATTAAACTTCCGTGCCAAATCCTTTTGGACATGAAGTCCCCCATTGGACAAATATTCCTCATCATTGCCGACAGGATAATGTACGGTTCCATGAATTTCTAAGGGTTCTTTGCCAACTTGCTCCATGATGTCAATTTCACCTGCAAAAGGCCAACCAACTTCATCAATATCAGTTCCCAGCATCCATATCGCAGGCCACAGGCCTTTCCCTTTTGGGAGCTTGGCACGTACCTCAATCCTGCCATAAGTCCAAGCATGCAATCCTTGAGTACTGATACTTGCTGAGGTATAGGACGCATAAGGTTCCGAGGTTCTCCAATTGGTCGATCCGGGTTCGAAGGCAGCGTTCGGATATTTTTCTTTTCTTCCTGTAATGAATAATTTCCCTCGTTGTACTTCTGCATTGGCAAGCCTGCTTTGGGTATAGTATTGTTGCTCTTGATTTCTCACATGACCTAGTTCGTAAGTCCATTTTGAAGAGTCGGGTAAGCCTTTATAATTGAATTCATCAGACCAAATTAATGTCCACTCTTTTACTTGAGCTTGTGCATCGAAGAAAACCGCATTGAAACACCCCAAAAGCAAAACAAAAAAAGTTCGCTGTATCATGCAGCAAAGTTAATTAAAATACCATCCAAGTATTCATTAGAGATAAGGATGGGAATTAAAAAACCACTCTCCTATTTGGGTGAGTGGTTTTTAGAGCTAAGCAAACTTTTTTAAAGCTATATGCTTTAAATTAATCCTCTGCTGGAACACCCTCAATATTTGAAATTTGATCCAAATATGGCCTAATTGGACTCCAATCCTCAACAGTAAGCTGTCTCAAATCCAAGGTAGCACCACCATTTTCTGCTGCACCTGGAGTAGAATCTAGTAAGGCACCAGCAGCCATCATTTCTGCTAAGATTGTTACATTGGTAACTCCAGTGTTTCTCATGTTGATTCTATAGAGTGTGGTGAAATTTCTGATGGTATTCAGACCAGCATTTCCCATTGGTACTTCTCTAAGGATTATTTCTTTCAGTCCAGTATTTTTAGAAAGTGGGCTAATATCAGTAATCCCTCTAGCTGTATTCGCATTGAAATACGTAAGCGTAGTATATTCTGACACAGGGCTCAGATCAGTGACATCTGTATTGTTCATTCTGAGGTATTCCACCTTTTTTAAGTCCTTGATCGGTGTAAGGTCAGACACCTTGGTACTCCCAAAATGAAGATAAGTAAGGTTCTCAGCATATTCTAACCCTGTAAGGTCAGCTATTTCGGAGATTGATCCTGAGAAATCAGAACCACCATCTATTGTCAATTCCTCTAGTCTCAACATATCCTCAGATGTGATCTGAGCATTTGCTTCAAGGTCTAGTGCTAGACGAATTTGAGTAGCGAGATTGGTATCTGGCACATTGACGATGGTAGGCATTTCTGGCTCGGGATCATCAGAACAGCTTATTGTTCCGATAGATAAAATAAACAGTGCTAAAATAGACCAAGTTTTGAATGTAGTTTTCATAATTTTGCTATTAATTTGAAAGTAAATATTTATAAAGGTTCGGTGGTGTTGAACTATTCAACTCTTCGCTTACAGTGTAATAATTATTATTTGGATCCAGGCAAATTGCTTCCCCTTGTGGTTCTCCTATGTAAGGTGCTCTGACGGGTGTTCGGGCTAGCATCTCTACCATTGTCTCTCCCAATTGTCTCTCCCAGAAGAAGATTTCCTGTCTATTTTTGATCAATACCTTATCCCCTTGAAGGTTAGTAGTAGTGATAGATTGAAAAATATTGCTGAATCTAGTTATTGGATAGACTGCGTAATCTGTAGTAGATACAAACGATTCCCTTCTCACTTGATCCCTTACTCTAAATTCATTCAGGAGATATTGACCTAGGTAGAGACTAATGCTGTGCTTAGGATTAATAGCATAATCTAATTTACCATGAAAAGCAGTTCTTTGAAGCTGAGAGCTAGTTTCCCTTTCGATCAACTCCCGCATCAAAAGTGGGTTTCCAGGCAAGAAACTAACACCTGGATCATAAAAGTAGTTGGAAACAGGCCTGTAGGAATTCTGAAAACTACCTCCAAGCATCACACCAAGTTTATTGTCTAGATATCTATTACCAAAAGTTAAATTTGCGAAAATATCAGGAAGCGTTGTAATACCTTTATTGATCATATTTTCAACAGGAAAGTCAGCTGGGGTCGCACGATAATTGTCCCCAAATCTCTCCTTTGGTGAGCGTCTATTGAGATAAGACCTATCGTAGGTTTGAAAAGGTCGATCTAAGTTCAATTGATTATAGCCTAATTGAATATCACCTTCTAACATCAATTGATTTGGAGCGCTCTTCATGATCATATTGACCGTTCCGCCTATTGCGTCAGCTTCCATGTTGGCTGTAAGGGATTTATAAACCTCCAATCTCTCAAGTAGTACAGCTGGAAAAATATCTAAGGGAACAAACCTGTTTTCGTTATCAGGAGAAGGGATTTTGATTCCGTTGACCAAGGTGTTGTTGTACCTTTTGTCCATACCTCTGACGATTGCATACTGAGGGTCACCGCTGGCGTTTCTTTCAATAGACAAACCTGACACTCTCTGAATCACGTTGGCAACTGTAATGTCAGGCGAAAGCTGAATTTGTCTTGCTGAAATGATATTCAAAACACTAGCTGAGTTTTTTTCTAGTTGTCTCGCTTGAATATCTGTACCCTTTACACCAGCTGACACAATCACTTCAGAAAGTACCGCGTCATCAGATTCCAAATCAAAATCTATTGATAAAGTCGTATTATCAGTAGTAAATTCAATGATTTCGCGGAAACTAGCATACCCCATGAAAGAAACTTCCAGGGAATAGACGCCTTTAGGAATATTTGATAAATTGTAGGTACCATCTAAGCCAGTGATGGTTCTATAAACTTCCTGGCTTGAATTATTGGTGATGCTGACGTATGCTCCTATGAGCAGCTCCTTACTTGATGTATCTCTGATCTTTCCAATGATTTTGGCAGCAAACGAATCAGAAGAACCAATCAGTAAAAATGATAATAACAATAACTTGATCTTCATGCGACAAATGTAGTCGTCGAAGATTACCTCCTTATTTTCTTAATATTTTCTAATCATTATCTTATACAAATTTAATGTTAACATAATATAAACAACACTGGAGTTGTATTAGTAATATGTAATTGAGGATGGTAAAAAAATGATCTTATTCGCTCATAAGACCTTTTTATTTCTTAACATTAAATCAATCTTTATTTTTGCTCAATTCCCCTATTCTTTTCCCCAAACCCTCAGCTTTTCTCAAAAAAATCTCATGAACCTCTATACCTTCAAAATCTCCTTCTCCTGTAATTGCCGAAGCACCGAAAGCAGCTTCCAACTCATCTCCTCCTACGATGATCATTCCATGGATCATCATGGCCCTGATCATACTGAACATCACTGCTTCTTCTCCAATCGAAAAACCTCCTCCAGTCACAAACACTGCTCCTAGTTTGTTTTTCATAGGGCGACCTTCAAAAGGCCAAGAATTGATAAAGGATTGTACTTCGGGTGTCATATTGGCATTGTAAACAGGAGAACCTAAGATGATTGCTGAGGCCTGTAGAATTTCGTCTTCAGTTACCTCCGCTATGGGTTTGAGGATATATTCAACGCCTTGGACTTCGGCCACACCTTTAGCTACTGACTCGGCCATGGCTTTGGTTTTACCGGATAGGGAGTGGTAGGTGATCAGAATGGTGGGCTGGGACTGGGCCTGTATGGGATGACTCCATATTAAAATCAATCCTACAAATAAAAACACTCTTCCAATTTTATATTTTGTCATAATCTAAATTATCTAAGTCATCCAAATCCTTATATCTCCCGGATACCTTTCTGATGGCGAAAAGGTCGGATATACTCAAAAGATTGATTCAATAGTAAGTATTACTTTTTCCACTTTTCAATAAGGTTCTTTACTCAAATCGTCAAACGTAATATGCAATTCAAAGACGCTCTAGATTTACTTCAAAATCTCATTGATTGCTTAGTAATGGGAAATAATCCTCCCATCCTCCATCCAAATTGTTCTATCAGTCTTTTCAGCTAACTCTGCATCATGGGTAACCATCAACATGGTCTGGTGAAATTCTTGAACCAAGTCCCGAAAGATTCCAAAAACCAAGTCGGAGTTTTTCTTATCCAAATTCCCCGTAGGTTCATCACTCATGATGATCAAAGGGTTATTGATTAAGGCCCTTGCGATAGAGACCCGCTGTTTTTGACCTCCTGATAATTGATTCGCTTTTTTCAAGGCATGGTCTTGCATATCGAATATACGGAGTTTTTCCATGGCCTCGTGCTCAACTGCTTCTCTGGATAATTTATTGAGCTTCAGTCCAGGAATCATTACATTTTCCAAAACTGAGAATTCATGAATCAAATAATGAAACTGAAAAACAAAGCCTATTTTTTCATTCCTTAAAATGGAAAGGTTATGAGAAGGCTGACCTGTAATCAGTTGGTCATTTAATAATAGCTTGCCTTCATAATCCGTATCCATTGTCGAAAGCACATATAGAAGAGTTGATTTGCCACAACCAGACTTTCCCATCACAGAGACAAACTCACCTTTATTAACTGAAAAAGAAACATCCTTGAGCACCTGAACTTTTACTGGACTGTAAAAGTACTTGTTGATGCTGATAGCTTCTATGACTTTTTGCTTTTGCATGCTATTTTCCTCGGATGATTTCTACTGGATCAATATTACTTGCTTTACGAGAGGGAAAAAACCCTGCAAAATAGGTCGTTACCAAACTGAAGATCGCTCCTATCATATAATACTTTGGATTGAAGTTAACTGGAAAAGTCTTAATCGTAGGTAATGCCTCTGTCTCAAAAGGAATCCGCTCAATTCCCAAGCAAACCATATAGCCAAAAAATAGTCCAAGTAATCCTCCAACAAAACCTATGCATAAGGCAATTGTCGTAAATATATGTTGTACATCCATACCAGAAAATCCTATAGCTTTTAGAATGGCGATGGTATCCATTTTTTCATAGATCATCATGTTGAGGATATTGTAAATCCCAAAACCGGATACCACCAAAAGCGTAATTCCCACCGCATAGCTGATCATAGAGCGGATGTCTGAACCTGTTTCAAATTGGGCATTGACCGTCTGAATATCATCTGCCTGGATATTAAAAATTGCACTATACTCTTTAGCAGTCTTAGGAGCCAATATGAAATCATGCATTTTGACTTGAATATCAGTAACGAAAGAAGATCCCTCCCCTATCATTTTTTGGGCTGTACCTAGCGAAACATAGGATTGAATATTATCCAGTTCTCCCAAACCTGACTGATAATAACCAACGACTTTCAAAAGCAGTCTATTTCCCTGAGCTGTGGTCACTTGTACATAATCTCCAATTTCGGCCATTATGCGGTCGGCGGCTCCTTTTCCAAGAATGATACTGTTTGTGGTGTATTGCAACTCCATAAAATCGCCTGCTACCACGTAATCACTGAATGCAAAGAGTCTGTCTTCTTCAGCTACATCAATCCCATTTAAGGACCCTGGAATATCCACTTTGCCTACGTTGAAAAAGACCTGTACGTTGATTTTGGGAGCTACACCCAATACTCTTGGATCATCTTTGAGTGTTGTTATGATGGCTTCATTATTGTAAATATTTACCCTTGCACCTGAAGGCTTTACTGATCGGATTATGTTATAATAACCTTGTAATTCTTCAAAAAATTGAACTGGTTGCTCTTCACTAGGTTTAATTTCATTATAAAAGCGGATATGTGGTGTACGGTTTAGGATCAATCCATCCAAGAGGTCATTGAGTCCATTCATAAATCCTAAAAGTGCTATAAACATCGTAATGCTAAAGGTTACACCAACTGCGGCAACCATTGTCTGCTTCATGCGGGCAAGCATCAAAGCTTTGGCTATTTCGAAAATCAAAGCAAACCTCATAAGCTAGGTTTTATCAATATGGTCTGCTCTGAAATCCCACTTTTAATCTCCACAAGTTGGTAATCCTTGAGACCAACTTCCACTTGTATTGTATCTTTATTTGAGTCAATGACATATTGATCTTTAAAAAGATAAGCACGAGGGATCGTCAGTGCATTTTCTTTGGTTTGAATCAAAATATTAGCTTCAAAATTCATATTAGGATAAAGCACTTTAGGCCCTTTTACAAATTCAGCTTCTGCGGTAAAGCTTTTGGTTTGTTCATCCATGATGGGATTGATTTTTGTTATCTTAGCTTCAAAAACTTCGCCCCTGTAACTATCCATTTTGATCAAAACCCTTTGATTAGATTGTATTTTCACTACATCGTACTCGTCTATTTGCATCTCAAGGATAAAATCCTCGTCACTACCAATGATTGCCAATGGAGTTTGAGGATTGACCATTTCACCTTTTTCTACCAAAAGAGCATACACTTTTCCATCAATTTTACTTTTTAACATCAAGTCCCCTTCCAAGGACTTTGAAATCGCTAAATTTTTGGATGCATTGCGCTCATTAAACTCTAGTTCCCTCTTATAATCTTGATATCGAAGTTGGGCTGATAAAAATTGAGTTTTAGAATTTTGGAAATTTAATTGCCTTTGTTCCAGCTCATTTGCAGTACCAATACCCTTTGACCAGAGGTTTTTTTGTCTTATCAGAAGCAAAGAATCATTTTCAAACTTATTTTTCGCAAACTCTATACTTACTTCCAGTTCTTTGATCTTTAGTTCATTCTCTTTACGATCATTGAAATTTCTAGCCAGTTCGGCCGACTCTCGCGAAAATTTTGCAGATTCGTTGGAAACCTCCAAAAGAATTTGCCCCTCTTTTACAAGCTGGCCTTCTTCCACTAATATTGATAGGAGAATTCCATTGGAATTGGCATAGGCGCGGTACTGATTTTTAGCCTTTATTAGTCCTGAAGCAAAAACTGATTCTGAGATATTTTTTTTTGTTGGCTGTATGGTTTCTAAAGGAGGATTACATGCGATTACCAATCCGCAAATAAAAAATATTCTGAAAATTGCTGATTTCATAGTTTGTTCATTGGGATGGATTAAAGATACATGCTAGAAAAGAAAAAAAGAATAGGAGGCGAATTTATTGATACCTACCCATTCATCTTCGCCATCATCTTCCTCAATATTCCTGGAACTAATCTTGAAATAGCATACATCACTTTTCCATGACCTGTGATAACTACCATCTTTTTCCGTTTGGAAATCGATTTAACCATGGCTACAGCTGCTTTTTCTGTGGGCCATATCAGATTCGCAGGTCTAGGATCCTTGGCTTCTGGATGAAAATTTCCATCATTATCCACCCGTGTGATATTGCTGTCCACAAATCCAGGATGGATCGTCGTACAACTGACCCCCGAACCCAATAACTCAGATTGTAAAGTCTCTCCGATGTTTTGTACTGCCGCCTTGCTAGCTCCATAAGCACCTAGATTGGGATTGGGAACGAAAGCTGCTACACTTCCAATTAAAGCAAGCCGGCCATTAGTTTTTCGAAGTTCGGGAAGGGCATATTTGGCTGTAAGTGCAAGTCCTGTCACATTCAACCGTAATTGTCTATCCCATTCGTCTGCAGAAAGCTTTTCAATTTTCCCCATAACCCCTCCACCTGCATTGGCAACACAGACATCCAATTTTCCAAAAGCTTGAACAATATCATGCATGCACTTTTCGATGGATTGCTCATCCATCACATCACAAAAAAAAGCTTGTGCACTTCCTCCTTCCTGTTTTATTTCCAGAACAAGCGCTTCAAGTAATGCCATTCTTCTCGCCGAGGCTGCAATGATGGCACCTTCTTTAGCAAAAGCTTTTGCCAAGTGGAGTCCTATCCCTGAGGAAGCTCCTGTAATCCAGACGATGTGGTTTTGAAATTTCATTGTATCATTTTTTAAATACGTTTATTTCTCTATAAGTCAGCACTCTCCACAGCCACTCTAGTGGACCAAACCTATACTTACTCAGCCACCATTTGCTAAAGGATATTTGGAAACTAAAAATAGCTAAAACCAACAAAATCCCCTGCCACACTTCAAGTTCTCCAAATAACCCAAAAAAACCTAATCTAAAAAGCAACAAAGCGATCACTGAATGTGAAATGTAATTGGTAAGTGCCATTCTTCCTACGGCTGAAAAGCCCGAAAACAGTCCTGCAAACTTCCCTCGATTGTACAACATGATAAAACCTGAAACATAAGTAAACATCATCACTATCCCTCCTAAAATTCCCGTGGTCCTTCCGATAAAAGCCCAATGATCCAAAGAAGCCGGACTGGCATTGGCAAGAGAAAGTAAGAGACCTAGATTTAAAAATACACCAAAGGGTAGTGTTAGCCAAAAGACTTTCTTGAGTTGCTGTTCATACTCCTTGGTTCGGGTAAAAAAACCACTTCTTCCTATCAACAAGCCCATCAAGAACATGACCATACAGGTGGGATAGAAAATAATAATCCCAGATATAAGGAAAAGCCATTGCTCAATATTCATCTGAATAACTTCGTTGTAAGATCCGGAATTGTACACCAGATACGCTCTTTGGGCTAAATCTTGGGTAGCAGCCAATTGCTCCATACTGCCTTTCTCCATTGCCTGCGATGCTTCTGGGTTGGAAGCCAAAAATTGAGGCAGCATGCTGATCAAACCTACAAAAACTATTGGGATCAATAAAAATACCAGCATCCAGATGATGATTTTCTTGGTAGAGGACTTTCTGAACAGGATCAATAAAAATCCAAATAGTGCATAGTAAAATAGAATATCCCCTTCCCAAATCAATACAATATGTAAAATGGCAATAATCAAGAGCCAAAAAAGCCTCTTCCGAAACAAACTGATACTCTCTTTGCTTACCTCTCCGTCTTTATGAAGGAAGATATAGAATCCAAATCCAAATAAGAGCGAAAACAAGACAAAGAATTTTCCAGTGAAAAAGAAGTAAATAAAACCATTGGAAAGGATCTCCATGGTACTTTCTCCAAAAGAAGGTAACATAATCAGCTCCACGGCTGGTTTGAAAAAAGCTGGCATGTTGACCATAAGAATTCCGAAAATAGCAAATCCTCTCAAGGAATCTACCAAGTCGATTCTTCTGGATGGTGACAAAGGGGTAAGTGTTTCCATAGTGTATAGGTTTAGGGTTAAACTTTTCCAAAGTTCAAAACTTTGGAAAAGTTTCTTGTTATTGGGAAAAGTTAGGTTTTTTTCATTTGATTTTGGTTTTGGGTTTCACGCGGCGGGCGCAAAGGGAAACGCAACGGACTCAACGATTTAATTATATCATTCAGGTGCGTTCTCCCAATTTTGAGGACAAGATTCTCTTTTTTTCGTTGCGCTCTCCCGATGCTCGGGACAAGGTGTGCGTGAAACCATTTTCCTAAATTTCCCTGAAATTCATCACGCCCACAATACCCTAATCATGTGATAGATAGTATTGAAAGTGAAATTTGTTCACCTCAAATGACTTCTAAAAAGCGATGTCCAAAATTCAAAAGATGGCAACAGAAAGGTCAAGGTTATCATCATTATTAGCGCCAACAGCCCCCATAAGGGATACTTGGGAAATTTCTTTTCTTTCTCCCAATCGTGTATCACAACGGACAATGGAAATAAAACAAATACCAGCACCGTACCTTCCATAAAAAGTGCAGGAGCCATCCATTCAAACAATCTGCCTGTGGCAGGACCTGTAAAAGCCATGGAAGCAAAAAGCATCATGGTACGGTGTAAACTCTTGTTTTTCCGATTGAAAAATCCAATACCCACCATACCTGAGAAAGTAATCAAAGCCAATAAATCATTCGTCCACATCACATTTTGAAGCCATAGTCTTTCTGCATTATTGACATCCAAGAACCCCAATGACATCATCCTTGGCGCAAAGCCCATCATCACAGGAATTGCAAATATGACAGCAAGAATGGCAATCACGCCCAATACCCAGCCCAGCCTCATGTGTAGTTTGATGTTTTTGGTATTCACCAAGGCAGACTGTACCAGGAGCAAAATGTACCACAAAGTCATCAACATTCCATGAAGGATTAAATAGATAGGCAATTGCGCCATTTGCAAATGCCTTGGCTGATCGAAAAAAGGTCGCAGATAAAACCTAGGACCAAAGCCTAACAACACCAATAGCAGAAGCAGGATGGTGATAATCAAGTAAAAGCTGGAGTTTAGGTGTTTCATATAAACCTATTCTATTGATCATCAAAACTCTCCAAAAATGCATTTATACTCATATCCCTTCCCATAAAGTTTTTGAATAACTCTCCTGGATGAACAGTACCGCCTTTCGACAATATCTCCTTTTCCAGCCTTTTGGCTGTGGTTGGATCGAAAATGCCATTTTTTCTAAACTCATTGAAAATATCCCAAGACATCATGTCTGACCAAGTATAGGTGTAATAACCGGAAGCATACCCATTGGAAAATATGTGACGAAATGACGGGATATAGCATGCGTTTTCTACCGAAGGAAACAAGGAATAGTTTTGGGTAAAGTCCCTTTCCCAACCGCAAAGATCACCTTCAAAAGGCATACGCATATCGTGCAGGGCAATATCGAGGGCAGCATCAGCAATAGTTAACCGCATTTCTGAAAGTGCCCTGCCTTCCTTTTCATTGCGTATGATTTTATCAATCATTTCTTGTGGGAGCGCTTCACCTGTTTGGTAATGCCTGCCCACCCTTGCCAGAAAATCCGGTTCATAAGCCCACTTTTCCAGCAACATGGAAGGAACCTCTATAAAATCACTGTACTTTAAGTTTGTACCAGATAGGTTTCTATAGGTTACATCTGACAATATATAATGCAAGGCATGACCCAATTCATGCAGAAAAGTACTGAGTTCACCTAAACTTAAAAATGCCTCATTATCTATGGAAGGATTTCTAAAGTTACACACAAGGCCTATCAAAGGAATTTCATTTTGCCCGCTTTCTTTATTTTGTGCACGGATTGCCCCGGCAAATGCTCCACCTACTTTTCCTGCTCTCTCATAAAGGTCAAGATACAATACCGCTTTTACATCCCCGTTTGCATCAAACACCTCGTAAGGAAGCATTTGGGGATGCATTTTTGGCAAGCTTTGGTTTTCCCTGAACTCCAGCCCCCACATTTCAGATACCATAGAAAAAATTTCCTCGATGGCATGTCCCACAGGCAACCAGGGCTTAACCTCGTCGGTGTTAAATTCAAAAATCCCCTCCCTGTATTTCCTGTTGAAATAAGCAAAATCCCAATGTCGGATCACATCATCAAAGCCTTGAGAAATGGCAAATGCATGCAGATTTTCTATTTCCTTTTCTGCTATGGGTTTTACCTTGTCCTTGAATGTGTCAAGAAAAGTCATTACTTGCTCTGGCGTTTCTGCCATACTTTCTTCAAGCTCATATTCGGCAAAAGAATTGTAACCTAGCAGTTGGGCCATTTCAAGACGAAGGTTCAATAGCTCTTTGGCAATATCAAGATTATTGAATTCATTGGGGTTGTTTCCGATTTGCCACGATAACTTCAAAAGCTTTTCTCTTGATGCTCTATTATCTGCGTACCTCATGAAGTCTCCTGTTGAAGGGCCTGAAATAGGGAAAGCCCATCCATCAGTATTTTTACTCTTCGCATATTCTGCAGCTGAAGCAATTATCCTTTCGGGCAGTCCGGCCAGGTCTTCTTCTTGTGTAAGGTGGAAAAATGTACGGTCCCTATCCTGTATAGCATTCTGACCAAAAATGGTGCTCAGTTCAGTCAAACGACTTCTTATCTCTTTCAGACGCTCTTTTTCTTTTTCTGAAAGGTCATTGCCATTTCGGGCAAACCAGCGGTAATAGTTCTCCAGCAGGGTCAGTTCCTCCGGAGTCAATGACAAGCTTTCCTTTTGTAGATAAACCTCCTTTACCCTCTCGAAAAGTTTTTCATTGAAAAGCAATTCATTAGAAAAGGCGCTGCTTAGGTGGCTGACCATGCCTACCGTCTGATATATCTCGGGATTGCCATTGACAGCAGCCATTGCATTTGCATAGCCTGATATCATGCCTGTATTTCTCCCAATCTTTGCATATGCGGCGATGATATTGTTGAAAGTGGCGGTCTCTGAGTTATCAATAATTGCCTGTACCTGCTTCCTATCTTCTTCCAAGGCAACATTAAAGGCAGGTAAAATATGCTCCGGTTCCACCTTATCGAAAGGGATGATGCCGTGGGGGGTGTCGAAGGGTTCGAGTAAGGGGTTTTGGGCGAGTGAAGGTTTTATGATTAGCAAAAGCCCAAAAATAAGAAATGTAAATTTTGTGTTCATTTTTTTAATATTTTATGGTTTTCATCAATTCATTAAAAGCTTTTGTTCTCAATTCACTTTAGGCACCTGCTTAGTATAGCAATGTATTCCTCCACCTCCCCAATTATAAACTGTAGCATCTATCCAGACCAATTGTTTATCAGGGTATAAACTTGAAAAAATCTCTTCGACGTGTTCTTCTTTTTCTGTAGAGCTACCAACTGCCAAATAAGTTGGCAAGAGCACCTTATCATTGGAAATCAAAAAATTGAGGTAAGAGGAAGCAGAAAGGTATTGCAGGGTATCTCCTAATGCCACCTTTTGGTGGGGGAGAAAATACTTGTTCCCAATAGTCGAATCACTTATTGCCCAGCCCTCTACAACAATATTAGGCCTGTACCGCAGATCCGGCAAAGGAACTTTGATGATCTTGAATGGTTTTCCATCCTGATCTTTTGTTTTGACCAAAATATCATACGTTTCCTGTAGCCTTCGGTAGTTTTCAGCATGAACAGGATGTACATCTTTTTCTTCTTCATCCACCCAAGCCAGCAAAATGGTATTCGCATTGGCAAATCGAATATATTCATCGGTATGACCGGCGGTACCAACGGCAACATATCCAGGAACAATGAATTCCGTTGGATCACTATCTTCGACCAAACCTTTTCCTACCCAAATAAAATGATGGACCCCTAAAGTACGCTTGAGTTCCTCTTCAATGCTGAGTTTGGACAATTCCGGATTAACCTTAAACATCCAATCCTCATTCAACAAAATACTTCCTTTCCCATTCACCTCTATTGCACCACCATCTAAATTCAAAGGAGAGACAAGCACCTCTAGTCCCTCTCTTGCAGCTATCAAACTGTCCGTTTTTTGATTTCTGTTGAAAAATGAAGCATCGGCCTTAGCTGTGTCCGGATCCACACCTTTCTCGATTAAAAACCGTTCGAAAAAATCCTGAAACGACCACCTATAGTCCACTGCTTTTGTGTCCCCCAGCCCATTGATCAGGTACACTGGGCCAACGTCTCTTAGTGCCACAGCTTGCCATACGGGTAAAGATATAAAAGTATATGCTGCAGTATCTAAGCCATTTTCCAATAGGTATTCTTTGAAAACCACAGGATTTTCACTGGTATCTGATACAAAAATGACAGATGTAGAACCTTCAAGTGCGCGTGCCAAATCGACAACCAATGGAAAAAATTCCGGTTGCCTTTCCGTCCAACCCATTAACATAGCTTCCTGTGGTTCCCATTCAGCCGGATAGTAAAATATGGCAGGGTCTCTTTGCTCTTTCTTGCAGGAAGAAATTAAAACTATCAAAAAGACAAAGATTATTGAGTTTTTCATGGTTTGATGATTTTTGTTTCACACAGCGTGAGCAAAGAAAAGCGCAGAGAACGCGGCGATTATAAAACAATCCCGTTGCGCCCGTTGCGTTTTTATCTTTGCGTCCGTTGCGTGAAACCATACCCCTAAATTTCCCTCAATTTCAAGTTGCCTACAATACCCTAATGATGTGACTCGATTTTTAAAAATATACTAACATTAGCTCCTAATTAATAGAATCAACTATTATCACCACTCTTCCATCAAAACTTTGAAATAGGGATGAACTTCTGAGGTAAGTTTATTTTTCAGTTCATCTTCAAACAGTTTCTCTTGGTATTCCCCAAGAAAATCCCAAAGTTTCTTCATAACCTCTACCCCAGCTTCATCATATAGCTGACTAGCCGCCTGAATGAATCGGAATTGGTACCAACCGTAATTTTGGGGAGCTTCCATTACAATTTTCATTCTATTCTCTTCAAAAGTCTCCAAACTCCTATATTGATGGGGAGCTTTATCATTCGCAACCTGGTAATCGGCCAATACTTTTAACCCACTTACCCACTCGGGTCTTTCTGTTTGTGTATAGGCGAAAGCAGCCAGGTTACAAAATATTTCTTCCAGCCATATCCGCTGCGATTCTCTTTGACCATTAAAAAGCCATAGATGAAACAATTCATGGATAGTGCCCAGATCGAAAAAAAACCTGGCACTCATTCCTCCATTTTCCGTTCCATATGTTTCTTCAAATAACTCCTTGTCAGGAGATTGTAGCGTATTGGGATTTGGCAAATGGGCAGCCCAAAAAAAATTATCATCAGAAGACACGATGATAGCATTGTCTGTACGACGCCAATGGGGCATTCCATAAATCAACTGCTTACTGGTATATATCCCCCAATCGTCCTTGTTTAGGACAAGCAAATTTACTTTCAACTCCTTTTCTCCCAGAGTTTTAGAATAGAACCTATTTGCATCATTGGTCAATACACCTAAAAACAAAGGATTATCTTCTGTTTCATGCGAATAGAAGAGATTGATATTACCAGCTTCATAATATCTCAGGTCGGAAAAATCCTGAGAAAAACTTTGAAGGCTTATCAATACCAGAAAGGGGGGGAAAAGAAGCGTCTTCATGGATATAATTTGTTTTTTAGATTTATTTAAGAAATTAATTGATTTGTGACCATGATTTCCAAGTAGTTGGATTCACACAGCGAACACTATGAATTTAATAAAATCCCGTTACGTAATATCCTTCGTGATCGTCGCGTGAAATATCACCCATAAATTTCCCTGAAATTCCAATAGCTAACAATACCCCAATGATGTGATGTGTGAAGTTTTGAGAAGTAGAAAAATTAATCAAAAAGCAGCCCCTACACCAATTTCACCAAAGTAGCAGCAATCGCCTCAGCAAGCTTTGCATTCACCTTATACTTTCCGGCATACTCTATCCAATTGGAAACAATCTCCTGCACTCCTTGGATAATGCCTTGAGGGTTTCGGATGGAGTTTTGCTTGGCAATGGTCAAAAAATCATCCATCACAAAATCTTTCCTTTTGCCATTGATACTCAAGCAATGCTGACTGACCCAAACACTATCTGGTCTATACGCATGGCAAATATCATAGGCAGGAGAAAGACTCCATTTTCCCTCCTGATCCATCAGAAAAGCAAAGTTCTTGGTATGGTCATCACAGTTGCGCGCTAGGACATTGAATGCCATCCTGCGGAACAATTGCTCTGCCTCGGCATAGGTAAGCCGCAGTTGGCGCATGGTCTGAAACAACTGCTCGTAGCTGTAGCTACTGACATTGTTAAAATCAAAATGCTGCAAAGCACAAAAAGTCTGCATGTGGAGCTTGTCAGTTCCATTCACCCTGTCAAAACGCTTGGTCATAAAATGTGCCCTGCCCTCTTCTTCAATCAGCCTGCTTTGAGCCATTTCAATACCCGCATCTATCGCCATAGCATAATAAGCCATCTCCACCCGTCCATAACCAAAGGTCTCACCAAACTGCGTGTCATTGACCCCGTCAAACTTGATCAACCAATGCTCAAATCCAGCATCCTGCAAAGTCTGACCCGATCGGATCATCCCTGTAGATTCATTGTACGCGATGATGGCTTTTGGTCTTGCCCCTCCTGCTGAAGTCCCCATCTTCAATACATTCAGCATGACATCTCGCATACCTTGATCTGTGTGCATTTCAAATTGCTCCCTACTCTCCAACAACTTTTTGGTAGTCTCGATCAGACTCGATAGCTCCAATAATTGCCCTTGCTCTTGAGCCGGCAGCGTAGAAGGCTCAAACTCCAAAGCACCCAAGCCTCTATTTCCGATGAAACAAAGTAATTCTACAGGATTCAGGGAGTTTTCTGGCCTACCATTGCGGGCAAGCCATCCATTAATCAATTCATTCCCATAGCGATCAGGTAAGGAATCCGCCAACAAACCAGGAAGACCTTTGAATGTTGCATTTCTCCTCAATTCCGGGAAGCTGTAAATGCGAGTTCCCAGCGGCATCCGAACAGGGGAGATATCCAGTTTCCCTGAGGCAAACCTTCGGTCGTATTCGAAAAAAGCCAACTCCTGACTTTCATCCCATACCACCGCACCTATGCGCTGACCCCAGAGCTTGACAAATGCCGTCCTTACCATCCCAGATCATCTTTAGGTGAAGACTTTTTGCTTTTGGAAGCCCTTTTCCATTTCACTTCGTCTTCTTTGGCGAGCTGCATAGGACTTATAGGCTTAACCTCTTGAAAATGCTCCAACACATACAGTGCATCCAATACCCGCAAAACTTTCAATAGATTGGTCAGGGCAATATTCTCTCCCCTTTCCAGTAAACTAAGCGTAGACCGACTGATCGCAGCCCGGTCTGCCACCTCGTCTTGCGTGAGGTTTTGCTCAATCCTGCGGGATTTGACAAAGCCCCCTATTTTTTTGAGAAGCGCTCCATCACTTATATATGATATGTATGAAAAGTCATTCATTATAATATTAATTTAGCTATTATGACTTATTTTTCATACAAATATATAAATTTTATTCAAATCAACAAAAACAATTTGAGTGATATTTCATTCATTAATATATTAAATTGGTCTCAATGAATGATTTTTCATTCAAAACATTCATATAAAAACCTTCTATTAAACGTCTGTTTAGAACTCACAATCAGTACAGCATTCCAAATAGGCATAAAGGGATTCTTTTGCCATTTCCACTTTCGATGTCAAGGGCAAGGTAAGCGTTGGGGATCCCTTGGATTTGGTCGGTGGTTTTGCTGCCTCCACCTACCTCAAAAACATAAGTATCATCCATCATGAAGTCCCCAAACTTTGGACTAGTAACATGATGGACAGCACTCGGTTGATTAATAAAATAGTTTTTACAAAAAGCATTTTTATAAAATAGTTTTTCAAGAAAGCATGATGTAAGCCCTGCTTTACTTCAATCCTCTCCTTTTGGGTTCCTGTTGTGTACTGCAATGAATGCCTCCACCCTGCCAATTCAGCGGCATGGCATCAACGAACACAATTTCACGTCCGGGAAATGCTTGTTTGAATAATGCTTCTACTTCCTTTTCCCGCTTGACAGAAGCTTCATCTCTGGCATAGGAAGATGTCACCACTACGCCATTTGTGACCAAAAATTCACTTGGCTACCAATACACTAATGATGTGAGGTGAATTATTCCATCAGGTTAATTCTTAAAATTTTTCAGTTATTTATCGAAATATTTATTATTTTAATGTCGGAAAAATAAAAGTATTGAAACCATCAATTCCAGAGCAGTACTTAATATCCCTAATGATTGATATAACTTAACCTTTTTTCCCATGAAAATCCACTTCCCAAACCACGTACTTATTTTATTTTCCCTCCTATTGATATTTGGCTATTGTACACCAAAAGGAGAAAATCATAATGATTTTGATGTTGTAATTTTAAATGGGAGAGTTATTGATCCGGAAACTGAGCTAGATGGAATAAGAAATATAGGAATCAAAAATGGGTCAATTAAAATCATTACAGAAAGCACAATAGAAGGATTAAAAACAATCGATGCGGAAGGGCTGGTGGTAGCACCCGGCTTTATTGATCTCCATGCTCATGGGCAAACTTTAACAGCTGATCGAATGCAGGCTTTTGATGGAGTAACCACTGCCCTTGAGTTAGAGTCCGGCATCTTGCCCGTGGATCCGTGGTACAAACAAATGGAAGAGCAAGGAAGAATACTAAACTATGGAACAGCAGCCGCATGGACTTTTGCAAGAATTGAAACCTTAGAAGATATACCTATGGAGCCAAATTTGAAATGGTTTCAGGAAGCATTTTCATTAAGAAGCTGGGTAAGAGATGCTGCAAGTCCATCCCAAATAGAAAATATTATCCGACTGATAGAAGAAGAAGGGATTAAACAAGGCTCAATTGGTATTGGAATCAATGCTGGTTATGCTCCAGGTGGTGGATTCAAGGAGCTTTTGGCCGTTCATCAATTGGCGTCTGATTATGGTGTCCCAACATTTACGCATATCAGCGGAGATTTTCCAAATGATCCCAAATCTGCTGCGGAATATGTTGGGCAAATCATTGCATTTTCTGCTGCTACCGGTAGTCAGAGCCACATCTGCCATCTAAACAGTAGTAGTTTGAGAGATGTGAAAACGACAAAAAACATGATCATAAGCGCCCAAAACGCAGGACTTCCTATTACTACTGAAAGTTATACATATGGAGCTTCGAGCACAACAATAGGTGCTGCTCTTTTCAACGAAGAGGCAAGAGAAAAAAAAGATATCAAGGCTGAGCAGATTGAATTAAATGGCAAGCCTTTAACTGAAGATGAATTTCAAAAGGTCAGGAATGAAAAGCCTGGTTCTGTTGTGGTTTTTAGGTTTTTGTATATGCCGAGAGACGAGTCTATTTTGGATGAATCTGTTTTATTTCCCGGAGGAGTAATTGCTTCGGATGCTATGCCTTGGGTAGATATTGAGACAGACGACTATTTTGATGATAACATATGGCCCTTAAATGAAAATGCCTTCGCACATCCGAGAAGTGCAGGCACTTACACCAGGTTGTTGAGTCACTATGTAAGAGAAAGAGGGGTCTTGAGTATGATGGAAGCAATTGCCAAATCCTCCTTGTATCCAGCAAAGATTTTAGAGCAATCTGTAGATCAGATGAAATACAAGGGACGAATCCAAACCGGAATGGATGCTGATATCATAATTTTCGATGAAAAAACTGTACAGGATAAGGCAACTTTCACAGAGCCTCAATTGCCTGCTGTTGGAATGAAATTCGTACTTGTGAATGGTGAATTGATCATTGAAAATGGGGATTTGGTGTTAGACGCGAGACCTGGAAAAGCCATAAGAAGAACTGTGAATGAATGATTAATTTAATCCGTAATTTAAGGTACCCTTTGCATTTTTTCAGATGTCACTTTAGCAATTCTAGGCCCTTCAATTTTCTGTAGTTCAGCGGACTTTTGTTCCACTGCTTCAAAGACCCTTAAAAAGTTCTCTTGGGTCACCTTTTTCAGCTCCTTTTCTGTCCAACCTCTGTTGGCCAACTCCAAAAGGATATTCGGAAATGTACTGGCATCCTCTAACCCCTCAATCAAGTAACTCATCCCATCAAAATCACTTCCAATACCTATATGATCTACACCGATCATATTTTTCACATAATCAAAATGATCTACAAAATCCTTGACCGTTACTTTAGGATGTGGATTGGCTGCTTCCCAAGCATCCCATTCAGCATCAGCTAATTCAATCTCTTCGTCAGACATCTGGTCAGGATTAGGATACTTTTCTTGAAAGGCCTTGCCCATGCTATCGAGCTTCACCAAAAAATAATCATGGGCTTCTTGAGTGGTAAAATAGTTGACCGGTGTCAACATAATCAATCCTCCGTTTTCCTTCAATTTCAAAAGTACCTGATTTGACGCATTTCTTTCGGTATCGGTAAGGGCTCTTGCATTGGCATGGCTGAATATGACAGGAGCCCTCGTGATTTCCAGTACATCCAGCATTCCTTTTTCTGTAATATGGGAAAGGTCGATCATGATACCCAGGCGGTTCATTTCCAATACCAATTCTTTCCCATAATCGCTCAGACCATCATGAATGGGTTCATCGAAAGCCCCATCTGCAATGTTATTGTTGTTATAAGCCAAAATCACAGAGCGTAAACCCAATCGGTATAATGTCCTCAATCTCCCCAGATCATCCACCAATTCATAGGTATGTTCCATGGATGGAATGATGGCAATCTTGCCACTTTTCATCACCTGCCTGACTTCAGAAGAAGTAACTGCAACCTTGAAATCATCGGCATACTTCTCCTCTATTCTATAGATCAAATCCCAACCTTGCAGATATTCATTCATCTCTTTGCCTCTACCAAAAATATTGATCAGCAGTGCCCCCACACCTCCCTTGCGCAATCGGGGAATATCAATATGACCATCCGAAATGGTATCTAATTTATAGTCATCCAACTCTCTCGGACATGCTTTACACCAGATAAAATGGATCAATAGATCATTGTGTCCATCAATCAGCGGAGCTTCTTTCAGCACTTTGGCAACCAAATCTTCATGACTTAGCTCTACATGGCTAGTGCAGGAAATCAAAAGGATTAAAATCAACCAATAAATTTTAACTTGCTCAAAATTCATAAAACCAATAGTTTTTATTAAGGCAATTGCCAATTTCATAATTCATTGGTAAAGTTTTCAAACTGAATCATTCTCTCTAGAAAGCTATTACCACTCATTCCATAATTCTTCAAAAAAAGGATGCACATCATCTCGTAATCCGGACAACAATGCATCATCGTCCAAAGTCTCTTGGTTATTCAAAAGAAACAACCAAAGATTGATTAATACATCTGCACCACCTTCATTGTAAAGCTTTCTAGCAGCATCATGAAACCTATACTGATACCATGCATAATTCCGAGGGGACTGCGTTCCTATTTCCCAATAATTGTCTTGAAACTGTTCAAGGGATCTGAAGGTATAATTGTATTGGTCCTCTTTGGACCAATACATGGGTAAGAGCTCCAAAGCCCCTAGGAATTCCCCCCTTTCTTCCGCAATAAAAGTATGTAGCATCAGGTTACACAGTATCTCTGAAAGCCAGTTTCTTTGGGTATTAAGCCCTGCTTTAGAAGCCCATGCATGCCCGAGTTCGTGGACTGGCAATAAATCAAAAAAGTACCTGCTACTTACTTCATCATTTAGACTATAAGTCATTGGAAAAAGCTCCTTGTAAGGTGAGGATAATGAAGAAAAGTCAGGAAGCTGCATCCTCCAAAATGTATTATCCTCCGCCGCCACTAATAATCTTTTTTCGTTAGGTATAAAGTGAGGCATTCCGTAAATCAAATTTGGGTCAGTGTAATGTGGCCAATCCTCCTTGGAAAGCACATAAACCTTGAATTCAACTTCCAATTCCTCCAAGGTTCTTTGGAAAAAACTATTGGCTTCATAGCAGATTTCACCTGAAAACTGGGCAGAAACCTCCTGGTCCTGGCTGTAAAAAACAGCCGTTTCGCCAATACTCCATTCCAAGAGTAAAGGTTTATCTTGGGCTTTGCTTAAGTAGCAAAATCCCAGCAAAACCACATAGAGTATCAAAAACTTAATTTTCATCTTTAAGCAATAGGAAGATTTCAAAATCATAATTTCCTGCAACGTTTTGTACCTAAAGCTACGCAATGAAATTACTAACAAAAATACCCTAATCATGTGATTCTTTGGGGATTTCGGTCTATAAATTGGTTAAGAAAATATTTATTCCTCAAACAAGCGTTTCTGAAATCATAAAAGGCAATAGAAAAATAACCGCAGACACCACACTTCGATTCGGTAAATTTTTCGGCACAAGCCCAAAATTTTGGTTAGGATTACAAGATGAATATGATCTTGGAAAAGAACAAAATCAGAAAGTTAATGAACTGGATAGGATCATTCCAATCGAGGATTCTGCTGCTTGAGAATATTATTTCACGCAGCGACCGCAACGATGAATGCGGCGGGCGCAACGAGTCACATTTTCAACTTCGTTGCGCCCGTTGCGTAATTCCGTGGCGCCCGCCGTGTGAACTCTTTTCCAGTTAAAAAAAAATAAAATGCAGGGCTTAATTGAACCAATAAACTAAAGGTTATTGGCTATTCTATGAATCCCATCTTTCAGGTATTTTACATTAAAATTTAACAGCAATCCCAGCTTCTTAGCTGAAAGTTTCAAATAGGTCAAAGTTTGAGCAAAGTGGACAGGGGCTAAGCCATCATTGGCTTTGACTTCTATGATGACTTTATTTTCTACCAGCAAATCTAAACGAAACCCTGCTTCAAACTTTATTTCTTTGTAAATTAATGGAACCGGCACTTGGGATACTACGAAAACACCAGCCTGAATCAATTCATACTCTAAAGCTTTTTCATAAACAGACTCTAGTAATCCTGGTCCCAGGTTTCTATGAATTTCAAAAGCCTTATCAAGGATTATCTTTGCTATTTCATTTTCATTCATCCTTTAAAAAAAGTAAATAAATATCTAAGATCAATGATTTCACTTTTAGATAAACGTTTAAATAATCGAATAAAAAGTTCACGCAACGTGCGCAACGATGAACGCCACGAGCGCGACGTAATATAGAGTTCCTTACCGTGGCGACCTTTGCGTTTCTCCCGTTGCGGCCGTTGCGTTAAAACCGTTGCGCTCGCCGCGTGAAACCAAAACCTAAAACTCAATCACCACCTTCACTTCATCCGAAAGCACCAAACTCTTTTCCCCTAAACCATAATCCAAGCGATCAATTGTGAACTCACCTTTAAACTTCTGTTGCTTTCCCGTTTGGGTTAGGGTAAAAGGGATCTCAATTTCCCTTTTCACATCCCGGATCTGCAACTCAAAAATCCCAATAAAAGCATTCTTCCCATTTGATCGTAAAGACTTTGATTCTAAGCTAATGAAAGGAAATTTTTGGATATGAAAATACTCTCGTCCATGTAGGTGCTTGTCCCTTAACTTGATTCCGGTTTGGATACTCTCAGGATTCGCTTTTCCCCGAATGCTCGATTGAGCTAATTTCTTTGGATCAAAATCAACCATTACTTCCCAATCTGAGATCGTTCCATCCACGATTATGCCTGCATTTTTGATTTTAAATTGAATAGGGTTTGTAGGTTTTATAGACTGTGCAGGAAGTAGAAGCGGCACTATCAAAAAGAATATTAGCATAAATAGTAACAAACGACTTCTAAAGTCAATTTTCTCACTTAAGTAGTTAAAGTTCTCGCAACGAACGCAATGATTACCTGACGATCGCCACGGGGCTACGACAATATCTAAATATCCAATATCCATCAATATCAATGTTTAAAGCGTTAACAAATAAGCAATCAACGCCTTCTTGTCCATTTCATTCAAATCCATCCCAAATTCATGTCCCTTGACTGCCTTGGTCTTCACATCATGGGGCTTGAAGGCTGTAGGTACATAGTCATCTCTCAATCGTGCCGGATCAAACAAGTCCTCCAATTTGGCCAAGGAAGCATCATGCAGGAAAGGTCCTCTGTACCATAAACCCAATAAAGAAGGTACTTTGTAATAACCCGTCCCTCTTCTGGTCTTCATGGTATAATCCGGATCAGTGCCCACAGAAATACCGAAGATATCATATTTGTCATAGTGTTCATCCGGTATTTCAAAATCATCGGAGGGCGTCAATTTATTATTGGTAAAAAGCGGTGGGGTGTGGCAGGTCACACAACCCTGCTCGGCAAAAATGATTTTACCGCTTTCGCTGATGGCTGAAGGCTTGTTTGGGTTTTCAGGTGGCGTCAAAGAATACACGTACTTGGCAAGGGCATATAACTGCGCATCAGAATGTCGGTCATGGGTTCCAGGAAAAAAAATGGGTTCACCACTTTTGAGCCTTTCTTTGGTCAGTCCAATGGAATTGTAGTCCCCATAAAAATTCAAAAAGTCCAAAGCCTGGTTCATGGCGATATAGCGCATCATGTCCTCTATATTTCGATGCTGCCCCAAACCTCCATGGTCAAGGTATTTCCTGTCTTTTACACCAATAAGATTCGGGGCTTGAGGTGGATATAGGATACTGGTCCCTTGTCTACCAAAGGCTCCTTCGGGTACAGCTTTATACGCTTCAATAATTGCTTCTCTTCCACTGGAAAGGAGTTTCCCATGCGGATCACCATCTGCAAAAGGGCTTCCAAACAGAATATTGGTAATCCCCTGCACTCCCCTTTCAGAAACCCCATCAGATTCCAGGGCAAAGGCAAAGGCCTTATCTCCAGGCCAGTTGCCTTGGGCACCTTTCAAAAGGGATCCATCATCCATTACCCGGGTATGGCACATGGCACAGGACAAATTCCCTAAATAGACTTTCCCTTTTCCACCCACGATCCACTGCGCAAAAGGCATGATTCCTTCAGGAGTCAAGGGCATATTTGTGGCTGAATAAAAATCCTTGTTTCGGACATGTTGGGTATTGATCACCGCCCCTAAAGTGTCAATGGGATAATCAAAAAGCAATTCCCCGGCCTTGATATAATCCTCCTCTGTCAGCAATTTACTTTCATCCAATACAATCTCTGCTTCCTGTTCATGCAACCATTCCCAATACCCTTCCGGTTCATGGTCAGGGTGATAGACAGGATAAGTCTTGTAGATGACCCTTTCAGGGAGTTTATAATAAAACTCCTCCGATACTGGCTGTGCTGAATATTCCGGGTTTGAATTGGGCAACTCCCAATCCTTCATGGCTTCATCCGTCCAGATGCGGGGGATATCTGAAAAAGAAAAATAGGAAGCATCTTGTTTGCTCAACCCAAAAGCGAGTAGAGGTAGCAGCATGCAGCCATACAGCCACAAGGGGAGTCTAGAAAGCCATTCTTTGATTTTCATCTTAACACTTTATTTTCAATCACTTACACAAGTTACAGCTTTCAAAAGTCCTTCACAATACCCTAATCAGGGGATTAGACCTGGCAGGTCTCAACCAATACCCTAATCCCGATACCCGGGACAAGTTATCTAAGAGTATCAACTCATATTTTTTTTTAATCAATCTCAAACGCCTGCTACTCTTCAACCATTGAGTCCGTCGCGACGGACTCAATGGTTTTTAAACCAATCCTTCATTAATCGCCTTGGAAACTGCCTCTGTCTGACAATGCACCTGAAGCTTTTCATAAATATGCTTGATATGCGTACGGACGGTATCAATACTGATTTTGCAGTCGGCAGCAATCAGCTTGAAGCTATTGCCTTTACTCAATGAAAGCAGCACATCTTTTTCTCGTTCAGTCAAACCATAATCAACCGTATGTTGAGGTTTTTGCATGGACTGTATCACTAACTTAGCTACAGCAGGAGACATGGGAGCACCTCCCTCCATAATTTCCTCTACCGCCGAAAACAACCGTGTTGCAATGTACTTTTTCAATAAATACCCTGAAGCTCCTGCTTTAATGGCATTCAGCACATTTTCAGAATCATCAAAAACAGTCAGGATCAACACAAAAGTTTCGGGCAAAAATTTCTTCACTAATTTAGTAGCCTCTATGCCTGACCTTCCCGGCATCTCAATATCCATCAAAATCAGATCAGGCTTAAAGCTCTTTACTTGTTCTTCCACCTCATTGGCATGACCATAAGCCCCCAACAACTCCATACCCTCATCCAACACCACCATGCTGCTGATGCTTTCGCGGAGAAGGTCGTTGTCTTCGTATAATAAAACCTTATTGGACATATTCTTGGTATTCAATGGAACTTTGTTTTATGGCAAACTCCTCTTATTGAAATAAATATCATAAAAATCAATATGTTAGGAAATACCACAATCATGTGATGGAGAGGAATCATGTAATAGGAGCTCTTAGTTGAATGGAGGTACCCATCTCTGGGTAGCTTTCGATGGTCATACTGCCCCCCATCATACTGGCTCTTTGCTGCATATTGAAAAGGCCATTGCCTTTTTTTGTTTGGTGAAGGTCAAAGCCTTTACCATCATCTTTGATCAACAAATTGAGTTTGTGGTCTTCCACCTTAAGTTTGATTTCAAGGTGTTTACTGTCAGCGTACTTTGCGGCATTGTTTAAGGCCTCCTTGAAAATCAAGAAAAGGTTTCTTCTTTTTTCCAAATCGAGTTTGACATGTTCAGCCCCCTTTCCCACTTCAAATTGGCAAGTAATGCCTTTGGGTTCTAAGATCTCTGCTGCAAACTCTTGCATTTTGCTAAGTAATTGATCAAGATCATCATTATTGGGGTTAATGGACCAGACGATATCGCTTAATTTGTCCATCATAGAGGCCGTCTGGGTATTGATTTTTGAAAAAAGGTTTTTGCTAGCCTGATCCTCTTTTTGCAATGCCATCTGAGAAAGAATGTGGATACTGGAGAGGGTACTTCCCAAGTCATCATGAAGGTCCCGTGCTATGGAATTTCGCAGTTTTTCCACTTCCAAAAGTCTCTTGGTTCGCCCCACAATCCGGTATTTGTTGACCAAAATACCTGCCAGTAAAATCAAAAAGATAAAGACAGCAAGAATCAGGTTTTGGTTCGCTTTTCGCCTATCAAGTTCTACCCTATCCAGTTCTTTTTCTGTCTTTAGCAGGCTGATTTCATTTTCTTTCAGATCAAGCGCATACCTTGATTCCAGTTCCTTGAGCTGTGCCTGCAATGCACTGATTCCAATGGAGTCCCGATAAGCATATTCTTTGGATTGGGCTTCCAAGGCTTGCCGATATTCACCTTTTTCCTGGTAGTATTCTTTGAGATTTTTATAAGCCGTCACGGCATTCCCGTAGTCCTTTTCATTTGAAGTAATTTTAGAAGCGGCCAATAAACTGTTGTATGCTTCTTTGTCTTTAGAGAGCAATCTTTGAACTTTGCCCATATCAGCAAGAATAACGGCCTCATAGGTTTTGATCCCCGCTGTTTCGAACACATTTTGGGCTTCTTGAAAATGCGATAAGGAGGATTCATAATCACCCATCTTTTCATAATTCTTGCCTAAATTGATCAGGTTTTCCCCAACCTGATTGTTCAGACCCAATGATTCATTTATCTCTTTGGCTTTTGAAAAATAAGTAATGGCTTCCTCAAAATAACCCATATCCGAATAGATATTGCCCAAATTCCCAATCACTACAGCCTCCCCTCTTTTATCCCCTAGGAGCTTTCTATACTCAAGAGATTGTAGGAATTTCTTTTCCGCTTCATTATAATTTTTCAAATGATAATATACATTTCCCAATAAATTATAGGCGAAAGACAAGCCTGTTTTATTTTGGGTCTTTTCAAAAATCTCCAAAGCTTTGTATGCTGATTGCATTCTGGAATTCTGGTCATTCAAACTACTATGTACATTGGCCAAATTGATATACAGTCCTGCCACATTATCTTGTCCAATGATTTGATGGTCTAGAGCTAGAGCCTTTTGATAATTCGATAGCGCAATATCATATTTCCCGATTCTGTTATAATGAATCCCTTTCCCAATATATAGCGCATAGGCGAGTTTCAAGTCATTAGGATTGAATTGTAGCAGTGCTTCGGCTTTTTCAAAATAATAATCAACAGAATCCAGCTTACCTGTTGCTGAATAATTCCCTGCCAATCGGACTGCTGCAGTGGTTTTGAATTTATTGAAAGCAGGATCATTCTTCATGTTCAAAACTGCCCAGTAGCTTTCCGTGGAGCGCTTCAGATCTGATCGTTCTAGGTTGATTCCTAGATTTAAAAGGGCCTTGGCATGGACCGTATCTTTTTTATTTTGGGAAACAATAGTCTGAAGACTATCTAATTTTGCCGTTTGAGCGATAGACTCAAAACAAGCAAAAAAGAAAAAACACACCAAATATCTCATGGTCAAACAATTGAATACCCAAACAATTTAACAGTATTTTCTAAAAGCAAAAAATATCCATCAAAAAGAAAGAGGTTTATATGGTAAACCTCTTTCTGTAAATTAGGTCAACCCATCAATCCATCCTGTAAACTTTACCTTCTTTCATCACAAATATTACATCTTTCATGACATTGATATCCTTCCCTGGATCTCCAGAAACAGCAATGATATCAGCCAATTTTCCTTTTTCTATGCTACCAATTTTATCTTCCATTCCCAACAATTCTGCGGACCGAAGTGTGGCTGTTTGAATCGCCTCCAAATTTGGCATTCCAACTTCAGTCATATAGAGGAATTCGCGGTAGTTTTCTCCATGAGGAAACACACCTGCATCAGTTCCAAAGGCAATTTTAACTCCTCGTTTATAAGCTTTTTCAAATGTACTCTGTATCAACGGCCCGATAGTTTCTGCCTTCGTCTTGACAGGAGCAGGATAGTATCCCGGAATACGAGCATAATCTGCGACCGATTTTCCTGCTGTGATGGTTGGTACATACCAAGTGCCAGCTTTAATCATCATATCCATGGTTTCCTCAGACATATAAGTTCCATGCTCGATAGAGTGGACACCACCAATTACTGCCCTTTTCATCCCCTCATCACCATGAGCATGTGCTGCTACATGAATACCAAAATCTGTAGCTGTTTCAATCACTGCATTGATTTCATCTTGTTGAAATTGAGGTGCATTTCCATCTTTGGCTACGCTCAAAACACCTCCTGTAGCTGTTATTTTGATTACGTCAGAACCATTTTTCACTTGTTGTCGGACAGCCTTTCTTGCATCTGCTACACCATTGATTACACCAATTTCAGGGCCAGGATCTCCCATTAAATCCCTGCGCATTCCATTAGTAGGATCTGCATGTCCACCTGTAGGGGCTATAGATTTCCCAGAAGTAATTATCCTAGGTCCTTCTACCTTGCCGGCATTAATGGCGTTTCGAAGTGAAATATTCACCCCTGAACCTCCTAAATCCCTTACTGTAGTAAATCCCGCCATAAGGGTAGTTTTGGCAAATATGACAGAGTTAAATGCTATATCAGCTTCATTATCAACAAATCTATCCAAATACCTTCTCGGACTTGTTTCGTTTTCCATGTGTACATGCATATCCATTAAGCCTGGCATGACTGTTTTTGTCTTCAAATCAATCAATATATCAGATCTACCAGGAGTCGTATAACCTTTTTGAACTTCAGTTATGACTTCTCCTTCTATGATGATGGTCATTTCTGAGAGCATTTGATTATTCTTCACATCAATTAGCTTTCCTGCATGGATAAAGGTTCTTTGGGCAAAGGTAAACTGGGTGATCAGCAGCATTGCCAAACTTAGCATTAGTGTTCTCTTCATATTTTTGGATTTATTTTGGTTGCCTAGCTAAGCTACAAAATTTCATGAAAAAAATCTAAGTTGGGTTAAGATATGGATTGGAAAGAATTATCCGATTTAATCGTTTATAAACGGTTATAAACACTTAATGCCCGACAATTAAAAGGGAAGTGATAGAAATTCGAGTCGTTGATCCATCAACAGTTATTCAATTCATCTTTAACCAAATAAAAAAATCATGGGCGGAATCAAAAACAGAGTTCAGCTAATCGGGAGATTGGCAGCTAAGCCAGAAATCAATCACTTCGAAAGTGGTAAAATCAAAGCCAACTTCAGAATGGCTACCAATGAGTATTACAAAAACGCGAAAGGCGAGCGGGTAGAAGAAACTACCTGGCATAATGTATCTGCATGGGACAAAGCTGCATCTATTATTGAAAAATATACAGATAAGGGCTCAGAAATAGGAATCGTTGGTAAGCTTAGCAGCAAGTCGTATGAAGATAAGGACGGCAATAAAAAATACTACACTGAAGTAATTGCCGACGAGGTGCTCCTTTTAGGTGAAAAATCAACCGTAGAGTCCTAAATCGAGCGAGCCAGCCCCCTTTTGGGGACTGGCTATTTCAACCCTGTTTTGAAGACATTTCTATTGATTTTATGAACTTTTAATATGTAGTGGACTGTAGACATGTAGACAAATTCACATCAATAAGATTAATGACAGAAGTGATTTTGAAGGATTACAAAAACCTATTACCTCATTCTACTAATAACTCGTACACCATTAAAACTTTTCCTCTTTTCTAAACAAAGACATTGAATTAATAGTATTTTTGAGGTTCAAAAACCTATTAAAACAATGAAAAAAATTGCAGTTTTTACCTCTGGGGGAGATGCTCCAGGAATGAATGCCTGTATCAGGGCTGTTGTTAGAACAGCTATTTTTCATGGACTAGAGGTCTATGGCATCACATATGGCTATGACGGCATGATTAGCGGTAATATTAAAAGGATGCATTCTCACTCCGTAAGTAATATTATTCAAAGAGGGGGTACAATCTTGAAATCTGCAAGAAGTGAGGAATTCCGGACCAAAGAGGGAAGAGAGAAAGCTTATCAGCAGTTAAAATCTCTAGGAATAGATGGGATTGTGGCAATCGGTGGAGATGGAACTTTCACTGGTGCCAAAGTTTTTTATGAAGAATATGGAATTCCAACTATTGGTTGTCCTGGAACTATTGACAATGATATATATGGTACTGATTATACCATTGGCTTTGATACTGCTGTAAATACAGCTTTGGAAGCAATCGATAAAATCAGAGATACTGCTGCTGCTCATGATAGAATTTTCTTCATCGAAGTGATGGGTAGAGATAGTGGTTATATTGCAGTGGAATGTGGAATCGGAGGGGGAGCTGAATTTGTAATGGTACCAGAAACAGAAACCGATCTCAAGAAAGTAGTAAAATCTCTTAAAAATCTAAGAAAATCTAAATCCTCAAGCATTATCGTAGTAGCAGAAGGGGATGAAGAGGGTAATGCGGATCTCATCATGGAAAAGGTGAAGGTTAAAATCAATGACGAGGATAAAGAGTTCAAAGTAACGACACTAGGGCATATTCAGCGAGGAGGTAACCCTACAGCAAGAGATCGCGTCTTGGCTTCAAGGTGTGGGATGGCTGCTGTAGAAGGATTACTAAACGGAGAGGCTAATTGTATGGCAGGTGTAGTAAATGGAGATGTAGCCTATACCTCTTTTGCAGATTGCATAGGAAAAACGAAACCCCTTAAAGGCGATCATTTGAGATTAATTGAAATATTAAGTATTTAAAAAATAAAATGGGTTTTATTCCAATATTCTTGACTTTGGGTGGTGCAACGATGCTTTTCATGATGGTTGTTAGGCAGTCATTTGTAAACAAAAAACAACAATTTGATTCCTTATTGGAAAGTGTGGTCGTAGGCTTAAGCAAAATATCAGGAAAGCCTGCATGTAATGCTGACTTAGCTTCAATTCAAGCCTCTATCCAAGAAGTCAAAACCAAGCTAAACACAGCAAATTTAACTGAATATGACACTTTTGTAAAATCACCTCTCAATCAAGCCAAATTGATTAGACTACAACACAATCAATTAATCACAAAAAAACCATATAGCTTTGTAGCCAAAATATTTGGCTACAAAGCTATATGACCTTTAATAAAATCTAAGATATCCTTTTCTTGATTAGGTAAAAACCATCTGATACTTTCATCTTTTCTAAACCAAGTCAATTGCCTTTTGGCATAACGACGAGAATTCCTTTTGAGCAACCTGACAGCCTCTTCCTTATCATACTCTCCGTCTAAATAACCGAAAATCTCCGAATACCCAACTGTTTGCAAAGCATTTAGGTGCTTGTAAGGATATAATTCGGCTGCTTCTTCAAACAAACCTTTAGCTATCATCAAGTCCATGCGATGATCAATCCTATCGTAGAGTTCTTCTCTATCTCGTTCCAGTCCTATTTTGATAATATGAAAAGGCCTTTCTATTTTCTTTCTCTTTCTGAAACTGCTAAAAGTATGACCTGTCCCATCGAATACTTCTATTGCCCGCATGAGTCTTTGTGGGTTGTTTTTATCTACAATTTCATAATAATCAGGATCGATGTTAGCAACCCTATCTTGAAGATAAGTCAAGCCTTTTTCTTCAAACTTTTTGATAATGCCTGCTCGTATTGTAGGGTCTATATCAGGAATATCATCGAATCCATTGCAAATAGCATCAATATAAAGTCCAGACCCTCCGGTCATGATTGCTACATCTTTTGAAGAAAATATATTTTCGAGTATAGTTAAAACATCTTTTTCAAAAGCCTTGACATCATAAGGTTCGAAAATTGAATGTGAATTAACTAAATGGTGCTTCACTGATTTCAATTCATCAAGGCTTGGTTTTGCCGTTCCAAGGTTCATTTCTTTAAAAAACTGTCGACTATCAGAAGAAATAATTTCTGTCTTAAATATTTTACCTAAATTTATGCAGAGATCTGTCTTACCCACCGCAGTAGGCCCGACAATTACAATCAAATATTTCTTATCCTTCACAATTTCTCTTATTCAAAAGCACCAATAAAGCCACGAAATTACCAATAATTGCAAAATGAAAAGCAAAAATGTCTTAATAGTCGATGACAATGCATTGAACAGACGAGTGTTTGAGCATATTATTGGGCAGGTGTATAATTTTGACATTGCTCAAAATGGGAAGATTGCATTAGAGAAATTGAAAAATGGGAATTTTGATCTTGTATTGATGGATATTCAAATGCCTGTAATGGATGGGATCACTGCTATGAAAAAGATAAGAAATGAAAACCTGACAGATTCACCTATCATTGCCATCTCTGCTTACGCGGAGCAGAATGACAAAGATTATTTCTTGTCTACAGGATTCAGTGATTTTATTGCGAAACCTATCAAACCAAAATTATTTCTTGAGACTATCTCGCAACACCTGAAAGAGGAAATTAAAATAGATGGAGAAATATCAGGAGTAGAAAGAGAAAATCTGGATACTTTAGACGAAAAGGTGCTAAAGCAGTTGCAGAAGTACAATTCCATAGAAAATATCCATGCGGTCTATACTGACTTCATCGAAGAGACTGAATCCCTACTTCATGAAACAGAACAGCTTTTAAAGACAAAAGACTATGAGTCCATTGGAGAGAAGCTTCACATCATCAAGGGCAACTCAGGCACGTTGGGCGCACAAAAAGTCTATAATTGTTGTAAAGAGTTTGAAAAAAATATAAAAAATGGCATTTTTGATAATACTTTAAAAGATTATCTAATTTTGAGGGAGTTATTTGACTCGTTTAAAACCTACATCAACCAATCTGAACATTTTAATCCATGATGGAAGCAAAAAAAGTACTCGTTGCAGAAGACAGTTCTGTAATCATCAACTTGACAAAGAATGTATTGATGTTTGAAAAATACAGCATCACTGCGGTCAAAAATGGTAAACAAGTAATGGAGAAACTTGAAAAAGAGGATTTTGACCTTATTTTGATGGACATCAATATGCCTATTATGGATGGCATAGCATGTACAAAGGCAATCCGACAACTGGATGACAAGAAAAAATCATCAGTTCCAATTATCGCGATAACTGGTAATTATAAAAATTACACTTTGGATGATTTCAAAAAAGCTGGACTGAATGACTACGTCCAAAAGCCTTTGGATTATGATAAGCTACTTGCTACTGTCAAAAAACATTTATCCTAGTATTTTGTAATATTGATGAATCATGGCAGTTAAGTATACAAAGAACTACCTCGACAAACTCGAGAACTTATTTGCCTCGTCTGAATATATTCTGAGATATGAAAAAGGGAATTTCAAATCAGGATATTGTATCCTAAAGGATAACAAAATCGTCATCATCAACAAATACTACACCTTGGAAGGAAAGATTAATACTTTGGTAGATATCATCAAAGAGCTAAGTTTCAAGCCCAATGAATTTACAGATAAAAAGAATCAAGACTTCCTCGGTGAATTACAACAAACCGTTTTGAAACTTTGAGAGTAACATTTTTAGGCACAGGAACTTCACAGGGCGTACCAGTCATCGGTTGTAATTGCCCTGTATGTGCTTCCCTCGACTTTAGGGACAAAAGACTTAGATCCTCCATTCATATAGAGATTGAGGGTAAAAGCTTGGTCATAGATACTGGGCCAGACTTCAGAGCTCAAATGCTAAGAGAGCAATTCAATAAGTTAGACGCTGTGATATTCACTCATGAACACAAAGACCATACTGCAGGATTGGATGACATCAGGCCTTTTAACTTCATGCAAAAGAAAGACATGCCAGTCTATGCTACAACTAAAGTATTGAATCAGATCAAAAGAGAATTTTCTTATATTTTTGAAGAAGTCAAATATCCAGGCGTACCTCAAGTAATGGCCAAAACGATATCTAAAGAGAAGATCTTTGAAGTAGAAGGTGTCAAAATCCAGCCTATAGAAGTCATGCATTATCGCTTACCTGTATTGGGATTTAGAATTGGGGATTTCACTTATATCACAGATGCAAAGACTATTGCTCCCAGAGAGCTAGAAAAAATAAAGGGTAGTAAAGTTTTGGTACTCAATGCGCTCCAATTGAACCATCATATTTCTCATTTCACTTTAGAAGAGGCTGTTGCTATGGTTGAACTTTTGAAACCTGAGAAGGCATATTTCACACACATCAGCCATAAATTGGGTACCCATGCTGATGTTGAAAAGCAATTGCCAGATCATATTAGATTAGCTTTTGATGGATTGAAAATTGATATTGCCTAATGCATCTCAATTATCATTTTCTTAGATTCCTTTGTCCTCAACTCAATGTTTCTTTTCGGGATGCAGAGATTGTCACGTGTTTTTCTCAAAATAAAGATGAATTGGTGATTGGGTGCATCATAGATGATTCAGAAATCTACATTCGAGCTAATTTACTACCAAGTATCTCTTGCCTATCTTTTCCGGATGAATTTAAACGAGGCAAACGAAATACAGTATCCTTGTTCCCTGAGTTACTAGGCCAAAAATTTTCAAAAATAGAAGTAATTCCTTTTGAAAGGGCATTTGTATGTATAATGGAATCGGGTGATAAGTTACTTTTCAAATTGCATGGAACCAGGAGCAATGTGATCTACTATCGAAAGGGCGAGGATTTGCCTACACGAGTTTTTAGAAATGAAATCAAAGATGATCATCAGCTACAGCTTCATGTTTTAGCAAAAAATCTAGACTTGAGTAAGGCTAATTTCATAGCTCTAGAAGGTAATGCTTCAAAATTTCTTCCTACACTTGGGAAAATCCCGAGAGAACATTTAAAAACTCAAGGGTACATTGAAGCAAGTCTTGATAAGAAGTGGGAATTGATGCAGTCAATGATGGATATGCTGGATTCACCTTTGTATTCCATTGTCAAAGGTCATACAGGGCATAGCTTAAGCTTGCTACCGGAAAAAAAGCCTTTATATCAATCATCTAACCCAATTGCTGCATGCAATGAATTGTTCAAATACTTGGTAGTCATTCAGGCATTTGAAAAAGAAAAGCAGTATTGGGTAAAAAGCTTTGAAGATCAAAAGAAGAAGTCTCAAGCTTACATTCTCAAAACAACTGAAAAGCTCAATTCACTTGAAAAAGAGACTGCTCCCTCGCAGCTTGCGGATGTGATTATGGCCAACTTACACCAAATCCCTAAAGGCGCTGAAGAGGTCGAGCTTTTTAACTTCTACACCCAAGAGCAAGCGATATTTAAGCTCAAAAGAGGTCTTAGCCCACAAAAATTTGCGGAAAATCTATACAGAAAATCAAAAAACAGGAAAATAGAGATCGATCAACTTTACCAAAATTTAGCTGATAAAGAAGCTCTCCTGGAAAACATCCAAGCTATGTTAGCAGAGCTTTCGGATATTACTCACTTCAAGGATTTGAAAAGTTTTATCAAACAAAATCAACTTCTATCGAAAGAAAAAGAAAAACAAGAGCAGGTTCCTTTCAAGAGGTTTGAGTTTGAAGGATTTGAGATTTTGATTGGGAAATCAGCAAAATCAAATGATGAGATGCTGAGGTATTTTGCTTGGAAAGAGGATTTGTGGCTGCATGCCAAAGATGTCTCAGGTTCTCATGTCATCATTAAATATAAGTCTGGGCTAAATTTCCCAAAAACTGTATTAGAAAAAGCAGCAGAACTTGCAGCCTATTACTCCAAAAACAAAAATGAAAGTATAGCTCCGATCATCTATACACCTGTGAAATTTGTCAGAAAAGTAAAAGGAGCTGCTCCTGGTGCAGTAATGGTCGACAAAGAGAAAGTTATGATGGTCGTGCCTCGAGGACCCCAAGATTAAGGTTGTAAAACATAATCAATGACATGCATGTACCCATTTTTAAAATTATTATCAATACTTAAAATAGATACGGCATTCCCTTTGAGATCATAAATCAAGCTTGCAAAAATTGATCTCCTTATATGAACAGGAAAACCATTCATTGTTTGAAATGCATATTCAAAATTTCTTTCAGGAAACCATACTACTTTTGGTATAATGTGATATAACATCATTTTTTTAAAATTTTCGTACCCCATGGCTGCAACCAAATTTTCGATACTATCAACCCTGTATTGATTAAGAAGTCTTTGAAATGCTGCATTGGTAGGAATAAATATAGTAACCTCTGAAAGATCCAACAAAGTATCTCTAAGGTCATCTATCAAAGTCAAGGCAGTCAAAAACTGGTGAAATCCTAATCTATTGGCTTCTTGTATCAAGTCCCTTTCAACAAATGAAGCATAATTTGGTCTCAATACCCGGTGAACTTTGTGGATAATAGAACTTCCTTGGTGAACAGGAATATCATATTGGATAATAGCGGAGGAGCCAAAAAATCCATCCCTGATAATTCTCAAAGTATCATTTAGATATGAAAGCCTCAATTCATGACCATGGATAGAATATGCTCTAGCCCCTTTAAACTCTAGAAGTCTCTTCCTTTCTGGAAGAATATGAAACTCTAAGACTTCATCAAAATATTCTTTCCCTCCTACTCTTCTATGAAGCTCCTCTATTGTGGAGACCTTATATGTTGCAAATAAGTTTTCAAATGCTTCATCAGATGGTGCGAAAATAGTTTTACCAGTTGTGAAATCTATGGTGATATGACTATTAAATATTTCTGAGAATTTTGATAAATCTTCAAACTTAGCTAATTCATCTACAGGGAAATGAGATGTGTCTTCTTCCTTATCAAAAATTCCACAAGAATTATTAATAATCAAAATAAGACAAGACATAAAAAGGAAGGTTAGATTTTTCATATTTAAACAATTTAAATGAAAACAAAATAATGAAAGCCCTAGCCTGAAAAATTCATATGTACTTGAATTACAGTTAAATATAAAAAAGATCGGTAATAATTAAAAAAAATCAATAATTTCTTCAGTAATGGACTCTTTTTCTTGGTGGACCAAGGGAGATTTTATTGAAGCCCCTCACCAATGTATAAGTTCCTCCTATCCCAATAGCTCCACCAGTATAAAGTAAAGTTTTTCCCAAATCAGGATTAGACCCGAGTAGTTGTCCTCCTAAGATGGTTACAGAGTATCCTACTGTGGCGATAAAAATACCCGTTTTGAGTTGTTTTTGAGATTGATTCAAATTCAATTGAACTTGATACAATTCTTGATCGAGTACAATTACCTGTTTGATCAAGGAATCTAAATTAACCTTTTCTGTACTTTGACAAAAACTAGAAAAAGACAGCCCAAATACCAACACTATTGTGAAAAAGAACCTATACATATGTTATTGATTTATCCAGTTTTTAAAATCATTCACTCGATCTCTTGCTACGATAATATCGGTTTCAGGTTGTGTGTTCATCATCAGCATCATCCTTCCATTTTGATAAGGTTTCATTTCCACCAAATCATCCAATTGAATAATAACAGACCTACTAACTCTAAAAAATTTGGAAGGATCTAAATGCTGTGCTTCGAGCTCACTTAAAGTGAAGTCTATGATTGATTTCTTTTTGGTTTCTTTTTCGTAGACATATGTTATCCCTTCATAAGAATAGAAATAGGCTATATCTTGAGCGTTAACAAATCGGATTTTACTTCCTGATTTTGTCAGGAATCTTTTTTTGAAATCTTTTGACTGATAGCCCAAAATCATATTTTTCAATAAATCAGCATTGATTTGAGTTAAGTCTAAGGATTGAGACTTCAAGTTTTTTACTTTATCAAATGCCTTGAGCAAACGTTCTTCCTGAATGGGTTTAAGGATATAATCTACACAATTATGATCAAAAGATTCAAGAGCATACTTGTCATATGCGGTCACGAAAACTATTGGAAAAGAAATAACATTGTCTTTAAGCACATTGAAACTTAAGCCATCTGCCAAATGTATATCACAAAGCATCAAATCAATCTGAACATCACTGCGTAAAAGCTCTAAAAGTTCTTTGTTGCTTTGAGCTGTAGCAACGACTTCAAGGTCTGAATTTTGAGCATTAATTATATTTCGAATCCTATTCAGTGTAAGTGGCTCGTCTTCTACTATTGCTATCTTCATGGATCAGTGGTAGGCTTATTTGGAAATAGTCTTTTTCATCATTTATGATAATCTTCTTATCTAAAAATGAATATCTCTCCGAAATGTTTTGAAGTCCTATACCAGAAGAATACTCTACAACATCTTTTTTCTGCTTTTTATTGTGAATTTTTATCAGTTCACAATCAGATGTTATCGATACTGTCAAAGGTTCTTTTTCTGTGAAATAGTTATGTTTGACAACATTTTCCACCAAAAGTTGAAGTACTGAAGGAGGTAAAAATAAGTCTTTACAATCCTCAGAAATATTTTTTGAAAATTTCAAAGATTTTTGAAATCTGATACTTAAAAGTGAAATATAATTATCTAAAAATGTCAATTCTTCCTTTAATGGAATCAATTCTTTATCTCTAGTCGAAAGTATATGTCTGTATATGATCGAAAGCTTTTGTAAGTACTCGTCTGCCAACTTTGGATCTTCATGAATCAAAGAAGAAATAGTACTCAGATTATTGAAAAAAAAATGAGGGTTTACCTGTGAGTTTAAAGAAACAAGTTGAGCCTCTATATTGAGAGAATGAAGTTTTTCCGCTTCTACAGCTTTTTCTCTATATCTATTACTGAAATAGATTATCGCATTAACACAATTGAGGAATAAATTGATTCTAAAAGCAAAACCACTGGTCAAAAGCAAGTTCTGAAACGAATAACTGAAAGGCTCACCCAGAGCAGCTTCGGTAATTAATATAGAAGATAAACTGATAAAAAATACTCCTATGATACTGAGCCCAAATTGTAATAAAAGTGGCTGTATCTTGATTTTTATGTTGGTTTTGTACTTTTCAATAAATGAATTAACAAACCAAACAGCATAACAAAGTATAAAAATGATGTAAAATAGTTTATCAAGTGGCAAGTCAGCTTGATATAGCCGATCTCCATCAAGCACCTTTATATTGATGAAGGAATAAATGGCCAATAAGCCCGGAAAAAGAAATTTATATGGGCCGTTGAACATGACTTTAAATTTGTTGGGTTTGAAATTCTGCAGAAATTTAGATTAAAAAATTAATTATTAAGTAAAATAATGCAGAGAAGATTTAACCTTCTCTGCATTAATATTCAATAAATTTAATCCAAGTTTGGAAGTACTACGCCATCGATTACGTGTACAACACCATTTGATATTACTACATCAGCTGCCACCACATTATAAGTTGTTCCCGCAGAATCAGTTACAGTTACATTATTACCTGTTCTAGTTACTGTCAAGTTTTCGCCAGCTAGCGTAGGTACCTGTTGAGAACCTTCATTCAAATCAAAAGAGAAAGCAACAGCCGGTACAACATGATAACCTAGTACTTTAACAACTGCCTCAGCACCTAATTCTTCAATTAGCTCTTCAAGTGATGAAACTTCCAAGGCAGTAAGTAAATTTCCAAAAGCTTCGTTGGTAGGAGCAAAAACTGTGATTTCTTCAGCTTCAAGCAAAGTACTTCCCAAGCCAGCAGCTGTCACCGCTTCTAATAGAATAGATAGCTCAGCAGCTGTTGCCGCTTCCACAACGTTTGGAATATTCAATTCTGGAAGGAGCACACCATCAATCACGTGTACAACACCATTTTCAATAGCTACATCAGCTGCGACTACATTTACTGTATTCCCTGTTGCATCAGTGACTGTTACAGTAGAACCTGATACAGTTACTGTCAATTCTTGACCTGCTACTGTAGTAAAAGTATTTGATGCTTGTAGGTCAGAAGAGAAGGCTACAGCAGGCACTACATGGAACCCTAAAACAGTTTCTAGGTTATCAATTCCACCAATTCTTGCTACTAATTGTTCTAGGTTTGCAGCGTTGAAAGCTTCTAAGGCAGCAGCAAACGCATCATTAGTAGGAGCGAATACTGTTATTGCATCCAATCCAAGTAATGTAGTTGCCAAACCATCAACAGCAGTAACTGCAGCCAATAATGTGGTCAAACCTGCTCCCGTTGCAGCATCTACCAAGTTTGGAGCTGGCTCCTGTGGAAGATCGATTTCCGGTAACAATACTCTATCGATTACATGTACCACGCCATTTGAAATTGCTACATCGGCAGCTACAACGTTGGCAACATCACCATTTGCATCTGTTACTGTCACTGCATTACCGTTTCTAGCTACGGTTAAGGCCTGTCCAGAAACAGTGGTAAAGTTATTAGTCGCATTCAAATCAGCTGCGAAAGCAATGGCAGGAACTACGTGAAAACCTAAAACAGTTTCGAGATTTTCCACACCACCCAATTTCTCTACTAATTCGCCAAGGTTAGAAGCTTCAAAAGCGGTTAGCGCATTTGCAAAAGCATCATTGGTAGGAGCAAAAACAGTAATTGCTTGCGCGTTTAATAAAGTAGGTGCTAATCCAGGCACAGCTTCTACCGCAGCAAGAAGTGTTGTCAATCCAGCGGCATTAGCAGCTTTTACTAAGTCTGGGGCTGGCTGTGGTGCTGGTTCATCTTCTTGACAAGAAGCTGCAAATAAAAGGATTGCACCAGCAAGGAAAAGATTGAATATTTTTTTCATAGTTGATATAGTTTATGTTCGATTGTATAACCCCAAAGAATAAAAAATGGATGTATATACATATATCAACGGGGTATTACCTAGGTTGAATTGTGGATTTTTCAGGGTCAATTGTAAAAGCAAAAGGTCACCCCGTAAAGAATGACCTTTTGCTTTTAGATTAATTTAACCTTTTCTTAATCCACTACATGGACTTTCATCATATTGGTTTTCCCTTTTGCCTTTAGTGGCATGCTAGCCGTGTTGATAATGACATCACCTTCTTTGACATGGCCATCAGTTTTTAGTTGTCTTTGAATATCCATGAAAGTAGCATCAGTAGATACATTACTTTCATAGTAATAAGCCCTCACACCCCATACCAAACTTAATTGAGTAAGGAGTGGCTTATTTCTAGTAAAGATAAAAGTATTTGCTTTTGGTCTATGTGAAGCTATTCTAAACGCTGTAAATCCAGAGGATGTAATACCTACAATAGCCTTTGCACCAACATTTCTAGAAATTCTAGATGCCATTAAGATCAAGTTGTTTGAAAGGAAAGTCTTATCATCTTCTGGGATTTTATAAAGATTGTGATAAACATCTGCATTAGCTTCAATATGAGAAATAATAGAGCTCATTGCTTTCACAGCATTGATGGGGAAATTACCAGATGCTGTCTCTGCAGAAAGCATCACTGCATCAGCACCATCCAATACTGCAGTAGCCACATCATTGGTTTCAGCTCTTGTTGGACGGGGATTGACAATCATACTTTCAAGCATCTGTGTAGCAATGATCACAGGCTTACAAGCCAACTTACATTTCTCTACCATTTTCTTCTGCCAAAGTGGAACCATCTGCATCGGTACTTCAACTCCCAAATCGCCACGAGCTACCATGATGGCATCAGTAGCTTCAATGATCGAATCAATGTTCTCAAGAGCTTCTGGTTTTTCGATTTTAGCTACGATTTTGCAATTCTTACCAGCTTTTTCAATTCGCTTTCTGAGGTCATAAATATCTTCAGCAGACCTTACAAAAGACAAAGCAATCCAGTCCACTTCATTTTCAAGACCAAAGGCTAAATCTTCAATATCCTTTTCAGTGAGTGATGGTGCAGATACTTTGGTATTAGGAAGATTGATCCCTTTTCTTGACTTCAATATACCACCATGGATTACAGTACAGTTTACATTTTTGCCATCTGTATCATTCACCACTAATTCCAAGTTACCGTCATCGATCAAAATTCTATCCCCCGTAGCTACATCATTTGGAAGATTTTGATAAACTGTGCTGACAAGCTTAGATGTTCCGATCACTGGATCATTGGTAATGGTAATCAGATCTCCGGGATTGATTTCCACACCATTATTTTCCACTTCACCTACTCTTATTTTTGGACCTTGAAGATCCTGAAGGATTCCTAGCGATAAGTTTTGGTCTTTATTTATTTTGCGGATCATGCTGATTACTTTGGCATGACCTTCATGATTTCCATGTGAAAAATTCAATCTAAACACATTTGCACCAGCATTTGCGAGGTTATATAATGTTTCTTCATTATTAGAGGCTGGGCCTACAGTAGCCAAAATCTTCGTCTTGTTAAAGTTGGTTACACTCATGGGTAATTTTCGTTTTAATAGGTTAACAGGTTTTCTTTTGATTTAATCTTGTTGATATCCAATTTCACTACATTTTGAATGTATTGACTCTTGGATAGGCGCTCAATATACGTATTAATATCCAATTCAAAGGTCAGATCCTGAAGCAGGAGGAAGTAATCGATCATTCTAAGTTCGGGTACGAGATACCTAATACTTCCATTTTCATTTAGTGATCTATTTTTAAGAAGTTGGAGGTAGCCATGATCTTTTTCAATCATATATTGAGAAATGATTAAGGCAGTATCATCCATAAACTGAAGCTCAAAATCCTTGGATCTAATCAAATTGATATTAAGGCAATTGTTGATCACCCAAGCCATTTTATAGTCTTTGAGGGGAGCTACAAAGCCCAAAAGTTCAAAATCAAAGGGGTTGTCGACAAGTAATTTTGTTTTCTTCATTCAGGAAGAATTTAAAAAACAAAGTTAAAAATATTCCTTCAACTTCAAGGTGGTACGGGAATATCTTGAATTTACTTGTGTGTTTTTTTTGGCAATAAGGGGATAAATATATTTCTTTGCGAAGTGTTATAAAATAAACTGATAACAAAATGTCTGAAATTGCACAAAAAGTAAAAGCCATTATCGTAGATAAGTTAGGCGTAGAAGAATCTGAAGTTACTCCTGAGGCTAGCTTCACAAACGATCTAGGTGCTGACTCTCTAGATACGGTAGAACTTATCATGGAATTCGAAAAAGAATTCAACATTTCTATTCCAGATGACCAAGCCGAGCAAATCGGTACTGTGGGTCAAGCAATCAGCTATCTGGAAGCAAACGTAAAATAATATAATCACTTAAAATTCATTTATGAATTTAAGAAGAGTTGTAGTAACAGGTATAGGTGCCCTCACACCAATAGGAAATACCGCTCCTGAATTTTGGGAGGGGTTAACTAATGGTGTGAGCGGTGCTGCGCCTATTACTAGATTCGATGCCTCTCTTTTCAAGACGCAATTCGCCTGTGAGATAAAAAATCTCAATATCGAAGACTTTATTGATAGAAAAGAGGCTAGAAAGATGGATCCGTTTACACAGTATGCAATGATTGCTGTGGAAGAGGCCATGAAAGATTCAGGTTTAGATCTAGAAAAAATCAACCTACACAAAGCTGGGGTAATTTGGGGCTCTGGAATTGGAGGTCTTAAAACTTTCCAAGATGAAGTAGTAGACTTTGCCAAAGGTGATGGAACTCCGAGATTCAACCCATTCTTTATCCCTAAGATGATCGCTGATATCAGTGCAGGATTCCTTTCCATCAAGTATGGATTCAAAGGTCCGAACTTTGTCACAGTATCTGCTTGTGCTTCTGGCACCAATGCTTTGATAGATGCATTCAATTACATCAGGTTAGGCAAAGCAGATATTTTCATCTCAGGCGGTTCTGAAGCAGCAGTGACTGAAGCTGGAATAGGTGGTTTTAATGCTATGAAAGCACTTTCTCAAAGAAATGAAGATCCTCAATCTGCTTCAAGACCTTTTGACAAAGACAGAGATGGATTTGTATTAGGTGAAGGAGCTGGAGCTATCATTCTTGAAGAATACGAGCATGCAAAAGCAAGGGGTGCTAAAATCTATGCTGAGTTGGTAGGTGGTGGAATGACTGCGGATGCCCATCATATTACTGCGCCGCATCCAGAAGGAGAAGGTGCTGCCAATGTGATGAAATTTGCACTGGAAGATGCAGGAATGAATCCTGAAGAGATTGATTATGTAAATGTTCATGGTACTTCTACCCCACTGGGTGATGTGAGTGAAGTAAAAGCTATTCAAAAGGTTTTTGGAGAGCATGCTTATCAACTCAACATTAGTAGTACCAAGTCCATGACAGGTCACCTTCTTGGAGCCGCAGGTGCAATTGAAGCGATTGCTTCTATTTTATCTGTACAGAACGATATTATTCCTCCTACAATTAATCATTTTACTGATGACGAAAGTTTTGATAGTAATTTGAATTTGACTTTCAACAAAGCTCAAAAAAGAGAAGTTAGAGCTGCCTTGAGTAATACTTTTGGATTTGGTGGACACAATTGTTCTATCATTTTCAAGAAAATCACTGAGTAACCTTGAGACTATCACGTTTACTCAGAATTCAAGCGCTGTTTTATAATAAAAATGAAAAAAGGCTTGCTGCCGCCATCAAACATATGGTCGGTAGCAAGCCTTTTAATTTATCTCTGTATAAACTCGCTATCAAACACGCTTCGATTGCAGAAGAAAGTATTAATGGTCTCAAAATATCCAATGAAAGATTAGAGTTTTTGGGCGATGCTGTGCTTGGAACAATTGTGGCTGAATTTTTATTCATCAAATTCCCCTACAGAGATGAGGGCTTTTTGACTGAAACCCGCTCTAGGATGGTCAATAGAGAAGCACTAAATCAGATTGCAGTTAAGATTGGCCTTGCTAAATTGATCAATGAAGAATTGAAAGGACGAAACATTGCTGGGCACAAGTCCATCAATGGAGATGCTTTAGAAGCATTGATTGGAGCCATATATTTGGATAGAGGTTATGCTTTTACCAAACGCTTTGTCCTAAAAAGGATTATAATTCATTTTGATGTCGATGACATTATTTCTACAACGAGTAATTTCAAAAGTAAGCTAATAGAATGGGCTCAAAAAGAGTCAAAGGATATTGATTTCAACTTACTTTCCATTAGTGGATCGCAGCGTTTCAAAGAATTTTTGATAGAAATCAAAGTGGATGGAGAGTCCATCGCTCAAGGAAAAGGAGCCACTAAGAAAAAAGCCGAGCAGGAAGCTTCTAAAAACGCCTGCGAAAATCTAAATATCCCTATTTAGAACACTATCTTTGAATTTCCTGTTTCTAGGTATCAAGTCATTATTATGTCAAGATTGAAAATTGCCTGCGCTACTGTCAACCAGACTCCTTTGGATTGGACAGGAAACTTAAAAAATATAACCGTCGCCATTGCTGAAGCTAAAGAAAAAGATATAGAACTCCTTTGCTTTCCTGAACTAGCTATAACTGGCTACGGAAGTGAAGATTTATACCTTAGTTATTGGTATCCACAAAAGGCAGTAAAGCAGCTAAGGCATATTATCCCACTTTGTGAAGGTATCACAGTAGCTATAGGATTGCCAGTTCGTATACAGCAACATGTATATAATTGTATGGCAATCATAGAAAATACTGAACTAAAGGGATTTGTAGCCAAGCAGTTTATGGCAATTGATGGTGTTCATTACGAATTCAGATGGTTTACCCCATGGGAAGCACATCAAATTGTTTCATTCGATTTTTTTGGTCAAAGCATACCTCTAGGAGATCTAATTTTTGAAAAAAATAGGGTTAGATATGGGTTTGAGATCTGTGAAGATGCTTGGCGTGGAGAGGTCAGACCAGGGTTTAGGTTGAAAGACCGAAAAATGGACGTTATTTTCAATCCCAGCGCAAGTCACTTTGCCATGGGAAAGAGTATTCAAAGAGAAGAGCTTGTAAAGAACTCTTCTTCACTTTTGAATGCAACTTACTTTTATATCAACCTACTTGGAAACGAAGCTGGGAAGATGATTTTTGATGGTGAGATGCTTGTCGCAAAGGATGGAGAATTACTTCTCAAAAACAAACTACTATCCTACCAAGACTACCAAATAGTTTGCTTTGAATTTGATAAAGACAAAGAAAACTATCCTTCAATCTCAAGCATTCACAATAAAAATCAGGAATTCGTACAAGCAGCTTCGCTCGGTTTATTTGATTACTTACGAAAAAGTAAAAGTAGAGGATTTGTCTTGTCCCTGAGTGGTGGAGCTGACTCTGCAACTTTAGCTATCCTAGTAGCCGAAATGGTCAAAAGGGGGATTGCAGAATTAGGGATTGAGGAATTTTTAAGAAAAATCAATTTTAGTTTAGCACCTAAGACGGATAACCCTGCAAAAGAAATCGTACACGAATTGCTCAGTACTGCTTACCAGGCCTCAGACAACTCTTCCTATGCTACTTTTCAAAGCGCCAAAGGACTTGCAGATAGTTTAGGTGCGAAATTTTACAATTGGGAAATTACAGACGAGGTAAAGTCATACACCGAAAAGATCGAAAATGCACTTGGTAGAAAGCTTACGTGGGAAAAAGATGATTTGGCTTTACAAAATATCCAAGCGCGATCTCGATCACCCATCATCTGGATGCTAGCTAATATCAACAATGCCCTCTTACTTACTACATCAAACAGAAGTGAAGGTGATGTAGGCTACACAACAATGGATGGTGATACTTCTGGAAGTATAGCTCCTATAGCTGGTGTTGACAAATCTTTCATTCTTCAATGGCTTCGCTGGGCAGAGACAGAATTGGGACATACCGGACTAAAACATGTCAATGCACTTCAGCCATCAGCCGAACTTAGACCAAGTGATAATCACCAAACCGATGAAGATGATTTGATGCCCTATGGTATCATATTAGAAATAGAAAAACTCGCTATCCGAGACAGAAGATCTCCTATGGATGTATACCTGATTTTAAAAGAAGATTTGGAATTAGAAGAACCACTTTTGAAAAGTTATATCAAAAAATTCTTCAGGTTGTGGTCAAGAAATCAGTGGAAAAGAGAAAGAATTGCACCTTCTTTCCATTTAGATGAGTTCAGTGTGGATCCTAAAACCTGGTATAGATTTCCGATTTTATCAGGAGGATATGAAGAAGAGTTAAGGGAATTGGATACTATCTAAGAGAAAAATTCAGTAGGTTTTTTTCGGGAAATGTCTGATTAATCTACATCTTTGAAAAAGAATCAACCAAAAAATGATAAATAATATTTTGAACTATGTGGTTTGGAGTCCAGACCCAGCAGTTTTTCCTGGATTTGAAAGATTAAGATGGTACAGTTTGCTATTTGCACTGGGCTTCATCATTTCCCAACAGGTCATGGTTTACATTTTTAAGAAAGAAGGACAAAACCCTCAATTAGTTGACAAGCTGACCATATATATGGTTTTAGCTACAATTATAGGTGCGAGGCTTGGCCATGTCTTATTTTACGAACCAGAAAAGTACCTCAGCAATCCAATTGATATTCTGAAAGTATGGGAAGGTGGACTGGCTAGCCATGGTGCCGCCATTGCTATTTTGCTGGCTCTATTCATGTATGCCAAGAAGACACCTGGGCAGTCTTACCTTTGGGTAGTAGATAGGATTGTTATTGTGGTGGCTATGACGGGAGCCTTGATCAGAATGGGCAATTTGATGAATTCTGAAATTGGGGGTAAACCAACGGATTCTGACTCTGGGTTTGTTTTTGCTAGAGATACAGAAGAGGCATTGGAAACACTTAGGATTCCTCTAATTGATGTCAATGCCTACAAGCCTGCAGATAGACAAAGTGAATTGGTAGGCAAGGGAATTGTTCCAGTAAATTTTGATATCAAAATAGAAAAAGGGGGCTTTGAGGAAGATGTTTTGAGAAAGGCTATAGAAACCGATGTCAAATATGTATTGACGAGATTCAGGAGTTCTCAAAAATACCTATCAGAAGATCCGAGCTTAGCTCTAAACTACGACTTAGTTGACCGTGGAGACCATTATTTAGCCACCATCAAAACTTTCGGGATCACTAGATACCCAACTCAGATCTATGAATCCATATCTTATCTTCTGATTTTCATTATCTTATATTTGATCTGGAACAGATATAAGGAACGACTCCCTGATGGTCTTTTCCTTGGATTATTCCTAATTTCAGTGTTTGGGATGCGTTTCGTTTGGGAATTTTTGAAAGAAAACCAAGTAGATTTCGAAGAAGGGCTTCAGTTCAATATGGGTCAGACTTTAAGCATTCCTTTGGTCATTGGAGGAATTATACTGATTATCTTAGCAACTAAAAAAGGACTTAAGCCGAAGAGTGAAAAAAATCAAGGAACAGGGTCATGACCATGACCTCCCCAAGGATGACAACTTGCTATTCTCTTGATTCCAAGCCATCCGCCTTTGAATACACCATGTTTCATAATCGCTTGCTTCATGTAGTTACTGCAAGTAGGCGTATATCTACATGCAGCAGGAAAAAGCGGAGAGATCAAGTATTGATAAATCAATACGGGGAAGATGGCAATTTTTCGAATGATAGTTTTCAAGGTTATTAGCTATTTGGCAAATTTATGGAATAACATCAGGTTTACTTCTTATAATTCCAACTTTCAACAAACTTATAAGAAAGAAATCAGTACCTCTTTCGTAAATATCTAGATGAAGCCTTATATTTCAGTTTGCAAAAAAAATAAAGCCCATTCGATAGTGGAAACTTAGAATCAAAATAATTGGCAATAAGGAAGGAATGGTTTCTAAAAGGAAAAATCAAACAATGCTATTCAGGAACTTCTTTTTCATATTTTTCTCGGTGACAATTTTGAGTATAGTTCGGGAGGGATATGCTCAAGGTAATTCTTTTGAAGATAGTCTGAGGTTGGCTGTAGATATTCCTGAGCAAGTTACGATCAATAATATTTTTGTAGTCGGAAATCAAAAAACCCGTAAGAATATTATCCTTAGAGAACTCAACATAAGTCCTGGATTGACTTATGATTGGGAAGAATTGATCAGCATCATCGAGGCAGATCAGAAAAAAGTCTTTAATCTCCTACTCTTCAATTCTGTAGAAATCACTCCTTTGATTACAGGAGATGAACAAATTGAAATATTGGTTACTGTAGATGAAAGAAGGTATTTTATCCCCTCTCCTATTTTTGAATTAGCTGACAGAAACTTTGCAGAATGGTGGACCAATCAAAACAGAAGTCTCAAGCGGGTAAATTATGGTGCAAGATTCTATCACAATAATGTAGGGGGTAGAAACGAAAAACTAAGACTAACTACTCAATTTGGGTTTACACAAGCTTTTGATTTACTCTATAGCTTTCCATTTATTGACCGAAAGCAAAAGCACGGGCTAGCGTTTCAATTTTCCTATCTAACAAATAAAACCATTGCAGTTAGATCAGCTAACAATCGACAAGTATTCTACACCAATGAAAATGAGGATGTGCTGAGAAGAAACTTCTCCTCTTTCATCCGATACAGTTATAGAGGTAGTTTTTATAATTTTCATTTTGTGACTTTAGGGTATAACAATATCAGGATCAATGAAGATGTCTTTACCCAAAATGAAAATTACTTCCTTCATGGTGATAATACCTTAAGTAATTTTGTCGCTTCCTACAATTTCAGACATGATAGAAGAAATTACAATGCTTATCCCACACAAGGAGCCCTTTTGAATCTGGGGTTGACCAAATTTGGTTTGTTTGGATTCGATGATTTCAAAGACTGGGAGTTTACAGCAATCGCCAATCGATATTGGGAGCTCAATGACAAATTCCATCTTGCTTCTGGGCTTACAGTCAATAGTTTTTTCGGGAAGAGACAGCCATTTACTTCAGTAAGAGGAATTGGTTACATGCCCAATTTCGTCAGGGGTTATGAATTTAATGTGATTGAAGGGCAGCAATTACTAGTTCATAAAAACAGTTTGAGGTTCAAACTCTTAGATCTTGAATATGCCATTGCGGATTTTGTACCACTTGATGGATTTTCAACATTACCAATAAAGCTATACCTGAGCGGAAATTTTGACCATGGATATGTCAATGACCGCAACAGATTACCTGAAAACCTACGGCTGACTAATAAATACCTATTTGGCTATGGACCAGGTCTTGATTTGGTGATTTTTTATGACATTGTATTTCGACTAGAATATTCTATGAACAATTTGGGTGAGGGTAATTTCTTTTTCAACTTCAAGGCTCCATTTTAAAAATCGCAAATTTCAGCTAACCGATTTAAGTGTTTAAAATCGGTTAATGCCTTCCCTTTACCTTATAAAAGAAGTAAATTCATAGTTCTTGTTTCATCGCTATCACTTTTTGCCATGGCTAGAATATGGACTTTTCTTGGATTCATACTTTTCCCCTTACATCTTTATGCTCAGGGTGGTTTAGATACCTATGCCAAAGGAGCAAGAAGTATGGGTATGGGCAATGCAAATCTAAGTTTGGTAGATACCTGGTCAGTTTTCAATAATATAGGAGCATTAGGAAGAATTACAGAACCTTCCATCGTAGTGGGCTATGACCATAGATTTCAGCTAAATGAACTAACCACCTTATCAGCGGGCACCGTAATCGTCAGTGATCGATTCAATTTTGGACTTAGTGTTTCTTCTTTTGGGGACGAAGATTTTAATCAAAGACATATAGGTTTTGGTATTTCTAATCAAATGGGAATTGCAAGCCTTGGTGTCAAAGTCAATTATGTACAGACCAATATTGAAGGTTTTGGAAGAAGCGCTGTCCCTGTAATAGAGTTTGGTGGGCTTGCTGAATTAAGCCCCAACTTGTTTTTTGGCGCTCATATTTACAACCTAACCAATGCCAAGGTCAGTAAACTATCCAATGACCATATTCCTACCGTGGTCAAATCAGGGCTATCCTACTTACCTACTGACAAGCTGATCATCAATTTGGAAGCTGAGAAAGACATACTGCTTGAACCGGTGCTGAAGCTAGGCTTAGAATACAATTTGATGGAAAAGTTGTGGATGCGCACTGGAATTAATACCAACCCAAGTAATCTGTTTTTTGGATTAGGGTTTAGGCCGAAGAGCTTTGTGATTGATTATGCAATGACTCAAAATCAATATTTGGGTGCCACACATCATTTTTCTTTTGGATATATTTTTTCAAAAAAATGACAAAATGGATATTGATAGGGATACTTGTACTAGTGAGTCTAGAACTTCCTGCTCAGACCTACCGCAAAGGTGAAATTAATATAGAAGCATTTATTGAAGAATTATTTGCTATGCAGCAAGGGGAGGAGGAGTTTGAAGATATGTACGAAAGTCTCCTTCAGCTTTTTCTCAATCCCATTCATCTCAACAAAACTACTCCAGAGGAACTCAAGTCCATCTTCATTCTAAACCCCTACCAAATCAACTCCTTTTTTACTTACAAAGAGAGTTTTGGTCAACTAATCTCCATTTATGAACTTCAAGCCATACCTGGATTTGATATGGAGACTATTTACAAAATCCTCCCCTTTGTGACTTTGTCTGAAAACGAAGGATTTGTTAATCGTTCTTTGTTAAAAAGAATCAAAACTGAGCGAGATGCATACTTTATTTTTAGACAAAATAGAGTTTGGGAAACAAGGCGCGGATTTACCCCTCCTGATACGCTGAGCAATGGCCGACTAACTAGCAGATATTTGGGTGATCCAAACAATCTTTACGCAAGGTTCAGGATTCAACATAGCAAAGATTTCAGCTTGGGATTTACAATTGACAAAGATCCTGGTGAAGAATTCGTATGGGATCCTACTACCAAGCGTTATGGATTCAATTTCCTTTCTTACCATTTTACACTGTACAATCAGAAAAAATGGAAAGCAATCTTGCTGGGGGATTTTCAGGCACAGTTTGGACAAGGATTAGTCTACGGGGCTGGATTTTCTGTGGGCAAAGGGGCGGAGACAATTACGACAGTAAGAAGAAGTAGCATCGGTCTAAGACCTTATACAGGAGCGATGGAGTTTGGGTTTTTCAGAGGAATTGGGACTACATACCAAGAAGGAAACTGGACTGCCACAATCATAGCATCCCATGCACCTAGAGATGGGAGGCTACAAATCGCTGTTGATACTTTGGAGCGAGAGGAAATATTGATCAGCTCTTTACAGCTTTCTGGGTTGCACCGTACACCTACTGAGATTGCTTACAAGGATCAAATCAGAGAAAGTAATCTAGGTGGAAACCTTCAATTCAATCATCCCAATAAAAAATTGCAACTTGGGTTCAACAGCCTATTCACTAGATTCAGCCAACGCTTTCAAAGGAACCCACAAGTGTATAATCAATTTGAATTTTCAGGACAAGAAAATCATATTCACAGCACCTATTTCTCTTATAATTTTCAAAATTACTTCTTCTTCGGCGAAAGTGCTGTATCAAAAAGTGGTGGGACTGGTCATGTCATAGGGCTTATGAGTAGCTTGAGTAAAGCCGTAGACCTCTCAATTCTTTGGAGGAAGTTTGATAGAAATTTCCATACCTTCTATGGTAATGCTTTCTCAGAAAACACCCGACCTATCAATGAAGAAGGCATATACATTGGCCTCAATTTCAAACCTTCTATTCGCTACAATTGGTCATTCTACTACGATCAATTCAAGTTTCCTTGGCTTAAGTTCAGAACCTATGCTCCTTCCGAAGGGCATGAATGGCTCAGTAGATTTACGTATCGACCTTCCAAGGCTGTATTGCTTTTCGCACAGTTTAGAGAAGAGTCAAAATCCAGAAATATCAGCGAAATGCTCGGGCCTCAAAGTACTTATCAATTGGCTGTAGGAAAAAAATGGAACTATGTCATCAACTTAGATTACCGGATCAATCCCCATTGGAGTATCAAATCGAGAGTAATGGGAAGCAGATTTGATTTCAACAAACAAGTCAGCAATGGCTATGCGATCAGCCAAGATCTCAATGCTGATTTTCAAAAATGGAGAATCTCCACTCGATTTGTACTTTTTGATACTGATGATTTTGACAATAGGCAGTACATCTACGAGCGCAATGTACTGTGGGCATTTTCAATTCCAGCTTTGCATGGACAAGGAATGCGCTACTATCTCCTTGGTCAATACCGAGTCAATCCTAAACTAACTCTTTGGGCTCGATTTGGACGAACGACCTACACAGACAGGGAGCAAATTGGGTCAGGCTTACAAACAATTGCTGGAAACACACAAACTGAAAGCACTTTTCAACTCAGGTACCAGTTTAATCGATAAAATTCCACCATCGGTAATTGATGCAAGATTACGTTTTGTAATTTAAAGCATCTAAAATCAAAGACCTATGAGAACACTTTACACTTTGGTTTTTGCTATCCTTATGACCATAAGTTCAGCAACAGCCCAAAACCTTGATCTTTCTAAATTACAGAAAAAAGAAGGCTTTGTAGACTTCTATTTGGATGATGAAAAAGGAAAGATCTATCTTGAAATTTCAAAGCTTGAAAACGAATTCCTTTACGTAAACTCCTTACCAGCAGGTGTAGGCTCCAATGACATCGGATTAGATAGAGGTCAATTAGGTAGAACTAGGGTCGTAGAATTTAGAAAGGCTGGAAATAAACTTTTTCTGGTTCATAAAAATTATGATTTCAGAGCATACAGTGACAATCCAGATGAAGTCAAATCTGTCAAAGACGCCTTCGCAGAGTCTATCATTTGGGGCTTTGAGATCAGTAAGACAGAAAATGGAAAGCACATTGTAGATGCTACCAACTTTTACTTACAAGATGCACATCAAGTCGCAGAAAAATTAGGATCTGCTCGTCAAGGAACATATAGACTAGATAACTCTAGAAGTGCCATCTATGAGCCTATGACCAAAAACTTCCCTCAAAATACGGAGGTCGAAGCTACTATCACGGTAACAGGTACTCCCTCAGGTAGCTATATTCGCTCAGTAACACCTTCACCAGAAGCTGTTACTGTAAGGCAGAGGCATTCATTTATTCAATTACCAGATGATCAGTATCAGCCAAGAGAATTCGACACAAGAGCAGGATACTTTCATATCAGTTATTTAGACTTCACTAGCCCAATCGGTGAACCAATGGAAAAGAAATTTATTTCCAGACATCGATTAGAAAAGAAAGACCCAAATGCTGCTATTTCTGAACCTATCAAGCCGATCGTATATTACTTAGACAGAGGTACGCCTGAGCCAGTTCGTTCTGCATTGATCGAAGGGGGCAACTGGTGGAGTGAAGCCTTTGAGGCGGCAGGATTTAAAAATGCCTTTCGGGTTGAATTGATGCCTGAAGGAGCTGACCCCATGGATGTGAGGTACAATGTCATCCAATGGGTGCATAGATCGACTAGAGGGTGGTCTTATGGGTCCTCAGTAAGAGACCCAAGAACTGGTGAAATTCTCAAAGGGCACGTGAGCCTTGGTTCGTTGCGGGTGAGACAAGATTACCTGATTGCCCAAGGGCTATTGCAGCCATTCGAGGATGGAAAACCAAAAGACCCAAAAATGTTGGAAATGGCTTTGGCAAGATTGAGACAGCTTTCAGCACACGAGATTGGACATACCATCGGTCTAGCCCACGCATACGCTTCCTCTCCTACTAACCGCGCCTCTGTGATGGATTACCCTTATCCTTATATCACAATGAATAATCGAGGTGACTTAGATTTCTCTAAAGCCTACGATGACAAAATCGGTGATTGGGACAAGTGGGCAATCAAATACGGTTATGCCACCGTGCCAGAAGGACAGCCAGAGAAACAGTTTTTGAATAAAATATTGGAAGACACTTATGCTGCGGGACATACCTTTATTTCTGATTCTGATTCTAGGAATTCTAGTGGTAGCCATCCACAAGCACACCTTTGGGACAATGGCGAATCTGCATCAATTGAGCTTGCTAGAATGATGGATATCAGGGCCAAAAAGTTACAAAGCTTCGGTCTAAATGCTTTAGAAAATGACCAGCCAGAGGCTTTAATTGAAGAAGTGCTAGTTCCGCTCTATATGATGCATCGCTACCAAGTAGAAGCAACAGCCAAACTAGTTGGGGGTGTGGATTATACTTACAAGGTCAAAGGAGATAACCAAAGAAAGCAAAGCAGATTGGATGCCAAGGCACAACAGGATGCCTTGAATGAATTAATTACCGTCATCAAGCCAGAAAACTTGGCTTTACCTAATGAAATCATTGAGTTAATTCCTCCGCGTCCAATGGGCTATGGGAGAAACAGGGAGACTTTTCCTTCTCGAACAGGACCTAATTTCGACCCGATTGCTCCCGCAGAAAATGTAGTGGATATGACTTTCAGTTTCCTTTTTGATGCCGCGAGAGCTAACCGAATCTCACAACAAAATGCCTTTGACAGTAAACTCCCATCCTTGGATGCTGTTTTGGGTACCATAAGAACTGGAGTATTTGCTACAGCTTCCAAAAATGACTACCACAGCCAGATTCAGCTGATGACTCAAAACAAAATGATTGATCACTTAATCAAACTTGCCAAAGATTCTAGAGCAAGCTCTATGGTCAAAGCAGAGGCTAGAGCAATATTAAAAGACATCAGTAGCAATGAACTCAATACCTATGGAGATAAGAGTGCAAAAAAAGGCAAAGTAATAGAAGAAAGCCACCGCATGTATCTGGCAGATAAAATTTCAGCATTCTTGAGACTACCAGAAGAATTGAGTACTCCAACTCAAATTAGTATACCAGATGGGGCTCCTATCGGTAGTGATGACATGAGCTGTGATTTTGAAATGGTAAACTTTACATCTTCCAAATAAACTCAATCATGAAATAAGCTTCTTTTCAGGAGATTTTCTTGAATATTCATCCTTCAGACGAACGATATCCTCCTCGTCTGAAGGTTTTTTTGGATCTATATGAACCCATATTTCAGCAATAATCCCCCAATTATCCAAACCGATTAGTCTATGCCTCTCTCGTTGAGCAAGCTTGATTACTTCTCCCTGAATCATATTTATAGGTTCGTTTTCCTCATCAGTATATGAACGGCAGTAGGATGCATTTCCTGCAATTAAATTCCATAATTCATATCTCCTGTAATGATATTGCCAAGAAAGCTTTTGAAAAGGAGCAACAAGTAAAATTTTTGGACTGAAAGAAGAACTACCAGATAGGTCAAGGATTTCTTTTTCAAAAAATATAGATGTGAAACTTTCTATCTGGTTAGGTTCAATCACAAAAAATCCTCCCCAAGGTCTATTTTGATCTAAAGCAATAATTTCTAAATGAAATTCTTTTAATTGGAATTCAATTTGAGAAAAAATCTCACTTTTAGTCGAATCTTGTTTTAATGTATTAAACATAAAATTTAAACTTTACTAAAGGTAAAAGAAATCTAATTTAGATCTATACTTGGCTTCTCTTGCGACGAAAGAAAACCAAAAAACACATAAATCCATTATTTCACTAAAAAAGCAAGTTTTATTTGTACGGTAGTGAAGATCTAAAAACTCCTTATCGGCCTGACCCAAAACTCTAGATCTTTATTCTCAAAAGTAGTCCGCCCAGTTCCGAAGTTGTGGACAATAGCTTGTCGTCTGATTTCAAATTGGGAAGAAGACCAATAAGGTTCCCAGGTTCCATTACGCATATTGCCAATAAAATCTTTGTTTTCATACATCAAAAGCAATTCATCTTTTGATGGTAAGTACCAATCGTCAAAGCCATTGACTTCCAATGCTGCGCACATACTCGCAGCTGTGACTTCTTCACAAACTTCTACTATTCTGTTGGTATTTCTCTGTCCCGCACCTATAAAAGTAAAATTTGTGCCTGGAATAATTCTACTAGTACAGCCCCAAGGAAATCTACCAGATAAATCTTCTGGTGCCGCTATAAGTCCATGTTTCCCTGTCTTATCTATATAGAATATCCTCCCCCCCTGATATTCCATACCTAAAACCAAAAGTGGCTCCCTGTCACAAGAAGTCAATACAATTGCAAAAACGACGATTAATACTCTTAATACCATATTCATCACCAAATATAGGACAATCGGAAATTTTATCTATTAATGCTGGTTATCAAATTTGATTTTTTTAATCCTTTGTAACAAATATCATATCATTAGTAGCTCAATCTATTTAAGTTTAACTCCATTAATCTAATTTTCTTCAAAATTGGAAGTTAGGTTTGTTCTTCTTCAAAAGTCTATTATGAAAATAAAAAATACGATTTCGATTATTGTCTTCATATTCACTTCTGCTTCGTTGCAAGCTCAAAGTGTGGTCGTATCAGGTATGGTGAAAGATACAAAAAAGAGAGAACCCCTGCCTTATGTTAATATTTTGGTTAAAAATCAAAATGATAGCAGCTTTGTGGTTGGTACAGTCACAGATGAATCAGGTGTTTTCAAACTCTCTCCAATCAAATCTGGTCAATACTTTATCACTTATTCTTATGTGGGATACAAACCTAAATCCGAGAAATTGGAGATAGGTCGCTTAAGTGAATATTTGGACCTCAGTTCTATATTTTTAGAAGAAATGGCTGAAGAGCTTAGTGAAGTGATTGTTTCTGGCTCAAGAGAGGAAGTTGAAGCAGCTTTGGATAAAAAAACATTTTCATTGGAAGAGAATATCAGCCAACTTGGTGGATCTGTCTTACAAGCACTACAAAACCTCCCAGGCATCACAATAGATCAAAATGGAACCGTATTCCTAAGAGGAAGTGATAAAGTGGCCATTCTTCTAGACGGAAAACAGACTGCAATTACTGGAATAGGTGCACAGTCTGGATTAGAAAATTTCCCAGCTTCTTCTATTGAAAAAATCGAAATCATCAATAACCCTTCTTCAAAATATGATGCTACTGGAAATGCTGGAATCATCAATATCATTTTCAAAAAAGAAAAAGAAGAGGGGTGGAATGGTAAAGTAGGAATGATTGCAGGGCTGGGAAATCTATTTGAAAAAAGAGAAAGCCTTCCAGGACTTCGAGATCAATATAGATTCACCCCTAAACTCAATCCTTCACTTTCCCTAAACTATAAAAAAGACAAAATCAATTTCTTCTTTCAAGGAGATGTACTCTGGCATCAGCAGATGATGAAAAGCGAATTTACGGATAGAGTCTTTGAAGACGGTACGGCAATAAGGCAACAGTATATTGAAAATAGAACACAACCCATCTACAACTTCCGTACTGGGCTTGACTGGAATCCAAACGAAAACAACTCCTTTACTTTCTCAGGATTGTTCAATTACAGAGCGTATACTGACCTAGGTGATATCCTCTATCAAAATGCTCTCACCAATCAGCAACAAAGGTTGTGGCAATACTTCGAAAACGAGGTCAATCAAACATTGTTTGCCACCATCACCCATACCTACAAATTCAAGCAACCTGGTCATCAATTGACTTCTTCATTCAATTATTCTTTTAGAAGAAAAGATGAAGTGTTTTATTTCACCAACGAAGAATTAGACTTTATTGGAACGGATACTACAGCATTGATTGCTGACGAAAATATTTTTGACCTTACTATGGATTACATTAAGCCGCTGAGAGCTGGAAGAATGGAATTGGGCACCAAGCAGAGAGCACGAGTTTTTCCTAATTTGATCACTTTCTCTCCAGGGAACAATTCAATCTTAGATCCTGGCTTGGCAGGAAGTGCCGAGTATCAAGAGTGGCTATCTGCAGTCTACGGGAACTATATCTATGAAAAAAATAAATGGGAACTAGAGACAGGTTTGAGGGTAGAGTATGTAAAAGTAGACTATTTGGTAGATCCAAATCATGCGGTCTTTGAAAGTGCTGGTTTTGATTACTTCGAACCATTTCCAAGCCTGAGAGCGTCCTACTACATCAATGACCTGAGTAATTTCTCAATCTTCTATAATCGTAGAGTAGACAGGCCAGAAGAAAAAAATCTCAGAGCCTTTCCAACCTATGCAGACCCCGAAATCTTAAGTATTGGTAACCCAACCTTAATTCCTCAATTCACACAAAGTGTAGAAGCTGGCTACAAAAAATCCAATGACCAAGGGTATTTCTATGGAGCCATATACCATCGAGCATCCACTAATCTATTGACAAGAATCACAACCGAAGTACCAAATTCTACTAGATTGGTTACCATAGATCAAAATGCGGGACGGGGTTGGAATACAGGTATAGAACTAGTCATTTCTCAAAAAATAGGAGATATATTCACGCTAAACTCCAATGCCAACATCTATCAAAACAGAATTGGTGCTTTTTCATTGAATAATGCCTATCCTTCTGATATCAATTTCAGTAGATCTGAAGAAAGCAACTTCACAGGAAATGTAAAAGTCAATGGGCTTCTAAAGCTACCGAAAAGCTTAGATGTTCAGCTGACGGCAATCTATCTTGCTCCTGATATAGTTCCCCAAGGAAGGATTCTATCACGGTATCATTTGGATGGAGGAGTTACCAAAAAAATCCAAGAAGGAAATGGAGAGTTATTTCTCAACGCGACAGATATATTCAATACCTTGTTGATCAGGTACAGGTTGGAAGGGAATGATTTTACACTCAATTCTAATGACTATTTCGAAACGCAAGTATTCAGATTGGGGTATAGCTATAGGTTCTAGCGTTTTTATTCTTTGAAAATTATTCCAGAAAATGACAATCCTCGATAAACAAACTCTATAGAATCAAAAAATCGATTAAGTAATTTTTATCACAAAGTCCAAGGCCTAAATTCCCTAAAATTGTATTGTCAAAAGGGAATAGATCCTTAATTTCCCTTTTTGATTTAAATAGAAAATAACAGCAACGAATAAAATTAGAGACTATGTTTTTCGAATTAGTTTATGACAAAAGTTTGGCACAAGCCAGTTACGTAATCGGTTGTCAAGCAGGCGGTGTAGCAGCAGTGATTGATCCTAAAAGAGATGTGGACACTTATCTACAAATCGCTAAGGCCAACAACATGAAGATCACACATATCTTCGAAACACACATTCATGCAGATTTCTTAAGTGGTGCTAGAGAGTTGGCTGCATTGACTGGTGCAGAGATGTATCTTTCTGATGAAGGCGACAAAGATTGGAAATATGAATTCCCTCACAATAAGATCAAAGGTGGAGATAATGTTAAGTTGGGTAACCTTAATTTTGAAGTGATCCACACTCCTGGGCACACACCTGAAAGTGTGAGTTTCCTATTGACTGACAAGCCTGCATCAAGTGAGCCTGTGATGTTATTTACAGGGGACTTTGTATTTGTAGGTGACGTTGGCAGACCAGATTTGCTTGAACAGGCAGCTGGGATTAAAGGCACACAGGATATCGGAGCAGCACAGATGTTTGATTCCTTGAATGACTTCGCCAAGCTGGGTGATTTTATCCAAGTTTGGCCGGGACACGGTGCAGGTTCTGCCTGTGGCAAAGCCCTAGGAGCCGTACCTAGTACCACCGTTGGCTATGAAAAAATCCGAAACTGGGCACTACAACTGCTCAATGATAAAACAGCCTTTACCAAAGAACTCTTAGCAGATCAACCTGAGCCGCCAAGATACTTTGCGATGATGAAGAAGCTGAACAAAGTTGATAGAAGGCTTTTGACTGAAGTGCCACAAGTGAAGAATTTGAGCAAAGCAGATTTTGATCAAGTCAAAGCTTCAGGGGCTAAAGTAATCGATACCAGACCTTGGCAAGACTACGCAAAAGGATTCCTGAAAGGCACGCTCAGTATTACTAACAACAACTCTTTCTCCACATGGATGGGTTGGTACATCAACTATGAGGAGAGCTTCTACCTAATAGCTGAAGAAGCCCAGATCGAAGACCTTACACGCAAGCTAATGAGAATTGGATTGGACAATCTAGCTGGCTATATCACCCCTGCTCAGCTGGCAGCTTATGAAGCGGGCAACCTTGCTTCTTTTGAACCCATTGACAAAGCAGCAGTAGAAGCTGCTAGAGCAAAAGGTGACACCCAAATCGTAGACGTAAGAGGTGCAGCTGAATTCAAAAAAGGACATATCGAAGGTGCTGAAAATCATTTTGTAGGCAAACTCGATCAAAACTTAGACAAAATTGCCAAAGATAAGCCTGTGATCATTCACTGTCAAAGTGGTGCCAGAGCAGCGATCGCATACTCCGTTTTAGTTGCCAATGGATTTGACAACATTCAGAACTATGCAGGTGGCTGGGCTGACTACAGTGCTTAAATTTTAGATTTTAGTATTGGTTAATTGAATTGAAAAAACCCACCTTGGGAGGCAAGGTGGGTTTTTTGTTCTCTATAAAAAACACTTTTGCTTTTTGTTTTATGCAAAAAACAAAATGAAAGATTAATTGAGATCAAGCGAAAATCATAGTGGAAATGAATTCGACCCCTACGGGGTCGCATCGTGTATCGTCGGAATGTTGCTATAAACATATGATCCCATTCGGGATCAAGGTAAAGAAAAGACCTCGTAAAGTTTAGATGCTTACTTAAATCACCATTCCCTTATACCCACAAATCACTTTTTCTGATGTCTATCTATCAGCACTTCCATCACTTCATCGAGTTCATAGCCTTTGGCCTCTAATAAAATGAGGTAGTGGAAAAGTAAATCTGCAGCCTCTCCCATAAACAGGTCTTTGTTGTCATCCTTGGCTTCAATCACAATTTCTACAGCTTCCTCTCCTACTTTCTGAGCTATTTTGTTGATGCCTTTTGCAAAAAGTGAAGCGGTATAAGACTGGTCTGTCGGATTGTTTTTCCTATCCTTAATGATTGCTCTCAATTGATCGATAAAAAGCGTTTTACTCTTGTTTTCCTCTGCGAAACAAGTATCATCTCCTGTATGACAAACTGGCCCAACGGGCTTGGCTTTAATCAAGATGGTGTCATTATCGCAGTCAACAGTCAAAGAAACCACATTGAGAAAGTTCCCCGAAGTTTCTCCTTTGGTCCAAAGTCTGTTTTTGGTTCTAGAAAAAAATGTAACTCTCTTTGTTTCCAAAGTGATGTCTAAAGCTTTCTGATTCATATAACCTAGCATCAATACCACATTGGATTCTGCATCTTGAATAATGGCTGGTACAAGGTCATTCACCTTCTTAAAATCTATGTTCAGTTTGTTCATATCTTATATATTCGAACCTGTCAACTAAATGTCAGGAATTCAATCGTCTGTCTCTAAAATTTTATATCACCACATACTGCTTTGTACTTTGTACATGGTACTTCGTACAGTTTCTTTCCTCTTGGTTCTTGCTTCTAGTTTTTTGCCTCTCGCCTCACTTTCTAATCGCAATATCTTCCCCACCAAGATAGCTCTTCAAATTCGGAATTGGAATTTCTTTGAAATGGAAAATGCTTGCAGCTAAAGCGGCGTCCGCTTTCCCAAAGGTAAACACATCTTTGAAATGCGCCATATTTCCTGCTCCTCCAGATGCAATTACTGGGATAGAAAGCATACTGGATATTTCAGCGGTGATTTCGTTGGCAAAGCCTCCTTTTGTACCATCATGATCCATGGAGGTCAAGAGAATCTCTCCAGCACCTCGTTCACAGACTTCCTGTGCCCAAGCTTGTGTTTGCAAGATAGTTGCTTTTCTTCCTCCGTGTGTATGCACAAAGTCAATTCCATCGACATTTCTTGTATCTATAGCTACCACAATACATTGGCTCCCAAATTCAAGTGCCATTTCATTGATGATGTCTGGATTTTTTACTGCTGCGGAATTGATGGAGATTTTATCTGCCCCTGCGTTTAGCAAAATTTTTACATCCTCCACAGTTGAGATTCCTCCTCCCACAGTGAATGGTATATTGATGGCTTTTGCTACTTTGGTCACGAGTTCTGCCAATGTTTTTCGCTTGTCCACAGTTGCAGTGATATCCAGAAATACCAATTCATCTGCGCCTTCATCTGAATAAATCTTAGCTAATTCTACAGGATCACCTGCATCTCTTAACTCCACAAAATTAACTCCTTTGACCGTGCGGCCATCTTTGATATCTAAGCAGGGAATGATTCTTTTTGTTAGCATTTTGGATTGAGGGATTGATTTAAGGTTGGAAGGTTTGAAAGTTAAAAGGTTTTAATGTTTTAAAAGCTTGTCCGCCGTGGCGGATTGGCTTGCGTCTGATTGTGAGATTTTAAGAACTTGTCCGCCGTCGCGGATTGGTCCCCTCGATAGTTATCGGGGTTATCGGCATGGAAAATTGATATTCTATTTTAAAAACTAGCGTCTTGTGTCTCATATCTCACGTCTCATATCTATTTTCTCAAAAAGAAGCTAACTCCTCAAGACTAATTCTACCTTCATAGTATGCTTTTCCTACAATAGTTCCGTAAACACCTGTTTTTTGGAGTTCTTCAAGATCTTTAACACTGGATACTCCTCCACTAGCAATCAATTTGATATTTGGGATTTCTTGAAGGATCTCTTTGTACAAGTCCACTGATGGCCCCTGAAGCAAACCATCTTTGGCGACGTCTGTACAGATTACATAGCTGATTCCCTTGGCATGATAATCTTTGATGAAATCTATCAAGTCCATGGAGGTCGTTTCCTCCCAACCTGAAATTGCAATTTTCCTATCTTTGGCATCTGCTCCTAGAATGATCTTTTCTCCGCCATATTTTGCTATCCATGATTCAAAGAGCGTAGGATTTTTCACTGCAATACTACCACCAGTCAATTGATGCGCTCCCAATTCGAAAGCCAATGCAATGTCTTCATCTGATTGCACCCCACCACCAAAATCTACTTTAAGTGACGTGCCAGAAGTGACAGAGCTCAAGACTTCTTTATTGATAATTTTCTTCGCTTTTGCACCATCTAAATCCACTAAATGCAATCTCTTAATTCCAGCATCCTCGAAACGCTTGGCCATTTCCAATGGGCTGTCATGGTATTCTTTCTTTTGGTTATAATCACCTTGTGTAAGTCTAACACACTTACCTCCGATGATGTCTATGGCGGGAATAATGTACATTTAATTGTAGATTTTAGCCCCGAGGGGTCGGGGAGATTGTAGATTTTAGATTAGGGAAAATAAAGAATTGGGAAAATTTAAAATCACAAGATTCTTGGAAAATTAGAAAGTTTTAAGATTTGAAGACCTCTCTCCCAGTGCTCTCAAGATTGAGGTGACGTAGTCGCAGATACACTTATATCTCTCGCTATCCTGTCTTGACTCTCGCTTCTTGATTCTCGCATATCGTCTCTTGCCTACTTATGTTGCTTCTCGTTTCTTTGTAAATTATACTTTGTACTCTGTACAGTTTACAGGCTCAAGAAATTTCTCAAGATTCGCTCTCCTACCAATCCGCTTTTCTCTGGATGGGCTTGCATTGCGTAGAAATTATCCCTGTGCATCAATCCAGCAAAGTCCAACACATAATTAGTCGATGCTATAGTATACTCACTCAACTCGCAGTAATAGCTATGCACATAATAGACAAATGATTCATCATTCAGGCCTGCCAAAAGTGGGGTTTTGAGATCGAATAAATTGTTCCAACCTACATGGGGCACTTTAAAATCCATGGGATTTTCAGGTACAAATTTCTTCACTTTAACAGGAAATACACCCAAACACGGGGTATCATTTTCTTCAGAGTGCTCACAAAGCAATTGTTGTCCCAAGCAAACGCCAAAAAACGGCTGCTTCAAGTTGGGAATCAATTGATCTAGTTGTTTTTCTTTGAGGTAACGCATGGCCGTACTTGCTTCCCCTTGTCCAGGGAAAATGACTTTATCAGCTTTTGAAATTTGCTCCAAATCATCTGTCAGAATGGCCTCTGCTCCCAGCCTTTCTAAGGCATAAAGCACTGACTGAACATTACCTGCGTTGTATTTTATTACTGCTACTTGCATGGATGCAATTTTGATTTTAGGCCCGAAAACTACCAGAGAGATCTTGGGGTTTTCAGTACCCGATTTCTCAAGTCCTGTACTTTCATTTCTTAAGCCTGCAAATTTAAAAATAATTCATCCCGATTAGGGATTTAATCAAATAGATTTCAAAAAAGATTATTTTATTTCTTATTCAAGAGAACAGACACCAATGTCATCAAATAAGTATTTATAACTATTCCTCATATCCACTTTTGATCACCGTTGTAATCATTTTAAACTGTTCATTAGCTGTAAAACTATGTTGTGAATGCGCTGGAATCACTATACCTTCTCCCAAATTAAGATAGATGGTCTTGTCATCAATATTCACCTCTGCAGCTCCATCGATAATTTGAACATAGGTATCAAATGGAATTGTTTTTTCTTCCACTTCTTCACCTATAGCTATCGAAGTTGCTGTAATATTCCCAGTAGTTTTTTTGATTATTGTCTTACTAACTACTGCATTAGGAATATATTCAATGATTTCGATGATGATGTGTACTTTACCTTTTTCTACTACTTCAATATTTTTCATTATCTCTGATTTTAGACATTTATACATCTTAATAATCTAATTTATTAGTAAAAGATTTCGAATTTTCTATACCATTTTCTATCGAGTATCGAATTTACTTTATTCATAAATTCTCCTTCAAAACAATAAATAAAATGCTATTACTTGAAAATGTTACCTAGTCTAAAGGTGAGCATAAATACAGGCTTTATCATTATAGAATTAGGGTAGATTGTTGTATGATTAGGAATATAAATTGAATCAAACTTATAAATCCTCCAAGTTGAAGCGTTGCCTATGGCTCATGGATTTGAAAAAAGAAGGAGTCAAACCAGTCACCTGCTTAAACTGCCTAGACAAATGTGAAATACTATTATAATGCATGATGTGGGAGATTTCGGTAAAATTCAGTTCATCATATATGATAAGTTCTTTGATTCGCTCCACCTTATGATTGATGATGAATTGTTCAATTGTCATGCCTTTAGTTTTTGAAAAAATTCCTGCCAACTTGTGGTAGTCCTGTCCCATTTTTTCACTAAGAAATACTGAGAAGTTTACCTTAGGTACATCATCAGAGTAATGTACCATTTCTACAATGATGTTAATAATCTTTTCGATCAACATAGAATTTTTATCATCCATCAGCTCCAATCCTGATCTATGCAATCCCTTTTTTAGTTTCTCTTTCTTGGTTTTTGATAAATTCTTGAAAAGCATAACTTCTCCGAGTTCTACCGACTTATACTTGATATTCAATTTTTCAAGTTCAGACTTAACCATCAACTTACATCGTAGGCTAACCATGTATTGGATGAAAATTTTCATATTTATCTTTTAAGTCAAAAATTGAACAGTAACAATATCAAGTTTTAATATGTCCCTAATTCTAGCTGTAGAAAAAACGCTTAAATAAAGTCCAGCCCTTCTATTGAAAGGTTAAGTCAGTCAAAATCTTTCACTAACCTGTTGTAGGTGATTGCAGATTCTCCCTGTTTTCATCGAAGTATACTAAGTTGTATTTGAATCCATTACTTTGTTTAGAAGTATTTCTCAAAAGATCCAATCGACAGGGATTCTCCACCTAAAGTGTGATAAATATAAAAAATTAAAAACACAGCAAATTAAACTTGCTCAATAATAGGGATTTAGAGTCTTATAAAAGTTTTTAAAAATCTAATTAAGATTATTTTCACCTTAAAATAACATTAAAAATATTAGCAGTCAGGAGTTTATATCACTGCAACTTTTTAAAACCGATTTGATAAAAGTCAAAGTAAGGAAATCACTTTTGCCATTGTTGTGGTTAACCATGACTTTGCTTTTATCATTACAGCAAAGGGAAATAAATCAAAGACCTTCAAGGTTTGAAAAACCTCAAAGGTCTGAATAGTTTCCTATGTTCTAATTTCCTGATTCTTGATACTTATATCTTTAATCTAATTGCCTGAACATTGACTTAACCTATTTCGCTTCTTCCGCTACCATCTCCTCAAGTACGGACTCAATTTCCGGTAAGGACTGATAAAGTTGCTCGTAGCTTTCGATGATGAAGTACTTATCTTGGAATTTATCTTTCCAATAAGGCGTGTTCATAATGCGTCGAACATCATATTCATAGTGAGCAGGCTCGTCTGACAAACTATACTTGGTCTCTCCGGCTGAGCTTAATATTCCTGCGCCATAGATACGAAGCTCTCCATTTTCTCTTATCAAGCCAAACTCTATGGTGAACCAATAGATTCTAGACAAAACTTCTATAGCCCACTTATTCTCAATATGCTTCAAAGCTAAACCACTTAAATTCTCTAAGAAGTCTACATAGGGTTGATTGGTCAACATTGGCATATGCGCAAAAGCATCATGGAACATGTCGGGCTCTTCGAGGTAGTCCAATTGCTCCATTTTTCTCAACCATGTTGATGAACAAAAGTGCTTATTATTCATCAAGCCAAAGAAGAGATCATCATCAATCAATCCTGGCACTACTTGAATGGCCCAACCTGTACTTTCAGCTAATCGCCTATTTACATCCTCAAAATCAGCTATCTTATCCGCTGTGAAATTAACTTCTTTGATCCCTTCAAGGTAGGCAATAGAAGCAGCTTTTGGAAGATTGACAATTTGTCTTTCAAATAAGATTTTCCAGACTTTGAAGTCCTCTTCTGTGTAAGCAGCATAGTCCTGCTTCATCTCTTGTAATCGTGGGTCAGTGAAGACCCAGTCTTTTGGCTTATTTGTCATTTATATTTGGGTTATATTCGATTCAAACTTCAAGTAATCTCAATCTTACTTTCCTCAAATTTAATCAATCTCCTTAACTCTACCATTATTTTTATGCGAGAGGCGATTAGAGCAAAGCAAATGTTTTTCTCATGGCGAAAGTCTTTCTAATCTGATCTGCAAGCAAGGCACTTTGAGCAAAGTCTAAGGTCTGCTGACCATCTGAATAAGCTTTTTCAGGAATCTCGTGTGTTTCGTAGATAATTCCGTCAGCTCCTGACATCACGCCCGATAATGCCATCTGTGGTACGTATGCACGAATACCAATACCATGAGATGGATCAACCACAACTGGCAGATGAGATTTGGCTTTCAAGATAGGTACGGCATTTAAATCAAGTGTGTTTCTGCTCGCCTTTTCATAAGTCCTAATGCCACGCTCACAAAGGATCAATTTTTCATTTCCTCCTGAGAATACATATTCCGCAGATTGCAACAATTCTTCAATGGTTCCTGAGATGCCGCGTTTAATCATCACAGCTTTATCTACTTTACCCAATTCGTCGAGTAAATTGAAGTTCTGCGTATTTCTTGCACCTACTTGATAGATATCTACATAAGGATACATTTCCTCTATTTGAGACACTTGCATCACTTCTGTTACGATCTTGATACCCGCTTCTTGAGCTAGTTCATACCATAGTTTCAGTCCATCCAAACCTAATCCCCTGAACGCATATGGACTAGATCTGGGTTTGAAAACCCCACCTCGCATCATTTTGATATTGTTCTCTTTGAGGTGTTGGATTACTTTTCTGATTTGCTCTTCTGATTCAATTGAGCAAGGCCCGGCCATAATGGCCATATCACCGTCTTTGATAAACACACCATCACCTAGGTCAATAGAAGTAGGTTTAGCTTTCCATTTTTTGGAAACCAACTTATATTCATCTGACACGATATGGATATCTTCGATACCTTCTTTTTGTCCGATTCGACGAATATCAAAATCACTTTTACCTATCCCTACAAGGTAGTCCCCTAGTTGTGTTTTCACTTCTGTGATTTTATAACCGATCTCATTGACCTCTTTGATCAATGATTCTTTTTGCCTTTCGGTAATATCCTGTTTTAATTGAATAATCATAACTTAATGGATTACAGACTTGATATAAGCGTGAATATCAGCTTTCAAGTCCTTGCTGTCTTTTACTTTTTTAATAAATGCACTTCCTATGATGGCTCCGTTGCTGTATTGTGATGCAGTGCCAAAGGTCTCTGCGTCCGATATGCCAAACCCTATCAACCTAGGATTTTTTAGATTCATTTCTTTAACACGCTTAAAATAAGCTATTTGATCTTCCGTGATTCCAGTCTTGGCTCCGGTAATGCTATGGGAAGAGACCATGTAAATAAATCCATTGGAATGCTCATCGATCTCTCTGATACGCTGCTCACTAGTCTGGGGAGAAATCAAAAAGGTATTGCTCAGCCCATATTGTTCAAAGAGCATTTTAAATTCATCTAGGTATTGCTGCATGGGTAGGTCAGGCAAGATCAATCCATCTACACCCACTTCTTGGCATTTCTTTAAAAAATCTTCCATACCATATTGGATAATTGGGTTAAGGTACCCCATCAATACAACAGGAATGCTCACCGTCTGACGCATATCATTGATTTGTTCAAAAAGCTTCTTCAAACTCATGCCATTTTCAAGGGCAATCATGTTACTATCTTGGATGGTCGGTCCATCTGCGATCGGATCCGAGTAAGGCACTCCTATCTCTATAATATCAGCACCAGCAGATTCTATGGCTTGCATTGTCGGCAAGGTATCTTCTAATGTGGGAAATCCGGCTGTAAAATAGATCGATAGTACCCGCTCTTTTTTATTTTTAAATAATGTGTGTATTCGATTCATTGAAACTCTAAGATTTTAAAATTAGTTGGAAAGTTTTAATGTTTTAATGTTTGAAAGTTAATTGGAAGATTTCAAAATTATAAGATTGGCGAAAGCGGAATAAAGATTATTGAGTTATTAGATTATTGTTGATCTGTGTCTTTTATATCAAGTCTCATATCTCACATTTGTTTTTACTTCTTGACTCTCATTTCCGAACTTCAAAATTCGAAGTTTGACATTCAACATTCGACATTATATTATTTTTGAATTCAGAACTCCGAATTATGAATCAAGAAGTCTGGATTATGGAGTTATTAATTGATATCATCCTTAATTCCTCAAACCTCTACCTTCATCCTTCATCCTTCTTTTCGGTTGCCACAAAGACACCAAGGAGCAAAGGGAATATTTTCGGTTTTATGACTGCAAAGCGGTTTTAACCCTTCATCCTTCTACCTTTATCCTTATTTCCAGTTGCCACAAAGACACCAAGGCGCAAAGGGAATATTTTCTGTTTTATGATTGCAAAGCGGTTTTAATCCTTCATCCTTCTAGCTTTATCCTTATTTCCAGTTGCCACAAAGACACCAAGGTGCAATAGGAATATTTTCGGTTTTATAACTGCAAAGCGTTTTTAACCCTTCATCCTTCTACCTTCATCCCTCAATATCCACCCCACTTGATATAAGTATCTAGGTCCTTATCTCCTCTACCAGAAAGGTTGATTACGATGATATCATCTTTTTTGAATTCGATCATATTCAGCGCATGAACAGCATGGGCTGTTTCAATGGCCGGAATGATTCCTTCCATCCTACTCAGCTCTATACCAGCTTTCATCGCGTCTTCATCTTCTACAGCCACAAACTCTGCTCTTCCGATGTCAAACAAATGTGCATGAACAGGTCCTATACCTGGGTAATCCAAACCAGCTGAAATGGAATGTGGCTCAACAACCTGTCCATCTTCTGTTTGCATCAGTAGGGTTTTGCTTCCATGCAAAATACCTGGGGTACCCAAAGCCGTAGTAGCAGCAGACTTACCCGAACTTACTCCCAAACCTGCGGCTTCGGCAGCAACCAATCTTACTTGTGGTACATTATAATAATGGTAAAAAGTGCCCGCAGCATTACTACCTCCACCTACACAAGCAATTAGGATATCTGGATTTTCTGTTCCCTCTTTCTCTAGAAGTTGTTTTTTAATCTCGTCTGAAATCACAGATTGGAACCTCGCCACCATCTCAGGATAAGGATGAGGTCCTACTACAGAACCAATGATGTAATGTGTATCCACGGGATTATTGATCCATTGACGCATGGCTTCATTCGTAGCATCCTTGAGGGTTTGACTTCCCGATGTGGCAGGTACTACTTTTGCGCCCAGAATTCTCATACGCTCTACATTTGGGCGCTGCCTCTGTATGTCCAAAGCACCCATATAAATCGTACAGTCCATGCCCATCAAGGCACAAACTGTCGCTGTAGCAACACCATGTTGACCTGCGCCTGTCTCAGCGATGATGCGCTTTTTACCGAGTTTCTTGGCTAAAATAATTTGACCCACGGTATTATTTACTTTATGCGCTCCTGTATGGCAGAGGTCTTCTCTTTTGAAATAAATTTTTGCACCATACTTTTCGGACATGCGCTTCGCGAAATATAAAGGGGTAGGTCTTCCCACAAAATCTCTCAACAAGGACTGAAACTCCTCTTGAAATTCAGTAGTGGCCACGATTTGCTCGTAGTTATCTCTCAATTCTTCTATGTTAGGATGTAACATTTCAGGGATATACGCCCCACCAAACTTCCCATAAAACCCTTTTTCGTCTACTTTTATCATCACTCAATCATTTAAGATCTTTAATTAATCGATTTTTTAATTCAGTTATTCACCAGTTCCTTGAACTCCCTGATTTTTTCTATATCCTTCATGGCAGGTTCGATCTCAAATTTGGAATTGATATCCAGACCTACAAGCTGAGGCAGCTTATTTTGTAGCCTTTTGATATCAGTAACATTTTCAATTGATAAACCACCGCTCAGCAGAAATGGCTTATCAAAAGGATAATTTTCTAACAAATGCCAATCGAAAACCTGTCCACTTCCCCCGTATGCCTTGGTGAAGGTATCGAATAGGAAATAATCTACAATCGGTAAATAAGGCTCTAAAACTCTCCAGTCAATTGACTCTTTGACAGCAAAGACTTTAAAGATTTCAAGCCCCGTTTGAGCCTTTAGGTCTTTTGTAAATGCCACAGATTCATCTCCATGAAGTTGAATGGTCGTCAATCCAAAATTCATGATGCATTTTTGAATTTCTTCCAAGCTTGCATCAACAAAAACACCAACTTTATTTACTGGCAATCCCCCTAAAGCTACATGTGCTTCCTCTGAAACAAACCTAGCTGATTTGGAATAGAAAATCATTCCCATCCAATCCGGTTGTACTTTATCTATCAAATCTTGCGCATTTTCAAGGGAGCGCATACCACATACTTTCAATTTCATTTTTCCTGAATCATTCCTTCTTGGAGCATCAGCTCTCTGAATTCTTTCATGAAGTTATAGGCCGCTTGATGAGGCCTGCTAGACTTCATGAAATTCTCTCCTATAAGAAACCCTTCAAAACCAATTTTTTTCAATTCTATTAGTGTTTGTGGTTGAGAGATCCCACTTTCCGATACTTTAACAAATTGTGAAGGAATTTGATCTACCAAATCATAAGAAGTTTGCAAAGAAACTTCAAAAGTCTTCAAACTGCGATTATTTACGCCCACTAAGTCCAATGAATCATTGAGAGCAGCTTGTAATTCTTCCGCATCATGTACTTCCATCAAAACCTCTAGCCCAAGCCCTTTGGCAAATAATGCCAATTCTTCCAGTCTAGCTGGTTCCAATGCCGCTGCTATCAAAAGGATGCAATCAGCCCCAATAGACTTAGCTTCAATGATTTGATACTCGTCAATAATAAAATCCTTTCTTAAAATCGGGCAGAAATTGAATTTTCTAGAAGTGATTAAGTCTTCATTTTTCCCTCCAAAGAAGTCTTGATCGGTAAGGATTGAAAGAGCAGAAGCTCCGGCTTGCATATAGCCGATGCTTGTAGCTTCCACTTGCGCATTGGCATTGATGATACCTTTGGAAGGTGACTTTCTTTTGAACTCTGCAATGATCCCTGTCTTCTCCGGATCATTGATGTAGTCTTTCATAGACACCACCGGGGAATCAAAGAAGATGCTTTTTTCCAAAAGTTTCACAGGAACCAAACTGCTTTTCTCTGCTACTTCTTGTTTCTTATGGGCAATGATTTTATCTAAAATATTCATATTGTATTTGATTATGCAAATGAAATGGAGGTCTTTGGGTTGACCAATTTATTGAATTTTTCCAGTGCTTTTCCAGTCATCAATGATTCTCTTGCATTAGCAACTGCATCTACGAATGAAAGTGCTGGATCAGCTGTATGTAATGCCGCAGCTGCATTGGCAATCACAACTGCGTTTTGGGCTTCTGAACCTTTGCCTTTAAGGATGTTGTCAAAGATTTGAGCAGATTCAGGGATAGTCTCTCCTCCTTTAATCAATTCTGCAGAAATAGTTGGCAAATTGATCGCTGAAGGGCTGAAGAGTTTTTCTCCATCTTGGGTAATCATCTTAAAATTTCCCGTCAAAGAAATCTCATCATAGCCATCCAAAGCATGCAAAATACTGAACAGGCCTTCTTGATTTTGGTAGAGATAGGCATAAAGTCTAGCCAATTCTAAGCTAAACACACCTACCAATTGTTTTTTAGGAAAACTAGGGTTTACCATTGGACCGAGCATATTGAAAAAAGTCTTCACTCCTAGCTCTCTTCGGATAGGGCCTACATTTTTCATAGCAGGATGAAAAAGTGGCGCATGCAAAAAGCAAATTCCAGCTTCATCTAGACTTTTTCTGATCTTGTTCACATCATTAGTAAACTCGTAACCAAAACTTTGCAACAAATTGGACGAACCACAAATTGAAGATACCCCTGTGTTCCCATGCTTGGCAACATTTTGACCGGCTCCTGCTACTATAAAAGACGCTAGTGTAGAGATATTGAATGTATCTTTGCCATCACCTCCGGTACCACAAAGATCCATGGCATCGTATTCAGCTATTTCTACTGGTATACATTGCTCTAGCATAGCTTCTCTGAAACCACCCAGCTCTTCTACGGTCACAGAACGCATCATATAGACAGTCAAAAAAGCGGCGATCTGACTTTGATTATACTCACCTGAAGTGATTTTTAATAATACCTCCTTAGCCTGCTCCTTGCTCAGCGTCCGGTGTTCGATCAGGTGATTGAGTATTTCTTTCATTTTCTTTTGCGTTGAAAGGTTAAAGGTTTTAAAGTTTTAAAGTTGGTCCTTTGTTTCTTAATTGTTGCTTATGAATCATATGTCTAAGGTCGCATCAGCGGCTGTGGACAAGTATGCTCACTTTTCAAATCTGATTCATCAACTCAGCCAATTTTTCATCATTTCTATACCATGCTCTGTCAAGACTGACTCTGGGTGAAATTGGAGGCCTCTGACCTTGAAGGCTTTGTGCCTCACTCCCATAATCTGTCCATCTGGTGTTTTGGCGATAACTTCAAGATCAGAGCTTAGTGTCTGCTCATTGATAACCCATGAATGATACCTGCCAATATTAAACTTAACCGGCAAACCTTCAAAGAGCAGATCTTTTTGTACAGTGACCTCTGAGGCCAATCCGTGGACTACCTCTGACAAATTAGTCAAAGAAGAACCAAAAGCCTCACCAATCCCTTGGTGCCCAAGACATATTCCAAGGATGTCTTTGGAAGCAGCATATTTTTTGATCAGATCTGGCATGATACCAGCTTCAGAAGGAATGCCTGGACCTGGGGAAAGCAGAATCTTATCATAAACTTCGATTTGCTCTAAATTGATTTTATCATTTCTATATATATCCATTTCATAACCCAGCTGTCTGATGATATACACCAAGTTGTAAGTAAATGAATCGTAATTATCAAGGACAAGTATTTTCATTTTTTAATAAGGTTGGAAGATTTAAATGGTGGAAAGTTTGAATGTTTGGGGTAATTAAAGCTCTTATTTATAGATACCGATAATAATCACCAAGAAGCTTTATAGTTTTTAAGTTTTAGGGCTTTGATTACTTTTTTGATTATAATCAATTAGGTAGTTTATTAAAGATTTGATTCTTGATGACAGATTAATAAGCTCCGACCTTAAATCTTCATATACCTTTTGATCTACTCTGCCTGCGGCTACTAATACGGCTAATTGACTTCTAACTTCACCAGCAGAACCTTTGGCATAGTGTAAGAATTTGATGAACATTTTATTATTGTTGTATTCAAATCCTTCGGCAATGTTATTTGAAATTGAAATTGCCGCTCCTATAAGTTGATCTCTTGACTTGTAATCATTCTTCAATGGAGGCAAGTCTGCAATACGATAAATTTCGACGGCAATTTTTAGTGCCTCATTCCAAATATCTAAATCTTCAAATGCTCTGACCTTTGCCATTTCATCAAACAATTAAACCCAATAAACACATATAGACCACATTATTAATAAGACATTATAGAAACGATGAACATTTCAACATGCTAACTTTATACCATTCAACTTTTTCTAAATAACCTCTGCGGCTTTGAGAGCGACTCGGAGGGCTTCGAGTTTATTGGAAACTTCCTGGAGTTCGGACTGAATCGAAGACTTGGCAACCACGCCTGCGCCTGCTTGGAACCTCAGTTGGTTATTTTCTGAGACAAAGGATCGGATCAAAATGGCATGGTTGAAATCACCATTGAATCCAAGAAATCCGATAGCTCCCCCATAAAACTTTCGGGAAGTATTCTCCAATTCATCTATAAGCTCCATAGCCCTGAACTTTGGCGCACCTGATAGTGTACCAGCAGGAAAAGTGTCTGCCACTAGCTGTAACGGATTGGAATTTTCGGGGAGTACACCTGTGACTTTGGACACCAAATGGATGACATGGGAATAATATTGAATCTCTTTGAATACTTCAACTTCGACCTTTTCAGAAGACCTACTCAGATCATTTCTAGCTAGATCCACAAGCATCACATGCTCTGAGTTTTCTTTAGGATCATCATAGAGTTTGATAGCCAATGCAGCATCAGCTTGGTCATTACCTGTTCGCTTGAAAGTACCTGCTATGGGGTAGATTGTTGCCTTGTTATTTTTGACCACTATCTGAGCTTCTGGAGAACTTCCAAAAACCTTATAAGATCCATAATCAAAATAGAAAAGATAAGGTGAAGGGTTAACTGATCGCAAAGCTCTGTAGACATTGAACTCATCTCCTTTGAACTTGGTGGTAAAGTTTCGAGAAAGTACGATTTGGAATACATCTCCTCTAAAGCAATGTTCTTGGCCTTTTTTGAGTATATCCAAAAACTCTTCATCGGTATAATTGGATTGCTCCTCACCTATCAACTTGAAGTTATATGCTGGGATATTCTTATTATTCAATAGCATCTCAAGCTGAGGAAGAATTGCTGATTTCTCCTCTCCTTCCACCTGATGCTCTAGTAGGTGCATTTCATTTTTGAAATGATCCACCACAATGATATTTTGATACACGGCATAGTGCATCATTGGAATCGAAGAAGGTTTAGTGTTTTCTAGATGGATATCTTCAAATCTAGCAACAGTGTCATATTGCATATAGCCAAATATGCCATTGGTTATAAACTTCTGCTCCAAGGAAGGCGCATCGAACTTGGCGGAAAAACCTCTTAGTTGGTCAATCAACTTATCCTTTGCACCTAATTTGTATGTTTGAACTTCATTGTCAGGTAATTGCTCCTTTACAAATTGTCCATCAAACGAGAAAAAGGCCAAAGGATTGAAACAAATATAAGAGTAACTATTCTCTTGACCGTGGTAATCAGAACTCTCCAGAAGGATAGGATTTGCATACCTATCCCTGATCTGAAGGTAGATGCTCACAGGTGTGATTGTATCTGCTAAAAGCTTTTTATATTGGGTTTTCAGTTTGACTTGATTCATCATTGATTGTTATTCGGTTATTTTTTTGGAATAAAAAAAGGCTTACTGGGGAAAACCAGCAAGCCTAAATATATCATTTCATCTTAGATATTAGACAACAGCAATTGGTTCTTCCCCGAGAAAAGAAGTCAAATGCCACCACCAATATTTTGCTTGAATACTATTCATTATCTTTTTATTGCTTCAAATATAGAGAAGCGTGATCGATTGACAAAAATGATTCTGAAAAAGTTTCAAAAATTTTCACTAAAGATACTTTTTGAATTTAAACGGCAAGATAGGCGTAGATTATTTTGTTTATGAGACGTCAATGATTAATCCAAAAATGAATTGGCTAAAACAATGATCGATTCTAAATATGCATTTATCTTTGATTCCCAAACAAGACTTTATACTGTATGCCTACTCTATTTAAATATTTCAAAAGGACTTTTGATGATTACAAAGTTCTGGTAAGAGTCAATACGGAAGATTTTACAGGAACAGAATTGATCATCCACCCTGATGGGAAAATCGAAAAAACGGAGATGGAGTTTGACGAGGAAATATTTGACGACTTAGCAGTAGACGAGTTTGAAGAAGCTGGAGCTATGGAATTCAATCTTTACCTTATTGGGAACACATAAAAAAACCGGAGGTTTTTCCTCCGGCTTATGTTATTCTTCATTTTCTGATGGCTGAGCTGGCATCCATGCTGGAGAGATTTCACGCTCCTCAATTTTAACCAATTCTTTGTTTTCAAAAGTCGCTAATATATAAAAGCGTTCTCCCCTATTCACCCTGTAAGTAATAAAAGGTCCCTCCATGTTACTCATGACAGCATCTTTGTTTTGTCTCAAAAATTTCCTCTCTGTCATACCTTGTTGAAACTCTTGTCTGGGAGTAAATACAGCACAAGAACCCAATAAAAACACTGTGAAAATAAAAACGATAGATTTTTTCATATGATTATAATTTGTTTTTGAATTTTATAGATAAAACCACTTCAGATTTTTATATTTCTATTAATGGTTATATCCCAAAAACTCTGCCACACTTTTTAATACTGAATGTGAAACACTTAAGCTGCTATTTTAGCAAATTCAAGTTTCAGCTTTTGGAATCGCTAATTTTTGACTTACCTTTGTTTTGGCGGTACGACCAGCTCCTGCTGAATCCCCCAGGTCCGGAAGGAAGCAAGGGTAGGCGGTCGTAGCGGTGCGATACCGCCTCTTTTTTTTAAACTCAGCCTTTCTTATCTTTTACATATATCAGCTTGAATCTTCCTTTTTGATTTTCTCTTTGCTCTATTTCAAATCGATCTATAGATGCAATCATTGGTGTCAATTTCTGAAAACCATAGTTTCTTGAATCAAAGTTCGGTTGTTTTTTCTGAATCAGATTCCCAATATCACCCATAAATGCCCATCCTTCTTCATCAGCTAAATCTGAAACTGTAGCAGCAATCAGGCGAATCAATTTTGGATTTATCTTGTCTACTTGAGGTCTGTTTTTTGGCTTTCCTTTATCTTCTGCTTCTTCTTCATCTTTTTGTAAAATTTCAAGGTAAATAAACTTATCACAGGCTACTATAAAAGGCTCTGGTGTCTTTTTTTCTCCCAGACCTATGACCGTCATTCCTGCTTCCCGTAGTCTTGTAGCTAGTTTGGTAAAATCACTATCGCTTGATACGATACAAAAGCCATCTACTTTACTTGAATATAGGATATCCATGGCATCAATGATCATCGCAGAGTCTGTTGCGTTCTTTCCTGTAGTATATCCATATTGCTGAATGGGATTGATGGCATTTTCTAAAAGGACATTCTTCCATTTTGAGAGTTGAGGCTTGGTCCAATCACCATAGATACGCTTAATGGTGGGATTACCATATTTAGCGATTTCTTCCATCATTTCCTTGACCTGCGCAGAAGGCACATTGTCTGCATCAATCAGGACTGCAAGTTTGTTATCTGTCTGCATGATATTATTTAGCTAATTATTTTGATTCTAAAATTATTTATATGTTATGATTCTTTGATATTAATATCAAATCAATGGTTTTATCGCTCACTATTAGTCAACATCAATAAGTATCTTATCCGCCGTGGTGGATCGAATATCAACCAATATCAGAGCGAAGTTAATTTGTTTTTTTTCTTTAGGTCATGCCAAAGTTCTGTATATCTATACTAAATATACCGAAATTTCACCGAAAGATTTATTGATTCTAAACGGTACTGCTTTATTTGCGTCTGTAATTTTATTCATCTTTTAAAAATCAACAGAACATGATCGTATCTACCACACCAACCCTTGAAGGTTATGAAATCAAAGAATATTTAGGAATCGTCACAGGAGAAACCATCATAGGAGCTAATCTTTTTAAAGACTTCTTCGCCAGCATCACTGATATCGTCGGTGGAAGATCTAGCGCTTATGAAAGGGTACTCAGAGAAGCAAAGTCCACAGCCATGACCGAAATGCAAATGCAAGCCAATGCATTTGGAGGCAATGCTGTAGTGGGTATAGACCTAGACTATGAAACCATCAGGGATGGTATGCTCATGGTCACCGCTAGCGGCACTGCTGTCAGGGTAGTGAAAAAAGAGGTCTAATTTACATGCCATTATGTACCCACTGAAGTAGGTAGCCGCAGAGTAAAGCACCATATGTCCCTACGGCATAACCCAATACAGCCATCAAAACTCCCACAGGGGCCAAGGCTGGGTTAAAAGCTGACGCAACTATTGGTGCAGATGCGGCTCCTCCTACATTGGCTTGAGAGCCTACTGCTACAAAGAAGAAAGGCGCTTTGATTAAATAAGCGACGAGCAACATAAACAATACATGGAAAAACATCCAAATAATTCCTATCAAAAAGTAAAGTGGATTATCAAAGATCGCCATCAAATCCATCTGCATACCAATGGTCGCCACCAAAATATAGAGCATCACTGATCCCAATCTCGAAGCTCCTGCTCCTTCCATTTCTCTGGCTTTGGTAAAAGACAAAACCAATCCACCAGTAGTTGCAATCACCACTATCCAAAAGAAAGTAGAATCCAAAGAGTAATCACTCAGCTGTGGATAATTTGCTCCAATAAATGGAGCTACATTGTCAGCTATCAAATGCGCCAGAGCTGTAATCCCAAACCCAACCCCAAGAATCTTCATCGTATCAGCCATACTTGGAATTTTCAGAATGCTTTCCCTATACTTTTCTACCTTATCCTGTAATTCATGTATGGCAGAACTGTCTGCCTTGAATAATTTATCAATTCTACCTGGCTTGGCAGCCCAGTAAAGCAAAACAGCCATCCAGACATTGGCTACCAAAACATCTACGGCAATCATCTGAGAAAATAAGGTCGGACTTGCGCCAAAAATCTCTAGCATTGCCGTCTGATTAGCTCCTCCACCTATCCAGCTACCCGCTATGGTAGACAACCCCCTCCATATTTCATCTGGCCCAACACCACCCAATATTTCAGGATAAATAATAGAAATAACAAAAAGTGCCATAGGGCCTCCCAATACAATCCCTAATGTGCCTGCTAGAAACATTATCAAAGCTTTGGGACCTAGTTTCAAGATTCCTTTGAAGTCTATACTTAAGGTTAATAGCACAAGAGAAGTCGGTAACAAATACCTGGAGGCCATAAAATACAAATTGGAAAACTCACCTGAAATCAAACCAAAAGAATTAAGAACTGCTGGAATGAAATAGCATAATAATATTGAGGGAATAACTCGGTAGAATTTTTTCCAAAAACTATTGCTACTGGATGAAGTAGCGAATACTAAAGCTAAAATTCCAACTAAAATTCCAAAAACTACTGCATCATTGGTCAGCAAGGGCGTATATTCTTCCATCATATTCGGGTTAAATGAAGTACATAAATACATCAAAAGCCCGAAAAATCAAACTTAGGAATTTTCCCAGAGGTACATGAATTCACCCAGCATCATGGCCGTAGCCCCCCAGACCATTTCATTTTCAATATCAAAATAAGGTGCCTTCAATTGGTATTGTTCTCTCACTGTGATCTTTCCTTCTTTTCGAATACTCACATCAGTCAGTTGATTTACAGGGCAATTGATAATTCTATCGACTTCGTAAGGATCAGGCTTGAACAAGGGCGTTTCCTCCATAAACCCTATGAATGGAGATACCAAAAAATTACTTGGTGGAATAAATAAATCCGAAAGCTTTCCAACGAGCCTAACTTTCTTTGGATCAATTCCAATTTCTTCCTCAGCCTCTCTCAAAGCAGTCATACTTAAATCCACATCTTGTTCTTCCCACTTTCCTCCGGGAAAAGCTATTTGTCCACTATGAACTCCATCATAGCTTGGTCTTTTAATAAATGGAACTAATGTTTGATTATCTTCAGGGTAAAAAAGCATCAAAACAGCACCCTTGCGCGGATTTTTCAAAGCACCTTCCGCAAAGCGGGTTTCATCCACTGGCTGAGGTGACATCATCATTTGACCAACCCTGCCAGGAAGCGGCTGAGTCAGCATTTTTTCTAGTTTTTGGATAATTTCTTGAAACTCCATTTTGATTTAGGGAACCTCTACAGTAAATCTTTTGGTCAAAAAACTCTCTCTCCCATAAGATTGTGAATGAAGTGGATTATCATATTGAGAAATCAATCCGGGCTCTGGATAAATCACCCAAGCCTTAGGAGATACTCCTTGTTCGTCCTCAAAGTGTCCAACGACCAACAATGCTTCATTGTTTAACCAAACAGCGTCTTCAAAAGCACCCGAAGGACCAATAAATAAAAGTCTCTCCCTCATGCCATCAGCCCGAAAATAGGTAACTTCCGAGTCAGGGTTGAAATATGGTCTCCCCTGCTCTGGGTAGACAATCTTGTAACTGTAGATATCTACCGTTCCTTCACCTTCTGGATGCTCCAGCAGATAAGGGTAGAAAGGATTGCCTTTCGTAATGAAATTTTCTTCAGGTCGTTCGATTCGATCTATGGAATCCCTTCGTGAAAGTTGAAAATCCTTTAGATTAAAACTACCCTCTGCTGCTTTCCAATGAGCAGACCATTGCTGGAGTTGCTGAAATCCTATCTCTAGTAATTGTTCCTCTTCAATTGGAATATGAACCTTGGATACAGCTTCATTTTCACCTTCTTTTTGATCACCTCCACAAGCATAAATTAAAATCATGACTATTGAGAAAATAGAAAAGCGGAGCAAAGGAGAAAGCATCATATCAAAATTGATTTAGGAGATACGAAAAAAGTGTAAAATCTCCAGAAATCAAAAAAGGTTCGAACATTGTCCGAACCTTTTTTATCTCTCAAACCTATTAAACCTATTGTAGATATTCAGTGTATGAATAACATGGCAGAAAGGTAGAAAATGTTTTTTTATTGTCCAAACAATCGATTGCGAAAATTTTATTTTGTGCGATTAATCGGATTGTTTTCTTATCTTTTTTACTGCTAATCACCTGAATAAAAAGTAAATCCATCTAAGAATCGATTGTTATGAATAAGCTTTTCAAACTTGTTAAATTTGAGCTTATAAATACCAAATAGATTCGTTAATTTCATTTTTTTGTAATAGAAAAATCTAGCAAATAGCGTGAAAAACATTATAGAATTTACCACAAAGAATATCCTTGAAGGTTTTGGACTTTACCTAGAAGAATTCAATGAACTAACGGCACTTGCACCTGAGTTTTTCAAAAATCGTCAATGGACAGCGATGCAAGCCAATCATAAAAAGCGACTGAGACTCTACAAAGACTTTATAGCGAAATGTAGAGTGAAAATCATCCAAGAGATTGGTGAATTTAAAAATAAAAGCACTTTTTGGCTGGAAGTGAAGCAGCACTTTTCGATGATAATCAGTAATAGAAAAGACAAGGAGCTTGCTGAGACTTTTTATAATTCCATCATCAGGAAAACTTTCGCTGACTTAGCTGTAGACGATAGTCTTATGTATGTCCATGAAGGGTACAATACCTGTGACCTTCACCCTAATAAAAACCTCTATCACACCTATCCATCTGCTTGGGGATTACAAAAAATCATCAGACAAATTATGGATGATTTTGATTTTGGAGTCAAATACTTTAACAAAGAAGAGGACATTCAACTACTTGTGAGGGCAGTAAGGGAAGTCATCCTCACCCGATACGAACCTACCAAAGACACCGTCACGCAAGTGCTCAAAAGTGTCTTCTACAGAAACAAAGCTGCCTATCTGATAGGAAGAACAAGAGTTGGAGGAAAGTGGATGCCTTTTATCATTCCATTTTTGCATAACGAAAATGGGATCTACGTAGACACTATGATATTTGATCCTAGGGTAATGGCACATATGTTCAGCTTCAGTAGGTCCTACTTTATGGTCGAAACAGATATCCCATCACAAATGGTCTCTTTTCTCAACGCCGTGATCAGTCACAAGCAGATACACGAACTCTATAATGCCATAGGATTCAATAAACATGGCAAGACCGAGTTCTATAGAGACTTCTTGATCCACCTTGAAAATAGTCAAGATCAATTCGAAATAGCAGAAGGTATCAAAGGAATGGTGATGACGGTATTTACTTTACCAAGCTATAACATTGTCTTTAAATTGATCAAGGACCATTTTGAACCACCTAAAGACATGACGCGGCAGCAAGTCAAGGATAAATATAAACTCGTATCTCTCCATGACAGAGTCGGAAGAATGGCCGACACACATGAATTTGAATACTTTTCAATTCCACTTGATCGGGTCAGCCCTACATTGATGCAGGAGTTGAAAAACACCGTCAATTCACTTTTAATATTCACAGAAAAAACACTGATCATCAAACACCTATATACAGAGAGGAAAATGATTCCTTTAAATCTTTATTTAGAAAGTTGTGATTTAGAAGATGCTAAACTTGCAGTGGAAGAGTATGGCAATAGTATTCTTCAGCTTGCACAAGCCAATATTTTCCCAGGTGATATGATGACAAAAAACTTTGGCGTAACAAGACAAAAGCGGGTTATCTTCTATGATTATGATGAAATTGAATTCCTGACAGATATGAACTTCAGATGGAAACCTCAAGCAGAAACCTACGAGCAAATCTATGCTCCCACTCCTTGGTATAATATTGCTAAGAATGATGTTTTTCCTGAGGATTTCAAAAGATTCATGATTGGAAGAGTAGATGTGAAGCCCTATTTTCTGAGTTACCACGAGGAGTTATTCAATCCGGATTATTGGTCACAAATTCAGGAAAGCATCAGAAAAGGGGAGCTCCTTCACGCTTTTCCTTACCCAAAAGAAATCAGGTTTAGACCTGAGCAACCTGCTTAGAATGGATATCCGATTGCAAAATTGAAAATCAACCTTTCTCGTCTCCATGTTCTACTTCTCACATCTAGGCTATTCCCCCAGCGCTGATCCTGTGGCAAGTATGGAATTCGCATCGGTGTAGCAAAATCAAAGCGTAGTACAAAGAATTCAATATCAAAACGAAGTCCAACGCCTGCTCCTACTGCCAATTCATTCCACCAATCAGATGTAAACTTCCCCCCAGGTAAGGCTTCATTTTCGTTCATCAACCAGACATTACCTGCATCCATAAATACCGCTCCCTTGAGTATGGAGACCAAAGGGAACCTATATTCAATATTGCCTTCAAAACGAATATCACCAGCTTGATCAAAAAATGCTGCTACCCCTGTAGACTCTGGCCTATATGTCCCTGGCCCCACAGACCTAATTCGAAATGCACGAATGCTATTGGGTCCTCCAGCAAAGAACTGCTTTACGAAAGGTAAAGATTCTGAGTTTCCATAAGGTAGTCCAACCCCTCCAAAGAACCTTGTTGCGATCGTATGATTTTCATTGATTCTAAGATAATATCTCAAATCCAAATCACCTCTTGCATATTGAGCATAATTAAGTCCCAAAAAAGTACCCTCTTCTCCTCCAGTAACCCTATTAGCTAAACTCAGTCCATTGCCTGCAATATCTAAAGTAGTCCCTACAAATAATCCATGTCTTCTAAATCTCCCTGAGAGCTTATCGTAATTGAAAGTATAATTGACACCTGCAATAAATTGCTGCTCAAAACTTCTTCTAAGAAATGGATTATTATCCAAAATCTCCTCGAATTCCGGGGAAGTCCTAGAGAGATTTACCACATTCAAACTAATAGGATTAATCTCATGGAAGACAAAACGGTTTGCATTCCAAAAATAACCATAGTTTGCTGAAAAGGTATTTAGTCTATACAAGCCACCTCTGCTTTGATATTCTGTCCCTAGGCTCATTTTGGTCTTTGGAACTGAGTAAGAAAAGCGTTCTTTTATTGGGATGAAAAAAACCACTCTTGGGTATACCAAGTCCGCCTTCAGTCCGAGCTCTACAGAATTTAAGCCAGAGAGATCTCCACCTGCAATTTGAGTCTCATAGGCAAACTTACCTGTTAGGCTAAAAGTCTCTCCACCTTTATATAGATTTCTGTTCCTGTATACCAAATTCAAAGCAGGCCCTGCAAAATTATTTGATTTAGACACACCTTGAAGTTCCGCTCTAATAGAACGCTTGGTCAAAGGAGAAAGAAAAATATTTGCATCCAAATTACCATGTGTTACACTATCTTCCGCTTCTTCGTATCTCAAATTAACAAACCTGTAAGTCCCAATAGAGCTTAACCTATTGCTTGTCAATCTGGATTTTTGCGGACTAAAGCGCTCGTCTTTCTCTAGCAAAATATACTGTTCCAAAAGCTCTGGTCTAAAAACCTCAACACCCTGAATAAAATCCTTTCCATCTATACTTACTGTATCTAGTCTTTCTTCCTCTTCCATGACAGAATAATTAGGAAAAATTCGAATATTTCTGACTTTGTAAGGAATGATGCCTGTTTGAGGCACATTAGACCTAAATCTTAGAAAAAGATCAAATTCCCGGTTATCAGAGACATTTGTATCCGCTTCAAAAATCAGGTAATTAGGATTAAAATTATAATATCCCATTGATTTGAGCTCTTCATCAATCCGTTCTTTTTCATCCTGCATTTTGGAAAGGCTAAACCTTATTCCTGATTTCAAAGGAGAGTCTTCCATCAATTTGATGATTTCACGATCCACTTCTAAAGAATCACGATCAACAGAAAGTGAACGGAGCAGGTAGGGCTCAGAAAGCTTTACCTTGTAGGATACTGAAGTGAATTTTTCACCCCTATTGACTTCTGAGGAGGTTTCTGAGTAGAAAAAACCATTGTTTTCTAATCTATTGAACATCAACTCTTCCGTGTTTTGAGGATTAACCTTACTAAAATAAACAGGCTCTTCTCCAAATCGCTTTTTGAGGAATTTATTGATAAAACCTGGTCTCTCTTTACTTCCTTTAAAATGCGTCCAAAGTCCAAAATACATGCCCAGAATTTTACTATTTGGTTCTGGCCTTATCAAACCCTCCAACTCTGACCTTATCGTTTTGATATCATTAATCCTCTCCTCTGAGTCGACCTCAAGTTTTGACCCAATATAAAGCGTCTCATTATCAGGAATAAATTTTTTGACACTGCAACCGTACATGCAGATCAGTGACAAATTGAATGCAATTAAAAATGACCTAATTTTCATTTTCCTCCTTTTTCAAGATATCAAGTTCTTTCTTTTCTTGAGAGTTTCTATCTTGGCCTTCCTGCTTCCCATTTCCGTTTTGAAGTTCATCAATTGGGTTGGTTCCATTTTCAGAAAGATCTACGCCTCTCCATAACTCATAAAATCTATTGAATTCCCTATTGAAAATTAGTCCAAATCCAGTCACAATCAGCTGACCATCAATGATGCTTTCGAATTGATTTTTTCTAAAAGCACGAACTCTATATCGCCCATTTTCAGTCAAGACGTATTCCAAACTAATATTTCCAAGTACTGCATTAGCCTGCTCGGGATTTTGAGAACTTCCCTCTACATCCATCTGGCTTCCTACTTGGACTATCAGTCTATCATCAAAAAATCGTTTACGGGCATTGACATTCAGTTGGGTTCTATCTTGGGCAGATCCACTTTGATAATCAGTAAAACTATCCAAATCAAAATCCAATTCTAAGCCAGTATTCCCAAATACACTACTCGAAAGGGCATTGAGTTGGCCTGAGAGCACTTGGCTAACACTATTTCTCGCAATTGCCGCAGTTCCTCCTCCGGACCCATCACTTCCTGTAGATGGGAAGAACCTGTTCAAAACTAGCAATGAAAATACCTGCTTGTTCAATTCATCCTCTTGTTCGTTGATTTGTGAAACTCTACTATAGACATTCCCTCCCAAGGCTCCACGCTGATCCTCTGGCATATCCAAGCGGAAAGAAATTTCAGGCTTGAGGATTTCACCACCGACGTTCAAAAACACTTGAAAAGGTAATTCTTGTTGATATTGAAGTCTAGCATCAGCACTGGTGCCACTCAGCTGGGAAGCCATCAGTTCAGCAGAAGGTGTTCTCACATTATAAATCGCTGATATATTCATATTTGCATCCATTGGATCACCATTCCAAGCAATGGTACTTCCAGGAGCTATCTCAAATCTTCTGCTGACCAAATTATACAATGACATCTCGTAATGCCCCTTGGTCAGCTCATAAGTTCCGCTCAGTGTAATTCGACCATTCGGATTGATTTCCAAATTGAGATTGGCTTCTCCCGAAACGGATAAATTATCTCCTGATCTTTCATCTACAATGATTTTAAATACTGCGTTGGGATCTACTCTTAATACCGACCTGATATCATACCCAGTAAAAGTATTGAGTATTTCATCAGTCTGTCTCGTCAATATATCATAGGGGTCTTGTCTATTCACAAAAATGACCGTCCCATCCCTTTTGACAAGATCAAGTTGAGTTTCTGGAATGATGACATTGAAATTGGTACCGTCCTTCACTCTAAGATCAGCAGTCACTCTAGGCAAATTCAAATCTCCTCTAATCGTTACATCTGCATCTATAGTTGCTGTCCCATAAAATAAATCATTGTCCTCTCTACTTGAATTGACCGCTCTAAACCCATCTGCTTTTAGCTTGAGATCAAATTTAGGGTTAGTGAAATCTTCAGTGAAGACCTTTCCATCTATGATGAATTTTTGTCCATTGTCATCCTGAAATGTGAATTGATTCAAGCTCAATCCTTCATTATCAACCTTCAAAATCTCCTTTGGAAGATAATATTTTGCATTGAGTTGAGAAACCACAAATCCTGCTTCATTAAAAACTAATTCACCATTGTAATTTGGTTCAATTGTATTTCCACTGGCATTGACTTTTCCCGAGATATATCCATCAGCATTTTTAATCTCTCCCTTTGAAAGTTCTGCTAGGAGTTTCATTTCTATGCGATTGATAGCTATGTCAAGATCAAATTCTCCTCCAGCTTCATCTGCCACAAAATCCCCCGCTAAATCTAAATCTATCCCTCCATCTTTCAATGCAAGTGTAAGTTGATATTCTCCCAAATTAGCTGCCACAGCTTCCATACTGAGATTTCCGAGACCAACATCTAAAGCCTTTAGATCCTGAACTTTCAAATTAGCCAGCATACCTATGGCTCCAAAGGGATTTTCGACCACAAGCTTACCATTCAATAAGCCACCTGCAATCAATTCGTCTGGATTGAATAAACTCGTAAAGGTCTCTAATCTAAAATCTCTAAACTCCAATGCTAAATGTTCTTCCGCAGCATCATCCAAATCATCTCTGATAAGGAATTCTTGGTTATTTCTGAAAAACCTCAAATTTTTAAAATGAAGGTAGTTTTCGGCTATCAAGACCTCGTTATCCTGAGGTATTCCCCATTCCCGTTTATTCAATAACAAATCTTCGGAATCTATATGGATACTTAATGTATCCCCCTTCAGTCCAATATCCGAGGCCACATGGACCATCCGCTGATCTCCATTGAAAGCATTGAAGTCAAAAAACAACCTAGAATCTTCCAATTCTCCTGTAAAATATGTCCTATCCATCGACAATGGCCCGGATTCGAGTTTTAAAAATCCAAAAGCAAGATTCAAATCATCACTATCTGCATTGACTCGCACACCAAGACTATCGATCTCTATTTCACCATACTTCATGTAGGGAAAGTCAAGATTTACCAAAAGCTTAGCATTGGAAACATCAAAATCTACTACCAACCTCGCTGTATCAAGCTTTTCTAGACTCGGTAGCAAGACCTGATTCAAAATAGGTGCTTGATTGAGCTTAAAATCAAGCTTCATTATTACTTCTTGATCTGAAAGGTCTTCTATCAATTCCACCTTATCAATATAGGTTTTCAAATAGGAAGTCAAGGAAGTTATCAAGTTTTCTGGTGATGTATTCGCCGACATTTCCCCATTCAATAGCAAACTCTTCAATTCGAAGTTGGTCTCCTCCTCCCTCACTTTGGCTTGAATATCAAAGCTTCCTAGAGGATAATTTCTCTGATTAAAAACAACAATCGCATCTTTCAAGCTGGTACTTAGATCAAAAGCCTCTAGATTACCATCAAATAATGCATTGAACACCAACCTTCCTCTTACCTGCTGTGGTGTAAGACCCAGCGCATAAAAATCTGCACCTTTCAGATCTAGTAATAAATCCAAATGATAATCCGCAGAATCCAAGGTCAATTTGGTGAGCAATTCGAAATCCAGATATTCAGACTCTAGGCCCATCATCAACTCTCCAGCTCCTTCCGATATCTCTCCCTCAAGTTGCAGACCTGAATAGTCATTGCCATAGATTTTCAATCGCTGAAAATCTGATGTTAACGTTGCATTCAACTTATCTAAAGAAATACCTGATCCCTCAACATTTATTGTAAAAGATAAAGTATCCATTCCTGGGTCTTTTAAAAATGTACCCAATTGAAAATCATTCACTCCAAGCACTACCCCAAAGTCTAAGTCGTCAATATCTCTATACTCCCCGCTTAAGTCTATTTCACCCAAGTCTGACACCAAATTCACTGAAACTTGAAGATCATTCAGTTTCCCTTTTGCATTGCCTTTGATATTAAATTGCTCTGGCAGCTGATAATCCGCAACCAATTCTTGATCTATGAATTTTTCAATTGTACTAGCATAACTTGATACTTCTAGCATTGGAAAATCGAAAAATAATTGATCGGTATCAATAACGTTTTTCAAATTGCCCTGCGCAACAAAATTGCTGCCACCCCAAGAGGCCCGTAGGTTTGGAATCTTCAAACTTTTCAAATCTCCTTTGATGCTAGCATTTGCTAATATTGGATAAAGCGCAAGTTTTTGAATAACTTCATCCTTTGCCAACTCAGGCTGAAAAAAATAAGCATCTCTAACATCTGCTTTTAGGCTTTTTAATCTTAAATCTAAACTTGCCGGTTCGGGCTGAGTGATGAAGTCGGCAAGAGATCTATATCCCAACTGAAAATCAATTTCCAGCTTACTTCTATTCGTTTCTAATTCAATGTTTTTTAATTTGATTTGCCTATCATCCAGTTCAAGACTTCCCAAAAGCTCCTTCAATTCAAAGCCACTAGACTCCTTAAAATTAAAAGTTTTCAAATCAAGTTTGGCTTCTTTGTTATTTAAAAGCACGTTAGAAATATTAAAATTCAACCAGTCAAATTGCAGGGCCTCAGGATTGAAGAAACCTGGAATAGCATCTATATCTTGGGTTTTGTATGAAATCTGATTGTCTTCTAAGTCTATGTAACCTATCTCAATATCCCAATCAGGCCATTCAAATGGAGTAGACGTTTTTTGATTGACGTCTCCTGATGATGCTTTTGTCCCAAAATCAGCAAAAGTTATTTTTGAATTTCTGAGGTCAAGTGATTTAAGTAAAACTTTTTGATCATGTAAATCCAGTTCTGGTAAACTCAACTCAAAAAAGTCAATAGATAGGTTAGCATACTGCCGATTTACTTGATTTTCATAATCTAATATCACCTGATCGAGCGTCAGCTTATCTATAGATAAAAGCAAGGGAATCAAACCATCTTCAGATTTTTCTTCTTCAGTTTCGATAGGTTTTAGCTGTCGATATGAAATCCGACTATCTTGAAGTTTTAACTCTCTAATATCAAACTCAAATGCAGCCAAATCAAGATGTGGAACATCTAACTTAAACTCTTTGAATCGAAAGATGGCTTCCATCCCATCTTTCGCATCCGAATAGCTTAAATCAAAATCTCGAAATCGAATTGGTGACAGCATGATTTGAAGAGGGTCTGAACTTGAAACACTACTTTCAATTTCTACCTGCTCTTGATCAGGTCTTTGGACATCTCCACCAAAAGCGTCTATCAAAAATTGATAATTAAAGTCTTCTTGGTCAACTTCTCTACTGATTTTAGCTTTCAAGCCTTCCCATTCGAGCTTATTGAGGTGAATCATACCTGTACTGATATACTTCAACAAGCCAAAGCCAAGTTCCAAATTGTCTGAATAGATTAAAGTATCACCTTGTAAATCTTCCAAATACAGTTCCTCTAGATATAGATTACCTTGAAAAGTCACATAGAGTCTTCCAATAGATATGGTTGTGTTTGTTTTATCTGTTAGATAATTTGTCGCTTTGTCAACAATAATTCCCTGTCCCCAAGGACTTCGGACAAAAAGCACCAACAAAGCAGCTATCAGGATCAATGCCAACATACTGATTCCTGTGATTTTGAAAAATTTGTAGAAAAACCGTTTGATAATTCCTAGCTGTTTTGGTGAAATTCAAATTCAAATATAAGGTTTACAAGGAGAAACTGGACAAAAATAAAGCCATTCCAAGTCAAATTACTTTTTAATTTTCTTATCATTCATTACAGTTTTAGAGGCTAATTGTTTTACTTCTCCCATTAATAGAGAAATAGGATTAAGATCAAAAATAAAGCAAGGTAAAAATCTGTCATTTTGTCGGTATTTTCTTAATTTCGCATCTTGAAATTGAAAGCTTACATGGAAAATATCATCAAAGACATCGATATCATCTCAGCGGACGAGGCGCAGGCTTGTGATTACAAGACTACTGAGGATGAAAACACCGGCAAATCCAAAAAACTTTATATAGAATCTTATGGCTGTCAGATGAATTTTTCTGACTCAGAGATAGTTGCATCCATCATGAAAGAAAATGGATTTGACACCACATCTGATTTTGAGCAAGCAGATGTGATTTTTTTGAATACTTGTTCGATTAGGGAAAAAGCTGAGCTCACAGTAAGAAAGCGACTTTCTCAATTCAATGCCATCAAAAAAAATAAGCCTGAAATGACGATTGGTGTTTTAGGGTGTATGGCCGAAAGATTGAAAGAAAAGCTACTAGAAGAAGAGCAGATTGTAGACGTAGTCGTCGGGCCAGATGCCTATAGAGACCTCCCTAACTTAGTCGCTACTGCCGAAGATGGCAACAAAGGAGTAAATACTTTCTTGTCAAGAGAAGAAACCTATGCAGATATTTCTCCAGTGAGACTCAACTCCAATGGAGTGAGTGCTTTTATCTCTATCATGCGTGGCTGTGACAATATGTGCTCTTTCTGTGTAGTACCATTTACCAGAGGAAGAGAGAGAAGTCGTGATCCACATTCTATCGTCAGAGAAGCACAAGATCTTTTTGACAAAGGATTCAAAGAGGTAACATTGCTAGGTCAAAACGTAGACTCCTACAAATGGTCTCCAGAAGAGAACAACAAAGCAAGACTCAATAAAAAAGAGGGGGAAGTAACTGAAGTTGTCAATTTTGCAAATCTCCTTGAGATGGTAGCATTGATTAGTCCACAACTCAGAGTGAGATTCTCTACTTCTCATCCAAAAGACATCACAGATGAAGTGTTGTACACCATGAAGAAGTATGATAATATCTGTAAATACATCCATCTCCCAGTTCAGAGTGGTAATTCTAGAGTTTTGGATCTAATGAATCGAACTTACGATAGAGATTGGTATTTGGAAAGAGTAGCCAAAATCAGAGAGATTCTCGGTGAGGAGTGTGGTATTTCCTCAGACATGATTGCAGGATTCTGTACTGAGACTGAGGAAGAGCATAAGGACACATTGACTATGATGGATATAGTCAAGTACGACTTTTCTTACATGTTTTATTACTCTGAAAGACCTGGAACTTTAGCTGCCAAAAAATACAAAGATGATATTCCTTTGGATGTCAAAAAACGCAGACTCAATGAAATCATCGAAAAGCAAAATAAGCTGTCAGAAGAAAGAAATAAGCTTGATGTAGGGAAAATACAACAAATCTTAATCGAAGGAGAGTCCAAAAGATCTACTGAGCAATTAAAAGGAAGAAATTCTGCCAATAAAGTAGTCATCATCGATAAAGGTAATTTTAAAAAAGGTGACTATGTTACTGTAAAAATTACTGACTGTACACCTGCTACCTTATTTGGCGAAGTCGTATCTTGAATCTAGCATCATCTATGATCACATCAGCAGAAATACAAAGTGTCAAGCAACGATTTGGAATCATAGGCAATAGCCCTTTGCTCAACCATGCCATCCAAGTGGCAATGCAGGCCTCTCCTACCGATATGACTGTATTGATCACTGGGGAAAGTGGTAGTGGAAAAGAATCTTTTTCCAAGATCATTCACTCTTTAAGTGTGAGAAAACACGGGAAATTCATTGCGATCAACTGTGGAGCCATTCCTGAGGGAACTATTGATTCTGAGCTCTTTGGTCATGAAAAAGGCTCATTTACAGGTGCTCACGAAGCTAGAAAAGGCTACTTTGAAGTAACTGATGGTGGCTCAATCTTCCTAGATGAGATAGGGGAGATGCCATTAGGTACCCAAGCTAGATTGCTGAGAGTTCTTGAAAATGGTGAATTTATCAAAGTAGGTTCCTCTAAAGTTCAGAAAACTAATGTTAGGGTCATTGCAGCCACCAATGTCAACCTAATCAAAGCTGTAGAAAAAGGCAAGTTCAGAGAAGACCTTTACTATAGATTAAATACAGTTCCAATTTTCGTCCCTCCTTTGAGGGAGCGTGGTGAAGATATTGTTTTGCTATTTAGAAAATTTACAACTGACTTTTCTGAAAAATATAAAGTAAAACCTGTGTCCTTAGATGAAGACGCTAAGGCACTTCTTATGAAATTTCCTTTCCCAGGAAATATTAGGCAGCTTAAAAATTTAGCAGAACAAATTTCGCTTTTAGAGCAGGAAAGAGAAATCGACGCTGCCACATTAGGAAGATATTTACCTACTGGCCAAACTAGATTACCTGCGGCGTACACGGGGGCTGGTTCAAGCAAAGACTCGAGCACTGATTTTTCTGAAAGAGATATCTTGTACAAGGTGCTTTTTGATATGAAAAAAGACATGCACGAACTCAAAAAGCTCGTACTAGAATCTTATCAATCAGGTGGGCTCAATGCTAATATTATCAATAAGCATCAAAATTTGTTTGAAGATTTGGAAAGTCCAGTCACTTTTGAGGAAAATAATTCTTCTTCAAATGTGCCTGCTGTCAACATGCCACTGGTCATAGATCCACATAAAAACAATGAGGAATTAGATGATTACGAGGACGAATCCATAGAAGATATCATTCATGAAGAAGACGATAATTCACTTTCTTTGGAAAAGAAAGAAAAAGAAATGATCATCAGAGCACTTCTTAAGCACAACAACAAAAGAAAATACGCAGCTAGTGACCTTGGAATCTCTGAGCGGACGTTATATAGGAAAATCAAGCAGTATGATATCGATTAGTAGGTTCCTAAGTTTTTCTCTCGTTTTCATCAGCTTAGCCCTTTTGGTTCAGGCATGCTCCGTCAGGTACAGTTTTACGGGTACTAATATTAATTATGACCTCACTAAGACCTTTTCAGTAGAAAACTTCTTCAACGATTCTGGCGGAGGACCTGCCAATATGGGGCAGCTATTCACAGAAACACTGAAAGAATTCTATCAAAGAAACACGCAGCTAGAATTAGTAAGAAGCAATGGTGACCTTCAATTCTCAGGCGCAATCTCAAGATACACCATCTCGCCTCAGGCTACTGTAACTAGCACAGATCCAAATGCTCCAGATAGAGCTGGTCAAATGCGTCTTACGATTGTAGTAGAAGTAGAATATATCAATATGGCCAATGAAGAGGAAAATCTAAAGCGTAGCTTTTCATTCTTCCAAGATTATGACCCTCGTAACACTTCTATTCTACAAGTGGAAAGTGTCTTGATTGAAGAAATCTTCGAAAACATCATTCAGGATATTTTTACTGCAACGGTAGCCAATTGGTAAAAATGATTATATTCGAAATTCATTAACTGAAAGACAGTGAACGCAGAACAATTTTTGGATATCATCAAGCACGGAGATCAACTCAGCAAAGAGCAAGTTAATCAACTTGTAAAACTGCATGAAAATTTCCCCTATTTTCAGATTCCGAATGTTTTGTTGGCAAAATATGAGCATCAAAAATCTAAAGGTCAATCCAAAGATTTCCTTGCATGGGCGGCAATCAGTAGTCCCAATAGGGCTTGGTTGAAAAAGTTACTTGAAGAAAGATTAATACTTCCAGATTCAAGACCGAACAATCCCTCTTCTGACAAAAAAACACTTTCAGAAAAAGAAGAAGTTGAGGAAGATGCAGAACTGATCCCCAAACCAAGTCCAGAAGAAAACCCAACACAGAGAGCTGGCTTATTGAAAAAACTCGGAGAGGAGCTGACTTCCAAACAGAAGGAAGAATCTGAAGAGACAGAAAAAACCAAAAAGCCAAAACGTAAAAAAAGAGCAGGTGCAGCAGATGACCTGATAGAAACGATCAAAAGAAAAGAGAAAAAAGAGATCGTAGATGTCAAAAAGAAAGAACAAATAGATATTATCAAAGCATTTAGCAAAAAGGAAATCAAACTTGCAACTATCAAAGAAATCGAAAGCGTACAAAAGCAAGAAGACCTTTCCGAAAAAAGCACACAACTCAATCCAAATATTCTCTCAGAGTCTTTTGCTAAATTACTGATTAAGCAAGGTAAGAAAGGAAAAGCCAAAGAAATTTATCAAAAATTGATGGTGAAATTTCCAAATAAAAGCACTTACTTTGCGGACTTGATAAAAGAATTAGAAGATTAAAATTTAAAATATGTTTACCGTACTTATCAGCATTATAATTGTATTGGCAGTTTTATTGGTTTTGGTCATCCTTTCACAAAACTCAAAAGGTGGTGTAGGCGCTGCTTTTGGTGGAAGTGCTTCCCAGATTATGGGTGTTACCAAAACAGGAAATATCCTTGAGAAATCAACTTGGGTATTAGCTATTGCTATCTTGGTTTTATCCTTGGTTTCTTCTGCATTTTACACTTCATCAAGTGTGGACTCTTTCAGCTCTCCAAATATTGAGAATGCAAAAAGACAAATCATTACTCCTCAGTTTGATAATAGCGAGAGCGGTGAATCCCTTCTTCCTACCACTCCTACCGAAGTAGAGGGTGTCCAGCTTCCAGTAGAAGGTGAAGGTTCTGAAGAAAATTAAATGATAAAAATTTAAATTTATAGAGCTCTCCTGAAAAGGAGAGCTTTTTTTATTCTACATTTTTCAATAAGAGCCTTTTACTGATGGGAATCATACTTTCTTGCAAAGGAATCTGATATTTGGAATGAATTCTATAAGTAGCAGGATTAGGCAGGTCTTGGTATTCCTTGATCAAATTCAACTTGATCTGCTCCACAGTATTGACCAGAGAACTTCTGACATTCTTAATAAATTGTAGCATTACACCTTTGAATCGATCTATACTGTTTTGGAAGAGGCTGATTTTATATTTATAAACTGCTATGTCCTTCACATTCTCTTGGGTAAGCATCAAATATCCTTCTTTTTGGTATAGCGGAGAAATCCCCACTGGTTCTAGCGACATTTCACTCTCAAGAAAATCATAAATACTCTTCCCTTCTTCAATATGATTTTTGAATCGAGGCAATGCATAAGCTACAATTTCCTCAAGTTGTTTCATAGTCTCATCATCAAAGAAAATGGGCTTATAATTGAATTTCATCTCCTTGAGATCAGCACTTTCCAGAAGTTTAGGAAAAGAGGATCTGAGCTGATCCTTATTCTCAGCAAATGATTTCAATTTGCTGTAATGGTGAATCAAGTCGGCTAATGGAGGATACAATTTTACTTGCTGGAAATTGACACCTACATCTTGAAGGTAAGCTAGGAGCAAATATCTCTTGTATTCAAAATCAATCCATCCTTCTGTGATCCAATTTTCAGATAGTGTTTTCATACAGTTCAGATTTGTTTAAAATTTAAGAAAAAACTGACATTCAAAAAAGAATAGATTGAAAATTTGACAGTTCATAGTTATCTAATATCCATTACTGACAGGTGATCTCGACTGAATTTAAGACTTTATGTCATACTTATTATAGCTAAAATGATTGGCATAAAAACTGAGTATTGGAGCACGTAAGAATTTTGAAATAACCTTAATTAAAACTAATAATTATGTCACAAGTCAACATCAAGCCTCTTGCAGATAGAGTTCTGGTAGAGCCTGCTGCAGCTGAAGAAAAAACCGCTTCAGGATTGTACATTCCGGATACAGCAAAAGAAAAACCTCAAAAAGGTACAGTTGTAGCCGTGGGCAGTGGTAAAAAAGATGAACCATTGACTGTCAAAGTAGGTGATACTGTATTGTATGGTAAGTATGCTGGTACTGAGCTTTCAGTAGAGGGCAAAGACTTCTTGATTATGAGAGAAGCCGACATCTTTGCTATTCTTTAATCATCTATTTCAAACAATCAAAAACCTTAAAAGAATCTAAAAAATGTCAAAGCAACTATTTTTCAACACAGATGCCAGAGACCAACTCAAAAAAGGAGTGGATGCCCTGGCTAACGCAGTGAAAGTAACCCTTGGGCCAAAGGGGAGAAATGTCATCATAGACAAAAAATTTGGAGCGCCTACGATTACTAAAGATGGTGTATCTGTAGCTAAAGAAATCGAGTTGGCTGAGCCAATCGAAAACATGGGTGCTCAGCTTGTCAAAGAAGTAGCTTCTAAAACTGCTGACAATGCAGGTGATGGTACTACTACTGCTACTGTATTGACTCAAGCGATCTTCAATGCTGGTATCAAAAATGTAGCAGCCGGTGCTAACCCAATGGATTTAAAAAGAGGAATTGACAAGGCAGTACAGTCTGTGGTCGCTTCATTGAAAGCTAGCTCCAAAGTAATCTCTACCTCTAAGGAAATCCAACAAGTAGCTACGATCTCAGCTAATAGTGATGACGAAATCGGCAAAATGATCGCTGACGCTATGGAGAAAGTGGGTAAGGATGGTGTAATCACCGTAGAAGAAGCAAAAGGTACTGAAACTGAAGTGAGAACTGTAGAAGGTATGCAGTTTGACAGAGGATACCTTTCTCCATATTTCACTACCAACACAGAGAAAATGGAAGCAGAACTGGAGAGACCTTACATCTTGATCTATGACAAGAAGATCTCTTCAATGAAAGAATTGCTTCCAGTACTCGAGCCAGTAGCCCAAGCGGGAAGACCTTTGGTAATCATCGCTGAGGATGTAGATGGTGAAGCATTGGCTACATTGGTTGTGAACAAAATCAGAGGTGCACTCAAAGTAGCTGCTGTAAAAGCTCCAGGATTCGGTGATAGAAGAAAAGCAATGCTTGAAGATATCGCAATCTTGACGGGTGGTACAGTAATCTCCGAAGAAAGAGGCTATAAACTAGAAAATGCTACTATAGACTACCTTGGTACTGCCGAGAAAGTAAATATTGATAAAGACAATACTACCATCGTAAATGGTTCTGGCGATCCTGATGCGATCAAAGCTAGAATTTCTGAGATCAAATCTCAAATCGAAAAAACAACTTCAGACTACGACAAAGAAAAACTTCAAGAAAGACTTGCTAAGCTTTCAGGAGGTGTAGCGATCCTATATATAGGTGCTGCTACGGAAGTAGAAATGAAAGAAAAGAAAGACAGAGTAGATGATGCATTACATGCCACTAGAGCTGCTGTTCAGGAAGGTATCGTCGTAGGTGGTGGTGTTGCTTTGGTAAGAGCTGCTGCCTCTTTGGATTCATTGAAAGGTGAAAATGAAGACCAAGACACTGGTATCAATATCATCAGAATGGCAATTGAAGCTCCTTTGAGAACAATTGTAGAAAATGCTGGCGGTGAAGGTTCTGTAGTAGTAAACAGAATTAAAGAAAACACTGGTCACTTCGGTTATAACGCAAGAACAGATGTCTATGAAGACTTGTTCGAAGCAGGTGTCATTGATCCAACTAAAGTAACAAGATTGGCGTTGGAAAACGCTGCTTCTATAGCTGCATTGTTGTTGACCACTGAATGTGTGGTAGCTGATGTAAAAGAAGAAGGTCCTGCAATGCCTCCAATGGGCGGTGGAGGAATGGGTGGTATGATGTAATATCATCCGTTCATGTAAATTTTATAAAAGAGGAATCACATGATTCCTCTTTTTATTTTGATTTTCAAGCAGTTTGTATCTAAAACTTAAATTATTGAAGGAAAAACACAAACATTCTATTTTTATCATAAGATTATAATTGTAATTTAGGACACGTATATCCAATGATTAAATAACTTTTATCAGCGATAAATTAATGCATCAGTTTTATTCCATTATTTTAGTAGATGATGATCCGATTAACAATTTGATCAACAAGCGATTGATTTCGAAATTGGAAGTCGCAGAACAAGTAGAAGAATTTTTAGAAGCTGAAAAAGCACTCGAACGAATAGACCAACTCAATTCTGATGAAAAAACACTCATTTTGTTAGACATCAATATGCCAGTCATGAATGGTTGGGATTTTCTTAACCATTACAGTCAGAAATTCGAAAGCAGAGGTGACAGAATTATCATGTTATCCAGCTCAATTGATTTTCAGGATAGGCAAAAAGCAAAGCAATATAACTGTGTTGAAGGCTTTATAGAAAAGCCACTCACCCCAGATAAGTTTAAAAATATTCTTTAAGAACATGAGCTCCAACTCTTCCACATCTCATAGAAGTCTCGAGCTTTATACTTTTTCAGAAAATCATTTTGAAAAACATCATCTCAAAAACCTAGACGAGCTTGAGTCTATTTTAGGAAGTGATAAGAAATATTGGTTAAATGTCCACAAGAGTAATCAAGAAGGTGTTTTTCTAGATGTTTGTGCCTATTTTGATCTTCATCCAGTAGCATTAGATGACATTGATAATACTGAGCAAAGGCCTAAATTAGAGGATTTTGATAATTTTATCCTGATTGTTTCCAAGATGCTGTATACCAAAAGCAATATTGATCAACTTGAAATAGAACAAATCAGCATCGCTTTTAATAAAAATGTGGTCATAACTTTCCAAGAAAATGAATATGACATCTTTGATCCAATCCGCACAAGACTCGAAAACCCTAATGGGAAAATGAGAAAGTATGGCACGGACTATTTTGTCTATACTTTACTCGATGCAATTCTTGATCAGTATTATGTGATTCTCGAGTTGATCAGTGACCAAACAGAAAAACTGGAAGATGACATCATCAATGATTTAAAAAAAGTACATTTAGCAGATATATACAAACAAAGAAAAAGTCTTCAGGAGATCAAAAAAATAATCTGGCCGACACGAGAATTAGTTTCCGCATGGAGAAAGTCAGACAGTCCTTTTATTACCAAGCGCTCAGCACCCTTTATCAATGATGTCTATGAAAGTGCTGTAGAAATCATTGAAAACTTAGAAATGCAAAGGGAGTCTATCACTACACTAGTGGAGATTTTTATGACCAACATCAGCCTCAAGCAAAATGAGGTCATGAAAACATTGACCATCATTGCCACGATTTTTATTCCCCTTACTTTCATAGCAGGGGTCTATGGTATGAACTTCGAATACATGCCTGAACTCAATTGGAAGTATGGATATCTCAGTAGCTGGATATTCTTTTTAGTAGTTTCTTTGATGATGATGTATTATTTCAAAAGAAAACGCTGGTTTTAATCATCTTTTTATAGAAAATAGTTTTTTGCTCTATATTCAATAATCAAATATCTAATATTGTGATGATTCACAATATTAAGATGAAACCTATCAAATTCTGCATAATCAAAATCGGTTCAAATGTCTTGACTGCAAATGATGGTAATCCTGACTTTGCTAGAATGAAACAATTGGCAGCTGAAATAGCACTTCTTAGAAGTTCAGGAGTCAAAGTCATTCTGGTCAGCTCAGGTGCGGTCGCCTTTGGACGTAAAGAAATTAATTTGCCGGAAAAAATAAATCCAGTGATCAAAAAACAAATCTGGGCGTCTACTGGACAGATTGAATTGATCAAGACTTATAAATCTATATTCCAAAAATACTCACTTCAAGTCGCTCAAATACTTGTAACAAAGGAGGATTTCAGAGATCGAAAGCATTTTCTCAATATGAAAAATTGTCTTCTTGGACTTTTGGATCAAGGTGTCATTCCTATTGTCAATGAAAATGATACAGTAGCTATTACAGAGCTAATGTTCACAGACAATGACGAACTTGCCAGTCTAACCGCTGCAATGGTTGATGCTGATACTTTGATTTTGCTTACCAATGTGAATGGAATTTACACTGGACATCCTGATGATGAAGGTTCTGAAATACTTCGAATCGTTCATCATCATGACAAAAATCTCAGCAATTTTATTACGGCCTCCAAATCTTCATTCGGTAGAGGTGGTATGCTCACCAAACTCAATATGGCATCAAAAGCTGCAAATCTGGGAATTCAGGTCTTTATAGCGAATGGAAAAACTAAAAAAATCATCAGTCAAATCCAAAATGGAACTGCTAAATGTACTTACTTTCAGCCACAAAAAGCCAAGCAGAGTTCTAAAAAGTGGTTGGCCCATGGTATTAATTACTATAAGGGAGCCGTCAAAATAAATGAAGGTGCAAGACTCGCATTGACACAACAAAAAATCAGCAGTTTACTCCCTGTAGGTATCATTGAGATATCTGGAAATTTTGACAAAGGTGACATCCTTAGGATTTCAGATGATACAGGCAGAACCATTGGGTTAGGAAGAGCTGAATATTCCTCTAAAGTGGCTGTAGAAAAAGTAGGTCTTAAAAATCAGAAGCCATTAATACATTACAATTACCTTTACATTTTTGGTAATGAATAATTTACAAACACATTTTAAAGAACTAAAGCGCTCAGCTAAAAAGCTAGCGTTATTAGACGCTACGTTGGTAAAGCATGTATTAGAAAAACTTGCTGAAAACACGCTGAAGGCCTCAAAGGAAATACTTGCAGCTAACCAAAAAGATTTACTTAAAATGGATCCTACTGATCCAAAGTATGATAGATTGCTCTTGACTAATGATCGAATTTTATCGATTACAAAGGAAATCATCCAAGTAGCCGCTCTACCCTCCCCTTTGGGAAAAATAATAGAAGAGAAAGTCCTTGACAATGGTTTACATTTAAAAAAAGTAAGTGTGCCTCTTGGCGTGCTTGGAGTAATCTACGAGGCTCGACCAAACGTGACTTTTGATGTGTTCTGTATTGCTTTGAAATCTGGGAATGGCTTAGTGCTCAAAGGAAGTTCTGATGCTTCAGAATCGAACAAAGCCATTATGAATATCATCCAGGAGACTTTAAAGGAGTTTGATTTACCAGCTGAGGCCTTTCTACTATTACCTCCAGACAGGGTATCAACAATTGCTTTACTAGAAGCTGTCGGTTATGTAGACATTATCATTCCAAGAGGCAGTCAAGGCTTGATAAATTATGTAAGAACACACTCAAAAGTACCTGTGATTGAAACTGGAGCTGGCATAGTGCACACTTATTTTGATGAAACTGCCGACTTGCACAAAGGAAAATCCATTATTACCAATGCTAAAACCAGAAGACCAAGTGTATGTAATAGTTTAGACTGTCTGATTATTCATCATAGTAGATTGAATGATTTGAGGTCCTTATTAACTGATATATTCGCGTCCAATGTTGAGGTCTTTGCAGATGATTTTTCTTATAAGGTCATCGGCGATCATCCTTTAGTTTCGAAAGCTGAAGCCCATCATTTTGGAACTGAATTTCTTTCCTTAAAAATGGCCATCAAGACAGTTTCAAATATAGAAGAGGCAATCGCTCACATTGATCTATTCAGCTCCAAGCATAGTGAGGCCATCATTAGCGAATCTTCCGAAAACATTGATTATTTCCTGCAAATGGTAGATGCAGCGGCAGTTTATGCCAATGCATCCACGGCATTTACAGATGGGAATCAATTTGGTATGGGCGCTGAGATCGGAATCAGTACCCAAAAGCTGCACGCTAGAGGGCCAATGGCCTTAGCTGAACTCACCAGTTATAAATGGATCATAAGAGGAGAAGGCCAAATCAGGTAATCAGCCTTTTTGATTCCAATGTGGATCAAAGGACAACTTACCTACTCCATACAAGTAAAGTACTTTAGAGTATCGCTGCATGGCTGGTAGCAGAATAATATTGGATACCAAAACCGTAACAGCATAAACCCAAAGATCGGGGTCATCAAAGAAATAATTGAGAATAATCAGAACATTGACAACCAAAGCAACTGAAAACGCATAGCTGATGTACATGGCTCCATAAAAAAAATCAGGTTCAGGAGTAAGTACTGCTTTGCAGTTTGGACACTGCTGATGTACATCAGACAGCTTTCGGTAACTCAACATAGATGTTGGAAAAATATTCCCTTCTCTGCATCTTGGACAATTCCCTTGAAGCATTGCTGCTCCCAAACTCTTTTGACTCATAATCCTTGAAATTTGATCAAAGATACGATATTATAATATTTGGCAAGTGATTTAAATCACATTGAATCCATAACTCAGGATAATGGGATGTTTTGAAATCAATACTTATATTTGCACCATGTTATTGAGTATCAAGAAACATTTTATCACAAAGTCAATCACTTATTTGCTGTTATTGAATTTCATCAATTTAACAGCAAATTTTTACCAAGCTTCTGTTATCGATACCAATCTACTGATCAATCAAGATCCAATTGATACGCTTGCCGAAGTGTTTTTAGAGTACTTTTTAGATATGGATGAAGAAACTATACCTGATACAGAAGTTCCTCATGAAAAAAGACAGCTTGGTGATATCAAGTTGGCATTTTTTCCAACTGAAGTTAACTTTGAAAAACAACACACCATAGAAGTTCTAAAATTAAATTGCTTCTATTTAGATTCTCTTTTAAATACTGAAGGAGAACCAACTTCTCCTCCTCCCAAATTTTTTTGATCAATATCGCTTTTTTCAATAAACTTAAGGAAATACTAAGTAGGCATTATTTACTTAGGATTTTCATTTATCATCTAATTGATCAAAATAAAGACTCATGAAAACGCCTATGCTTATTGTGGGCATAGTGGTTACATTTTTAACCACTAGCTTTAATTATGCACAAGACTCAGACACAACAAATACTAATAATAAATTAATAGAAGAGCTAAAATATATTAAACAACCAGGTCTCGCTAATGCTGCTTCCAAGATTTACCATGCCGATAGAAGATATTCCATCAGCGGGTTCACTGAAATCAATACGGTAGGTTATTTGGGAGAAAAAAATAGATCAGAAGATTTAGAGCTTTATTACAGCAACCTTTACCGACTTGGTGTATATTTCGGATACAAAATTACAGATAAGCTAATCTTTAACTCTGAAATTCAAGCTGAATTTCTCCACGATGGATTTAGAGAATATGGGACTGAATTCAATTTCGAGTGGATCGTAGATTACTTGTTCGCAAGAGAATTTAATGTTAGAGTAGGTAACTATCCAATTCCAATCGGCTATACCAACATTAATGAAGAGCCCATCGCTTTTTATTCAGTTAATAGACCTGAAGTGGAGAGAATTATCATTCCGACTCAATGGTTAGAGACAGGAATAATGTTTTATGGGAACATCCTAAAAAATCAAATTGAATACAACATTGGTCTTACTAAAGGACTAGATGCTTCTAATATGAATGAAGGTACTTGGATTCGAAGAGGTAGGTACCATCAAGTTGCGATACCAGAATCTTGGGCAAGTAATTTTAAGTTGGAATTTGTGGGAAATGAACAAACGAAACTTGGAATTTCTGGATATTATGGGAATGCAGGTAGAGGACAGAGCACGCCCACAGGAGACGCTTTCAATCCAATTATAAAAATGATTTCAGGATTTGCTGGTTATGACTTAGGGAATTTCTCTCTGTTTGCTTTGGCTATAAGAGGTAACACCACGCAGACAGATAAAATTTTTCTTTTTGATAATCAAATCATCGGTTCAGAAACATTTGGATACTATACTGAAGCTAGATGGGATTTATTTTCACTGGTCAATACCAACTCATCTTGGAAACTACCCTTATGGCTAAGATATGAAAGACTAGACACACATGCCTCAATTGTCAGCAGTTTTGAAAACCGAAATTTCAACAGACAAAACCTAGAAATAATAAGTATAGGGGCCAATCTACGCCCTCGAAAAAATCTCGTAATCAAGGGTAATTATCAGTTCAGAAAAAATCTAAGTAAAACCATGTTTGATGAAGCTGATAGAGTTGAATTTGGACTTGGGTTTATATTCTAATTTGAATTAACAAAAATTAATAATAGCACTTCTAATTTGATTTTTCTTTATGTGAGAAAAATATTCAACTTTGTAATCAGTTTTATAGAACCAATGAAAAAATTAGCCACACTATTATTAATATTTAATTTATTGTACGCTGTCTCACTCGCTCAAGAAGTAGAGGTAGAAGTCGACAGCATTAAGCAAGAGAGAATTTTGCTAGACAGTATCTTCTTAGCAGAGTTTGAAGAGGTCAAACCTAGTCAAAAACCAAAGGTACTTCACGCTGAACCGCTGTATATAGATCTCATCCGTGATCTTGGAGCCCGAAAAGGGGAAAAAGAATGGAACCTTGGCTTCGGTATGACTGATAAAAGAGGGTTTGACGAATACGAAGCTCTGGTGGAATATGAATGGGCTCCTATTGATCGTTTAGGTTTTGAGATAGAGGTGCCTGTTACTATGTATTCAGCCCGAGGGGAATTATCAACAGATCTCGAAAGGCCATCCAATCGGGTAGAATCATTAAAACTGGCAACACAATGGTCCTTCTTAGTATCCGAAAAAGCAAAAACTTCACTGGCATTAGGTTATATCCACGAATTTGAATTCGTAGATCTCAATAGAATTGGAAATGGGGATATTTTTAAAGGAAATATCTACAATCCATTTTTTATAGCTGCCAAAAGGTGGGGGAGCAATTACCATACGCTAGTCTACACAGGACCTAGGGTAGAAAAAGTGTTTAACCAAAAAGCTGAACTCACCTACGAAGTGCATACCAACTTCCACTACATGATCTCTGGAACTAGAAATTTCATAGGCGTAGAGTTCAATAAAGAATTTCACAACAACGAGTTTATTGGAGTCTTAAGGCCTCAGATGCGTGTAGGGTTGGCTGAAAACTTGATGGTAGGTATTGTCACAGGAATTCCTGTAAGTGGCGCGGATAGAAGTATGAGCTCTTTTGTTAGGATTATTTACGAACCAGGGTTCAAGACATTCCATTAAACAAAACAGCCCTTGAAAATTCAAGGGCTGTTTTGTTTTAAAATCGCTTCGGAACGATTCCTTTACCAGTCTCTAGGCATTCATCTAGCTCGTAATCTTGACCTCTACCCCATCTAAGTAATTCTTCCGTGGTGTAGAATTCTGTAGTATCCAAATCTTTTACTCTGAAATTGGCGCCAGATAATCTGGCAATGACTTCCAACTTCCTAACTTCACCCATATTCCTAAATTCATATACCCTCCCTACACGAAGGTTATCCAGTGCAATAGCCATATTTTTAATCCAATTTCAATAAGTTGATTCTTTTGACTGGACCCGGGCAATAACTCGTATGACAAGCTAAGCAGGTACTTACTACAGATTTATAATTATCTAGGAGCGCTTCTTCACTACTTTCCTCCAAAGCCCGAAGATTAGCAAGATATGCCATCCCCATAGTATTGAACTGTTCTGTTTTTACTTTAGGATCAGTAGGCTTTGCTGTTAACAGCTCTTGATGCTTTTTAAGATAAGATTTGATTTTATTTCCATCTGTGATTTCCTCTTTTATTTGCTCCAAATCTAAGAACATGTCACGCATCAAAAGTGCCAATGGAGCATCTTGATTTGGATATTGAATTGTCTCTACTGCATTTTCCTGCTTTTGGCAAGAAATTAACACAACTGAAACAAAAATAAATTGAGAGAAATACTTAAGCATTGTCCTTGATAATCACTCCTACAGCTTCAAATGCATATTCTTCTTTCGGAGCTATGATGGCATCAATCTCTTCTTGAGATTTGCCAGCATCTTCTGCATAATGCTTTAAAGTGGCTACGTCAGTGACTGATCTTGTAGCTACTCCTTCTATAATCACTGGATAACCTTGAGAATTAAGTGGTACAAAAAAGCCGTAATCTTTGAAAGTTACACGCATAGTCTCACCATTGGGAAGATCTAAAGTCATCCAGCAGCCTTTTTTTGTACAGACCTCTTTGATTTCACCTACAACCTTCCCTTCAAACTCCCCCTCTGCCAATAAGCTTTCATACATCTGGGATAAAGTAAGAATCTCCACTTCATCAACTTGAGCACCAAAATTTCCAACTATCGGAGAAGTTACTTCTTCTTCAATTTCATCTTTAGATTCATTTCCAGAATTGCAAGAGAACAAAAATGGCATCAACGCCAATACAAGAATTGATATTTTCTTCATGAGTTTAGGTTTTTTTATAAGACTCTAAAATTAAGTAGAATATATGAATCTCTCAGATTCCTTAAAAAGATATTTTTATTTACTTTTTGAGTTTATCAGCAAATACTTGCTTGAACTTCTCGACCTTTGGCTTGATTACAAATTGACAATAAGGTTGCGTACCATTGTCATTGTAATAATTCTGATGGTAATCTTCCGCAACATAAAAATTCGTGAACGGAGTTATTTCTGTAACAATAGGCCTTGGAAAAGCTCCTGATTCATCTAATTTCTTCATGTAGTAAGTAGCAACGTCTTTTTGTTCCTCTGAATGATAAAATATAGCTGAGCGATATTGAGGCCCCACATCAGCACCTTGACGGTTGAGGGTAGTAGGATCATGTGTAGCCCAGAAGATCTCTAAAATCTCTTCAAAAGATATAATTTTGGGATCATAAGCAAACTGTATCACTTCTGCATGCCCTGTGGTTCCCGATGTTACTTGTCTGTAGCTTGGCCTATCAACATGCCCACCGCTATAGCCAGACTGTACTCCTTCTACACCTTCAAGATCCAAATAGATGGCTTCAATACACCAAAAGCAACCCGATCCTAATGTAGCTAATTCCATGCCTTCGGGGGCTTCGGCTTGTGTACTGGGTAGATTTTTCATGGATTTTGAATTTTGCTGTTGTGCTATTGAGAAATTGAAAAAAGAGCAGATACTCCAAATGCTTAATAATATGATTCGATTCATATGGGCTTACTTTTTCTAAGTAACCACAAATCGATCAGCTAAGTTTGATTTTTCAGCATAATTCTAACAGGACCTTTGGGTTTTAGTAAAGGATCAACAGGAATTCCGCTCTGAGTGACAATGATTTTACCCTCTTGATACAGCCGCATCATTTCTTCATTGACTTCATCCATAAAGTAACTCCAAGCTTCGGGAAAAATCCATCTAACAACCTCTGAAGGACAAAAGGTTTTTCCTCTCTGCAATCTTCCCATCTCCAAAATCGCCAATTCTAGAATCGGTATGTCAGTAGGATATCTCAAAACATCAATTACAAATCATGATGAAAACAGGCGGAAAATTTTTAAGTGTAAATGTAGTCTTGATGTTAGGGAAATAATCTGCAAACTGATATTTAAGCATATAGGAATAACAGATCTGTATGAATTTTCCTGATTCCGCTACAGAGTTTTTACTTTTTTGATAGATCTGATTTCTAACTACCTTCGGTATCAAGCTAAATGGCAAGGAAGATAGAATCAAATCAGCTTTTTCTCCATGAAGATATCGATCTATATGTTCTGCCGAGTCATTGATGATGATGACATTTTCTTGAGGGAATAACTTTTCTAGATTCTTACAAAACTTCGCGGAGATTTCAAATACTAAAAGCTTCGCATCAGAGTCCATCCGAGCTACTATACCTTGTGTTATACTCCCATCTCCTCCACCTAATTCTACGATTACCTTGGCTCCATTAAAATTCGCATAAGAAAGCATTTTATCTACCAAAGGTTTGGAACTGAATGTCACTGCTCCAGTGGTTGAGATATTTGTGAAAAGCTCTTTTATTAATTTTAAATTGGCCATTATTTACTATTTCAAATCAAAAATCTTTTTATTCTTAACACCAGCTCACTTGGATTGAAAGGTTTAGAAATAAAATCATCAGCTCCTAAACTAAAAGCTTTATCAACCGCACTCTCTTCATCTCCAAGAGAAGACAAAATCAAAATTGGAATATTTGGAAACTCTTTTTTTGACAAGTGGGTAACCTCAAGACCTGATTTGTAAGGCAGCATGATATCTGTAATCACTAGATCAGGCTTATACATTCGTATAGCCTTTATCCCACTGTCTCCATCTTTAGCAATATAAATTTTAAATCCCTCTTGCTTGAGCTTGTATTCCGTCATCTTCAGAATCAACTCATCATCTTCAATCAATACAATTTTATATTTACTCAACTCTTCCATTTTTCTAGCTTTAAAATCTGTATTGAAGGTTCAATGTGCCTTCAAATTCACTTTGGGTGACACCAGGAGAAAATTCTTGATAATTGTACATAAACTGTAAGCCAAACAACACCTTTTTTCCGAAGGTCTTATAGTAGCCTGCGCCAGCTCGATAGGAATCGAGGGCAACTCTGTTCTCAAACTGACCAAGCGTAGTACGCTCGTCAGGGGAAGTACCATAGCCAGCAATAAAGGTGAAATAATCGAACCTCCCACCAAAGAAATAGCGAGTTGTCAATGTAAATGCAGGGTAAATACTGCTTTCTTCATTTTGAATAAAGGTCCTCAAGTTAATCCAATAAGATCCTACATATTTACCAATTCCAATGATTCCGGATCTGAAAACCCTGTCACCTTCGGGTGGAGTTACCTTAGTATACCTCAAGCCCAATTCACCTTCCCATCCATTGATGAAGTTCTTGTAATACGAATAGCCTAATCTCCAATTAGGAAATACGATAGCATCACTGTAAGCTACACCTACATAAGAATAAGACATTTTTCCAGTAAAAAAGTAAGACTCTAATTCATATTGAAAACCATTGGTAATCGATTCTCCACTACTCAATCGATCTGCATAGTTTACCCTACCGATAAGACTTCCCCACTCTCTCTCTCTGATGTACTGGGCTCCTGCTAAATGCCAAGGGCCTACCCCATCTCTATCAAAACCAGTCAAACTGTAAGTCAGCCCAACTCTATCTGAGTTGAAACGTGAATCGAGCAGATTAAATCTTTGTCTGAAAGTAGATTGATCAGGATACTGCTCCAAGAGATTTTTCAGAAAATCATACTCTACTCTCTGATCTCCTCGCTCAATCAAGATCTGATGTTCAAATCCGAGTAAAGGGCCTAAAGGTAGACCTGATGATTTGGCATCATCTATCCAAAACTTAGCCTTTTCAAAATCCTGTCTTGAAATTTCAATTGGAATGATATACCCATAAACCTCTTCATATGCTTTATTGCGTTCCAAAACATAATTGAAGTAAAAGCTCGCACTATCCAAATCTGAAGCTCGCTGATGTATCCTACCCAAAAGCACATGAAAATCTAGATAATCTGGAGCAATAGCAATTGCCTGCCAGGCTAACTTTTTGGCCTGATTAGAATTATTTTTTTCATTGAACTCTTTGTAAGCTTGAACCAATAAGCTATCAGTATCAATCTTTTGAGCGGTAGCTTCAAATGATGCTAAAATTAATAAGAGACAAAAATAGACCTTGATATTTGTTTTCATATTACTTCTTTTTCGTCTGGAATCCAGTTCTCTGCATATTTCCCCATTTTTGTTCTTTATTGGTAAAGAAATGCCAATAGCCTTTCAATGCTGCAAATACCACAAATGGATGATAAGTAAATGGCTCTATGACACCTTTTAACACCAATTTAAATAAATCCATTCTTGACCTATAGTACTTATTGAACCATTCATCAAGTAGCACAGAAATGATAGTTATTGTCAAATAAAACAAATAAACAGCCAAGATCAATTTTAAAATAACTATTGTATTTACATTTAAGAATATGATACTCAATATAATGGTAATCAATCCCAAAATCTCTAAAATAGGAACAATAAACTCGAAGAAAAAGAAATAGGGCATAGCTATAAAGCCAGTTTTACCATATTTAGGGTTGAAAAACATTTTTCTATGAATAGTCAAAGTTTGGATCAATCCACGCGCCCACCGTACTCTTTGTCTTAATAATACTGCTCTGGTAGATGGCACTTCAGTCCAGCACAATGTTTCTGGTATGTATAGAATTTTAAATTTCTCCTTTTGCTCGTGCATATATTGTCTCATACGAGATATCAAATCCATGTCCTCGCCAAGAGACTTATGCCAGTACCCTCCTACTTTGATCACTATTTCCCGATCAAACATCCCCAAGCCTCCTGATACTAAGAGCAAGGAATTGATTTGACCCCAAGCCATTCTTCCAAAAAGAAAAGCTCTGATGTATTCTAATTCTTGAAAGCTCGCCCACCAATTGTCTGGAAACTGTACATCTACTAAGAAACCATCTTTTACAGTACAAGAATTTGATGGTCTCAAGGCTGCTCCAGTTGCAATGATTCTATGGTCAGACTCCATAAAAGGTTTTGCAAGTTTCATGATGGTGTCATTTCTCAAAATACAATCTACATCCGTACAGATAAAAAGTGGATATTTTGCCGAGTTGATTCCTGCATTAGAAGCATCTGCCTTACTTTTACCATTTTCCTTATCGACAACCAATAAATGCGAGTAGACTGGGTTAGAAGATTTATAATGACCCCTGACAGGTTTAGTTTCAATTTTAGCTTCGTAAAAAAAGTCAACTTTAACCAATTCAAACTCATCAATTAATTTTTGTAATGTATCATCTGTACTCCCATCATTGATTATAACAACTTCGAATTTGGGGTAATTCAGATTCATCAAAGACCGCACATTGTGGACAATACTCAATGCTTCATTGAAGGCTGGTGCCACTATAGAAACCCCAACAACATGATTGGACTTCACTAAAATATCATCCTTAAAAAAATACTTATTGTTGTTGTAATCTTTTATAGCTAAGAAGGCCAAAAAGGCCAATACAACGTAGAGAGACAAATAAGAGGTCGAGTAAAACAAAATAAATGCCTCGTAATACTCCATCAAAATTTTAAAATAATCAAGTAGCATATCAAATATGGGGATCAAGTACATGTTTTTTTACTGCAGCCAAAACAGAATCGGTGGCATATTCCATTTGGAAATAGTCAGAATCTAATTTCTTCAATCCTTCCATAGCTGCCAATAAAATCTCAGACCTACTTTGAGATTTTACTATTTCATACAAAAAGGCTTCTGATTCTGAAGACCCAATATCAGAAAGTGCCTCTATCATACTGATTTTAATCTCTTCACTTTCATTATCATACAATTTGATAAGTATACTTTCAGCCTCAGATATATACAGTTTTTTTACTACATCCAAAGCACTTTTCCTAATGTGTTCATTTTCGCTTTCTAGTAGCTCTAATACCTTATCCTTATACTCAAGGGCATTATAATGAGATACCAATTTCAAAACAAACCCCACATGAGTCGGGATATCAAAATCTAACCATTGCTCTAGTTGAGATGGCTTTTTGATTTTTTTTCTTTGTATGATATCTATCAATTTCAATTCGTCTATAGGACTTATAAAATCAGCATAATCCTCCAAAATCTTCAAGGGATCTTCTTCTGACAAGGAAATGTAGGCTAAAAGTGCTGCAGTCCTGATTTGCATGTTTTTATGCTTAACAAACGGGTATATTGCCTTTGCACTAGGCGCGTAGCCCAATTCTCTCCAATAATATAGGGCTTTGCTAATGTAATACCACCTACCCGTTTCTAAAAGGCTTTTCATATAAGTAAACAGACCAAACTGTAAATAAGCTTTGATCAAAATTTCTTTTTGATTGCCTTTAAGATTTTTGTCTAGATCTATGATGTTCTCAATCAGAAGTTCTTTACACCACCTTTTTTTGAATGGAATTTTCTTTTTGAATTTTTCTACTTGTCGATTAAAATCCTCTTCTGATAGCGATTCTTCAAATAAAATAGATGAGAAAAATCCATAGATTTTATATTGAGTTACTTTTTCTTGATCCTCTAGGATCAGTCTTTTTCGCTTCAAACGAAAAAGAAACAATAAAACAAATGCAAATAAGCCTAAAAGAAATAACAGTAATAAATCAATGGATGAATCAAACCATAAATAATCGTTCAAGGCAAAAAGCGGTATTTTAACTCCGAAAACTGGGTGAATAAGATAAAGGTTCATAAGTCGAAATATAAACATAAAGTCTATGGTCAAACAAAACCACAGACTTTATTTTAAGATTTATATTTCAATTATAAGAATTTTTTAACCATTTCTTCACTCTGAAAGAAAGTTCATTCGGTTTGAATGGCTTAGGAATAAAATCAGAAGCTCCATTTGTAAATGCTTCCAAAACGGTACTCTCCTCTTCACCTAAAGAGCTTAAAACTATTACTGGAATGCCTGGTTTAACTCTTTTGGCATGATTAATAATTTCAAGACCATTCATGAATGGAATCATGACATCAGTAATAATTAAATCAGGAAACTGATTATCAATTGCGTCTATGCCAGCCAACCCATCTTCGACACTGGTTACTTGATAGCCATCCTTCTTCAATCTAAACTGAACCAAACTAGATATTAGCTTATCATCTTCAATAATCAATACATTTTTCATGGTGTTTTTCTATAGGTGATATCGAAATATACGAGGTTTTTGGCTTAAAAAAATCACAATCAATACTCCTAAATAATGCAATTTTTATTGGAAAAATTATACAGGTATGAATATGATTTACAAGTTCAGATATTTGCCGTTCCTAACATATTTATGCTGAAAAAAAAATAAAAATTTTTCTAAAAAAAATCTTTTGCTAGCTTACAAGATTGAAAAAATCAACTAATCATCAATCTATAGAATGAAAATCAGTACAAAAATCAAGTTACTGAGTAGTGTTATTGTAGCCGCATTTTTCATTGCTAATTCACAGGTTCAGGCTCAAAGTGATCCTAGTGGAAATAGGAGAGTCACTAGCTCCTATGCAATCAAAAATGCAACGATTACAACTGCTCCTGGCAACACCATAAAGGGTGCCACTATCTTATTCAAAGACGGGCTTATCCAAGCTGTCGGAACAAATGTCAACATTCCAGTAGGGACAGATGTCATCAATGGGGATTCCCTGTTCATCTACCCTGGATTTATCGATGGTGCGAGTACCTCAGGAGTCAGCAGACCGGCTGAGCCAGAAAGACCATCTAACTTTGATTCTTCTAACCCTACCGACGAACAGGCAGGAATTACACCATGGAGATCAGTATTGGATTACCTTGATATGGGTAACAATGCCATATCGGACTGGAGAAAAGTCGGATTTACAGTAGCACAATCTATTCCTGATGGAGGAATGATCTCTGGAAAATCAGCCATCGTAGTCTTCGGTAGTGGTGAATCTACTAATGTTTTGGCTCAAAACACTGCGCTAAGTGCAAGATTCAGAGGTTCTAGAGGTATGTATCCTGGAACACCTCTTGGTGTGATGGCTAAATTTAGAGATGTTTATAAAAATGCTGAATTGTCATCTACACATACGAGACTCTTCGCCTCAAATACTGGTTTGAACAGACCTGAAATAAATAAAACTTATCAGGCTATGTTCCCAGTTTTGGATAAAAATATCCCAGTCATATTCGATGTTTCCAATGACCTTGAGCTTAGAAGAGCCTTGAGATTGCAAAAAGAACTAGGTTTCAAAATTATCTTATCTGGAGTCACAGAAGTAGAAAATGTAATTAATGAAATCAAAGCTGCCAATGCGACTATCTTGCTTGCACTCACACTACCTGAAGACAAAACAAAAGCAAAAGATGATGCAACTGACGAGTATATCGCCAGAACAGCACGAGTGAAAGAAGCCTATGAAAAAGCACTAAAACAAGCAGCTATACTAGAAAAAGAAGGTATCAAGTTTGGCTTTACTACTACAGGAGCCAAGGCAGGAGATATGATGAAAAACATCAAAATCATGATGGATAATGGCTTGAGCGAAAATGCCGCTTTAGCTGCCTTGACAGTAAATAATGCACAAAATCTAGGCATTCAGAAGTTTGCTGGTACTTTAGAGAAAGGCAAATTGGCAAATATGGTCGTGATGACAGCTCCAATTTTCACGGAAGATGCACAAGTGAAGCATGTGATTGCGGATGGCTATGTATATGATTATGAAGTAAAGCCTAAAAGAGCAGCAAATGGCAATGGTAACAGAAATGGTGGCAATCCATCTGGAGCATCTGCATTGGCTGGTACTTGGGAGTATGTATCAGACACCCCAGCTGGAAGCTCTGGAGGCTTGATGAAGATAGAAGGAAGTGGATCAAATTTGAAAGGGACGATAACTTTTGATGATCCCACAGGTAATGGTACTGCCCAAGCAGACATGAAAGACATCAAGCTTGTAGATGGCAATCTAAGCTTCACTTTTGATGTGTCTGCTGGTGGAATGGACCTCAACGTAGATGTCAAAGGTGATATCACAGATGATAAGTTTACAGGAAGAATGTCTCTTGGCAACTTCGGTAGCTTTCCACTCAATGCCACTAAAAAACCAAATAATTCAAACTTCTAAACCTATCTCAAAATGAAAAAGCTGAATAGTATTATAGCCGCATTTTTGATCATGGTTTGGATGCCAACCATGGGTCAAACTCAAAAAGGATCTGTTTTAATTAAAAATGCTACCGTTCTTACAGTAACTCAAGGAACGCTTGAGGATACTGATGTTTTGGTAGAAAATGGAATCATCAAAAAAATTGGCAAAGGACTCTCTGCTAATAATGTGACCATCATAGATGCCAAAGGTAAATATGTGATGCCTGGTATCATCGATGCTCACTCCCATGTAGCTCTGGATGCGGTCAATGAAGCAACTGCTCCGATCACATCAGAAGTCCAAATGGCAGACGTAGTAGATCCTTACGACATTGGGCTCTATAGATCTTTGGCCGGCGGTGTTACAATCTCACACGCCATGCATGGTTCCGCTAATGCTATTGGAGGTCAAAATATCACGCTCAAACACAGATACGGAACATTCAATCCTGAGGATCTTTTCATGAAAGATGCTCCTAGAACTATCAAGTTTGCCCTAGGAGAAAACCCAACAAGAGTTCACGGTAGAGGTAAAAATATCCAACCAAGAACAAGAATGGGCGTGGAAGCAGTCATCAGAAATGGCTTCAATGAAGCCCTACAATACAAAAAAGTATGGGAGACATATAATAATGCATTGAAGCAAAAAGATGCTACACCTATTCCACCAAAGTATGACGAAAGACTTCAGACCCTAGTAGACATCCTTGACGGAAAAGTCATCATCCACTGTCACTCCTACAGAGCTGATGAAATCTATGCGTTGATCAACACTTGTAGAGATTTTGGAATCACCAATATTGTATTCTCACACGTGAACGAAGGATTCAAAGTGGCTCCTGAATTAGCGGAATATACCATGGGCGCTTCTGTATTTGCGGATTGGTGGGCTTATAAGTTTGAAGTGTATTATTCTACTGCTTACAATGCTGCGATTTTGACTGAAAACAATGTGATCACTTCTATCAATTCTGATTCAGGTGAATTGATTCGCCACTTGTACCATGAAGCTGCCAAAACGCAACGTTATGGTCAGCTTAGTGATGATCAAGCATTGGCATTGATCACGATCAATCCTGCTAAGCAGCTGGGAATCGCTGACAAGGTGGGATCTATTGAAGAAGGTAAGCAAGCCGACTTGGTAATCTTCGAAGGACACCCATTATCAGTCTATGCAATTCCACAAATGACATTTGTAGATGGTGTGAAGTATTTTGACATCAATGATGATCAGGATGATATGAGACTTCGTGTTAGTGCCAATGAAACTGTAGAACCTATTTTCCTCAAAGAACATGATCACAACTGTATGCATGGGGTGGATTTCTTCTTCAATAACTTTGGAAGAAGCCTTTTCCAGCACTCACATTAATCAGTAGAGGGACATTTCAAAATTTTAGAAATCATGAAGAAATTCAAATCAATTATATACCTAATGGCCTTGCTACTTTTCCCTATGATTGCTCAAGCGCAATTTGACGGGGAGTTTATCAAGCCTAGAAATGGTAAATTCTTATTACAAAACGCTACTTTAGTAACTGTAACAAAGGGAACTATCCAAAATGGTAGCGTCTTGATCGCCAATGGTAAAATCGAAGCTGTAGGCCAAAGTATTCCTGCAGGTGATGCAGAGGTGATCGACTGTACCGGACAATTTATCTACCCCGGCATGTTTGATGGTGGTAGTAGATTGGGTTTGGTGGAAGTAAATTCCTTGCCTGAAACACAAGATTTTGCTGAGATTGGGCAAGTCACGCCAAACATGAGAGCTTTGGTAGCTGTAAACCCGAACTCCGTGGCTATTCCAGTAACAAGAGTGAGTGGCGTGACTACTACGCTTGCGACTCCTTCTGGTGGGCTTTTTCCAGGAACTGCTGCCCTGATCAATCTCAATGGCTACACAGCTGATCAGATGTCAGCTGGCTTTGAAGGAGTGATTCTCAACTTCCCTACTTCTGCTCGTAGAAGCACTTGGGATAGAAGAAGCGAAGAAGACGTAAAAAGAGATGCTGATAGAGCTCAGAAAAACCTGAATGATATTTGGGAAAGAGCGACTAAGTATCATGAAATGAAGACTGCAAAAGCGGAACTTCAGTTCTACCCAGAAATGGATCAACTCGCGAAAGTAATAGCTGGTGAATTGCCTCTTTTGGTTGAAGTGAATGCTGCTGGAGATATCGAAGTAGCTATCAAATGGATCAAAGAAAAAGGTGTAAAAGCCATATTGACCGGAGTAGCAGAAGGCTGGAGAGTGGCAGATAAGATCGCTGAGTCTGGTCTTCCTGTGATCACAGGACCAATGTTGTCTATCCCAACGCGTCAATCAGATCGATTTGATGCTGCTTACACTAATCCAGGCAAGATGGCCAAGGCAGGTGTAAAGGTTGTCATCAGATCTAATGATGCAGAAAACACCAGAAACCTTCCTTTTAATGCTGGATTTGCTGCTGCATATGGTATGGGCAAAGAAGAAGCGCTAAAAGCTGTCACGATCAATGCCGCTGAGGTATTTGGTGTGGCAGATAGAATGGGTTCTATAGAGGCTGGCAAAGATGCTACGCTTTTCGTCTCTTCTGGCGATCCATTCGAAACAAAAACACAAATCGCACATGTATTCATCGATGGCTATAGAGTACCGATGAGCAACAGACATATCAAGTTGTATCAGGAATTCTTAGAAAGATCGCCTGGATTGGAAAAGTAAAAGCTTCCATTCATCTAAAAAATGCGGACTTGTTTGACAAGCCCGCATTTTTTTTTCTTCTTTTGTAAAAAGAATCCTAATTATGAAAAATTACACTTTAGCTAGCTTTATGCTTTTGCTGATCTTGTTCAGCATTTCTTCCTGCCAAAGTCCATCAGAGGACAAGATACAAGAAGCTATTGATACTTTTCGTATCGGGTATGCTCCAGATAAGCGAGTTGCTCTTTGGGATATTCACTGGGATGGTAAAATACTCAGTGGTGAAACTAACCTTGACCATGCGCTAGTTCCTTTTTTGGAGCATATCGATACACTTGGAGTCAAATATGAAAATCAAATCAAGCTCCTACCTGACCCTGCACTTGAAGGAAAGCATTATGGGCTTGTGACGATTTCAGTAGCCAATATCCGTAGTGACGCCAAGCATTCAGCAGAAATGGCAACACAAGCAATTATGGGCACACCACTCAAAGTTTTAAAGAAAAAAGACTCCTGGTACTTGATACAAACTCCAGAAGGTTATATCTCTTGGGTAGATGCAGCAGGTATTGTTTTGAAAACTGAGCAAGAGATGCTTGCATGGCAAAAGTCTGACAAAGTGATTTTCACTGAACTGACTGGCCATATTTTCTTGGATGAAAATGAAACAGCATTTGTCAGCGACTTGGTAGCGGGAAATATCGTAGCAATTGATGAGGAGACAAGATATCACGTAAGGGTCGCTTTACCAGATGGAAGAGTAGGGCTGGTCAGGAAAAATCAAGTAATGTCATATGAAGCTTGGCTCAATAGTAGAAAAACAAGTCCTGAAAACCTCATAAACACTGCCAAATCCATGATGGGCTCACCCTACCTTTGGGGAGGAACGTCTATCAAGGGAGTAGACTGCAGCGGATTTACCAAGACAATTTTTTTCCTTAACGGAGCCATCATCCCCAGAGATGCATCGCAACAAATTCACGAAGGTGAAGAAGTAGATATAGATAAAAACTGGGACAACTTGCAGGTTGGTGACCTCTTATTTTTCGGAGAAAAAGCGACTGCTGATAAGAAAGAACGCGTGGTCCATGTCGGCATGTGGATTGGTGACAATTCTTTTATTCATTCTAGGGGGAGAGTACGTATCAGTAGTTTTGATCCAGCTAATCCTGATTATGATGAATATGAACTTAATCGATATCTCAGAACGAAAAGAATTATTGGTAAAGAGAGTAAAAACATTAAAAATGTAGAGGGCCTTTTTGAATCAGTCCCCAACTAATCATGATCTCTAAAACTCCTATTCCACCTTATTACGCAGTGATTTTCACCAATATACTCAACGAAGAGTATCAGGGATACAACGAAATGTCAGATATAATCGAGCAACTTGTTATCAATCAGGATGGTTATTTGGGACATGAGTCTGTCAGAAATGGATTGGGTATTACCGTCAGCTACTGGGAAAGTTTAGCAGCAATCAAAGCATGGAAATCTAATTCAGATCATCAAATCGCCCAGAAATTAGGAAAGAAAGACTGGTATAAGCATTTTAAAGTAAGGATCTGTAAAGTAGAGCATGATTATGAGTTTTTAACTAATGAAAAGTGAAAAACAAGTGACCTTATCTCTTTATAGCTTGGTACATCATACTTGGTACGATTTAACCTATTCCTCAAAGTCCAGCCAAAGTTGTTTGCCAAAGTAATCCTTTTCCTCAGTCAAGTTTAGATTAGATAAGCCAATCCCAAATAAGCGAACTGGTTGCATCAAGACTTCTTGATCCAAAAGCTCTTGTACTGTCTCCCAAATTTTGGGCAATTCAACATACTGCTCAAAGCTTTTAGAGCGTGTATGGATAGAGAAGTCCTTATATTTTATTTTCAAGGTAACAGTCCTTCCTTTGATCCCCGTACGTTCTATCCTGCGGCATAATTCCTGATAAATCTCATTTAGAGCATTCTCCCATTCCATCAAAGTCGCTAAATCTTTGTCAAAAGTGTTTTCAGCACTCAAGGATTTCCTAGTGCGGTTAGGTTGCACCTCACTGAGATGGATTCCTCTCACAATATTATAAAAATGCAAACCAGATTTACCAAACTTCTTTGTCAGAAACTGCAAACTATATTCCTTCAAGTCTTTACCCTGATGTATACCAAACTGCTTCATCTTCTCGGCAGTGACTTTGCCTATTCCAAAGAATCGCTCAATGGGCAATCTATCGAGAAAGGCTTCTGCCTCCTCTGGTAAAATCACTGCTTGCCCATTGGGTTTGTTGATATCTGAGGCAGTTTTGGCCAAGAACTTATTGTAGGAAATACCAGCAGAGGCATTGAGTCCTGTTTGTGTTTTGATCTTGGCTCTAATTTCTTTGGCTAGCAAGGTGGCCGAAGGGTTGCCAACTTTATTCTCAGTCACATCAAGAAAAGCCTCATCTAACGAGAGAGGCTCGACCAAATCAGTGTATTCATAAAAAATCTCACGGATTTGATTTGATATTTCTTTGTATCGATCAAATCTGGGTTTCACAAAAATCAATTGAGGACATTTCAAAGCTGCCATCTTTCCTGACATGGCAGACCGCACCCCATACTTTCTTGCCTCATAGGACGCTGCAGCCACTACTCCACGCTCCCTATTCCCTCCTACTGCGAGTGGCTTGCCTCTGAGTTCAGGATAATCCAACTGCTCCACAGATGCATAAAATGCATCCATGTCGACATGTATGATTTTCCTGATTTTATCCATTACATTTTAGAACTACTTTCACTTTGGAGTGTTTCTAGGATTGCTGAGGCCTTGAGAAAGCATTCCTCATATTCGTAAGCTGCATCTGCATCATAAGTAATGGCGCTGCCTACGGCAAAATAGCCTTTCTGAGCACGCTGATCATAGATGATGCTTCGAATTATTACATTCATGTCTAAATCTCCATTGGGATGAATATAACCTACAGTCCCTGAAAACCAGCCTCTTTTAAAATTCTCGTAGCAATCTATTAATTCCATGCACTTGATCTTCGGTGCACCCGTCATGCTTCCCATAGGGAATGTAGCATGAATCATTTCTTTCAGGTTCAAGCTAGCTTTAAGTTCTGCTGATACTGTCGAAATCATTTGAAATACCTTTGGAAATGCATAAACTCCAAATAACTCCTCCACCTGCACAGAGCCAGTTTCGGCAATTTTAGATAAATCGTTGCGCATCAGGTCTACAATCATCAAATTCTCAGCTCTTTCCTTTTCGCTATGCAGCAATTCTTTAGAAAGCGCCAAGTCTTCATTTCCGTCTTTACCTCTTCGAATAGTCCCTTTGATCGGCTGAGCGATGATTTTAGAATCAGCAACCTTTAAAAATCGCTCAGGAGAGGCACAAACTAAATAACTTGATTCTGCCTTAAATAAAGCAGAAAATGGCATAGCAGATCTTTTGGTCAAATCGAAAAATCCTTGAACAGGATTCCAGTCTGCTTTGAAATCAAAAGCCATACAATAATTCAACTCATAAATATCACCTTCCAAAATATGGTTCTGAATGGCTTTGACAGCTTCTATATAAGCTTCTTTGGAGGTCAATTGTCGAACCTGGATTGATGGATTTATTTGAGCAGTACATTGGAAAGCCACTATTTGCCAAAAAATATTTTCTGGTTCGTTGGACTCTATTTCAATACTATTTTCATGAAACAGCACTTTCACATCAGGAAGGAAAAACAAAGTATCTGGTAGATCCACTAAGGATCGATTATCGCTAGCAAGTTTTTCAATTTGATTTTTGAAATCATAGGATAAGATTCCAACCATTTCAGATTTTTTGTAATAAACAGATGCTTGATCTAAATTAAAACAAGAAGAGCCTGCAAAAAAAGACTTTTTGAATCCATCATAAGGATAATTGACTTGGTGATTTTCGAAAAAAGCAAAATAAGGATATTGGTTAGAAGCCCAGCTCAATAGGTTTTTAATCCAATCTGCATGTTCTCTTGTAGGTAAATTAAAAGTTTGAATCATATCACAAAATTACAGCATATAAAACAAAAAAGGGAAACCTTTCGATTTCCCTTATTCTAATTTTTATAATTGACTTAGTTTGCTTTGATATCAAATTTAACACTTACTGTGTTGTAGATGAATTGATCTTTTGCTTTGTCTACGGCAGTACTTTCGTCTCCGTACATCAATCCCCAGTTGGTTCTATCGATATTGAAACCAGCTTGTGCTGATACAGTACCATCAGCCATAGATACTATAGCAGGGAATTTGATATTTTTCGAAGTGCCTCTCATGGTCAAATTACCAGAGATCCAATGTGTAGGAGTACCATCGATCAACTCAGAATCTTTCTTTGGAGTGAAATCTGTCTTGAATTCTTCTTTGTCTTCGATTTCGTCAGAAGAACCATAAACTTCGATTGAAGTCACTTCAAACATTGCTTCTGGATGATTACCTGCGTCGAAGAAATCAGCAGACTGAAGGTGTCCCCAAAGTTTGCCATAGTTTTCGTTAGACTCTTCCATGTCTTCGATTTTCAATCCCGTGATGTCAAATACGAATTTTCCACCTGTGATAGTTTCGCCGTCTACCATCAATTCACCCGTAGTTACTGGAATGAATCCCCAGTGCTGACCAGCTGGCTTATAACCTCTCCAGTCTACTTTAGAAGTAGCAGCGTCGATGGTCAATGTTGTACCAGAAGCTTCACCTACTTCTACAGCGTCAGTAGCCTCTACTGTATCGCCAGGGTTTCCACATGATACTGCGATGAAAGCCGCAGCGATAAATAAACCTGTCTTTTGAACTAGTTTCATAATAATTGTTTAATTTAAGTCTGATTTTAAATGTATATACACGAAAACCATTGTTGGCTAAAAAAGTTCAACAATAGGTAAAATAAATTTTAATAAGAGGAAGAAAATTGTGTACAAGAGGGTTGAAAATGTAGTAATCCTTGATAGTTGATTGGTTATCTGGGATAAGGAAATAAGTAACTGTTTGATTAGATACCAGCAGATTAACAAATTTAACATCTGTTAATTTCATGAATAGAATTTGTTTTATAGCAGCTACAATTAAACTACTATATTTGTTAACATAAATAATCAATCAAAAACCAATGCCATTAATCAAAACTATCAGAGGAAAAAGTCCCCAAATGGGCGAAAACTGCTGGCTAGCAGATAATGCAACTGTGGTTGGAGATGTCATCATGGGCAAAAACTGTACGGTATGGTTCAATGCTGTCGTCCGTGGAGATGTGCATGAAATCAGAATCGGGGATGATACCAATATTCAAGATGGCGCAGTGATTCACTGCACTTATCAGAAAGCTGGTACCTACATAGGCAATAAAGTTTCTATCGCCCACAATGCAATTGTACATGGCTGTACCATTCATGACAATGTTCTGATCGGTATGGGAGCAATAGTGATGGATGATGCCGTGATACATTCAGGGGCAGTAATAGCCGCAGGAGCCATCGTCCTTGCAGGCACAATCGTGGAAGCCAACAGCATCTACGCTGGGATGCCCGCCAAAAAAGTCAAGACTACTGGTCCTGAAATGCTAGAAGTCATTGAAAGAACAGCCAAAAACTACCCGATGTATGCGGAGTGGTTTAAAGAATAAAATTTCAAGATTAATTACTGATTCACTTTTTTCATTCAAAAAATAAAGTTTTTTCAAACCATTCTAACAAAAATCACTTTTTTATCTTATTCTTTTTGATAGTTTTAAGAAATGAAAGTATTCACTTTCATTCAATCACTTTAACGCTAATTACCAATATCAAATGAAGGTAGGTATTTTAAAAGAGCCAAAGGATGAAGCCCGTGTGGCTATGCTCCCAGAGGCTGTCAAAACATTGATTTCTTGGGGCACAGAAGTCTGTGTAGAATCCGGAGCAGGTCAATCTGCTTATGCAGATGATGACGCTTATAGATCCACAGGAGCTGAAATCAAACAGAGAGCTGAAGTCCTGACTGAATCAGACATGATTTGTGGCATCCAAGCTCTCCCTTTAGAAGAAATCTCAAAAATGAAACCTGATGCGGTTCTTCTTGGTCAAATGGGGGCACTATTCAATCCTGAGCTTACCAAATTTCTCCTCGAACAAAAGAGAACTGCTTTTAGCATGGAGTTGGTACCACGAACCACCAGAGCTCAAAGCATGGATGTCCTTTCTTCCATGGCTACTGTATTGGGATATAAAGCTACACTTCTGGCAGCCAATAGTCTTCCACGCTTTTTTCCAATGTTTATGACAGCTGCTGGCAGTATCACACCAGCTAGAGTTTTGGTGATAGGAGCTGGAGTGGCTGGATTACAAGCCATCGCTACAGCAAAGCGACTTGGAGCTACTGTTTTTGCCTTTGACGTACGACAAGCAGCCAAAGAAGAAGTACTCTCCATTGGCGCCAAATTCATCGATGTAGCAGGAGCTACTGAGGATAAAGCTGCTGGAGGCTACGCAGTAGAACAGTCCGCAGATTTTATCCAAAGACAAAAAGATACCATACACGAGCACGCGCAAAAAGCTGATATCATCATCACAACTGCTCAAATCCCAGGGCGAAAAGCACCACTTTTGGTAGAAGAGCGCACAGTGCATGCCATGAAAGCTGGATCTGTGATTGTGGATTTGGCAGCTTCATCAGGTGGCAACTGCGCACTGACACAAGCTGATCAGACCATAAATATCAATGGCGTACGCATCATCGGTGTTGGCAACCTTGCCGCTGAGCTTCCTCAGGATGCTAGCAAGATGTATGGAAAAAACTACCTTAATTTCCTCAAACTCATCATCAAGGATGGAGCGATCAATCTAAATTTCGAAGATGACATTGTACTCGGCACCTGTGTTTGCCATGCAGGAGAGCCCAAAAATTCCAGAATTGCTGAAATGATAAAACAATAAACATGGAACAATTACTCAACTATATAGGAGAAAACATGGAAATGATCTATTTCCTAATTCTCGCAATTTTATTGGGAGTGGAAGTGATTTCGAATGTCCCTGCCATCCTACATACCCCTTTGATGTCTGGTGCCAATGCCATTCATGGTGTGGTAGTCGTTGGAGCCATCATCGTGATGCTTCATGCTTCCCCTGACAATTATGCCTCGCTTATCGTAGGCTTTTTAGCTGTGGTAATGGGAACTTTGAATGTAGTCGGTGGCTTTGTCGTGACAGACAGAATGTTGGAGATGTTCAAGAAAAAACCTAAGAAATCATGAGTCTAAATATACTGGAAATCACCTATCTGATCGCATCATTGACTTTTGTGATCGGTCTAAAAATGCTTAGCCATCCAGAAAGCGCAAGAAAAGGAAATCTTATCGCGGCGGCGGGAATGCTGATCGCAGTAGTAGCAACCATTACCATCTATCAGCCTTTTGACAGCAGTAAAAGTCTCAATTACGGATTGATTGCACTTGGCTTGATCGTTGGGACGGTAATTGGAACCATGATGGCCAAGCAAGTAAAAATGACTGCTATGCCCCAAATGGTATCTTTCTTCAATGGAATGGGAGGTGCCTGTGCAGCCTTGATCGCTGTAATAGAATATCAAAATCACAACATTGGCCTAGCAAGTGGATTTGATGGAGAGCTTTTGGTTATGTTACTGGGCTTGATCATCGGTTCAGTATCTTTCTCGGGCTCGATGATCGCTTATGGTAAGCTAGAAGGAAAAATTAAAGATCGCGTACTACCTATGAATCAATTGATCAATATGCTCATGCTTGCGATCATACTTGGACTTACTGTATACAAAATGCTAGGATATGGAGATAGCATGGTTTTCTACGGTTTATTGGTGATCGCATTGATCTATGGAATCCTATTTGTGATGCCTATTGGAGGTGCTGATATGCCTGTTGTAATTTCACTTCTCAACTCCTTTACTGGTGTAGCTGCTGCTTTTGGTGGCTTTCTTTACGGTAATAAAGCCATGCTTACAGGAGGTATATTGGTGGGCTCAGCGGGGACTATCCTCACCATATTGATGTGTAATGCCATGAACCGTTCTCTGACCAATGTACTATTGGGAGCTTTTGGAGGAAACAAAGCCGGTGGAGCAAAAGGGGAAGCAGGAGATCAGACCGTGAGAGAGATCAGCATATCAGATACGGCTGTTTTGCTTTCCTATTCTCAAAATGTCGTGATCGTTCCAGGTTATGGCTTAGCTGTAGCTCAAGCACAGCATATATGTCATGAATTGGAGAAATTACTGGAAGAAAAAGGCGTCAATGTAAACTACGCCATTCACCCAGTCGCAGGGAGAATGCCAGGGCACATGAATGTCTTACTGGCGGAAGCAGACGTGCCTTACGAAAGGCTCCAAGAGATGGAAGAGATCAATCCCAAAATGAGCAATACAGATGTGGTAGTAGTCATTGGAGCAAATGACGTAGTCAACCCTGCTGCCAAAAATGACCCCACCTCTCCAATTTATGGGATGCCTATCCTAGAAGTAGATCAAGCAAAAAATGTCATCATACTCAAAAGAGGCATGAGTGCAGGATATGCCGGCATTGAAAACGAATTGTTCTTCTATCCAAAAACACGAATGCTATTTGGAGATGCCAAAGATTCGCTTCAGAAACTCACTACTGAGGTCAAAGAAGTGTAAATTCAATTCTTACTAAAAAAATCAAGGAAGGCTTTTATCAAGTCTTCCTTTTTTTTACATACTTTTACTGATAGCGTATAGATACAATGCTAGAAACTTAAACAACCTTTTTATGAAAAAACAGCTTTCAACATTAGCGATTTTCATGGGAATAACAGCCTTTGCAGCGGCTCAGACACCATTCATAGGAATCCAAAATAGCTCTAGAAAAAGCATGATCTCAGCGACAATGAACCCCGCTGAAATTAATAATTTGAACAAAAAAGTAGAAGTGAATTTCTTCTCTATCAATGGCTCAGTAAGCAACAATATCATTTCTTTCGGAGATATTTTTGAATTTGGAGGAGATGTGGTAGATGTTGCTTTTGAAAGAGCCAATGGCCCTGTCAATATGAGAACAGAAGCATCAGTACTGGGTCCATCATTTGGTATCCGATCTGGTAAGTGGTCTTTCGGTATGACTACTCAGGCATTTGCCAAGGCAGATATTGTAGACCTTGACCCTACTCTCGGCCAGTCCATTTTAGATATTCAATTTGACAGCAGAAATAGCTCAACTGCCATTGCCAGCGAATACAATCAGAGGGTCAATGCCACAGGTTGGGCTGAATTGGGGTTCATTGTAGGAAGGGAGATTTTGAATACAGACAAGCATAAATTCTCAGTGGGTGCTACAGGAAAACTGATGTTTCCCGGAACTTATGCAAATTTTGGTTTAGATAGGCTGAGAGCCGTGATTGATCAAAATGATTTTGAAGTGAGCTTGACTAGGGCAACTGGGAGTTTAAATATTTCCTACTCTGAATCAGATTTTGACGGTAGTACTTTTGGTATAGGTACTAACGGTTTCAATTTTGGATCCATCAATGGTTTTGGACTCGATCTAGGTGGTAGCTATCAAATGAAAGATGCCAATGGACGTACAAAATTGAATGCAGGCTTGGCTGTTAGGAATCTAGGTAGCATGACCTTCGGTGAAGGTCAAGTCAATAACACTTACACAATGAATATTCCTGAAGGACAAGCTTTCAGATTAGATCAACTAGAAGGTAATCTCAGTGATATTGAAGATCAACTGTTAGAAAGTGGTTTTTTCACCAAGACAACTGAAACTGGTGGCGTAAAAACCAGCCTGCCATCCATGATATCGGCTTATGCTGAGATGAGAGTAATCGGAAAGCTTCAAGCCAGTGCATACATTCAGCAGCGCTTTGGAGATGACAATGCCAATGAGCAGCTTACTGCTCAAAATATGATTGTAATCACGCCAAGGTTAGTTTTGGGCAACTTCGAAATCTATTCTCCATGGGCCAGTACAGAAATCGCTGGTATCACAGGTGGTCTTGGTTTGAGATATGGTGGTTTCTTTATTGGAAGCAATTCAATACTAACTGGTTTCACAGCTGATAGCAAACAAGCTGATTTCCACGTGGGTTTAAGTTGGGGCTTTGGAAGGCTATAAATTTTAACATTCAAAATAGCTAACCATAGCTTCTTAAAACAAAAAAAATAAGCCTCGGTAACCTACCGGGGCTTATTTGTTATCAAACCTTGAAACCACTTTATTCCATAGAATTATTTTCTTTTAATTTTTGCCCGTCTATATGATCAAATCCTGTATCCAATGATGACACCCACTTAATTAGTATAGGAATAATAGAACCTACTAACAGTATTCCTCCAATCAAGAATACATGGGTTGGATTGGTAAAGTAAGTACCTGAGGAAAAAACACCTAAAATCAAAAGCGTACTAAAAGGCATAGACAAAGCCAGTAGATTGATACCTAACTCCAAATTAAAAGTGGGATTAGACTTCAATTCAGCTTGACTTATTTCCATAGATCTGATAGCAGACATATGTGCAAATGGCCAGAAACTTACTGCGCTTTGTGGAAATACCACCGCAAGCAGCATCAGCTCTGTAGACATGGGAACGAGTAAAATAAAAACCCCACTAATCAGAAAAATAATCCCTGCTCTAAACAACAGTATACCCGCCAGCATTCTCATTTGCTCCCATTTGAACACTACAGCAATACCAATAAAAAGTAATACCAATGGTGTCATCATATCCTTCATCATTAAAATGGATTGTGACAAAAACACTGGTAACCTTTCCATATTAATTCCTATAGACAACAATAAAATTGCCGTCAAAATTACTGCATTGATAGGCTCTTTGACCATAGCCAGGAGCAATTGCTTCACTCGCTGAATAGATGATACTGACTTGAGCTGATGGTGTTTGTAATACCAAGAGATAGCCAATAAATAGGCGAGAATTAACACAAACACCTTGTTACCAATATCAGACAATGCAGCCAATGCTAACAAATCCTCTCCTAAATATTCCACCACAAAAGGGAAACACGTCAGTCCAGGAGCCAAGGAAGGTAATAGCAATAGCAACGTTCTCATTGACGAAGAGTTCCCCTCTACACCGAAAAAGGGTAATGCATATTTAGCGATCACCAAAATCAGCACATTGAAAATCAAAGCAAAAACAGGCAACATCAACAGGTCAGGATTGATTTCGATTTTCAATAAAGCCACAAAAATCATCGCTGGTAGCGCCACATCCAATATGATCATTTTCAGACCCTTATTTTGATCTGGGTTTGTGAACTTCCGCTTTAAGATCAGTCCTAAAACAATCAATAAAATCAAGGAGAGTGTTTTTTGTAAAGCTATACTCATAACCTAAGCAGTAACTTTTTTAAATACCTCTACGAAATACTCCATCTCCTCCATGGTACCTATACTGACTCTACAGAAGGGCTGGTCTTCTATGCTAAATACACGAATACTTACACCTTCTTCATACATCCCTTTCATAAAAGCTTGTCCATTCATAGCAATAGGAAATAGCACAAAGCTGGTATAGGAAGGTATCACTTCATAACCTAAGCTTGTGATCTCTTCTACCAGATATTTTCTACATGAACTATTGAGAGATTTGCATTCATGCAAAAAAGCTTCATCCATAAAGCTAGCTAGTGCACCTTTCAGTGAAGTTGAGCACAAGCCCATGGTACTTCTAACTTTGTCTGTGATAGAGGCAATTCGTTCTGGCTGAGCAACGATGTATCCTATTCTCAATCCCGCCATTCCATGAATCTTACTAAAAGTTCGTGCAACAATCACATCTGCTCCATCAGCTACAAGGTTAACCATCGAATGGCTTTGACTATCATCCAAAAATTCCAAATAAGCTTCATCTACAAATACCGGAACTTTGGAAGATGCATCGGAACAAAATTGATGCAATTGATCAGAATTGGTAATAGACCCAGTTGGATTATTTGGGTTACATACATAGATTAACTTAGTATCAGCATCAATAGCTTCTTTCATCCCATTCAAGTCATGAGCGTAATCAGCAGTAAGTTTGACTGGCTTCCAAATGGCACCCAAAGCTCTAGCAGTACTGATGATAGACATATAAGCAGGATCTGCTGAAACGATATTCCCTCCTGCCGGAAAAGAAACAAAGGCTACTTTCTCCAATAAATCCGAAGATCCTGGCCCTAACATGATGTGCTTGGTGCTCACTCCCTCTTTCTCCGCTATCAATTCGATCAATTCTGCTGCATCTCTATGAGCATACCTGTTACCCAAAGAGATTGCATCTTTGATCGCAGTGCGGACAGTTGGAGAAGGACCATAAGGGTTTTCATTAGCGGACAACCTTGCCAACATCCTCGGTTCATCTAAATTGAAAGTCGGTGTTATTTCATAAAAGGTTGATTTTACTGTTGGCTGCCACACGTTGCCAATAAATGCTTTAGCTAATTGAGGCGCAGTGGTTAAAGCTCCAAAGCCCAATAGAGATTTTTTGATCCAACCTCTTCTGTTAAGATTTCTATTCATGGTTATAAATAATTAGTGATTAATAAATGAAGTCAAGCATCTTAAAAAGACACTTATAAAAATGGTTATATTGGGCGGAACCATTGATCATATTAAAACTGTATTTGATCAATTTTTTGTCAATTTAATTTTTTTTGGTTTAATTATAAACTATAAATAGAATTTTTTATTCAATAAAATATAAAACTGGTTCAATTTTTAACCATATACGAATTATATTGAAAAAGATTATTTTTTTCAATCAATCCTATATTCTAAAATTGAAAGCCTAATTTTACACTAGAATGGAACCCAAATAGTACGATTTGAATTAATCAGACATGATTATACCTATTAGCATCACAGAAAAAGCTCAAATTGAAATCAAAAACATCATGGATAATAAAAATATCCCTGCTGACTATCATCTCAGAGTGGGAGTCAAAGGTGGAGGATGTGGTGGAATGTCCTATGCTTTGGGTTTTGACAAGGCCAAAGAAGGTGATGAGCAGTTTGTACTAAATCACATCCCCGTTTTGATTGAGAAAAAGCACTATATGTTTTTGATGGGGATGCAGATAGATTTTTATGAAGGAAATGAAGCCAGAGGCTTTACCTTTATCAATCCTGAAATCCCAAAAAGGCATGATGCAGGTGAATAACTAGTACTGGGAGTATCAATACCTTTGGTTTATTTTTAAGAGGAGTGGAAATTGCCCACTTTTTGAGTATTTCTTATAATTCTTCTATGCTTTCCATTTGAATAACCCACCCATTGAAATAAATTACTTGGAAAGATTGATGAATAGGCATATTTTCGATTTCTAATCTACATGCTATGTTGCGTTTCCTAACTGGATTTATCTTTTTGATTTCGATCTTCCTTTTTTTCAGTGTTTATATATCACCTGAATTTTTTCCCTATGCTGGATTATTGACACTATTGATTCCTCCATTGATTGTGGTCAATGCAATCATCTTGGTATTACTCGTGCTTGCAGGTAGAAAATTAGCGCTAATTCCATTGATAGCGATCATCATTGGCTGGAAGTTTATTGGGATCACATTTCAGTTGAATGCAATTCCAGAGAATACGAATGGCCTTTCTGTATTGAGTTATAATGTACATTTACTCAATTACGCCAAAGATGGTCAAGACCGGAAAACTGTCACCCAAAACATCACCAAATGGCTCCAAGACAATCCTTCAGACATCAAATGTTTTCAAGAGTTCTATCAGGATTATACCACTCCATCTCGAAATGCCATCAAAGCTTTGGCAAACGATCAAGGGTATGAATATTCTTACCAAGTAATCGATGGTAATATCAAAAAACGATCGTATGGAATGGCTATTTTCAGCCGCTATCCAATCATCAATGAGGGAAGAGTATTCGATACAAGAAAAAATAATGGAGTCATCTTTGCAGACATTAAAGTAGACAGAGATACTATCCGGATCTACAATGCCCACCTCGAATCCATGTCCATTCCTTCTGAGGGACTTTCTGACTTAGATGGCATCAAAGAGAACTACAAAGAAACTCTTAAGAAATTAAAAAACGGACAAGTGGTGCGGGCTTCTCAGCTTGGCGTATTGATGGAACACATGCGCAATAGTCCTTATGCAAATATACTTGTCGGAGACTTCAATGATGTTCCTTACAGCTACACATATTTTTCTCTAAGAAAAACTATGAATAATGCCTTTGAAAAAGCTGGAAGAGGTTTTGGCTTCACCTACAACAAAGTCCTTTTCTTTCTCAGAATCGACAACATTTTCTACGATGACATTCTAGAAATCAAATCTTTCAAAACTCATAGAGAAGTAGATTACTCTGATCACTATCCTATCTCGGCTACTTTTTCGTGGGAGAAACCTTTGAGGAAAGTCCAAATTCAAGAAATTGATTAAATTGTCTCCCAGCTGTGATTTGACTTCATCTAAAAAAAATAGTATAATAACAGGATGCGAATAAGTGAAACAAAATACATTCAAAATAGCATTCCAAAAGAATTAAATGAAGTCATCATCAAGGCTTTGGATTTTTATCCAGATATGAAAAATGTAAAAATTGAGTTTGTTCTCAGTGAAAACATTCGAAAATCTGTCATGCAAGCTCAGCCTAGATTCAATACCATGCTGGGTTCTAGAAAAGACAGAAGTTATATCATCAAGATCAGCAGATTTTTTAAATTAAAAGGAAATGTAAAACCCATACAAGAGCTTCCTGAGGATGTCTTGATAGGGTGGATTGGGCACGAGCTCGGTCATATCATGGATTATCTCAATAGAAGCAATTGGCCCTTATTCTTATTTGGAATTGGTTATTTGACCTCCAAGAGCTTTATTATCGCTGCTGAAAGGGTTGCCGATACCTATGCAGTAGATCATGGATTGGGAGATTATATTCTTAGCACCAAAAACTTCATCCTCCACGAAGCAGGCATGCCTGAAAAATACATACAGAAAATCAACAAACTTTATCTCCCTCCAGAAGAAATCATTTACATGATGGAAAACAGGTCTATCCTAGATTAGCAACAAAATCCTCCCAGGCTCTGAAATCCTTTTCCTTCATCACTCTAGGGAATTTGACCTGTCCACCTTTCTGCTTAGTTTTGGCTGTCCATTTTCTGAAAATTTCATCACTGATAAGCTTTACCTCAACACCCTTAAGGGCTTTATTTCTTGCAACCTTGTAGTTTTTATTATGCTCTTTCAAAATTTCATCCAGTCGATCAGCTACCTGCTTTTCATTTTCCTTCGCAACACCATCTGTACCCAAATACCACCTGTGCAAGTATTCATCCGATTCTAAGATTGCTGCCACGGTAAACTCTTTGACATCAAAACCAAAATCATCACCCAATACTTTAAGGGCTTTATTCATTTGTATCACAGAAAGCTGTGAACCCACTACATTGAGAAAATGCTTTGTTCTCCCTGTAATCTTGATCTCTGCTCTCTCTTTATCAGTAAATGCAACAGTATCCCCTATCATATATCTCCAAGCACCAGACACAGTACTCATCAGCAGGACATAATCCACACCTTCTTCTACATCTTCAATATGGATTGATTTGGCATTTTGATTTACACTTCCATCGTCATTCACGTTTTCAGGAATGAAAGGAATGAATTCAAAGTAAATACCATTATCTGTAATCAATGCCATGGAATCAGTTTCCTTACGTAGCTGGGTTGCTATATATCCTTCTGATGCCAGATAAGTATCAATCACGGTAATCGGTTGACCACATAGCTTCTCAAATGACTGCCTGTAAGGATCAAATGCCACCCCACCGGATGTATAAACCTGAAAATTTGGCCATACTTCATGAATATGATTCACCTGATTATATTCGATCACTTTCTTGAGCATCAATTCTATCCAGGAAGGAATCCCAGATATCGCCCCGATATCCCAGTCAGCCGACTGCTTCGCCAATTCTTCCACTCTCAAATCCCAATCATCTATCGCAGAAATATCTTTGCCCGGTCTGTAAAACCCCTCAAACCAAAACGGAATCTGACTGGCACTAATCCCACTAATTTCACCTTCAAGATGTCCATTGACCTCTTTGAGATTAGTACTGCTACCAAACATCAGAATTTCTTTTTCAAAAAACTCAGCTGGTAAGTCAAAATCTGCAACTCCTTTTATCTGCTGAATACCAGCACTTCTGATGGATTGAAGCATGTCTTCTGTTACAGGAATATGTTTTTTGGTACTAGTCGTTCCACTAGAAACAGCAAAAAAATCAACTTTCCCAGGCCAAGTAATATCCTCTCCCCCATCTATTACTTTTTGCCACCAGCGCTCGCGCAACTGTTCATAATCAAAATAAGGTAACTCAGCTTCAAATGACTTCCTAATATCTTCAGATTTGAGAATACGTTCAAATTGATAATACTTACCAAAAGCTGTATTCCGTGCTGTACTTAGTAGTTCTTCCAAAACTTTCAACTGAGCTTCCTTGGGATTATCATTGGTGAAAATTTTATCAACTGTCTCAACAGATTTTTTGATGATCTCTCCGATTAATGCCATGATGAATATATTTTTTAGATTTAAAAAAGTTGATTTGATCAACTTATGTTTTTTTCAAAACAAAGGCTAAAGCCGAATAACTAAAAAACACGCAATATTCCTGCCATGGAATCAAAAAAGCCTAGAATTTTCAATATTCTGAAAATTCTAGGCTTTTGCTAAATATGCAAGTCCACTTTTATCAAGTGGCGGTGTGGCCTTTTTTACCAAAACACTATATAAAGTGCCGTAGTAATCAAAGTAATGATAAAGGCTCCAATTTTGAATCCAGTACTTGTCTTGAAGATATCTCCTGAAATATCGATGCTTTTTGGATGGTCTTTCCCTTTGCCCTCCAATAAACTAATGACAATCATCAAAGCTGCCAAAACCAAAAATACAATACCCATTCTATCCAAGAATGGTAGTTCAGGCCATAAGAATTTCAACACTACAGACAAAGGAATACTGAGTGCGGCACCGACTAAAGCAGCATTAGAGGTCGTTTTTTTCCAAAACACACCAAAGAAAAAGATTGCAAACACACCCGGACTAATAAAACCCGTATATTCCTGAATAAACTGAAATGCTTGATCCAATTGCCCGAGAGCTGGAGCTATGATCGCCGCTATGACAAATGCCACTGCTGCCGTAATTCTACCAACTTTTACCTGCTTAGCTTCAGAAGCATCCTGACCAAAATATTTCTTATAAATATCCATTGTAAAGATGGTCGAAGTACTATTTGCCATGGATGCTAACGAAGACACAATCGCCGCTGTCAATGCCGCAAAAGCTAGTCCCTTCAACCCAACAGGTAGCAGTTGTAACAAAGTAGGATATGCTCTGTCTGACTTCACAATACCTGTGACTGGATCCTTCATAGATTCCACAAATGTCACATCCATCCCATTATTTACGATAACCAAAGCTGCAATCCCAGGAATCACCACTATCAAAGGCATCAAAAGCTTCAGAAAACCTGCAAAGATCATCCCTTTCTGCGCTTCATCCAGACTCTTAGCAGCTAATGCTCTCTGCGTGATGTATTGATTGAAGCCCCAGTAGGACAAATTGGTAATCCACATCCCTCCTACCAAAACACTCAGTCCAGGTAAATCAAGGTATGCATCTTTTGTAGCACCTTTCCCATCAGGAATCATCATTTCACCTTTGGACAAGATCATTGAGAAATGTCCAGGAACTTCTTTTCTCAAGAGACCTAGGCCCTCCCAAGCACTGCCATCACCTACCATAGTCAAGGCGATGTAAGTCGTAGCTAATCCACCTGCTATCAAAAAGAAAACCTGTACGACATCAGTCCAAGCCACTGCTTTCAATCCTCCATAAATGGAGTAAATCATAGCAAAAAGAGCCAGACCAATAATTGCATAGCGCATAGGCACATCTAGGATAGTATTCAAGCTCAAGGCACCTAAGTAAAGTACTGAGGTCAAGTTTACAAATACATATAAGGCAAGCCAAAAGATCGCCATGGTGGTGCGGACCCTTGTATCATACCTATCTAGAAGAAAACCGGGCATGGTATAAATGCCCTTCTTGATGTAAACAGGCAAAAAGAAAATCGCTACAACTAATAAAGTGATCGCCGCCATCCATTCATAAGTGGAAATTGCCAATCCAAGTGCAAATCCGGATCCAGACATTCCAATAAACTGCTCAGCAGAAATATTGGAAGCGATCAGTGATGCTCCTACAGCCCACCATGGCAAGGCTTTGGATGCAAGAAAATAGTCTTGTGAGTTTTTAACATGGCCTTTCTTCTCTCTAGAGACAAAAAGCCCCATTCCGATTATCAGGCAACAATACCCAATAAATACAATAAGGTCTAAAGGTTCTAATAACATAGGTTGAGGTTAATTAATAGGGTTTAAATTATTTTGAGTGCTTCAAATATAAGTTTTTCGTGTTAGGAAAGAATGTTTTTTACAAAATAGTCCTAAATACTATCAAATATGAATGATTCGTCTCCTGCTTGACCGATTTATATAATTTTCCAAGTGCGATAAATGATAAATAGAGATAATTTATATTTGAAATACCTACCACAAAAAGAAGGAGCCTGCCTTCTGTACAACAAACTTTTTCACCTCAATTGGATAAATTTCAGGAATAGGATCAAAATCAGTTTTTAAGCTGCTCTTTTTGGTTATTTTAGACCAAAGTAAAAAGGATAGAAAATATGAAATTAACAGACCAAGAAATAGCAAGAGCTTCCACCATGCGCCCTATCAATCAAATTGCTCTAAAACTCCAAATTGATGAAGATGACCTCCGCCCCTATGGAAAGTACGTCGCAAAGCTCCCTCTAAAATTGATCGAAGAGTCAAAAATGGTTGGTAAAAAACTGATCCTAGTGACTGCCATCACCCCTACCATAGCAGGAGAGGGAAAGACGACAGCAAGCATTGGGCTCTGTGAAGGGCTGAATAAAATAGGTGTCAAAACAGCTGTAGTGTTAAGGGAGCCTTCATTGGGCCCTGTATTTGGAATGAAAGGTGGAGCCGCAGGAGGAGGATACTCTCAGGTCCTCCCAATGGAATCTATTAATTTACATTTTACAGGAGACTTTGCTGCTATAGAAAAATCTCATAACCTTCTGGCAGCACTTTTAGACAACCATATCCATCAAGGTAACACACTAAATATTGATGCTCGAAAAATTGTCTGGAAACGTGTCATGGATATGAATGAAAGGGCACTTCGCGATATTGTTACAGGTTTGGGTGGAGCAGCCCAAGGAATTCCAAGAGAGTCTGGATTTGACATTACCGCAGCTTCTGAAGTTATGGCAGCGCTTTGCCTTGCCAAAGACTTGGTAGACCTAAAAGAAAAACTCGGCAATATCATTGTCGCTTATACTTACGACAATCAGCCAGTCTATGCCAGAGAGCTGAAGGCACAAGGTGCCATGACAGCTTTGCTCAAGCATACCATCATGCCAAACTTGGTACAAACCATCGAGGGAAACCCAGCCATCATTCATGGTGGCCCTTTTGCCAATATTGCACAAGGTTCCAACTCCATCATAGCTACTCGAATGGGTTTATCTTTGGCTGATTATGTAGTCACAGAGGCAGGATTTGCCTCTGACCTTGGAGGAGAAAAGTTCCTCGACCTCAAATGCCAATACGGTGGATTAAAACCAGACTTAGCGGTTATCGTCACTACCATCAGAGCTTTAAAAAGTCATGCAGGGGTAAAATTTGAAGCCCTAAAGGAGCCGAATGCCGAAGCTGTCAAGGTTGGCTTAGAAAATCTGGAAAAACACATTGAAAACATCAAGCACTTCATGCTTTGCCCAGTAGTGGCCATCAATAAGTTTTATACAGACACTGACGAAGAAATCGACATAGTGCTAAAAAGATGTGAAGCATTAGGTGTAAAAGCAGCTATCTCCGAGGGATGGGAAAAAGGAGGAGAAGGCTGTATAGATTTGGCAAAAGTAGTCAAAGAAGTAGCTGAATCTGGTAAAAGTAATTTCACCCCCCTTTATAATTTTGATTGGCCAATTGAGCAGAAGATAGAAACTGTTGCTAGAAAAATCTACGGTGCAGCTGAAGTCGAATATAGCCTCAAAGCCAAACAGCAAATTAGGCTTTTCAATAAAATTGGACTTGATAAAGTCCCCATTTGCATTGCCAAAACACAGTATTCACTATCAGATGACCCAAAATTGATCAACAGACCAAAAGGATTCACGATCAAAATTAGAGAATTTGACATTGCCGCAGGTGCTGGCTTCATCATTCCAATAGCAGGCACCATTATGCGCATGCCTGGACTACCATCCAAGCCCGCCGCAGAAAATATTGACATAGATGCCGATGGAAATATCACCGGATTGTTCTAAAAAAGATTTTACTAATTACAAAAAAGCCCTTCAAGAGATCCTGAAGGGCTTTAATTTTATTTTAGAAAAGCTATCTTATTTATCTTCTTCTAATTCATATTTCAAGGTTCTGCCCTTTTCTACAGCAGGTAGACCTTCAGTCATCCACAATGGAGCAGGAGCTCCTTTAAGGTAGTGATCAAAGAATTGAGACAACCTGATAGATAAGTCTTTTCTATTTTTACGCTGAACAAGATTGTGATCTTCTCCATTGTATTGTAGCAACCATGCAGGCTGATTCAGACGCTTTAAGGCCATAAACATTTCAATACCTTGATACCACGGAACTGCTCCATCTTCGTCATTGTGCATGATCAATACAGGAGTAGTCACTCTATCCATAAAGAATAGCGGAGAGTTCTCGAGGTAGTAAAGTGGTTTTTCCCATAAGGTTCCTCCTATTCTACTCTGTGTCTGCTCATACTGGAACATACGGCTCATACCTGTTCCCCATCTGATACCTCCATAAGCCGAGGTCATGTTCACAACAGGTGCTCCAGCTCCAGCAGCTTTGAACATATTCGTTCTAGTAATCAAGTATGCTACTTGATAGCCACCCCAGCTTTGTCCTTGTATGGCCATATTATCAGCATCTACAAAGCCTTTAGCTACGATAGATTGAACACCAGGAATGATACAATTATAAGCACTTGGCCCTGGAAGACCCAGGTCATACTTGATATCTGGTACAAACACCAAATATTCATTACTTACAAAATACGGGATATTGATTGTAGAAGCACTTGGAGCAGGTGCTCTGTAGTTGTGTAGTCCATCAGAATTTCTCTCGTAGAAATACACCATCATAGGATATTTCTTATTCGGATCAAAGTTCTCAGGCTTGAACAATAAACCTTGAAGTGGAACACCATCATTAGCCAAATAATCTACCAGTTCAACAGTACCCCAGTTTACTTCACTCTGCTGTGGATTAGCAAAAGATAATTGAGTCAATTTTGACATATTCATATCAGTCGCATACACATCAGCATATTCTTGGTAAGTAGATCTCCTTACAATCAAATCATTGGTATTTTCAGCTTTTCTTAAACCAAGATATCTATTGTCTGTAAAGATGATTTGTTCAGGAGCTTTTTTACCATTGATATCTCCTTTTGAGAAACCATTTTTCTTATTGAACTCGTGGAAAGCCGTCAAAATTAACGGAGAGGCAGGATCAATTCCTTCATCTTCTTCTAGCTCTAATCTTTGTCTTCTGTATTCAATATTTTGAGCTCTACCTGCACCTAAAGTGATGTTTTGAGGTGCAACTTTACCAGTTGGATCAATCTTCCAAATGTCGTATTTATCATAGACCAAGAAACCTTTATCATCTTTCAACCAACCCGCAGCACCATAGCTACCTGGCAAAGAAGGAGAGTCATGCTGTTCATTGTAAACATTTACATCAAGTACATCTGTGATGTTTTTTGTCGCTTTGGTTACAACATCATAGATAAACCAAGCTCTTTCATTTCCGTCATACCAGTATACATATTTACCCGCTGGAGAAAGAGAAGGTCTACCTGTAAGAGCTTTTTGGATAAGCGTTTTGTTTCCAGTTTCTAGATTCACTAAGTAAACATCACTACCAATCTGAGTATTCCAGCTATATTCTCTTCTATATTCAGAATCATCCATTCCCAAAGCTAATTTATGCTTAGCCTTGTTGTCATACATCACTGTACTTACTTTTTCATCAGCTATTTGAGTTACTTTTCTGTCCTTTATACTGTAGGCAGCCAAAAAGCTTCTATTGAGTTCTCTATTTCTATTTCTCAATTGCATTGGCTGAATTTCAGCATCTTGCCAGCCCCAAATATCCAACTTCACCCTTTCCTCATCAAGCATGGTGGTATCATCCTCATACTCGTAGCTCACATAATCATTGGTGGTACCGAAATACAACCTACTATCATCTGTAGCAAAACTGATCCTACCTGACTTGCTGATCATTCCATCCTTCAAGATACCTGGAGTATCTTTAGAAGCAATTTTTTGATTCGTAGCTTTTGCTATATCATACAGGTACAAATCATAGTACGGCTTCTTAGCCTTCAGAGAGTCTTCTGTAGTCAAATAAGCAAGGAACTTATTCGTATCAGAAATATTTACAGACATATAATCTGTTTTGCCTACATCGATAATTTGAGATACACCAGATTTTAAGTCAAGAATGAAAACACCTGCATTTTTTAAAGTGTCTTCTGTGGCTTTTACATAATACATATGTGTACCAGTATCAGAAAAACCATAAGACTTAACTCTATCATATTCATAAGTAGTCTTTCCATCGAAAGACCTTACAATTAGAGTAGTTCCATCAGTTTTTTTAGGCTTCTCCGCTGGAGCTACTTTAGTGGTATCCCCTTCTTCTCTTTTGGCAGGCTTCTGAGGAAGTTCCTTTTCAAAAAGCACAGCTAACCAACTGGCTTCTTTGTTTGGAGTAGAAAAAGACTTTACTCTTGCGAGCTTTTCAATGTTTCCATTAGCCAAGTTGAGAATAAAAAGACTATCCTTAGGCATGTCATCAGCTTTGGTCTTTTTCAATTTCAAAGCTTTAATCACATCTTTTTCTGCTGTGATTCTTCCAACTGCAAAATTATTATCATTAGAGAATGACCACCTGTCCGCTCTATTGATTACATAGCGCTTTTGAGCATCTCCATGGCTTACAATTTCAAGTCTACCGTCCCCATCCTGAGGACTTACTTGAAAACCCACCCACTTACCATTGGTGGAAATATTATCGGAAGACACACTCTCCCATCCATCATAATCTGCGTGAGTCAGCGCTCTCTTCTGCTGTGCCTGTAAGCCAAGCACAGCAAAAAAGCAGATTACTGCTAAGATTTGTTTTAATTTGAATATCATAGTTTGTGTATTTTGATTACAATATAAATAAAGATTGATCTGCAGAACCTTATCTTTTATATCAAAGGAGAATTAGATAGATAAAAAAGACTGTTGCTCTTTAAACAGCAACAGCCTTTAAAATAAGCTTATTCATTACTTCCCTAGCTCAATTTCCTTTTCAATATATCCTCCTCGGGTGGAAAGGATTTTGAGTTTGGCTTTTACAGGTTCACTCTGGTTGATTTTCACTTTAAAAGTAGCCGTTTTAGTCTCTCCTGCTTTGGTATACCCTGCATAGATAGTCTTATCGTAAAGCTCAGGAGAGATAATCTGCACCTTAGCATCCTCAAAGCCTTTGGTTAGATCTCTATCAAATTCGAGCATTAGCCTATCCTCTTGAACGATCTTCACTCTTTTGGCTTGCTCCAAAGCCACTGGGAGTCCACCTGAATTTTTCCAAGTAACTTTTACATCATAGGTACCATCAGTTGATTTCTTAATATCAGTAGCCAACAGATCTATTTGCGGCAGCTCTTTGGCCATTGCCAAATTGAATAAAGACTGCTTTCTAATCCATGATTCTAGCTGCCAAGGCGGACCATTTTGTGAGAAAAATTTAGGGTGGAAACCTCCAATTTCTACTTCGCCTAATTGTGGATGATCAAATTTTTCCCATGGCTTAAAACCTTTGGATCCGTTTTCTTCATCATCCCACATCAAAGCATCATAATCATCATAGATTCCATCTCCATCATAATCCTTCATGGCGCCATTGTTCCATAATTCATCACCGTACCAAATAGCACCATAATAAAAATATCCAAAATCAGGTCCATGCCCAAAAAGCGGGTTAGGTTTAAGTGGATCTCCTGTAAGTCTGTTCACTTTGTAACGCGTTGAATAAGTCTCATAGACATCCCCTGCCCAAGGATATCCAGTGATATCCATCCCCATTTGATCAAATTTCTTATAAATGGCTAAATCTTCCGGAAACATACTTTCCTCGCTTCCTGAAGTAGAAGGTGGTCTTAAATGCATAGGAACTCTTGTATCCAAAGAATTGACAACTGAGATATTTGGATGTGATAAAAGCCAAAGAACCGTAGACCTAGTCTCAATTTCACTCAATGGATATTCACCTGCACCCCACTGGGTGTAACCTCTACCTGTCATATCTCCTCCAGAATCTGGTCTCCAATTTTCAGGGTAATTTCTGTGTAGGTCAAGTCCGCCAATACCATCTTCATTGTAGCGTCCATCCCCATCATTATCAATCCCCTCGGTAAACATTAAATATTCGCCTTGTCCATCAAACACCCGTTTCATCAAGCGACCCGAAGGATCTCTTGGATCAAGTATATAATTGGCTTTGGCCTTGTCCTCTTCTGTGACAGCTTTCTTCCGCATCATGTGGATGACACCATCTCCATTGAGATCTTCTTCTGGATCCTCATCCATCAGTCCATCTCTGTCCACATCATAAGGTCTCACCGTGGATCGATTTCTCTGTTCGGTGAAGAGATACATATTAGTACCGTCAGGATTGTTCTGAGGTCTCAGGTAGATGGTCTTGGTATCGATAAGTTTGGTAATCTCGGGATCCTTACCGTAGTTTTCCAATAGATGCTGAGTCAACCATAGTACAGATTCACTACTGGTCACTTCACCTCCATGTCGACCTCCTTCAAAATAAGCGGCAGCCTTATCTGTGTGCTTTCCTGTTTTCTTATTGGTAATGGTCATTTGCAATATGGGACGACCCTCAAAAGATCTAGCTACTTCATATAGCTCAGTAATATCAGGATATTTCTCTGCCCATACTTTGTACCAATGATACATTACATCAGGCGTATGATAAATATCGAAGGTAAGCTTTTCACCCGGTGTATATTCTACTTCGGGAAATTGATGTTTTTTGAAAAAAGACTGACCATGTCGCTCTCCTGCCACAGTGTAGAATTTTGATTTCTCATCTTGCTCAAGCCATAGCATTGCTTTCCCCAAGCCATAATCCTGAGCCACAAGCTCACCAAAACAAAATGCCAAGGGTATTATTAAACTGTATTTATGTTTCATAAAGTAAGAGTTTGATTGATTATAAAAGTATCAAACCAACTCTTTCATTCAAAACCACTCAAAAAAAATCCCCACCAAAAAATTGGAGGGGACTTGATAAATTAAACACTCTTATCATTTACCTTTTAATAATCAACTCAAAATCTGTTGCATCATAATTTGAATATCCTGGAACTGGCAGACATTTAGGAAGCTTCCTCAAAACATGAGCAATTCTTTGCTCCAAGCCTCTATCTGCTTCAGTCAACATTTCATATCCTACAAGTTTCCCTTGATTATTTACATTCAATAAAATTCTCACTTCATCTAATTCTGAGCTTGTTTTTGTTCTAAAAATGAATGGCATATAGCTTTCCACCATTTCCAATGTAAATACTGGCCAAGCCCATGGAGAACCAAAATCAGCTAATACATCTTCAGTTGCTTCTGAATGTGTTTCAGTATGAACGGCTTCAAAATTAACTGTCTTTAAAGTTACTGATTTGAAACTGATTGCATTCACTTTGAGCTTAGCCTCAATATCGTTATTAGTTGTACGTGCCAAGCTTTCTTGTCCCAGTGCAACTGTGATCAAGAAAATCAAAGAAAATATGGATATAAAACCTTTCATTGGAACGCCTTTTATTTAATGATTCAAAAATACATAATAAATATTTTCAAACCCAAAATTTTGCAGTTTAAATTTACAAAAAAGCAATAAAAAAGTCTTGCCACCAGCAAGACCCTTTTCAGAATATAAACCCAAATATAACTTTAGAGATTAAAAGTTCTTATCTTAAAACATCTTAAATTGAGACCTTTAAAGCCTATATCAGATGATTATTTGACTTACAATACATAATGCCAAATTAAATTTACTCTTAATTCCTGAAAGCCAAAATAAATGGTTTTATATCAATTTTACAAATTGAAAAATAAATTTTGCATTATTTTAAGTATTTCATAATTTGACCGCTGATTTATTACCATACAGCTAATATAAACTCAAAATAATGGACAAAATTTTAGATATTGACAATGTTGATCTGAAGATCATTTCTCTTCTCAACGAAGATGCGAAGACCCCCTATACAGAAATCGCCAAAAAAGTATTCGTCTCATCTGGTACAGTACACGTCAGAATGCGAAAATTAGAAGATATGGGTGTAGTAAAAAGTGCTACCCTGAACATTGATTTTTCTAAACTTGGATACGACATCTCAGCTTTTTTGGGTATCTATTTAGAGAAAAGTTCCCTTTATGATACTGTTATAGAAAATCTCAAGCAAATACCAGAAGTCATCAACGCATATTATACAACTGGAAACTACAGCATTTTCGCCAAAATCATTTGCAAAGACACCAATCATTTAAGAACAGTATTGGATAATATACAAAAAGTAGATGGTATAGACCGAACTGAAACCTTGATCGTATTAGAAGAAAGCATCAATCGGCCAATTCAGTTTTTTGATAAAACTGGGAAATAACAGTTTTAAAAATCTTACTTTAGATTAAATCTAAATAAAATAATATTAGAACTATTCCAATATTTTTTATAACCATTAATCATAGGCCATGCTTATAAAGCTTGGCTTATTTATTTCCTTTATCATCTATTTTTCAATCACTTATAATTTATTTTTTCTATGATTCATAGATTTTTGAAATGAAAGCGAACAATATATTTTAGATAAATGTTGTATCTTCGCATGTCAAAATATAATTAGTCTAAATAACTCACAATATGAGCAAAGACAATCAAATTTTAGAAGAATTCACATCGAAAGATTATGAGCACGGCTGGTCTGTAGACATGGAAGTCGACGAAGCCCCACTTGGTCTTAATGAAGATATTATTAGATGGATTTCAGCCAAAAAAGAAGAACCTCAATGGTTGCTTGATTGGAGGCTAAAAGCTTTTAAAACCTGGGAGACAATGTCAGAACCAGAGTGGGCGAATGTGACCTACCCAAAAATCGACTTGCAATCACTGAGATACTACTCTGCACCAAAAAAATCTAATAAGCCGAAAAGCCTAAATGAAATAGATCCTGAATTACTTCAGATATATGAAAGACTTGGTATCTCTCTAAACGAACAGAAAAAACTTCAAGGAATAGCAGTTGATGCAGTACTAGATTCAGTTTCCGTAGGTACTACATTCAAAGACACGCTCTCCAAACTTGGAATAGTATTTTGCTCTTTCAGCGAAGCGGTGAAAGAACATCCTGAGTTGGTGAAAAAATATCTAGGATCTGTAGTTCCAACGACAGATAACTATTACGCTGCGCTAAATTCGGCTGTATTTTCTGATGGTTCATTTTGTTATATCCCATCAGGTGTAAGATGTCCTATGGAGCTTTCCACCTATTTCAGAATCAACGCGGCCAACACAGGCCAATTTGAAAGAACATTGATTGTAGCTGAAGAAGGCTCTTATGTATCTTATCTAGAAGGCTGTACTGCTCCTCAAAGAGATGAAAACCAACTTCATGCTGCAGTAGTTGAAATCTATGCGGCTAAAGATGCTGAGGTAAAGTATTCCACAGTCCAAAACTGGTTCCCTGGAGATAAAAATGGCAAAGGTGGTATTTACAACTTTGTGACCAAAAGAGGTATTTGTGCAGGTGATAACTCTAAGATTTCTTGGACTCAAGTAGAAACTGGATCGGCTGTAACATGGAAATATCCTTCTTGCATTCTAAAAGGAGATAATTCAATTGGAGAGTTTTATTCAGTAGCAGTTACTAATAACTACCAGCAAGCTGATACGGGGACTAAAATGATCCACATTGGTAAAAACACTAAATCAAGAATTGTATCCAAAGGTATTTCAGCTGGAAAATCTCAAAATTCTTACAGAGGTCAAGTTCAAGTGATGAAACGTGCAACCAACGCAAGAAACTTCTCTCAGTGTGATTCACTTTTGATGGGTGATAAATGTGGTGCACATACCTTCCCATATATTGATATTCAAAACTCAACAGCTAAAGTAGAGCATGAAGCAACTACTTCTAAAATTGGAGAAGATCAAATTTTCTATTGTAACCAAAGAGGGATCTCTACCGAAGATGCGGTAGCATTGATTGTCAATGGATATGCAAAAGAAGTTCTCAACCAGCTACCAATGGAATTTGCAGTAGAAGCTCAAAAACTACTTGCACTTACATTAGAGGGCTCTGTAGGGTAATTATTTAAATCAATTCGAATTCAATCAAAATACAGCTAATTAAAAAGGCTAATCTCATACTATTATGTTGTCAATTAAGAATTTGCATGCCTCAATCGAAGGCACACCAATATTAAGAGGAATCAATCTTGAAGTTAAGCCAGGAGAAGTTCATGCTATCATGGGTCCTAATGGCTCAGGGAAATCCACATTAGCCTCTGTCCTGGCAGGTAGGGAAGAGTATGAAGTAACAGAGGGAGAAGTTTCTTTCCTCGGTAAAGACCTCCTTGAACTAGCACCAGAAGATAGAGCAAGAGAAGGTGTCTTTTTAGCATTTCAATATCCTGTAGAAATCCCAGGTGTTAGTTCAACAAATTTTTTAAGAACAGCCGTAAATCAGGTCCGCGAGTATAGAGGACTTGATGCACTTGATGCAGTGAAGTTTCTTACCATCATGAAAGAAAAAATGAAATTGGTAGAAATCGACCAGAAGTTATTGAGTAGATCTCTTAATGAAGGTTTTTCTGGAGGTGAAAAGAAAAGGAATGAAATCTTCCAAATGGCTATGTTAGAGCCAAAACTCGCTATCCTTGATGAAACTGACTCAGGTCTTGATATCGACGCATTGAGAGTTGTATCCAATGGAGTGAATAAATTAAAGTCTCCTGATAATGCTACTATTGTGGTGACGCACTATCAAAGACTGCTTGATTACATAGTTCCAGATTATGTACATGTACTCTACAAGGGAAGAATTGTAAAATCAGGAACGAAGGAGCTTGCATTAGAATTGGAAGAAAAAGGATACGACTGGATCAAAGAAGAGGTAGACGCTGCCGTATAATTTCCTTTTATTCTTAACTCAATTCAAAAATGACGACGATCACTAAACATAAAATCACTGACCTTTTCCTTCAAAACAAGCCTTTGACTCAAAATTTTGAAAATTTGAGAAAAATGGGACTGGAAACCTTAGAAATCAAAGGATTGCCAGCATTAAAAGAAGAAGAATATAAATTCACACAGATCAGCAAAAGATTAGATCAACAAATAACTAATTTCAAAGCTGCTCAACCTGCCTCTTTGAATAAAGAGTTGATTCAAAAAGCAATTTTCGAAGGCTTTGAGGGTGATATCATCGTTTTCAATAATGGTGAATTTGTCCCTACACTTTCTACTGTATCTCATCAAAACTATTCATTTTCCCTGCTTTCAGATTCTAAGTCGGAAATATTAGGAAGCATTGCCAAAGTTGAAAATGACCCATTTGTTGCTTTAAATAATCTTTCATTTAAAGATGGGGCTTTCATTTCTGTACCAAAAGGAAAGAAAGTAGAGAAGCCAATTTTCTTACTTCACTTCAATCAAGCAAACCAAGGTCAGGTAATCAATCAAAGAGTCCTAATCGATGTGGCGGAAAGTGCAGAAGTTACTTTCCTAGAAAATACAATATCTCTTGATGAAGAAGTATATTTCTCCAATTCCGTTGTAGAAGTAAGAGTAGCCCAAAATTCACATGCGCATTATTACCGGCTTCAAAATGAAAACCGCAAGGCTATTGTTGTCAATAATTTTGTGACGGATATTCATAGAGATGCTACTTTCACCTCTGTCGCTACACAGTTACAAGGTGGAATGCTCAGAAATAACCTTACTATGAATCTGCTAGATTCTGGTTGTGAAGGCAATATGTATGGCTTATACCTACTCAATGGTAAAACACATGTAGACAACCATACCAATGTGGATCATACCAAACCACACGCAGACTCGAATGAGCTTTACAAAGGAATCCTAGCAGATTCCTCCAGAGGCGTTTTTAATGGGAAGATTTTTGTTCGCCAAGATGCGCAAAAAACAAATGCATTTCAGCAGAACAACAACATATTATTATCAGAAGAAGCTATTATCAATACCAAACCTCAATTGGAAATCTGGGCTGATGATGTGAAATGCTCTCATGGTTGTACCACGGGTCAGCTTGACGAAGAAGCATTATTTTATCTTCAGGCCAGAGGAATTGGTAAAGAGCAAGCAAGAGGATTGTTATTGTTTGCTTTTGCGGGAGAAGTGATGGAACACATCTCCTACGAACCATTTCAATTGTATTGCACCAATCTTATTCAAGAGAGATTAGGAAGCAAGTTTTAAGAATAATTTATGTCTTTAAATATCCAAGAAATCAGAGCGTTATTTCCAGTTCTTCATCAAGAAGTCAATGGGAAACCTTTGGTTTATTTTGACAATGCAGCCACTACTCAGAAACCAATATCAGTAATTGATGCCTTGTCAGCATATTATAAAAATGATAATTCGAATATTCATAGAGGAGCACATACATTAGCAGATCGTGCTACACGCTATTATGAAAACACAAGAAAGCTACTTCAACAGTTTCTTAATGCTAGGGAAGAAGCGGAAATCATTTTCACCAAAGGAACTACAGAGGGAATTAATTTAGTAGCATCTACCTTCGGAAGAAAATATATCAATGAAGGAGATGAGATAATTATTTCAACACTTGAACATCATTCTAATATAGTTCCATGGCAAATGCTATGTGAAGAAAAAGGTGCTGTTCTTAAAATCATTCCTATCAATGAGGCTGGTGATCTAGATATGCAGGCTTTCAAAGATTTGGTTAGTCCAAAGACCAAATTGGTCAGCATCATTCATGTATCCAATGCATTAGGCACGATCAATCCAGTAGAGGAAATAATTGAGCTATCGCATCAAGTAGGTGCTAAAGTCCTGCTAGATGGAGCTCAATCTACATCCCATCTGGAAGTAGACGTTCAAGCCTTAGATTGTGATTTTCTAGTTTTCTCTGCGCATAAACTATACGGACCAACTGGTCTAGGTGTACTATACGGAAAGAGAGTGGTGTTAGAGGAAATGCCTCCATATCAAGGTGGTGGAGAAATGATCAAAGAAGTTACTTTCACCAAAACGACTTACAACGAACTGCCTTTTAAATTTGAAGCGGGCACACCAAACATTGGAGATGTCATCGCTTTTGGAAAGGCATTGGAGTTTATCAACCAACTTGGGAAAAAACAAATCAAAGCACATGAAGACGAGTTGTTAGCCTATGCAAGTGATTCATTATCCCAAATCAAAGGCTTTATCCCTGTAGGTACCGCAAGGGAAAAAATATCTGTCATTTCATTTAACATCAACGGTATGCACCCATTTGATGTAGGCATGATGCTAGATGCCAATGGCATTGCTGTTAGGACAGGGCATCATTGCACTCAACCACTCATGCAACGGTTCGGTATTGAAGGAACTGTGAGAGCCTCTTTTTCTGTTTACAATACCAAATCAGAAATCGATAAATTGGTAGCATCAGTAAGCAAAATCGCAAAACTGAAAAATAAATGAGCATAGAAGCTATTCAAAATGAAATCATAGACGAATTCAGTATTTTAGGTGATGATAAAGAGTCAACAATTTTCTATATCATGGAAATTGGAAATGGCTTACCAGAAATGCCTGAAAGTGATAAGACAGATCAGAATATCATCAAGGGATGTCAATCCAAAGTATGGTTAACTGCTATAGAAAAAGATGGCAAAGTACATTTTCAAGCGGACTCTAATACTGATATCACAAAAGGACTTATAAGTTTATTAATAAGAGTATTGTCTAAGAGAACACCCGAAGAGATCATTCAAGCCGAGTTATCTTTTATAGATAAAATTGGTATGGGAAGCATCATAGGCTCTCAAAGATCCAACGGATTGGCGGCTATGATTAAACAAATGAAAATGTACGCTTTGGCTTATCAAGCCAAACTTAATGCATAAAAACTATTCAATATGTCTGAGACAAATTCAAACCTTCAAGAAATACCTGCTCAGGAATTAAAAGAAAAGGTCATCACGGCAATCAAGCAGGTGTATGACCCAGAAATCCCTGTAGATGTCTACGAATTGGGATTGATCTATGAAATTAGCGTGTACCCTGTCAATAATGTCTACATTTTAATGACATTGACTTCCCCAAACTGTCCTTCTGCTGAATTTATCCCAAGTGAAATCAAAGATAAAATCCAGCAGATTCAGGGAATCAATCATGTGGAATTAGAGTTAACATTTGACCCACCTTATACACAAGATATGATGTCTGAGGCTGCAAAACTTGAATTAGGATTTCTTTAAAATTATAAATAACTAAATATATGTATCCAGAGGATTTAATCGCACCGATGCGTGCAGAGTTGACTGATGTAGGTTTTCAAGAGTTCAGAACAGATGAAGATGTAATCAACCATCTGAAAGATCATAAAGGTACTACTTTAGTAGTGATCAATTCTGTTTGTGGCTGTGCGGCTGGAGCTGCAAGACCTGGAGTTAGATATGCTATCGAGAAAAGTAGTGTGAAGCCAACCTATCTTGCAACAGCATTTGCTGGTAATGATGTAACAGCGGTAAATAAAATTAGAGAAGTAGTACTTCCTTACCCTCCATCATCACCTGCTATGGCTTTTTTCAAGGATGGTGAATTGGTTCACTTCATTGAAAGACATCATATCGAAGGAAGAAATGCTCAAATGATCGGTGATCACTTGGTAGAAGTGTTTGAACATTTCTGCAAAGATTAGACAATTAGCCCTTCGGGGCTTTTTTTCTGCTAAAAAAATATAGCATTTTTCACAAGAAGATTCAGAATAATATTTTGAATTCAATATTGTTTATTCACTTTCTATATTTCTAAATTTGAAGCAGGCCTTATTTCAATGATCAAAATGCTATTCAAGAGATGAATAGGTGTTTGAGCAATTTACCAGTGAATATACCATTGATACGAATTATCATGTAAATAACACTCGTTTTTGCTAACTTAAGGCGCTGAAATAAGTTAATATCTACAAGAATCAATAAACTAATAATAATAATCAATTTATGTCCGAAATAGCTAAGTTATCATACGGCGGGAAGGAATACGAACTCCCTGTAATTGAAGGAACGGAAAACGAAAAAGCGATAGATATCGCTAAGCTCAGAGCACAATCTGGCTTGATCACAATAGATCCTGGATACAAGAATACAGGCTCTACTACTTCTGCAATCACTTACTTGGATGGAGAAAACGGTATATTAAAATATAGAGGTTACAAAATCGAGGATTTGGCAGAAAAATCTTCTTTCCTTGAAGTCGCCTACCTTTTGATTTACGGTGAACTTCCTACTCAGAAAGAGTACGAAAAATTCACCAGAGAAATCACTACCCATACTTTGGTACACGAGGATATCAAAAAAATCCTAGATGGGTTCCCTTCTAACTCCCATCCTATGGGCGTACTTTCTTCTTTAATCTGTTCGTTGACAGCATTCTATCCAGAATCACTAGATCCTACAAGAAACGAAGAAGCTGTTAACTTGAGCATCATCAGACTTTTAGCTAAAATGCCTACGTTCGCGGCTTGGGCATTCAAAAATAAAGTAGGTCACCCAGTAAATTACCCTGATAACAGCTTGGATTATTGCTCAAATTTCCTCAAAATGATGTTTGCGCTACCAGCAGAGCGTTATGATGCGGATCCAGTAGTTGCAAAAGCGCTTGATCAATTATTGATCCTTCATGCAGACCACGAGCAAAATTGCTCTACTTCTACAGTAAGAATTGTAGGTTCTTCTCAAGCATCGATCTACGCTTCAATTTCAGCAGGTATCAATGCGCTGTGGGGGCCACTTCATGGAGGTGCCAACCAAGCTGTAATTGAAATGCTTGAAGCAATCAAAGCCGATGGTGGAGATACCAAGAAGTTTTTGGACAAAGCAAAAGACAAAAACGATCCATTCAGATTGATGGGCTTTGGACATAGAGTTTACAAAAACTTTGATCCGAGAGCAAAAATCATCAAAAAAGCAGCTGATGATGTATTGGCTAAACTAGGCGTAAATGATCCTGTATTGGACATTGCGAAAGAACTTGAAGCAGCTGCGCTCAGTGATCAATATTTCGTAGATAGAAACCTTTATCCAAATGTAGACTTCTACTCTGGCATCATCTATAGAGCTTTAGGAATCCCTACTGACATGTTCACAGTGATGTTTGCAATTGGTAGACTTCCAGGATGGATAGCTCAGTGGAAAGAAATGAGGGAAAATGGTGAGCCAATAGGCAGGCCACGTCAGATCTACACTGGAGCAGTAGAGAGAGATTATGTCTCAATGAATAAGAGAAGTTAATCCTTTCAGTAAAAATACAATCAGACTCGAAGCCAATTGGTTTCGAGTCTTTTTTTATCAAAAAGTTTTAATTTTTATTCAAGCTATTGGAGATTGTTTTATATTTGGAAACTAAATAACATAAAATGAGTTTTCAATGGACGCTAAGACCTTAGAAGAAGCCGTAGCTTTGACAAAAAAATTTACTTCAAAGCCAAGTAATGAAGAATTATTAAAAATATACGCACTATACAAGCAAGCTACCGAAGGAGACAATGAAGGAGAGAGACCTGGGGGCTTTGATTTCGTGGCAGCAGCCAAATACAATGCTTGGCTCAATCAAAGTGGGAAAAGCAAAGGAGAAGCTTCAGAACAATACATTGCTTTTGTAAACGAAATTTCATCAAAATATTTATAAAGTAAATACCCCATAAATTATTGGGGTATTTTGATTTTTTATCAAGGTCTACCAAATTTTTTTAAATGATCAGGTAATTTTTCTTAAGATTATTTCAATTTCTTTTTTATCATAGATTGGAATTCAATTTATTTCATCATATCTTTGCACCCGAATAAAATTATAACATTTTTCTAGCCGTGGGTTTCCTTACTGTCGCTAACAATAGGAGGTTCTTAGGAAATCATGGTTGAGAAAAGTAAGGAAACATTTCATGGAAAAAGAATTAACATTCTCAGACCTTGGGATTTCATCAGAAATCCTAAAGGCAGTAGAGGATATGGGCTATACCCAACCTTCTACTATTCAATCACAATCTATACCACTTTTGCTTGAAGGCAGAGATGTCATTGGACAAGCTCAAACTGGAACAGGTAAGACAGCTTCTTTTGGTATTCCCATTATAGATCAAGTAGACCCTACGATCAACAAGCCACAGGCTTTGATCCTATGCCCTACCAGAGAATTGGCTGTACAGGTAGAAGGAGAAATCGTCAAACTATCCAAGTACAAAAGAGGAATCAGCAGCACATGCATCTATGGTGGTGAGTCTATTGATAGACAAATCAAAAGCCTAAAGAGAGGTGTTCAGATTGTAGTTGGAACCCCTGGTCGAATCATGGACCACATGCAAAGAAGGACTTTAAATCTTAGTCAAGTGAGCATTATCGTTTTAGATGAAGCTGATGAGATGTTGGATATGGGGTTCAGAGAGGATATCGAGACTATCTTGAGCTCAATGCCTGAAGAAAGACAAACTGTATTTTTCTCAGCTACAATGCCTAAGCCAATCCTTGACTTGACTAGAAAATATCAGGATAATCCTGAGATCGTGAAAGTTCTAAGGAAAGAATTGACAGTAGAAAATATTTCTCAAGCTTATTATGAAGTAAGACCTAGTTTAAGAATTGAATTGATGGCCAGATTGATGGATATCAATCAATTCAAGTTAAGTGTGGTCTTCTGTAATACAAAAAGAGCAACAGATGAAGTAACAGAAGCGTTGATTTCTAAAGGAATCATGGCAGAGGCACTTCATGGAGACCTTTCTCAAGCTCAGCGTACCAAAGTAATGAACAAGTTTAGAAAAGGGACTTGCTCAGTGCTAGTAGCTACTGACGTTGCTGCAAGAGGTATTGATGTGGATGATGTAGAAGCAGTATTCAACTACGACCTTCCATTGGATGAGGAAAACTACGTACATAGAATCGGTAGAACTGGTAGAGCAGGTAAGTCAGGTATGGCACTTAGCTTTGTGACTGGCAGAAAGGATACTTACAGATTAAGAGATCTTGAAAAGTTCATCAAAACATCCATCCACAAGATGGATCCTCCATCAGTTTCTGACTTGGTTGAGCTGAAAAAGGCTTCTTTGGTAAAAGATGTGAATACAGCTATTAGTAAAGAAGAAAACAACCAACTTTTCGAAGAAACAATCGGAATGATGCTTGCTGAAGGACTGAGTATCGAACAAATTGCACTTGGCTTGATCAAGTTGCAAATGGGAGAAACAGTAAAAGAAATGGAAGATCAAAACTTTGGACTTGATCTAGGCGGTGGAAGAGACCGATCTGATCGTGGCGCAAGAAGAGGTGAAAGAGATTTCGGAAGCAGAGGTAGAAGTGAGAGAGGAGATAGATTCTCTAATAGAGACCGTTCTGAAAGAGGCGGAGACAGAAGCGAAAGAGCTCCAAGAAGAGAAAGAACATCTTCTAGAGAAAAAGGAGTTAGAGAACCGGGTATGGCCCGTCTATTTATCAACCTTGGTGCAAAAGACAGAATTCGTCCAAATGATATCGTCGGTGCAATTGCTGGAGAAACTGGCGTACCGGGCAGAAGCATTGGAGGTATTGATATCTTTGACAACTTCTCTTTTGTAGATGTGCCTCAAAAAGATGCACAGCATGTCATCAGTGTCATGAGAGACAATACTATCAAAGGTAAAATTGTCAATATCGAGATTTCAAAAGGGTAATTTATAAAGATTGGTAATTTGAAAGCGTATCTTCTTGGAGGATACGCTTTTTTTGTTTTATGTGACGGCAGACACCCTTTAGTTTCAATTAGATTTAGTATTTTTACTTAAAGAAATTTTAAGCCCATGCAACTATTTTTCACAGAACACACTAATGAAAATCAATTTACCTTGGATGCTGAAGAGTCTAAGCATTTGATCAAAGTATTAAGAAAAACACAAGGAGACAGAGTACATTTCACTAATGGAAAGGGCTGTCTCTATCATTGTGTCATCATAGATGCCAATCCCAAAAAAGCTACCATTAAAATTGAAGATCGAGAATTTCAACCTGAAGATGACTACTATATCCATTTGGCAATATCTCCCACAAAAAATTCGGACAGAATGGAATGGATGATAGAAAAACTCACAGAAATAGGTGTTCACGAGATCACTTTCATGGAATCAGAGTTTTCTGAAAGAAGTCACCTCAAACTAGAAAGGCTAGAAAAAAAAATAATAGCTGCTAGCAAACAAAGTCTCAAAACTTGGATCCCTAAACTCAATTCAGTAAGACCAATGGAGGAATTAGTGCAAGATACTGAGTTCAATAGCTATCAAAGATTTATCGCTTATGTTGACAAAGAAAATGATCGGCATCTTTTCGACAAAGCCAAGCCTGACAATGCCTATTTGATACTTATCGGGCCAGAAGGTGATTTTTCAAAACAGGAAATTCAATTGGCTTTTGACAATCATTTCTTACCTTGTTCTCTAGGAAAAAGTAGATTACGGTCAGAAACAGCTGCCGTTGCTGCAGTCCATACTTTACAATTGATTAACAATCTCAAAGAATTATGAAATTAAGCATGAAAAAACCTATTCTTTATCTCTTTGCAATCGCAGCGCTTTTTGCTTGCCAAACTAATGTCCAACAAGAAGAAAAAAGTACAGCTGTAGGACACGAAGGCTGGCTAGAAGGCACTTCTGAAGAGAAATTTGAAGAAATCGCCCATCAATTAGGAGGGTTCAGCAAGACTATGGTCGAAGTTTCTTACAGATATTCAGAGCTATATTGGGCTGGAATGGATGAAAACTGGGGCTATGCTGACCATCAAGTAGAACACATCATCGAAGCATTGGAAGATGGACTCAAAAGAAGACCTGAAAGAGCCGAATCGGCAGAGAGCTTTATGAAAGATGCTCTTCCCGCAATAGAAGAAGTGATCAAAAAAGAAAACAAAGAAGAATTCCTCAAGGGATTCAGAGCATTCACATCAGCTTGTAATGCTTGTCATGCCATGGAAGGAGAATCCTACATCATGATCAAAGAACCGGAAGTGAGAACTTCTCCTGTTAGATTTTAAAATAAGAGAGGCTCAAAAGCCTCTCTTTTAATTTTTAGAAATCAACAATACCTCTTGCTGAATTACTTTTTCTTCTGACTTAATCCCTTGATTTTTTAACTCTTTTAGAACAGTTTCAAGATTCCCATTAAGTATAACTTCTATACCTAAGTATTCTTCATTCTGTGCATCACCAACAAATGTCCAATTTTCAAAATCTTCATTCAAACTCTCCGCTAACATCTCTAATGAATAACCAAGGTATCTCCTTTTCCTATTCCTGGTGTCAGAGTAAGAGGCTGCGCCAACAGGTATATCTTTTATGCCAGATTGAGCCAGACTTTTGTCTTCAAGTTTTAAATAATTAATCTTCTTATCTATAGTAACAGTCTCAGCAGTTAAACTTAATTCTTTTATAATTTCAAGTGCTACTTCTTCCCTAATATCATCGACTGGCACTGTTGATTTAAGCTCCAATCTGTAGCCTCTTTTGTCTTCAAAATTTAATTCGACTGGTTTACCGTTTAAAACAATGGATATCACTTCATCAAATGATCCTGACTTTTGTAGAAGATTTGGGCCAAAAGCATATCCTTTGAGCTTAATCCCTGAGATAAATGTCTCACGATACAAATTCAACTCCACACTCTCATTTTCTATTGAAAGGACAAGCTCTTGCCTCGGCCCTTCCTTTATCAAAGCATCATACTTCATCACAAAAGATGTGATAGCAAGAGCTAAAAACAGCGCAATTGATGTAATTTTTAACTTTCTCATATTTTTTTCATTATGTTATTCATTTTCTTCCAATTCAAAAATCCTTTCTACAGCAACATCAAAACACCTTGCGATCTTCAATGCTAGTACAGTAGAAGGCACATACTTTCCAGCTTCAATAGAATTAATTGTCTGTCGACTTACACCTATCTGATCTGCTAAATCTTGTTGTGTCATGTCTTTTTTGGCACGTTCAACTTTCAGACTATTCTTCATCTTGCTTGAAATAAAGTTGATAATAGAATACTGCCAAATAAATCGCTATAAATACAATACCAACTAGGACAGCTGGGATCGGCAAATTCACAAACCCCTCTCCTCTCCAATTATCAATTAAAGTAAACCCAAGAATGAAAATCACTTGTAAAAAGACAGCTGTCTGCAAAGATTTCAAGCGAATAACTTGAATCATTTCATCTTCGATTTTTTCTCTTGAGGATGCAATCAGAAATAGCCCGAAGAAAGCTACCGCGGTGAATAAAAGAAAGTAGAAGTATCCATAAATCAAATGGCCAATTACTGATAATAAGAATATGATAAATCCGATTGATTTGAAATAACTAGGTAATAAATATTTGGGAATCATAGGTTTGAATTTATTTTGAGCTTTGTTCATCTACTTTGTTAGATTTCCAAACCTGATATTTGAGCGCAGCTAAAACGTAAAAACTTAGGAGAAACATAACCAATGGAGCTGAAATCTTAGGGCCTGAAATTGGTAAACCTCCGACATTTCCTACTAAATGAACAACAATCAAAACCGCCAAACCCCATATCAACCAATAAAATCCTGTTTGAAAAGCCTGAAGACGAAAATGTTTAAGCCTTTCATCTTCCTTATTCTCTTCAGTTAAAATCATGATACTAGCTCCCATAGCCCAAAAGGAATATACTAAATCAGCGACACCATCACTGGAAAGCTTTACATCAATAAAAAATAAAACAATGAGTACAGGAATTGGTAATGCGAATAAAATATAAGCGAAAATATTCCACTTTTTTTTTAACAAGGGGACATGTATAAGTTTATCTCTTTCCATAGATCAAATATTTTTAACCAAATGTAAAACAAACTTTACTTTATGTCAAAATTATTTTACATATTTTATTCTATTTGTTGAAGCTTTTACAGTGTAACAAGCTCTACTTAATTTTCAAATCAGCAAAATAAGCTATAAAAAATTTCGAAATACATTCATATAAGGCTACTTTTATTCAACTTTTCACTCCCAAAACCTAAAATCATTAACTTTGCTTGAAATACTGTTTGATATGAATTCATTACAAAAAATAGCCATCATTGGGTGCGGGAATCTGGGAACATCAATAGCGAATGGATTACTAGACCAAGAAGGCTTCCATCCGCAACACCTACACGTTACCAAAAGAAATCCTGCTAACCTGCTTCACCTTCAGGACAAAGGGGTACGAGTGCACAATGATAACCTGATTGCAGCTCAAGAGTCTGACATCATCATATTAGGTGTAAAGCCATATAATGTCACAGCAATATTGAAGCAAATCAAATCAACTCTCAATCCTAAAAAACAAATCATCATATCTTTGGCTACAGGAATCACTTTGGATGAAATGTATGCAGAGCTTGATCCTTCAACAATTTTATACAGGGCAATGCCTAACATTGCTGCTGATATTAATGAGTCCATTACCTGTATTTGTGGTAGAAACAATGATTTAAAAAGTGATGAATTGGTCAAAAGCTTATTCAACAGCATTGGCTTTTCCATCACAATCGATGAAAATCTTATGGAGGCGGCCACTGTACTAGGTGCTTGTGGTATTGCTTACGTTTTGAGGTTTATGCGAGCGATGATTCAAGGTGGTATTCAAATTGGCTTTGACGCCAAGACAGCCTCACAGATTGTCAATCAAACCGTCAAAGGTGCAGCAGAATTGATGATTCAAAAAAACATGCATCCAGAAGAAGCCATCGATAAAGTAACTACACCAAAGGGTTGTACGATAGTAGGATTAAACGAAATGGAACATCAAGGCTTTTCCTCCGCTATGGTCAGAGGGGTATTGGCTTCTTACGAAAAGATCGCCAAGGATTAAGGGAAATCCATATAAAAAAGTCAACGCTAGTTAAGCACTAATGTAGCGGAGAAAGCTAATTTTTACACCATCCATAGCCAAATTCATCCATCTCCATTTCTTAGGGCTTTTGATTTCGGATCAAATCATTATTTTAGCCTTTAGTCTTAATCAGATTCAATAACCCAAATATCAATTTAGAGCAATAACCCTGACATCATGTTCAAAAAATCACTTCTGTTATTAGTTTGGTTTGCTTTTATCACCCAAGCTCATGCACAATCAGAAATTCAAAAATGGGAACAATATGCCCAAAATACTGAAATCATCCGAGACCAATGGGGTATACCACATATTTACGGAAAAACAGATGCTGATGCTGTTTTTGGAATGATTTACGCCCAATGCGAAGATGACTTTAATCGGGTAGAAACTAATTATATCAATGCGATGGGTAGAATGGCTGAGGTAGAAGGCATCAGCCAGCTTTATGTAGATCTCAGAATGAAACTCTACATTGATCCTATTGTGGTGAAAAAAGAATATGAGGACAGCCCTAAGTGGCTCAAGGATTTGATGGATGCTTGGGCAGCAGGAATTAACTACTACCTCCATACTCATCCAGAAGTCAAGCCTAAGCTAATCACTAAATTTGAGCCATGGATGGCTTTGACTTTTAGTGAAGGCAGTATAGGAGGTGATATTGAGACTATTTCTCCTAATGGACTGAAAGCTTTTTATGACAATAAGGCCCATGCATATTTAACTTATACCGAGAGAGACTGGGAAGAAGAACCCAAGGGATCAAATGGTTTTGCTATTGCTCCTAAACTGACTCAATCTGGTAATGCCATGTTGATGATCAATCCACATACTTCTTTCTACTTCAGACCAGAAGTCCACATGGTCAGTGAAGCGGGACTCAATGCTTATGGCGCCGTGACTTGGGGCCAGTTTTTTATCTACCAAGGCTTCAACGAATATAATGGCTGGATGCATACTTCTGCCAAAGCAGATGCGATAGATCATTTTGCTTTGATTGTAGAGATGAGAGATGGTAAGTATCATTATAAATTCGGAAATGATTGGAGACCTTTTATAGAAAAGAAAATCAAAGTCAGCTATAAGGTAGATAATAATATGGCTGAGGAAGAGTTTACCGCCTACTATTCCCACCATGGGCCTGTGATTCGTGAAGAGGATGATAAATGGATTGCTATTGCCTTGATGGTTGAAAGGGAAAAAGCACTGACACAATCTTACAATAGAACTAAGACAAAAAATCACGAGGAGTTCAAAGCAAATATGAACTTGAAAACAAACTCCTCCAATAGTACTGTATATGCCGACAGAGATGGCACCATTGCATACTACCATGGAAACTTCATTCCAGTGAGAGACCCTCAATTTGATTGGAGAAATGTCGTAGATGGGAGCAATCCTGATACAGATTGGAAAGGTCTTCATGACATAGAGGAAATGATCTATATTGAAAATCCGGCAAATGGCTGGATCCAACATTGCAACTCCGATCCATTCAATGCTCTTGGAATAGATAGCCCTCTTCGTGAAGATTACCCTCCTTATATCGCTTGGGACACTGAGAATGCCCGCGGTCTCAATGCAGTGAGAATTTTATCGGAAATCAAAGACTTGACTTTAGATAGATTGATCACGGATGTGGCTTACGAACCAACTTTGATGGCATTCAAGCCTATGATCCCAGCGCTTGCGCAAGCATTTCGTAAACTCCCTAACTCAGATCCGAGAAAGGAAAAATTGAAGGAACCAATAGGGGTTTTGGCTGACTGGGATTTGAAGACAGGCATTCATTCTGTCGGAACTTCCTTAGCTGTGTTTTGGGGAAATCAATTGATGGCAGAAGGTAGAAGAATGGAAAGAGCGTGGGACACTTATATTTTTGATTTCTTGGCAACAGAAACCACTGATGAACAAAAAATATCCGCCTTCGAAAAAGCAGTAGAAAGATTGGCAGAAGATTTCGGTTCTTGGAATACACCATGGGGAGAAATCAACAGGTTCCAACGTGTCACCAATGAAATTCAAGGCAAATTCTATGATGAATTACCAAGTTTGCCTGTTGGCTACAACTCTTCGCTTTGGGGGTCCCTTGCAGCTTATGGAAGTAGAGCTTACCCTAATACCAAAAAATGGTATGGAAATGTTGGCAATAGCTTTGTGGCAGCGGTAGAGTTTGGTGAAAAGGTAAAAGCAAAGTCTCTACTAGCTGGTGGCCAAAGTGGAAATCCATTTTCTCCACACTTTGTAGATCAAGCTGAAATGTATAGCAAGGGAGAGTTCAAAGAAGTTAGCTATTATAGAGATGATGTTTTGAAAAACGCAAGGGTTATTTATAAGCCGGGGTTTTAAGGGATAATAGTTGATTGAGATACTAGTTGATTAAGTTATTAGGTTACTGAGTGGTTAGGTTGCTTAGTGAATTTGTTAAGGTTTTCCATTGATACGGTAACCTTTAATTTCAATTCTAAATCGATTAATTGATATGCTCGATCTGGAAATATTGATTAACTTTATCAAATTGTTTATTAGCCATATACCATTATGAATCAATCAAATACACTCATCATTGACAGTTCAATTGAGTTGTCAGAGACCAAAGCTAAGGTAATCCCAACCTATATTTACGCTTCTGTCTTTGCCTCTTTTTGTATTGCTACAGGCTTACTTTGGGATATTTCTTGGCATATGACTGTAGGGAGAGATGGTTTGCTATCTCCTCCACACATGCTTATTTATTTGGGTGCTGTGATATCAGGAGTATTTTCTGGTATCAAAGTTCTCAAAAATAGCTTTTGGTCTTCTAAGGAGGCAAAAGCTGAGAATATCAAGTTTTGGGGGATTTTCCATGGCTCACTAGGCGCCATGTTTTGCATCTGGGGAGCTTTTGCCATGCTGACATCAGCACCTTTTGATGACTGGTGGCATAATACATATGGCTTGGATGTAAAGATTCTTTCTCCTCCACATGCACTCTTGGGTCTTGGAATGATTATGATTCAATTTGGAGCAATGATTTCTGTGATTTCTACTCAAAACAGATTGAAATCTAAAATGGATGATAAAATAAAAAATCACCTACAATGGCTTTTTGCATTAAGCTCAGGTTTCCTATTGGTGATGGTTTACACACTTACCTCAGAATATTTCTATCCTAATGCTATGCATCAGGTATTCCCTTATCAAGTGGCTGCAATAGTTTTTCCTTTATTTATTGTGTCTGTTGCATTCGCATCTCCATTCAAATTTGCTGCTTCAAAGATGTCCATAATCTATATGTTGACTATGGCAGGAATGGTTTGGCTACTTCCTCTATTTTCTGCAGAACCTTTATTAAGTCCTGTTTTAAATCACATTGATCGTTTTCAACCCTATCATTTCCCAATGCTTTTGATCATTCCTGCTTTAGCTGTAGATTTTGTGATGATGAAATTTAAGGATAAAAATAAATGGCTTTTAGCGACAATGTTGGCAGTAGCATTCTTAATACTTTTCATTCCAACGCAGTGGTATTTCTCTGAATTCCTTTTGACAGAACATGCAAGAGGTTGGTTTTTTGGCAGATTCTCCCTCCCCTATTTTGTCAATCCTGATGGAAACTACCGATATGTGTTTTATCCAGGGTCGGTGGATTCCATTTTCAAATTAGGAATAGGGTTATTGTATGCTTTAATAATTGGTATCTTAAGTTCTAGAATTGCTTTAGCTTGGGGAAATTGGATGTCACAAGTCAAGAGATAATATATTATGAAACGATTCACCAGCATTTGCTCAATATTATTTATCTACATTCTTGTCAGTAGTCATATTGGAAGTCCAGGGGTGACTTTCGAAGGACTCCTTGGCAATTATAGAGTGCTCGCCAATATCAATCCACCCGATGTAGTTCCTGGCACAGCCACATTAACTGTAGTCCTTCCAGATGCTCCATCGAATATAAAAATTGAGGCTCGTCCAGTATATTGGTCTGCTGGATTAAAGGGCACGCCAAAAGCAGATATAATGCTTCCTGTTGAAGGTGAAGCAGGTAGATACGAAGGTGAGCTATGGTTTATGGAGCCTGGCACTTCAAGTGTTCAAATTATGCTAGAGCAAAATGGCGAGGTATTTGAAACCATCATTCCTGTGATGGCCATGCCAACTGCTCAGCGAGATATGCCACAGGAATTGGGATTAATTTTGGCTGGATTGGGTATTTTTTTAGTCATCTTGATGGTAACGATCATTAGTTCAGCCATGAGCGAGAGTATCAGGGAACCAGGAGAAATTAGAAATAAATCATCTATTAGGAGAAACCAAATCGGTATTGCCTTAGGATCTATTTGCATGTTATTGATCTTGTGGGCTGGTAAAAACTGGTGGGATGCAGAAGCTAACACCTATTCTCGGTACCTTTTTCAACCCATTTCGGCCAGTGCTCAAATAGAAACCGGCTCGGATGGGAATTTGCTTACCCTGTCCATAGACCCCAAAGAACTGAATCAAGGAAGAATCACTCGAAAGCTTAGCTACATGGTACCAGACCATGGCAAGCTTATGCACATGTTTCTGATTAGAAAAGGGGATTTGGATGTGTTTGCTCACTTACACCCGCAAAGAATTGACACCCTGAATTACAGTGTCAGTATACCTGACCTCCCTGCCGGAGATTATCATGTATTCGCTGATATTACAAGATACACGGGTTTTTCTGAAACCATCGTAGCTGATCTCCAAATTCCTGATCAAGGCACTTTTTCCTTTGCCAGTCAGAAGGAATTTGTTTTAGGGAGGGATGATACTTTTACATTTTCCACCCCTGTTTCAGACCCCAAACCACTGCGGCTAGACGAGGCCATTATGATTTGTGGAAAACCTGGTATCAAAACAGATCTACCAGGTGGTTATTCGGCTATTTGGGAAACAGAAACTGGTAAGTTTGATGCTGGTAAGTTGTACACCTTGGACTTTGCGCTTTTTGATTCAGATGGAGAGCCTGCTGTGCTTGAGCCATATTTGGGAATGATGGGACATGCGGTGGTATTGAAGCATGATGGCTCAGTTTACATTCACCTCCACCCTACTGGCAATTATTCCATGGGATCTCAGCAAATGCTCAAAGAGCGCTTTGCATCAGGGAAAGTTGGATTCAACAATCTTCCTTCTGGGTTAAGTTTTCCAGACAGTATTGATAATGTGATTCGAATCTTGAATCAGCTTTCAGATGAAGAAAGAGACGAACTGCTGATGGCAGATATGGATCATCAGAGACTTTATGGTGAAGAGCATGATGAACACAGTATGGTCAGCTTTCCCTATGCATTTCCTGAGTCAGGAAAATACAGAGTTTGGATCCAAGTCAAAATCAATGGCAAGATTGTCAATGGGGCTTTTGATGTGGAAGTGGGATGATTAAAAACCACCAGAAAAAAGCCCCATTGAATCACTTATTTTGGGTTTGAGGAAATCAGCTGAAGGCTTATAAAATGCACCGGAATAAGTTGATACCATCACCAAGCTATCTTGATAATAAGAACTAATTCCTGTAATCTCGTGGCCTTCCAAACCACTATTATCTAATTCATCTAAAATGAAACTATTGGGGGTAATTGAAACTTTAAAAATTTGAGAACTATTAGTTCCATATAAATCACCATTCAATTCTCTATAGTAAAGGCGATTCAAGTTAAAGAAAGAGTCTTGTTGATTATAATCAGCCAACACTGACCAAGATTCCCCATCATCTGTAGAGTAATAAGAATCTGTAAGTTCAGTAGCATCAGCACATATGATCACATTAGTTCTTGGGTCTTTGACAAGGTAGCTTTGCCCATATTGCTCTCTCCCATTATAGATATTATTTTTTTCAAATTCTTTAATGTTCCCCTCAAAATCAACCTTAAACAAACTAAACCAAGTCGAAATAATAAAACCATCCTCAACTGAAAGCATCGACATCACTCCATTACCAAGTAATCCTTCTTTTTGGGGTGATTTAAAAGTATTTATTGAAATAAGCTCTGTTCCAACCCTAAATCCACTTGTAGTGTTTTGCTCTACTTCAATTATAGCAAACCTCAGTGGCATTGATGGATCATTATTTACTGAATAACTCAAAAGGATAAAATTTCCATTTAATTCAAAAGCATTACCAGTTGATTTAAAAATAAAATTAAATACCCTAAAATTAGGATCAATTTCACTTCCTTTGATTTCTAAACCATTTGATGATGTACTTAAACTAGTGGGCTCGTTAAGTGAATAAACAAAAATACTATTTGGCCTTTCAACAATATTGAACACCATAAACTTATCATTGATAGGAAAAGATTGATTGAAAGGCATATGAACTCTCAAACCTGCATCTGGTATTGAAAGTCCAAAAAAATTTAATTGTGAAAAACTCCCTCGATCAAAATAAGATTTCACGCCATAACCAAAGTCATGAAGACTTATCAAATTATCTTCTAATTCGTATAAGCCTCTAATAATCTTATTAGCGTTCAAATATTCTGGATGCTTAATCCAGCCAGTTTCTTCTTCAACGATTGGTTCCGTCTCTGTTTCATCACCGAGACAAGAAAAAAGCATTAAGCTAAAAAAAGCAAAGAGTAGTATTGAGTTTTTCATAATTGAATTTAATTAAACCTTAGTTTAAATAGCTTAAAAAGTAAATATTAATGACTGATTTTTATTTAAACGAACTTATTTACATTTAAAGGGAAATTCATCAAAAACTCAAGGCCAACGATTCGGTACTGTATGCACATGCAGTACCCTGTTGGCTTCTTTAATGACAGCAGGGTGTTTTTGAGCCTTCCAAATCTGATCTCTGGCAAATTTACCTGATTGCTCTAAATCTACAATAGGCAAAGGATAATCCTGCCCTAGTCTGAAACCCATCATTTCTTGTTCGATTGCAGTGATTTTCCAAGGCTCGTGCAAAAAAGCAATGGGTAACTTTATTAACTCTGGTACCCATTTTTTGATAAATACCCCATCTGCATCATGATCCTCAGATTGCTTCACAGGATTATAAATTCTCACTGTATTGATACCAGTCACACCTGCTTGCATTTGAAGCTGAGGATAATGGATGCCTGGCTCAAAATCCAAAAATTGTCTCGCCAAAAAATCCTTTCCTACTCTCCAATCTTGAAATAAATGATGGGTCAAAAAAGAAACTACCATAGCACGCATTCTAAAATTCAAATATCCCGTCTCTTTCAAACAGCGCATACAGGCATCTACGAGCGGATAGCCTGTCCTCCCCTCTTCCCAAGCCTTTACCTTTTGTTGATCTAAAGGCTTCTCCATCAAATCAAATCCCCTATTCACATGTTCTTTTTCCATCCTGCACTCCATCTCAAACTTCTGGATGAAATGACAATGCCAGCGAAGTCTAGATTGGAAGTTGGTCAAATTTCTCTTTTGGAATCCATCCTTCTTTTTTGCTTCAGCTGCCTGATACACTTGCCTAATAGACAGGTTTCCCCAAGCTAGATATGGGGAAAGTCTGCTACAGCCTTTTCTACTCAGCTCAGGTTTGGAAATATGTTTGTTATAGTTTTTTGCTCGGTCAGCGTAAAAGGATTCGAAATATTTATAAGCTGTTGTTTCTCCCCCTTTTTGCATCAAGGGGTTGAGGCTCACCCATGATTCAGGTATCTGAGATTGCTTCAATTCCTCTTCGAAAGATTTAGGCAAAGTATAAAACCTTCCTTTGTTCATATCTGGATCCTTTACTTTTTCGCACATCATGGCATACCAATCTTGGGACCAATTCTTTCGGTTTTTCCTCCGTCTCAGTACACCCTGCTGTGCATATTCTTCCCAAAAAATCTGATGTTGATCAAAGAATTTTCTCATCCTGAGATCCCTGTCAAATGTCACTTTTATACCTGTTTCAATATGAGAAAAGACGGTTTTGACACGATAGTACTTCAATACTTGTTCGAAAAAGTTAACAGGGTCAGCAAAATAGAAATGTACCTTTGTATCAAAAAGTAGTAATCGCTCATTCATATCCTCTAAGCTTTGATAGACAAACCTCCAATGTCGCTCATCGCTCTGTGGAGCAGCTATCAATTCTGGCTCAAAAAAATAGACCATCACGATAGGCAAACCCTGTTCAATGGCTTTTTTGAGTGGCTCATGATCCTTTAGCCTCAAGTCTCTTTTGAACCAAACAATATTTACTTCCTGCATAAACTGAAAACATTTCATGTCTGTCAAAGTTTGAAAAGTATGCAAAAAATTAAGACACTAAAAGACGAAGAGATAGATAGAATAGTGGAGATGGCATGGGAAGATCGTACTTCCTTTGACGCCATAGAACGTCAGTTTGGAATACCAGAAAAAGAAGTCATCAAAATCATGCGTCGAGAGATGAAACACTCCTCTTTTCGCATGTGGAGAGCGAGGGTTCAAGGAAGAAAAACAAAGCATGCTGGAAAAGCAGTCGAGGACGTGAACCACTTCAAATGCTCTAGACAGAAAGTGATAACAATGAACAAAATAAGCAAAAGAAAAGCCCGATAGATACTTCCGGGCTTTTGTCAATCAATCTACTCTCAATCAATAAATGTCTCTTAAACTATATCATAGGGCCAGCTCATGATACCATCTTCTAAATTGTATAAGTTTTCGAAGCCTTGATTGGCCATGATAGCACAAGCTTGTCCGCTTCTATTTCCACTTCTACAATAGAGGTAGTACTTTTTATCTTTTGGCAGATTTTGAACCTGATTCATGAAAGTCCCGCTTGTGATTTCAATATTTCTAGCTCCTTTGATTTTCCCTGACTGAAATTCTCCTGCGCTTCTGACATCGATCAATACTGCCTCCGTAGCGGTCATCCCTTTTTTGAAATCTTCTGAATTAAGATCTGTATAGTTTTTCGGTTGTGTTCTAAAGAAATTAAACATAGCTATTTGTTATATTTTACCATACAAAAGTACAGCACTAATCAAACAGCCACAGTAACCTTTATCACTTAGCTCCAAGGGTTTGTTTACTTGAGAAAAATTTCTTTTTCAGATGAATAAATATCAATCTTAAAAGCAAAAAGAAAGGAATACCATGAAAGAGAAAGTCAAACCAGTCCATAGGTTCCATACCAACGGCACCTCCTAAAATCCACCTAACCTTCCCAAAAATATGTGGCTCAGGAACAAAAGGGGCTAGGCCTAGGGTAAGACAAAGTATGATGACAAATCTCCAGTTATTGTTTGTAGTTTTCATTTCTTCTTTTGAATAAAAGGGTAAGTAACCTGAGACCAAAATGATTTTGGGAATGTTTCCATGCCATCAAATCCAAGTGGCTCATCTTTGCCTTCATTTGGGATGTAAGCAGTCCCAAACAGGTAATCCCAAACACTCAGGGTCAATCCATAATTAACTCCATTAGTCCCTTCAGGAAGTTTTTTAGCATGATGCCAAATATGCATGATGGGATTATTGAGAATGTACTTCAATGGTCCGTAAGTAATTTTCAAATTTGCGTGATTGAGATGACCTATGGCGGTGGTGAATATGTGCACTATAAAGAAATCAACTAAACTAAACCCAATCATTGCCAAAGGAATGTATTGCACAGTCTTGTAAATGATCGTCTCCATCCAATGAAACCTCAGGTGAGCTGCAAATCCCATCTCTTCTACAGAATGATGCACTTTATGAAATTCCCAAAGTGCAGGATATTTATGTAAAGCTCGGTGAACATTCCATTGAATGAAGTCCGCCAAAACAAAAAGCAATAAAAACTGCGCCCAAACTGGCCAAGTCTCCACATGCAAAGCAACGATGTTTTCTAATCCAAAAACTCCTAGAAAATCATTGAATGCCTCTACAGCTATATTTGAAATGGCATTGTAAGCAATCAAGGAAAATAAAAAGAAATTGAAAAACATGTAAAAGCCATCCAACCAGAAATCTTTCCTGAAAATTGCCTGCTTTTCTCTCCAAGGGTATATTATCTCCAAAAGCCAAACAGCTACCGATAGCCCTAATAACCACCAGAAGTAATTAGTCCATGAAGGATAGAGTATTTCATTTTTCAGATAATCAAAATACCCATAATAAGCATCTTGAACTACCTTGATATATTTATCCATAATTGAATTTCTATTTTGAAAAGAGGACTACCCAATAGGTAGCCCTCAGTCACAATCCATAAACCACAAACTAATAACTATTTGTTATAATCTAAAATTGCCGAACCCATATCTATCACTTTAGCGCCTTTTAATATTTGATGTACGATACTTGATCCAGCCGCAGACCGATATCCAGTACCACAATGTACTATGATGGGCTTATCCGTTGGCAATTCTTTAGCCCGCTCCATTAATTCTGGAAGTGGAATATTGATCGCTCCATCAAAGACTTGCTTTTGAGCTACTTCTCCTGAATTTCTTATATCCAAAATGGTATACTGCTCAGGATTCGCATCAAAAGCACTTCTATCAAATATTGGCATAGATTCTCCATCAGTTTTTGAATAGACGAATGCACCTTTGATAAATGGTTCGTAACCAATCTTGGTAGTTTTGGAAATCATCTCTTTAAGTTCTTCTTGCGAATCTGCTACTAGGTAATACTCAGCAGTGGGAGGGACAATACTTCCCAACCAAGTCTCAAATTTGGCTCCATTCATGATATTGATAGCATCTGGAAGATGACTTGATTTGAAAGTAGCTTGGTTTCTACCATCGATGATATAAGCTTCCTCTAAAGAAACTGTATTTTCCCTCAGTAAAGTCACTTCCGACTTTGCTAATTGATATGCTTTGGCACCTTTCCTATTTACCTCTACACTGAAAGGAAAATACTTGGGAATGAAAGGTTGATCTTCTAGCAATACAGCAACAAATTCTTCTTCAGTCATAGGCTGCAAAGCATAATTAGTGAGCTTTTCTTGACCAATGGTACTGACTTTTTCTTTGCTCAATGATTTTCCACAAAGCGAACCAGCACCATGTGCAGGATATACCAAAACTTCATCATCCAACTTCATCAATTTCTCTCTGGTACTATGATACATCATCTTAGCTAACTCCGTGCGCTGTGCTTGGATACTTCCTGCCGACTCTCTCAAATCAGGTCTACCAACATCTCCAATAAACATTGTATCTCCTGTAAATACGGCAATATCAACCCCATCTTCTTCCAAAATCACAGAAATACCATCTGGAGAGTGCCCTGGAGTAAATATGGCTTTAAGTCTCACTCCATCGGCTAATACTATCACATCACCTTCATCAAATGGCGTAAAATCATAATGTACATTGACCAAATCACTGATATAAATAGGAACATTAAGTGTTTGCTGGATTTCCAAATGGGAACTCACAAAATCCGCATGAGGGTGGGTTTCGATAACTCCTACGATTGTTGCTTTTTTCTCCTTGGCATAATCATAATATTGCTGAGGATTTCTCCCTGGATCGATCAAAACAACCTTACCTTCAGTATAAATGGCATAGCTAAAATGCGCTAAACCATCATCCTCAAATTGCTTTATTTCTGACTTTTGAGGTTCTCTGCCCTTTACAAGCTCATTAAACTGCGCTTGAGAAGTAACAGCAAAAATCGACAACCAAAGTAATATCAAATATTTTTTCATGTTCATGGTTTGTTATAATTTGAATAGCAAGACTATTCCTAATTTGAAATTCAAAAATACTGAAACAATTAAGCGCAAATTGTGATCTAAGTTACATTAACAGCAGTCATTCATCAGCAAATTTGTAAGAAAAAATGAAAGATTTTTGGAACAAAAAATTTAGAATAATAGATACTCAGTATCGTGGTTCTTGCCCTTAAACTTTCTTATCTTAGAAGTCTAACTTCTGACAGACATGAAAATCCTCGTACCTACTGATTTTTCAGATAATGCCAACAATGCGCTAACTTTTGCCAAGCACATGGCTAAGTCGCAGGAAAATGTCCAAATCACTTTGTTATTTGCTTTTTATGCGGTCTATGACTTTGCTGCCAATGCATCACAGATTGTAGATAGCATAGAGCAAGATGCTAAAAAAGCGATGAAGAAAGCTGTAGACTTAGCATTGTCTGAAGGTTTGAAAATTGATTATCAGATCGTACAGGGGACAGTCGCAACCGCTGTTACTTCTAAAGCATACAGGGAGGATTATGATTTGATTGTCATGGGAACCCAAGGTGCTAGTGGCATCAAGAAAGCACTCTTTGGCTCAAATACTGGTCATGTCATTAGAGAATCACAAGTGCCAGTCTTGGCCATACCAGCAGAAGCTCGATGGGAAAACATTAAATCAGTTAGCGTAGGAGTTGAGCTTGATAATTCTGAGGAAAATTATTACAAAAAGCTACTGAAACTAACTCAAGGACTTGATTTTTCTTTTGAATTTATTCACATAAAAAGAACGATGGATTTCGAAAAAGAATTGGCTTTTCAGGGACTGCTTAATTATTTGAAAACTAATTATCCGGAAATTAAAGCAAATACAAAGAGTATCGAATCTAACTCTGTACTCCATGGAATAGAGTCATATCTCTTACAAAATAAGCATACTTTTATGGTAATGTTTTACAAGAAAAAAACCTTCTTTGAATATCTTTTTAATGAAAGTGATTCCGTTCAAATGTGCTATCACACTGTTGTCCCCCTACTTATAATAAAGTGATTTTGAAGATCAATTCATTCTTTTAATAATTTTATATTTAAATTTTTGTATTATAAAATAAGACAATTGTATCTTGTTTTTTTATAAAAATATGAGGTGATAATTAGATTTTAATCCAGTAATTTTGCGTTACATTAGTCTATATTTATCAAAGAGTTAACACAAAACCAACTACTCCCTTGTCTATTAAGGATAAAAATATTTCTGACGAAAATAATCATCCCCTACCAGACTGGATCTTCAATTCAGGGCTCTTCTACGTAGTCATTACAGATATGGAAGGGAAATATCTCTATGTCAATGATTTTTTTATCAAAAAATTTCAATCGGTAGATACTGATATCACCAATAAATACTTTACTGAAACGGTAATTGCTGAAGATATTGAGAGTGCCATAGAGGCAGCAACAAAGTGTATACAAAACCCAAGTCAATCTTTTGAAGTAGATTTGAGAAAACCTATAGGCCTTGGTCAGCAGACATTTCACAGCCGTTGGGTTTTTTCATCATTGAGTAATCAGCAAGATATACCCATTGGAATTTTTTCAGTTGGGTACGAAATCAGTTCTATTTCAGAGACTGTTAACTATAAAATCTTTCAAAAAATCAATATTTTTAAGATCCTAAAAAATAGTTCAGATGGTTGTTTTCATCTCTCTAAAAACCTAGAGTTGAAAGGGATAAATAAGTCTGCTTCTAAATTCTTGGGGATTCCTAGCGATAATGCTGAAAACGTATTTAACGAAAGGATAAAGCAAAAAGTAAATACACCTTGCATTGATGCAATACTTTCAAGCATAAATTCTGATAATGCTACGCTATTCCAAGACAATATTGAAAAATTGGACTTGTATTATTCAGGAATAGCTATTCCTGATAATCAGGGAGTAAGTGTTATTCTCAGAGATAACACCAGAGAACAAAAATCTAAAATTAGGCTCCAAGAGTCTGAAAACAAGCTAAAAGCAATTCTAGATAGTACTTCTGATTGCATCATCTTGATCAATCAAGATTTCAATATTATAGCATTCAATAAGGTGGCTTTTGATTTGTGCCACGGAATACATCAAAATAAACTCGTGATTGGAAATGACTTTAGAGACTTCATTTCAGAAGCAATCAAAGAAGATTTTTATAAAAGCTTCACTATTGCAATAAATGGTTCTATTTCAAAATTCGAACAAAAGCTCACACATGAAGATGGGACTACTACATGGCTAGAATTTGTCTTCTATCCAGTATATGATTCTAATCAGCAGATGATCGGAGTGAGTAAAGTGGTCAAAGACATCACTGAATCCAAAAATTACCTTGCCAAAATTCAAGCTCAATATGAAAAATTAAAAGAAATAGCCTGGGTCCAATCACATGAGGTGAGAAGCCCATTGGCAAACATCATGGGCCTAATTGACATGTTAAAAAATGAGCGTTTGAATCTTGAAGAAGAAGAAATTGAGTCACTTTTCAACAGTTTACTTTGCGAATCTGAAAAACTGGACCTTAAAATCCGAAAAATCACCAAATCTACCGAAGAACATATTGGGCAAGGCTCTCAAAGAGAGTCTGATAAACTAACCAATTGGTAATATACCAATATTTAAATTGCGACATTATTCACTATCAATATTTTTGAAAATCATACCCTTTCCTTGATCCATTGAATAATATCATCTATAATTTGCTCCTTTTCATATTCATTGAGCAACTCATGATAGAGACCAGGATATCTATTGAAGGTTTTGTCTTTTACCTTAGCTCTTCGAAATAACATTTCAGTTCCCATTGGATTAGTCAGCTGATCATCTGCACCATGAAGCATAAGAACAGGTAACTTAAAATCATCAACTCTATCTTCAATCTCTCTCATCATCCTCAAAAGTTCAAAACCAGTTCTCGCTGGAATCGCTTGAGAATAAACCAGTGGATCTTCATTGTACTTTTTGACCTCTATAGGATCGTGAGAGATCATCGAACTATCTAATTTTAACACCTTAAGCCTTGGGGCTAATTTACTAACAAGTGAAGAGATGGCAATGAGGGATTTAGAAACATTATCGGCAGGCTTGAGTGCCGCAGCACTCAATATGACACCCCTGGCATCAGGCTGGTAACTGATTACATATTTGGCAACCAAACCTCCCCCCATACTATGTCCAAATACAAATGACGGAATGTCCTTCACATAAGACTTCACTTTACTAAATAGTGCATCAATATCTCTCAAATAGTCTTCATGATTTGCAAAGTAAGCCGTCGGCTTTGGCAGAGAGGATTTACCATGCCCCCTACCATCAAATGTAAACACTGCAATACCTTCTTTGACCAACCTGTCAGCAAAATGTGCATATCTACTGCTATGTTCTCCCAGCCCATGAACCAGAAGTAAGGATGCTTTCGGTTGCTCAGGCATCCACGCTTGAAGGTAGAGTTTTATACCATCATGGGTTGTATAAGTAGTCTCTAAGTAGTTCATTTGGATTGTAGATTTAAGATTATATTTATGAAATAACTCGTAGTCTTATTTTGAAGACTTTTGAAGATGCTGCAGCATCTAAAAAGTCGTTCATTTTTTACATTTTCTTCTTCTTGTTGCACTTCTTTGGTTTATCTAAAATCTACCTTCAAAAATTTTAAATCCTTAAGGTATCCACTTCACATCCTTGAAGTTAGGTTTTCTTTTCTCTAAGAATGCATTTCTACCTTCTTTGGCTTCATCCGTCATATAGGCCAATCTAGTCGCTTCACCCGCAAACACCTGCTGTCCAACCATTCCATCATCAGTAAGATTAAATGCAAACTTGAGCATTTTGATAGAAGTAGGAGATTTGGCTAATATTTCTTGAGCCCATTCATACGCTGTATCTTCCAACTCAGCATGTGGCACTACGGCATTCACCATCCCCATATCATAGGCTTCTTGCGCAGAATAGTTTCTTCCCAAAAAGAAAATCTCTCTTGCTCTCTTTTGACCGACCATTTTCGCTAAATAGGCAGAACCATAGCCACCATCAAAGCTGGTCACATCGGCATCAGTTTGTTTAAAAATCGCATGCTCTTTACTTGCTAAAGTCATATCACATACCACATGCAGTGAATGTCCCCCTCCAACTGCCCAACCTGGGACAACAGCTATTACTACTTTCGGCATAAACCTGATCAAGCGCTGCACCTCCAAAATATTCAATCTATGATAGCCATCTTCACCTACATACCCTTGATGTCCTCTAGCACGCTGATCGCCGCCAGAGCAGAATGCATAGACTCCATCTTTAGGAGAAGGGCCCTCAGCAGAAAGTAAAACCACCCCGATCGAGGTATCTTCCATCGCATCATAAAAGGCATCATAAAGTTCGCTGGTAGTCTTAGGACGGAATGCATTTCTGACCTCAGGTCTATTGAAGGCAATTCTAGCTACACCATCACATTTCTTATAAGTAATATCTTCGTATTCCTTGGCAGTTGTCCAGTTGATTGTCATGTCTAATCTATTTTTATTTTTTTGCAAGATAACAGGCTTCGCTGAATTTTGTTGAATTTTAGGAAAGGCATTACCTTGCATAGATCTTAAAAATATGGGGCAAATAATCTTAGAACATCAGACTTTCTCTTTCAATGAGATTCTTGCTGGAAAATGGCAAGTAGAGGTACCTTATTTCAAAGAATGTCTAATATTTTGTCAAGATTGGTTGTCTGGCAAACAAGAATTTGTCTTGAAAACCTCAGGCTCTACAGGAAACCCAAAAGATATTCTTGTCACACGAAGCCAAATGGAAAAATCAGCCAAGGCTACTGCTGAATTTTTTAAGATCCCAACTCAGCCCCTATTATTAGGCTGCATCAATACCGCAATGATAGGTGGTAAAATGATGCTTGTGAGAGCCATGGAGTGGGATGCCAGCATTTATCTTTGCCTACCTTCTAGCAATCCTTTTAAGGAGGAATGGATGCAGCAGCCTTATGATTTTGTAGCCATGGTACCCATGCAGGTGGAGTCTAGCCTTCGAAATCAGGAACAAACCCAATTCCTCCGAAAAATAAAGACTCTGATTATTGGCGGAGCCACATCTTCTCCAAAATTGGTAGAAGAAATCAAAAAAGCTAGACTCAATGCTTTTCAAACCTATGGCATGACCGAGACAGTCTCCCATATCGCATTAGCAAAAATAGAATCGGGTGATTTGATCTATAGCGTACTTCCTGAAGTAAACATAGGAGTTGATGATCAAAGCTGTCTTTGGATAGAAGCTCCCATGGCACAAGAAAAAAGGCTCCAAACCAATGACATCGTTGAGCTGGTTTCTCCTACAAGCTTCAAGTGGTTAGGAAGAGCTGATTTTATCATCAATTCAGGAGGAGTGAAAATTCACCCTGAAATCATAGAAAAGCAAATAGAAAAAATAATTACTGCTAGCCTAGGTCCCGTCAATTATTTTATAATTGGCGAAACTGATGATTACCTCGGTCAAAGAGCCGTTTTAATCATCGAATCTGAGCTTGACCAAAAGAAGGAACAGGAATTGCTCAAGCTCTTGAAATCAAACCTGAATAAATACGAATGCCCTAAGAGAATCTATGGCATACCTTCTTTTCAAAGAACGGATTCAGGAAAAACCAACAGAATTCAAACTCTCAAACTATGTGGTTCCAATTAATTTTAATGATGTTTTTAGGTTTTGGCAAAACTGATCTTCAAATGTCACAGCTCGACTTAACAGTAGATAAAATCAAAAGTGATAAAGGTGTTATCAGAGTTTTACTTTTTGATCAGGAAAAAGGATGGCCAGATGATCCAAGCAAGGCTTTCAAAAGCGCTACGCTTAAAATAGTAAATCAAAAAGCAACTTATACTTTCAAAAATCTGCCAGCAGGAATATATGCAATTGCAGTCATTCATGATACAGAGGAAACAGGCAAACTACGAACCAATAGATTTGGCATACCACTAGATGGATATGGCTTTTCAAATAACGTAACAGGAACTTTCGGCCCTCCTTCATTCAGTAAAGCTACATTTAGCTTAACCACTGGTGTAAATAGACAAACAATCAGTCTTCGCTAAGCTTAATTTTGCCTGCTAATCATCCCAAACTTATGATTCTTTTAGATTACCCATTTGTTTCAGATTTCCTTCTCGAAACAATCGAGCATTATCAATATCCGGTAGTTGCTACACAGCAAGCAAAAGACTGGTGCAAAAACAGAAATATCAATTTCATCTCTGAAAAAGAAGCTGAAAAGAGCATTCAACAGGATCCAGAAATTGCTTTATACACTAATTCTGAAAACACCATCAGCTGGGTACAGCAACATGCCATTGGAACTAGATTTCCAGAACTGATAGATACTTTCAAAAACAAATTCCGATTCAGAAAACTCGTAAGCGATATCTTTCCCGATTATCAGTTTCAATCAATAGCCTTTTCTGAGTTAAAAGAAGTCGATCCCAATGATCTGAATTACCCATTAATTGTAAAGCCCGCTGTGGGTTTTTTCAGTATCGCCGTGCATAAAGTGGATAGACCTGAAGACTGGATGAAAACCGTAGATCAAATTTATGAGGCAATTGAATCCACCAAAAGCTTGTATCCAAAAGAAGTAATTGATAATACAGATTTCATTATTGAAGCATACATCAAAGGTGAAGAATATGCATTCGATTGTTATTTTGATAAAAATGGCGAGCCTGTCATTTTGAATATCCTTCATCATGTATTTATCTCCGAAGAAGATGTCAGTGATCGCTGGTACTATAGCTCTGAGGAAATCATTAAAAGGCTTCATAATCCTTTGATGGATTTCTTAAAAGCTATAGGTGAAAAACTTGAGATCAAAAATTTTCCACTTCATATAGAGATTAGAGTAGACCAAAATAACCGTATCACCCCAATAGAAGTTAATCCTATGCGATTTGGAGGTTGGTGTACTACCGCAGATTTGACCTGGTTTGGATATGGAGTGAATTCTTATCAATATTTCTTCGAATCCAAAAAGCCTGATTGGGAAGCTATTTTCCAAAATAGAAAAGATAAAAAATACAGTCTTATTCTATTAGATAAGGCAGCAAAATTCAAACTAGAAGAAATAGCATCATTCGATTATGAAGCGATTGCAAATGATTTCGAAAATCCACTTCATGTCAGAAAATATCCATTGAATGAATTTGGTGTGTTTGGATTTTTATTTACTGAAACCAGTAAGGAAAAGGAACTACATGATATCCTTCACTCAGATTTAGGAAATTATATTAAGTTTAAAAAAGAAAAGAACTTGAGCCATTGATCATATGGGTTTGATAATTGAGGAGAATTGATCAGAAGATTAATTCTATTGTTCTCTTGGAGTATCAACTATAAAACTAAAGGGTCGGTGGCTTACAATGAAACCATCGACCCCTTATATTAGATGCAGATTAATACAGTTTTCAACTTTTGTAAAAATCCCGAACAAATGCTAAAAGCTGATTGTCAGTCATTTTATCTGAATTTTGTACAGAAACCCATTTTTTACTAAATGATTTATTCTCTGCTAGTCGATTTTTGAACTGATCTTTAGCTGTTCCCGGACCAAAAAGGAGGATATCATCATATTTAGCAATTTTATCTTCAAGCATTTTATAATACTCATTGAGTTCATTCTGGGCGATATTGTTTTTTCTGTATTCATTGTTAGAAAGTACCGAGGGGTTGGGAGAAAACCGAGCTGTATCACTTACCTCCCCTTCCTCTCTTTTGATTCTTTCATGTGGAGAGATGAGTGTTTCTAGAAATTGAGCTTCACCTTCATGATATCCTATAAAATGTGCTTTTGACTGATCCAACCATATTCCTACTGACTTAAATTGCTTTGTTTCCATATAGATTAAGGGTTTAAAATGTGTCTCACTTAAAATTAACTATTTATCAGTCCTGATCAAAAGAGATATTCCTGAAATAAGCCCTAAATTTGCATGAAATTCAGAGTTCATGGATCAATCAGAAGCTACCCGAGTCAATAAATATCTCAGCGAAGTAGGATACTGCTCGAGAAGGGCTGCGGACAAACTTATTGAAGAGGGCCTTGTCACTATCAACGGGAAAATTCCCGAAATGGGTACAAAAGTATTCCCCGGAGATGAAGTAAGGGTAAAAGGAAAGCTAATTTCAGCACCAAGTTCAGACCATGTTTACATCGCTTTCAACAAACCAGTTGGCATTGTTTGCACTACTGATGTAAAAGCAGAAAAAGACAACATCATTGATTACATAGGACATCCCAAAAGAATTTTTCCTATTGGGAGATTGGACAAACCGAGCGAGGGATTAATTTTCCTTACCAGTGATGGTGATATTGTCAATAAAATCCTTCGTGCTGGTAATAACCATGAAAAAGAATATGTGGTAACAGTGAATAGACCCATTGGGGATGATTTCGTAAAAAGCATGGAAAATGGTATCCCAATTCTCGAAACGGTGACTAAGAAGTGTAAAGTGAGGAGGATAGGAAAAAACAAGTTTAACATCATCCTCACCCAAGGACTCAATCGTCAAATTCGTCGGATGTGTGAATACCTTGGCTACGAAGTCACCAAGCTCAAGCGGATTAGAATCATGAATGTAAAGCTTGACCTTCCCGTAGGCAAATGGAGAGACCTTAGCAAAAAAGAAATGGAAATCATCAACGAGATGGTCGCTAATTCCTCCAAAACATATGAGGAGTAGTTATTATTAAACAAATTATCCGCATTTATACCAGTGTTAAAAAAGAGCACATGATTTGAAGTGAATGATCGTTCACAGTTGACTGTAATTCGAAATCATCAAGCTTCAAGAATATTTTATTATATGTAAAAAAGCGGAGATTCATAAAAACAAAAATAATATGCATTTGAAAACAGATGATTTGTTGAGGTTAGAAATAGATTATGATTCAGGAAGTATCCCTCCACCCTTTAGTCATAGATTCAAACTGAAGCTCAATTTTGAAAAGAATTTCCTCAATACGGCTGTGGATATGGAGTACACCCATAGAGAGGAATTGACAGAAGAAGAAATTCTGAACGAGGGATTTACTATTGAAGATGATTATCATTGGGTAGGCGAACTTCACAATGCTTGGGTCGCACCAATCAAAAAACTCTACACCAAATCCAAATGGTCCAATAAAAAAATAGATGAAGAAGATGGTGGTATAAGGATATTAGCCAAAGATATTCATGGCAAGATCGCCAGAACAGTTCCGTTAAACCAAGAAGATTGGAAGATCGAGTCCCAAGAAATCATTCAAGCCATCTTCGAAACTAGTAAGCGAGAAGCACCTCTGACAGTCAACTTCCTGCAAATCAATTCAGATTCAAGTTTAGACATCGCTTTGACGATGAAGTTTTCGGTAAGGAAAGCCATAGCATCAGTCAATGGTACAGAAAAAGAACTCAATTGGGAAAAGACAAAAGATCTACTTACCAATATCTATCTACCTGATTATGATTACGATATAGCCAAAGAAAATAAACCTACTAAAAGGGGGAGCTATATTGACTGTGGTGATGGTTTTTGGCATGAATTTGGGAAAGGTATTTACAATATTGACGCTTCTTATGATGCAGTCTCTAAAATCAAAGAAGGGTTTTTAAACTTATAACCAACTTTAATAGCTATGAAAAAGCCAAGATTCATCAAGAGTATTTTCGCCCAAATTTTAGGGGTGGTATTTCTATTCAGCTGTGCTAGCTGGAACAATACAGAAAAAGGAGCCGTGATCGGTGGTGGAACTGGGGGTGCAGTAGGAGCGGTTCTTGGAAATAAAAGTGGCCAAGCTGGCAAAGGTGCTGCTATCGGAGCAGTAGTCGGAGCGGCAGCTGGTGCGGCAGTAGGTATCTACATGGATAAGCAAGCCAAGAAGATAGAAGAAGAAGTAAAAGATGCAGAGGTAGAAAGAGTAGGTGATGCGATCAAATTAACCTTTGATTCAGGCATCCTTTTTGGATTTGATTCTTATTCATTGACTCCTGCATCTCAAGAAAACATCATGAAGTTTGCAGAAATCCTCAAAGAATATCCTGACACAGATCTATCCATCGAAGGCCATACTGACAACAGAGGTTCCTATCAGTACAACCTTGGACTATCTGAAAGAAGAGCAGCTTCGGTGAAAAACTACCTAAAAATGCAAGGTATTGATGATAAAAGAATGACTACATTAGGTTTTTCGTTTGATAAACCTGTAGCTACCAACGACACTGACGAAGGACGTGCTAAAAATAGAAGGGTTGAAATTCTAATCACAGCCAATGACGTCTTGATCGAGAAAGCTGAAAAAGGTGAAATTGAAAATTGATAAAAAAGTGATTGAAACATAAAAAAACCGGTAATCTACCGATTTTTTTATGTTTCATACTTTTGGGCTTTCAGAATAATATCACCCATTTATTTTTCTAAAACATCGAAATGAATGAAAGATAAAATGTTTGTCAAACAACTATCAATATGCTGTAAATAAGCACTTTCAATTTCGAGAACCTTTCATCTTGACGATCTCAGCTTTCAAGTCTAGTATCATTTTGGATAGGTCCTCGTTGGTAACAGGTGTATTTTTATCCTTTGGATTTGGGAAATCAGTACTGATAAAAGCTTTGGCCTCCCAAACTTCCATCACATCCTCCCCTTTGATCTCGTAAGGCTTGTAGTGTTCATTGTCAGAGACCAAAAACAACTTTCCATTATCCTGCAAATAATTAAATACCCGCTTATACACCACGCCTTCGGTACTTGTCACTAAGACGTAGGTCTTTCCACTTTTGATAGCTGACAACTGCTCTATATAGCTGCCTATAATCAAAGTCCCTGGTACTAGGGGTAGCATACTATCCCCCGCTATTTCAAAAGCTCTGTAAGATTGATTGGTAGCAAGATGAGGTAACCGAAATTGTGGTAGCTGCTCCATATACTCAGGATCTGCAAAACCATTGAGATAACCGGCGGAAGCCTTTTGACCTACCATGCTGATATGTTCATTGTCTTCCTTGTCCACTGCTATGGTCAAAACTTTAAGCTGTTTTTGTTGTAAGACTTTCCTGCCCTTTTCTTGTATATCATGATGAAGCAATTCATCTATAGATACCATGAAAATCTCAGAAATCTTAGCCAAAGCTGTAAGTTTTGGTTCAGACCTTCCATCTTCATAAGCAGATATCATGGTGCGCTGCACACCGAGATCTTCAGCAAGTTCCGATTGGGTGATCCCCTTGGTAGTTCTGAGGAACTTAAGATTCTTAGCCAATAGCATTAAGCAGAGTAGAGATAAAAGTTATGATCTTCTTTCACTGGATTCTTCACAGAAAATGGGTTACTCATTTTTCTCTGCTCCATCCTATTCTTGATTTCCTCTATGATCTCTCCCACCGACTTAGGCTCACTGACTAGCAAATAGCCATATTGTGGCTTTTGCTCATCCTCTATAAAAAACTTCACTTGACAATTACCTGAAGGCAAGGTTTTTTGAGTCAAACTGATTTTTGCAATCTCTTCCATAGCTTTTTTGTTTTAACAGTAGCTAAGATAAGAAAGTTATTTTAAATAACATATACATGTTTATAAAACCAACACTTTTTTGACATTAAATGTCGTAGTTTTTAATAATCATAAATTTCGACTTCTGAAACTTCATCAATAACAACCAGATTGTCCACTTTCTTACCAGTTAAGTAGAAAATAAAATCTTTATAAAATCATAAATCAGTAACTGCTATTCAGCAGAATAAATCATTTTTAAACTAAACATAAACTTTTCATATACTAAACCCGTAAGCTTACCTGAAAACAATTATTTATTTATTAAATCCTATTCTATGAAAATTAAAATCTTATTAGCTATCCTATTATGTTCCAGTTCAGTAGTCATGGCTCAATCAGTGGACGAAAATGAAAAGAGGGTTTACAATTATGAAGAAACCAAACACGAACTTGCTGTCAGCTTACTTCCCATCTTAAGAGGAGAGGTGCCTAGCTCACTATTTTATAGGAAAAATTACCTGAGCCCTAAAGGTAGAAATATGGGATTCAGAGCGAACATGGTTTTTCAGAATGAATTCAATTCTAATTTTCTATTCGAGGAGGCAGTCAATTTTAGAAAAAATAGAGAACTGACCTACGAGATCACCATGGGGCTAGAGAGGCAAAAATTCATCAATGATAAATTCATTGCCTATGGAGGTGTAGACCTTGGCTTTGGTTTTGCAAATGCCAGATTTTTTGATAGAATTGGACAACCAGCAGGAGAGAGTGAATTTTTCAACATTGATGTCATGAGGTACAGCGCTTCCAATTTTTGGGGAGTCAAATACCACTTCAATCCAAGATTGAGCTTTTCCGCAGAAACTGGCTTTGAAGTTTTTTATGCCAATTCTGTATTCAAAAATGGAAGTTCATTTACCCCCACAGACCGAGAATCAGGGCCAGAGACTTTTGGGTTGAACTTACTTCCTCTCAAAGCACTGAGGATTTCTTATCATTTTTAGAAAAAAAAACTATCTAAGCTAGACCTGCAAACAAATTTAGAATTGTAGGTCTAGCCTAATAAGGATCTACATCCACTACCACCCTGACACTTCTGTATTCCTTATTGGAGTAAATTTCTTCCAATATCTTCTGGAGCTCGTGCTTGAATACGGCTTGAGCATTTCCAGATTTGTCTAATTTGACGAGGGTTTCGAAGATGTATTGATTCTTGATTTTTCCGATCAGCCCTTTTTCAGGCCCCAGCATGATTTTTCTGACTTGTATATCGCTCAGTAGGTTATGTAAATGCCTGGCTGCTTTCTCCGCTGTTTTGTAATCCTTGTGCCTACTCGATATTTTGATCAGCTTGACAAATGGAGGGTAAAAAAACTTTTGCCGCTCAGTCATGTCATTTACATAGAAGTTTTTATAATCACCCTTCATCACAGCATCAAATACAAAATGATCTGGCTTGCGGGTCTGTATGACCACAGTCCCCTTTCTCTCCCTTCTTCCAGCCCGACCGGCTACCTGCGTGATCTGCTGAAATGCTCGCTCACCAGCCCTGAAGTCAGGAAAATATAAGATCCGATCCGCATCAAGTATACCTACTACCGTCACTCTATCGAAATCTAGACCTTTGGTAATCATCTGGGTACCGACCAATATATCTACATTGCCAGCACCAAAGTCTTCCAATAAACGCTGATAACCATACTTACTCCTTGTCGAATCCAAGTCCATCCGGGCAACTCTTGCCTCAGGAAAAAGCAAAGCCAAACTCTCCTCTATCCGCTCTGTGCCGAGCCCTACTGCTGCCAACTTCCCGCTACCACAGGCTGGACAGACCTTGGGTACATTCTCCTTGAATCCACAGTAATGGCACCTCATCTCCTCACTGAACTGATGGTAGGTCAAGCTCACATCACAGTGCTCACACTCTGGGATCCAGCCACAATCTTCACATGAAATATAGGGTGCATAGCCCCTCCTATTTTGGAAAATTAGCACTTGCTCTTGCTTGTTGAGTGCCTCTTGGATCTTCTCCCGCATCACCCTAGTAAAATCAAGCTTAAGCAAGTTCTTCTTTTTATCCACCAAAATGTCAGACAAAATATACTCAGGCAACTTCGCATCACCATAGCGCTGATTGAGTTGGATATAGCCGTACTTCTTGGTTCTGGCATTGAAAAAGCTCTCAAAGGATGGTGTCGCAGAACCAAGTAGCGTCTTCGCTTGATGCAACCATGACAGCATGATAGCTGCATCTCTTGCATGAAACCGTGGTGCTGGATCATACTGCTTGTAAGAAGATTCGTGCTCTTCATCCACAATCACCAAACCCAAGCTGTCGAATGGCAAAAATATAGAAGACCTCACACCAACCACAAAAGCAAACTTTCCACTGATGACACCATTCCATACCTCCACGCGCTCATTGTCAGAATACTTCGAATGGTAGACACCCATTCTACTCCCAAAGACCTCCTGCAGCCTTCCCACCATCTGCGTGGTCAGTGCAATCTCAGGCAATAGCAATAGCACCTGACTGCCACTCGCCAAAGCCTCTTCTATCAGCTTGATATAAATCTCCGTCTTCCCACTTCCTGTGATCCCATGGAGAAGGTTGACTTGATGATCTTGAAACCCTTGCTTGATCTCATTTAGCGCACGCTGCTGCTCTTCAGAGAGCTTGATCTCCTCACCACTTCCTTCCTTGTCCTCAAATCTACTGATGATCAGCTTATACTCTTCCATAACCCCATTTTTGATCAAGGTTTTCAAAGAACTCATAGAAAGTCCTGCATCAGCAATGACTTTCTTTTCGACGCCTTTTGAGTTCAACGCTGGATTTTGGTATACGGGAATTTCTTGGAGGTATTTGAGCAATACTTCTTCTTGCTTGGGCTTAGCAGCGATCTCTTGAAACAAGCGCTCTAGGGCTTGCTTATCACTCGCATAAGGATGACAAAGCCTAATACGATTCTCAACCTTTGGCGTATACTTATCCTTGACTTGCTCAAAGATGATGATGGCCTCTTTGATCACCAGGCTTTTTAATATACCATGAATGGTCTTGACTCCCACCAACTCCTGACAATCCTCATAAGTCAATTCTGCCTTGGTAGCCAAAGCCTGCAGGATGACTTCTTCCCTTTCGTCCAAAGGATATGGAGAAGTATCCGCATCGTAGGTAGGGTTCAGCTGAACCTTGCTCTCACTGCTGAGCTTGAGACCAGCTGGAAGAGCTGCATTCATCACTTCCCCAATATGGCAACAATAGTACTCCGCCATCCATGCCCAAAACTTGATCTGCAAAGGATTGACCATGGCATAGGTATCAAGCACATCGAGGATGGTCTTAGCTTCATATTCTTTTGGCGGCTTCTGATGGACCTTACCAATGATGCCAGTGAGTACTTTTTTCTGCCCAAACTGCACCATCACCCTATAGCCAATTCCCACTTCCTCTGCGAGGTTGCGAGGAATCTTATAGGTAAACATCTTGGGAATGGGCACAGGCAGGATCACATCAGCAAAAAGCCGAGATTTTTCATCCTGGGGTTCGTAAGTATCGCCAAATAAACTTTCCAAAAATCTGAATTTTGATTGGTTCTCAAATTAGGGTCAATCCAAAAAGACCTTTAGGCAAATATAGGGAAAAGCTGTATTTGATTTGATCCAAAACAGATATGATAATAGGAAGTCGACACATATCAATAAAAAATCGTCTTAAAGCTTTTAAAAGTATTAAAAATTAGATTGAGCAAAACTTAATGAAATATAGAAATCGAAATGATACTAATAAAATTAGCATGTTTATTATTATTTATATTCAATAAAATAGCAATTTTATAAAATAATAAATAAATTATTTTTGATAAATTAATTAGATTTTTTATTTTTTTTTTTTGATTTGATTAACTAAACATTCATAATATGAAAAACAAAATTAAAAATTCAATCTTATTCCTGTTTCCCATATTGCTTTTTTCCTTCTCCTGCCAAGTAGAAAAGAATGAATCCATCAATGTTGTAAGCCCAACCAAAGAAATTTCGATCAATGAAATATTTCACGAACTAGAGATCACACCAATCTCCTTTGAAAATATTGAAGGATTTGGTTTTGTGAAAAAAATTGAATTTTTGGACAATAAGCTTTTCATTCTTGATGATGAGTTTTCCAAAAGCTTACAAATTTTTGATAATAAGGGGGGATTTATACAAAAGATCCAGTCATTTGAAAAACAAAACATCTATGATTTTCTAATCGACATAGATAATAATATAATTTTACTCTACACCCAAGGAAAGAGAATAGAGAAATACTCCATTGATGGAAATTATATTAGTACTACTCGTCTAGATTTTGTGATTGAAAAGTTATTGACAATCCAAGAAGGGAATTTATTTTGCTATTTAGGATATGAACCAACTTCAGAAAATGAAAAATTTAATATTGCTGTATTAGATAAAAATACATTTCAGTTGCAGAACAAACTTCTTCCCTATCAGGAAGAACCAATACTAAGCATAGAAGCGACAAATATTTTTTCACCATCAAAAAAAGATAAGCTATTCAGTATCCCCTTTGATAATAATGTATATAGGCTAACTTCTGAAAATGCTGACATAATTTATACTTTGGATTTTGAAAATCAGTTTCTAACTCCAGAATTATTAAATCAAGTTGAAAATGATTTCGAAAATAAGACCACACATATTGATGGCTTGGTTGCATTCGATGATAATTTAATATTTCATTACAATAAATCTGGAAGACCAGAATATAGATTAATTAGAAATAATGGAGCCGAAGTAATAAAAATCAAAGAAGGAAAAAATTTCACAGATTTTTTAATCAGTTTTTCCCTGCTAAATCATACCATTTTCAAACAGGGGGAATTTATTTCAGTGATAGATTTAGACCATTTTAGAGGATTGATAGATCATTTTGGAGAAAATATTGATCCATTACATTTAAAAGCATTTGAAGGAGAAGCGCTCTTTGCCATCTTCAAATACAAATTTCAAACCCCATGATATTTTTATTCTTTATATTTTCATTTATCCTTGGTAATGAAACAGTAACTGGAAAAGTTGTTGATAAAAATGGTGATCCTATTCCTCTGGTGATGGTCTCTAATGGAGAATATCACTCTGTAGCTAATCAAAAAGGGGAATTCAAGATTAAAATTGACGCAGACAATAAATTACTGATTTTTAGATCAATGGGTTATAAATCAAAGGTCTTAAAAGTTGATTCTAACTCAAACCTTGAGGTCGTTTTGGAAGAAGAAACATACAACCTTAACGAAGTTGTCGTTTCAGCCCTTAGTGCAGAGGATATTATCAGACAAGCAATAGATCAAATAGGAAAAATCTATCAAATCTACCCAGCCACTACAACTTATGAATATGGTGAAAAATTAAATTTTCAAAACGCACAATCTAGAGAAGACAATTTTATAGAGCGGTTTCTACTTTTCAATAGACAAATTGATCGATATAATGGGTTACCTAATTTTGAAATCTTGAATATAAAAATTCAAGAAGGAAACAAAGAGATTTCCTATTTGGATAGTATCCTTTACCAAAAGAAATATTTCAGGAATATTAATTCATTTTTTTTTGAAGCATCAAATATCCCTTATTTTCTTACTTTAAATGAAATGAAGCGCTTCAATTATCAATTGGAAGATGAAAACTCCGAGGTATATAAAATCCAATTTGAAGGCAAATCTGCAAAATCTGAATTTGATGGAGAAATATGGATCAATAAAGATGATTATGGTATATCATATTTGAAGTATTGGAAAAACAGTAAAGCTTTAAGAGCTGAAAACCTTAAATTAAACCTTATGACTAAGATTGTGGATTTTAAAAAAATCGCCTTCATTAAGGAAGAATATGAAATTTGGAATGAAAAAGATATATCTAACAGATACATCTTAAAATCAAGCATTAGTCGTGTGGAATCCAATTACAAAAAGAATGATATTGATGATATATATCTAATATCGAATATAAAACTCAACCTTTCTTCTTCTCCAAAAATCACAACAAACAAAGATGGATATACTTCTGAAGATGATATGTTTACTTTAAAAGTCTGGAAAATGCCCGTAAATAAACCGAAAGAACATACATACCTAATTTCATTTGATCATTAAATTACCACATAAAACTATTTCCCTTCCGCATATAAAACACTTTCTGGGGGCATTTTACCATCTGTATCAGACTGACCATAGGATAAAATAGGAATAAGTAAAAATATTGAAATTTTCTTCATGATTAAGTTATTTAAAGTTAAACCCTAGCTTTTTAAAGACACTATACTTTCAATTTACTTGAAACCGCTCGCTGTCTTCCCAGGTGAAGTTGGCAACTTGGCTTCCTTTGTCAATTAGGTCTAAATCTTTCAAATGATCGCCAATATTTATCTTTATAGATATCAAAATTCAAATTTATTTTGCCTGAATGTTTAGTGGCTAAATTGTAAAGAAGTTTGGATGGCTTTCGGAAATCTTTACATGCAAAAAAAATAATTCTTTCTCCATCTGCTGTTTGCCTCCCTATATTCAAATATCCGTCAAAGTCTTTAAGTTCAAGCATTAATTCATCTTCAAAATTATTTAGTTGTTCATAAGAATCATTATCAGGCATACCATTGTTCTTACTGCCGTCATACTTTATTTCAACCTTTAAAATCCAAGGATGTGATGCTTTACTATCCCAATCAAGTAAAGTGGTATTTATAATTGCTACTAATTGAAGACCATTTTTAAGAGTTGCTTCCAAGCTTGAATAATTATCGTTATCAGTATTGTGTCTTATCCCATCATATTTTTCCAAAAACTCCTTTTCTCTCCAAATCAGATAATCTTTAAGCTTTTCAATTGGAATCAAATCTATCTCAGCTTGGTCTTTTGAAATCACTGTTAAGTTGTCTATGGTTGTAACAGAATTTAGTTCTTCGAGATAATTATCAAGGAAAATGTATATCCCGTTTATGATAGTTATTCTATCTTCTTCTTTGTAATCATCATGTGCCACGACAATATCAACTTCATCAGGATAGTTTCTGTCCTCAATAGCATAAAACGATAGATTACCACTTTCAAAAGTGTAATCTTCCATTCTTATATTAACATCCTGTATATCAAGAGCTGGTTTTAATGCTGTGAATTTCCAATTTGAAATTGATGGAGCTGAACTAACAAGTTCTTCAACAAAAATTATAGGCTCTAGGTGGAATATAGTGGGTAGTCGAATTTGAGTTTTCCAGAGATGAAGTAAATCATGTTGATAAAGTTGGAGATATTCCTATAACCTCT
>NZ_FZOK01000011.1 GCF_900188245.1 Belliella buryatensis | reverse complement strand
GTAGGTCGCCGCCACATTATCAAAAAGCCTTTCAGGAAACTGAAAGGCTTTTGTGTTTTTTACCCTATAGCTATATTTTCATGGATAGAGAATGATATATGCTTCGCTATATAAAGTTGATATATGCCTTTCCAAATCTTAATCTAACCAGATTTGTTAAACGTTAAAATTGTTCATCGTTAAATGTATGTTACCAGTATATTCCCTATCCTCCCACGTCTACCTGGCGTAGACAGGCTTAACGGATTATCATTTGACAGTATTTTTCCTCAGATACAAGGCTGACCACTATCTATCCAATATGGCAAGCCCTTGCAAGCCTAATACCTATTCACCTAATCAACTAACCCCTCAATCAACCAAATCAACTAATTCCTTTAGCTCAAAATCAACTTTAAACTAAATTTCACCTCCTTCGAGTAGTCAACTCACATCATAACTCAATATCCCAATCAACCAATAACTCAATCAACTTATCCTTAATCCCCGCTAACTTTTAAACCTTTCAACTCAATTTCCAATTTTTCAATCTTAAAATCTTGTAATCTCTAATCCCCCCCAATAACTCAAACAACCAATAACTATATAGATTAAAAATTCTAGTCTAGTAAGAAGTTGTTGAAGAAAGTACTTTTCAGTGTCATCCAGCTGAAGAAAAACAATAGACCCCAAAATAAATAGACTCGGTAATAATCATTTGTTTCCTTGTATCTTGATTCGATAATTTCAGCTTTTTCTAAGCTATCTATTTCCTCAAAAATTTGCTCAAGTGCATTGTCATCAGATGCTCTGTAAAATTTACCACCTCCTATGGTAGCAATTTCCCTCAGAGTAGTTTCGTCTAAATAACTTTCTATCATCTGAGGCCTTCCAAAAAAATCTACTCCATAAGGAACCATTCCGTCCTTACCGACAGCAATGCTATAAATTTTTATATCAAAAGCTGCCGCTAGCTCCGCAGCAAATATAGGATCTACATTGCCAGCATTGTTCTCTCCATCAGAAAGTAGAATCATCACTTTTGATTTTGATTCAGCCTCTCTCATTCTGTTAGTCCCCGAAGCAATAGCACTTCCAATAGCAGTACCCTTCGCATCCATCATGTTGAATGATATATCTTTGATCAAATCTGTCAATAATCCATAATCAGTAGTCAATGGAGCTAATGAATAAGCTTCTCCTGAAAATATAACCATCCCAATGCGGTCCCCAAATCGACCATTGATAAAGTCAATTGCAGTTTCTTTGGCCGCCTCAAGTCGGTTGGGTTGAAAATCTTGTAAATCCATAGATTCTGAAATATCCAAGACTAACATGATGTCAATACCTTCAGTATACTGTTCTATTCTTTCATTCGATTTTTGTGGCCGTGCGATTGCTATTGATACCATCCACAAGGTCAGTAAGAAAAAAAGTGTAGGGATTAGCCTAAGATAAGTCCATGGATTGTTAGATGCTACAGAGCCTGGGAGGGACAATTCTAGAACAGGGTTTTTTAAAAACTTAACAAATTTCCTCAAGAGCATTAAAAGAGGAATGATCCATAATAAATGAAGTGCCCAAAGGTTTTCCCAATCAAAGTTTTTGAAAGTATCAGGCAAAAACCAATACAGTGAAATGAAATCAGAGATACTATTTACGCTCATGTTTTTGGGTAATTTTTTGTTGGTAAGTTTCAGCGCAGATTCCTTTTAGGTTTCTACAGGCTTGGCTTATATCTTGCCCTTTTTTGCCAGCATAGATAATCATTTCTATTTCTCTGAAATCTTTGATGATCTCTTTATTTTCTAGAAACTCTGATATTTCAATAGTCGTCCATTCTCTGAAAGGCCTATTTTTCAAGTGCTCCATATAGGTCTTCCATAAACCCAATAGTTCGTCAGCTCCATCCATATCTGGCCTAGAAGCAAAGGTTTTCTCTGCTTTTTCCCATTTAGTAATAAATCTTTTATATTTCCTCTTTTCACTCCAAGTTTGAAATTGTTTTTTGATCGCATCTCCAAAAAAGAAAAAGAGAACTAGAATTATAATGATTAAGCATACAATAACAGCAATTAATAATGGGTAATTAAAGCTCTTAGGTAGTATTTGATAGATATTGTTGTCTTTGAATAATAGCTGTTCTGGAAGTGGATCGATTAATAGTTTTAATGTCAGCGAGGCCTCTTCTGGATAATATTCCAAGCTGTCATATTTCATTACTTCAAAAACAGGTAAAGAAAAATTGGAAACAGGGTCTAAAGAAAAATTGGAAACGTAATAGATGGCACTATCAAGTGTGATGCCCTCTTTGGTACTACTCATGAAAGTTTGTTTTTCTAGCAAAACAAAAGGACTGAAATCAAAAGTGGAATCAGGGAATACCACATTCATACCTTTACTGTATTTTGCTTTCAGTACGTACGGTACTTTCTCTCCAATTTTGGCCGAATCTTGCATGAAATAACCTTCAACTTTCAATTCTTGTCCATGACTTAATTGAAAAGAAAAGAGGAGTGCTATGAAGAAAAGGAATTTATAAATTTTAGCCACGTTTCATGGTTTTATTTCTGGTCTTAAACAATTCGATCAAGGGTAAAACTATGTCTTGCCCCGTATCTATTTCAAGGTAGTTAATTTGATTTTTTTTACATATTCTTTTGAGCAGATCTCTTTCTGTAGTAAATGTATCTGTAATTTTCTTAGAAAATGATCCAAATGCAGTATTTACCCAAGTAGTTTTCCCTTCCTCCTTGTCATAAACAGGTATAATACCTAATGCAGGAAGTTTAGATTCTCTTGGGTCAGTTAATTGAATAGCAACTAAGTCATGCTTCTCAGCTAAGGCTTTGAAAGGGCGCTCATATCCTTCATCGATGAAATCGGAAATCACAATAATGATGCTACGCTTTTTGATCAGGTTCAAGGCAAAAGAGAACATCTCCTTTAGATTTGTCTTTAAAGATTTATTTTCATGATTGAAAATACCTTGTATCACTTTAACTCCTTGCTTTGGTCCTTTTCCAGGGAGAATAATTTTTTCTTTTTGATCAGAGAAAGATACTAAACCAACTTGGCTTCCTTCGAAAATGGCAGCGAGGGTCAAAACACCAGCTACTTCTTTTCCTTTGTCTATTTTCTTATTACCAGATGCCCCGATATCTTGAGAACCACTGATGTCTAATAGGAAATAGACGCTTTGATCTTTATCTTCTTTGAATGTTTTGACAAAAGTTCCATGACCTTTGGCAGAGACTTTCCATTCGATGGTCCTTACGTCATCACCATACTGATATGGTCTCAAGTCATCAAACTCTAACCCTGCACCTTTGAATATAGATTGGTAGTCTCCTTGAAGGTGGTTGTTGGCCACTTTCCGGATCATGATTTCATATCTTCGAAGTTTTTTTAGTAGTTGGTTCATGGAGTTTGTTTTCGGATGTCTAATTTAAGGCAGTCTTTTGAATAATAAAATTTATATGTGGTTCTCTGTTTAAAGTGTTAATTTTGGAACGTGAAAAAGTTGCTAATCTTTATACCGCTTATCCTTTTACTTCAATCTTGCAGAAATGAAGATAAACCAGAAGATATTCTCAATGAAGATCAAATGGTAGGAATGCTAATTGATATTCATATCGCAGAAGGGTATGTAAGTACTTTGCCTATCAATTATGATTCATCGAGAAATTTGTATCCCATGTTTGAGAAGGAAGTATTTCGAAAACATCAGGTGATAGATTCAGTTTTCCATAGGAGTTTAGAATACTACTTGGCAAGACCTAGAATCATAGATAGAGTTTATGCTAGAGTAATCGATTCTTTGAATGTAATCGAAAAAGAAGGGAACGTAAAAGAAAGTGATGAATTACCCAATTAGTCTGGAAGAGAAGATCAATTTTGACAAAATCAGAGAATTGATCAAAGAAGAATGCTCCAGTTCTTTAGGAACTGCCTTTGTTGATAAAATGACTTTTTCAAAAGATTTGAGCTTGATTGTACGACTTCTTGATCAAACGGAAGAGTTTAGACATATATTAATTTCAGGAGAGACTTTTCCCACTTCTAATTATACTAATATTCATCCTTACCTCGATAAGGCTAAGGTTGAAGGTACTTTTTTATACGAGGATGATTTTCATGAAATCAAGCTATCCCTTTTTACATTGGTGGGATGTGTGAATTTTTTCAATAAATTCTCAGAAGAATACCCCAATCTTCATCAACTTCTTGGGTTAGTACAGCTGGATCAAACGCTGCTGAAGGCAATTGAGCGGGTGATAGATGAAAAAGGGAAAATCAGAAATAATGCATCTAAGGATTTATCTTTGATTCGCTCACAAATACTTTATGAAGAAAGTCGGTTAAGAAAGGTATTGGATAGAATTTTTAGAGAAGCTAGATCCAAGGGCTTGACACCAGAAGATGCTTCTGTTACTATCAGAGGAGGAAGGATGGTAATTCCTGTTTTGGCAGAGAATAAAAGAAAAATAAAAGGATTTATCCATGATGAATCTGCTACTGGTCAGACTGTATTTCTAGAGCCTGCTGAAGTACTAGATATCAATAATGAACTCAAGGATTTAGAATATATGGAACGCCGGGAAATCCAGCGAATCCTTACTCAATTGACGGATATACTCAGAAGTTATATCCCAGATTTGAGGAAAGCATTCCAATTCTTGGGTTTGGTAGATTTTATTAGAGCAAAAGCCAAATTTGCTTTAAAAACAGAGTCTGCCAAGCCGCTCGTTGAAAAAGCAAAGCAAATCGAGTGGTACAATGCAAAGCATCCCTTATTACAGTTTGCTTTAGCCCAGCAGGGTAAAAAAGTTACCCCTCTCAATATCCAACTGGATCACAATAGGAGGCTTTTGGTGATATCAGGACCAAACGCTGGAGGTAAATCAGTGACCTTAAAGACTGTGGCCATGTTGCAATATATGTTGCAATGTGGCTTACTGATCCCTTTGGATCCGCATTCAAAATGTACGGTCTTTGATAATTTCTTTATCGACATAGGCGATGAACAAAATATAGAAAATGACCTTAGTACCTACAGTTCTCATTTGATGAGTATGAAGTACTTCACACAGTTTGCCAACAAAAAAACAATTCTTTTTATTGATGAATTTGGAACTGGGACTGAGCCACAGTTTGGTGCAGCCATAGCAGAGGGCATACTTTTGGAATTGAATAAATCTGGAGCATATGGCATCATTACTACGCACTATGGGAATTTGAAAGAAATTGCATCTAAAAACCAAGGCTTGGTTAATGGCGCCATGCGCTATGATGTAGATAGGCTTGAACCCCTCTATCAGTTAGAAATAGGTAAGCCTGGTAGTTCATTCGCTCTTGAGATAGCGTCCAAAATTGGGATATCCAAAGATATTATTGATTATGCTAAGGCCAATATTGGTGAAGAGCGTGTACGGTATGACCGCATGCTCAATAAGCTTGAAAATGAAAAAGTTAAGTATGAGCAATTGGTTAGCGAAAATGCAAGAAAGGAACGACTGCTAGATCAGCGAATGAAGGAGTATACGCAGCTGAAAGAAACCATAGATATTAATAAAAAGCAATATATCCAAGAAGCTAAAGCTGAAGCAAAAGCCCTACTAGATGAAGTAAATAAAAAGATTGAGATCACCATCAAGTCCATCAAGGAGAAAAAAGCTGATAAAGAAGCCACCAAGAAATTGAGAGCTGACTTGGAAGTATTCAAAGCAAAGGTTAAGCCTGAAAAAGAAGCAATTATGGCTCCTGAAATCAAGGTGATAGGGGGAGAAATTCAAGTGGGAGATTTTGTTAGAGTGAAAGATAATGGTGCTGTAGCAGAAGTACTTGCAATCAAGAGCAAGGATGTGGAGATAAGCATAGGGGACTTGAAGTCCAATGTGAAACTCAAAAGACTGGAGAAAATATCTTCTTCTGAAATGAAAAAGGAAAAAAAATCAATTGCCAAAAGGTCAGGCTTTGATACTAATGCTAAGATGATGGATTTTTCTCCTAATTTGGATATCAGAGGAAGAAGAGGGGAAGAAATTTTACCTCTGTTGCAAAACTTTGTAGATGATGGACATATGTTAGGTCTCAAAGATCTAAGAGTTGTACATGGAAAAGGGGACGGAATCCTCAAGAATATCACAAGAAATATTCTACACAATATGTCTCAGGTCAAGAAAGTTTCTGACGAACATGCAGATCGAGGTGGTGCAGGAGTGACCTTGATTGAGCTTAAATCATAAGCTAAAGAAATATTAAAATCAAAAAAGCCTTGATTCATTGATGAAATCAAGGCTTTCTTATTTCCGATATAAATTATATCAAGGTTTTCTTTTCAGCGAAAATCTATAATTACCAGCAATAGCGGCATTAGGGGGAGTGATTTTTTCCCCAGAACCTGGAGCAACGATGGTAAAAGTCAGAACAAGATCTGAACCTGACCTCGTAAAAGAAATTTCAGGGCCAGATGCAGGCCTTGTTCCCGCTAGGATGATTTTCGAAACATCTGTTCCTACAAAATTCCAGTTTCCTGAGCCATCAAAAAGATCTCCTCCATTGACAGTATTGTAGGTTTTACTATTTTGATTTGCAGCAAAAGTTATTTCGAAATTAGCATAAAGGTTGGTTTCCGCTCTGCTGTCTCTCGTTACACTACCACCTCCAGCAACAGTCCATGTGATAGAAGAACTACCGGCTAGGTCTTCTATTGCCAATTCTTCGGGAGTTTTTTGTGGAGCAGGATCGTCACCTTTTTTACATCCAAAAAGCACCAAGCCAAAAGCTGATATCAATAAAAGATTAAGTATTAACTTATTCATAATAGGGTTATAATTATTTGAGAATTGTAAATTTAAACATATGACCGAAGAATCAAACACTTATTTTAACTTATAGTTTTCGATGCGTATTTCATTTTCACAGTAAGTATATTCTCTTGGATCATTAGAGCAAACGAGAATAGTCCTGCCTTTACCAAATTTATCTATTAATTGGAGGTACCAGTTCACTCCTTTTTCATCAAGATTGGAGGTAGGCTCATCTAACAGAACAAGAGGGACATCTGAAAAAAGGCAAAGCCCTAATTTCAGTCTTTGCTTCATTCCCGAAGAAAATTGATTGATTGGTTTTTGGCTGTGATTTTCCAAATACATCTCTTCAATCATTTCTTCAAAAGAAAGATTTTGGAATACTTTTTTAAAATGAAAATGAAATTTAAGAATCTCTAGTAAGCTAAATTCTTCAGGTAGCTCTAAGTATGGAGCGGAAATGGTCAAATATTGATAGATGTGTTCTTCAGAAATACCTTTACCTTCAAAAAAATACTTTACAGACCCTTCAGTCAAAGGGTTTAGAGCTGCTATAGATTTGATCAAAGTAGACTTTCCAGATCCATTGCTTCCGGTAATTGCCCACTTTGACCCTGCTGGAATATTAGTGCTCAGATTTCTGAATATCCATTCATATTGAAATCGTTTGGAAGCATTGACCAGCGCTATCTGAATCATCTTATTGGATGTAACCTTTCATCACTCCTCGTTCAGAAGAACGAATAAAGTTTACTATTTCATCTCTCTCTTTGGTAGCTGGTAGATTTACCTCTATTTCTTCCAAAGCTCTGCTGTTATTAAGGCTATTGAGGAAGAGGTAACGGTAGACATCCTGAATATGACTAATTGTCTCACTTGAAAATCCTCTTCTTCTTAGACCAAGACTGTTGACTCCGGCATAGCTAAGTGGTTCTCTTGCTGCTTTAGTGAATGGAGGCACATCTTTTCTCACGAGTGAGCCACCTGAAATCATGGAATGCATTCCAACTTTTACAAACTGGTGAATTGCGCTACTACCTCCAACAATCGCCCAATCATCTATGATTACATGCCCCGCAACTTGAACTGCATTAGCGATGATGACATTATTCCCTACTATGCAGTCATGTGCTATGTGTACATAAGCCATTAATAGGCAGTTGCCACCTACTTTAGTGGTCATTTTGTCTACTGTACCTCGACTGATCGTGACACATTCTCTGATGGTGGTATTATCACCAATCTCCACGAGTGTTTTTTCACCTTGAAATTTTAAATCTTGAGGAATGGCTGAAATAACAGCTCCAGGAAAAACCTTGCAGTTCTTGCCTATCCTAGCACCTGGGTATATAGTTACATTAGAACCTATCCATGTACCTTCTCCAATAATGACATCTTCATGGATCATGGTAAAAGGGTCTACATGAACACCTTCTCCAAGGATTGCGTCTTCGTGTATTTGGGATAGTTTACTGATCATGATTCTTTTCTTACAATGCTTGCGGTCATAACGGCCTCGCAGACGAGTGTATTGCCTACGTATGCTTCGCCTTTCATCTTTGCTATTCCTCTTCGGATAGGAGCAAGCAATTCACATTTAAAAACTAAGGTATCTCCAGGGATAACCATTTTTCGAAACTTACAATTTTCTATCCCCAGAAAATAAGTCCAATAATTCTCTGGATCATCCACTGTGCTAAGCACCAATATGCCTCCAGTTTGTGCCATTGCCTCTACCTGAAGAACTCCAGGCATTACAGGGTTATTAGGAAAGTGGCCCATAAAGAAAGGTTCGTTCATCGTTACGTTTTTTACACCGGCTACAACAGTCTCGTCCAAATAGATGACTTTATCAAGTAGCTGAAATGGATAGCGATGAGGGAGGATATTGCTGATCTGAGCAATATCCATCACTGGAGGGAGCTTGGGGTCGTAATATGGGATATGGCTTGGTCCAGCCTTTTCCATAGCTCTTTTTATCTTTTTCGCAAAAGCCACATTGGCAGCATGGCCTGGTCTAGCTGCAAGTATTTGAGCTTTTAGCGGCCTGCCTACCAAGGCTAAATCACCTACAACATCTAAGAGTTTGTGTCTTGCAGGTTCATTTTTATATCTTAAGTCCACATTATTTAGGATTCCCTCTTTGCGAACTTCTACTTTTTCTTTGTTGAACATTTTGGCCAAATGCGCTAATTCCTTCTCTTCCACAACTCTGTCGACCACTACAATTGCATTATTCAAGTCGCCACCTTTAATTAGGTTTTGATTATAAAGCATTTCCAGCTCGTGGAGAAAACAGAATGTACGACAAGATGCGATTTCAGATCTGAATTGGCTGATGTCCGTAATTGAGGCATGTTGAGACCCTAGGACTGGTGAGTTATAATCTACCATGACAGTAACTCTGTAATCATCCAAAGGCAGGGCAGCCATCTCAACTTCTCTAGAAGGATCGCGATAAGTGATGCTTTCTGGAATTTCAAAAAATCTCCTCAAGGCATTTTGTTCCTCTATGCCAGCATCATCTAAAGCTTCTATAAACTGAATCGAAGATCCATCCAAAATAGGAGGCTCTGGACCATCCAATTGGATAAGCACATTATCAATCTCCAAACCCACTAATGCAGCAAGGACATGTTCTACAGTGAAAACTCTTGCCCCACTTTGCTCTAAGGTAGTCCCTCTTGATACATCAACAACATTGTCTACATCTGCATCAATGATAGGCAGACCTTCAATATCGATTCTTTGAAACTTATAGCCGTGATTGGGAGGAGCAGGCAAAAAAGTCATATTTGAAATCACTCCAGTGTGGAGTCCGACACCTGATACAGTGACTTGTTTTTTAATGGTATGTTGTTTTACCCTCATAGGTATTGAATCCTGAATTTGATTTGAGTGCGTAAATTTATTGTTTTTTTTCCAGTTCTCTCAATCGATCCTGAAGCTGAGGCAGATTTTTGAAAATAGCGTAAGCTTTTAGGAAGCTTTTCAGTTCAAATCCCATATATCCGAAAAGTGTCTGCCCAGAGGTGTCAATCGATCTACTGATTCCAGTATTTGCTCCTATAGTAGTTTTATCAGCGATTTTAAGATGCCCTACGATCCCTGCTTTTCCTGCAATAACACAATTTTTGCCAATTTCTGTCGAGCCAGATATCCCAGCTTGTGCTGCGATTACTGTATGCTCTCCTATGACTACATTGTGAGCAATTTGTACTTGATTGTCTATTTTTGCTCCTTTTTTGATAATCGTAGACCCCATAGTGGCACAGTCAACTGTAGTATTTGCTCCTATACTCACAAAGTCTTCAATAATCACATTCCCTACCTGAGGGATTGCTTTGTAGGTACCATCCTCTTGAGGAGCAAAGCCAAAACCATCAGAGCCAATGACAGCTCCTGGGTGGATCTCGCAATATGAGCCAATGACTGTATCATTACAAATTTTTGCACCAGGGTGTATAATACAATTGTGGCCGATTTTCACGTTGTCACCAATATAAGAGTTAGGGTAAATTTTCACATTATCTCCAACTGTTGTCCTTTGACCTATGTAGGAAAAGGCTCCTCTGTAGTGACCATCTCCTATGGAACTACTTTCATGTATAAATGCAGGTTGCTCAACACCAGTTTTATTATTTTTGGTAAATTGGGAATAAGCTTCTAGAATCTGAGTAAACCCAGTGTAGGCATCTTTGACCCTGATTAACGAGGGTTTTACTGCTTTTTTTGGTTGGAAATTTTCAGATACAATTACCGCAGATGCTGCTGTTTCGTAGATGTAGTTTTCATATTTCTCATTAGATAAAAAACTAATTCCTCCAGGTTGCCCATCTTGAATCTTATCTAACCTATTGACTTTTGTAGATCCATCTCCTTCTACTTTGCCATTGAGAAGTGAAGCTACCTGTTCTACGGTAAATTCCATTATTATTGTTGTTTTTTGGCTACAAAGTTAAATTTTTAGCTCGACAAGCATAGTGTTTTTTAACAATCTTACTCATCGCTTTGATATTGGGAAGATCGGCAGCTTGTGCTACATCGATTATTTCTCCTTTTTTTGTTAAAATATGAATTCGCTCCTTAGCTACATAAGCATTGTTGCTGATAGAGCCATGTGAAAAGAAATATTTCATGTCTTCAGCTGGCACTTGAAGCTTGTTTTGAGTTTTCTTCCAGATAGTCTCTAATTCCTCTTCTGAGAATGCTTCGCTATTCAAATTGATCTTAAATAGATTACGAGAAAGAAACATATTAGATATATTACGAAGGATATAATCGCTGTCTTTTTTCCAAAACTTGATTCCTCCCCAAATGTCGTAATCATCAAGTTCTAAAAAGGTCTTGATTAAAACTTCAGAGTTTTGGAAGTCCTCAATTGTGAAATCATTTTTAAGAAAATGCAGAAATTCGTCTGTAGCTTTAACATCCCTACCATCTTGGGCTAGATCTTTAGCTCTGCTAATCAAATTGATTAGCATTTTCTCGGCAGAGACAGTAGTCTTATGGAGATAGACCTGCCAATACATAAGCCTTCGAGCGCTTAAAAAATTCTCTATGCTGTAGAGACCTTTTTCTTCAACCACTAGCTGGTCATCTTTTATAGCCATCATCTTGATGATCCGATCTGCACCGATAGTTCCCTCTGAGACACCAGTGAAAAAACAATCCCGCTGCAAATAATCAAGTCTATCTATGTCAAGTTGACTAGAAACTAATTGATGGAAAAATTTTCTTTCATAATGATTCTTAAAAATTTTCAATGCAAGATCAAGTTGGCCATGTAATTGTTTATTTAATTCATCTATGATCAATAATGAAAGCGATTCATGATGGATGTTTTTCAAAAGTGAAAATTCCAATGCATGAGAAAATGGTCCATGTCCTATATCATGAAGCAAAATAGCAATCAAGGCCGCCTCATATTCTGCATCGCTAATTTCATTACCTTTATTTCTCAGATTGTCCAAAGTGATGCTCATCAGGTGCATAGCTCCTATAGCATGATGAAATCGAGTATGAAGAGCCCCAGGATAGACGTAGTCAGTCAAACCTAGTTGCTTGATACGACGTAACCTTTGGAAGTATGGATGGTCTATAATGGTAAAAATCAACTCACTTGGAATTGTAATGAATCCATAGACAGGATCATTTAAGATTTTACGGCTTTTCAATGTCTCTGACATTTGATTGGAGTCAAAAGTAATTATAATTTTAAACGATATAAACAGAATTTTATGCAAAAATACAAAATCCTTTGGGCTGATGACGAAATAGATCTATTAAAACCGCATATACTTTTTCTTCAGCAAAAAGGCTATGATATAAGTACGGTCAATAGCGGGATTGATGCGATTGAAAAAGTAGAAGGGAATAATTATGATGTTATTTTTTTGGATGAGATGATGCCGGGAATGACTGGGCTTGAAACGCTTCAGCAGATCAAGATGATCAAACCACAAATCCCTGTTGTGATGATCACTAAAAGTGAAGAAGAGCACATCATGGATGATGCTATTGGAGGTAAGATTGCTGATTACCTCATCAAGCCAATCAACCCTAATCAAATATTACTTTCTGTCAAGAAAATTCTTCAGAATAAGCAATTGATTTCTGAGAAAACAAATCTTTCTTACAGGCAGGATTTCATGAATATCAGTATGGCTTGTAGTGATGCCTCTACGCATCAAGAGTGGACTGATATTTATAAAAAGCTTACATATTGGGAGTTAGAGATTGATAAGACTGAAAATAAAAGTATGCAAGAGGTGTTGGAAACTCAAAAAGTTGAGGCCAATGCTGCTTTCGCAAAATTCATTAAGAATAATTACCTTGATTGGTTAAATGATTCTAAAGCAGATAGTCCTCTCCTATCACATCAATTGATGAAGGAAAAAGTATTTCCACATGTAAAAGAAGGTAAGCCATTATTTTTTGTGGTAATTGACAATCTAAGATTAGATCAATGGGAAGATCTAGAGCCTTTGGTTTTAGAGCATTTCAATGCTAAAGAAGATGATACTTATTACAGCATTCTACCGACTACCACAGCTTTTGCAAGGAATGCATTATTCAGTGGCTTGATGCCTTCTGATATGGCGAGGTTCCATCCAGACTTGTGGGAGGGCGAAGATACCGATGAAGGGAAGAATAACAAGGAAGAGGAGTTTTTGGCTGAAAATCTTCATAAGAATAGGCTCAATATCAGATATAGTTATCACAAAATTTTGCAGGCTTATCAGGGAAGGAATTTAGTTGATCAATTTCACTCTTTAATGAACAATGATCTCAATGTGATTGTGTTCAATTTTGTGGATATGATGTCTCATGCAAGAACTGATATGAAAATGATTAGAGAGTTAGCTCCGGATGAATCAGCTTACAGATCATTGACCAAGAGTTGGTTCGAACATTCTTCTTTGTTTGAGCTTTTCAAAAAAATCAGTGCAGCAGGGGCAGAGCTTATTGTCACTACCGATCATGGCACTAAGCGGGTTAACAAGCCCTATAAAATCATTGGAGATAAGAATGTGACTACAAATCTCCGATATAAGCAAGGGAAAAATTTAAATTTTGAAAGTGGGAAGGTTTTTGAGATCAATAAACCAGAAGATGCTAAACTCCCTAGATTTAATGTTTCTACGAGTTATGTTTTTGCAGTAGAAGATTATTTCTTTGCATATCCAAACAATTACAATTATTATGTAAACTATTACAAGGATACCTTCCAACATGGTGGTGTATCTTTGGAGGAGATAATAATTCCTGTGGTGCATCTTTTACCGAAGAATAATTAATAACTTGAGAAAAATCTATTGTGATAATTTAGCTAGTCTTTCAGCCGTAGCCCAAGAAATAATAGAAACCTGTAAAGGTGAAAAAATCTGGGTTTTTAAGGGGCAAATGGGAGCTGGTAAGACCACTTTAATCAAAGCAATTGCAAAGGAAATGGGAATTCAAGACTTGGTCTCTAGCCCCACTTTTTCTATTGTAAATGAATACAAAAATGAGGAAGGTCAAAAATTTTATCATTTTGATTTTTATCGAATTGATGAATCAGAGGAGGTACTGGAGATTGGTGTAGAAGAATATTTCTACAGTGATTCGTATTGTTGGATTGAGTGGGCTGAAAGAATTCCAGAGTTTATTCCAGACACCTTCCATCTGATAGTAATAGAAGTAGATGAAGAAGGTAGGAGAGTGATAGGTATATCAAAAATTGTAAATGGCGTACAGCATGGTTGATGTTAGCGAAACTGTTGAGATACTTCCTAAAGAAGCTTCTGCAAAAGTCAAAAAGTCAAAAGGGGATTTTGTGATTGGAATTCCTAAAGAAATTGATTCGCAAGAAAAGAGAGTCTTGCTTACCCCGGAGGCTGTGCGTCTATTGACCAATAATGGTCTTAAAGTTGTCGTAGAAACTGAAGCTGGTAAAAAATCTAAGTTTGAAGACAAAGACTATTCAGATGCTGGTGCTAAAGTTGTCTATTCGGCTAAAGAAGCCTTTGAGTCAGAAGTTATCTTGAAGGTAGAGCCCCCAACCATTGAGGAGATAGAGTTTATGCAGCCAGGGTCTTGCCTGATTTCGGCGCTTCAACTGGGAAGGCAATCAGCAGATTACATTCATGCACTCAATTCAAAAAGGATCACGGCTGTTTCTTTCGAGAATCTGGAAGATAAGGTTGGTGGTATGCCAGTAGTAAGAGCGATGAGTGAAATCGCAGGTTCAACTGTGATGTTGGTTGCTTCAGAATACCTTTCAAGTGTCAATGATGGTAAAGGTCTGATACTTGGAGGAGTCACTGGAGTCCCTCCCACGCAAGTCGTAATTATTGGGGCAGGTACAGTGGCTGAATATGCAGCAAGGACAGCACTTGGACTAGGTGCAAATATCAAAGTGTTTGATAATCACATCTACAAATTGAGGAGGATCAAGCAGCTACTTGGTCAACAAGTATTTACTTCTACCATTGATAACATCACGCTTGCACAGGCACTCAAGGAAGCAGACGTGGTGATTGGTGCATTAAGGGCTGAAAAGGGCAGGAATAAAATTGTAGTAACGGAGGAAATGGTAGCAGCAATGATGCCAGGTAGTATAATCATTGATGTGAGTATTGACCAAGGTGGCTGTATTGAAACAGCGGAGATGACCTCTCATTCTGAACCCACTTTCAAAAAACATGAAATCATCCACTATTGCGTACCTAATATTGCCTCTAGAGTTTCTCGGACAGCCTCAGTAGCATTAAGTAATATTTTTACCCCAATTCTACTGCAAATGGCCGATTTGAAAGGGGCAGAAGAGATGATATTTAATTACAAGTGGTTTATGAAAGGGGTATACACCTACAGAGGGAGCTTGACAAATGCTCATTTAGCGAGGAAATTTGCAATGACGCACAAAGAGCTGCAATTATTACTTGCAGCTCGATATTAGGAAAGTAAATTTTGCCTTAATAGGAATTCCAACTGGTCGTTGGCCTTTATCAAGTCTTCAGTTAATTTTTTATTTTCTCTTCTTAAAGATAAAACTTCAAAGGCATTATTTATGACTGTACGGAGATAATCTTCTTCCCATGGTTTAGTCAAATAGTGATAGACTTGACCTTTATTGATGGCGTCTATTACGGCTTGGATATCAGTATATCCTGTAAGTAAAATTCTTATAGGGTCAGGATAAAGGGGAATGATAGAGGCTAAAAAATCTACGCCAGTCTCATCTGGCATTCTTTGATCTGTGATGATGATATCTACTTCCTGAGTTTTTAAGAATTCTCTTGCCTCTTGAGCAGAAATAGCAATAGAAACCTTATAATCTCTTCGAAACGTAGCTTTGAAAGCTTGAAGATTATTTTCTTCATCATCTACGTATAGAATTCTTATTTTTTCCTCTTTAGTCTCAGACATGGGTTTTAAGCAGTTTGTACAATATAAAGCCAAGAAGCTTGATGAAAAACCGAGTTAATTAGGTAAGTTTTTGATACTTAATCAACTTAGTTAACTTATTTAGCCATGGTTTTTACCAAATATCTAAATAAAATTCATTTCATAGAACATTTTTGGCATTTTTAATATGAAAATGATTTCAAAAATATAACTTTACCACTATCTACCACCCACCACGAATGTAAATGATTGCCCAAACTGAATTTGATTTGAAGGATCAAACTGAATTATTATTTCTAGATCCACATAATCCATGTGAAATGCGTAATCTTGAGAAAATCAAGAGTGATCCTCAAATTACGATTGTGGATCAAATTCAAAGCCAAGTGGCAGAGTTGATCAAGCTTCAAAACCCTAGTCTGAAATTTAGCCCCCAAAAGCTAAATACCGAGGTGGAGCGATTTTTTAAAAAAACTGAAGCTGAGACATATGGTGTTTGGGTTTATTATCCATGGAGAAAAGCACTTGTTCACCTGCTGCAAGAGAAAGATTTTATTGCTGTCAGAACAGTCAGGAATAAATATAAAATCACTCAAGAAGAACAGGATCTACTTGCTACAAAAAAAATTGGCATTATTGGGTTGTCTGTAGGGCAAAGCGTTGCTATAAGTTTGGCAATGGAACGTTCATTTGGAGAGTTAAGAATTGCTGATTTCGATACGCTTGAGTTAGGAAATATGAATCGCCTCCGAAATAGTGTTACAAACTTAGGTGTACCAAAAACCACCTTAGTTAAAAGGGAAATAGCAGAGATAGACCCTTTCTTGAAAGTGACAGTTTTTGAAGAGGGAATAACAGACCAGAACTTGGATAAATTTTTCACAAAAGGAGGCAACTTAGATTTATTGATCGAGGAATGTGACAGTATTGAGGTCAAATTAAAAGCTAGAATCAAAGCAAAAGAACTTAGAATTCCAGTCATGATGGATACAAGTGATCGAGGAATGATGGATATTGAGCGATTTGATTTGGAGGAAAATAGGCCTATATTTCATGGATTTTTAAAAGAATTTGGAAATGAAATCGAGATTCTTAAAAATCTTGGTGAACTCACTCCTTCTTTAATAATGGCAATATTAGATTATAAAAATATTTCTGATAGAGGTAAGTATAGCCTTTCAGAGTTAGGGAAAACCATTACTAATTGGCCCCAACTAGGGACCTCAGTTATAATGGGCGGGGCGATGTGTGCTCATTTTGCAAGAAATATTCTCTGTGGGTACAATATTAAATCAGGTAGAGAATATGTTGATTTAGATAAATTCTTTAGGAAAGCAGATGAAAGTTAAAATTAGAGTTGTGAGAGCGATCTCCTCTCCTGAAGAAACAGAGAAGTATATTGCGGGTCATTTTAAGGTGTTGGAATCTTATGGTGTGACCAAAGTGACCTCTGCAGATAGATCATGGGTCAATAATCCAAATGTATATCTCCTTATAGTTGAATCTGAAGATGGGCAGAAGGTTTTAGGTGGTGGAAGGGTTCAGCTGAGAAGTTCAGAATACCCCTTGCCTTTAGAAGGAGCAATCTTCGAAAAGGACGAAAGGATAGTTGATTACATGACAAGATTTGAAGACTTGAAAGTTGCAGAATATTGTGGTTTATGGAATTCAAAAGAAGTTTCAGGTTATGGCATTGGAAGTATATATTTGATCAGAATTGGAGTTGCTTTGACATCTTTTTTGAATTTAAATTGCCTTATGGCTTTTTGCTCTCCTTTTACAGTTGCAAATTCACAATCAGTTGGGTTAAGAATTATTGAAGAACTTGGAGTGAATGGTACATTTTTATACCCTAAAGAAGGCTTGGTTGCAACCATAATGGAGGTGGAAGATGTAGATACATTAGAGCGTGCTTTGCCTGCCGAAAAAGACTTTATTTTTGATCTTAGAAAAAACCCAAAACAAGTGAAAATACTTGAGAGTAAAATGGGGGAAATGGAAGTTGAGTTTGATTTGAATTTAGAGATGTTATGATTAGAACTCAAAATAGTAAGCAGCCTTTAGTTATTGGTTTAGTAGTCATCATTTTTATTTTAGCACCTGTTATTGCATTTTTAAAGGCCACTGGGAATATAGATTCTTATGAAGTAAATAAATTTATAATTTATGACGACGAGCGTTTTGAAGATGCAGTGGATGAAATTGAATTAAGTAGTACTTCACTTAATTTAGGGCATCAGAAAACAGCCTATCTCGGTTTTAGTATTTCAGAAGAATTATCTTTTAATGGAGAGTTGGCTCTTGAGCTTAGAAATCCAACTTTTAGAGAAGTTGTATTATATAAAAAACAAGCATCAGGAGACTTAAAACAAATAGGAAAGTCTGGGACTAATTTTGGTAGGTCTAATCCCTTTTCAAGTCCTAATCCAATATTTAAAATCGAAGGCAATGAAATTTCTGGAAATTTTTTTATTTCGGTTAAAAGTAATGAGCCTATTACAGTAGAAATAGTACTTAGTTCTTATGATACCTTCCATTTTGTATACAGTCAAAAAACACTGATTGTAAGTGTTTATATGGGGATAATGTTTGCACTTTTCTTGTATAATTTCATTTTATTTTTTCTTATCAGGGATAAGATTTATTTTATCTACTCCTTGTACATTTTATTTATAGCACTAGCCCAAACATCATTATTAGGTTATTCTTATTATTACATTTTAAACTTAAATCCTAGGATTTATGAATTGAGCATAATTGGATTTTCTTCAATTTCAGGTGTTGCTGGAATTACTTTTATGCGAAAATTTTTAAAAACTAGAGACTTCACTCCTCTATTAGATAAGTTTCTTGTTCTAAATATTATAGTCTACGGGATTGCCTTTTTAGTCAGGTTAATCGATAATGTCAAAATAAGCTATATGCTTACAGATATTTCAGGATTGATGGTGATTGTGTTGTTTGCTTTTACGGCGAGTATTATCGCTAGGAAAGGCTATAGACCTGCTGTGTATTTTATAATTGGTTGGTTCTTTTTCTTTATTGGGTTACTTGTCTTTATCCTTCATACTAATGGGGTCATCAAGTTAAATATGATAGCTAATTTTCCTATGTTGGTAGGGACCGCAATGGAAGCGATTTTACTTTCTTTGGCATTGGCCGACAAGATCAATATACTCAAAAAGGAAAAAGAGGATGAGCAAGCCGAAAAGTTGCGCATACTTAAAGAAAATGAAAGTTTGATTTTGGAACAAAATGAAATTTTGGAAGCCAAAGTTAAAACCAGAACGGAGGAACTGGAGGAAACACTTCACAACCTTCAAAACACCCAAACTCAGCTGGTGAATCAAGAAAAGATGGCGTCATTAGGTCAGCTTACAGCAGGCATAGCTCACGAGATCAACAATCCAATCAACTTTGTAAGTTCAAATATATCTCCGCTCAAAAGAGACATCAAGGACCTTTTGGAAATAGTTCAATCTTACAAAGATAAAGGGGAAGAGCAGTTTGATGATAAGACCAAAAAAGAGCTAAAAGACCTTGAAGATGATATCGAGTTGGATTATGTATTGGATGAAATTGACCAGTTACTCAAGGGCATGGAGGATGGAGCTAAGCGAACAGTTGAAATTGTAAAAGGTCTTAGACTTTTCTCTAGGGTAGATGAACAAGATGTTAAGAAAGTTGATATCCATGATGGGATCAACAGTACCTTGGTCTTACTCAATAGCTCCATGTCTGGAAGGATTAAGGTAAATAAGGAATATAATGAAATCCCAATGATTGAATGTCTAGCAGGCAAAATCAATCAAGTATTTATGAATATTATTACCAATGCCATTCATGCTCTTCAAGATCATTTGGATACCAACCCAAATCCTGAAATTACCATTCGAACAAAGCAAATAGATGATCACATTCAAATTGAAATAGCGGACAATGGTCCGGGTATGCCAGAATCTGTAAAGCAAAGAATCTTTGAGCCTTTCTTTACAACGAAAGCCGTAGGGAAGGGGACTGGTCTTGGATTGTCAATTGTTTATACTATTATTGAAAATCATAAGGGTACATTAGAAGTAGAAACTAAAGAAGGTCAGGGAACAAATTTCATAATTACATTGCCGATTTATCAAAATACACCACAAAATGAGCAATAAAATCCGCGTTTTATATATTGACGATGAGGATAATAATCTTAATTCTTTTAAGGCAAGTTTAAGAAAGGACTTCCACATCATCACTGCGATCGATGCAGAGGAAGGTCTGAAAATTGCCGAGAGTGAAGAATTACATGTGGTCATTGCTGATCAGCGCATGCCAGGGTTGACTGGTGTGGAATTTTTTGAAAAATTAATGAAAGTCAATCCTGATCCAGTCAGAATTTTATTGACTGGATATTCTGATATTGCTAGTGTCATTGATGCAATAAATAAAGGTGAAGTTTATAGGTTTATAGATAAACCTTGGAACTTAGAGCAGATCAAAAATGCCATTAAAAATGCGGCTGAAATATACCTGACCAAAAGAGAGCTCAAAGACAAAAATGAAAGATTGAAAAAAGTACATTCTGAAATGAATCAGTTTGTCTATAGTTTGTCCCACGAGCTTAGAGGGCCATTGATGAGTATTTCTGGGGTGTCCAAATTAGCAAAAATGGAGGCAAAGGACCCCAATATTATTGAGTATTTTGATATGATAGATTCAGCCACCCTAAGGTTGGATGACTTCATTTATAAAATGCTGGACTTTTATAGGTCTACCAAAATCGACAATAAAGTTAGTAAGATAGAGTTTAAAGAAATTGTCAATCAACAATTAGAAGCTTATAAAGAGAAATGGGGATTGAATGATATCAACATCGCTATTGATGTCAATCAAACTTCTGATTTCTATTCTGATGATGCTAAGTTGCGTGTGATTCTTAATAACCTTTTCAGCAATGCTTACAAGTTTCAAAAGCTTGAGTCAGATTCTAAGTTTATCAAATTAACTGTAGAGGTAAAAGATAAATTAGCTTTAGTGCAAATAGAGGATAATGGAATAGGAATAGACGAAAAGTACCATACTGAGGTATTCAATCTTTTTCATCGAGCAACACAAAGAAATGTTGGCTCTGGCTTAGGGCTATACATGGTAAAGGAGTCTGTAACCCAAATGGGCGGTAAGATTCAATTAGAGTCAAAACTTGACCATGGAACTATATTCACTATTACCCTACCATCACTGAAGGCATAAATTCAAAAATTCAATCTGATTTTTAATGATTTTGATCATAGATTGGCCAAATTCTATAAATATTACAAAATTCAGGGGGGATACTTTGATAAAAATGGGAATAGGAAGTAAATTGCGCCCCATTTAAAAAGTAGAACGAAAACAGTTTTTAGATATGATTAATCCATGGCACGATGTGCAAATAGGTAAAGACGCTCCGGAGTTTGTAATGGGCGTAATAGAAATTCCTAAAGGTAGCAAGGGGAAGTACGAATTAGACAAAAAAACAGGAATGCTACTTTTAGACAGGGTGCTTTTCTCTGCCGTACACTATCCTGCAAATTATGGATTTATCCCACAGACTTTCTGTGAGGACCATGATCCATTGGATATTTTGATCATTTCACAAATCGATATCCCTTCTATGACATTGGTCAAAGCTAAGGTTATAGGTGTGATGAGAATGATAGATGGTGGAGAGGCTGATGACAAAATTATTGCTGTAGCGGCTGATGATCAATCTGTCAATTACATTGAAGATATCGATGAATTACCTCCTCACCTGATGAAAGAAGTACACAGGTTCTTTGAGGACTATAAAAAATTAGAAAGTAAGGAAGTGAAGGTAGAAGATTTCCTTGGTAGAGAGGAAGCTTACAAAATCATTAGAGAGAGTATTGAACTCTATGATAAAAATTTCAGAACAAAACGATAAAAATTCAAACCTGAATCAATTTAGATTCAGGTTTTTTTAATTTTAAGGATGCGGAAAGTTTTATTATTCTTCTTTTTATCAGTCCCTTTTTTAAGTCTTGCACAGGAGGATCGAGGATTCACCTTTTCAGGATACTTAGAAACTTATTATTCTTATGACTTCAGTCAGCCTGCTGATCATCTTAGGCCTGATTTTTTATATAATTTCAAAAGGCACAATGAATTCAGTGTTAATTTTGCGTTGGTACAGGTCTCTTTTCAAGAGGATAATATCAGATCCACTTTGGGGTTGATGCTGGGTAATTATTCGCAATTTAACTTAGCAGAGGAACCACAATGGGCTCAATTGGTCTATGAAGCCTCCATAGGATTCAAGTTATTGGATAAGCTTTGGCTAGATGTTGGAGTAATGCCTTCACATATTGGTTTTGAAAGTGCCATAGGAGCAGATTGTTGGCATTTGAGCAGAAGCTTGCTGGCTGAGAACTCCCCATACTTTCTTACTGGAGCGAGGTTGAGTTATGCTTGGAACGAGGAGCTGGATTTCACACTCTGGGCAACCAATGGCTGGCAAAATGTACAAAGACAAAGCAGGAATCAAGGGATTGGATTAGGGTTTGCAGCTAATTACCGCCCTGTTTCAAACCTTGAAATTCATTATGCTAATTACTATGGGAATGAAGGAGTCAACCCAACCTCTGAGCTTAGATTCTTCAACAATTTCTATACGCAATATTCACCAGGCAAATGGGGAGCGACGATAGGATTTGATTATGGCGTTCAATCCTCAGTTTTTTCTCAAATCAATCATTGGATTGGTCTAACAGCTTCATTAAGAAGGGATTTGGGTGAAAAATTCAAGCTTGCTGGTAGGGCGGAGTATTATGCTGATCAGCAGGTAATCATCTTAGACCAAGGGATGAGAATTTCTGGTCTATCCACAAATTTAGATTATGCTATCCATCCAAGAGGGCTAGTCAGGATTGAACTGAGGCAGTTTTTTGGAGATGATTCTTATTTTGAATTGCCAGGTGCAAAGTTTAGCTATGGAAATACGGCGTTGACCACATCTTTTTCAATCTCTTTCTAACGAGATTTTACCTTTTTCTTTCCTGCTTTTTTAGAAAGATAGGACACGAACTCTTCATAGTTTTGGTGTTCATGGTTGCTCATTGAAAATGAAGTTTTATCAGCAAAGGCCACGGTGAGTTGCTTGAATTCTTTTTTGTTTGCGATCACTTTTTCTTCCTCCCAAGCTAGCACTTCATCTATTTGATAGGTTTTGGTTTGGCCTCGCAAGGGGAGTCTAGTAATGATTTTCTCTTTTCCAGCTGAGATAAATTTAAAACCAGCCATCATTTTCACTAATAGCATCAGAATGACCACTGTGATCAATGGGGCACTGAATAGGTAGAAAAAAAGACCAAAACTTCTCGTCGTAGCAAATTCATTGAGAATGTAGATCAACCCACTGATCAAGATCAAAAGAACAAGAGAGAGGGCGAAATAAGTATTTGGTTTTGGTTTACAATGAATCATATTTCTGCTTTCAATACGCTCAATCTTTTTTTAGAAAAGCTTACTAAATCCTCAAAGAAGTCACCGAAATGTTTTTTGAGTACTTCGTGATTTTCATCCAAGAAAAGGTGAGCTGTTTCCATTTTGGAATCAAATCTAGTTCTCTTAGAGATACCTGTCAAGGCCCTTCTGATGCCGTCTATTTCTGAATAGGAGTAAAGCCAATTATAATGCTTCATATACTGGTAAGCTTTGAGAAAGCTTTCGGGTAAGATTTGGTGGTAGGCTTCTATCACTTTGTATACGTCCTGCGCAAACTCGTCAAGTGGCTGATGGTGATAGTTTTTCCAATATCTCCCCAAAAAATAGTCAAAATACATGTCCGTAATTACAGATGAGTAGCGTCCATATTCAGGCTTGAGTAATTGCTGGGCATCCTTGACTACAGGATGCGTGTCTGTGAATTTGTCTATTTCCCGATGCAATAAAATTCCAATGACAATATCTCGTTCATAAATTTCTTCAACAGGTCCCCTGACAAAGTCGCCAATAAAGTTTCCAATCAGTACCTTTGGATCTTCAAAGGATAAATAAGCGTGAGCAAGAAAATTCACAAATGATTATAATTTATTTATTGGGTTAAAACCACTTTCCCTTGACTTTGGTTCTAGCTCTAAATACTAACATTGATGTCCAATATACAGGAAGAATTAAAAATTTCATTAAAACTTTTGAAAGAAGAATGGAAAGAAGATCTGGATCAATACCGGAAAAAATTCCTATATACTTCTATATCAGATAAAAAGGTGCAAGGAGTGTGCTGGTACCCTGTGCAGATAAAAAAATCTAAAATTGGTTTTGGGGACAGGATTTTACTCGAATTGGAGCGTTTTGATACAAATCAGTCTCATGTCTTTCAGTCGGGCAAATCCGTGTCAATTTTCTCAAACCATGGAGATCATCAAGGTCAGGAATTCCGAGTAAATGCCGTAATCAATGTGGTGAAGAAAGAACTCATGGTGGTGACCCTTCAAGGCGATGAGTTTCCTGATTGGATAGAAGATGGGAAAATTGGGGTCGATTTACTTTTTGATGAAGCTAGTTATCGAGAGATGGAGCATACGCTCAAGGCAGTAATCAAAGCTGAAAAGGGAAGGCTTGGTGAGTTAAAGGAAGTTTTATTGGGAGCTAGAGAGGCCTCGTTTTCAGAAAAAGTATTTCAAGAAATTCCAGAATTGAATTTTTTTCAGAATCAAGCTATAAAATTGATCGACGCAGCAGAAGATCTTGCTATCATACATGGGCCTCCTGGTACAGGAAAGACAACAACCTTGATAGCGGCTATTTGTCATACTTTGACAAAGAATCGGCAAGTGTTAGTTTGTGCTCCTAGCAACGCTGCTGTAGATTTACTAGTCGAAAAATTATTAGATAGAGGTGTTAATACCATTAGAATTGGGCACCCTGCTCGCGTGGAGGAGAAGCTCTTAGCTCAAACTTTGGATGCCAAAATAGCCGCGCATGATAGTTATAAAGACCTTAAAAAGCTCAGGAAAACTGCAGAAGAATATCGGAAACTAGGCAATAAATACAAAAGGAATTTTGGGCCTGAGGAGCGCGCCCAGAGAAAGCGGCTTTTTGATGAAGCTAGTCGAATCAAACAAGATGCGGAAAACTTAGAGAACTATATAACATATGATGTTTTTCAAAATACCCAAGTTATTGCCTCTACACTTGTTGGTTCAGCAAACCAAGTTTTGAAAGGAATTGACTTCCCTTTAGTTTTTATCGATGAAGCAGGACAAGGCCTAGAAGCAGCCACTTGGATTCCAATTCTAAAATCCAAAAAAGTCGTTATGGCTGGAGACCATTGCCAACTTCCACCGACAATCAAATCTTTCGAGGCAGCGAAGGCCGGTCTTAATGAGACGCTTTTCGAAAAAGCTATCAATAGACAGACGTCTTCGACTACCATGTTGACATTACAATATAGAATGCCAGAGGCGATTATGGGGTTTTCTAGCATTCAATTTTATAATGGTAAACTGGAGGCTGCGGAGAATACGCTGAGTCATAAGTTGAATGAAAGTGAAGCAGTGCTAGAATTCATAGATACTGCTGGGAGTGGCTATAGTGAGCATCAGGAAAAAGAATCACTGAGTACACTCAATGCAGAAGAGGCCAAATTCACACTTTCTTTTTTGGAGGGATTGCTTAAGCGAATCGGAATTGGTAAAATAAAGCAGGAGAATTGGAATATAGGATTGATCTCACCCTACAGAGCTCAAGTTAGAAAATTTCAAGACCTGATTTTTGAAAGTTATCAATATCCAAATATCAGATCATTTGCTGAACTTTTGACGGTAGACTCTATAGATGGTTTTCAAGGGCAGGAGCGAGATATCATTGTCATTAGTCTAGTGAGATCTAATGCTACTGGTGAAATTGGCTTTTTATCCGATACTAGAAGGATGAATGTGGCGCTCACAAGAGCAAAAAGAAAACTGGTCATCATTGGGGATAGTGCCACCCTAAGCCATCATCCTTTTTACAACGACCTACTTGGTTATATAGAAGCGAGTGGAGAATACAAAAGTATTTATGAATTTATCGAGTTTTGATTTGTAAATAGTTGTTCAAGTAGCTCAAAACAGTGCCAAATGCTTCAGTGGCTTCTTGGTAAATTTTCGGGATTTCTCTACCCTTTAGCTTCGCTAATAATAGACCATAGATTCCATTGAGGCATATTTGGATTTCATGACCGATATCTACACCTTCTGCATCCATAATCATTTGGATGATGTATGGTTTGGCTTGATTATAAATGCAAAAATAAGCTTTATCTTCTTTGAGAAGTTGCCAATGAGTTTGAGCCAATAAGTTTACTTGTGACTGGGTCATTTTCAAGTGTCCCTTTGAAGTAATATGCTCTACTTTCATTTGCTCAATCAAATCCGAAAACCAAGCTGTAGTAGCCTCTTTTTCTTCAATGGAAATAGGATAGTGATCGACCACATATTGCTTAATATCTTCAAGATTGAGTTCATAAGCTCTGATCAAATCTTCCATTTGATACATGTAGATGATGTATTCTGGGATGTTTAGATCGAGTTTTTTTTCGGCTACAGCTTTCATTTCATGTTATTTTTTGGACAAAAGTAAGGAACAAATACAAAACTTAAACAAAGAGGTTTGACAAGCTTTTTATACATTGGACAAAAGAAGCTTAAAGAATGGGGAGTTGACATGGTTTAAAAAAAATATTAGCGGTAGTAATTCTAAATTCTATAGGATACGTTGTTGATATACTGATAATCCACATAAAATTACCTATTTTTGCGCCCTGAATGCGTATGAAAAATATAAGAAATTTCTGTATCATCGCCCATATTGATCATGGGAAGAGTACATTGGCGGATAGGTTGTTGCAAGAAACACACACGGTCGCAGATCGTGACATGCAAGATCAGTTGTTGGATAATATGGATCTGGAGAGAGAACGTGGTATCACGATCAAGTCTCACGCTATCCAAATGAAATACATGCATGAAGGTGAGGAATATACCCTCAACCTCATAGATACTCCTGGACACGTGGATTTTTCCTATGAAGTATCTAGGTCTATTGCAGCATGTGAAGGCGCACTATTGATCGTAGATGCCTCTCAGGGTATCGAAGCACAAACTATCTCAAATCTATATTTAGCTTTGGGGCATGACTTAGAGATCATCCCTGTTTTGAATAAGATAGATCTACCAGGAGCAGATCCTGACTCCGTAGCTGATGAAGTGATTGATTTGATCGGATGTGACAAGGAAGAAATCATTTTGGCTTCGGGTAAAACAGGGATTGGTATCGATGATATTTTGAAGGCTGTAGTGACACGTATCCCCGCCCCAGCTGGAGATCCAGAAGCGCCACTTCAAGCGATGATTTTTGATTCTGTCTATAATCCATTCAGAGGAGTGGAGGTGATTTTTAGAATTTTCAACGGAACGATTAGCAAAGGCGATAAAATCAAATTTGTCAATACAGGTCGAGAATACGAAGCAGATGAAATTGGGATTTTAGGTCTTAATCAAATTCCTCAGAAAACCATGTCTGCTGGAAATGTAGGTTATTTGATCTCAGGGGTGAAAGTTGCCAAAGAAATCAAGGTAGGTGATACAATTACCCATATAAAACGCCCATGTGAAAAAGCCATCCAAGGTTTTGAAAACGTAAAGCCCATGGTATTTGCAGGGATCTATCCTGTAGATACAACCGAATACGAGGAACTTCGAGCTTCTATGGAAAAGTTACAGTTGAATGATGCCTCTCTTGTATGGGAGCCAGAAACTTCTGCGGCTTTAGGCTTCGGTTTCCGTTGTGGGTTTTTGGGAATGCTCCACATGGAGATCATCCAAGAGCGACTGGAGCGGGAGTTTGATATGACGGTAATCACTACTGTACCTTCGGTGCAGTTTAGAGCTCTGATGACCAATGATACCTATCAAGTGATCAATGCCCCTTCAGACATGCCTGATCCTACCAAATTCAAGCATATAGAGGAGCCTTTTGTAAAAGCTTCGATCATCACCGCATCCGAATATGTTGGGCCAGTTATTCAGCTTTGTATGGATAAGCGGGGTCAGATCAAAAACCAAGTTTATTTGACTGCCGAGCGAGTAGAATTACAGTTCGATATGCCATTAGCAGAGATCGTATTTGATTTCTTTGATAAGCTTAAAACCATTTCACGAGGCTATGCCTCTTTGGACTATGAACTAAAAGGCTATCAGCCATCACACATGGTTCGACTCGATGTCATGCTCAATGGAGAAGCAGTCGATGCGCTTTCAGCTATTGTTCATAGAGACAAAGCTTACGAATGGGGTAAGCGTCTCTGTGAAAAACTGAAGGAACTTGTACCACGTCAAATGTTTGAGATTGCAATTCAAGCAGCTATTGGTACGAAGATCATTGCTAGAGAAACAGTGAAGGCTTTGCGTAAGAACGTGTTGGCGAAATGTTATGGTGGTGATATCTCCCGTAAGCGTAAACTACTCGAGAAGCAGAAAAAAGGTAAGAAGAGAATGCGTCAAGTAGGTAACGTAGAAGTTCCTCAAGAGGCATTTATGGCTGTATTGAAGTTGGATTAAGATTTAAGACACAAGACATAAGATACAAGACTGTGATATCGAGTTACTAATTATGAAAGTTTGGAGGTGTTACTCCAAACTTTTTACCTTTACAATCATCAAATACGAAAAAGCACCTCAAACAAAATTTTAAAATCTTTCAATTTTACAACCTTCAATCAACATGTTATTAATCGACGGTAAAAAAACCTCAGAAGAAATCAAATCAGAAATTGGGGCAAGTGTAGCTCAAATCAAGGAAAAAGGAGGTAAAGCGCCGCACCTAGCTGCAATATTGGTTGGGAATGATGGAGCAAGTCAGACTTATGTAGGAGCTAAAGTGAAGGCTTGTGAGCAAGTTGGTTTTGAATCTACTCTAGTGAGACTTGAAGAGACTGTAACTGAAGAGGAATTGTTGAAAGTGGTAGAAGAGATCAATCAAAATGATGAAATTGATGGATTGATCGTGCAATTGCCTTTGCCAAAGCATATTTCTGTAGAGAAAGTAACTAATAAGATCAAGCCAGAAAAGGATGTGGATGGATTTACTCCTGCCAATGTGGGAAGAATGACCCTAGGATGGCCTGCTTATGTGGCGGCGACACCTTATGGGATTGTAGAGCTTTTGAAGAGATACAATATTGAGACATCAGGGAAGCACTGCGTAGTCATAGGAAGAAGTCATATTGTAGGTTCGCCTATGAGTATCTTGATGGCAAGAAATGAATATCCGGGTAATTGTACCGTTACCCTAACACATAGCAGAACTCAAAATCTTCCTGAGATCACCAAGACAGCGGATATTTTGATTGTCGCGATTGGGAAGCCTGAGTTTGTGACAGCTGATATGGTCAAAGAGGGTGCTACGGTTATTGATGTTGGGATTCATAGAATTGCTGATGCAAGTAAAAAGTCAGGCTTCAAGCTTATTGGTGATGTGCAATTTGACGAAGTGGCTGCAAAAGCCTCTGCGATCACACCTGTACCAGGAGGAGTTGGTCCGATGACGATAGCATCCCTGCTATACAATACCCTTCTGGCTGCAGAGGGAAAGGTGTATTCAAAATAAAAGATTGATAATGAGTATTCAGGCTTTCTGAGCTTGAAAAATCACAAATAAGATTTGCAGAGAAAGGCTTTCCTTTCTACTTTTGATCTCCCTTGTACCGCGCACGTGGTGAAACTGGTAGACACGCCATCTTGAGGGGGTGGTGCCCTACGGGTGTGGAAGTTCGAATCTTCTCGTGCGCACAAAAAGCTCCAAGAAATTGGGGCTTTTTTTATTATTGCAGAATTCGAGTAATTTCTTAAGGAGTAAAAGTCACAATTCATAATAATATTGAAACTTTTTAATCTGATAATCAATTGATTATGTTTAAGTTTATATTTATAAATAACACATTAGTTGAAAAAAGTTTTTACTTTTAGACACACAAAAACTTTAAAAATTATGAAACTGCAAGTTACATTCGATCAAGTACTTCAAATTAATAATGGGAACTTTAATCAGACTAAGGAATTAATTGATAATTTTATTTATTCTAAAGATCTAATTCCTATTAGAAATAGAAATTTTCAAGGTTATATTTCTAATTCACTTTCGCTTAATGATCTATCCTTCAAAAAGGAAAAAATTTCTTCAATAAATATTTTTAAAAGTTTTAAAAAATATTTATCAATATTTGTTCAAATAGGGGATTTAGTTCTTCGATTATTTTCCTTTTTAAATTTCAGATAATAGTTTAATAGAAAAGAGATTTACTTTAAGGAACATAAGAGAATTTCATCATTTGTTTCTAAGAAATTTTCTAAGAAATATAGAATTTAAATAAACTAACATATTTCGATGATTATGGCATTATATTAAGATATTAATCAATATTTAAATACATCAATATTAAACGTGAAGATTTTATTAAACAAACAATGAAGATTTTATTAAACAAACAATATTGTAAAGATATAATCTTAGTGAAAATTGCAGGAAGGTACTACATCAAACGAAAGTGATGACAAATGAAATTTAATAAAGAAAGGACTCGGTTGATTTTCTCAGTTGCAATAGGATTCGTTGCAGTATTGACTTATATCTTACTTCTAGAAATTAATGGATTTGAGATAAATGAAAGCAATTTATTTATTTTATTCATGTTGCCAGAATTACTTATAAAGTTGTTTTTACTTTTCGCTGCACTTAGCTATACCATAACCTCTTTTATAGTTCTATTTTCCAAACATAAATCAAAACGACTGATTCTATACATATCATCAGGCTAAATAATTGTTTTATTAATAGGAATGCCAGAAATTCGAAAAATACAAAGTTCTAATCTATACGAATTGACAGAAGATAAAACTTTGGATTCATTTCAAGTAGTTGAGATACTCAATAAAGCAATGAAAAAAGACGATGTTCTAGCGATTTCAAACATTGCTATTCATCCAAATCTTCCTGATTCAATTCAAGTGAAATTATCGGATTCTGAGATTATGGAAGTAAGAAGAAAAATTGCTTGGGAGACTGATTCGAAAGACCTCTTAACAAAACTTTCATCAGACCCTGAATATGAAGTTAGAATGGCTGTTATATCCAATAAATTGACGCCGTTGGAAATTGTTTATGAATTACAAAATGACCCTAATGATTATGTTAAAAATACTGCATTTTCGATGTATCAAGCAAGAAAATAAAAGTAATATTTTGCTAACATCACCGTGGATACAGCTGGCGGTAATGAAAAATTATGAAAATCAGTATCTTTTGGAAGTTAGGAGTATGCAGGAAAGGAACGGTACCGAAATCCCTCCGTCTCCAAGCTGAATCCCGTTGAAGCAATAGTAAGTATGATTAATGATTTTTAAAAAAACACCCTCAAACTCAAACTCCAAATGAATAAATTCTCCCTAATCATCATCTTACTTTCTCTTGCTTTTTCAACCTTTTCTTATGCCCAAACACCTCAATTCCCAATTGTAAAAGGATTTGGAGGGATTTACGAAATTCCTGAGGCAACCGAAAGACCAGATCCTGATGGGACATATAAAATTATCATCGACCTTGTATCGGCTGCGGAGTCTCCAGGCACAGTCAATAGAATGGTAGATAATATTGCCAGAATGGTCAACCTACATGGGATAGCAGGTGTATCCAAAGATAATATCAAGGTAAAGGTGGCGATCCATGGTGGGGCGGTGTTTAGCGCCTTGAACAATGATTTTTATAAAAAGCTTTATGGCATAGAAAATCCCAACCTTCCAGTATTTGAAGCCTTGAAGGAAAGCGGTGTGGTCGAATTCTATGTTTGTGGACAGTCACTGATTGCAAGAGACATGTTAACCACGGATGTTTGGGAAGGAGCAGAGATAGCGCTTTCGATGCTTACTACACTCACCAAGTATGTACCACAAGGGTATATGCTGATGCGGTTCTAGAAAAGTTTCATTTGCTCTGGCAAATGTTTGAAGGACTTTCTATGGATAGGGGTCAGTCCTAGTTTGATGATGCCATCTCTGTGCGCCTTAGTTGGGTACCCTGCATTCTTTTCCCATCCGTAACCTGGGTATTGCATGGCATATTCTGCCATCAGCTGGTCTCGATACACTTTGGCCAAAATGGAAGCTGCGGCGATGCTGGCGTATTTTCCATCTCCTTTGATGATGCAACTATATGGGATTTCCAGATCTGTTTTGAATCTATTGCCATCGATAAGCAAATGCGCTGGTGATTGAGTCAGACTAATGATGGCGCGATTCATAGCTAGAAAAGAAGCATTGAGGATATTGATTTCGTCAATTTCAGCCACGCTTGCCTCTGCTACTGCCCAGGCTATGGCATGTTTTTTTATTTCAAGGACCAAAGATTCTCGGTTGGTTTTCGTAAGTTTTTTGGAATCATTGATCAATTCGTGGGCATAGTCAGGAGGTAGTATTACTGCTGCGGCCACTACTGGACCACAAAGACAGCCTCTGCCCACCTCGTCACATCCAGCTTCCAATCTATCAGATTCTAAAAAGGGGAGTAGCATATTTTTTATCCGAATCGTCTTTACTGTATTTGTAGATCATCTCAGCGACCAACCCAGTCCAACCTGTCTGATGTGAAGCACCAAGCCCTCTGCCATTATCTCCGTGGAAATATTCATAAAAGAGTATATAATCTCTGAAATGTGGATCCTCTTGCATTTTCTTGTAGTCGCCATTGAATGGGCGATGTCCATTTTGATCCTTCATGAAGATTTTCATACAGCGTAGGGAAAGTTCCTTGGCGATCAAATCCATGGTTAGGAAGTTGCCAGACCCTGTAGGATATTCGATGCTGAATTCGCCACCGTAGTAGAAGTCATATCGCTTCAATGATTCTATGATTAGATAATTGATAGGAAACCAAATTGGACCTCGCCAGTTTGAGTTTCCTCCAAACATTAAAGAGTCTGATTCTCCTGGGATATAAGAGATCGTAGAGACATCCCCATTGATTTGCATAGAATAGGGGTTCTTTTCATGGTATTTGGAGAGAGAACGAATCCCATATTCGCTGAGAAATTCATCACTATCTAGCATTTTCTGTAAAATACTTTTCATTCTATGTCCTCTCAGAAGGGCAAATAACCTTCTTTTGTCATGTCCCGGTTGTTCCCAGCTTGTCACCAAAGAAGCAAGTTTGGGCTTTTCTTTCATGAAAAATTCCATGCGCTTTTTGAATTCAGGGAGGTTTTCAAACATTTCTTCGCGTATGGGTTCCACAGCGAAAAAAGGAATAATCCCAACTATTGATCGCACTTTCATGACCTTAGGGTCTTTGCCATGTAGGTGGAAGATGTCATAGAAGAAATTGTCTGCATCATCCCAAAGGCTGATGTTTTCTCCAGAGATATTGTTCATAGCTCCCGCTATGTAGAGGAAGTGTTCTAAGAATTTGGTGGCTGTAAACTGATAAACCTTGTTGAATTCACATAAATCCAGTGATATTCTGAGCAAATTCAATGAAAACATGGCCATCCAAGAAGTTGCATCGGCCTGTTCCAGCTTGCCTTTGTACAAGGCTGCATGACTTCTGTCTATCAAAGAGATATTGTCCAAGCCGAGGAAGCCACCTTCGAAAAGGTTTTTGCCGTCATTGTCTTTTCTATTGACCCACCAATTAAAGTTAAGCATCAGTTTGTGAAGAGCTCTTTCAAGAAATTCTTGATCACCCTTGCCTCCATTCATTTTCTTATCAATCTGATAGACTCGCTCCACAGCATAAGCATGTACAGGTGGGTTGACATCAGAGAAATTCCACTCGTATGCTGGGATTTGTCCATTGGGGTGCATATACCATTCGTTGAGTAGGAGAATCAGTTGATCTTTCGCAAAATCAGGATCAATTCTAGCTATAGGGATGCAATGAAAAGCCAAATCCCAAGCAGCGTACCAAGGGTATTCCCATTTGTCCGGCATGGATATGATGTCATAATTTTGTAGATGACGCCAATGGTTATTCCGCCCCTTTTTTCTTTCAACAGGAGGTATGTATCTACCAGGATCCCCATCAAGCCATCTTTCTACATTGTAATAGTAGAATTGCTTACCCCACATCATGCCTGCAAAAGCTTGACGCTGAATCTGTCTTAATTCTTCTTCTTGGATGTTCTCTTGAATCTGTGCATAAAAATCGTCTGCATCCTTTTTTCTTGTGGCAAGGATAGATTCACAATGCTCCGTAGCATCATCAAATTGTTGATGCATCATTCTGAACTTTACAGATGCGCTTCCTTTGGCAGGTATGATCAATTTGTATATGGCTGCCGCCTTGGTTCCGAAATGCTCCGGATTTAAGTGAGTTTTATTACCATCGACCACATAATCGTTGATAGCATCCTTAAGGTATTGCTTTTCGTTAGGTATATGATAAAGTTTTTCCCTATTGGTTTCATTGTCACAAAACTTCAGTTTAGGTTTTCCCTCGAAAGTAAAAAAGTAGTTGCCATTTTTAGGTGTAAATGCCTTGATTCGGTTTTTTTTGACTTTACTCAACTTGGGAAGGAAGGGTTCGTGACCTGTAAACCAAGTTTTTCGAAACCAAATGGTGGGCATGACGACTATTTCAGCGTCTTTATCTCCTCTATTATGAATTGTAGCTTTCCCTACAATGTCTTCTGCATCGTTTTTGGCATATTCTATAAAAATATCAAAGTACTCATCTTGATCAAAGATTCCTGTATCAATCAGCTCGTACTCCCTTTCTTTTTTACCTCTTTTTCTATTTTCATCTACTAGTTTCCCATAGGGGAATTCATTCTGAGGATACTTGTACAGCATCTTCATATAGCTGTGGGTAGGAGTGCTATCTAAGTAATAATAAAGTTCTTTGACATCCTCTCCATGATTCCCTTGATTACCGGTCAAGCCAAATAGCCTTTCTTTGATCTGAGGATCCTTACCATTCCAGAATGCCCAGCTGATGCAAAGCTTTTGCTTATGATCACTGATGCCACCTATTCCCTCCTCTCCCCAGCGATACGCTTTACTACGAGCATCTTCATGTGTGACATTTTCCCAGGCAGAACCATCCTTACTGTAATCTTCGCGCACAGTTCCCCACTGTCTCTCTGTCAGGTAAGGCCCCCATTTTTTCCAATGCTTCTTACGCTCCCTATCCTCTAAAAGCCTCTGTTTTTCTATATTCATGAATTTCGAATGCAAACTATCAGTTCGAAATTTACCAATTTTTAGCAGACTAGAGGGGGTAAAAAGATAAGGATGTATGAAATAGATATAATTATTTTTCCGAAATCGTTTGAAAACTGCCTTTTGAAAATTCAAATGGCAGACTTTAAGTTGTTTAAGTTTTTTGAATCATTGCCAAATGCTCTTTTAAGAAGGGTTTTGATTAGAGTATTTTAGAATTCAAGGAGCGATTGATCAGTTGATTTATGGTTTTGTCTAATGATTTGATCCACTCAGATATTTGATTTTTGGATTGGTCATGCGCAGTGATATATTTGTCAAATACGACAAAGTCAAATTGATGATGAGCAATTCCTGCCCCTGAAGCCTCCCCATCTATGGCATTACAAGCTTGCTCGTATTGCCCTGCCACAGGGACCATCATCACAGGTTTGCCAAGATACATGGCCTCACAAATAGACTCAAATCCCGCAGTACTCAAAAGTCCTCGACAAGCCGCCATCTTGGATAAGAATAAGTGATCATCAATTTGATGAAATGTGATGTTGGGAAGTGGATGTTCTATTTTTTGGGCTTTAGGATTATCCCAAAATGCTTCTATTTTGAGATATGGGTTAGTTTTTCCAAATTGAATGAGCTCATCAGCATATCCAGAATTCACCATATAGCAAAGGATGAAATCCTCTTGACTTGGACTTAGCTCGAAAAGTGATTTGCGCAAAAGTGGAGGAATGATAGTGAATTTGGGATCATCAGATTCCAGTTTCCTGAAAGATAGCGCCAGGATTCGGTCGGCCTTTAAAGCTGTGAGCTTATTATTGATCAAGAAGAGCTCTTTTTCATAATTTTTAGAAGGTGCAAACTTGAATTCAGGATGTAAAGTCAAATATTGATGTCCTATTACCCAAAATTCAGTTTTTGGACGAAAGCAATAATTATATACTCCTGCAAGTAAATCATAAAAATTGATAATCACGTCTGGTTGTTGACTGGCAACAATCTGGTTGATAAGCTTGAGCGATTTTAGGAATTTATTAGTTTTTAGTAGGTTGTAGGTAATTGTTTTCCTCAGTAGGATATTCTTATGAGCCTTATCGCTGATAAAATTAGGGCTTTCAAAAGTGATGATAGGAGCAGATACGCTATCGTAGACGAACTTCGGTATTTTTCTTCTATTACTTTTGCCAATGCAAACTGCTACGATTTGATGTCCTTGCGCTTCTAATATGGATGCTAAGGAAATAGCTTGCGTCATATGCCCTCGCCCCTCACCCTGTACAATGAATAGAAATTTCATGTCTAGAAAAGGAATGGTGGTTTTTGATCACTTGCAAGCTTTTCAAATGCCACAATCTTTAAGTCTTGATAGCGATTGGTCAGAGTGTCATCTGAGATATTTTCATCACGTATCCCTTTATGTCTAAAGTCAATCTCGTTATAGTAGATCAATTGCCAATTTCCATTTTCATCTTCAGCCAAAGCGGACATAGTCTCTACCCAATCTCCCGAGTTGAGATACTCGATTCCTTCTATATTTCTATTCTCAGCTTTGTGAATGTGACCACAGATGATGCCGTCACAACCTTTGGCGTGTGCCATTTTCGCAAGCTCTGCTTCATATTGGTCGATGTAGGATACTGCTGACTTGACTTTTCCCTTGATATATTGGCTTAGCGAAAAGTACGGAAGTCCTCTTTTTCTCCTATGGTAATTGACTAGTCTATTGAGCCAAAGCAGAAAAGTATAGCCTATATCTCCAAGGTAGGCTATCCATCTCAAGTTAGTAGTGACACTATCAAATATATCTCCGTGGGTGATAAAGTATTTTTTGCCATTTGATTCGTAGATCATATCAGGAAGGATTGATAAATTCCCTATGTGTAGAGGCAGAATTTGGTCTAAAAAGTCATCATGATTGCCTCTGAGGTAAAAAACTTTTGTATTATCTCGCTCAATCATTTTGAGCATTCTATTAAAGAACCGGGTGTGTTTCCTCTTCCAAGAGCCAGATTTCCTTAGCTGCCAACCATCAATAATATCTCCATTGAGAATCAGGTTTTCGCAGCTGTACTGCTTGAGAAATTGGGCTACTTCTTTGGCTTTGGATCCTTTAGTCCCTAAATGTACATCTGAGATCACGATGGTTTTGAAGTGTGTTTTCAAAGTCTATCAGTTTTGCTTGCAAGGTAGTAGCTCACTATAAACTGATGATGAATGTAGGGTTATGAAAATGAGATGTTTGAAGGTTAGAAAACTAAGTTTATGAAATCTGAGTTAAGTGAATATTAAATTCAAGCATGGCTATTGTTTCCAAAACTTTGAACTCAGGCTAATCGTTTGTAATTTGTCTTAAATTATTGAAAATGAAATGAAAAAAAATTTAATATATATTTTTATAGCATCACTTTGCTTTTTGTCATGTAGCCAAGATGACAAAGATCCACAATTTAATATTTTGGGCTATTGGAATGTAAGCCTAGTAAGCGCTCCCATGACAAATACAGTTCTATCAGGTGATCAGATCGTTTTTTCAGAACGCTATATTTTCAATGATGATGGTACTTTTATCAAGTTTTCTACACGGAATAATCGCTCAATAGAGCCATTGTCTGAACCAATTCAGGCATTAGGCTTGTACGAAATGAAAGATGCTTTAGACCCTAGCTATGTGTTTGAGCTTACTTTAATTTTTGAAACTAATCGAGGAATGGCTGCAAATTGTGGAAACGAAGGAGTTGAAAACTTACTCTTTACTAGGGAAAACAGACTAGTTAACAATTCTTGGTCTGCCTGTGATGGTTTACATTTTGTTTACCAAAAAAATTCTAGCAGGTTTTGATTAAGCATTAAAGATTAATTTAAAAGTAGTCCCTTTTCCCAGTTCTGACCTCACTTGAATGTTTCCTTTATGTCTTCTCATAATTTGCTTTGAAAGGCTTAATCCTATGCCAGAACCCTTTTTCTTGGTGGTGAAGAAAGGGATAAAGATTTTTGAAAGTGCTTCTTCCTCTATCCCTTTGCCACTATCTGTCACTTCAATAATGATTTTACCAGATTCATCTATAAATGCATCAATCGAAAGGACTTTTGTAATGGAAGTTTCCATTGCATGAATACCATTGTGAATGAGATTGATAAGTACCTGCTCGATGAGGTTTTGATCCCCAAATAGAATAAGGTCATCAGGCGTGACCGTACATTTGGTCATAATCTGGTTACTTTCAAATTGATGCTGCATTAGGGTTTCAAGTTGCTGCAGTAAGGTCTTTAGGTGGATGGTACTGAACTTGGGATTAGGAATGTGGGCAAGACTCCTAAAGTCCGATACAAAATTGATCAGACCTTCACTTCGCTTTTCGATGGTAGCCATTCCCATTTGATAATCCTCTAATTCGTCGGTAGAAGCCGGGACGTTTTGCTCTATTTTATGTTCTATTTCTCCTTTGATGGTAGAAGCAAGTGAGGATATTGGAGCGATGGAATTCATGATCTCATGTGTCAATACTTTGACAAGGTTCTGCCATGCTTCCATTTCTTTTTCCTCCAATTCGCTTTGGATATTTTGAAGTGAAACCAATTTGATTTTCACATCACGCATTACTAATTCTATGACATAAACAGAAAGCTGCATAATGCCATCTGGATGTGCGATTTTGATCAATTCGCTACCTCCTGTTCTTAGTCCGTGGATCGCTTGATGGAGTTCTTTATTGACTGTCTCAATTTCAGAAATAAATACGAGTTGATTGATATTCAGCATTCTCTTGGCAGCGGTATTCAGAATTTGGATTTTACCATCTTCCTCAAAGGTGATCAGGCCAATGCTAAGGTGTTGGAATACAGATCGGAAATATTGATAGTTAGCCTCTTTCTCAGCTTGATCTTCTTTAAGTTTGGCAAGAATAGCGTTGAACTCTATATGGAGGTCATCTGTTTCTGTACCATCAAATTTGACTGGAAATACACTGCTGTAATTATCCTGTTTGATGTTATCTAAAAATTGACGGACTTTTTTGAAAGAACTTTCTGCATAACTGATCAAGAATATGATCTGTGCTAGTATGATAATAATAAAAAGGGATGTAGCAAACACCCCCGCGCCGTTGAGGATAAAGTATGAAAGTAAGAAAATCGATGCTGCCAGTAGAATGATCCTGCCTGCCAGCCCTACTTTATAATCCATATTTTTCAAGTCTTCTATATAGGGAGGCTCTTGTCAATCCCAGCTCTTTTGCTGCTTTTGATATATTTCCACCATTTTTATCAATGGCCTTTTGTATGACATTTTTTTCTACTTCATCTAAATTGTATGATGCTGGGCTGGTAACTTTATCATTTGTAGGCTTGGAGGAAAGAAAAAAGAAATCTCTGCTATCTAATTCATCTCCTTCTGCCATGATAATAGCACGCTCGATAGCGTGTTGAAGCTCTCTGATGTTACCAGGCCAATTATATTGCTGCAAAAGTTGCATAGCTGCAAATTTGAAGCCTTTGAAGTCTTTTCTATATTTTTGCCCGTAGATTTTTAAAAAGTGTTCAGCAAGCAAGGGAATATCATCTTGACGTTCTCTTAGAGGAGGAAGGAATATCTCAACTGTATTGATCCTGTAAAGTAAATCTTGTCTGAATGTATTGTCCATGACCATTTCGTGCACATGCATATTGGTAGCACAGATCAATCTGATGTCTACAGGAATAGCCTTGTTAGTGCCAATTTTAGTCACTTCTCTTTTTTGAAGGACAGTGAGGAGTTTGGATTGTAGCGGCATACTCAAGTTTCCGATTTCATCTAGGAAAAGGGTGCCTTTATCTGCAATCTCAAATCTTCCAGCTCTGTCTTCTTTTGCATCTGTATAGGCACCACGTTTGTGACCAAATAATTCGGATTCGAATAGTGATTCAGTGATTGCCCCCATATCTACTCCCACAAAAATCTCCTCCTTTCTCAATGACCTGTCATGTATAGCTCTTGCTATCAGCTCCTTTCCTGTTCCATTTTCTCCCAATATTAAGACATTGGCATCTGTTTGCGCCACTTTATCTATAATAGAGAAGATGTTTTTCATGGAAGCACTCGTTCCAATAATGTCTGAGTATGGTTTCTTAAGGTCAGATTGAAGTTGTTTTTGTTTTTTAGATAACTTATCGACCTGATCATAGCTTTCTTTGAGTCTACTGGCTGAGGTAAGGGTGGCTAAAAGTTTTTCGTTTTGCCATGGTTTTAGAATAAAATCTGACGCGCCTTCCTTCAGGGCTTTGACTGCCATTTCTACATCACCAAAGGCAGTAATCAGAATCACAACAGCCTTAGGGTCTATCTCTTTGATTTGTTTCAGCCAATGAAAACCCTCTTTTCCAGAGGTAGTATCTTCTGTGAAGTTCATGTCCAAAAGAATCACATCATAACTATTGTTATTCACCAAAAATGGAATACGTCGCGGATCTTTCTCGATAGTAACTTCTTTTGCATACTTTTTCAAGTGCATTTTGGCTGCAAAAAGTAAGTCTTCATTGTCATCAATGATTAAGATTTTGCCGAGTTGCTGATTGTCCATGTTTACTGATTGTTTTCCTGATATTCAGTCAAAATAATGCCATTCCCAAAAAAGGCTTATTTGAGGTCTCTTTAGGCAATATTACAAAATATACTGTTCAAAAACGAACAAATTTAGATCGATTATGAACGCTTTTAAGGATACTGTCCGCTTAGGTTTTTATCCCTATCAAAAATACCTACCTTTATGATTTACAATAAATAACAAAAAAATAATTATGTCATTAGCTAGTAAAGGAAATTCAGTAAAAGTTCACTACACTGGTAAATTGAAAAGCGGAATAGTGTTCGACTCTTCTGAAAATAGAGAGCCACTTCAGTTTACCTTGGGAGATGGAAATATGATCAAAGGTTTTGATGCGGCTGTTCATGGAATGCAAGTAGGGGAAGCAAAATCTGTTACTATCCCTTCTGATGAAGCCTATGGTGAAAAAAGAGATGATATGATGGTGGATATTCCAAGAGCAGAGGTTCCTGCTAATATCAGTCCTGAAGTGGGGATGGACTTGACACTTCAAGGGCCTCAAGGTCAGCCTATGCCAGTAAAAGTAGTAGCTGTAGATGAAGAGAAGATTACTTTGGATGCTAATCACCCTCTTGCTGGTGAGGATTTGATTTTCGATATCACTTTAGTAGAAATTGCTTAAGGAAAGTTTAATCATGTTAATAAAAAAGTCGCTGAAATTTTTAATTCAGCGACTTTTTTATTCATTTACCTGTGCATTACTACCACTTCGTTTTCCAGGAGGAATAGCGTAGATACTTTTGGTAATATTGTATTTCGCGTTTCCTACTTCTACTACAAATAGTTGACTTTGAACGTTTGAAAAGTCGAAGGTCTTCTTGTTCCCATCCTCCGGATTGATTCTGTCTTCGTGAATTAAGTTTCCAAGTGTATCGAATACTTTAATTTTTGTAATTACTGTCGGTTTTTTTTCTAGAATAATGGTGAATTTTTTTATTCCTTCAGATTGTAAATCAAAGGCCACCATTTCTCTATTCAGAGAAGAGGGGAAAGAGATTTCAGTTTCGACTTTAGTTCTTTTCTTAAAAATCTGACCAAAAGCATCAAACGAAAAAGACAACAGAGTTAACATCACAGCTGATGCTAAAATGGTCACTTTAGGCTTAAGGTTTATAGGTTTGTTCATGAAGTGCAAAATTGCAAAAATCAAACCAGTTTATTGCAGAAAAATGAAAGCTTTTAACAATTTTTTATAAGATGTATCGTTTATCGCTGATTTAAAGGTGAAAAAGCCTTGTCATAGATCAAAATTTCTGATAAGTTGTAAAAAATGACAGCCTTATCAGAAATTAAAATTGCATGATTCTTCACTTCTTTTGGATTTGCGAAAGAGGAGGGTGTAGCATTGATATAATCCACAAAATTAATTAGTCCATTTTGTACATAAATCAATTCTTGTTTTCTAAAAGCTAATGGTTGATTTGTATTGAATGGAAGTATTTTGATTAGGTTGGCTTGGTTGTCCAAAATACTAATGCCCTCGTCTTTGATGCGTAGAAATACCAAGTTTTGATATTCTTTGATTTCCTGAATCATCAAATCAGAATTTGTCAAGATCAAATTGAGTGGTTGTTGCTGAATGATTTGATTTCTTCGATGATCGAATTGCTTAAGGCTAAAATCTGATTCGTCATAGATCCAGATGATATTATTGTTGCCTAAGGTGGCAGCTTTCCCTAAATTGATACCCTTGGTCTGAACTCTATTTTCGGCTATAGGGTTGAGAAACCTGTCTAGAATCCTGTATTCTTGGAGATCTATAGAATATGTGAAAATATTGACAGTCCAAGTAGCTTCTAAAAAGTCTATACGTCCTTGGCGACTCGGGGAAAAGTTATTGACAAATTCACCAAACCTGTCATATTGGTAAATGTCACCCTCTTGATTGGCCATCATGATGAAGTCCTGATTGTCCAAGGATACAGCACTTATCCGGTTTTGTTTAATTACAATAGGCTCAGGCCATTCATTTTCTTGCGCCCAAAGATTTGGACATTGCCATAAGAATAGAATGATCAAAAATAGCTTTTTCATCCTTCGAATTTTTTGAGGTTTAGTCCGTCATCATCAAAAACAGCATAGGTGAATTGGCTTACCCATTCTCCTAGATTGATGTATCTAGAATTGTCACTCACAGGTAGGTCTAATGGTAAATGCCTATGGCCAAAGATGAAATAATCAACTGTTTTAATTTGGTTGATTTGCTTACAATATGCCCAGAGCCATTCATCATCTCCTTTAAAATGATCTTCATTTTTACCCATATTAGTTAGTCTACTATTGCTAGACCATCTGTGAGCAATTCTGATGCCGATGTCAGGATGAAGCCATTTGAACAACCATTTGCAAAAGGGGTTAGTGAACAGCTTTTTAAGCATCTTGTAGGTTTGGTCTCCAGGCCCTAGCCCATCTCCATGACCAATTAGGAAATGCTTGTTTTCTATGGTCATCTCAATAGGTTGATGGTAGATGGGTATACCTAATTCTTGGCTGAAGTAATCCTTCATCCATAAGTCATGATTGCCAGTGAAAAAGAAGATGGGAATTCCTTTATCTCTTAAGTTGGAGATTTTGGAAATGAATTTGATAAATCCTTTAGGGATTACTTTGTCATATTCAAACCAAAAATCGAATATATCACCTACCAAAAAAATGGCGGCTGCCTGATTTTCAATACTGCTTAGCCATCGAATGATTTTATCTTCTCTCTGTTTACTAGATGTTTCATCAGGTGCACCTAGATGAAAATCAGAGGCGAAAAATACTTTTTTCTGATTGAGCTGTATATTCATTAGAAGAGGTTCAAATTCAAATATAGAAATTAAAGATCTCTATTTGCTTAGTTGAGATGAATAATATAAAATGGGGATCATCCTTCATGTTATATTTTGAAGGAGTAGGGTAGTGGCTAAGAAGTATTTGTATTTTTTTTATTTCTGTATGATTACATTTGAAATATTCACCTACTGGTATAATTGAGGATAATCATCATGTATTTAATCTGCTTTTCGTTTTTTATTGGCCTTTACGTCAATTTCAATAGGGAAAATAGGTGTAATGTCTTCGGCAAGAATACTTTTGGAAGAAGGGTCGAAGAGGATTTGTTGATAATGGATGGGTAGTCTAAAATTCCCTTCCTCGTCAAGAATTCCATATTTCCCATCTTTTCGTGCTAGAATAACATCAGAAGACTCTCTTCTCAGAAGCTCGTATTGAGGATAAAGAATTTCTTTTCCATTAGGGTTAATTAATCCAAAACTCCCCCCAATCTCTGTCAGGTAGTAGTTGTCAGGTAGTAAGGAGATTTTATCATAAGCATGTTCTGTGATATTGTCCCCATTTGTGTTAATTAAGCTAATCTTACCCTCTTTTTTGACTATCGCCAGTCCTCTATGGAAATCTTTAGCATCTTCATAGGTGTTTTGAAGGTTTAGATTTCCTTGCCTATTGATGTAAGTCCACTGACCATTGAGTTTTACGGCTGCCAAGCCATTTGAAAACTGTCTCGCTTCTTCAAATTTATTTTCAATTACCCAAGATCCTGATTTATTGATATATCCCAATTTGCCATCCTTGATGGATGGATAGAGGTTTTCACTTCCAGGCAGTATAGCATCTACTCCTGAGATCGGATTTACTTCCCAGCCAGAATTTCCTAAAAGCCCCACTTTTTTCTCTCTAGTGTAGATGTTGTACCAGTTTTTTCCAACTTGCTTCACAGCTTCCATCCCCGTCATGTCTAAAAGTATACCATCATTTTTCATGACTCTTCTGAGTTTGCCGTGGATATACTCGAGTAGAATATCATTTTCAAATGTGATTTTATGATAACTGGTGTAATTGATGTCAACTTTCTCTTCTCGACCTTTGATTAGCATATATTGGTTGCCATCGAAAGCATAAAAGTAATCATCTTCTAAATGAACCATATGGTCAATGATCGGCTCCAATACATATCGCCCTTCTCTATTGATTAAGCCATAGCCGCTCTCCTCCTTAGATATTATAAAATTCTCATTGACTTCTTTTATTTCTTTATAGATTCGATCTGGATCAGTTGAAATTGGTAAGAAATAGCCAAGTGGTCCCCTTGCTATGACTTGGCCATTAAGTGCGAGTGTTGCGTTTTCAAATTCGCCAATCATTTTATTGGTTCTATTTGTGCGATCATAGACCCAGTATTTATTTCCTTTTTTCGCAAGTAGGCGAGTATAGAATGTTTGGATTTCATCATATTCGAGGGGGAGAATCTCTTCTCCATACTCGTGAAATGCTCCAAAACCCTGCTTACTTTCTACGATGATCCAAGGTTCGATAATCTGATTGATACTGTGTCCTTTGAGATTTAGGAATGGCCTGAAATCTTTACTTAATAAATTTACTGTGTTATCAGTTTTTCCGATTCTAATTTGTTCGCTCAAGAATTTGATATCTTCATTCAAGATACGAGACTTCAGCTCTAGATTTTGATCATAAATTTCCCAAGTTTGTCCTATAGTAGAAAAAGAAAAAACAGTTAAGCCTATTCCAAGAAGTCCTAGCTTCATCAAACTCATAATCTTCATAAATCAAGTAATTTGGGTGGTAAAATAAGCGTTTTGAATCTGCAATTCAAAAAATAACAGGACATATGGAGAAATAAAAAAAGGATGCTATTTAGCATCCTCTAAATATTTTCAGCTTTTTTTATCGCTGACTTTTTCTAAGTCAAATAAGTCCGAGAGAATTTCTATCATTTGATCAGCCTGATCTCTTTGGCAAGCAGCTTTTAACTGAACTACGGGCACTTTAAGAATTTTTTGCATCATGCTCTTTGTTACCTTCTCAACGATAGCTTTTTCATTATCATCAGCATTTTTAAGGAATCTTTCCATTTCCTCTAATCTGATTTGCTCCAGAGCATTTTTCAATTTATTGATGGTTGGAGACACCATCATTTCTTTTTTCCAATTGTAGAACTCTTCTATACTTTCCTCGATAATAGCTTCTACTTTTGGAATCGACTCTAATCTTTTCTCTAACGTTTCGGAAGCTTTACTTCTGATATTATCTACATTATATAGTAACACCCCTGGAACTTCTTCGATTGAAGTCTCAATACTCCTTGGTACAGATAGATCGATGAACAATTTATAGCTGGCAATTTCAAACTGACTCACCAATTCCTTGGTGATAAAAGGCTCAGATTTCATGATAGAAGATACAATCACATCTGCACCTTTCATTGCGTCAACAGCATTTTCGAAAGAGATCACTTCAAAGCCCATTTCTTCACCTAAAGCCTTTGCTTTATCATAGGTTCTGTTAGTGATGGTGACCTTCGCCTCTGGCAAATGAACCATGTTTTTAGCCACATCCTCACCGATTTCTCCAACACCTATGAGTAAAATTCTTGGTTGATAAGTATTTGAGGTCAATTCTTCAATCAACTCAACAGCTGCATAAGATACAGATGCGGCACCGTCTCTAAAAGCCGTTTCCTGCACCACTCTTTTATTTGTGAAAAATATAGTATGCATCAATCGATGCAAAAATGGACCCGCCATATCTAGATCAGCAGATGCTTGATAAGCTCTCTTTACTTGACTTGCGATCTGCATATCACCAATCACCTGAGCTTCTAGCCCCATTGAAACCTTGAATAAGTGATCAATGGCTTCTCTGTCGTTGTTAAATATTTTGAAGTATTCTAAGTAATCTACTATACCTGTGATGCCTTTTTCCACACCTATAAGTTTGATGATCTCAGTACTTAAGTCAAGGTCGTGGGAATAGTAAATCTCAGTTCTGTTACAAGTGGATAAGATTAAAGTATCTGTAATGCTGAAAAACTCCTTAAGCTTAACCAAAAGGGAATGAATAGATGCCTCGTCTAAAGAAATGATCTCCCTGATTTGTACAGGTGCATTCTTGTGGGATAAACTTATAGCTCTAAAGTTGTTTTGCATTTCAGGTAATTTACGGTACAAATTTAATTCATTAAACAGAGCAAAAGAAAATTTTGGAGAATGTCTGAATAATTTAAAATCTGTCTAAATAATCGGTTTTATCTTCTTACTACGAACACAAATGTCGACATTCTTGACTTCATAATCCAATTTTATTAACTTATGACTTATAGATACGATCTATTAGGTGGGATTGGATTTATTTTTCATTCATTTTATTGTTCATAGATATGGTCAAAAAGATTTATTTTTTCTTCAAAACCTATTTTGGATTCACTAATAGGGAATCTAGAGGATTCGTTTTATTACTGCCAATTATTGTGATACTCTATGCGATTCCAATTGTATATGAGAAAATTTTTTTAAGAGAAGATCCTTTGGATTTGGTTAATTTTCATGCTCAATTAGATAGTTTGGAAAAGAGTGGTTGGATGAAGATAGGGTCTATGCCTACCTATCAAAACTATATTTCTGACACCTCTCGAAAAAATTCTAGTAATAGAAGACAAGAGGTCTATAAGAAATTAAGCTTTGATGAAGCAGACTCAATTGTTCTTCAAATTGTGCCTGGAGTAGGGCAAACTATGGCTGGAAGGATTATTAAATTCAGAGATGGACTAGGAGGGATGCACAGCATGGATCAGTTGCTTGATGTCTTTGGGATGACGCCAGAAGTAAGCGAAAGAATATTTGATTATTTTGAATTTATACCTGGTGTCAAAAAAAAGATTGATATAAACACTTCAGACGTTCAGCTACTTGCCACGCATCCATACATCAATTATGGATCTGCAAAGGTAATTGTAGCTTACAGAGATCAACATGGACCATACACCTCGGCCGAGGATTTATTCAAAGTTCGGATATTTACAGAAGAATGGGTTAATAAGATTAAGCCATATCTTACTTTTTGAATTGGTAAAAAATACCCTGTACAGGGTATTTTTTCAAAGTGATTATTTAGTTAATTTTAAAATGCTGTAATTCAATTTGTTGTATAACTTTTAAACCTGCTACTTTTATGATAATAGAAAAAAGGTACTGCAAAAAGTGCAACGAACCTATTTATGGTCGTTCGGACAAGGTGTTTTGCGATGATGGATGTAGAAATGCTTATAACAACATCCATCGTAAGGAAACCAATGATTGCGTTGTCAAAATTTACAAGCAATTACGGTTAAATAGGAAAATTCTAGAAAAGGTGTATGCTGAGGGAGTAGGAAATGTGAGAGTTCCGAGAAATAAAATGCTGAAGCTAGGTTATAATTTTCTTTATCATACCCACCTATTAGTCAATTATAAAGGTGGTCAGTATGAGTTTTGCTTTGATTTTGGATACTTGGTTTTGGATAAGGACTGGGTACTGGTAGTCAAAGATATGTTTGAGTGAGCAGTATATATTGCTGTTAATTTAAGTATTGATCATTTGGGGGGTTTTCAAAACTCCCTTTTTTATGCTCTTGCCTTATTTTTTAATCATTTTTGTTAATCCATTTAAGAATGATTGATAAAATTTAACTTTTTTTCACAACTTCATGCAACCAATTTTTGAGAACCTGCATCTACCTACTTGAAAGACGATTTACAATGTTTGGAAATAGAATTTTTAGAAGTGAACAAGATATCATCGAAGGATGCAGAAAGGGAGACCGAAAGGCTCAACGTATGCTTTATGATAGCTACTCTAAAAAATTCTATTCGATCTGCCTCAGATATATCAAAGATAGAGACTTGGCAGAGGATGTATTGGTAGAAGCTTTCATGAAGATCTTTGAGAAAATCGATCAGTTTGAGTCCAAAGGAAGCTTTGAAGGATGGATGAAAAGGGTGATTGTAACCCAATCACTGCTTACGCTCCGAAATAATAAGAACTTACTTATGGAAGTCAATTTAGATCAAGAAGGAGACTACATTCAACCAAGTTATGAATCTAACCATCTTGAAGCTGAAGAGCTGATGGATTTAGTGACTAGCTTACCCACAGGTTACAGAACCGTATTTAATCTCTATGCAGTGGAAGGTTACAGTCATGCAGAGATTGCAGAACTTTTGGGGATATCTGAAAGTACCTCAAAGTCCCAATTGAACAGAAGTAGAAATTTGCTAAAGCAAAAAATAGCCGCGCAAGAACTTAAAGAAAGGAGAATCAATGGCTAAACAAGATAAAAAATTAGACGAGTTGTTCCGAAATAAACTTGCTAATCATGAAATAAATCCCTCAGCACTTGCTTGGGAAAAATTGGAAGGTCAACTGTCTCAAAGGAGGGGTGGGATTTATTTCCCATTCATGCGAATAGCGGCCTCAGTTGTGGTATTACTTGGTCTAGCATATCTAGGTTGGTTCCTGTCAAATGACTTAGTCCAAGAGGATATTCAGGTAGCCATAAATGAATCTGTTCCTGCCGAAGTTAATCTAGAGACCGAAAGCAGAGTAGATGTTGACCTTATACAAGTTGAGGAAGCTACTAACGATGATTCAAAAAATCAAATACAACCACAGATTAATAGAGCATATTCTAAACCATCATCAAAAGCAGCATCTATGAATGTTGAAGTTTCTAGGAAAGAGGGAGCAGAGAAAAAGCAGGGTTTGGTAGCTGAAGTTAAGAATGAGATAGATATGAGCAGTGCGCTTCTGAATTTGCCAGAATTGAAGTTGCCTGATTTAAAAATTGACGAGTCTTTGGCAGAAGCCAAAATTGAGGATACGCAGGAAGAAGTGTCATACACTATCACCATCCGAGGAAGTGGCATCAAAGAAGCCGAACCTGCCAAGCAAGGACTAATAGATGAAATTGAGGAAAAAGTAGAAAAAATAGGTGGGTTTCTAAACAAAGTAGATCAGGGTTTTGCAGAACTGCAGGATGCAAAGAACAATCTTTTTGCCACAATCACCACTAGAAAAGAGAGAAGTAAATAAGCAAAATTTGATTTAAAGACTTATGAAAAAATATTTGTTGTTATTCGGTTTTATGGCTGTAGTACAGTTTGCTTTTGGAAACAGCCGCATGGAAAGATTTGCAGAAAAAGACAGCATCATTGTTGAGTTTGGTAAATCTGGTAAGATTGTTTTAATCATAGAAAGTAAAGAGGACTTCGATAAACTCAAGTCAATGGATGTGAATGAAATCATTCGTCAATTGGATGTAGAGCTAGATAAAGAAACCGGTGAGTGGAATATTGTAGAACAAAAAGCTATGATTGGAAACAAGGAAATCATCACAGTCAGAGAACAAGGACCCGAGACTGAAGTGACAGTCGGAAGGGTAAGGGTGACTGTAGACGAATCAGGAGGAAATACCAAAGTGAAGGTTGAGTCAGGTGAGAAAAAAGTAAAAAAAGAACAAACATTTCGCACCTTTTTTAACATAGACCTGGGTATCAATACTTATTTGGATGGAGACGGTAATTTCCCTTCTTCAGCAGAGCCTTATGCAACTAAAGGCTGGGGAAGTTGGAATGTTGGATTGAACTGGATGGCATCTCAACGAATCTCTAAAGGTTTTTATTGGGATTTTGGGATAGGTTTCCAGTGGTATAATTTCAAATTTGAGAATAGAGATTTTCAAGCCGTGAGAGGTGATGGAGAAATAGATTTCATCCAAAGAACAGATGTGAACGGTTTCAAAAGCAAGATTTCCGCATCTTATTTGACTGCTCAGTCTTTACTCAAATTGGATTTTGGAAGGATGAATGATAATGGTGATAAAGGGCTGAGGATAGCTGCAGGGCCATATGTTGGGTACCGTGTAGGTGGTAGAAGCAAGTATGTTTATAGAGAACTTGATGGTGGAGGAAGAAGAAAAGAGAAGCTTAATACAGGCACTTATTTGAACAATTTAAGATATGGTTTGAGAGGAGAGGTAGGTGTAGGTAGATTCAATTTCTTCTCAACATATGATCTCAATACACTCTTCCAAGACGGTCGAGGACCTGAATTACACCCAATCACATTTGGTGTGATATTTTAAAATACAAAGTTGAAAGTTTTATTAAATCCGAAAAGTAAAATATAATTATATGACAAAGCTTTTTTTAACAATGACCATGGTTATGTTGTGTCTAGGGGGCATCTTGGCTCAAGAGCAAGATACTGTTGGTAAAGATGTTGTGAAGACTCGTGATTTTAAAATGTTTGGTGAGGAATGGCATTATGAAAAGTATAAAGATAAAACCTGGAGCTTAAAGACAGAAGGTGGTGCAATTGATATGGAAGGGAAAAAGAAGCGTAGGCACGAGCGATCCCTCAATCTTGATTTGGGGATCAACACTTGGCTGGAAAATGATGCAGCGCCACAAGTAAAACCTTGGGGTAGTTGGATGGTGGGGATCAATTATCAGCATCAATATAAGCTTGGCAAAAACTTCTCTTTGAATCCAGCCATAGGTGTAAATTGGTTCAATTTTAAATTTGAAGACAGGAATTTGATCGCCCAAAGAGGGGCTGATGGAATTCTTTTCGAACAGTTTGAAGATGGAGAAGGAACAAAATCTAAAATTACTTCTTCATATGTGAACTTGAGTTTAATTCCAACTTTCCATTCTAGCAATGGCAAGTTCAGAATAGGAGTTGGGCCATATGCTGGTTATAGATTAGGTGGGAGGGGGAAATTTGTCTTTGAAGACGAATCAGGTTCTAAAAACAAGACCTTTGATCGGAATAACATGTTTGCTAACAATTATAGATATGGTGCAAGGTTAGCATTAGGAGTAGGAGGGACAGACTTCTTTTTCAATTATGATTTGAACGAATATTTCCAAAAGAACAAAGGCCCCAGAGTAAACGCAATTAGTTTTGGTATCATCTTATAATTAAAAAACCAATGAAAATATTTAAGAACATATTTTATACAATTTGTGGTATACTTACTCTAATAATTTCATCCGAATCAATGGCTCAAAAGGAGGTATTGATTGATACACAAAGGAATTTTGCTGGAATCCAGAGGATCGAAGTGAGTAGTGGAATGTTGGAGATGGAATACTTAGGAGATCCGAGTAAACAAGATGTAAGCGTAGATGTCTACTTGGAGTCCACCAATACAAATCAGGATGTTATTTTTGTAGCCGTTGGAGATGTGTTGAAAATCACTTATCAGCAAAATAATAGTGGCAGTAATTCTTGGAGAGGTAGTCAAACTAAAGGCTATATTAAAATAGTAGGGCCAGAGCAAATGCTTTTGGAACTAAGTGCGGGTTCAGGCTCTATCAAAGTGGAAAGGGTGTCAGCAGCACAAACAAAGATCAGTGTAGCTTCTGGTAGCATGAATGTTTCTCATATTACAGGTGCTTTAGAAGCCAAAGCTTCGTCAGGAAGAATAAACATAAGTGGATTGAAAGGTGATTTGGTCATGAGTGCCTCGTCAGGTTCTGCTTCCATCACAGACATCATGGGCAAGGCTAGCCTTAGTTTGGTGAGTGGATCAGTGAAAGGGAGTCAGATTGATGGACCTTTATCACTTAAGATTAGCTCAGGGAGTGCGAAACTATCAGAGGTTAAACAAATTGAATCTGTAAATTCAGTCTCAGGCTCTGCGGAGTTTACACAATCAGGCTTATCAGACCTGACCAATTTAAAGTCTACTTCTGGGAGTATAAAGATTAAAACTACGTCTAATATTGAGGATTACAATTATAATTTAAGAGCCTCTTCAGGATCATTGCGAGTGGGGAATAATTCGAAAGGGAAAGTGCTACAGATCAATAATGGTTCTTCAAAAATGGTCAATGGCTCCGTCAGCTCTGGGTCGATTAGCATAGAAAAATAATACCTTTAAGCTTTTCTTCATACAAATAACTCTTAAAATCAAAAAAGCGACTAGGATTACCTAGCCGCTTTTTTTTTTAATTATATAGTAGAGTATTTTACTCAGCCTTTTCTTTTTTCTGAACCTGAATGGTCAATTCTTCACCTTCACCAGAATAATCTGCAAGGATGATATCACCTTCTGAAAGTTCTCCTTTTAAGATTTCCTCTGCTAGTGCATCTTCCAAATATTTCTGAATAGCTCTATTCAATGGTCTGGCACCGTACTGTTGATCGTAACCCTTTTCGGCTAAGAAATCTTTAGCCTTTGGGGTAAGCTCAATATTATAACCTAAATCAGTGATTCTGCTGAAGAGCTTATTCAAGCTGATATCAATGATCTGATGGATATGTGATTTTTCAAGAGAATTGAACACTACCACATCATCTAATCTATTGAGGAATTCAGGACTGAAAGCCTTTTTCAAAGCGCTCTGAATAGTAGATTTCATGATGTCATCCATGTTTTCAGATTTGGCTTTATTGGCAAAACCTATTCCAGCACCGAAATCTTTCAGATCTCTTACTCCAATATTGGAAGTCATGATAATGATCGTATTTCTGAAGTCTACTCTCCTTCCAAGTCCATCTGTCAGGATTCCATCATCCAAAACCTGAAGTAAGATATTGAACACATCTGGGTGAGCTTTTTCTATCTCGTCAAGGAGGACCACAGAATAAGGTTTTCTTCTGACTTTTTCTGTCAATTGCCCACCTTCTTCATATCCCACATAGCCTGGAGGCGCTCCTACAAGTCTGGATACGGAGAATTTTTCCATATATTCAGACATATCTATTCTAACCAAAGAGTCCTCTTTGTCAAAAAGATAGGTGGCAAGCATTTTAGCTAATTCAGTTTTACCTACACCTGTTGGTCCTAGGAAAATGAAGGAGCCAATTGGTTTTTTAGGATCCTTCAATCCCACTCGTGTCCTTTGAATCGCTTTGGTTAGCTTTTTGATAGCTTCGTCCTGACCGATCACCTTGCCCTTTAAATCCTCAGCCATATTGAGCAATTTAGCTCCTTCTTTTTGAGCGATTCTCTTTGCAGGAATACCCGTCATCATCGCAATCACCTCAGCTACATTTTCTTCTTCTACTTTGTAGCGTTTGGTTTTGCTTTCTTCTTCCCATTTTACCTTGGCATTCTCAAGTTGTTCGAGTAGTTTTTTCTCTTTATCGCGAAGTTGTGCTGCCTCCTCATACTTTTGGCTTTTGACAACTCTGTTTTTTTCAATCTTGATCTGCTCTACCTCTTCCTCAAGTTTCAAGATGTCTTCAGGTACATGTATATTATTGATATGCACCCTAGCACCTGCCTCGTCCAATATATCTATTGCTTTATCAGGAAGAAATCTATCGGAAATATATCTATCAGACAACTTTACACATGCTTCAATAGCCTCAGGAGAGTAGATGACATTGTGGTGGTCTTCATATTTATCCTTGATGTTGTTCAGGATTTGGACGGTCTCTTCTGGCGTGGTAGCATCTACCATCACCATTTGGAATCTTCTAGCCAAAGCGCCATCCTTTTCGATGTATTGCCTGTATTCGTCTAGGGTTGTAGCACCAATACATTGGATTTCACCTCTGGCCAAGGCTGGTTTAAACATATTAGAAGCATCCAAAGAGCCACTTGCACCACCAGCACCCACAATAGTATGGAGTTCGTCAATGAATAGGATTACATTTGGAGATTTCTCGAGCTCGTTCATTACGGCTTTCATTCTCTCCTCGAATTGACCTCTATATTTGGTGCCAGCTACTAGAGATGCTAAGTCCAAAGTCACCACACGTTTATTGAAAAGCACGCGAGAGACTTTTTTCTGCACAATCCTCAGCGCGAGTCCTTCGGCTATGGCTGTTTTACCAACACCTGGTTCACCAATAAGGATTGGGTTGTTTTTCTTTCTTCTGGATAAAATCTGCGCTACACGCTCTATTTCTTTTTCTCTACCGATGATTGGGTCAAGCTTGTCATCTTCAGCCATTTTGGTCAAGTCACGACCAAAGTTATCTAAAACAGGAGTCCTGGATTTTTCGGCACCTGGTTTAGACGAACCTGAAGCACCACTTCCCGAGGAACCAAATAGCTTACTGCTATCTTCATCTGGATCATCAGCCTCAGCTTTTGATCTTGGGCCATCTGTTTGAAATTCCAACATCTCCTTCACAGCATCGTAATTGGTGTCGAATTTTTGCAAAATCTGCGTTGCAATATTGTCTTCATCACGTAGGATAGAAAGCAATAAGTGTTCTGTACCAATCAAGGCACTTTTGAAAATCTTAGCTTCCAGATAGGTGATTTTTAATACTTTTTCAGATTGTCTTGTCAACGGTATATTGGCAAGGTTCTTTACATTGTGGGTTGCAGTGCCTTTCACAGCACGTTCCACAGAATTACGGAGTTCATCCAAAGGAACTCCCAACTTCTTCAATATGGAAACAGCCACTCCTTCCCCCTCACGAATCATGCCCAGCAAGAGGTGTTCTGTACCAATGTAATCATGTCCTAAACGCAAAGCTTCTTCGCGACTTAGGGAGATCACCTCTTTGACTCTGTTTGAAAATTTTGCTTCCATTTATATCCTTTCTAAATGATTTGAATTCTATTCTAATGTTACCGATTTTGTTTTAAAAACACAATCCTTTTACTCATTGTTCAATCATTTTTTTGTGATTGGGTCAGAATGCTTTTTGATTCTGGTCCCATACAGAATAATAGATCGATTATGCTCAAGTTAGGAACAAAGTCTAAGCCAAATAGCTGTTGATAGGGTATGGCTTTGTATATACTCCTCTCTTGGTAGGACTTTTTGGCATTGATTAACCCTCTGATGTCTTTATTTCCTCCATTAGGCATGCACTGATCCAGTTTTTGAACACTGATTTTACTTTGAAGCATTTTCAGACAAACTGTCAGTAGGTCCAAATTCATATCTGCTAATAAGTCAAATTTTTTTGTATAAACCTTTTCGAAATAGGGGAAATAATATTCGAAATAAGGTGCCTTTCCATAGGCACTTTGTATACCTCTCAGGTGCACATTTAGCCATTTTTGATCATGATCGATTTTTATTTGACTTGTTCTGATCTTTTTATTTCCTCCAATTACAGGTACACTTAAGGTTTCTGTTTTGTTGGCTAATTGAACCTGTGTTCTATTTCTGTAGGTTTGCTTCTGATAGTTTTCTTCTAAATCAAGATATATTACATCTTCATCCCATATAGCCGCGAAATATTCAATTGGTGGAAGGTAAAACAACTCCGTGATAATGGCCATAAGTAAAATCCCCTAATTTAATTAAAGTATCTCGTCTATACTGCCTAAGCCTTCTCTGATGACCTCTATTTCTTCACCACTACAATCGATGACTGTAGAAGCGACATTATTCCCATACCCCCCATCAATAACAATATCCACCAAGTGCTGATATTTTTCAAAAATCAACTCAGGATCTGTACTGTATTCGATGACATCATCCTCGTCTCTGATAGAGGTGGTGAGAATTGGTTGACCTAATTCCTTGACTAAAAGCCTTGGAATAGAATGATCAGGAACCCTGATTCCTACAGTTTTCTTGTTGCTATTGAGTATCTTCGGAACTGAATTATTAGCTTCTAAAATAAAGGTGTAAGGGCCTGGTAATGCCTTTTTCATCATTTTGAAAACTGGGGTATTCAGTGCTCTAGTGTATTCGGAAATATTACTCAGATCATAACAAATAAACGAAAAATTGTGCTTCTTCGGTTTAATCCCTTTAATCTGACAAATTCGTTCTACAGCCCTTTGATTGTGAATATCGCAACCCATACCGTATACAGTATCGGTTGGGTAAATGATGATCCCTCCATTTCTTAACACATTGACAATGTGTTCTATTTTTTTCATTTCTGGATTCTCAGGATATAATTTGATAAGTTCTGCAGCCATAGTTTTTGGTAGTTGTTTTGATAACTTCCCTTACGAAGGAAGATTATTGAAAGACTCAATCACTTGGACTTGAGCGACTATTGGGATGTCTGCTTGTGCCCAATCTAGCTTTGATAGGTCACAGGGCCTTAACCAGACTATTTTCTTGTGCTCTTTCAAAATCAATTTACCTTTTATATAGCGACAAACAAAAGGAATAAGTTCAATTTCTTTGTCAGGTTGGTACTGATGAAAGTTTGATTGGAGTAATTGGATAGGTTCAATTTCTAAGTTTAATTCCTCTTTGATTTCTCTTTTTATACATTCCTGTTGACTTTCCCCTGTTTCTATTTTGCCACCCGGGAATTCCCATTTTAAAGCATGAGACATATTTTGTCCTCTTTGAGCACATAGGATTTTACCCTCGTAAAAGATAATTGCACAGGTGACTTGTATCCTTGTCGACATCAAAATTTGAAATTGAAAAGCTCGCTGAACAAAATTCCCTATTTTTGCGCTTTATCAAAGAGATTTCTTTAAAAATATGTTTGACGATAAGAAAACAAAATATTACCTCATCGGTGTCATCACCTTTTCGGTCCTTTTGACATCGCTGTCCTTTTATTTTTATCAAGCATTCTTCAGTCCCAATACTTTATTGGAGAAAGAGGAACCTTATTTGCTCAAAATTCCGAGTAACGTCACCTTTCAGACTGTGTCGGATAGTTTGTATTATGCTGAGGCTATTCAAGATGTGATTACCTTTAGCTTTGTGGCCAAGGTGCTAGGCTATCAAGAGCTAGTGAAGCCGGGGCTTTATACCATACAGCCAAGGATGAATAATCTGGCATTGGTGAGAAAACTTCGATCTGGAGACCAGACCCCTGTTAGAATTACTTTCAATAATGTGAGAACAAAAGAAGATCTAGCAGAAAAAATCACCAAGAACATAGAAGTGCAAGAACTTGACTTTTATGGACTCTTAACGGATTCGGTTTATATCAGAAAATTTGGATTTGAAGAGGAGACAATCATGTCTATGTTTATTCCCAATACTTATGAAGTATGGTGGAATACCAGTGCCGAGAATCTTTTTGATAGGATGTACAAAGAATACGAGCGTTTTTGGACCGATGAGCGCAGGCAAAAAGCCAGCGAACTTGGACTTTCTCAATCAGAGGTTTCTACCTTGGCTTCTATTGTGCAGGCGGAAACTCAAAAAACTGATGAGAGACCTAAGGTAGCGGGAGTTTATCTTAATAGGTTAAGAATCAATATGCCCTTACAGGCTGACCCAACATTGGTTTTTGCTGTTGGGGACTTTTCTATCAAGCGAGTGCTTAATGTCCATAAAGAAATAGAAAGTCCTTATAATACCTACAAATATTTAGGCCTTCCTCCCGGTCCAATAAATTTGCCAGAAATATCAGCATTGGACGCAGTTTTGAATTATGAAGATCATAACTATCTTTATTTCTGCGCAAAAGATGATTTCTCAGGATATCATGCATTTGCTACCAATCTCAATGAGCACCTCAACAATGCTCGGAGATATCAAAATGCATTGAACAAAGCGAAAATTTATTAAGGATGTTCCAAGCAGAAACACAAGTCAGAGTTCGCTATGCTGAGACAGACCAAATGGGCTACGTGTATTATGGTAATTATGCCATGTACTTTGAAGTGGGGAGGGTAGAGGCATTGAGGTCAGTAGGATTTTCATACAAAAGGATGGAGGCAGATGGAATCATGATGCCTGTTTTGGAACAACAAACAAAGTACCTCAAACCAGGTAAATACGATGAATTGCTGACAATTAAAGTTAAAATTCCTGAAATGCCTGGTATTAGGATTACTTTTGAATACGAAGTTTTCAACGAAGTGCATGAATTGATTACTACAGGGAAGACAACTTTAACCTTTCTAAAAACTGACACACATAGGCCAAGCAGGCCACCTCAGTATCTTTTGGAAATTTTGAAACCGTATTTTGAATAGTGATTTGGTGAAAAAAAGACTTAGACTATTATCGATCAAGTTTACAAGAGAGGCAAAAAAACTCCGCTCAATTCATTTTGGCAATCCAGACCAAAATGTTTACGATGTGGGCAAGATTTTTCTTGAGCAGATCAGAAAAGATGAGATTATTGAAAGAGCTGGTTCTGTAGCGTTTAGTTTCACGATTGCAATGTTTCCATTGTTGCTCTTTTTACTCAATATGATTCCTTATGTAGGTTTTTTCTTTCCCAATGTCACCACCCAGAATATCCTGCTTTTCATTGCTGAGATCATCCCTCCAAGTATATATGGAGAGGCTGAATCAACGATCATGGATATAGTCAGTAAACCTAGACAAAGCTTATTATCACTTGGGTTTTTCTTAGCCCTTTTTCTAGCGACCAATGGTGTGATGTCTCTTATGAGTGCTTTCAACGCTGTCTACCGAACTAAAGAAAATAGAACTTTTGTCCAGACTAGAATGATAGCTGTGGGAATTATCTTTGTGTTAGTCTTATCGATTTGTGGAGCTGTGGTAATCATGATTTTGGGAAGCAGTGTACTGTATAATATTTCTGAGTGGGAAATAGTGTCAAGTAATCTATATTATTATCTTTTAGCTTTTTTCAGGTTTTTTGTCCTTTTGACGGTTTTTATGGTCGCTACTGCATATATATTTAGATTTGCACCTGCGGTACATGATAAGTGGAAATTCTTTTCGGCTGGGTCTACTACTGCGGGACTGTTAATTACCCTAGGATTTTATTTGTTCTCTTATTATTTGAACAATTTCGCCACATATAACAAGCTCTATGGCTCCATCGGGACCATGCTCGCGGTCATGTTGTGGCTTTTTATTACCTCTCTGATTATTCTAGTTTGTTTCGAAATCAATGTTTCCTTAGACAAGGCTGCTAAAAAGAAAATGGTCTCCAATGCATTAAAGCATACGCTCTAATCTAAAATCTCATGGCTTATCTTTGCTAGAAAAAGCATATTCGATTTCTTACTAGTTACCATTTGATAATATTATATGAGGTTCATTTCAATCAGCTGTGGTCGGAAGGCTGTGGAATGTGGGAAGTATTTAAATACTCGTGTAATTGTGGACAATAATATTAATCAAAATTCAATATTTTATTTGTTTAGCACCCTTCCATATTCATTCGAGCGATTTCACTTCCTCGGTTGGCGGCTTGAATAATGTCATTACATGCGGTAGGGTTTCGGAGTACTTTCTTACACATTCCTCTGCGGGCAAGTGCGTCGACATGATCAGGCTTTTTCTTCAGTAGGGCTTCAAAATCTTCCAATGCCCAATGATAGGCACCAGTTGCCATGTTTGCGATTCCAAGATTATAAAGTGTCACTAGGTTGTCTGGGTCCAATGACAATGACATATTGAAGGAGCCAGCCGCACCAAATGTATCCCCTAATGCTGATCTAGCCATCCCTTGATAAAAATACACCCTTGCATCCTTTGGACGCTTTTCTTTGGCATAGCCTAAAAACTCTTCAGCACTTTTATAATTTTCATTTTGAAGCATAGCCCTGCCGAGCAAAAACAAGATCTCAAAATCTCCACCGTCATGCTTGGCGGCAATTAATAAGTGCTTTTCTGCTTCCCTGAAGTTATCCATTTTCCAGTAGAGCTTACCAATCCCAGCATGTGCTTGAGCATAATTTGGGTCTATATTGATGATCCTTTTATAGTCTTCAAATGCTTCTTCAAAATTCTCCAATTCTTCGTATGCCCTGGCTCTTAGATGTAGAGATTTGATGTCTGTCACATGGACAAAAAGTGTTTTCGAGAATTCAGAAATAGCTTTTTCGTATTCACCATTCCTAAAAAGAAGCTCTCCTTCAGAAAAACTACCAAGACATGATGAAACCACTATGGTGAAGAAAATGAGAATGTTGAGCTGTCTTTTCATGTTAAATCATTTTCCCAAAACTAATAAAATAGACATTCAATTAAAAATTATCTCTATTTTTTTTTGACCCTCAAAATCCAAAGCAATTGGGGGGTTCGTATATCACAAAAATCAAATGAATTGAGCCATGTTTAAAAGGATTGTTTTAGGATTAATGATTGTTTTCGGAGCGTTGATCGTAACGCTAGCCGTTCATGTGTACATGGTCACTCAACCGAAGCAGGGCGCTATGCCTAATTTGACCATGAGTAGGATTGACTTTGAATCTCCCCTAGATTCTCTCAGTGCGGTCAAAATCAAAACCTACACCAGTCTGATGGAGGGTGTAAAAGATGTGAGGGTCAATAAAGAGTCAGGTCATATAGTTTGTCTTTATGATAGAAACAAAAAAGCTCCTCAGGAGATCGTAGATGCAATCAGTAAAGATTTTTACCTCAGCGCAAGTCTTTATCAGCCATCAGATGAAATGCTTGCCCAAAGTTGTCCAGCTATCAATAAGAATTCTTTGACATGGAAGCTGGGAGCATTCTTCCAAAGAACATTTGAAAATTAACTAACACTAAATTTTATGATTATGAAAAAGTTAAATGTATGGCTAACCGGATCAATGGTAATAGCCGCCCTGGTTTTCACCTCCTGTAATAGAGATGATGATGGGCCGATGATGATGGATGACTCGTTTTATGCTGTTCAGCTTGGTGGAGAAGCTAGAGTCACTGACCCACTTAATCCAGGACAGACCATAGAGCAAGGTTTCTTGAATCTTAGAACTGTAGTGACCAATACAGTTTTGACAATAGCAGAAAACGAGGGTGGAAAATATGATGCATTGCAGCCGTATTTTTCTGTTTTACTAAATGAAGTAGGTAGAGGGGAGACATCTGGTTTTATTACTTTGGTATTAGATTTTACGGAATTTTTAGCTGAGGCTACAGGGGCAAAGAATTTTCAATACACTGGCTTAGACATGGAAGCAGCTCACGACCCGGTGAGAAATAGTCGTATGAATGGCAGAATCAACAATGCAGATTACGATCTTTTTGTACAAGCTGTGGTAGAAGGTGCTGCACAAGCAAATATTACTTCAAGTGAGGTGATCGGGCCTGTTGGGCAATTGTTAGAATCAGTAAGAGAGCCCATCGTACAGCGAGCAGACAATGAAGGCTTAGATCTCTACACTAGATTGGGAGGATCAGGTTTGATCAATGTAGCTGATGACGGAGAACCAGTAAGATTAGTCGAGGCTGGATATGCACCTCTGGAAGCAGTAGTGACCAGTACAGTATTGGTAATTGCAACCAATGAAGGAGGAAAGTATGATGATCTACAGCCTTATTTCTCTGTATTGCTAGCAGAAGTGGGAGCAGGTAATTTATCTGGTTTCACCACTTTGGTGACAGATTTCTCTGAGTTTTTAGCGCAGGCAATCGGTTCAGTTAATATTGAATATACAGGGCTGAATATGGCAGACGCTCACAATCCAGCTGTCAATTCGAGAATGACTGGTTTGGTATCTGCTGCTGATTATGATTTGTTTGTAGAAGCTGTGGTGGAAGGTGCACTTGAGAATAATGTCCCAATGCCAGTCATCCAAGAATTTGGTGGGCTATTGAATAGCGAAGGATTAAGAGGTGCTATTATTCAACGATAAATTGAATTTAGAAAACGATTGCATTCTTAAAAAGACCAACTTTGACATAAAGCTGGTCTTTTTATGTTATTGGGAACTCATGATTTTCCTTTATGTCGTTCATCCCTACGGGACTTTCCCTTCCTCGCAAGTTTCTTGAGTCAATGGGTTGAAACCCACTGTTATGATGTCGGTCGTGCCTCTGGCACTACTTTATTTGCATGATGGTTTGTAGTGGTTTACATTTCAGCTCCATAGGAGCGACCGATATATTAGTCATGATTTCAATCCATGACAGGGGGTAGACATGCTATCCAAAAGTCCCGTAGGGATGAGAGATATAGATTGAGGTCTATCAGCAAATCAACATGCTAGCTAATTTGATTTACCAGAGCGAGATTGGGAAAACCCGAATCCCAGAAAAGATTGGGAAAAATGAAAAAGCGAGGCAATTTAATTTGCCTCGCTTTATTTAAATTATTTGCCTCGCCTTACAAAACCCCTTTCGTACTCGGAAGTTGATTGAGGGCGTTAAGGTCTCTTTTTACAGCCATTTTGATGGCTCGTGCCATGGACTTGAAGATGGCTTCGATTTTGTGGTGTTCGTTTGAACCCTCAGCTTTGATATTCAGGTTGCATTTGGCTGTATCTGAGAAGGATTTGAAGAAATGGTAGAACATTTCTGTCGGCATTTCACCGATTTTTTCTCTTTTGAATTCTGCCTCCCAAACCATCCAAGGACGTCCTCCAAAATCAATCGCACATTGTGCCAAAACATCGTCCATCGGCAAAAGAAAGCCATAACGGTAGATGCCCTTTTTGTCTCCAAGTGCCTTTAAATAAGCTTCCCCAAGTGCCAAGGCTGTATCCTCAATGGTATGGTGTTCATCGATATGCAAATCACCATTGACATGGATTTCTAGATCTGTTCCGCCGTGCTTACCCAATTGCTCGAGCATGTGGTCAAAGAAATGCAAACCTGTGCTGATGTTACATTTTCCCGTTCCATCTAGATTAAGGCTGATTTTGATATCTGTCTCAGAAGTCTTTCGCTCCACAGTTGCTTTTCTAGCGGGAAGTCTTAGAAACTCGTAAATTTCATCCCAAGATTTGGTTGAAAACGTCGCCTCTTCAAGCTTTTCACCAATGAAAATAGATTTGGTCCCTAGATTTTTTGCGAGCTGCACATCTGTTTTTCTATCTCCGATCACATAGGAATTGGCAAGGTCATAGTCGCCATTTTGATAAGCTGTGAGCATACCGATCCTTGGTTTGCGAGTAGGTAAGTTTTCGTGCTCGAATGACTTATCGATATGCACAGCCGAAAAAATGATACCTTCTCCTTCGAGGGTTTTCATCATTTTGTTTTGGGCTGGCCAAAAGGTGTCTTCTGGAAAAGAATCCGTCCCTAAGCCATCTTGATTTGTGACCATGATCAGTTCAAAATCACATTCCTCAGCGATTTTCCTGAGATTACTCAATGCTTTGGGGTAGAATTCTAATTTCTCCAAGCTGTCAACTTGGAAGTCAGTAGGGGGCTCGATGATGATGGTGCCATCACGATCAATAAATAATGCTTTCTTCATGGCTTGTATTGCACTAGAGCTTTTAGTAAAGCTTCGTTTTCAGTTCTTGTTCCTACAGAAATTCTCAGACAGTCTTCACAAAGGACTACCTTGGATCTATCTCTGATGATGATAGTTTGTTCGATTAAGTATTCGTAAATTTTTCTAGCTCCCTCGGTCTTGATCAGAAGAAAATTCGCGTGAGAAGGATAGATTTTAGATACAAAAGAAAATTTTTCTAGTTCAGTTTTAAGGAATGCTCTTTCTGCTAGCGTATCTTCAACTACTTTTTGAATTGCACTTGCATTATCCAAAGCTTCTAATACCTTTTCTTGGGTAAGTCCAGAGATATTGTATGGAGGCTTGATCAGATTGAGGATTTTAATGATTTCTTTGGAAGCATAAGCCATCCCCAACCTCAAAGAAGCTAATCCCCAAGCTTTGGAAAAGGTCTGCATCACCAGTAGGTTAGGATAATTAGTCAGCTCAGTAGTGAAGCTAGGTTCATCGCTGAAGTCGATATAAGCCTCGTCTACCACCACGATACCATTGAAGTTATTCAAGACTTCATAGATATCCGACCTTCTCACTTTATTACCGCTTGGGTTGTTTGGTGAGCAGATGAAGATGATTTTGGTACGTTCATCCACAGCAGCTAGAATTGCTTCTGGTCTCAGTTGATAATCAGTGCTAAGATTGACTCTTTTGATAGCGATATCATTGATCCCAGCACTTACTTCGTACATGCCGTAAGTAGGTGGAAGTAAGATGATATTATCTTGACCTGGATTGCAAAATGCCCGCATGAGCAAATCAATCGCTTCATCACTTCCATTGCCTAAGAAAATCTGATTGGCAGGCACATCCTTGACCTCAGCTAGCTTCATTTTGATATCGAGCTGATAGGGGTCAGGATAGCGATTGAAATTTCCTGCTGCAAGAGACCCGTATGGGTTTTCGTTGGCATCTAGAAAGATGCCTGCCTTACCTGAATACTCGTCTCTTGCGGAGGAATATGGTTTGATCTTATTGATGTGTGGGCGAAGGAGTTTTTGTAAGTCAAAAGCCATCAGGAGTTTTCTTTAAGGTAATTGAGTCTGATTGTGACCGCATTTTTGTGTGCTTCCAAGAGTTCATTTTCCGCCATAATCTCAATAGTAGGTCCTAGGTTTTGGATGCCTTTGGCACTGATTTTTTGATAGGTGATTTTCTTGGTGAAGCTGTCTAGGGATACTCCGCTGTAATTTCTAGCGTAACCATAGGTTGGTAAGGTATGGTTTGTGCCAGAGGCATAGTCACCTGCGGACTCAGGAGTGAAGTTTCCGATAAATACCGATCCAGCATTGATAATTCTGCCTACTACTTCTTCTTCATCTTCTTCTTTGACACAGATGATCAAATGCTCAGGGGCGTATTCATTGATTAGATCGATGGCTTTGTCTTGATTGGGCATGACCACAGCGACAGAGTTGTCAAGTGCTTTTTTGGCAATCTCTCTACGGCTTAGTTTTTCTACTTGAATGTATACCTCCTTCATGATTTTTTGTGCTACTTTTTCAGAAGAAGCGACAAGAATCACTTGAGAATCTATGCCATGCTCGGCTTGAGAAAGTAAGTCTGATGCCACAAATGATGGGATTGCAGATTCATCTGCATAAACCAGTACCTCGGATGGTCCTGCTGGCATGTCGATAGCGACTCCTTTTTTGACTGCCAATTGCTTGGCTGCGGTTACGTATTGATTGCCTGGGCCGAAGATCTTATCTACGGCTGGAACAGTCTCTGTGCCATAGGTCATAGCAGCTACTGCTTGAGCCCCACCCACTTTGACGATTCTGTCTATACCGATCAAGTCGGCCGTGAAGAGGATCGCCGGGTGAATGTTTCCTTCTTTATTAGGAGGTGTACACAACACGATCTGCTCACATCCTGCAAGATTAGCAGGGATGCCGAGCATCAATACAGTAGAGAAAAGTGGAGCAGTACCCCCAGGGATATAAAGACCAACTTTCTGAATAGCAACACTCTTACGCATGCAAGTAACCCCTTCCATGGTATCCATGATCAAGTCAGGAGTCTGTTGAGCTTCGTGAAACTTCTCTATGTTTTCTTTTGCTTGAATGATCGCTTGCTTGAGTTCTTCCGGAACCAAAAGTTTGGCTGCTGCAATCTCCTCTCTACTTGCTAGTAGATTTTTGATATTGACATGATCGTATTCTAACGCAAATTTTTTCAAAGCCTTGTCGCCTTGACGCTTTACTTTGCGCATGATGGGCTTGACAATTTTTTCTATGTCTTTGGTCTTCTGAACAGGTCTAGCTAATTCAGTTTTCCATTCTGATTTGATCGGATTGATGAGTATTTTCATGATTTTTCAATCAGTTTAAGCAATAAAAGTAAAACCTTATATGACCATTTTTTCTATTGGTACTACAAGGATTCCTTCAGCACCAGCTGCTCTAAGTTCTTCGATGTTTTCCCAGAATTGGTCTTCACTCAGTACAGAGTGTACAGAAGACCAACCTTCCTGAGCCAAAGGCAAAATAGTTGGACTGCGCATTCCTGGTATCAAGGAGATGATTTTATCTAAAGATTCGTTTGGCGCATTGAGTAAGACGTATTTATTGCTTTTGCCTGTTTGCACAGCATTCATTCTGAACAGTAGTTTGTCGACAATCGCTACCTTTTCTTTGTTCAGATTTTTGTTAGCGATCAAGACTGCTTCTGACTTGAATATTTGCTCTACTTCTTTTAATCCGTTCATCATCAAGGTAGAACCAGAACTTACGATATCACAGATACCTTCTGCTAGGCCAATACTTGGAGCAATTTCCACTGAGCCGGAGATTTCGTGAATTTCAGCGTTGATGTTTTGAGACTTCAAGTAATCTCCGAGGATTTTCGGATAGGATGTAGCTATATTTTTACCTTCAAAATAGGAAACTCCGTGATATTCTTGGCCTTTTGGAATCGCCAATGAAAGTCTACATTTGGAAAAACCAAGTTTCTTGAGGACAGTGACCTCCTTGTCTTTTTCTACCAGTTCATTTTCTCCTACGATTCCTAAGTCTGCAACACCGTCTGCTACATAGCCAGGGATATCATCATCTCTTAAAAAAAGGAATTCGATGGGGAAGTTGGTGGATGTGGATTTCAGTTTGCCTGTACCATTATAAAATTTAATGCCACATTCTTTAATGAGGCTGAGAGAGTCGTCGCTTAATCTACCGCTTTTTTGTACGGCAATACGAATAATATTTTCCATGTATGCAAATATACGTTTATCAAATACAATACTTAAATAGAATTGGGTTTTTGGGCTGCATCAAGATACCAACAGCCAACCATGGGCGATATGTAAATAATTTTCCTCCTTAAGAGGAATGATGCATATGATGAACAGCCACAGCGGGAGCTGTGTTCAAAAAAAGTGCGCTATTGAATTTATTTCTGTTCATTTATACAGCAAAGGTAACTATGTAAGTTTAACTAGCAAAAATTGAGGATTGTTTTTCGAAGATAAATGGAATAGTTTCCACGAATGGTCAAAAGAATATAGCAAGCCATCCACAGAACCCTCCAATAATGCTACCTATCAATAATTCTTCTTGTGAATGTCTGCCAAGATACCACCTAGACCAGCCAATAAGAAAAGCAAAAAATAGATATATGAAGGCAAGTGGAAGAGATAAGCTTAAAATCTTGGTTGCAATAAACAATGCTATCGCAAGATGTAAAGAAGCCTTTGTTCTGAAGTTGATTACAGCCATTGAGCATAGCATCAAAGTGAAAAATACAGTTGTTTTTACTACGATTTTTGGAAAATCAAAATAGTAGAAAATAAAGAAACAAACGGTGAAAAGCGCGATGGTGAATGGATAAAAACCAATCCGCTCTTGTTGGTCAGAAACATCAAAATTACTGTAACTTCCGTTTTTAAGTTTGACCCAGTTATGAATAATGATCGGGACTGTCACCAGACCAATTATCAAACCAGAGATAATCCAAGCAGTATTTTGCTCTAATTCATAAAATGAAATGAAGATTACATAAACAGTCCCTAGCATCAAAGGATGTCCAATGGTAGAAATTAGATTCGCTATTTTGATTGACCTTTTCCCCATAGTATTTACTGTTTTGGTTCTATTAGGTCCCAAAGGTTTCCATATAAGTCTTCGAAAACCACTACCTTTCCAAATTCTTCATCTGATCGATCTCTGAAAATTTTGATTTTATGGTCTAGTAAATTTTGATAGTCTCTTTCAAAATCATCAGTATAAAGAAATAAGAAAACTCTACCACCAGACTGATTTCCCACAGCTTGTTCTTGATGTGTATTAGCCGCTTTTGCAAGGAGTATTCCACAGTTTTCTTCGGTATTTCCAGGGGGTATTATTCTGACCCATCTTTTAATCTCAGAAATTTGGGTGTCTTCAAGCAGTACGAAGCCCAGTTTTTGGGTATAAAAAGCTATTGCCTCGTCATAGTCTTTGACTAAAAGTGAAAACTGAGCTATACGTTGTTTCATTGAAATATTTTATATGCAAAATTAGTGATATTTATAAAATGGGTAAGCTTTTTGATCTAGAGTTTTTGGTTGGTTTGTCACTAATTTGAAAACTGACATAATCCATCTACTTGAAAAAATTCGTAAATCAGATTACATAACAAGATTGCCTCCGATTTAAGCAGGTAAACAGGTTTAGTTTGTGGTTCAATTTTTCGGTAAAAAGGCAGTCAGGTTTGGCTGTCTTTTTCTTTTGTCTTTATGATCGTAGCAGCGACTATCTCAGACATTTTTTGGTAACCTAAGTCCGAAGGGTGAATGCCATCTTTTGCAAAAAAATCAGATGCATACTGCTCGTTTTGATGGATATAAACTACAGACTTGTTTCTGCTAGCTATGTACATCATCTGATGAATCAGTACCTGTCTATGAATCCCTAAGAAGAATTGTAAAATAGTTGGAATAGCTGGGAATTGATGAACAGGAGGAATCAAAGGAATGATAATTAATTGACAGCCAATTACATGTAAGTGATTGATACATTGATCTAGCCCCTTTGAGAACTTCTGCGGACTACTAAATTGAAAGCAATCATTTGCACCGATGAGAATCACAGCCTTGTCAAATTGCTTTGGAAGCTTATGGGCATTATTTTGGAATAGCAAATTTAGGGCATTCGCTTTTAAGCCATTTTTCCCGATATTGTAGATGTGATAATCTCGTTGCAATAGATTAAAAGTATGCGCCGCAAATGTTTGATTCTGATCACTCGCACCGACGCCTGCTGCTGTCGATTCACCTATGATCAATAGATTCTGAGTTGCATTTGAATTTGTAAAAGACAAGAAATCACTATATGCAGTCAACCTCATGATTCCTTTTCTAAGCTTTTTCCCTGCTATAATCAAAAAGGGTATGCAAGGGATAAGGAATATTAATTCAACTATGTAATAGATTCTGGAAAGAATCAAATGTCTGCGCATAGCATAAGAAATGTGAAAATTAAAAATCGCCGACAAAGTCGACGATTTGAATACTTTTTGGGTTATCCACCTGATTTTTTGGCTTTGTAGCCTGCATCTATTAGTATGCTTAGGATTTTATCTCGGTGATCTCCTTGGATGAGGATTTCCCCATCTTTGGCTGAGCCTCCCACACCACATTTATTTTTGAGCATTTTGCCTAGTTCTTTGAGATCATCATCTGAGCCGATAAAGCCTTCTATGAGCGTGACTTGCTTACCTCCTCTGGATTTCTTGTCTAGCATCACTTTGAGTGATTGGCGCTGGGGTGAAAGTGTCTCTAATTCTTCCCTTTCACCTGAGTCAAATTCAAAATTATCACTCGTAGAGTAAACTACTCCATCCCTTTTCTTCCAATCGTTATTTTTCTTTTTTGCCATCCTATTACTTTACTTTCATCGTCCAAACCGGTCTTTTGGCATGATTGACCACATCTTCTGCGATGCTCCCACTCAATAAATGTAAGAAACCTGTTCTTCCATGCGTTGACATTGCAATCATATCAGCATTGATGTCTTCTGCATATTCGATGATGCCTTCTTCTTCAGAGCTGCTGTTGTAGACTTCAAAGTAGGTGTTTTCTAATTGATGATCTTTGATGAAGTTTTGCATACTTTTGATAGCAGACCTACTATTTTCAAACATGCTTGGTGTATTGATTTTCACCAAAAACAATTCAGCTCCTAAGGTGTTTTGCAACTTTTTGAGTTTATTGACCACTTTGAGAGAATCGCCGGCGAAGTCACTTGCAAATACAATTTTTTTAATGTTTTTGATGTCGCGCTGATCTTTGATGGTGATCACTGGACATTTTGCATTTCTGACAACCTTTTCAGTGTTGCTTCCAATAAGTAGTTCCTCCAATCCACTACTACCTTTAGAACCCATGACGATCAGTTGGGCATCAAAGTCAGTGACTTCTTTGGTAATTCCTGCGTAAGGATTTCCAAAGATTAATTTAGTAGAAAACTTGTAATCAGGATCTGTATGCTGAGCTTCTAAATCAGCTAGCTGTTGCTTGCGTTTTTCTACTAATTCTATCACATAGATTTGATCAATTTCATGACCTGACTCCACTGTCCCCATAGTGCCTAATGAAGTCATGGTAGGAGTCTCTAATACATGTAAAAGCTTCAAGTGAGCATTATTCTTTTTAGCAAGCCCCTTTGCAAATTCAAATGCATTTTTTGCTTGTTCTGAAAAATCGTAAGGTACAAGAATAGTTTTCATAAGATATGGGTTTGTTTTTGAATGGTTGTCAAGTCTAAGAAACCTAAGCATGTCAAGATAGTTGTCTTAGCAAGTTTAGGGCTGTTTTTTTATAATTCAGGAAAATACAAAAAAACATGAATCTAATTCAAGATTTAGGTCATTAATTGAAAATAAACCAAGCTAATCCAAACACAATCACCCATAAAAGTGTGGAAATTGCCATTTTTTTAAGGAAAGGATCAATAGCTTGGGCTTGTGTACCTTGGCTAACGCCAATTCCAATTTTGATCATTAAAGGACTCATCATTAATGGTGCCAAAGCCCATAATTGACTTTCTGTAAATGCAAAGATGATAATCGATAGATTACCTCCTGAAATCAGCGTCCAGTTATATTTTAAAGCGGCTTTTCTTCCGATTCTGACAGGAATGGATTTCTTTCCTGCTTTGGTATCAGAATCAATGTCTCGGATATTATTGATATTGAGTACTGCTGTACTGAATAAGCCAAGAGAGACAGCAGGTAGCAGTATCACCCAATCAAAGGTCAGGGCATGAAGAAAATATGTGCCTGATACACCCAGTAACCCAAAAAAGATGAACACCGAAACATCTCCAAGACCAGCATAGCCATAGGGTTTTTTTCCAGATGTATAAGTGATAGCAGCGATGATTGCAAGGATGCCCAAGCCCAAAAACAAAGCAAAGACTTTCCAATCTTGTGATGCTATATAAAGTAATATTAGGCCTGAGATGAGCGAAAGGCCTGATAAAAGTATCATGGCATTTTTCATTTCCACTAAAGTGATCACTCCAGATTGTACTGCTCTGATTGGCCCTTGACGTTCTTGACTGTCTGCACCATGTACACTATCTCCATAGTCGTTGGCTAAGTTGGATAGGACTTGAAGAAAAACGGTAGTCAAGGCAGCTAACAAAAAAACCTCCCATCTGAAACTTTGATTGTAAGCGGCTAAGATAGAGCCCATCAGGATACTAGATAATGCGAGGGGCAAGGTTCTCAATCTAATGGCGTGAAGCCAAGCTTGTTTTTTATTGGCAAGTGTGATATCCACGGTTATAAAATTTTTCCACTAAGGTAATAAAAAGACCTGTCTTCGGATAGAAAACAGGTCTTAGGTGAAAAATCGTATTTGATTAAGCTGTGATCAACTGTATGATTTCGTCATCCATAGGATTGACAGATGAAGGGAAGAACTTTTTCAATTCACCATTTTCATCTATGAAATATTTGCAGAAGTTCCAAGAAGGCTCTTTATCATTCCATCCATTGAGATCTTTGTCTGATAGCCATCTGTAAAGCGGGTGCTTGTCTGCCCCTTTGACGGAGATTTTATCAAACATTTGGAAGGTTACGCCATAATTAGCTGAACAGAATTGTTTGATGTCTTCATTGGTGCCTGGCTCCTGACCACCAAAATTGTTTGCCGGAAAACCTAAGATTACCACTTGATCTCCGTATTCTTCATTGAGTTTTTGAAGGTCAGCATACTGTGGCGTGTATCCACATTTAGATGCCACGTTGACCAATAATAATTTTTTTCCTTTGAATTGAGCGAAATCTACTGAGTTTCCGTCAATATCATTCAATGTGAAATCATAAATGGACTTTTCCATGAGCATTTGATCAAGGGTGACTTTAGTTTCATTGTTTTTCTCGGGCTTTTGTACGCTTGAGGTACAAGCAAAGGCAATAAGAACGAAAATTGCTAATAATTTTTTCATGGGATTACATTCTATCTGGGACATTTATACCCAATAACTTCATACCTGACTTGATTGTTTTCGCTGTGAGCGATGATAGTGCCACTCTAAAGGCTTGAACCTTCTTGTCAGATTCATTGAAAATCGAAAGATCTGCATAGAATCGATTATATTCTTTGGCAAGGTCAAAGAGATATTGAGCAAGTAGCGCAGGGGAGAAGTCATCTCCAGCTTGTCTGATTTTCTTCTCGAAGTCATTCAGAATGATAATGAGATCCCTTTCTGCATCTTCCAACTTATCTAGGCCTTCAAATCCCTGCGTGTAATCCACGCCAATTTGCTCCGCTTTTCTTAAAATTGAAGCAATCCTTGCATGTGAATATTGAATAAATGGCCCTGTATTTCCTTGAAATTCAATTGACTCTTGTGGATTGAAGAGCATGCGTTTTTTTGGGTCTACCTTGAGAAGGAAATATTTCAAAGCACCCAGGCCTAAAGTTTCATAGAGCACCTTAGCTTCTTCGGTAGAAAAGCCTTCGATTTTACCCAATTCCTTGGTGTGTGTTTCTGCTGTTTCGATCATTTCATTCATCAAGTCATCTGCATCTACCACAGTACCTTCGCGAGATTTCATCTTACCAGTAGGTAGGTCTACCATACCGTAAGATAAATGGTAAAGCCCATCACCATATGGGCGGCCTAGCTTCCGCATGATCTTGAACAAAACATCAAAATGATAATCCTGCTCGTTGCCTACCACATAGATAGACTTGTCAAACCCAAAGTCATTGAACTTCAGATCGCAAGTGCCCATGTCTTGGGTAATGTACACAGATGTTCCGTCTCCTCTGAGAACGAGTTTTTCGTCTAAACCTTCTGCACTCAGGTCAACCCAAACTGAACCATTATCCTTTTTGAAAAAGACACCCTTGGATAGACCTTCTTCTACGATATCTTTACCTAGTAAGTAAGTGTCTGATTCATAATAGAACTTGTCGAAGTCCACGCCCATTTTTTTATAGGTTGTGTCAAATCCTGCATAAACCCAATCATTCATCTGCTTCCAAAGAGCAACGACTTCAGTATCATTGGCCTCCCATTTACGCAGCATTTCCTGAGCCTCTACTAGTAGGGGAGCTTGTTTTTTTGCATCTTCTTCTGTTAACCCTTGATCTACAAGTTCTTTGATTTGCTTTTTATACTCTTTGTCAAAAATCACATAATATTTACCCGCCAAATGATCCCCTTTGAGTCCAGAGGACTCAGGAGTCTCCCCATTTCCAAAGTGCTGATAAGCGACCATGGATTTGCAAATGTGTATGCCTCGGTCATTGACAAGGTTGGCTTTGGTAACTTTATAGCCGTTTGCTTTGAGAATTTCGGATACAGAATAACCAAGAAAATTATTCCTCAAGTGCCCGAGGTGGAGGGGCTTGTTGGTATTTGGAGAGGAGTATTCCACCATGACTTTCTGTCCATTAGGGGGGAGTTGACCTAGGGATGGGTTGCTGTATAGTTTTTCAAAAACCCTTATCCAAGATGTCTCACTGACGGAAAGATTGAGAAACCCTTTGACTACATTGAAATCCGTCACAAGGTCAGTTTGAGCAACTAGGTATTCGCCTAGCTTGGTTCCGCAAGCTTCTGGAGCCATTTTGGTTACTTTCAAGAAAGGGAACATGACAAAAGTATAGGTCCCTTCAAACTCTTTTCGAGTAGGTTGAAGTCCTAAATCTTCTATTCCTACTTCATGATCAAAAAGCGCTTTGAAACCTTGTTGAATTGATGAAATAATCTGTTGTTCTAAGTTCATTTTTAGCTTGTGTTTTTTAGTCACGGATGACGCAAGGGTTCACGGAGTATTATCTCTGCGTGATCTCTGCATTTCACCGCGGTTTCATTTTAAACGTCTTAGAAGTTATCTACTAAAGAAGAAGTAGTAGCTTCTAGGACTTCGAAAGCGTTTTCGGCCATTAGGTTTTCTGTGTCCAGTGTTGGATTTACTTCTACGATTTCCCAACAGCATACTCTCTTGTCCTTGATCAACTCTGCATTGAGTTGAATAGCTTCTTCTACAGTCAGTCCATTCGGAACTGGGGTGCCCGTACCTACAGAAATGGAGCTATCCATGCTATCTACATCGAAGGATATATATATTTGATCACAATCTTTCAATACATCCAATGCTTGTTGTGCGATATTTGCTACGCCCTTTTGTCTTACTTCTTCAGTAGTGAAATTCCTGATGCCATACTTACTGATCAAGTGATCTTCTGGTTCTTCTGTATCTCTTACGGAAATAAAGACAATATCCTCTGGGTTGATTTTTGGATACTCTCCTCCTATATTTTTGATTTTTTCCCAATATTGAATGGTAAGTTCTTCGGGTTCATTGACTTGACAATCGAGGTTGTCAGTATGTATACACATCGCTAGTGGCATTCCATGCATATTACCAGAAGGAGTGGTGTAAGGTGTGTGCAAATCAGCATGGGCATCAATCCAAATCACACCTAGTCTTTTGTCTGGGTTGGCGGCTTTGATCCCCATTATAGTACCTGCAGCAGTAGAGTGGTCTCCTGCTAGTACGATTGGGAACTTTTTTTCTAGTCTCAGAGACTCTACTGTACTGTAGACATTTTTCAGAACCTGATATACGCCATCAATGTATTTGGCATGTGGATGCTTATTGCCTTTCCAAAGGTAATTGTTGGCATCGGGAACATTGATGGGGTCAAACTTGGTGAAAAAATTAGACTTCTTATCCAAACTCGCAATTTTAAGTGCATCTATGCCTAAGCTGGCACCCCTGGTTCCTGCTGCGATCTCAGAGCGAACTTCTACTAATTTGATTTTTCTCATAAAAGGGTAATTGATAATATTGGGTTTGTATTCTGAAAGCTCATAATTGAGCTTGGCAAAAGTAGTCAAAATTGGCAAGATTATCATTTTTGGAACAGGATGAAAAGTAAATTCAAACCTGATTATTGCCAACAGGAGGTATTAAATAAATAAAACTATAACGAGGAAGAAAAAAATGTAGGGGTCGAATAGCGCCAACTATAAGTTATAAAGAAAAATATAACTATGACCCCTACTTAGAGCAAATCACATCATGGTTTATCCTTTCATATGCTACGTTATCAATTGAAGATGTATCGTAGTCCCAATTGCATCTGCCACACGTCGCCAATGTTTGCTGTTCGAGTAAAGCTTTCAGAGACTAATGCGCCATTTGAAGGGTTGAGTTGATAGGTGGGTATATTTGTCACTGGATCAATATTTATGATGCCTATAGGTGTTTCATTCGTGATAATTTGTCCTACTCCCCAATTATTATTGATCAAATTTGTGAAATTGAAAATATCCGCCCTCACTTGAATGGTATTACGCTTGCCTTTAATATCTAGAAAGAATTCTTGCATGAAAGACAAGTCTAATCTGCCAACAACTGGAAACTGAACTCCGTTTCTCAATGCGTACATGCCTCTTCTGCTGCGAAGATGCGCATCTTGTTCTATGAATTGATTGAAAGCAGCTCTTTGATCTGCAGCACTGAATGTATTGCCGTTGACAGTAAGCGGCTCAAATTGCATTTCATTTAATTGAGCTTGGGTAGGAACAAATAGTAAATCATTTCCTACTATCTGATCTCCATTGATGTCTGTGTTGTATACATATGATTCAACTCCTTGGTTTCTAAGTTCATAGAATAAGGATATAGAAGTAGCTAGATTTTTAGCGTATTCTTTTCTATATCCAATTGAACTAATCAGTCTGTGCCTTTGATCGTCTAAGGAAAATCCAAGCTCTGGATAATTACTTCCTCTGACAGATGCAATGTTTTCATATGATAGAAAATGTTGTGTATTTCCATCAACCATATTTTTGGCAACAGCATAATTATAAGCTGCCATGGCATGAAGTCCGTTGTTAAAGTTTTTTTGTAATTGAAAAGTCAAACTATATGAATAACCCTGATTAGTATTGTCTAATACTACTGCATTTGTAATATTTTGATTTAATCTATTTTCTTCATCACCAAATCCATACAAAGGTCTATCATCTGGACCAGATAGATTTCTTGTTGATGGACGTAGGTTGGAATCGTAAAAGAGCAAATCACTAACTTGTTGGGTGTAGATTGCTTCAAAAGTACCGACCAATCCACCAAAGAGATCTTTGTCAATTCCAATGTTAGACCTCCAAACCTGAGGGTTCCTGAATCCAGGATCTATGTAAGCCAGATCATAGGTGTCAGGAGCTCCTCCATTGGAAGGGATGTAAGCATTTACATCCGGATTAAAAGGGAAGTTGGTGGTGTTGTCTTCTCGTATTTGTCCTTGCAATACGCCATTTGTATTGACCATGTTGGAAATGTTGATGTAGATTGGTCTTCCTGAAAAGAGGCCAGTTCCTCCTCTTACTTGAAAATTTCTATTACCCAAAACATCCCAGTTGAAGCCAAGTCTTGGACTCCACATGAACTGAGGCTCTGGAAGTCTATCAGTTCTAATAGTGATCGGTTCTCCATCTGGCTTTCTGAAGTCAAGATTTTCTGCTGCCAGATTCCTTTCTGCCGTTTGTCCATAAAATGGCACATCCAACCTTAGACCCAAAGTTACCTTTAGATTATTGGTGACATTAATTTCATCTTGAACATATGCACTAGCAATGTAAGCTTGTGTATTTGCAGTTGGAATCTCTCCACCTGGGAGTGCAGAGTATTGTCTTTGAAACCTTCTCAGCTCCACCTCTTCACCCGCCACATCTCTGTAAAAATCATCTAGGGAATTGTATACATAATGTCCGAAAAATGTCGGAGTAAATGTGTATCTGAAATCAAAATACTCAAAATTCAATCCAGCTGTCACTGTATGGTTGCTAAGATATGCTGTAAAGTTGTTTTGGATTTGCCAAGTATCAGAATCAAGCCCTCTGTTAGGGGAAAGCAAATCAGTACCGAAGGAAATATAATTTCTTCCTCCCTCTAGGATATCTACCATAGGGAAATCCCCTCCTCCCCAAGTTCTTGAATTCCTGTTTGATGTAAGACCAAAACGGAGTTCATTAGAAAATTTGCCTCCAAAATTTGATTGTAACTCAATTATCCCAGAATAAATATCATCATTGAGTAAATAATTGGAATTTTGAAAATTTAAGGAAAAGAGATTTTGATTTCTTCCTCCAAAGCCTAATGATGTTCTTGCCACAGGTCTTTCTCTTGAGGAAAGTAAAGTGTTGAATCTTGCACTTATTTTATGATTATCACTGATATTGTAGTCCAATTTTATCAGAAATTTATCTGAAATCGTTGGTAAGTTATAATCTTCGTATTCTCCAGGGTCATATCCAAAATTATTATTAAGAAAACCCCTCAATTCGTCCATATCGGATTTTTGAACTCGGGTGACATTTGCTCCTTCCCGGCCAGAAGCAGCAGCTATAAATGGGGAATTTGGATCACTTCTTCTCTCTGATTCAGCACTTATAAAGAAAAATAGTTTGTTTTTAATAATTGGGCCACCAAGTCTAAACCCATATTGTTGAACATTGAAATCTTCTGTGATCACTTCACTGCCTCTGGCATTGGTTCCAACAAACCTCTGGTTTCTGTTATTTACAAAGGCAGAACCTCTCATCTCGTTATCCCCTGATCTGGTAATCGCATTGATTGCAGCGCCAGTAAATCCACCCTGTGTGACGTCATAGGGAGCAATGTTGACTTGGATTTCTTCGATAGCTTCCAAAGAAATCGGAGTTGATTCCGTTGGTGCTCCCGGGATAGATCCAGTCAATCCAAAAGAATTATTGAATACACTACCATCTAAGGAAAAATTGATGGCTTTAGGGTCTTGACCTGCGAAAGATTCGCCTGAAGATTGAGGAGTAAGCCTTGTGAAGTCTTGAACACTTCTGCTTAGGGTTGGCATGGTGGTGATTGCTTCTCGACTGATTGTGGTGGAGGCACCTGTTTTTTCATCATTGAGAAGAGGGTCTTTTCTGCCTTCAATAAGAACTCCATCAAGTTCTATACCCTCATCGTCCATCTCTACATTTAGGACATACCGTTGACCTAGTCTGAGGGAAATGTTTTCGAATACCTTAGGTTCAAACCCAATAAATGAAACAGTCACTTGATAAGGCCCTCCAGTTCGCATGCCTGATATAGTGTATCGTCCATTCGGCTGCGTAACCATGTTGTATTGAGTGCCTGATGGAGTATGAACAGCTTGAATGGTTGCGCCTGGTAGTGGTTCTCCTTGATCATCTTTTACCAACCCGCTCATGCTGCCTGTTGTGACTCCTTGGGCATTTGATGTAATTGGAAGCAGGAATAGGCAAAAGAATAAAAACGATAATAAATGGTATATCAAATACTTCATGTTGTAAAATTTTCAAGTTTAGAATTGTTAAAATCTATTTGGCATCATTTTGTATCCCCAAGGAAAAACCTGAATTTTTTGTACTCACATCAGTCACTATGAGAAATTTTTTTTTCAAGTGAAGTCTGCATTTTTTTAATCGAAGACTGTACCAAGCTCTTTTTTTGCTTTTTTTGGCGGTTTTGTCGAATATTTTGGTGAAAAGTTGTGGTATAATTCCACATATTGCTGACTGTTGGGGTTATAGAAAAATTTAACCCTATAAAAATTATAGGGTAATTAGGATAATAGAGTTTTTCACTTTACCTTTGAAGTATTATTTATTCAGCGTACCATCAAAATTTCAAAATCATGGCAGTAGCACAGTCTTCACACAGTTCCACGGCGGAGTTTCAGATTCAAAAGTCCTCCACTGCTCAAAAAGTAAATCAGCTTGCATCTGAGCAAATGGAGATGTGCGAATTTTTTGAGATCCAAGAAGTAGCTGGCTTTGACTTCCCAAATTTTCCTGAGGCAAGAAAATCTTTCAGGGTAGTATATTTTAAATTGACAAAGCAGTATGAGGGTTTAAAAGGACTATTGAGAGGGTTGATCAGCTTGGGTAATACAGCAGGAGCTATTCTTGAATATTCGGCAGAGAGACAGTTGTTTTCACTCAAATATTATAAGGCATCTGAATCAGAGGTGTCAGCCTATATGAATTATTTGGAAAAGCAACTTGATCAGGAATTGAAATTTAAGGCTGTTCTTTCAAAATTGGTCGAAAATAAAAGGAAGTTTGATGTAGAACAGTCACTATTGAAGCAGGAGTTGTTTGGTTGAAAAGATGTGAACTATATTGGGTAATATAAGTTAAAAGGGAAAGTTCCATTGGGATTTTCCTTTTGTTTATTATGAATTCCGAAGAATATAAACAAATTTTGTAGCCTCAATTTTATCCAAACCTGATCGAGCGAATGAACAAATACATTGATCTTATTCAACAAACTTTTGACTTTCCCACCAAAGAGTTTACTGTAGAAAACAACGAGCTACATTTCAATGGGGTCAACTTGATGGAAATCATTGAAACTTATGGTACGCCATTGAAGTTGAGTTACCTACCGAAGATTTCGGAAAATATCCAGAATGCCAAGACCTTTTTTGGCAATGCGATAGAGAAGCATGATTATAAAGGAAAGTATACTTACTGTTATTGCACCAAATCTTCGCACTTCAGCTTTGTATTGGATGAGGCATTGAAAAATGACATTCATATTGAGACTTCATCGACCTTTGATATTCCGTTGGTTAGAAGTCTTTATGAGCAAGGTAAGATCACTAAACAGACTTATATCGTCTGTAATGGTTTCAAAAGAGAGCTTTACAAGCAATATATTACTGAATTACTCAATGATGGGTTTGTCAATTGTGTGCCTGTTTTGGATAATTTGACTGAGATTGATTATTACTTAGAACATGTCAAGGTTCCTTTTCAAGTAGGCATCAGAATCGCAGCAGACGAGGAGCCGAAGTTTGGGTTCTATACCTCAAGATTAGGTGTCCGATACAATGATATCTTGAGTCTTTACGAAGAAAAAATCAAAGATAATCCTAATGTGTCTTTGAAGATGCTTCATTTTTTCATCAATTCAGGAATCAGAGATACAGCTTACTATTGGTCTGAATTGACTCGTTTCATTCAAAAGTATGTAGATCTCAAGAAAATCGCTCCAAGTCTAGATACCATGGATATTGGTGGTGGTTGGCCGATCAAAACCAATGTGTTTTTTGACTATGACTATCAGTATATGGCTGAGCAGATCATCAAGAATATCAAATGGATGTGTGCCAAAAATAATACTGTTGAACCGCATATTTTCACAGAATTTGGGAGCTATACAGTGGGAGAGAGCGGTGCGGTACTTTATTCTATTTTGGATGAAAAGCTCCAAAATGACAAAGAGCTTTGGTACATGATCGATGGGAGCTTTATCACTCAGCTACCCGATAGCTGGGGACTGAACCAAAAATACATCATGCTAGCTATCAACAACTGGGATGAGGAATATCACAATATCAACTTGGGTGGCCTGACTTGCGATAGCATGGATTATTACAATTCAGAAGCGCATCAGTTCAACATCTATCTCCCAAATCCTAAGGAAGGTAAAAAACAATATTTGGGCTTCTTCCACACAGGTGCTTATCAAGAGTCACTTGGTGGCTATGGCGGTATTCAGCATTGTCTGATCCCCGCACCCAAGCATGTGATCATTGATAGAGACACAGATGGTAGCATCAAGCATTGGCTATTTGCACCCGAGCAGACCAGCGAGAGTATGCTGAAAACGCTTGGTTATGTCAAGTAGGATTCAAAAAGCTTGGTTCAATCCCAAGCTTTTTCTATTTAAAATACTAAACTGATGTCAAAAAAATAAATTCGGTGATTTCTTTAAAATAGGTAATTTTTGTATTGTTTCTGGCCTTTTCCATTTTATAATTTTGGTTAGTAGGGTTTATTGGAAATAATATGATAAAAAATTCTAGGTTCATAGTACCTAAAGCATGATAAAAAATTTAAAATAAACACTAAAATTTTGGACTTTTGGTGTGATTTTTGAAATTTTGTGTCTTGCTAAGTCATTCAGCGCCAACTGTAATTCACCCAACATCAAATTAAGAGTATGCGAAAAAATCAAATATTTCTAGCTTTTGTAATAATCTTATGCTTAATTTTTCCAGATGCTATTTTAGCACAAAAAGAGTATAAAGGAGAATATAAATTTAACAATATAAATGGTGAGGCAACTTTTCAATTCATAGAAGGTCCAGAAAACTCAGTTATTAGACAAGGTGATTTTTCTTTTCTCAGAAAAGAAAGAGATCCAGAGAATAAGACAAGATTTTTGAGGACAGTAATTTCTGGAGCATACGAACAAGGGCAAAAGGCAGGTACTTGGGAATATTTGGATGAAGACCATCAAGCTGAGCTTAAAGATGTAGTCGATTTTGAGCTGATCTCTGATCTCAAAAGTGCACAAATCAAATTGAAAGCGAACTATATTGGAGGCGTTCCTAATGGAACTTGGGTCTTTGAAGAGAATGAGTTTTCAGATGGTTCCTTAAAGAAGAAGGCACAAGCAGATGAATTTCAATTTAGAGAAGGGAATATCAGGGGGAAATTTAACTTCAAGTCATTTGTAGGAAGATACACCCATTTTATCAGAGGTGAGCTCAAGGATGATGGGATCATGACAGGTGAATGGACCTTTGTCTATGAAGAAGATGATAAGCTGATCAGTGAAGTTAGAAATTATGAAAATGGATTTTTACTTGGTTTGGTCAAAAGAGATCTCAACAATGATGAGGTTTTGGAAGAAATTGTGTTTTTTGAAACCATTGCTAAACTGAATAAAGTCAATGCAGGTGACAACCAAGGGTTCAGAATTGCTGATCAAACGTTCGGGATTCTTTTTAATGATGGCTTTCTATCAAACACATCACAATACAAAGCACAGCAAGCTGGAAATGCATTTTTGTCAGACTTCTTAATTAAAATCCTTCGTTACGATCCAGCTTTTGTTAATAATGATTCAGAGTTGATTGATTATCCACTTCATACACGAAAATTTGTTTTTGAATTAAATAGATCGCAACAAAAAATTGTAGAAGATCTACCAGGAAAGTTTGATGATTTGATGAGGCTGGTTGAGCAATACAAAGATAGAAATGCGTTAAGCTTAAATAGGCAGCGCTCTGATTCTTTGTCTGCCGCGTATTCCTTTTTTGAATTTCAATATCAAAAATTAAAGGCTTTCAATGAATTAATAGGGAAATTTAGGAATAAAGACATTCAGTTTTATGATGTAAAGTACATGGTAGAAGAAGGGTTGATCTTTGTAACTGAAAAAGACGAGGTTAAATATTCCTTTCAAGAGGAGGACAAAACACTTGAGATTGAGTATAGAAAAGAAGACTTCAATACTGATTTTTATGTTGCATTGGATGCTTATATTACTCAAATGGCAGCTACTACAAGTAGATTTAAAACTTATGTAGACGGCCAATTGAGTAGAATCGAAGAAGATGCTGACCTAAAAACCTTAGAAGAAAGAATTCAAGATAAGAAAACAACAATTGATGAGTTGTTTGCTGATCAAGAAGGCCAGGATGGACTGACTCAAGGCCTAATTAGAGCTGTGAAAACTAATGTCCTTGGTTCAGGTTTTGAAAAGATTAATGAGAGATATGCTAAGGCTAATCGTTTTAATGAAAAGAAAGATGAAGCCAATGTCATGCTTGATCTTTTGGATGAAATGGAAGGACAATATGAAGTGCTTTCCAATGTATCTAGAAATTGGGAGATTCTAGATGAATTCTATCAAGAGGAAGTATTCAATCCATTTACTTACACAAGGTATGATCAAAGAGCAAAGCCTAGATTGTTTGAAGCTGCGGAAAGGTTGTTTGAGAATTATGTTGAAAACATTGAGGTAGAAGAAGATTATACTCAAATAAAAGTTTGGACCAAAAAGATTGAATCCTTGATTATGAGAATGACTGATCTGCGAAATGCAGACACAAGAAGTTTAGAAAGAAGACTCAATAGAAGGTCTTCTATCAGTAAAATTGAATCAGATTTAGAACTTTAATAATTAGTATAATAAATATGTCGGTTAAATTATTAAAGTCTCTGCTTTTAATCCCTGTATTGATTTTCGTTTTTCATTTTGCTCAGGCTCAAAATATTACTGTGCCTCAGGAAAAAATTGGTCTTCCTGCGACGACTGAAAACTGGAATGGATTGTATTTGAAATTACGATTCAATGATAAATGGTGGTGGTATCAAGAAAACCATTACAGAAGAAGATCAAGTGCTGACAATAGATTGGATTTTGTTGGTCGAATGAGTCAGCTATACAATCGTTTTGGAATGACTTATATGTTTACGGATAATTTTGAGGTGACATTTGGTCCCACGTTAGTGTGGAACTTTGCTCCTGAGAGAGGTAACCCTGAATATGTAGATTCAGTTTTAGAACCTCGTTTTTGGCATCAATGGCTATTAACCCAATCAGTCGGCTCTGTTAAAATATTACATCAATTTCGGTTTGAGCATAGGTTCAAAAGGAATAACGACTTAGGAGCTGAATTTAATTATACCGATAGATGGAGGTATAAGATTACAGCATACGTTCCTTTGAATAAGTCTAAAATGGAAAATAAGACCTTTTTCATAGCTCCGTCCAACGAGTTTTTCTTTGAGACGGGAAAGCAGGTCTGGAATATTTTTGAAGAAAACAGGGTTTACACGGCAATTGGGTACACTTACAATAATTACATGTTCTTTGGTGGACATATGTGGACTTATGGGCCTACCATGACTCCAGGTACTTATAGGAATCGACACATCATTAGGTTGAACGTCATGTATACCATAGATTTTAGAGGCAGTAGAAAGCCTTTGACTAGAGATTTTGCATTTTAAAATTTGACAAAAAACATGAAAAAGTATCTATTAATTATCTGTTTGACTTTTGTCACATATTTTGCAAATGCTCAGTATCAAGGACAATACAGGGGGATTCATGCTTATGAAATGGCTTATGATAAGCCTTTTTTTGGATTGAATTTTACGGGTGAATATTTTCCATTAAACTATTTTTCAGTAGCACCTTCTTTTACTTTCTTCACACCGGCTACAGGAAATGCTCGCGGATTTGACATCAATGCGCGGTACTATTTGACTGAAAAGGAAAAGCAGTGGTATGTTACAGCTGGCTATGGCTTTTATAGAAGAGTATTCGAGTTCAATGAAATCGGAAGATTTGATCATAACTCACTCAATTTAGGTGCTGGAGGAATGCTCAAAATCACGGATGAAATAGGCTTTAATCCAGAAGTGAGGTTTCAAGCATTTGGTCGTAATAGCATGATGTTTAAGCTCGGAGTAGTATATTTTATAAATTAAAAGTCACAAGCCCCTCAGCATGATCAATCCATTCACCATTCAAGCTGAGGTAAGCTTTCATACAGTCAGCTGTCATGCAGCTATGTACAGGTAGGATGCCCAATAGGTCTCCTACATGAGTTTTTTGTAGGAGTTCTTCAGAGGCTTGAATGATGCCGTGCTCCTGGGAGATGCTTTTCACGAATGATCTTGATTCAGGAATATCCCAGCCGTTTTCGCTCAACATGACCACTTCACCAAAATTCTTCTCTCCATTTGGCTCAATCAAAACATCCTTAGCCAAATGCACCCTGCCACCATGTATCAAAATTGTTCTTTTTTCGGGATTGATATCGACCACAGGCACTGCAAGTGCCACTGCGATATCTGCTTTGGTACAACTGCCTATACCTGCTTGCGTGAGGTCATAAAACACAAAGTTGCCTGGTCCCATTTGATCTATACCTCCAAAATCTTCCATCATGGAGCAAGTAGGGGTATCGCCAGTTCTAGTTACTAAGTTGGGGAATTCTGTGCTGTATTTGTCTTTGAGCATGTTGAGTGCGGCTATGTTCTGCTCGTGAATGGCAGCCACATCTTTTGCATAGTAGCTATGGCCGGCATGGATATAGAAACCTCTAAACTGTAAGTGTTCAGATGTTTGACTGATTCTTAGGATTTCCTCAATTTTTCCAAAATCGCTGACCGCTACGCCTGTACGACCATAACCAGCATCGATTTCTATAAAAAAGCCCACAGTACTACTCAGTTTCTTAGCCAATAACTGAGTCACTTCACTATTCACCAGTTGGATTGATATTTTTTGATTTTGACTGAGTTCATTGAGCTTCCTGATCTGAAGTGGGTTGAATGGAAAAGCGATGTGAATGGTCTCCCAACCATTTCCGCAGAAGTATGCTGCCATTTTGATGGAAGAGACGGTGATTTCCTTTATCCCATATTCTTTAGCCCATGCACCGATGGCTTTGGATTGTCCTGTTTTGAAATGTGGAATCAATTCCATCCCATTTCTAGCTGCTTTCTGAGCCATGCGGTGCAAATTGGCTCTGCATATTTTCTCGTCAATCAATAGTGTGGGAGAGGTAATGTGCTGAAGGTAGGACATGGTGCTTTTATTTTGTTGAAGATCGAAATTAAATGATTTTCTGTCAGTGAAAAAAGTCATTCATCATTTGTAGCCTGAATAGTTGGGATAAAGATATTTTTTAGCGTAATTATTTCTTTATTTAAGCCTATCGTATGAATTACTTGATCAAATTCCCGCTTATCGCGCTGTTGATGTTTGCTTTTATAGCTTGTCAAAACAATGACAAAAGCTCAGTAGAAACACCTCAGCAGTTTGATGAAAAATTCCGACCACAATATCATTTTACTCCTCCATCTAACTGGATGAATGATCCCAACGGAATGGTTTATTTCGAAGGAGAGTATCATCTTTTCTATCAATATCATCCAGATGGTAACACTTGGGGTCCTATGCACTGGGGGCATGCAATTTCAAAGGATTTGGTTTCTTGGGAGCATTTCCCAATTGCGCTTTTTCCAGATGAGCATGGCACCATTTTTTCGGGCTCTGCCGTAATAGATCACCAAAACACCTCGGGTCTAGGGTCGGTGGAGAACCCTCCAATGGTAGCGATTTTTACTTATCATGATGCAGAGGGAGAAAAAGCTGGTAGAAAAGACTTTCAAATACAAGGAATAGCATTCAGTCTTGATAAGGGACGAACATGGGAGAAATACGAATCCAATCCAGTTTTGTCCAATCCTGGCATCATAGACTTTAGAGACCCGAAGGTGATTTGGCATGAAGAGAGTAGCATGTGGGTCATGTCTTTGGCTGTAAAGGATAAAATTAGTTTTTATACTTCTTCAAATTTGATAGAATGGATTTACCAAAGTGATTTCAACCCTGTTTGGGCGGCGTATGGAGGAGTGTGGGAATGTCCAGACTTATTTCCATTGAAGACGGCAGAGGGTGAAGAAAAATGGGTGCTTTTGGTAAGTATCAATCCTGGTGGGCCTAATGGAGGATCCGCTACGCAATATTTTGTAGGGGACTTTGATGGAGAAGTATTTAGAAGTGAAACCACGGTTACCAAATGGATTGATTATGGTGCGGATAATTATGCTGGCGTGACCTGGTCCGATATTCCAGAGGAAGATGGAAGAAGGCTTTTCTTAGGCTGGATGAGTAATTGGCTCTATGCGCAAGAAGTCCCTACAGAGGAGTGGAGATCTGCGATGACTTTGCCAAGATCATTGGAGCTTCAGCAACATGGAACTGACTTCAATCTTGCTTCAAGACCTGTAGCAGAACTCAAGAAATTGAGGAGTAAGTCCATGGAAGTGACAGGAGAATTGATCAATCTAGATTCTGATCTTTTAGAAATAGGCTTAGAGTCACTTGGAGGTGATTTTGAAATGGTGTTTTCCAATAATGAAGGGGATAATCTCCTGATTACAAAAGTAGGAGATGAAATCAGCATCGATAGGAGTCAATCAGGGTTAGTTGATTTTTCAGATCAATTCCCTGCTGTACATAGGATTCCACTGCTTGGAATTCAGGTTAAGGATATTCGGATTTTCTTGGACCGATCTTCCATTGAGATTTTCATCAATGATGGTGAGTCTGTGATCACAGAACTGATCTTTCCAACTTCAGCTTATACAGTATTGAGCCTTCAAGGAATAGATCCAAAAGTTCAAATTCACCACCTCAAATCCATCTGGGGGAAATAACTTTTAATATTGCATTTGCATGGTATTTTAAATGATACAAAAGAACCACCCAATAACTCAATCTACTAATAACCAAATCAACTAATTCCTAATCCCTAAAACCCAAAATATGCAAAGTAAAAATTATGTACTTTTCCTATCCATCACCGCGGCGCTTGGAGGTTTTTTGTTTGGTTTTGATACCGCGGTGATCTCAGGAGCGGAGCGGGATATTCAGACACTCTGGCAATTATCCGACTTGAAACATGGCTTGGCAGTAGCTATAGCACTTTATGGTACAGTGATAGGAGCACTATTTGGTGGGATTCCAGCTGATCGCTTGGGAAGGAAAAAATCACTCTTGCTGATAGGGTTACTTTATTTGGGTTCGGCTATGGGCTCTGCGCTTGCGCCAGAAGTCAATAGCTTTATGTTTTTCAGATTTCTTGGAGGTTTGGGAGTTGGAGCATCTTCGGTTGTAGCGCCGCTTTACATTTCAGAGATTGCACCTGCGGGAAGGAGAGGACAGCTCGTGGCACTCTATCAGTTCAATATCGTTTTTGGGATTTTGATGGCCTATTTTTCCAATTACCTGATCGGAACTGCTGATCTAGTCAATGCTTGGAGATGGATGCTGGGTGTGGAAGCCTTACCAGCATTGATTTATTGTCTATTGATCGTGAGGGTACCCAAAAGTCCAAGGTGGCTCATTGCCAAATACAAAGATTTTGAAGGAGCAAGGGCGATCTTGTCAAAAACCGATCCAGAAGGCGTAGATGAAGCTATCGCCTTGGCAATTGAGGAGAGTAAGGTGATCAGAGAAAAGGCCAGTTTAAAAATGCTATTTGGGTCGAAGTTTAGAAAAATTAGTCTGATGGCAGTCTTGATGGCCTTTTTTAACCAACTCTCAGGGATCAATGCCATCATTTATTTTGCGCCAAGGATATTTGAATCTGCGGGAATTGCCACTGAGGATGCCTTGATTTCCACGATTGGAATCGGTGCAATCAATCTTTTTGCGACCATGATGGGTTTGTACTTGATCGATAAATTAGGAAGGAAAATGTTAATGTATATTGGTTCTATAGGTTATTTGATTTCACTTTCGTTGATGGCTTACAGTTATTTTGGAGGTGCAATAGATAGCAGTTGGTTGCCTTATTTTGTGTTTGTTTTTATTGCTTCACATGCCATAGGCCAAGGTTCAGTAATATGGGTGTTTATCTCTGAGATATTCCCCAACGAACTCCGAGCTTACGGGCAGTCCTTGGGGTCTTTTACCCATTGGATCTTAGCGGCTGTGATAGCCAATGTTTTTCCATTATTTGCCAATCAGTATGGAGCGGGAAATATTTTTGCTTTTTTTGCATTGATGATGCTGTTCCAGTTGCTCTGGGTCATGTTTAGAATGCCAGAGACGAAGGGAAGGTCATTGGAAGAGATTCAGAGAGACTTATTGAAAGATCATGGCTAAGAAAATTATTTGTTTTGGAGAAATGCTTTGGGATGTGTTTCCCGATGGCGCAGTGGCTGGTGGTGCACCAATGAATGTAGCGCTCAACTTGCATCAACTTGGTTTGGATGTAACGATGATCTCACGCGTGGGGAAAGATGAGGATGGGCAAAAACTCCTTGACTTTGTCAAAGAATATGGATTGCCACTTACTTCTATTCAGGAGGATGAAAGTCAGCCAACCGGCAAAGTCATCATCGATCAAACTGATAAGGAGAATATCAAATATGAAATCCTTGAGCCAGCAGCATGGGATTTTATCAGCTTGACGACTGATAATCAAGAGTTGGTCGCTAAGGCGGATGCCTTGGTTTTCGGAAGTTTGGCCGTGAGGAATGAGCAATCTTGGCAGACACTCTATCACTTGGTGCATCAACCCCTTTTGACTGTTTTTGATATCAATATGCGTGCGCCTTACATAGATTTTTATAAGATTGATAGTCTGTTGGGTTACACCGACATCCTGAAGATCAATGAAGATGAATTGGAGATTTTGGCGGATTTCTTTGAATTGAAGGATAAGAGAGATGGTTTAGCAAAAGCCCTTTGTGATTATTTGGTGGAAGAATACCCCATTGAGACCATTTGCATCACACATGGTGGCAAAGGAGCAATGGTATATAAAGATGGTAGCATCATTTCACATCCAGGATATAAGGTCCAAGTTGAAGATACAGTGGGTGCAGGGGATGCCTTTTTGAGTGGATTTGTAAAGATGTATCTAGAAGGAAAAAACCTTAAAGATACCCTGGATTTTGCCAGTAAGCTTGGTGCCTTTGTGGCTACCCAAAAAGGCGGAACTCCGAAGTATAGTTTGGATGGAAAAGACACAACCATAAGGGTAAGGTAAATTCCTTAGACTGAAAGTCTCGAATACGCTAAATAAATTATTTAGGCTTCAAAATTTCTAGATTTTGAGAATTCACTTGAATATTATTGTGCCTTAAAAACGGATTGCAATTTAATAATTACCAGAAATGGCAAAGACTTTAAAGAATCAGAAATACCAGTTCTTTCTCCTATGGAGTATTTGTTAAGCTTAAGAGTTTAACAACTAATATTCATCCAAAACTCCAAGCTACTATCCTGCTAATTTTATTTCCCTGACTCATATCTATCGTTTTGATGGATTTTGCATTCACCACATCTAGCACCTTATAGATTTGGGGCAGGTTGGCTTCTTTGGAAACTAAGCTGGTAAACCATCTGCACTGCTTTCCAAATCTCCTGCTTTCATAGATCATATTGGTCAAGAACTGAAGTTCTCCACCTTGATACCACAATTCATTGCTTTGTCCTCCAAAATTCAGCGTGGGGTTCTTGACCTGTTTACCTTTGAGGTTGCTGAGCTTTCTTTGTGTACTCGCCATGGCCTCCTTGGCCGATGCATGGAAAGGTGGGTTGCATATACTTAGGTCATAAGCTTCCCCGGGTAGGATGATGTCAGTGAATAGGTTTCTTGGATTTTTTTGAAGCCGTATCGTGATCTGCTCTTTGAGTCCAAGATTTTTGTTGATGATATTTTCAGCCGAGGCGATGGCTTTAGGGTCTATATCAGTCCCCACAAAAGACCACCCATACTCTCGAATACCTATGATAGGGTAGATGCAATTGGCTCCTACACCAATATCCAGACATTTCGTCTGCTTTTTGACTTGACCGTTTTTGTCAGTAAGTAATTCGGCGACATAGTGAATGTAATCGGCCCTTCCTGGAATAGGAGGACAGAGGTAATTTTCAGGAATTTCCCAATATTCGATCTGATAATACTGCTTTAATAGTGCCTTATTGAGCGTAATGACTGCTTCAGGATCAAAAAAATCAATGGATTCATCTCCATATTTATTGGTGAAAACATAAGCTTTCAACTCAGGTAAAGTCTTTGTCAAAAGATCAAAGTCATACCTTTCTCTATGTTTGTTTCTAGGGTGGAGTCTGGATTTGACAGGTGCTTGCGCTCTTTTTTCTTTTGGCATCATTCGTGAACAGTAACGTGTACAAAAGTATTCAATTTTTACCCTCTATCAATTATTTCCAGCTGTTTAAAACTAATTGGAAGAATTTGTGTTTGGTCTCTATTGAATCATCAAACAACTTAACAAAATGAAAATCTTAAGAATCTTATCCTTAGCTGCTGCTTGCAGCGCAACAATCTTCGCAGTAAGCTGTGGAGGTGGTACCACAGAAACTACAGAAACAGAAGTAGTGGAAGAAGTAGTAGTAGAAGAAGCTCCAACAACTGTAGTGGACATTGCAGTAGGATCTCCTGACCACACCACATTAGTAGCAGCAGTTTCTGCAGCTGGCTTGGTAGAGACTTTGATGGGCGACGGTCCTTTCACTGTTTTTGCCCCTACAAATAGTGCTTTTGCAGCTTTACCAGAAGGTACGGTTGAAAGTCTTTTGCAGGAAGAAAATAAAGATCAATTGACTGCTGTCTTGACTTACCACGTGGTAGCGGGAAATGTAATGTCAGGTGATTTGTCTGATGGACAAGTTGTAACTACCCTTCAAGGACAAGAGTTGACTGTGTCTATTAAAGATGGTAAAGTCATGATCAATGGTGCTACAGTAGTAGCCGCTGATCTTGCTGGTAGCAATGGTGTAGTTCACGTGATCGACGCGGTATTATTGCCAAAATAAGTTTTTGAAAAAATTTAGTATAAAAGCCCGCCTCAGAGTGGGCTTTTTTTATAAGTTGATCTGATGATCAAGGTGAGAAACTTTTTTTAATGAATAAATGTAATTACATTGTATGAACATTTTAAAATGTTTATGGAAGCAATTATCATTAAAATAGGTAACTCGAAAGGCCTCAGACTAAGCAAAACTATCTTAGAGAAATATAACATTACTGATAAAGTGGAGATTATATTAGAAGATGATCAGATCATATTAAAACCAATTACGAAGCCAAGGGAAAATTGGGAAATTAAATTTAAAGAAATGGCCGAAAGGGGTGATGATAAATTATTGATTAGTGATGTTTTTGAGGATGAAAATCTTGATGAATGGAATTAAAACAATACAGTATTATCTTAGTCAATCTTGATCCAACAATTGGAGCTGAAATTAAAAAAACAAGACCATGTGTGATTATTTCACCTGATGAAATGAACAGATACTTAGGAACTGTCATAGTAGCACCGATGACTACTACAATTAGAAATTACCCCACTAGAGTAGTTGTCAATCATCAAAATAAAATAGGAATGATTGCTATTGATCAAATCAGGACAATAGATAAAACTAGGATCCTAAGAGTTTTTACAAAGCTGAGTGATGCGGAAATTATTGCATGCAAGGCAGTTATAAAAGAAGCCTTTGTTGACTGATTTGACAAAAGCATTACGTTTTTTAGATTATTGGATTCACGTACTCATTTTTACTTTCCCAGATTACGCACATCATGAGCACTTTTTTTGAATTAGAAATCGATGAGGTGTTACATTTTAAATTATAACAAGATTTTTTCGTCATTTCCTTGCATCCTAAAATTTCCTGAATTTACTTTGCAGTATCCTTTCACTTTTTGAGTGTTGGGATTTATAAAGAAGAGGCGAGAGACAGGCTCTAAGACCCTCTGGCAACCTGGAAAATCCAAGGTGCCAATTCCTGCCGATAGAGAATATCCTCTTTCGGAAATATAAATTCTTAACAAGATGATTTATATTCCACAGATTTCAGATTTACACAATTTCCAATTGACAAGTTCAAATCGATTTGCTATGCTAGCCATTTTGATGCTTTGTCCCATGTGTAGGTAATTTTTACCCTACCCCAATTTCTGTTATTTCCTTCAGAACTTCAGCAAAAAGGATTCTCTAGTTAAGTTTAACAATCCTATAAAACCTATCAATTATGTCTACTAATTATCGTTTTGAAACACTGCAACTTCACGCAGGACAAAGCCCAGATACTGCCACCAATTCTAGAGCAGTACCGATCTATCAGACCACTTCTTATGTATTCAACTCTGCCGAGCATGGTGCTAATCTTTTTGCCTTAAAAGAGTTTGGAAACATCTACACGAGGATCATGAATCCGACCACGGATGTTTTTGAACAGCGCGTAGCGGCACTTGAAGGGGGAGTGGCTGCGGTCGCCACTGGTTCTGGTCAAGCGGCTCAATTTTTAGCTTTGAATAATATCTTGCAAGCTGGAGAAAACTTTGTTTCAACCTCTTACTTGTATGGTGGTTCTTACAATCAATTCAAAGTTGCTTTCAAAAGAATTGGTATAGAGGCGAGGTTTGCAAAGGGAAATAACCCCGAAGATTTTGAAAAATTAATTGATGACAACACCAAGGCACTTTACCTTGAGACGATTGGTAACCCAGAGTTTAATGTTCCTGATTTTGAGGCCATCGCGGCGATTGCTAAAAAGTATAATATCCCGCTCGTGGTGGATAATACTTTCGGCGCTGGTGGTTACTTAGCCAATCCCATCAAGCATGGAGCCAATGTGGTCACTGCATCGGCCACCAAGTGGATTGGTGGACATGGTACTTCGGTAGGAGGGATCATTGTAGATGGTGGTAACTTTAATTGGGGCAATGGTAAATTTCCTCAATTTACAGAGCCTTCTGAAGGATATCATGGTTTGAAATTCTGGGAGATTTTTGGTGAAAATAATCCATTGGGACTTCCTAATATCGCTTTTGCTATTCGTGCAAGGGTTGAGGGTCTGAGAGATTTTGGTCCAGCTTTGAGTCCATTTAATTCTTTCCTATTACTCCAAGGGTTAGAGACGCTTTCATTGAGAGTGCAAAGGACAGTAGACAATGCGCTAGTAATAGCGGAGTGGCTTGAAGCACATCCTCAAGTAAAGAAAGTCAATTATCCTGGATTGAAATCTTCGCCTTACCATGAATTAGGGAAAAAATACTTAAAAAATGGGTTTGGCGGTGTCTTGAGTTTCGAAATAGACGGAGACAAAGAAAGTACTTCAGAATTTATCAATAAACTCCAGTTAATCTCCCATTTGGCGAATGTGGGTGATGCTAAGACTTTGATTATTCAACCTTCGGCAACTACGCATCAGCAATTGAGTGATGAAGAGCAAGCTGCTGCAGGTGTGACACCTACCTTGTTGAGATTGTCGCTAGGGATTGAGCATATTGAGGATATCAAAGAAGACCTTCAACAGGCCTTTGAGCAAATTAAATCTTGATCATTCACAGTACACAAGTCCATTTTATTCCTCAATGAATCTAGCAAGTCCATACTTGATTATTGATATGAAGCAAGAGACCTTTACATATGAAGGTGATTTTCAACTGGAATCGGGAGAGGTACTCTCAGGTTTTCATCTGTCTTATACAACCCAAGGTCACCTGACCGCCGCCAAAGATAATGTGGTCTGGGCAATACATGCTTTGACAGGTGATGCACAGGTACAAGACTGGTGGTCAGGATTAGTAGGGGAGGATAAATTCTATGATCCTACCAGACATTTTATCGTCTGTGCAAATTTACTTGGGTCATGCTATGGTTCTACTCAGCCCCTTTCTGAAAATCCAAGTACAGGAAAGCCATATTATTATGATTTTCCTAACCTGACTAGTCGTGATATGGCCGCTGCTTTGGATTTGCTCAGAATTCATTTAGGTATAGCATCTATCAATACACTGATCGGGGGCTCTCTTGGTGGTCAAGTAGGATTGGAGTGGGCTTACCTGCTTCAAGAAAAAGTGAAAAACACCATTATTCTAGCCTCCAACGCTAAAGCTACACCATGGATCATTGGCTTCAACGAAACACAAAGAATGGCTATCTCAGCAGATCAAACTTGGGGAGAACGGCGCGAAGACGCAGGGAAGAAGGGCTTGGAGGCAGCTAGAGCGATAGCGATGTTGACCTATAGACATCCTGAAAACCTCGCAGAAAAGCAAGCAGATCAAGGTGAAAACCTAGACGACTATAGAGCGAGCTCTTATCTAAGATACCAAGGCCAAAAATTAGCCAATCGTTTCAATACCTTTTCCTATTGGATGCTAACAAAAGCGATGGATAGTCATGATTTGGGAAGAAAAAGAGGAGGGGAAAAAGAGGCTTTATCTCAAATTCCCTCAAGGGTGTTGGCCATTGGCGTGGATAAGGACTTACTCTTTCTCAAAGAAGAATCACAATTCATTGCTAATCATGTCCCAAGAGGGACCTATCGTGAAATCCAATCGACCTATGGGCATGACGCCTTTTTGATTGAATATGAACAGTTAAACTACATTCTCACCTCATTTTACCTAGAAAACAATGACTAAACGAATCGGACTCTTTGGCTTTGGCGTAGTAGGCCAAGGCTACTACCAGATCGCCAAAAAACAAAAAGAACAATGGATTCCTGATGCCATTGTGGTAAAAAACAAATTCAAAAGAAGACCTTCTGATATCAAGTTCTCATATAATCCTCAGGAGGTTTTTGATAAAAATCCTGACTATGTTTTGGAACTTATTTCCAATACTGAAGAGGCTTATCAGTATGTGACAGAAGCGCTCAAGAGAGGAATTACAGTCATCTCTGCCAATAAAAAATTGCTTTCTGCCCACTTGCCTGAATTGATTCAGCTTCAAAGGGTTTTTGGTGGGAAACTCCTATATGAAGCCGCAGCGGCAGCTGGCATTCCTGTGATTACCAACTTAGAGACACATTTTGAAGAGGATGACATCATTGCTTTGGAGGGGGTGCTCAATGGCTCTTCAAATTATATCTTATCTAGGATTTTCAACAATGGCCTTTCATTTACAGAAGCTTTAAGATTGGCTCAGCAGAAGGGTTTTGCTGAAGACGACCCCAAGTTTGACATCAATGGTAGTGATGTAGCTAGCAAATTGAATATCCTGTGTTTGCATGCTTTTGGGAAGTTTATTGGTGAGTCGCAAATCCCTACTTTTGGCATCCAACATCTTGGAGAGGAAGAAATCGCATTGGCCAAAAGTCTTGGTTTGAAGATCAAACTGATCGCCAAGGCTGAGAAGGATTATCGAGGAATATCTGCTTTCATTATCCCAACATTAGTAGCTGAGTACAATCCTTTTCATGGAGTGGAAAATGAATACAATGCTGTGAAAATCACTTCAGAGCATCTTCAAGAACAGTTTTATCAAGGTAAGGGCGCCGGTAGTCTACCTACAGGTGCAGCTGTGTATGGAGATCTGATTAAAGCAAAAAATGGATTTGGATATAATTACTCCAAAGTGAATTTTGATAAGCCTTTGGATGAAAAATTATTGAATTTGGGTGTTAGGGTATTGATTAAGAGTAAGTCTGAGAGTTTGATTGAGTCCGTATTATTTTCTCCAGAGTTGAATCAGCAGATTGATGGCTATCACTTTGCTGTGGGAAAAGTCAAACCTAAAAACTTCAACAGACTCAATGAAAATGGAGAGGTATCCATCATCGCTTTGCCAGATGATCTCAGGGCTGAGCAAATCTCGGAAGGTTTAAATTGCGCTCAAGATGCTGGAGAAGTAGTTTGATAAATTTAAAAGTCTGTAAATATTCTAGAATCCTGACCCAATTTATTTTGGGTAGGATTTTTTTTGAGTATTGAGTATTTTAAATTGAAACATGAATTACACTCAAATCAAAGAAACCTGCTTATATATTTCAGACTTGGACATCGCCGAAGATTTTTACTTTGGAATTTTGGAAATGTCAGTCATTTCAAAAGTGACTGATAGACATATATTTTTCAGGTGTGGAAGTTCAATACTTTTGTGTTTTCTTCCTGAGGTTACTAAAAATGAATCTACTTTGCCTCCCCATTTTGCTGAGGGTAAGCAACACATTGCCTTTGAAGTCAGTCAAGAAGATTACGAGGAGTCTAAGAAAAAGCTACAAGATAAAGGTGTACGAATCACCCATGAGCAATCTTGGTCAAGAGGGCAAAAAAGTATTTATTTTGAGGATCCTTTCGGCCATGTGCTAGAATTGGTGCCAGTGGGGATCTGGGAGCCTTGAAATAGGAAAGGAATAAATTTTTCTTTTGCTTATTTCACTTTAGTCCATTCCACAGTTCTTCCCACTAGCGAAATGCCGATATATCCTCTTACTTCTAGCGTTTTATCACTTTTCTTTTTGAGGGTGCAAGAATAAGTTTTTCCATTGGTAGGATCGTAGATGGTGCCGTTTTCCCATGTGCCATTTTTAAACTCAAAACCTTCCAAAAGCTCCATTCCTAGTATTTTTCTATCTCGCTTCGATTTATCAGAATTTTTTGCATCAAGGATAGGTTTACCGTTTTCAGTGGGTTGCTCCAGCCAGGTGATCTTGCCATTGTATTTTCCATTTTCCTTATAGATTTCTACTTTGGCATCTTTCTCTGTGGTATACCACTCGCCTACGATGGCATCTGCATCCTGCGCTATAACTGCATAAGAAGCTAAAAAAAGGAATGTGAAAGCTAAGAATTGACCGAGTGATGATTTCATAAAAGAATTATTTTGGGCTCTATTAACTTACATGTACAATACGAATTCTTCAAGGAATGTTTACTTTTATGAGAAATCATTTTACAAATTTGTGCTCGTTATTGAAACTGACATGCCAAATCTTAGCAAGCAAGAGAATATTTTAAAAGTTGTTATCGAAGAATTAGGGGAGCTTTGCTTTTTACCTGAAAAGGCGCTTGTTTTACCAGAACACAAAGCTTTGTTACTAGCTGATCCACATTTCGGTAAAGCTGGACATTTCAGAAAAGCAGGGGTTCCCATATCCGAATTGCTCCATGATGAAGATTTAAGTAGAATATCAAAGTTGATTGTAGATTCACAAGCCGAAAGTGTATACTTTCTAGGAGATTTATTTCATTCTGATCTGAACGAGTCTTGGTGGGCCATAGAAGCATTTATTGATCAGTTTTCTGAGACCAATTTTCATTTGATCAAAGGCAATCATGATATTTTACCCCCTGCTTGTTACCAATCTGGGAAATGGGAGATTCACGAAGAACCACTGACTTTAGGAGTTTATCTTCTTTCCCATGAGCCACTAGAGGATTTTCCAAGAGATAAAATTAATATTTGCGGGCATATTCATCCTGGCATCTCACTTCGAGGTAAGGGAAGGCAGAAAGTCACCTTACCTTGTTTTTTCTATTCGGAAAGAAGATTGATCATGCCTGCATTTGGGAGGTTTACAGGATTGGTAGCCATGCCCTGTACCAAATCTGATCAAGCTTACGTTATTGCAGATGAAAAGGTAATTCGGGTCAATTAAATCAAGATTGATTGGTATTATACCATAAGCTGATTAATTTTGACCAATTCTCTTTTAGCAGTTGTCATTGCCATAGAGAATTTATAAGAAAAATGCTTCAAGAGCTATATGAAAGGCAAACCAAGGAAGAAAACCAAAGTAGGTAAATTCAAATTCATTTCTGTACTATTCAGTACGACCTTGTCTCTTTTTATCGTAGGCTTGTTTGGGGTGATATTTATCCAAGCCAAGACACTCACCAAGATCATCCGAGAAAACATTGAGATTCAAGTTTTTTTGAATAAAAATATCTCTGATGAGCGAAAAGCCGAAATCGGAAAGCAATTAGCAGCAAAACCTTATGTGATGAAAAGAGAAGAAGGTACTTCCTTGCTTTTTATTTCTCAGGAGGAAGCTGCGGCCAGTTTTCTTGAAGATACAGGGGAGGATTTTACCAAGTTTTTGGATGATAATCCACTGCGTGACAGCTATACGCTGGCAATAGCTGAAGAGTATCAGACTTCAGAAGAAATTCAAGAGATCGTCACTGCTATTAGAGACATGGATGGAGTTTTTGAAGTGACTTACATGTCTGATTTAGTAGAGTCTATCAATGAAAATCTCCTCAAAGTCAGTTTGGTCATGGGGGGTTTTATAGCTATCCTGATCATAACCGTAATCATGTTGATCAATAATACCATTAGACTGGCGCTTTTTTCTCAAAGATTCTTGATCAGAAGTATGCAGTTAGTAGGGGCGACAAGAGGTTTTATCAGAAAGCCCTTCCTGAGTAGGGCATTTTTTTTTGGGGCGCTTTCTGGTGTTTTGGCTTCAGCAATTCTCTATGGAATTATCGAATACACCAAGGCCAATATAGATGGTTTTGCCATGCTTCAGAATTACCTACTCCTTTACTATTTGTTTGGGGGGTTGGTTTTGGCCGGAGCTATGCTTTCAGTATTCAGTACTTTGAGAGCGGTGAATAAATATTTAAACATGTCTTTAGACGAACTTTACTAATTCATATGAGCAATCAACCTTTTCCTTTTACGAAGAAAAATTACACCTTGATGTTGATCGGTATTGCGATCATCGTTATTGGGTTTACGATCATTGGGCTTGACCCGACGCCACATGGCTTTGGATTCATGGGTTTGACCTTAGGGCCTATCACTGTTTTAGCCGGGTTTATTTTTGAGTTTTATGCCATCTTTCATAAGGCTGAAAAGTAAATATTTGTCATGGATATTATTGACGCGATTATCCTTGGAATCATCCAAGGTTTGACGGAGTTCTTGCCTGTTTCTTCTAGTGGGCATCTTGAATTAGGAGCTGCTTTACTAGGAGATTCTAAACTACCTGAGGAGAGCATGATGTTCTCTGTAATTCTTCATTTTGCTACAGCCCTAGCTACGATTTTGGTTTTTAGAAAAGATATATTAGAGATTTTCACAGGGCTACTTCAGTTCAAATGGAATGAAGAGACCAAGTTTTCATTGAAGATAATCTTGTCCATGATTCCTGCTGCCATCGTCGGTGTATTTTTCAATGAGCAATTGGAGCAGTTCTTTGGTGGTAAAATTGTTTTTGTAGGGAGCATGCTTTTGCTTACAGCGGTTTTACTTTACTTGGCAGACAAGGCAAAGAATACGGACAAGCCAGTGAATTTTGGGAATGCGGTCTTGGTGGGAATAGCTCAGGCTATCGCTATACTTCCGGGAATTTCTAGATCTGGAGCGACGATTTCGACTTCGGTATTGCTTGGGATCGATAAGTCGAAGGCAGCACGATTTTCGTTCTTAATGGTTGTGCCTTTAATATTAGGTAAGATTGCGAAGGATATCTTAGATGGGGCATTGACTTATAACTCGGATAGTTTTGGATACCTGTCAGCTGGTTTTATTGCTGCTTTTATAGCTGGATATTTTGCCTGTACTTGGATGATTGCATTGGTGAGGAAAAGTAAATTGACTTATTTTTCTATTTACTGTGCGATTGTTGGATTGATTGCTATTGGAGCTGGATTGTTGAGATAAGATGCAGGATAAAGAACCATACGGAGAAGTGTTTCTGATCAATAAGCCATTGGAATGGACTTCCTTTGACGTGGTCAAAAAAGTAAGAAATGCTCTAAAAATAAAGAAAGTAGGACATGCGGGTACATTGGATCCATTAGCAACTGGCTTGTTGATAGTCTGTGCTGGGAAAAAGACCAAAAGCATTGAGACCTACATGGGGCAGGAGAAAGAATATACAGGGACATTTGTACTTGGCAAGACCACAGAGAGCTACGATAGAGAAAAAGAGGTAGTGGATGTGGCAGACCCATCGCACCTCACATTAGCTCAAGTGAAAGCAGCAGCTTCACAATTGACAGGAGATATCATGCAGGTGCCGCCTATGCATTCTGCCATCAAAGTAGATGGCAAGCGTGTGTACGAATCAGCTCGAAAGGGGATTGAGGTAAAAATGGATGCGAGACCAGTGCAAGTTTCCGAGTTTGAAATTACTAGATTTGAATTGCCAGAAATAGACTTTCGAATTGTCTGCTCTAAAGGGACTTACATCAGAAGTCTTGCAAGGGATATGGGTGAGATCTTGGAAGTAGGGGCATATATGTCAGCTTTGACCCGAACAAGGATCGGCGACTTTATGTTAGAAGATGCAGAAGAATTGCCCAAATTGATAGAAAGTATAAAATCACGTCCGAATGAGGATATATGAAGGAATTGAGGATTTTGGACCTGTGAAAAATCCAGTGGTGACCAGTGGTACCTTTGATGGGGTACATTTGGGACATCAAAAGATCCTAAAACGAATCAGAAATATTGCAGACGAAATAGGAGGGGAGACCGTTCTGATTACATTTTGGCCGCATCCAAGGTTGGTCTTGTATCCCAGAGAGCATAATTTACTCCTGCTTTCTACTTTTGAGGAAAAAGCGAAATTTTTACGCGAGGCAGGAATCGATCATTTAGTCACGATTCCTTTTACGAAGGAGTTTTCTCAATTGAGTTCTGAAGAATTTATCCAAAAAATCATCATCAATAAGATTCAAACCCGTAAATTAGTCATAGGCTATGATCATAGGTTTGGAAAGAATAGAGAAGGTGGATTCGATTACCTCAAGGCTCATATTGATCAATACCCATTTGAGCTTGAAGAAATCTCTAGACAAGATGTAGATGACGTGGGTGTTTCAAGCACCAAAATCAGAACAGCTCTCCAAGAAGGGAAAGTTGAAATTGCCAACGAGTATCTTGGTAGAGCTTACGAAATCAACGGGATTATCATCAAGGGGCAGCAAGTGGGTCGGTCCATCGGATTCCCCACAGCCAATGTGCATGTACCCAATGATTATAAGCTAATTCCCCATGACGGTGCCTATGCTGTACAAGTCAATGTGGAGGGAGAACTTTATAATGGAATGCTGAACATCGGTAATCGTCCCACTGTGAATGGTCATAGTAGGACTATTGAGGTGAACTTGTTTGATTTTGAAGGTGACTTATATGACAAGAGAGTTTGTGTCAAGCTCAAAGCTTATTTGAGGCCAGAAACTAAGTTTGACGGACTTGAGATGCTTAGAGAGCAGTTGAATGTGGATAAAGAAAATGCATTGAAAATATTAACCCAGATATAACCCAATAATCATGATCAATAAAACAGTGAAAAATGCCGATGAAGCAGTGAAGGATGTTTTTTCCAATGCCGTCCTGATGTTTGGAGGTTTTGGGCTTTCCGGAATTCCTGAGAACAGTATCAAAGCACTTTTAGAAAAGGATCTCAAAGATCTGACCTGTATATCAAATAATGCGGGTGTGGATGATTTTGGAATAGGACTGATGCTTCAAAAAAGGATGGTCAAGAAAATGATTTCCAGTTACGTAGGTGAAAATGCTGAATTTGAGCGACAGCTCCTAAGTGGAGAACTTGAAGTGGAGTTGATTCCTCAAGGAACACTTGCAGAGCGAGTGAGAGCAGGTGGGGCTGGAATACCTGCATTCTTTACCCCTGCAGGTGTGGGGACGGAGGTAGCTGAAGGAAAAGAAATTCGTGAATTTGATGGTAAGCTTTATCTACTAGAGCGCTGGCTCAAAGCGGACTTTGCTTTTGTAAAAGCTTGGAAAGGAGACACTGCGGGGAACTTGGTTTTCAAAGGGACAGCAAGAAACTTCAATCCTATGATGGCTGCAGCAGGAAAGATCACTATTGCAGAGGTAGAAGAATTGGTGCCAGCTGGTGAATTAAATCCAAATGAAATCCATACCCCCGGTATCTATGTGCAGCGGATTTTCCAAGGAAAAGATTATGAAAAGAGAATTGAACAGAGGACGGTAAGGAAATAATAAAAAAATATGCTTCGCGATATAAGGTTGAAATATGCCTTCGGCGAAATAATGTAGAAATAGGCTTCGGGAAACAAGGAGGAAGTATTTCAATTGTATTTCTATCATATTTCAACTATATATCAATTGTATTTCTACTGTATTTCAACTTTATATCTCTAAAAAAATAGAATCAAACCCAAATAAAACATAAAGCCATGCTAAATAAAGATCAGATTGCCCAGAGAATAGCCAAAGAGGTTAAAAATGGTCAGTATATCAATCTAGGAATTGGGATCCCAACTTTGGTGGCAAATTATATTCCTGATGATTTGGAAGTAGTGCTACAGTCAGAGAATGGACTATTGGGCATCGGGCCTTTTCCTACTGAAGATAAGGTAGATCCAGATCTAATCAATGCGGGCAAGCAGACCATCACCATGACCAAAGGATCGGCGCTTTTTAGCTCGGCAGAATCTTTTGCAATGATCAGAGGAGGACATGTGCAATTGACCATTCTAGGAGCAATGGAAGTGTCCGAGAATGGTGACATTGCCAATTGGAAGATTCCAGGTAAAATGGTCAAAGGCATGGGAGGAGCTATGGACTTGGTGGCTTCTGCTGATAATATCATCGTTGCCATGCAACATTGTAGTAAAGATGGTCAATCTAAATTGCTTAAGGAATGTAGTCTTCCTATCACAGGGATCAGATGTGTCAAAAAAATTGTAACTGACTTAGCTGTTTTAGATGTGTTACCGGAAGGAGGTTTCAAGTTATTGGAAAGAGCTCCTGGAGTCAGTGTAGAAGAGATACAGTCCAAAACAGAGGGTAAATTGGTAGTAGAAGGAGAAATTCCAGAAATGACCTTTGAAGTTTAGTATCATAACGGAACTATGGGGCTTCTTTTGTAGTTTTGTGGCATTAAAAACATAAGCAATGAAAAGTTCAGAAATAAAATTCACTGTCAACCTTGACGATAAAAATCTCCCTAAATCCATTCAATGGGATGCTTCTGACAAAGAAGGGGATGGCGCAGAAGCCACCAAAAGTATCAGTTTGAATGTCTGGGATAACTTAAATCACAGTACTTTGAGGATAGATCTTTGGACAGAGGATATGTCAGTAGCTGAGATGAAACGCTTTTATATTGATATTCTGGGTGGGATGGCTCAAACAATCTTGAATTCTACTGGGGATGAATACATGTCAGAAGAGATGAAGGAACTATGCGATAGACTAGTCAAACATGTCAACGAGGAGAATAAAAAAGCCAGCCAATAAGTATAAAATACCTGATGAAAGTCAGGTATTTTTTTTTATATAATTAATATTTTAAATCTTGTCTCAAAAGTAGTTTAATTAAAAATAGCCTAGAAAGCGTTACATTTTTTTAATATTAAACTAAGAGTCAGTCAGGTTTTTCCTTGATTTTCAATAGGTTCTCAGAAAGTGTTAGGAGTTTCTGATTTTTATTTTTAATTTTTATTTGAATTTATAAAGGATTATTGGGAAAAAAATCTAATTTTCCCAACAATTATCGCCTATTATACCTAATCAACAAAGTATTAACAACTAACCCAAGATTAACTTATGCAAAATTTTACTAGAAAAATTTGGCAGGTAGTTTTATCGCTACTTGTCATAGTTTCCTTAAGCACATCTTCGGTTTATGCGCAGACCACCACAATTAGTGGGACGGTCACTGAGGCAGGAACCAAGGAGACACTCGTAGGGGTGAATATTGTGGTGAAAGGAAGAGTAATCGGTACTGTGACCGATTTGAGAGGGAATTTCAACCTTAGGGTAAACCAAGCGCCACCTATGACTTTGGTGTTTTCGATGGTGGGCTTTACTACTCAAGAGATAGAAATTACGGAAGCCAATGTATCTAACTTACAAGTAGCTCTGCAAGAGCAGTTCATGCTTGGGCAAGAGGTGGTAGTTTCGGCTTCAAGAGTAGAGGAAAGCATTCTGCAATCACCAGTATCTATAGAAAAGATGGATATTTTAGCGATTAGAGATACTCCTGCTGATAACTATTATAAAGGAATTGCCAACCTCAAAGGAGTCGATGTGACTTCCTCTTCAATCAATTTTCAAATCATCAATGCCAGAGGGTTCAACTCCACAGGTAACACAAGATTTGTACAGTTGACTGATGGGATGGATACACAGGCACCAGCCTTGAACTTTCCAATAGGTAACTTAAACGGTCCATCAGAATTGGATGTAGAGTCTGTGGAATTTATTCCAGGAGCATCCTCTGCACTTTATGGTCCAAATGCTTTCAATGGTATTTTGTTAGTAAATAGCAAGAGTCCTTTTGAATACCAAGGTTTAAGTGCATTTTACAAGCAAGGAGTCAACCATATCAATGGCCAACCAGGAGAGCCTACCAGTCCTCAGCCTATGTATGAAGGGTCGATTCGTTATGCCAAAGCATTCAACAACAAGTTTGCATTTAAGGTCAATGCTTCCTACATGCAGGCACTTGATTGGCATGGAACAGACCAGACTGATCTAGGCTTCAGAAATCAAGGTGACCTTCCTTTTAACCCAGGAGCTAATAGAGTTCATGTCTTTGGAGACGAGGTTTCTAATAATGTAGGTTTGTTAAGGAATTCTGGAGGCTTCCAACAGTTAGCTCAACAGAATGGTCTTGGGGATTTCTTACCATTTTTACCTGATCAAGTTGTTTCAAGAACTGGCTATGAAGAAAGACATCTAGTTGATTATAATGCTAAAAACTTAAAGTTAAATGGTGCCTTGCATTATAGAATCAATGACAGATCTGAGTTGTCTTATACCATGAACTATGGTGCTGGAACCTCAGTATATACAGGAGCACAAAGATACTCATTAGCTAATTTCTCCATCATTCAGCATAAATTGGAACTGAAGGGAGCTAATTATTTCTTGAGAGCTTATACTACAATTGAAAATTCAGGTGATTCTTACATAGCAGATCTTACAGGTGTAGCTATTAACGATCGTTGGAAAAACAATACTCAATGGTTTGGGGAATATGGATTAAACTATCTCGGAGCACTTGCTGCTGGAGGATTTAACCCGAATTCAGGTGGCATGCCTTCAACACAACTCATGGCAGGTGCTCACCAATTCGCTAGAGGTGCTGCTGATACAGGAAGATTTATACCTGGTACACCTGAATTTGAAGCAGCAAAAGCTGCTGTAAGAGGCGATGTAATTCCTAACGGGTCTTTATTCAATGATCAATCGCGCATGAATATGCTTGAAGGTCAGTATGACTTCAGCAATGATATTGACTTTATGGACTTGCAAGTTGGCGGTTCTTACAGAGTATATGACTTGAGATCCAATGGAACCATCTTCGCTGATGTAGAAGGTAATGATATCACTATCCAAGAAATTGGAGCTTTTGCACAAGGTTCAAAACGTTTTATCCAAGATAAATTGAAGTTGACAGGATCCTTGAGATATGATAAAAATGAAAACTTCCAGGGGCAGTTTAGCCCGAGGATTTCTGGTGTATTCACAGAGGGCAATAGCAATATCAGGTTGTCTTATCAAACTGGTTTTAGAAACCCAACCACGCAAGGTCAACACATTGATTTGAATGTGGTGTCTGCGAGATTGATTGGTGGTTTGCCTTTCTATAGAGAAAAATATGATATTTTCACAAATGCCTATTCTTTGGCTTCTGTCAATAACTATGTAGCCGCTGTAGGTGGAGGTTTATCTCCCGTAGATCCTAGAGCTACAGGGCTTTTGGAGGCAGTGACTTCGCTTCCAGAGCTTCGCCCAGAGCGAGTGCAGTCTTTTGAAATTGGATATAAGAGCTTGTTGGCAAGCAATAGATTATTGATAGATTTTGCATATTACTACAATATCTACAATGATTTCATTACTCAAACAGCTGTAAGAAGAGCTCCGGGACCAGTATTCCCAGGAGCAATGCCAAATACAGATCAAGGAGCAATTAACGCAATTAACGCTCCTACACTCTTAACTCCTATTACTATTCCAGGTCAGGAGAATACCTTCCAAACTTACACCAATATTGTAGATCAAGAAGTAAGAGCACACGGAGCTGCTCTAGGGTTGACTTATAACCTTCCTAAGAACTTTACTTTAGGAGGTAATTATAACTTCAATAGGTTGATTTCTAATATAGGTGATGATTTCCTGAATGATTTCAACACACCTGAGCACAAGACCAACATCACTTTTGGTAATAGAAAGTTGACAGAAAAGCTTGGTTTTGGAATGACTTACAGATATCAGAGTGCTTTCAGATGGGAATCAACTTTTGCACAAGGAGATGTGCCAGAAATTCACACTTTCGATGCACAGGTAAGCTACAGATTGAAGGACTTGAAGTCAATTGTAAAATTGGGCGGATCAAACCTTTTCAACAACCGTTACTTCCAGAATTTTGGAGGTCCGACTATTGGAGCGATCTACTACATCTCTATCACATTTGATGAATTGTTGAACTAAAAAATCGGCTAAAATGAAATATATCAATAAATTATTACTCTTACTGGTACTGGGCGCATTTGCGGCATGTACCTATGAATTTCCAGAGCCGCAGATTGATGAGCCAACCTTCGGTTCGGCTGATTTGACCAAGATAGTTTCCGTGGGCAATTCCCTCACAGCAGGATTTATGGATGGGGCTCTCTATAATAGGGGGCAACAGAATTCTTTTGCAGTGATTCTTGCTGAGCAAGCAAGAGCGGTGGGAGGTGGGGACTTCAATGTACCTAATATCAACTCAGTTAATGGTTTCTTTCAAATGGGACCTCAAGGTCCTTTGGGTAGATTGGTTCTTACTGTCAATCCACAAACAGGGGCTACAGGCCCAGCGCCTATAGGAGCAGGAGATTTGCCTGGTGACTTTACAGGTAATAAAGCTACTTTGAATAACTTCGGTGTACCTGGGATTACTTTGCTCACTGCATTGATTCCTCAGACTGGAGGGCCGGCTTCACCCGCTAACCCTGCTTATAACAGGCTTTATGAAAGGTTTGCATCCAATCCAGGTACTTCTACTGTAATCGGTGATGCTGCTGCGGCCTTGGCTAATGGTGGTACTTTCTTTACTTTCTGGTTAGGAAATAATGACGTGCTAGGTTATGCAACTGGTGGGGCTTCCAATCCTGCTATATTGACCTCAAATTCAGATTTTCAACAAAGATTGGGTGCAGCTTTGGGAGCTATGCTCGCAGCGAATCCTAATGCAAAAGGAGCGGTAGCAAATATTCCAAGTTTGGCGGTATTGCCATATTTCACACTAGTTCCTTGGAATGCATTGCCACTGAGTCAAGCACAGGCTGATCAAGCCAATCAAGGTTATGCTGTTTATAATGGTGGATTGGCCATGGCCAGAGCTGGGAATTTAATTACAGCGGAAGAAGAACAAAGAAGAAAAATACAATTCCAAGCTGGTCAGAATGGCTTTGTGATGGAGGATGAGTTTTTGACAGATCTGTCTGCACTTGGTCTTCCTTCTATCAGACAAAGTAAATCTACAGATAGAGCTACACTACCCTTGTCTCAAGCATTAGGTCAGCCAGTTGGTGGAAATCCAGCCTTGATCAGAGGTATAAGCTTCCCAGTAGAGGATCAATTTGTTTTGACTCCTGAGGAACAACTTGAAATCAGAGATAAAATCACAGCTTTTAATGGCTTTATCAATGCTGCTGTACAAGCGAATAGTGATAGACTAGTTTTGGTAGATGTAAACAATCTACTTGATAGAGTCCTGCAAGGTCAAGTGTCTTCAGGTGGTGTTGGACTTACTGCTTCTATTATTCCTCCTAATGGTGGGTTTTCTCTAGATGGTGTTCACCCTAATGCAAGAGCGCATGCTTTTGTGGCTAACCTCTTCATCGATCAAATTAATCAAAAGTGGGGTGCAAATATCCCAAGAGCAAATCCTAATGAATATATAGGGAATGATCTTCCAAGATAACTCCAAATCAAAGTTTTAATCAATTAAAAAAACCACCCAAATTGGGTGGTTTTTTACTTTTTCTCTATGATAAATCTTTTCGAGACAGACTCAATCTTCAAATTTTCTAATTTTTGAATTTTCTAATTTCGACACTCGGAACAAGCGATTCAAATCCTTATCTAACCGGATATACATAACTCCCAAATCTATCGATGATCGCTCTTTCTAATTCTTCTCTATGGTCAGGGTGGGCGATATTCATGAGGGCATAGGCTCTCTGTCTGAGGTTTTTGCCATAGAGGTAAGCTACTCCAAATTCTGTGACTACATAGTGCATGTGAGCTCTGGTAGTCACTACGCCAGCACCTTGCTTGAGGAATGGGACGATTTTGCTTGCTCCTCTTCTTGTAGCAGCGGACAGTGCCATCACCGGCTTACCACCTTCAGATAAAGCAGCTCCACGCATAAAGTCCATTTGCCCACCTACGCCTGAGTAGTGGTAGCTTCCTATAGAATCTGCACAAACCTGACCTGTCAAATCTAGTTCTAGGCAACTGTTGATAGAGACTACTTTTGGGTTTTTTCTAATCACTGCGGTATCATTGACATAAGCTGCTTCATGGAAGGAAAAGACAGGATTATCATGAACTTTCTGATACATTTCTTTATTTCCAATGGCAAAAGAAGTTACAATTTTCCCAGGATGCTTTTTCTTGTAGGCATTGGTGATAGCGCCAGATTCCAGGAGTTCAATGACTCCATTTGAGAACATTTCAGTATGAATCCCTAAATCTTTGTGCCCTGTCAATTGCCTCAAGACAGCATCAGGAATGGCTCCTATTCCCATTTGTAGGGTAGCTCTATCTTCTATTAATTCGGCGATATATGAACCGATTTTTAATTCGTTTTCTCCGATTTTATCCCCATAATTTACTTGAGGTAGATCTTCATCTACTTCTACAGCAGCTGCAAATCTGCTAAAATGAATGTGTCCATCTCCATGAGTTCTTGGCATCTGCTTATTGACTTGAGCTATAATCAGTTTGGCAGTCTCAATAGCTGGTTTTGCAATATCCACTGACACCCCCAAGGAACAATATCCATGCTCATCGGGCTCAGAAACATTGAGAATCGCTACATCTATTGGTAAGATATCATTTCTGAAGAGCCTACCTATTTCACTCAAAAAAATGGGCACATAGCCACCTTGTTCGCTATTGACTGCCTGACGCACATTTTCCGATACAAATAACGAATTCATAAAGAAGCTACCAAGACAATCAGGAGATGCAAGAGGCATCTCTCCCAATGTGGAGATAGAGACTACTTCTACATTGCGTAATTCATCTTTGCGAGCTGCTAGCGCATGAAGCAGATGCGTCGGTGTGGCTGCGCTTCCATGAATAAAAATTCTTTGGTCACTTTTGATATGTTTGACAGCTTCTGCTGCACTGATGTACTTGAACATGTTTATTTAGTTTTGTAGTTTTTAAAATATTTATAGAGCTCTCCCGCCCACAGGACGAGTGAGGATAAGGCAATCCAGGTGATGAATTCAATCGGATTGACTGCTTTGAAGTTGAAAAGGGCAGCCAAGACAGGTACTTCAATAATCAGAACTTGAATTAGGATAGATATAATTAGCGCGTAATTGACCCACTTATTGCTAAAGAGACCAATTTTGAAAATAGACTGATCTAGGTTCCGCATATTGAAGACATTGAACAATTGTGAAAATGCAATCACGATGAATACCATTGTTCTGGCTTTTTCTATGCCCATTGGAAGATAGGATTTGAAAGCAAAGATCGCCAGACCAGTCATGATGAGTGCATTGATCAAAAGAAATGGGATGATGTTTTTATTAATAATATTTTCTTTTGGACTGATTGGAGGGGAAGTAAGCTCACGTCCTTTTCCTTTTTCGGCAGCCAATGCCTTGTCGCAAAATCCATCCGTAACGATATTGATCCAAAGTATCTGCGTAGCTGTCAACGGTAAAGGTAGACCAAACGAAATCGAAGTGATCAAGGTTAATATTTCCGCGAAATTGGTTGTGATCAAGAAGAAGCTTGTTCTCCTTGCATTGTTGAATACGATTCTCCCTTGTTCTATTGCATGGACAATGGTAGAGAAATTGTCATCTGCTAAGACCATCAATGAAGCATCTTTTGCCACATCTGTCCCCATGATACCCATGGCTATGCCAATATCCGCTTGCTTCAAGGCTGGAGCATCATTGACACCATCACCTGTCATCGCAACAAGCTCCCCTTCAGCTTGGAGTGCCTTGGCTATCTTCAACTTCATCAAAGGTGTCAATCTAGAAAAAACATCTGCATTTTGAACAGCGATCTTGAACTCTTCTTCTGACATAGCCTGAAGTTGTGAGTCGGTGTATACAAGATCTCTACCTTTTCTGGCAATCCCTACTTTCATTGCAATGGAAAGCGCTGTACTAGCATGGTCACCAGTCGCCATGATGACTCTGATCCCTGCTTGATGGCAGGAAGCTACAGCCGGAATTACCTCGGGTCTCGGAGGATCCATCATTCCAACAATTCCCACAAATTCAAGTAATTCATCTTTTTCCAAGTTTGCTCCCGTTTTTCTAGCCAAAGCTAATACCCTGAAGCTATCTCTGGACCATGTCTGAATCTTATCTTGGATTTTTGACTTTGATATTTCGTCTAACTCTTGGCTAATGCCATTTTCATCTAGAAAAAAATTACACCTGTCTAAAATAGGTTCTGGGGCTCCTATATAAAAACGGATTTCATCATTATCTTTATTAATTAAGGTAGACCGGTACTTGAGCTCAGAGCTAAAAGCAATATCTTCGATGATTTTGAATTTTTTTTGTTCACCAGCCTTATTGGCCAAAACCAGAAAAGCAGCCTCTGTAGGATCCCCTATAACTGCAACTTGATTATTTTCTTTTACCTGTATACTACTTTGATGACAATGGGCGGCAATTTCAATTAAATCCTTAAGCGAATTGATGTCTTTCTGTTGACCGACAAATTCACCTTCACTATCCCAGCCTTCACCACTTACTTCAATATCAGATTTGCCCAAGCCCCAGATTTTCTTGATGGTCATGGTGTTCTGAGTGAGGGTTCCGGTCTTGTCAGTGATGATGGTGCTGACTGATCCCAGACTTTCTGTAGCTGTCATTTCGCGGATGATGGCATTTTTTTGAGACATCCTATAGGAACCTACTGCTAAGACAATAGAAAGTACGGCCGGCAAGCCTTCAGGAATAGCGGATACCAAAGCTGCAATTGAAATTAAAAGTAGCTCACTAGTCTCTACTTCTAACACAAAGTAGCCAACCACAAATAAAATAAGTGCACTCCCAATTGCTAAATAGGCCATCTGAAGCGCTAGCTTGTCAGTCTTATTTTGGAAGTTTGTCTTCTTAGGAAGAATATTCTTCAAGCTTGAGGCAATTTGCCCTATCTGAGTACCTAATCCAGTAGAGGTGACCACAGCTCTGATACTACCACTGGCTACGAATGTACTCTTCCAAACCATGTTTTTCTGGTCTGAAAATCCGCATGCCTCTAAGTGTTGCTTTTCTGATTTCTGAACAGGAACAGCCTCTCCGGTCAGGGAAGCTTCTGCTGTCCTTGCATTTTTCTCGTAAATGATCCGTGCATCGGCTGGAACAATATCTCCCTCTTCCAAGGCAATAATATCTCCAGTGACTAATTCCTCTGAGTTGATGCTGATTAAATTGCCATTTCTAATAACCTTGCATTTCGGAACCAACAGCCCTTTCATTGCTGCTAAGGCACCCTCTGCTTTGTATTCTTGGACAAATCCTATGATGGCGTTGATCAGGATGATACCCAGTATCACATAGACATCAATATAATGCGCAGTGGCATAGGAGATACCAGCGGCAATCAGCAAGATGTAAACCATCAAATGGTTGAATTGCTTGATGATTAGCTTCAATAGTGATTTTTTTGCTGGATCTGGAAGACTGTTTTTACCAAATTTGGCAAGCCGCAAACTAGCTTCTGCATCAGTTAACCCTTCGGTACTTGATTTTAATCCCTCTAGAATTTCTTCTGCTGGTTTTAAATAAGGGTCTTTAATTGTCTCAATCATTAGAAAGCGCAGATTTTACTAGAATAAATTCAGTGATATTTTCCTGATCGAGAATGCCTAAAAAGTGGCCGTTTTCGATCACAAAGGCTACCTTTCTTTGCTTGGTCATCATATTTCGCCATGCTTCTTCTAGCGATTCTTCTGTTTCTATCTTGAATGGATTGAAGTCCGTTACTTCTTCAATTTTCAGGTTTGGTCCACCCACTTTTAGTCCTTGTATGATTTGATCTTTACTCAGCGTGCCCACAGCCACATCATCTTTGACTACTACAAAATGTGTCGCTTGACTATCCAGTAGTTTTTCTGTGGCTTTAGATAAGGGGGCATCATAAGCTAAGATTTGAAATTTAAGCATCATGGCATCTTTTACCTTAAAACCTTTCAAAAAGCTAGCTTGCGATGTATGGTTCACCTCGGCAGCAGCCCCAAGGAAAATGAAGATGCCTATCAAAACCAAGATGGGGTTATTGAACAGTCCGTAGAATACAAAAGCAATAGCTAAAAGTTGACCTATGCTTCCAGCAATTCGAGTCGCTTTGGCTCTAGGTAGTCTTATGGCTAGAAATGCTCTTAAAACTCTTCCTCCATCCATAGGAAATGCGGGGAGCATATTGAAAAGCGCAAGGATTAAATTGGCTGACGCCAAATAAAGAATCATGGTACTTCCATTGATATTCAGATTTTCTAAACGCTCAAGGTCATACCCTGTAAAAGCTAGGATTATTGAGAGGATAACAAAAATCCCGATATTCACTAGAGGTCCAGCTATTGCAACCCATAGTTCTTGCTTTGGCTCTTCAGGGATTTTTTCGAGCCTCGCAAGGCCTCCGATAGGGAGTAAGGTGATGTCCCTTGTGTCTATGCCATATTTCTGGGCAGCAAGTGCATGTCCAAATTCATGGAGAATCACACAGAAGAAAAGACCGAATACAAATAAAATAGTCCATAAAATATCTTCTACAGGAGTGTTGTTCCTTAGATTTGAAATAATAATCCAGAGTAAAAGCAAAGAAAAAGTCCAGTGGATAAATACTTTTACACGCTTGTAGGTGCCTAGATAGAGGGATAGCTTCATGGTGCTTAGATTTATTTCCTAATGAATCTTTAAGATAAGCATTAGAATTTTTCTTTGCACAAAGTACGCCCAATTCAAGTGTGATTTTCATGACAAAAATCAGTTAATAAGCTGATTTCACTTATTCTTAAAATATTATGTTTTGTTTTGAATGACTTTGCATTATTTGTTTTGTTTTTGGAATCCTCAGGCAATGAATCACTTATTCAGAATAATATTTCGAAATCCTTGTGCCGCCATACTGATTGAGTCTTCTATTTTTCTTATATTCGCAAGCACATTCAAAAAGTATTAAAACGAAAGCTACAATAGTTTTTGATCAAGTAGAAATAAACCCAATTCATTGATATGTCAGTTACTTCAGAGATTTATAAACCACAAAACCACATTAGAATTGTCACTGCTGCGTCCTTATTTGATGGCCATGACGCTGCCATCAATATCATGCGTAGGATCATCCAAGCTACAGGTTGTGAGGTGATCCATTTAGGGCACAATAGGTCAGTTCAGGAAATCGTAGACTGTGCGATCCAAGAAGATGTACAGGCTATTGCCATTACCTCTTACCAAGGTGGTCATGTGGAATTTTTCAAATACATGTATGATTTACTTCAAGAAAAAGGAGCAGGGCATATCAAGATTTTTGGTGGAGGAGGAGGTACAATTCTCCCTGAAGAAATCAAGGAATTGCATCAGTATGGCATTACCAGAATCTATGCCCCTGATGATGGAAGATCCATGGGTTTGCAAGGGATGATCAATGATCTGGTACAAAAATCGGACTTTCCAGTAGGTGACAGTCACAAGGGACTTGAAAGTTTGGATAAGACTAATAAGAAGGAATTGGGTAGGTTGATTTCTGCTGCTGAGAATTTTCCTGAGGAAAGCAAAGAGCTTTTGGCACAGATTAGAAAAATGGCTAGTGAGAGCAAGACACCTGTGCTTGGAATCACAGGGACAGGCGGTGCTGGGAAGTCTTCTTTGGTGGATGAGTTGGTTAGGAGATTTTTGATTGATTTCAAGGATAAGAATATGGCCATCATCTCTGTAGATCCATCCAAAAGGAAAACAGGTGGAGCATTATTAGGAGATAGAATTCGAATGAATGCCATCAATCATCCAAATATCTACATGCGGTCTTTGGCTACAAGACAATCCAACTTGGCACTTTCAAAGTATGTGCAGGATGCCGTTGACATTGTGAAGGCAGCAAATTTTGATCTGATTGTTCTGGAAACTTCCGGAATAGGTCAGTCTGATACTGAAATCATTGAGCATTCTGACATGTCACTCTATGTGATGACTCCCGAATATGGTGCTGCTACGCAGTTGGAGAAAATCGATATGTTGGATTTTGCAGATGTGATTGCATTGAATAAGTTCGATAAAAGAGGTGCTCAGGATGCACTTAGAGATGTCAAAAAACAATATAAACGTAATCACAACCTTTGGGAAATCGCTGACGAGGATATACCAGTATTCGGGACCATTGCTTCTCAATTCAATGACCCTGGGATGAATAGCCTGTACAAGGCAATCATCAATAAATTAGTGGAAAAAACTGGAGTTGACTTGAAGACTTCGTTTGAAGTCACTGGTGAAATGTCAGAAAAGATATATATCATTCCTCCAGCTAGGACAAGGTATTTGTCTGAAATTTCTGAAAACAATAGAGCTTATGGAAAATGGGTATCAGAGCAAAAAGAAGTTGCCCAAAAGCTATACAGTATTCAAAAATCCATCGAAGCTATTCAAAATACCCAAATTGGGGACAAAGATAGATTGGTCAAAGAACTCCAAGAAGTCTATGCTGAAGTGGAGCTAGAACTGGATCCTAAAAATAAAAAATGGCTAGAAGAATGGCCTGCAAAAGCACAACAATACAGAGACGAATACTATGTATTCAAGGTAAGAGATAAAGAAATCAAAGTAAAAACCTTTACTACTTCGCTTTCGGGTAGCAGTATTCCAAAAGTTTCGCTGCCTAGATATGAAGCGTGGGGTGATCTTTTGAAATGGGGTTTGACTGAAAATGTTCCTGGAGAATTCCCCTATACCTCCGGTGTGTTTCCATTCAAAAGAGAAGGTGAAGACCCTACCAGAATGTTTGCTGGTGAAGGAGGACCTGAGCGAACCAATAAAAGATTTCATTATGTATCAAAAGGATTGCCTGCCAAGAGACTTTCCACTGCTTTTGACTCGGTGACACTTTATGGAGAAGATCCAGATTATAGGCCTGATATCTATGGAAAGATAGGTAACTCAGGAGTTAATATCTGCTGCTTGGATGATGCCAAGAAACTTTATTCTGGTTTCAATCTAGCTGATCCGATGACTTCTGTCTCCATGACCATCAATGGGCCTGCAGCCACTATGACTGCATTTTTTATGAATGCTGCGATAGATCAGCAGTGTGAAATCTACATTATGGCTAATGGCCTTGAGGAAGAGGTCAATGCCAAAATTGATTCGATTTATAAAAATAAAGGAATTACTAGACCTCAGTATCAAGGACAAATCCCAGAAGGAAATGATGGGCTAGGTCTGATGTTGCTTGGAGTGACAGGGGATGAAGTGCTACCGGCAGAGGTATATGCCAAAATCAAAGCTGAAACTGTAGCAAAGGTGAGGGGTACTGTTCAAGCGGATATTCTCAAAGAGGATCAAGCCCAGAATACTTGCATATTCTCTACAGAATTCTCCTTGAGACTGATGGGAGATGTACAGCAGTATTTTATAGAAAATCAAATCAGGAATTTCTACTCCGTTTCCATATCAGGATATCATATTGCTGAGGCAGGAGCCAATCCAATTACACAATTGGCGCTGACCTTGTCCAATGGATTTACTTATGTAGAGTACTATGTCTCTAGAGGGATGGATATCAATAAGTTTGCTCCAAATCTTTCGTTTTTCTTTTCCAATGGCATCGATCCAGAATATTCAGTCATCGGTAGAGTAGCAAGGAGAATTTGGGCCAAAGCGATGAAGTTGAAATACGCTGCCAATGAGCGCTCCCAGATGCTGAAATATCATATTCAGACTTCAGGGAGATCACTGCATGCTCAAGAGATTGATTTTAATGATATCAGAACTACACTCCAAGCATTGTATGCAATCTATGACAACTGTAACTCTCTTCATACCAATGCTTATGATGAGGCGATTACTACTCCTACAGAAGCATCAGTGAGAAGAGCAATGGCTATTCAGTTGATCATCAACAAAGAACTGGGATTGGCTAAGAATGAAAATCCTCTACAGGGGGCTTTTATCATAGGGGAGCTGACCGATTTGGTAGAGGAGGCAGTTTACGCTGAATTTGACAGAATCACTGAGCGTGGAGGTGTATTAGGAGCCATGGAAACCATGTACCAACGAGGTAAAATCCAAGAGGAAAGTCTTCACTATGAAATGCTGAAGCATACCGGTGAATACCCTATAATTGGAGTGAATACTTTTCTTTCATCAGAAGGATCTCCTACAGTAACTCCAGGAGAGGTGATCAGAGCAAATGTAGAAGAGAAGGAAGCACAAATTCAAACTTTAAACAATCTCCATAAGAGAAATGAAGCCACCACAGAAGAGTGGCTGACTAAACTTCAAACAGCAGCTATCAAAAATGAAAATATATTTGAAAAGCTGATGGATGCAGCCAAGTACTGTTCATTAGGTCAAATCACAAATGCCCTTTATGAAGTAGGTGGGCAGTATAGAAGAAATATGTAAATCTTAAGAAAGGATTAAGGTTGAAAAGGGGGGATGGTGTAGTTTTGAAGGTGAAAAACTGGAATATATAATCTTTAATTTATGAGTAAGAGAAGTGTAACAGTACGCATGAAGGCGGACTACGAATACGAAGCTGTCAATCAACAGGGTAATAAAGTGGAGATTGACATGTATGATGCACCAAATAAGCAGGCTCAATCCCCAATGGATTTATTACTTTCAGCCCTGGCGGGCTGCGGATCTGTAGATGCAGTGGTGATGATGAAGAAAAAGCGTAAAACAATAGTGGATTTTTATGTGGAGGCAGAAGGAGATAGAAATGATGGGATTCCTGCATTTTATAAAAGCATCAATTTGAAATTTGTGCTAGTTTCTCCCGATGCTACAGAGGAAGAGTTTGCCAAGGTGGTAGCTTTGTCGGTGGACAAGTATTGTTCAGTAGCGTCCTCTTTGAAATCTGAAATTACCTATAGCTCTGAAGTAAGAAGACCAGCATGAGAGTAGTTCAAGAGTTTGTCAAAGAAGACATCAGGATATCTATTTTCTCTTGGAACAATAAATATTTGATCAAGTTTGAGCTTGGTCCGATGGAGCAAACGTTCAAGATTCCAGAAATGGATGTTCTTGATGAGTCTGACTTGAATACCTTTTATGAGTCAGATTTTTTTGATGCTGTCAAGCTGAGATTTAAAGAAATGGGACAATCTTTTCAAAAACAGCTTGAAAATCTTTAGCTTTATGAAAGCCTAAAGGTTTATGAGACGCAAACCATTACTTTTTCTTATTCTTTTTCTGATAATAACTGCTTGTCAGCCAAATAAAAACTATTCCTCTGAAGAAAAATCATTGGAGGTAGAGGCGTTTATAGCATTATTGGACTATGATTTTGAGGCTTTGGAGCAAGAGCTAGCAAGATTGGGTAATCAAATTCAAAAACTTTATGCCTCTAAAGATAGTGTACTGGCTTTGGCAGATCGTAGTAGATACAAGATTGAGGGGCATTATGCTAATTCTGCGCCGAACGAAAATCCAGAGTTGAGCACATTGTACTTGCCTAAAATCCCCAATACAGACCCACAAGCTGTAGAGGAGATGTTGCTTTTAACTAACCCATTGGACGATGCTTTCAGGAGGGTTATTAGTAATAACGAAGTCATATCCCAAGTATACCTCAATAGTAAAGTACAGTTCAACAGATTGTATCCACCCTATGATGCAGCTACCATGTTGGATCCAGATTTGGATGTAACTTCTTATAATTTTTATTATGAAGCTGATGAAGTTAATAATCCAGAGAGAAAGATGGTTTGGGTGAGAGAAATATATATTGACCCCGTCGGAAAGGGATGGGTGGTCTCATTATTGAACCCTGTTTACATTGATGATGACCTCAAGATGGTCTTAGCTTTTGATATTTCGATCAATGCGATTTTGGATAATTATCTATCACAAACTAATCGAAAGTTAATAATACTGGATGAAGCAGGAACTGTTATAGCAGGAAAGTCAAGAGCTATAGAAGCTTTAGCCTTACCACCTTTGAAAAACCACACTTATATTCAGACGATTTCTTCTGATAGCTTTAGACCTGAAGAATATAATCTTTTCAAAAGTAAAAATAAGACCGTAAGAAGTATGATTTCTCATTTCCTACTTTCAGGTGGCGACAGATATTTACTCAATGAAGGTTTAGACAATTTCGAGGTTGGAGCATACAAGATGAAAAGGACAGGTTGGTTAATTTTAGATGTAGAAATCTGATGATAGATATTGAAAAACAACCTTCAAACTCATATAGCAAGGCCTATCGATGGTTTGTGATTACTGGTATTTTGGTAGTTTTGCTTGTCGTTTTTTTGGCTTTTAATTTTTATGATGCACTATCCAAAAATCAACTTGAAGCTAGAAAGCAATTCCTAAATAGACAAGTAGAATTGGCAGCAAAAGATATACAGAATCATTTTGGTGTTACCTATGATGATTTAGTTTTTTTTGTCAATAATCTAGAGCCTTGGACCTACCAAGTTGAGAATGAGCAGATGGCTTTTGAAGGACGGGCTAGACGGGTTTTCAATAATCATCGCAATTTATTGGATACCATAGTGGTTGAGTTTCCTGATCAAGTGGTGTCTTTTCACTTTGATCAAAGGAATAATTTTGTAAAAAACTCTTTCACTAACCTTGATGAAGCTGTCCAAAATAAGGATGCTTACATCAAATTTGAAAATCCTGTAAAGAAGGTTAAAATCCTAGCAGCGATTAATATAGAGAGATTTTTGGGTGATCAGTTGGGTAATTATTACTTAGGAATCAATAGTGAAAAACTCTTGTTTTTCAATGGGCAGCTTTTTGGTGTTTTTGAGTATATGCCTACTAAAGGCTACAAAATTCAGCAGGAGGTATTCAATACTATCCAGAAAGATATAGAAATAGGTTTAAAAGGGAATTACCAAGGTTTTTTAACTAATGAACCAGAGAGCAGGGAGTTTGAAGCCTTGATTTTCCAATATCCATTCACATTATACCCACTCAATGATAAATTTTCTGTGGTTTTTGTTCAAGATAGACAATCCATCACTTCAGGGATTTTCTCAACTTATGCCTATTTACTTGTAGGTTTGATGTTTTTACTTGTCGTGGTAATCTTGATTTTATACCGATTTATCAAAAACGCTCAAGAGTCGAATAGGGTTTTGATGCAGAATTCTGATAAGATCACATCACTTTTTAGGCAACAAAGTCTCCTTTTGCAAGAATCTAAAGGCTTTATTTATTTTCAAAATGCAGACCGGAAAATGACGAATGTCAGTAGTGAAGTGAAAAAGATTTTGGGTTATGATGAGACAGAATTTATTGATGGATTTAAATCATTTATCGACCCTAAAGATGATCAGATATTGGATACAGTCATTCAAAAGGCCATTGAAAATAAAGAAGAGAGTTTTTCTTTGGAGTTTAATTTTTTAAGAAAATCAGGGGAGTGGCTAAGGGTTCGTGTATTTGAAAAATTGTTTTTTGATGATAAAGGCGTTTTCACTGGAAATGTAGGGATCTGTACAGATATCCAAGATCGTTTTTTGGCAGATCAAGAATTGTTCAAGAGTAATAATAGATTGGTTTCAGTTTTACGAAGCTTACCTGATATTATCTTTATTTATAATAATGAAGGTATGTTTTTGGATTACTATGTTCAGGACGAGAGCCTATTGATTAGCTCTGCTAGCGAATCAATAGGGAAAAATATTAAAGAAGTCCTGCCCGAACCACTAAGTCTAGAAATAATGGAAGGTTTTGAGCGGGTAAAGAAAACAGGGAAACTGGTCACCATCGAATTTGAAGCTATATCTCAATCTGGGAAGAAGATATTTGAAACACGACTTTTCAAATTGGATGATGAACGTGTCATTTCCATAGCAAGAGATATCACTGGGCAAAAACTTTGGGAAAAGGGTTTGCAAGAAGCTATGGAAGCGGCAGAACTAGCCAACAAAGCCAAATCAGAATTTTTGGCAAATATGAGTCATGAGATTAGAACGCCAATGAATGGTTTGCTTGGAATCATTGGTTTGATGGAAAAGACCAATCTTGACGTGCAGCAGCAAGAGTTTCTGCAAGTAATCAAGGACTCTGGTCAATCACTTTCAGTAATTATCAATGACATCCTTGATTACTCCAAAATTGAGGCGGGGATGATGAAACTGGATGTGAGTAAATTTCACTTCAAAAATGAGATTGAAAAAATTCTTAAAATATTCAACGGCCTTGTTCAGGAGAAAAGAATTAGACTGAGGTATACTTTTGGACCATTGATGCCTGAATATGTACAGTTAGATAGAACTAAACTCGGTCAGATTCTATTTAACCTGATTGGAAATGCCGTGAAGTTTACACCGGAAGAGGGAGAGATCAGTATTCATATCACGGGGGAACTTTTTATGGAAACGAATGTCATTCTCTATTTTACTATCATAGATTCGGGTATTGGTATACCTGCTGATAAAATCAACTCTTTAACCCAGCCCTTTGTACAGGCTGATGGAAGTACTACTAGAGAGTACAAAGGGACGGGTCTTGGTTTGGCTATTTCAGAGAAGCTGATAGAACTAATGGGTGGAGAGTTGAAAATTACCAGTGAATTGGGTAAGGGGTCTGTTTTTGCCTTTAATCTTTATGGGACGGTCTGGTTGGAAGAAGAGCATTTTCTTAGCGAATTGCCAGACCAAAAGCTGGAGGAATTCGAATGGGGCAACATGGCCAAAACCTACCCAGTTGATATTTTATTGGTAGAAGACAACGATACTAATTTGAAATTTATGAAAATGCTCATGAAAGAGTTGGGATATAAAATTAATATAGCAAAGAATGGGGTAGAAGCGGTATCTGCTGTTCGTGATGGTAAGTTTGATCTAGTGCTGATGGATATTCAAATGCCAAAAATGAATGGTCTTGAAGCTACGGAAATCATCAGACAAATGGATGATGAGAAAAAGAATGTCCCTATCATTGGCTTATCAGCAAATGCTTTTCAAGAAGATATCAACAATGCTATAGCGATCGGAATGGATGGCTACCTAACCAAACCTGTACAAGTTCAGGAAATAGCCCTCACCATCAAAAAACAATATGAAAAGAAAGCAAAAAAGGAGGCTTAGAAGCCTCCTTTTTTGCTGAATTGATCAAAGCTCAGTTTCTAAATCAAATGCCTCTAGGTAGTCAGCCACTCTTCTTACAAACATCCCCCCAAGTGAACCATCTACAACTCTATGGTCATACGAGTGGGAAAGGAACATCTTATGTCTGATAGCGATGACATCACCAGTTGGAGTTTCTATCACAGCTGGCTTCTTGGTGATTGCTCCTACTGCGAGAATTGCCACCTGAGGTTGCATAATGATCGGCGTTCCCATGACATTGCCAAAAGATCCAACATTAGAAATCGTATAAGTGCCTCCTCCCAATTCATCAGGAGAAAGTTTGTTGTTTCTAGCTCTAGTAGCCAAATCATTCACTTTCTTAGAAAGTCCAGTCAAGTTGAATTGATCAGCATTTTTGATATTGGGTACGATCAAATTACCCGAAGGTAAAGCGACTGCAATTCCAATGTTGATATCTTTCTTTTTTATGATATTCTCACCATCAACAGAAATATTGATCATTGGAAAATCCCTAATGGCTTTTGCAACAGCCTGAACAAAGAAAGGAGTAAAAGTAAGTGCCTCGCCCTCTTTTTTCTTATAAGCATCTTTTACCTTATTTCTCCAAAGAACGATATTGGTTACATCCGCCTCCACAAAAGAAGTTACATGTGGAGATATACGCTTGGAGTCAAGCATTCTTTGAGCGATCATCTTACGCATTCTATCCATTTCGATAATCTCGTCATGGGCAGAAATACTCACCTCTACCTTAGGCATAGGTGCACTTGCTGATGGTTTTGGTGTAGCTGATTGTGGAAGAGGCTTTTGTTGACCTCTATTTTTGAGGTATTGAAGCATGTCGTTTTTGGTGACTCTTCCATCTTTGCCCGTTCCAGAAATAGCGGCTAATTCGGCTTTTGAAATATTTTCTTCCTTAGCAATACTTTGTACCAGTGGAGAGTAAAAGCGATTATCTCCCTTAGAATCATCAGATGAAATACTTTCAACCAAAGTTGCTGTTTGCGCAGGAGCTGCTGCGATCAATTCTGCCTTATTAGCAGTCTCAGGAGAAGGTGCTTCAGTATTGTCTGATTGAGAGACTTCCTCATCAGTTTCTATGATCGCAATCGTTGCACCTACAGCGACTACATCTCCTTCTTTAACTAATATTTGCTTCAAAATACCACCATATATAGCTGGAACTTCTGTGTCCACCTTGTCCGTGGCGACCTCCAAAACAGACTCATCCTGCTCGATTTTGTCTCCTTCTTTTTTAAGCCATGTTAGGATGGTACCCTCTATAATGCTTTCACCCATCTTGGGCATTACCATTTCTACAGTTGCCATGTTTATATTATTTAATTGGGTTTATTTCTGACTTTTAAAATTAAATTTTATTTTAGGTAATACAAAATCATTTAATAAAATTTTTATTCTGTTTTTCCTAAAATGCATAATCTTAGTAAATTCAAGGCGGCTATAGCCGTCAATTGAATATTCAACATTCTGTCTTGAGTTAATTGAAGTTTTTTACTGACTGTTTTTCCTTCATATGCACAAGCGATCCAAACCGTGCCAACTGGTTTTTCTTTCCAACCTCCATCTGGGCCTGCTATTCCACTACTTGCCAAACCATAATCTGCACCAAACATTGTTTTGATATTTTCGGCCATTTGGATGATGGTTTCTTCACTTACAGCTCCATATGCTTTCAAGGTATCGGCATTTACATCTAAAATTTCATTTTTGAATTGATTGTGATACGGGACCAAAGAACCTTGAAAATACTTACTACTTCCGGGTATGCTGGTGATTAGATGTGAAATATATCCTCCAGAACAGCTTTCTGCCAAAGCTACTTTTTTATTTGCCTGTTTCAAAAGTCTACCAATGGATTCTTCCAAGCTTTCATGGTTGTAGCCATAGATGTACTTATCAATTAGAGGTCTGACTTGATCAATGGCAGTTTCTACCTCAGCCTGAAGTTCGTCGTAGTCATCTCCAAAAGCTGTCAGTCTGAGCTTCACTTGACCAAGAGATGGGAGATAGGCCAATTTGATATGATTTGGAAGATTTTTTTCCCAATCTTTGATGATATTGGCTAGCCAGCTTTCACCAATCCCTACAGTTTTAATTACTTTATGATAAATTACTGGGAGAGCATAAAGTGATTTTATTTTTGGGAGTACGAAGTCCGTCATCAATTTTTTCATTTCGTGAGGTACCCCTGGCATTGACATCCATACTTTGCCATTTTCCTCAAACCACATGCCCGGAGCTGTTCCTACTTCATTGGGTACGTAGGTGCATTTGGTAGGTAAGTGAGCTTGCAATCTGTTTAATTCAGTAAGCTCTCTTCCTCTTTTTTCAAAAAATATTCTTACCGCTTCCAAGGCTTCGGGTACCAGCTCAATGGAGCATTTGAAGTATTCTGCCAGTAGCGGTTTGGTCAGATCGTCATTTGTCGGACCTAGTCCACCTGTCATTAAGATGATGTCTGCACGCTTTTCGGCATCTGCAAATGCAGCTAAGATGGAATCTCGATTATCACCAACAGTCGTTCTTCTTACTACTCGTACGCCAATTTTATCCAACTCTTGGCTGATCCAATGGCTATTGGTATCTATGATCTGACCATAGAGGAGCTCGTCTCCGATGGCTAAAATCTCTGCTTTGATCTCTTTGTAATTAGTCATTTTTGGGTAATCTTTTGCTTAAAGAGAATGATAAGTAATGAAATTATTGGCGAAAATTCTCTCGACTATCTAACTTTGGCTTTTCTGATAAGTTTTGAAAAGACCTTTGGGAAGAAACGTTTCAAGTATACCGCCAAAACTTCTTTTCCCCCTATTAGCACTTCCTCTTTTTTGCGATCCAAAGCCTTTTTGATTGCTTGGGCACAATCTTCGGGACTCATTCCTTTGTCCTGTGCTTCATCCATTTCGTTAAGTGGAGTGCCGTCAGCCGTGAGGGCATTGATGGAGACATTGGTGCGTATGAAACCAGGACAAATCATGGTTACCCAAATATTTTCTTTATATATCTCAGCTCTTAATGAATCAAAAAAGCCATGTAAAGCATGTTTGGCTGCTGAATAAGAGGATCTATATGGGGATCCAAATTTCCCCACTAGACTACTTACCACACCAAAATGCCCAGATTTTCTTTCCACAAAGTGAGGAAGAATCGCCTTGCTCAAAGCAATGGTTCCAAAAAAGTCTATTTCCATAATCTTCCTGTCCACTTCTATGCTTGTATCTAGAGCAAGGGATCTTTGGCTAATTCCACCATTGTTGATCAAGATATCTATATGGCCAAATGCCTTGATTGCATCTGTTACTATTTCAGTGAATTGGGAGCTGTCAGCTAAGTCTAAAGGGAGTACGTAAATATTTCCCGTGTTTTGACAGGTTGCTTTAAGATTTTCTAAAGCCTCTTTTTTTCTACTTGAAATGATGATTTTCCAACCAGCTTGATGGTAAGTTTTTACCAAGGCTTCACCTATTCCAGAAGAAGCTCCCGTGATCCACACTACTGAGTCTATCATGGATTGATTCTTTTATAAATCATAAAATTGAAATCATACTCGTTTTTATCATCTTTTGGGAAGTGCTCTGAGTGTACAATTTTCCATGCTTTACGGTCAAATTCAGGGAAAAAGGCATCTCCCTCAGGAGCAGCTTGTACCTCGGTAATGATCATTTCGTCACAGAATTGTATTGCTTCCTTGTATATTTGAGCTCCACCAATGATAAATACTTGATCTAAGTTCCTACTGATGCCCAATTGGATAGCCTCCTCAAGAGAATGTGCCAAAAAGTGACCTTCCGGAACTTCAAAGTCTTTATTTCTACTGATCACGATAGATGTACGGTTGGGTAGTGGTTTGCCCATAGATTCATAGGTTTTTCTACCCATGATGATATGGTGACCAGTAGTATATTTTTTGAAGAGTTTCAAATCTGATGAAAGTCTCCAAATCAGCTGATTGTCTTTGCCTATGACATTATTTTCAGCCTTGGCAACTATTAAAGATATTTTCAATGTGGGAATTTATAGGTTAGGAACACAAGATACCAAGGATTTTGAAGGCAAAAAATCAAATTGTGAAAATGAATTTACAGTATTCAAGTTTTCATACTTTGACTAGTTATAGGTCTTGCGGGATGATGATGTTTCATATGACTACAATTGACCCGCATCTAGAAAAAAGTCCATCAATTTTTTAAAATAGATGGACTTTGGTTTTAGGTAATAGGGTTGTTTGTCTTTTTTACTTTTCTTCTCCCTTAAGGATGTTCGGATAGTCTTTCATGATAAAATTTGAGGGGCTATTATCATTGATTTCTGTTATTTTAATTTCGCTCTTAGATTGGTCTTTGTGACTTTCAAAATACATCTCCATCATGTGACCATTAGGGAGATTGTCCATTCTACCACTTTGCTGTTGATAAGCTTTGGTGCTCATGAGAGGGTTACCCTCACCCCAAAATGTCCCACTTCCTTTGACTGGCTTATCTGTAATCCAATAAGTCGCTTTTCCATCTTCTGATTCTGCAATATATTCTTCACAGGTGTATCCATGTATGACTTTACTATTACCAGTTTTACGAATTTTGAAATCCGCATCTTCCAAATCGTTTTCCCAGTCTGTCATATCTACTCCCTCTGACATTGCTTCAAAATCATAACTATAAGCCATGCTATTTTTCTTTCCGTCGGAATCTATTAAGAAAATCGAAGCATTTCGCTCCATATCATAGATGAGGACGGTCTTAGCATTACTTTTTTTATCTTGATTTTCAAATTCCATTGCAACCGCCTTATCACTTTCAGAGATATATGTTTTCATCATAAAAGGGTCTAAATCTTTCCCTTTTTCATCTACACTTTTGACAACCATGGTTGTATAGCCATCAAAATTATAAGTATCTGCAACTTCTACATCCATAGAAATTCCGCTAAGGATCTTTTCCATGTTGAATCCGCCTCCAGCAGGCATATCAGGTCCATAGATGTTTTCAAATGCCTTTTCAAGTTGCCTTTGCGCAATGTTTTCTGCTTCTTTTTCAACTCTTTTTTCTAAAGCATTGCTTAGTCCTCTACTTGCGGCTTGTTTCAGCCTATTGCCAATTTGTGCTTCTGATTCTGCTGCTGATGAAAAGAGAAAAATCAGTAAGAAAAGTTTTATCATTTTTTTCATATCAAATAGATTTTAAATAAGGATATAAAATTACCACTTGCTGTGATGAAATTCAAAAATTCGAGTATAAAAAATGCAAAATCAATTGTTGATCAAAGAGATAAGCTGTCCTATGTTCTATTTATGGAAAAAGTCTAGCATCAAATCGCATTGGTGAGATTGATAGTATTTCTAAGTTGTCAAATTGAGGATGCATGGGGTTGATGATATAATTATTCTCCTCTGGTACCACAGCTGAAGGGACTTGAAGTATAAAATATTTTCGTTCCAATAAAAATTTGTCTCCGATATCTTGAGTAAAGTGACTAGGGGGTGATTCTTTCCAAGAAGGATCCAAGTCTTCCAGATGGATTTTTTTAATTAATAATTCTGGAACTTGGATTTTGACCAATTGTAGGTCTTTGGGGACTTTAATAGGATTGATGTGCACAGCTACTTCTAGCATGGCCAAAGATATGGAAGCAGCTGTGTAAAGTGCAGGTTTTCCTTTGCTATTCCATCTTGCACCATAGAGCATGGCACCTTTTCCGCTGAGGTCATTAGCGTATGCTTCTCTGCTGATGCGATAGACTATCATACAAAAATACCATGCTGAATCCTCCCTAACTCGTCCTTGACTAAGTCCATCCCAAAAGAGGTATCTAATAGCGAAAAGGGAGTCTGTGAACCCAATGGAATAGAAGTCTCATAAAGCCATGATTTGAATAAATCCATATCGCCAAATACCTCCTCGCCAAACTTGAAGAGCATGGCTAATTTAAGGATGCGCTCACAATGAATTGATTCAAATGGCTTTTGGTCTTTTTTGTAGCGCTGCATGGTCCTCTCTGATACGTGTAAGAGGTCAGCCCAACTCTCTTCTGGGATAGGGCTATCTGCTACGATATTTGAGAAATCTTCATAAGCTAGCCCATTACGGCTGGTCTTTGCTAGACGTAGTGAAAGTCTATCTCCTGCAAATCCATAGCTGGCAACAAAATCACTGACAATCCCCATGGCTCTTGATTTTATATACAACAAATGTCGTAAAAAATCAGACAATTGGCAAGTTTTTTAATTGTTATTTTTAAGGTAATTTATTTCCTCTCAGGAAGTCAGCTATAGGCATTCTCTTTTTTCCTTCTAGTTGTAGCTCTAGGATATTGAGACTGCCATTTCCAGTTTGAAAGGTTAATTTGGATTTACTATCCGAATAATATTCTCCAGGCTTTAGATTTGGAAGGTTTTTATCACTTACTTCTGTCAGATAGATTTTACAGTTTTTATCTAAGAAAGTGGTCCAAGCTGCTGGATAAGGAGAGAGCCCACGTACCAGATTATGGATTTCTATGGCAGATTTGTTCCAATCTATTTCACAAGTCTCTTTGAATATTTTGGGAGCATGATGTAGGGCATTTGATTCATCTTGTGGAAGTGGATGAATATTTTCTTCTGCTACAGCTTGGATTGTTTTGAGTACCAGTTTTGACCCTTTTTCCATCAATCTTGTATACAATGTTCCAATATTATCCTCTGGATGAATAGATTCTTTTTCTTGGAAGATAATACTTCCTGTGTCTATTTCATGCTTGAGGAAGAAAGTAGTGACACCTGTTTCTTTTTCACCATTGATGATGGCCCAATTGATAGGTGCAGCGCCTCTGTAATTGGGTAAAAGTGAGGCATGCAAATTGAATGTCCCTAATGGAGGCATATTCCAAACTACCTCAGGGAGCATTCGGAAAGCTACGACTACTTGTATGTCTGCCTGAAAGGATTTTAATTCATCTAGGAATTCGGGTGATTTGAGGTTGGTGGGTTGTAAAACTGGTATGTTAAGTTTGAGCGCGGCTTCTTTTACTGGTGAAGGTATCAGTTTTTGTCCTCTTCCCTTCGGTTTATCAGGTGCGGTAATTACAGCTACTATATTCCAGCCATTTTCGGCCAATATTTCCAAAGAAGGTACAGCAAACTCAGGCGTACCCATATAAATAATTCGAAGGTCTTTTTTCATATTCACTAATGCACCTTTTTAATATAGAATTACAAAGGTATCCTATAAAGTTTTCGAATGAAGTCTATTTGAACCGAATTGTATACTTTTAAAAATTAAAAAAGTCTTTGCCACTGGCAAAGACTTTTTTTTGAATCTCGTGGATCCCACTTAAAACTTAAACACCTTTACAGATTTACTCTTAAAAGCATTTCAAATATGATTATAAAATTTTATTCAAAAAATAGCTACTTGTAGGTATTTTTTGAACTATCATATTTGAATAGTGAAATAAAATATCAATAAAATTATTTAAAATTAATTTTATTTTTAGTTATTCCCGAATACTCTTGTCTCTAAATGTTCTTCCAGCTTGAGTTTCTCAACGCCATCAGCAATCCAGTCTGGTGCTTCTTTTCCTTTGAGGTGATGGTCGAAGAATTCCATCATTCTTACGCTGTAATCCTTTCTGTTTTCCAACTTAGACAGTCCGTGATTTTCACCTTTGTATTGAACCATGATCACAGGTTTTTTCAATCTTCTTAGCGCATTGTAATATTCAATACCCTGAGTGAAATCAACAGCCCCATCTTTGTCATTATGCAACATCAAAAGTGGTGTTTTGACGTTTTTGACATGATATACGGGTGAGTTTCTTTGATAGGATCCCCAGTTTTCCCACGGGCCTCCTGTGAATCTTCCTTGAGAAGCTTCGAAGATGGACATATTGCCGCCACCAGTATTCCAGTAGATCAAGTCATACATGGAGATCATATTGGTCAGTGGTGCTCCAGCTGCTGCAGCTTTGAACATGTCAGTTTGTGTAATCAAGAAGGAAGTCTGATAACCTCCCCAAGAATGGCCATGAAGTCCCATTCTATTCTCGTCGATTACACCTGTTTTGATGGCTTCTTTCACTGCTGGTAAGACACACCATACTGCAGACATTCCTGGATCATCCATAGTATAGACGATGTCTGGAATAAATACCGCATAACCATTACTTGTGTAGATATTAGGATTCCAGCCTGTACCACTAAATCCCGGAGCATTATAATTATGTAAGGTTTGAGAAAGTTTCTCGTAATAATAAATGATAGTAGGGTACTTCTTGCCTTCTTCATAATTGGCCGGAAGGAAAAGAGCTCCTTGAAGTTCGGCTCCTTTGTCTGAAGTATAATCTACCAATCTCACTCCAGATGACCATACAAATTTTGAGGCATCAGGCGTATTCTCTGTCAGCTGAGTTTGTTGATTGATTTGGGCATCGGTGAGATAGTATTCGGTAGGTTGATTGAATGTCTCTTTTGTGAAGAAATAGACAGGAGCATCTTTAGCTTTAGTAAACCTATTGATATTGGCATCTTCCCAAATCAAAGACCTAGCACCTGTTTTCAATCCTGCTTTACCTGGTTCTATAGAGACAATTCCACTCTTTTTAGAATTCTCTCCGTAGCTTCTGAAGTACTGAGTTTGCTTCCAATCGTAGCCTTTTTCTTCATCATCTAAGACAAATCTGCTTTGGTATCTGATGTTTTCTTTTCTGCCGTTTTGGGTTAGATTCACAGCTTTTTCCTTCGGGTTCAAAGGAACCTGCCAGATATCCCAGCCATCTCTCAATAAGACATATTTACTGTCATTGCTCCATCCCAAAGCATTCTGCATCGGTTTGATCACATTGTGATCATCTTCTTCATTGACAAAGGTGACAGGAATGGATTCAGTAATATTGGTTTTGCTTTCGTTGTTCAAGTCATAGATGTAGAAATGTCCATCATATGCATATAACATTTTAGTCCCATCAGGTGATGATCTTGGATAGGAAGCGAATGAAGGAAGATAGAATTTTTCAAATAGTTGCTTTCTTTCACCATTGGAAAGGTCAACTACATAAATATCTCTATAATTCTGTCCATCAAGGTTGATGTCCAGTTCATAAGCACTCTGATCTGCTCCGAGTGCAAATTTCTCCTGAGGCATCAAGGTCAACTCTTTCATGCTGCTGTCCTGAAGTACAATATGCTTACCTGACTTCACATCATACATAGCCCAGAAACTGTAGTTTTTGTCCTGATTTTCTAGCACTTGCTGCCTGGACTGCAGTCTGCTGTCTTGCCAATGCCAGATGGTCATATCAGGCTTTGTCAAATCTCCATTAGAAGTTGCTGGCTTGGATTTGGTACTGTCAGCTTTTGCGATCGCTTTTTGAAGATCAGCAATAGATTTGATAGAAGTGTCAGCCATAATTTTCGCCAATTTCTCAGCCTCAGCTGCTTTGACAGAGTCTTGATCTACTTCTTTTTTGTCCTCTTTTTTATCTTCTTTTTTGGCAAGAACAAGCGGATGTATGCCATAGAATAGCTTATTTAAGTCCTCAGACCATTGTGGTCTTCTGTTTGGGCTGATGGTGTAGTCCTTTGAGAAATTGACACTATCCTTCACAGGATCATAGATTGTCAATTGTGGATTATTCAGGTTTTTGACACCGATCAATTTACCATGATCTTGTTTATATTTTTTGTCTTTGACCATTTTGAGCAAAGCAAAAGCATCCCCATTTTCAGTCCAATTTATGGACTTGTACGATGCTGCATCACTGTCTAAGACTTGCGTGCTATTGCTGGCCATATTCATCAGGTAAATTCCATTGCCAGATTGATTAGCAGCATCGACTACATAGGCCAAGTGTGACCCTGACTTATTAAAAGAAAACTCCAGGACGTTACCTAGATTCTGTTTTTTACCTGAGTTCAATTGTACCATAAGTAAATCAGAACCTTTAGCATCACCATTTGTACCTTCTTTGGTAAGATTTAGTGCCAAGTGAGAAGCGGCTTTTCCATTGAAAGAGAAGTTGGCTACTTTTTCAAATTCAGACTTTTTATCTTCCTTTAAGTCCAATAGGATTACTTTTTCAGGAAGAGGCTTGCCTTTATTTGCTTTTTTTTCTTTCTCTTTTGGATATTCTTTGAAGGCTATCCATCTGCTATCTTCACTGAAGCTTAGGCTCGCAAAGTTGGTAGAACCAATTGCATAAGTCTTTTTTGATTTTGGATCATCTGTTTTTTGGATAATCAATTCCCCATCGCCTTCTACAGGTAGCATAGCATAGGCCATCCATTTGCCATCGGGAGACATCCTAACACTATTGCTGGAAATGGATTTCCAAGAGGGGATGTCTTTCCAGTCCATTGGACGAGGTTCGGATTTGTCCTGCGCATTAGCTTCAAAAATGAAGAGAAATGCAAACAGGAAATAAAATAGCTGTTTTTTCATTGTTCTGTTTTTCATTGGTTTTAATTATGGGTGGGCTACATAGCGTTCAAAAAACTCCATGATACGTCCGATTCTGTCTATTCTCCTATGTACAGCCCCAGACCTTGATAACTCGTGACCTTCATCTGGATATCTGACATACTCTACTGGTTTACCGAGGATTTTTAAGCTCTTGTAGAGCAATTCAGATTGACGGACACCAGTTCTGTAATCCACATCGCCATGCTTGATCAATAGAGGCGTTTGGATATTAGCCACGTAAGTTTGTGGACTGTTATAATCCATGATTTCTTTCACACCTTCTTCCCATGGATACCCAAAGTGATTTGGAACCAATCTCCATGCATTTCCTTCACCAAGGAAAAAAGTCAGTTCGTAAACACCTCTCTGAGAAAATGCTGCTTTGAATCTGTGATCATGTCCGACTATCCAAGCAGTCAAATAGCCTGCATAGGAACCTCCTGTCAGGAAGTACTGATCCTTGTCAATCCAGTCATATCTATTGGTCGCATCATCTAGTGATCCTAGGACATCCGCAGCAGGACCGTCTCCCCAATCTCTATAATTGCCTTTTTGGAAAGCTTTGCCATAGCCACCGCTTCCTCTTGGATTGGCATAGACTACTCCATAACCCATGGCTGTCATGACTTGGAATTCATGCCACATGGATCCTTCACCCGGACCCCACATAGCAGAAGGCCCACCATGCATCTGAAGCACTGTTGGATATTTGACACCTTCTTTTCTATTCACTGGCTCCATTACCCAATAATCGATGGTGAAACCTTCAGGTGTTTGAATTTGATGTGCTTTTGGTTTGGAAATTTTCTTACCAGCTAGCCAGCCTTCATTGAATTTACTCACTTGTTGTGGAGACTTGTTTGCAAGGTCAGCCACGTAAAATTCAGAAGGATTTTCGATTTTTATCAGGCTATAGACCATTTTTTGCCCTACGATGTTCAGGTTACCCACACCTATTGGCCCGGTGATAATGGGGTCGATTTTGCCATTAATTGGATTGACTTTCCAGAGTGAAGTACCTCCTTGATTGCCTCCCGTGAAGTAGATTGATTGGCTATCTGCTGTCCATTGACCACTAGAGATGCTTCTGTCAAGATTTTCGGAAAGCCATTTGAAGCCAGAGCCGTCAGGTTTCATCACACCGATCATACTTTGGTTATAACTAGGCTCTTCTATGTTTTGACCATTGATAAGTAACCATTTTCCATCAGGAGAGAAAGAAGGGTTGCCGACCCTATGATTATCCAATTTGAAAAATACCCCAGAAGCCTTAGTTTTTAGGTCAATTTTCCAGATTTCAGCATGTGATGTTAGGTCTGGATGCTCCTCATTTTTTAATGAAGACGCTAAAATATAGTTTCCATCAGGAGACCAAGTAGCCCCAAAGTAACTTTGGAATCCTTGGGTGATTATCTCAGATTTTTCAGTATTGAGGTCATAAATGCCTAGATGAGAGAAGAAAAGGTCTGGACTCAAGTCTTTCTCGCCAAGGAAATTTAAGCGATCTATAACCCTTGGATCATTTTTGGCTGCATTTTTTGCCAACCAGGCACGGAGTTCTTCCAAGTTTCCATCAGGATTCGGTTTGATTTCCTCCTTGCCAATTCCAGCATTGATTGCCTTATAATTTGGTTCGTCACCATATTCTCTGCCAGGTCTTTGGTGTTCCCACTCAGGCCTTCCATCCACAGTCCAAATAGGGAAGGTAGAGGAGAATAATATTTTCTTACCATCAGGAGACCATTGAGGACTGCTTGCGCCATTTTTTTCATTAGTTAGCACTTGACTTTCCCCTCCGTTCATTGGAAGTATCCAGATTTGAGCCTTACCGTCTTTGGGTCTTACAAATGCCAGATGCTTGCCATCTGGAGAAAGTGCAATAGAAGAGACATTGTACTCTGCAGAAGTCAAAGGTCTAGTTGCGAATGGTGCTGTAAGGTCAGCTATAAAAGCTTGGCTTTTGTAGCTATACTGATCATTTCCTTTGCTCTCCACAAAGTTTTTTACAAAAACTACCTGCTTACCATCAGGGGTAATTTGATGTGAAGAAGTAGTGATGATTTTGGTCAGATCAGTCAACTGAATCAAGTCATTTTCTTGTGCGATACTGTATTGCCAAAGCAGCAGGAATAGCACAAATAGGGTTTTTGTTTTTTGGAACATTATTTTAATTTTAGTTGCAAATATGTTTTAAGAGAAAATGTTGTAGTTTAGTCGCAAAGCTTATATTGTACATCCTATCTGAATCGAAGCTAAGATTATTTTCCAAGATGAACGAATTCACCCCAGTAGACTTAATTAGTTTTTTTGATCAAGTAAATGAACCTATTTTGGTGTTTGCACCTGATAGAATTGTCTATCTCAATCAGTATTTCAAAGATAATTTTGATCTGAATGTCCAAGGATTTCATGATTTTTTCGAGGCAGATACAATTGAATCAGAAATTAACAAATTTTTTCTTGATGGTGACTTACCGAAAGTGGAAATTATCAAATCTCTTAAAGATAAATCTGGTAACCTAAGAAGTTTCGAATGGGTTTTTGTAAGCATGCCAAAAGGGGAATCAGATAGGTTACTCTTTGTCAAAGGTAGATTGATCAAAGATATCATGGAAATATCTGAGATGGCTACTCGTTCAAAGTCAGCAAACGCGGATCTTGAGTTGGTCAAGAGCATTTTGCGCTATAACCATGATATGGTGGTGATTTTGGATGAAAAAGGGATGTACAAATTCATCAGTTCCTCTATCATTGAGAAATTAGGTGTTGAACCTGAAAAAGTATTAGGAAAAACCTATATAGATTTCATCAATCAAGGTATTTTGAAAATTGTAACTGGTGATTTCGAACAACTTTTGGGGACGGAAGAAGAGGTGAATTTTGACTTCTGGATCAAAATTCCAGGAAGAAAAAAAATTTACATAGAGAGTTATGGAAGGAATCTTCTCAAGGATCCACAGATTAGAGGAATACTATTCAGTGCTCGGGATATCACAGACTACAAGAAAGCAGAGAAATCACTTCAAAAGCGTTATGAATTAGAGCGGCTGATCAATCGAATTTCCAAAAAATTTGTAAATGCGACGCAAGAGCAATTAGACGAGGTATTCAACGATTCCTTGCGTATGTTGGGAGAATTTGAAAAAGCAGATCGTGCTTATATTTTCCTTTTCCATGAAGTCAAAGGAGAGATAGAGTATGCTTATGAGTGGGTGGCTGACGGAGTTGAGCCGCAGATGGAATTCATGAAGAGTATACAGATCACGGATGATCTACTTACGATCAAGTCTCTCAAGGAAGGGGAAATTTTTATCATTCCAGAAGTGTCCAAAATGGATGATAAATTCGCCTATGAAAGAGAAATCTATTTGCAACAAGGGATAGAATCAGTGATCCTTATACCGATTTTTTCTGAGAATAAATTGATTGGATTCTTTGGGCTAGATGCTGTAGGGCAAGCAAGAGCATGGCACGAGAAGGATGAGTATGTACTACGACAGCTTGGAGATGTGTATGCGGGTACTTTTATCAATAGGTCTATCAAGAAGCGTCTTGAACGAAATGAAAACTTACTGACTTCGACAGAATTGCTTGCCAAATCTGGTTCTTGGAGATACAGTAATTCTAAGAATAGACTCTTCTTCTCTAAAGGTTTAAATATTCTATTTGGACTAGACGAGCATGTTGGGTCTGCATCAGTTACTGAACTGATCAAAAAAATTGATAAAGCTGATAGAGTTGGATTTTTGGACAATATCAACCAGGCAATTAATAAGCGTAGTTCTATCTCAGGAGAATTCAACCTCATCGGTGCTGAAGAGACCAAGTATATTAGCTACACGATAGAGGTAAGGAATATTCCAGGCACATCAAGCTTTGAGATCTACGGTTACTGTACTGACATCACTGATAAGCGTGATGCAGAGAAATACCTCAAACTCCAATCACAGATTCTTGCGCAAGTTAATGATGCAGTTTATGTGACTGACAATCAGTTGAAAGTCATTTATATGAATGAAGCAGCTTTTATGGAATGTCAATTGGAAGTGAAGACCAAGTTTGAAGGAAAGATCACTGAATTGTTCGATTTTAATTTTCAGGAGGAATTTGATTTGATCGAAATATTACAAAAACTTGATGGAAAAGATGAATTTAGAAAAGAACTTGTCTTAAAAAATATCAAAGGAAAAACTGACCCCTATGAATTATCTGTACAGGTTTTTTGCAATGATTTGAAAGAGCCCATTGGTTTTTCTTTTTTGATTAGAAACTTATCTCAATTGTTTAAACAGCAGGATTTGGCTAAAAAGGCTAAAATGATCGTGGAGAATAGTTCTGCAATTCTTTTTACAGTGGACCCCAATGATCACTTTAGATTGGTCTACATCACTGAGAATATCAAGCAATTTGGATATCAAGCAGATTTTCTACTGGCTAGTGGAGTGAGTATTTTGGATTTGATTCATCCTGATGACGCAGAGCAATTGGTGGAATATCATTATGCTAAAAAAGATGGGAAAGGAGTACCAGCATTTTCTGGAGAATATAGAATTCGTAAAAAAGATGGCACCTATCGCTGGGTGGAAGATAAAACGCAAGAAGTATATGATTCTCAGGGAAATATTATCTTACATGAAGGCTTGCTTCAAGATATTACCGAGCGCAAAAAAAATAGAGAAGAAATTATCCGTTCACAACAAAGATATAGAGTCCTTGCTGCAAACATTCCTTTGACGAATGTCTTCCTGATTGACAAAAATCTCACTTATATCGTGGCGGAAGGGACAAATTTCGGGAATTGGGGCATGTCTTCTGCTGATTTTGAGGGGAAGTCACTCGAAGAAATCCATAAGTACAATCTTCACGAAATCAAGCCTGCGGTAATCAGAGCCTTGGAAAAGAGAGAGTTTGTGCAAAAAACCTTACTTTATAAAAAGCGGGTCTATGAAATGACTGTTAGACCGATCGTTTATGACGGAGAAGTAGAATATGCATTGGGTATAGTAAGAGATATCAACGAAGAATACGAAGCTAAGGAAAATCTCAGGACAAGTGAGGAAAAGTATAGGACGCTGGTAGAAGAGTCAACTGAGATCATTTTCTCCCTATCCTTGGATATGGAGTTGACCTATGTGTCTCCCAATGTGAAGCAGTTTTTGGGTTACGAATATAAAGAAGTCACAGGTAGGAAACTGACAGAGTTTCTCCACGAAGATGACTTGATGGTGTTTTCTGATATCTTGAAATCTGCCTCTACTGATTTTTTTGAAGTGAATCAATACCTAGAATACAGGCTAAAGCACAGATCAGGTGATTATCGGGTATTTAGCTCTAATGGTAGGTTGATCAAAGATGAAATGGGTAATATCCGACATTATACGGGGATTGCCCGAGATATCACAAAACTCAAAGAAGCTCAGCGCGAACTATTTCATGCCAAAGATCGAGCAGAGAAAGCATCTACCATCAAATCTCAATTCTTGTCTATCATGAGTCATGAGATCAGGACTCCAATGAATGCAGTTATAGGAATGGCACATTTATTAATAGAAGATGAGCCGAGGCCTGATCAATTGGAAAATTTGAGAACCCTTCAGTTTTCTGCTGAAAATCTACTTGGATTAATCAATGATATTTTGGATTACAGTAAAATAGAATCCGGAAAAATAGAATTGGAAAGAGTTGCCTTTGATCTTTCTTTGGTTTTCAATCGCATCATTCATTCTTATACTTATCAGACAAGAGAAAAGAGCCTCGAAGTCAGTTTTGACGTGGATGGCAGGCTTCCTAAGGTGGTAATGGGAGATCCAGTTCGACTGGCACAGGTTGCGAATAACTTGATTTCAAATGCGATCAAATTTACCGAAAAGGGGTTTGTAAGAATTCATTTGAAAAACCTAGAGGAAACTACAAATGAGGTCAAAATTAGGTTTGAGTTTGAAGATAGCGGAATAGGGATTCCTAAGGAAAAATTGGGGAGTATTTTTGAAGCCTTCACACAAGCAAGTGCAGAAACTACCCGCAAATATGGAGGTACTGGACTTGGATTGGCCATTGTGAAAAGATTAGTAGAATTATTTGGCGGACAGATACAAGTGGACAGAATGCCCCACGGCGGAACTATGTTCTCTTTTGAGATAGGGTTTGAAAAACCAGATATTCAATTGCTTGAGAGCAAAGAAGAAAAAGTGAATACTGAGAAAAATTTGTCTCATGCCAAAATTCTCGTTGCTGAGGATAACTTGGTGAATCAAATTATGATCAAGAAGTTTTTGAATAAGTGGGGAGTAAAAGAAGTCATCATGGCCAACGATGGTAATGAAGCCATAGAGGCTGTGCTATCTCAATCATTCGATTTGATTCTATTAGACTTGCAAATGCCAGAGAAGGATGGATTTGAAGTGGGCGAATTTATCCGTGCTCATAAAGATGTCTCAATAAGGAATCTTCCTATCATTGCACTAACAGCATCATCTTTGTTGGAGGTAAAAGATCAGCTAGAAGCTGTAGGGATGAATGACTACATTCCAAAACCATTCAATCCAGATAACCTCTATGCCAAAATCATCAAATACCTTAATGTTTGATTTTACAGCGCTTTTCTATTGAGGTTTTTCAATTAATTTTGAAAGACAAATGCCAACTATGAAAAATCTTGTTTTCGTTTTTATTTTCTTTTTTTCTCTTGGAGCCTTTGCCCAAAATAATGAAGGGAATAGATCTACCTTCTATGTGACCTATGGGCACACAGGAGCCAATCTAAGACTATTCAATGAAATGTTGGCTAATAAAGGGCTCACCCCCATGCGAAATGGATATTCTAATCTAGGGATGGGTTATCAAACAAGGTATAATGACTTTATCCTAGGATTTGAAATTTATCAAAATGCAGGTCTTAAATCTACTTTCAATGGATATGACATTGATTACAGGTCAACCCGTGCTTTGCTCAATGTTGGTTATGCCTTGACAGAAGAGGGTCGATTTCAGTTTATACATTACATGTCTTTAGGCTCTGGCTTTTTGAACTTTCAGATGTTGCGGGAAAATACCGCTCAAAATATCAATCAATTTCTGGAACAACCTCAGCATGGATTTATCTTGAGAGACGGTAATATTCATAAAGGATCAAGGTATTTTACTGGTCTATTGACAGAAATAGGATTTCAGATGAGTTATGATTTAGACATTCCTGGAAGAGAAGAGGTTTTTGAAGTGATGGCAAAGTTTGGCTACTCTTTCAGTCCATTTGAAGAATCATGGGAATTGAACGGAATTCGATTTGGGAATGTACAGAGTGGCGCTTTTTTCAGAGTTGGTACGGGAATTTCTCTTCCAGATCGAAACTTCTTCTATCGTGACGCCTCTCTTTCTGCTCAGATATTGACGGGGTTTCATTTTACGCAGCCTAATCGGTTCAATGAATCTCTTGAAGCAAATGGATTAGAAGCTTTCGAAGGTCGACCTAATAATTGGGGTATCAAAATTCTTGGTGAGTCCAAAGGTTGGCTCTATGGCATGGATCTTTATAATCTAGGGATGAAAGGTCAGGCGAAAGAAAATCACTCCCATACCCTCAACAGTGTAAGGATGTACGGGAATGCAGGGTATAAATTCTTTGAGCGAAAAAATTTCGAAATAGGTGGATTGGCAGGTCTTGGTTATGCTAATATTAGATATACGCTTACCAATAATATCAAACCTGACTTTCCAAGACTTTTTGAGGAGCCTGATTTTGATGGGTATTTGAGAAATGCAGGAATGATGGCAAAGCCTGAGCTTTATATTGCTTATGGTATTCCTTTCACTTCTGAGAATGTCTTCAACTTACTCTTTTCTGTGCACGGAGGCTATGAAGTTCCGCTAAGTAGGTATCGCCTGGCCAGCGTGCCTATGTATCAGTATATGTCAAATTCTTATCTACACTTCACAGTAGGAATCAGGCCATAATCGCTTTTTTATTGTTAAATCATTTCATTTCGATGTAGTTTATTGTCAAATTCTCTACGTTGACAAAGATTTTTTAAAAAAGTTGATATTATTGAAGATTAGGCAGTACCTTTGGACTTGCTTATCGAGAAAGACCGAGGGAAGGGCCCTGAGACGTCTTAGCAACCTGAATCAGCAAGGTGCTAACTCCCATTCCGAATTGAGTTCGGGAAAAGATGAGCGGTAGATTAGATTCAAAAATCTTTTTTCTTCCGGTTCTTGCTCGCATAGGTTTTTGAATAGATAGCGACAGACATGAATAGAACCGAGTTACTTCTCAACCAATCACAAAATAGAATCCTTATCCTAGATGGAGCCATGGGTACCATGATCCAGCGATATAAACTCACTGAAGATGATTTCAGAACTCCTGAGTTGAAGCATCACCCAAAGCCACTCAAAGGTAACAATGACTTACTTTCCCTCAGCCGTCCTGATATTATCACAGCCATTCATGCTGCTTACCTTGAAGTAGGTGCAGATATCATCGAAACCAATACCTTCAGCGGGACTACCATTGCCCAAGCTGACTATGGTTTAGAACATCTAGCTTATCAGATCAATTATGAATCTGCGAAGCTTGCCAAAGAGGTCGCTTTAAAATATTCAGAGAAGACCCCTGATCAGCCAAGGTTTGTCGCTGGAGCAGTGGGGCCAACTAATAGGACGGCTTCTATATCACCAGATGTGAATGATCCTGGTTATCGAGCTGTGACTTTTGATGAACTTGCAGCAGCTTATAAGCAGCAAGTAGAAGGTCTCCTTGACGGAGGTGCTGATATCATTTTAGTGGAGACTATATTCGATACACTGAATGCCAAAGCCGCTATCTATGCTATTCAGGAGGTTTTTGAAGAAAAAGGCTTACCACTAGATCCTAAAGATGGAGGTATTCCAGTAATGATCTCTGGTACGATCACTGATGCGTCAGGCAGGACTTTGTCTGGTCAGACCACGGAGGCATTTTTGATATCTGTATCCCATATACCCCTATTCAGTGTGGGGCTAAATTGTGCACTTGGTGCCAAAGAATTGCGCCCTTATCTGAAAGTGCTTTCAGAAAATGCATCTTTCAATATCAGTGCATATCCCAATGCAGGATTGCCTAATGAGTTTGGTCAATATGATCAAGATGCAGCAGAGATGTCGGGTCAGGTGGAGGAGTTTCTCAAAGATGGTTTGATCAATATACTGGGAGGATGTTGTGGAACTACACCAGACCATATTGCTGCTTTGGCTAAGACAGCAGCAAAGTATAGTCCAAGGAAATTAGAATTTGTAAACGATTCAGATGAGTAAAATCAAAAATATAGATGTGATGAAGCTTTCGGGGTTGGAGCCTTTGGTTTTTACACCTGAAATCAACTTTGTCAATATAGGAGAGCGAACCAATGTCACAGGGTCTAAGAAGTTTGCCAGATTAATTCTCAATGGGCAATATGATGAGGCACTGGATGTAGCATTAGAGCAAGTTCGTGGAGGAGCTCAGGTATTAGATGTGTGTATGGATGAAGGGATGCTTGATGGTGTAGCTGCAATGCAAAAATACCTCAATTTGATTGCTTCTGAGCCTGAGATCAGTAGAATTCCAATCATGATCGATAGTAGCCGCTGGGAGATAATCTTGGCAGGCCTCAAGTGTATTCAGGGCAAGGGGATTGTAAATTCCATTAGTTTGAAGAATGGAGAGACTGAATTTATTCACCAAGCCAAGACTATCAAAAAATTTGGTGCAGCTGTGGTGATCATGGCATTTGATGAGGCGGGTCAGGCGGATACCTACCAACGTAGAATCGACATTTGTAAGCGTAGCTATGATATTCTCGTTAATGTGGTAAAGTTCAATCCTCAGGATATCATCTTTGACCCAAACATATTTCCAGTTGCTACTGGAATGGAAGAACATAGGAAAAACGCTTTAGATTTTTTCCATGCAACCCAATGGATCAAACAAAATCTCCCTGGCGCCAAAGTCAGCGGAGGAGTGAGTAATGTGAGTTTTTCTTTTAGAGGGAATAACCCTGTGCGGGAAGCTATGCACGCAGCTTTTCTCTATCATGCCATCAAGCATGGAATGGATATGGGAATTGTCAACCCGACGATGCTAGAAGTCTATGATGATATTCCAAAAGACTTGCTTCAAAAAGTAGAAGATGTGCTTTTTGATAGGCATGATTCGGCTACAGAAGATTTATTGGAATTTGCCGAGACGGTGAAGGCTTCTGATAAAAAAGAGGCAGCAGCGGAACTTTGGAGAGAAGAGCCTGTGTCTAAACGAATAGAATATGCATTGGTCAAAGGAATCATAGACTACATCATCGAAGATACAGAAGCAGCTAGGATTGAACTCAAAAATCCGCTCAAAGTCATCGAAGGACCTCTTATGGACGGGATGAATGTGGTGGGGGATCTTTTTGGAGAAGGTAAGATGTTTCTGCCGCAGGTAGTGAAATCTGCCAGGGTGATGAAAAAAGCCGTAGCTTACCTAGAGCCCTTCATGCCAAAAGTAGGAGATGTGGATTACAATGAAGAGCAAAGTAGCATCAAGAAGATACTTTTGGCCACTGTGAAAGGTGATGTGCATGATATTGGTAAAAACATAGTGGGAGTAGTACTCGCTTGCAACAGCTATCAAATCATCGACCTAGGTGTGATGGTAGATGCGCAAAAGATCATCGATGAAGCGGTCAAGAATAAAGTTGACATTATTGGATTGAGTGGTCTGATCACACCGTCTTTAGACGAGATGGTTCATGTAGCTGCTGAGATGGAGCGCCAAGGCCTTCAAATTCCACTGCTCATCGGTGGGGCTACGACTTCAAGAATTCACACAGCTGTCAAAATTGACCCTGTATATTCTGGAACAGTGATTCACGTAACGGATGCATCCAAATCTGTCCCCATAGCAGGTGAGTCCATCTCTGAAGAGACCAAAGAAGCTTATCACAAGCAAATCAAGGAAACGTATAGACAACTGAGAATCGAGCACGAAGCTAAGCAACAAGTAAAGCAAATGGCAACGTATGAAGAAGCCAAAGCTAATCCAGTATTTATTGATTGGGAGCATTACCAGCCTGTGGTGCCTTCTCAACTTGGAACCACTGTGTTGGAAGATTTGGACTTGAATATTTTGAGGCAATACATCGATTGGACCCCTTTCTTCAGCACATGGATGCTTTCGGGCAAATACCCTAAAATCCTCAAAGATGAAGTTGTAGGTCAAGAAGCACAGCGACTTTTCAAAGAGGCCAATGACATGCTGGATCAAATCATTGCTGAGAAATGGCTTCAAGCTAAGGCAGTAGTGGGACTATTCCCTGTGGATCGTGTGGAAGATGACTTAGTACTTCCAGGGCATGGAGTAAGTTTTCATTTCTTGAGACAACAGGGTAAAAAAGGCAAAGGTGTGCCTAATCGCTCCTTAACTGATTATATTCACCCAGATCAAACAGATTACCTAGGGGGCTTTGCAGTGACTGCTGGCTGGGGGATCGAGACGAAGCTGAAGGAGTTTCAAGAAAAAGGAGACGACTATAATGATATCATGCTCAAAGCACTAGCCGATCGACTCGCTGAAGCTGGAGCGGAATATCTTCATGAATTGGTAAGAAAGGAACTTTGGGGCTACGCTAAGGATGAAAACCTGGATAATGATGCGCTGATCAAGGAAACCTACACAGGAATCAGACCTGCTCCAGGTTACCCTGCTTGTCCAGAGCACAGCGAGAAGCGAACGCTCTTCAACTTGTTGCAAGTAGAAGAAAGTATAGGAATCACTTTGACGGATAGTTTTGCCATGTACCCTACCTCTTCGGTAAGTGGATTTTACTTTGGGCATCCTGAGAGCAAGTATTTCGGACTAGGAAAAATCGGAGAGGATCAAGTCAAAGATTACGCTAGAAGAAAAGGTGTCAGCCAAGAACAAGCAGAAAAGTGGCTTTCTCCAAATTTGGCATATTCACCATCATTTAATATTCAAGAATCTTAAGTTTAACGCGCCTACAAGTAGTAGATTTAATCAAATAATTTGATTCATTGAACCATTCCATGTGGCAACTGACAGATAAATTTTAAACGAATGAAAATTACAGAATATATTTCTCAAGCTGAGAAAACACTTTTCTCTTTTGAAATCTTACCTCCTTTGAAGGGGCAAAGTCTCAAGGATCTTTGTGAAGGAATTGAGCCTTTGATGGAGTTTCAGCCACCTTTTGTGGATGTGACCTATCATAGAGAGGAGTTCATTTACAAAAAGCATCCCAATGGCCTGCTTGAAAAAGTCAGTACCAAAAAACGTCCTGGCACTGTTGGGATATGTGCTGCGATCATGAATCGATTTCAGGTAGAAGCAGTACCACATTTGTTATGTGGGGGATTTACAAAGGAAGAGACAGAAAATGCATTGATTGACCTGAATTTTATTGGTGTGCAGAATGTGCTGGCTTTGCGAGGAGATGCTCCTAAAAGTGAGAATAAGTTTGTGCCAGAGCCCGATGGGCATGCATTTACCAAGGACTTGGTAGCTCAGATTATAGGGATGAATCAGGGGAAATACCTGCATGAAGAGACTGAAACAGGCTTTCAGACAGATTTTTGTGTGGGTGTGGCAGGTTATCCTGAGAAGCATTTTGAAGCGCCAAGCTTAAAATTTGATCTCAAGCATCTCAAGGAAAAAGTAGATGCTGGTGCTGAGTACATCGTCACACAGATGTTTTTTGATAATGAGAAGTATTTTGATTTTGTCAAGAAAGTTAGGGACTTGGGAATTACAGTTCCGATCATACCAGGCTTGAAGCCTATTACAACTTTGGGGCAGATTACGATGTTACCGAGGACTTTCTTTCTTGATTTGCCAGATGCACTGATGGATGACTTAGAAAAATGCAGGACCAATGCAGATGTCAAGCAAGTCGGAATCGAATGGGCGATCCAGCAAAGTAGAGAGTTGATTGCAGCTGGGACTCCTTGCCTGCATTACTACACCATGAGTAAGGCTGACGCGACTTATAAGATTGCAAAAGAGGTCTTTTAAAGGTCTTTATTAAAAATCCTTTGAGGTCTTTATAATATCAAGATCTTTTCCTTGAATTCATTTGAGACCTCAAAGTATTAAATTTGATATGCTAAACCTGTGAGGTTTTTGGAAATCTCGAGGGTTTTGTTTTTCCATTCATCGTCCACAGAGAAATCTGTAAAATTCACAACATATGTTTTTCTTTTTTCCTTTTAGGTCCTTTACAGTTCCATTTTGATCGTTGCGAGAACCTATCATTTCTAACTAGTGGATCTTAGTCTTTTTTGGAACTCTAAGAGTTAATAATTGCAAAAAAAACTTGTTCCTCCAGACCTCTAGGACTATCTTCAAGGCATGATTAAACTGATAGAGTGTCCACGGGATGCCATGCAAGGGCTTCCGCAATTTATAGACACAGCCATCAAGGCTGCCTATATCAATCAATTGCTTCAAGTAGGTTTTGATACTATAGATTTCGGGAGTTTTGTAAGCCCCAAAGCCATTCCTCAGATGCGTGATACCGCAGAAGTGCTCGATCTTTTAGACCTTTTTGAGAGTAAATCAAAGCTCCTTGCTATAGTAGCGAATACAAGAGGAGCTGAGGATGCTTTGCAGTTTGAGCAGATTGACTATCTTGGTTTTCCGCTTTCTGTTTCTGAGACCTTCCAGCAACGCAATACGAATAGGACTATTCAGGAAGCTTTGCAGACGGTGGAAGAAATCCAAAACTTAGCTGAAGTCAAAGGCAAGATACTTGTAACTTATCTCAGCATGGGCTTTGGAAATCCTTATGATGATCCTTATTCACCTGAATTGATTGCTGATTTTGTCAAGCAATTGGACGAACTTGGCATCAAAATTATTTCATTTGCTGACACGGTGGGTACAGCCAGCCCAGCATTGATAAGCAATCTTTTTGAGGTCAATATCCAAGCTTATCCACATATTGAGTTTGGGGCGCATCTACATACCAAACCTGATGAGCTAGAACCCAAAATTAAAGCTGCGATCAAAGCTGGTTGTAAGCGATTTGACGGGGCGATCAAAGGCTATGGTGGTTGCCCAATGGCCAAAGATGACTTGGTAGGAAATGTAGCAACAGAGTCACTGATCAAAATCCTTGAAAAATGCGGTAGAACTCCAGGCTTGAATATGATGGAGTTCAACGAAGCGATGAAATTAGCCAATGTGGTTTTTGCCTAGTTGAGAATCTAATTTCACCGCTGATATGAATCTTTTTGTTTATTGATGATCTCTCGTGTACTTTGGAGTTTCTAAATAAAAAATGCCAAAAATCAACCAACTCGTCACCCAAACCAGAATCTCTCGAAGGCTACACAAGTGGTTTGGTGTGCCTATTGCCATTTTTTTGATCTTGGTATCGGTAACAGCAATTATGTTGGCTTGGAAAAAAGAAATGCGCCTCATTCCAACGAGTCAAAAGACAAGAGTTGCGGAAGGAGCTAATTGGATTCCTGTAGAACAAATTATTGTTGTAGCGAGCACTCACATGAAGGACAGTGTTGGTAAGGGATATGAAATTGATCGAGTAGATATCAGACCAGAAAAAGGTATTGCTAAAGTAGTTTTTAAAAGGCATTTTACAGAAATACAGGTGGATGGTTATTCTGGAGAAATACTGTCTGTCAGCCAAAGGAATTCTGACCTAATAGAAAAAATTCATGATGGTAGTATCTTGGATTTTATCTTTGGAAGAGATGGCGGGGTAAAGCATATTTATTCTACCATTACCTCAGTTTTTTTGATTCTTTTAAGTATCACAGGCTTGATTCTATGGTACAATCCAAAAGCAATAAAGAAGGAAAAAGCCAGAAGAATAGAACGCTGATCTAGCGGATTTAAACTGATTGGGATTTTAGTGAAGTTTGTAAATCTGTCAGACGGTTCCAAACCGTCAGATGGATAGACGATACCCGATACCCGTCAGACGGTTCTAAACCGTCAGACGGGTCAACGGTAAACCTTAATACGGTTCCAAACCGTCAGACGGGTAGAGCGTTAATCCCATAATAAGGTTTCAATCCGTCAGACGAGTGGATATGATTAAAACTGTGAACATCCGCCTAATCCCTTTCATCAGTATTCTATCAGACTTGCTTATTTGGGAAGATTTTCCCTATCTTAGTTTTCAGCATCATTGAGCACTATGGAACAAGAGATATTTGACTTTTGGAAGTTTTTGGCAGGGATTGGGCTATTCCTTTGGGGGATGAATCAGTTGGAGGGATCTATCAAGGAATTGGCTGGGAAGTCATTTAAAAATTTGCTTCAAAAATCTACCAATACCGCATGGAAAGGAATTTTGATTGGAGCAATGATTACTGCGGTTTTGCAAAGTAGTTCATTGGTGACCTTGATGGTCTTGGCATTTCTAGGAGCAGGGGTGATCAATCTCAAAAATGCCATTGGGGTGATACTAGGTGCTAATCTAGGAACTACAGTCACTGCATGGATTGTAGCAACGTTGGGTTTTAAATTTAGTGTAGCAGCTTTTTCTATGCCTTTTCTTGGAATGGGGAGTTTATTATTTTTATTTGCCTCTAGCAGGCCTATGCTTCGTAATTTGGGAGCTTTCACAGTTGGTTTTGGGCTCCTCTTTTTGGGTTTGGATTTTATGAAATCAGCTATCGAGGCAGTTGCTGATCAGATTGATTTAAGCCAATTTGATAAATATGGACTTTGGATTTATCTAGTCATTGGACTAGTAGTGACGGCATTGATCCAATCTAGTTCAGCGATGGTTGTGATCATCCTATCAGCCATGAGTGCTGGTGTCATAGGCTTAGTAGAGGGGGCAGTCCTGATCATTGGGGCTAATATTGGCACGACAGTAACTGTTGGTATCGGTTCGCTCAATGGGCCGGCAGATAAGAAAAGGCTGGCTCTGGCTCATTTCCTTTTTAATCTGATTACAGGCTTGATTGTGTTTGCTTTTATCCGGCCTTTGATAGATATCACAATGCAAGTATTCTCCATCCATGACCCATTGATGGAGTTGGTATTGCTGAATACCGTGATCAATTTGATTGGGATTTTGCTCTTTTATCCTTTTATCAACAAACTAGAAAACTGGCTTCGACATCAGTTTGGAGAAGAAAAGCAGCAAGGATTGGCAAGATATATTGGCAAAGTGAGTCCCCAAATACCAGAAGCTGCAGTAGCTGCTTTGGAAAAGGAAATTCACTTGGCATTTGATCTGACGGCTGACTTCATTTTCAAAATTTGGGAAGGAGATAGAATAGAAAATAAGAATATGTCTATCTGGCGAAAATTGATCCAACAGCCCTATGACCTGCTTTCTCAATATAAAAATATCAAGCAACTAGAAGACGAGCTCACCGCCTATCATATCCAATTGCAAGAAGAAAATTTGGATGAAGTATCAGCTCAAAGAGCAACTTCCCTGATGTTGGCACTGAGAACGATGGTCTACTCAGCCAAAGATATCAAAGATGTCATGCACAATGTCAAAGAAATGCATGAATCAGAAGATGATCAGGTCAAAGAACTATTGAGTTTTCTAAAAAAAATCACTTTTGACCAGCTCATTAAGATGAAAGCCTACATTGATGCCAGTCATGAAGGCGATAGGCCAGATTGGATCAGTATGCATGATAAGGTATATCAAAATGCCATAGGTGAACTCTACCAGAAAGCTAGAAAGCACCAACCTGAGATCCCGATTTCTACTTTAACCAATGTCATCAAACAAGTGATTTCTAGTTTGGATAATTTGGGTAACTCGATTATTCATTGGAAACACATGGAAAAAGTGGTGATAGATTAAAAAAAGCAGTAGCCTTTCGACTACTGCTTAGGGTTACATTTGGGTGGTTTTGCAACTTTTCGATTTCTTACTCAAATTTAACGCTGAGTACTGGGATTTCTGATTTGAAAAGAACAGTTTCTGTAGCACCAATCATATAAGTGTTGGCAGATTTCCTCTTGTTGGATGCCATACCTATAAAGCCAATATTATTTCTAGTGGCAAATTCGACGATACCATTTTCTGCTTCGTGGTGATTGTACACATGTTTGTGAATGATCAATTCCTCTTGACCTATAGCGTATTTTTGCATTTTATGTTCTGACTCCATAGAGGTTACAAATTTCTCAGGGGTATTGACGAAAAGGAAATGCACTGCGCATCGAAGTTGCTTGATCAATGGCTTCATTCGAGTAAATGCAGGTTTGGATTCCTCGTTGAAAAGAGATGCAAAAGCCATTTTGCGCAGATCATTTCCATTGAGAGGTTTTTTCACAGCCAATACAGGGCAATTGGCTTGGCGCATGACTTTTTGAAGGTTGGAGCCGATGAACTTACCCTCTATATGTCCTTTTCCATAGGCACCGATCACGATAAGATCAGCGGCTTGTTTTTCGGCTAAGTTGACAATTTCTTCATCAGGAAGGCCTACTTCTACTACACCTTCTATTGGGATTCCGGGTGATTTGTGGTCCATGATAAAAGCCTTGAGCTTGTCTCTGCTCTCTGCCTCTAGATCTATGATATCTTGATGTTTGGATTTTTCTTTTTCATCCAATTTTGCCCATTTGAGTGTGGAAGCCACGACATTAACACAGGTGATACTGCTGTTGCCTTTGGAAGCAATCTTCAAAGCACTTAGGAAAGCATTCTCTGAGTAACTCGAGAAGTCTACAGGGACGATGATTCTTTTCATGGCTAGGGTTATTTGGTTTCAATGATTCAAAGGTCTTTAATTTTTCTTTTTTATTTTATGACAAAAGTCAGTTAAAGTGCTGATTATAGACTGTTTAGTAAGTGAAGCTGTGTCGTATCTTTGAGTTACATCAATAAACTAACAAAAACCATGACACTCAAAGGAAAAACAGCAATTATTACTGGAGGCAGTGGAGGAATAGGCCTGGCTACTGCCAAGACATTTTTGGAGATGGGGGTAGCCGCCGTCATGCTGGTAGATCTCCGGGAAGAAGATTTGAAAGCAGCAAAGCAAACCCTCAATTCTGACTTGGTTTACACATTTGCAGCAGATGTCAGTCAAGCTTCACAAGTGGAGGCTTATACCAAAGCAGCAGTAGAAAAGATGGGGCCTATTGACATTCTTTTTCTCAATGCAGGAATTGAAGGAGTAGTGAAGCCTCTGACTGAGTATCCAGAGGAGATGTTTGACAAGGTAATCGCTGTGAATGTCAAGGGGGTATGGTTAGGGATGAAATATGGTTTCCCAGAAATGAAAAACGGAGGTGCTGTCATCATCACCTCTTCTGTAGCAGGCATGGTAGGCACTGCACAAATGATGGCTTATACCACTAGTAAGCATGCCACTATAGGTGCTATGAAAGTAGGAGCATTAGAAGGTGCTCCATTGAAAATACGGGTTAATTCTGTCCATCCATCACCTGTAGACAATAGGATGATGCGCTCTTTGGAAGATGGCTTTGCACCAGGTGCTGGAGCTGAAGTGAAAAAGAGTTTTGAGCAGATGATCCCACTTGGAAGATACGCGGATAATCAGGATATCGCTGACTTGGTTGCATTTCTTGCCTCTGATCAAAGTAAATTTATCACTGGTGCGACTTATGTAATCGACGGAGGCTTTACTACTTGAGCGTGTGGTTGGTTTACTATTTTAACAAAGGGTTGGGTATTTTATCCAACCCTTTTTCTTTTTGTGACTATTATCACTATTTTGGATATTCATTCAGCTTTTCTTTATCACATGGAATTAGATTACCTCAAACAAAAATTACCCAACATCACCGACCCTAATTTGCTTTGTGCCATGTTGGAGCAGGGTACAGTGCATAAATTCGATTATGGCAAGGTGATCACAGAACCAGGTCAGTTTGTGAAAATGGTGCCTATTGTACTGGAGGGAGCGATCAAAATCATGCGAATGGATGAAGATGGGAGAGAACTTTTCTTGTATTATCTCGAGCCTGGAGAAACTTGTGCGCTCTCCTTGACCTGCTGTACTACTTCCAAACCATCAGAAATCAAGGCTGTAGCTGAAGAAAATACCGTCATTTTAGGCATCCCGATTCAACTCCATGAACAGTGGTCTGATAGATACAAGCAGTGGAAAGATTTTGTAGCCAATACTTATCAAAATAGATTCCAAGAAATGTTGGTGGCCTTAGATGCAGTTGCATTCAAGCGAATGGATGAGCGATTGATGCGCTACATTGTAACCAAAATGAAGCAGTATAAGTCAAATGAGCTACATACCACCCATCAAGAAATCTCCAATGAACTAGGAACTTCCAGGGAAGTAATCTCAAGATTGCTCAAGCAATTGGAAAAGAAGAAATGGATTGAGTTAGGTAGAAATGTAATCTATATCCGAGATGACTTCGAAGAGTTGATTGCATAGTGGGTTTACTGGCTCGCAAAGGGTTCTAAGGGACGGAGAGAAGCAAAGGGAAAAGAAGTATTTTTAGTTCTTGCCGCTTGGGGTCATTATGATGACCATTGATTTTTCTTCAAACAATCACCTCTTCCTTCAAATTTCTCACTAATCCTGTAGATAAGTCAAATACCCAGCCATGGAGGTTGAGTTTGATGTCTTTGGCCAAGGCTTCTGTATAGACTGAGGATTGTTTGATATTTTCTATTTGCTCCAGTACATTGTATTCTACAAGCCGATTGAGTTTTTCGTTTTCATCTGCTATAGCCTCTAGGTCTTTTCTATAATGTCTGATCACATCTTTGATGTTGGCAAGCCAGTTATCGATCAGTCCATTGGCTTTGTTTTCATAAGCAGCCTTGATTCCTCCGCAGCCATAATGACCATACACGATGATGTCTCTCACTCCCAATGCTTCCACGGCATATTGCATGACAGAGAGGAAATTCAAGTCGGTGTGTGATACCACATTCGCGATGTTTCTATGGATAAATAGCTCCCCAAGTTCAGTCCCTAGAACTTTAGAAGGGTTCACTCGGCTATCAGAACATCCTAAGAGCAATGCCTTGGGGTGTTGACCTATTTTCAATTCATCGAAATACGCAGCATCCTTGGCCAGTACTTCTTTTACCCAATTTTCATTATTGGACAGGTATTGATTGACGTTGATCTGGCACATTATTTCTTGATATTTGATTGAATGGCGTATGGCGTATATTTTTCTAATGTTTCAGTATCCATTGTATGCTCGTAAGCTGAGACGGCTGAGTTATCATCTACAAATACATGGTCTGCACCCACACATTCTAGAATTGCCCACCTGTTGAGCACATCTCTTACTGGGCCTTTGATGCTTGTCATACAAATATCTATATCCGATTTTCTCCAAGCATTGATCCATTCATTAAGTTCATGTGCGCCCGTGCTATCGATATTGGTGACAGATTCCATGTTGAACACGATCATTTTTACCTGATCATTGCGCTCTTGAATCCATTTGTCCAGTTTGTCTTTGATGTATTCTACATTGGCAAAGTAGATTGGGCCATCGATTCTGACCATTAGTAAATTCTCCTTGACGTCTAAGTCCGAAAATCTATTGATATTTCTGTAGATATTGGTGCCGGGTACTCTACCAAGCTGAGCCATATGAGGTCTAGAAGCCTTGTAGATCACCACTAAAAGGGATAAAACCATCCCTGAAATGATTCCGGTCTCTATCCCCAGTGTCAATGTGATGATAAACGTCGCCACAAGCATGGTGAAATCAAACTTATCCTTATGCCATAAATGAACTGGTTCTTTGAAATCAACCAAGCCAGAAACAGCCACCAAAACCACTGCTGCAAGAATTGCACTTGGTAAATTGTAGAATAAACTTGTGAAGAATAGTAAAGTCAATACGATTAGTACCGCAGAAATGATAGAAGCCATAGTAGTCTTAGCCCCAGCATCATTGTTGACAGCTGTCCTAGAAAATCCTCCTGTCACAGGATAACCTCTGAAAAAGGCAGACCCAAAGTTGGCCATTCCCAAAGCGATCAGTTCTTGATTGGCATTGAGTCGATAATTTTTATGCTTTGCTTGGATAGTTTTAGCCACTGCAAAACTCTCTGCAAAACCAACCAATGAAATCGTCAATGCAATAGGGAAGAGTGTTTTCCAAGACTCCATATCAAAAGATGGTGAAGAAAAGGTAGGGAGTCCACTTGGTACATCACCTACGATTTTGACACCATATTGCGTCAAATCAAAACCTGCAACTAATGCAATACCCACCACTACTGCGACTAGAGGAGCAGGAAAGCTTTTATGAATTTTCTTACCGTACTTGATGATGATGATTCCAATTACGCCGATTCCAAAAGTGATCCAGTGAATGTCCCCAATATTTTGGAATATGGCTACAGCCATTTCTTGAATATGCTCAGAATTAGGCAGGTTGATTCTGAAAAGGTGCTTGATCTGACTCAAACCAATAATGATAGCAGCAGCGGAAGTAAAGCCACTGATTACAGGGTGGGAGAGGAAGTTGACAACAAATCCAAGTTTGAGTGCTCCCATTCCAAACTGAATCAAGCCAACCAAAAAAGCGAGTGTTAGTGCATAAATCAAATATTGTTCGGGAGATCCAGCATTCAAACTCGCTATACCTGATGCTGTCAATAGTGATACCATCGCCACAGGGCCAACTGCAAGCTGTCTAGATGTGCCAAAAATCGCATAAAGTAGAAGCGGGACAGTCACTGCATACAATCCATGTATGGGTTCCAAACCTGCAAGCATGGCATAAGCCATTCCCTGAGGAATCAACATGATACCTACAGTTAGACCCGCTGAAAGGTCACCCTGCAGATCTGTTTTTTTATAATTAGGTAGCCATTCCAAAATAGGAAGGAAACCTCTAAGCTTATGTGCAAACGTATTGTTCATAGTCTAAATTCTATTTGAAGATAGTAAAAATCAGGCTAGCCATCAGCATTTCCTGAAATCACCCTACAAAAGTCATAACTATTGAGATTAGGTTTGGTGATGTTTGTTACATCTGAAGCGATGTTTTATAAATTTTGAAATCTTGGATTTTTTTTGTCTTTGTAACTTTTATCACTTCATTGATTTACGGAAATTCACATTTTTGCTTTGTGACATATTGATTATTCAATCTACCTTATATTATTGGTAGCTTGATGCAAACACTAACATTCAAACATGAAAAACTCAAGAAGAAGTTTTATTGCCAAATTGGGCGCACTCAGTGCAGGAACAGGCTTGATCTCTTTAGCTCCAGGTTGTGCCAATGAAACTCAAAAACAAGCCGTAGATTTAGACGATAGCCCAAAAACCAACTTTAAACTGACCATATTTCAAACTACTGATGTCCACTGTCAAATTCATCCGCATGATGAACTATACTGGGAAAATGGAGAGTCCATTTTCAAAAAAGCTGGAGGGTATGCTAATTTACATACATTCATTCAACAAGAACGTGCCAAAGTTGAAAATTCATTTTTGATTGATACAGGCGATATGTTCCAAGGCTCTATGCTTTCTGTAAAGACTGAAGGTGAAGCCATGGTGCCCATACTCAATGCCATGAGTTATGATCTCTATCTACCAGGTAACTGGGAAGTGGTCTACTACAAGAAATCCATGCAAGACCTTCTTGGTTCACTTAATGCACCTAAGGTATGTGCCAATATGTACCATGATTTGGGAAATGGACAAAAAGGAGAGTTGATTTTTCCCCCATATTATATATGGAGAGTCAATGGGGTGAAAATCGGATTTTTGGGCTACAATGATCACCTAGTTCCAAATCGACAATCTCCAAATTACAGTGAGGGTATCATTTTCACCAAGCCAGAAGACAATGTAGCCCATTATGTGGATGTGTTGAAAAATCAGGAAAAATGTGCTTTTGTAGCCATCGTTTCACATATAGGACTTTCTCAAGAAATCGCTTTAGCTAACAATCCTGCAGCAGAAGGTGTGGATTACATTTTGGGAGCGGATACACACGAACGAGTTAGAAAACCTATTCAAGGCAAATATGCGAAAGTAGTACAGCCGGGTGCCTTCGGTTCCTTTCTAGGGAAATTGGAGCTGACTTTTGAAGATGGTAAGGTCGTCAAAGATGAATACGAGCTCTTGGATGTGCTAGCTGATGAGATCAAAGGCTCTGAAAAAATAACTAACATCATCGAGCAAGTAGAAGCGCCTTTTAAATCAGACATTGAAAAAGTAGTAGGCTATTCTACCATACCTCTTTATCGGTATTTTGTCATCGAGAATCCCATCGATCAGATGGTGCTGGATGCTTTGAGTTGGAAGATACCAGATATTGATATTGTATTATCCAATGGATTCCGATTCTGTCCGCCGAATACTACTCCGGATGAGACAGGTAATATCCCGATCACCAGGGGGAATGTATACGACATGTTGCCAGTGGATAGCATTGTGAGAACAGGCAGGGTCACAGGGCTCCAGCTGATGAATTGGTTGGAGAAGGAATTGAACAATGTCTTTGCCGAAGATGCCTCAAAGCGATTTGGAGGCTGGGTGATTAAGTTTCAAGGAATGGAAGTGGAATTTTACGCTTTTGGAGATGAAGGGAAGCGTGTAAAATCAGTGACTGTAAAAGGTGAACCCTTGGAATTGACCAAGACCTATTCGATCAGTGCCTGTGAAAGAGATGGAGATCCAGCCGATGTGATCTGTAGAATGAACAATGTACAGAACGTAGTCAATAAAGATTTGACTTTACATCAAGTGATGTTGGAGTATTTGGCTGAAAATTCTCCCGTGACACCTACACCAAAGGGAGCGGCAAAAGCATTGGATGCCCCAGCTACACTTTTGACACAAGTTTCTGGTGTTGAATATCAATTCAGGTAGTAAAAAAATCAAGAATATTATACCGTAACCTTTTTAAACTAAGCCGTCAGCAGGATGCTGACGGCTTTTTGTTTATCTTCTTTTGAACCGATTTTCAGGTCGTCTATCTCCTGATTTACTATTTCTAGAAGGTCTTTGTTGTTTTGGTGCTGGACCAGTTACTTTACCAGTAAATGGATAGGGATGGTCAGTGATCTCAGGAATTCTTTTCCCGATCAACTTTTCAATATCCTTCAATTCCTTGTGTTGTTCTTCGTCACAGATGGATACAGCGATTCCTGAGTTGCCAGCTCTACCTGTTCTACCGATTCGGTGCACGTAAGTTTCAGATACATTGGGTAAGTCAAAATTGATAACGTGGGCAAGTTCATCAATATCGATTCCTCTAGCAGCAATGTCGGTGGCTACCAAAACTTTTAATTTACCTGCTTTAAAATCTTTCAAGGCGTTTTGCCTTTGATTTTGGCTTTTATTTCCATGAATCGCAGCAGCTCGAATATCATCTTTTTGCAAGTATTTTACTACTTTATCCGCACCGTGTTTGGTTCTGGTAAATACCAGGGCAGTCTCAATATCAAGCGTCTCCAATAAATGCTTGAGTAATTTCGGCTTATCACTTTTGGAAGTGTAATAAAGCCTCTGATCTATTTTATCAACTGTAGAAGATGGTGGCGTTACCTCAACTTTTGCAGGATTGGTCAATAACCTGTCTGCAAGCACCTGAATTTCTGGAGGCATTGTAGCAGAGAAAAACAAGGTTTGTCTTTTTGTAGGTAGTAGTGCAATGATCTTCTTGATGTCATGAATAAAGCCCATATCTAACATACGATCGGCTTCGTCAAGTACAAAAAACTGCAATTGCCTCAAGTCTACGAATTTCTGATTGATCAAATCCAACAATCTCCCTGGAGTAGCCACAAGGATATCTACGCCCCTTTTCAAGGCAGCAGTTTGTGGATTTTGGTTGACTCCTCCAAATATGACGGTATGTCTTAGGCTTGTGAATTTGCTATATGCTGCTAAACTCTCATCTATCTGAATCGCCAACTCCCTGGTAGGAGTAAGGATCAATGCTTTGATTCCAAATTTTTGCTTTTTTTGATCATGAAGCAATTGGATCATCGGGATGGAGAATGCGGCGGTTTTACCCGTGCCCGTCTGAGCACAGCCCAAGAGGTCTCTTCTTTCCAAGATCAAAGGAATTGCTTGCTTCTGAATGGGTGTAGGCGTAGTGTATCCTTCCAAAGCCAATGCTTTAAGGATAGGGTCAATAAGATTAAGATTTTTGAATGCCATTTGGCTGTGTGTAATGATGCTGCAAAAGATGTTGTATGGTCTATGACAGCAGGAAATGTTCTATTAAAGCGACCTACAACTGGTCGATCTTTTTACAAAGTGCTGTAAAGATACGATAAATTAATTTATAAAGATGGGTTCAAAGTTTTTCCAAGAAGTGGATAAACCTAATAAATAGTTTTTAATATTTCTCTAATGTGAAAAGCTTATTTTTTGATCAGGTTTTTGCCTAATACTGGCTCAATCAACTCGCCATTAATTGATTGTTGATTGGATGCAACAACATCCCATGGTTCTAAAAGTGGCTCGTCCGAAAGATCAAATGTTCCGTAATGCATGGGGATAAAATAGCTACCTTCAAGAACATTGAAAGCTTCTATTGCATCAGTTGGACTGATGTGTGCTTGATGCATAAACCATTCTGGTTTATAGGCGCCTATACCCATCAAGCAGTACTCAGGTGAGCCCAAAGTGTTTTTGATGTCCTCGAAATGTGGGCCTGCACCACTATCCCCCATAAAGTAGATGCGCTGATTTTTACTTTGAATATAAAAACCACCCCATAGGCTTTTATTGTCATCATTGAGCCAACGCTTAGACCAATGCCTACTCGGGACATAATGTATACTAAGATTGGAATCATTTAAATCATAAGTCTGATACCAGCCTGCTTGCTGTACTTCCTGGTCGTCAAGCCAATTTTTTATGACCTTATTTATCCCTAAGCCGGTTAGTACTTTGAGGTTTGGATTTTGTTCCGAAAGCCATTTAATACTTGACTTATCACAATGATCTCTGTGACTATGTGAAAGCAAAAGGTAATCTATTTGAGGAAATTGCGCTAGGGGAAAGGGAAGCTCACTCTTTCTTTTTAAAAAAAGGTTATCTATTAACAATGGATCTGTAATAAAAGTAACCCCATCCAATCGAATCAGATAGCTTGCATGTCCTAGCCAAATGATATAATCTTCCTTTGATTCAAAATCAAATGTTTCCGTTGAAATCGGTAAAGTCCTAATGTCAGCTTCCTTTTCTTCTTTTTGTGGATTTTTACTCAATTTCCACTTGAGCAAGTCTTTAACCGAAGATTCAAAAGGATGGTATAAATTGATAAATTGCCTGTCCTCTTCTATGGGATTTCCTTTCCAATTTTCGTCTGGAGCGGTAGTTTTAAGGTTTGGATTTGAAGTATAAGTGATGGTTTCTTCTTTTGTATCGATTATCATAAAGAGCAGCAAGGCAGGAATCAGGAGTGCAAAAATGTATTTTCGTTTCATTACAGTTTCAACACCTAATACAATGCAATAGTTTACATGTTCTCACTTCTTGTATTTATCATTGAGTCCTTTGCCTTCCAAAACCATCGGTTTGATTTTGTCTATTCTAGCTTGTTGCGTTTCTATTCTTTTTGCACTACTGACATAATCGATATATTCTTTTTGTTTACCTGGCGTCAATGCATCAAAGTGCGTTTTAAAAACTTTATCGGCACTTAAGGCTTCTGCCAAAAGTCCCGTAGCCTCCTTTTTCTCGGACTTCTTAGGAGTCCACCTGATTCCTGCTTCCTCATTTTTTATGGCTTGTGCGATATAGTCTAGAAGTGTTTTTTCGTCAATTTCTGATTTTGAAGTCATTCTCCATTGGAGCATGGCATTTGTTTTTTCCTCCTGCGCGTTGACAAAAACATTTTGATGGTCGTTGATAAATACTCCATTGAAAAACCAAATACCAAAATAGTTTTTGAAGCCACTGATGCCGATGATGTTTTTTCCTTCATGGGTATAGACATCACCGCCCCATTTGATGCTGTGTACAAGTTGCGTTTTTTGCTCCACAATAGATTTAAGCAAGTCGATTTCTTCTTGCCATTTATGCTCTTTTTTCATGCTGTTGAGTTTAGTGTTGGGTCTTGATCTTCGCAGTGGCAATCAATCCTAGCAAAGGTCCTAACGCTAAAATAAGAAAAAGATATTGCGTGGGGATAGATTGAGCCAGAAAATTCAAGAGTTGAATGCTTAGGATTGTAATTCCAAACCCAATACTATTAACAATAGTCAGTGAAGTTCCTTTGGATGCTGATGGAGCATTTTGAGCCACTAAAGTTGAAAACATGGGTGAGTCGGCGGTCACTGCTAATCCCCAGATTAATAAAAAGAATAGTGTAAAGTACAGGTTGGGAATGCTTAATATGAAAGGGGATAATAGGCAACAAATACCCGATAGCGCCAATGCTGAAAAGGCGATTTTTTTTGGAGGAATCACTTTTGAAATCATCCCTCCCAAAGCACAGGAGATTCCACCAACTGCAATGATCAAAAATGACCAAAAGGGAATATTTAAATTTTGATTTCCGGCTAAATAAGCTAATATCACGGGTATAAATGCCCAGAATGCATAAAGCTCCCACATATGTCCAAAATAGCCAAAGGCAGCATTTCGGAAGTTTTTGATTTCAAAAACTTTGATAAAGGCAGATGGATTGAATGTTGCCCCCGGTTTTCTAAATGGGCCATCTGGAACAAGGAAGTAAATTAGCAAACCCCCAAATATAGCTAAAATGCTAGTGGAATAAATGGCAAATTCCCAAGGGAAAGAATCCGTAAGACTTCTAACCAAATGCGGAAAGGCTGTTCCTAATACAAGGGCACCAACCAAAAAGCCTAAGGACTGACCTAGACCTTTTTCAAAATAGTCAGCAGCTATCTTCATACCCACAGGATAGATCCCCGCAAGGAAGAAGCCAGCACCAAATCGATAAAGTAACAACTGCCACGCTTCAACATTAGGGAAGACCATCATCCAATTGAATGCTGCTGCGATCAAAGCAGAGATCAGAAACACTTTGGATGGCGAAAACTTATCTGCAATCGTAAGAATAGCAAAGATCAGCGTGCCTCCAATAAACCCTATCTGTACTGCACTGGTCAGGTGTCCCAAGTAAGAACTTGGCAACTGCATGGCTGCTGCCAGCTCAGGAAGTACAGCATTGCCGGCAAACCATAATGATGTACAGAGAAACTGTGCAATGACAATAGTGGGTAAAATATGCTTCATGCAGTCCTCAGTACTTTTGGATGATCTTCATTTTGACAAGTTATAATCTTACATCCTGAATATCCTCCTTTTTTGCAAAAATACTTTTTGCATAGGGGCAAAGTGGTAGAATTTTGATATTCTGTTCTCGAGCAAAATCCACTCCTGCCATGACAAGCTTTTCCCCCAAACCTTCACCCTTATAAGCTGGGTCTACTTCTGTGTGGTCTATGATGATCTTGTCTGCTCCAGCTACTGAATAAGTCATTATACCTATCTGCTTGTCGTCATCTTCCAATACAAATTGACCTTTACTTTCCGATTTCTGATGTTTTACTGTTATCATAGTAATTTACTTTTGATGACCATTAGTTTTTCTCTTGTCATTTCATGCATGGAGTAAGGTATACCTCCCAGACCTTCTCCCGAAGCATCTCTTCCTCCAAATGGCATCCAGTCAACACGGAAGGCAGTATGGTCGTTGACCATCACGGCAGTGGCGTTGAGTCGCTGAACTGTGTCTAAAGCAATGTCAATATCTTGGGTGAAAACAGCAGCTTGGAAGTGATAATCCAATGCATTGGCTTGCTCAATAGCTTCTAATCGGTCAGTATAACTATAGATACAGACCACTGGTCCAAAAATCTCTTCTTTAGATACATTTACATCTTGTGGAGGGTTGAATATTACTGTAGGAGCATAGCAGGTATCAGAGATTCGCTTGCCGCCGCTTAGGATTTCTCCTCCTTTGGCTTTAGCCTCTTTGACCCATTCTTCTACACGATCGACTTCCTTGGGTAGAATCAATGGCCCAACTTCAGTTTTTTCATCTAGAGGGTCACCTACTAGCATCTTAGAGCCAGCTTCGGCGATTTTTTCTGCTACATCTCTTGCGATAGATTCGTGAACAAATACTTTCTGCACGGACACACAAACTTGACCTGCATGATAAAATCCACCCTTGGCCAATGCGGGGATCATTTCATTCATATTTGCATCAGGTTCGACGATCACAGGCGCAGCACCGCCATGCTCTAGTGCGCAGCGAGTTCCTGGAGCCAGCTTTGATTTGAGGTACCAACCAATCTTGGCCGAGCCGATGAAAGAAAGATAATTGACCCTTTTGTCTGTCACCAAAGTTTCCGCAGCTTCATTGTCAATGATCAAACATTGCACCCAGCCCTCAGGAACTCCTGCTTCTTGCAAGATATCTATAAAAGCTAAGCAAGAAAGTGGCGTGGTAGAGGCTGGCTTGACGATGACCGGACAGCCTGCAGCGAAGGCAGTGATTGTCTGATGGATGATCAAATTAAGCGGGTGGTTGAATGCCGAAATGGACGCCACTACACCGATGGGTTCTCTTGTCGTGAAAGCGATTCTATTGACAGAAGCTTGGGTAAGTCCCATAGGGATTTGCTCACCATTGAGTTTACCAATTTCTTCCGCAGCTATTTTTACACCATTGATGGCGCGAAGGACTTCCACTTTTGAGTCTTGATAAGGCTTACCACCTTCCTCAGCAGCAGTTTTTGTAAGTGCTTCAATTTTAGATTTCATGATCTCCTGAACCTTTTCCAGAATCTCAATTTTCTTATAAGAAGGAATCCATTTCGTCCTATCTAAGAAAAGTGTAGATGCAATTTCTAAGGCTGATTCTACAGCTTCATTTCCCACTATGGGGATTTCTCTGATCAGACTTTGGTTATATGGATTGAATATTTTCAGTTTCTGATTACTCATAGTTTTTGTGCTTTTTCTTTCAACATAACATTTAATATAGGGTGGTTGAGGGAATAGTCCACTGGCAGGTCGATCAAGTGAACTCCTTCTGACGCTAAGCAATGAGCCAAGATCTTTTGAAAGTCTTGGTCGTTAGCTGGTCTGTAGCCATTTGCTCCATAGCTCTCTGCATATTTGACAAAATCGGGATTTTTATAACCTAAGCCAAAATCATCAAAGCCCATATCCTCTTGCTTCCACTTGATCATGCCATAAGCTTCATCATTGAGAATGATCACGGTGAGATTGAGTTTGAGACGGACTGCTGTTTCGATTTCCTGGGAATTCATCATAAATCCTCCATCTCCACAGACTGAGACTACTTTTCTATCAGGATACAGCATATTGACTGCCATAGCAGATGGAAGCCCCGCGCCCATGCTTGCTAGCGCATTGTCTAGCAGAAGTGTATTGGGTTGATGACAGGTGTAGTTTCTTGCAAACCAAAGTTTATAGATCCCATTATCTAGCGTGATGACATCTTTGGAGTCAAGCTTTTTTCTCAGCAGGTTGACCAATCGCTGTGGAAGCATCGGGAATCGCATATCCTCGAAATACTTACTCAGATGCTCTCCGACTTCTTTTTTTACTTTTTCAAAGAATTCAAAATCCCAGTGTTTCTGATGGGATATTTCTGTTGTTAGCTTTTTGACAGCATTAGTAATGTCTCCTACCACATTGAGTTGGGGGAAATAAACTGGATCAATTTCAGCAGGATCAAAATTGACATGAATTACTTTTTTACCGCCTTGCTTCATGAAGAAGGGTGGTTTTTCAATCACATCATGACCTACATTGATGATCAAATCAGCCTCTTCGATGGCAGCGTGAAGAAAGTCATTGCTAGATAAAGCTGCCGTCCCAAGGTATTGAGCATGTCTTTCATCGATGACCCCTTTGCCCATTTGCGTAGTAAAAAAATAGATCCCTGTTTGATCTACAAATGCTTTCAAAGCCTCGCAAGTGATTTTTCTATTTGCTCCAGCTCCGATCAATAACAGAGGCATTTTTGCAGCTTCTATCATTTTGACAGCATCAGTAATAGCTTGCTCATCTGGCTTGGGGATGATATGTCCTGTCACTTGGAAGACCGTATCCTCACAATCCTCCTGCGCGATATCTTCTGGGAACTCCAAATGTACAGCTCCGGGTTTTTCTTCTTGTGCGATTCTAAATGCCTCTCGGATTTGAGAAGCAATGTTATTGCTATTGACGATTTGTTTGGTGTATTTGGTAATGGGACGCATCATGTCCACCACATCAATGATTTGAAACCGTGCCTGCTTGCTTTTCTTGATAGGTTTCTGACCTGTGATCATCATCATGGGCATGCCTCCTAGCTGAGCATAAGCTGCAGGAGTGACCAAGTTAGTCGCTCCTGGCCCCAATGTAGCCATACAGACACCGGGTTTGCCAGTCAGTCGACCATAAGTAGCAGCCATGAAGCCAGCACCTTGTTCGTGTCTATTAAGAATAAGTTTGATTTTGGAATTTTTCAGGGAATGGAGTAGGTCTAAGTTTTCCTCACCTGGCACGGCAAAGATGTATTCTACGCCTTCGTTTTCCAATGCTTTGACAAAAAGATCTGATGCTTTCATCTGTTTATGGTTTGTTTTTAGGGTTCAGATGGAATGCTCAAAATAATTATTAATCGAATGAAAACTTGTTTTTGGTGAGCATTTCATAAAATATAAATCAGTTAGATTAAAAACAAGATACACTTATATAACTCATTTGTCCTCGAAATGATTTCGTTGATTTCGAATTTCTACAAATGAAGAAAGTCCCCTGAGGGACTTCCTGCCTTGCTGAAATCAATTGAAGTTAGAATCTGAGACCAACAGATAGTTGTACTACTCTGTTGGTGATTTGGGCGTCAGGTTTCACATCTGTGAGCCCTAGGTTATATCTACCTTGTACAAAAAGTGGCCCCAATACATGAAGCGTAGCGCCACCAGCTAAAGAAAAGTCAAAGGTGTTGGAATCAGAGACATCCACATTTTGAGATTCGCTCATCAAAAAGGAAACTTGTGGCCCTAAATCCAAACTGAGTCTATTTGGAATCAAATAAATTCTCATCAATACTGGAAGTGATAAGTAGCCCAATTCATTCTTGAAATCTTCTTGAGCTCCTGCAAAAGTCAAATTAGAACCCACTGTGGAATAAAGCAATTCAGGTTGAATGGAGAAGTTAGCTCCTAATCCAAGCTCAGCAAAAATACCCGCATGATAGGAAGTAATACTTTCTTGATTGAAGTTATCGGTGCTACCCGCAAAATTCGAGAAATTAGCACCACCTTTGATACCGAAATTTAATCCCTGTGCCATAGCACCTGAGAAGCTGATCATAGATATCAGCAGAGATAAATAAATTGTTTTTTTCATGTTAGTAGGAGTTTGGTTTAGATTTTTAAAGAATGAAAGTATCATATATAGTAAGATAATAACAATCTATAATAATATTTTAACACATTCCTTGCCAAGACTTTATAAAAAAGGAAGATTGGTTAGAAATGCCAAACTTTGGTGAAATATGAAAGTCTCCTACCTTCTAGTAATTTGGTTTAATGTCAATTCAGGACTTGAGACCACATTGCTTTTATTCAACTGTCTGTCCTGAATTTGCACATCAATTCTCAAGGTGTCATTTCGGAAAATTGACTCCCAACCAAAGGAAAGCATATTGTAGCGGATACTTCCTTCTACAGCTTGTGTTCTATTGTCTGGGAGAATTCTCGGAAAACGACCATTGAAAGTTGTGAAAAATGGAGGGTCTTCCCATCTGAATTCTTGGAATACACCATTTCGTTTGATAAAGAATTTGACAAAAATATTATTGTGATCAGGGTTTTGTTCTACCCAGACAGTATCTCTAAATACTTGATTGTTGATAGTTGGGTTGATTGCCCAGTCCAAAGGGTTAAAATTAGGTGCTCCAGGAGGTCTTTGGCTGTAAGTGATCACACTTCCTCCCGCGTCTCTGATAAAATTAATGGCGTTGAAGGGAGGATTGATATCGGTCGGATTGAGTCCAATATCACCTTCTGCATCTCTGAATCCAATGGTCACCATCAATGAATCTGCACCTGAAGTATTGACAAATTCTAATTTTTCAAAGACTATTTCTGGAACAGATGGAAAGTTGTCCGGTGGAGTGATACATGCCACCGTCATGACTGTAAAAAGTAAGGTGTAAATCAGGTGTTTGATGCTGTCCATGCCTAGGATTTATTGATTAGGGATTCTACTCTTGTAAAATTGCTTAATTTTGAAATGACAAATTATAAAACGATGAATTATTTCAAAAGTTTTTCAGAAGATATCATAAATCTCCGACTCGATGATTTTGATCAAAAAGCCCTAGAACTTTTTCATTATCAGGCTCAATATAATCAAATATATAGCAAATACCTCGCACTGAGGAAGGTCGATCCTTTGAAGATTCAATCCGTAGAATCAATTCCTTTTTTACCGATCAGATTTTTCAAGGATCATCAAGTAATCAGCGGAAATCCTGATCAATATAATAAGTTTTATTCCTCTAGTGGTACGACTGGAGCGATTACGAGCAGACATTATATTTGGTCGGAGGATTTTTATCTGCAACACGCTTTAAATCTTTTTGAATTAGAATATGGCAGTATAAACAACTTTCATGTATTGGCACTATTGCCAGCTTACTTGGAACGCCCTGGGAGTTCACTGGTGAGTATGGCGCAATATTTTATAGGAAAATCGGGGTCTGAACACTCGGATAGTTATCTTTACAATCATGAAGATTTACTTCAAAAGTTATACTTATTAAAAGAGAGTAACAGGAATGTTTTACTTTTAGGTGTCACTTTTGCCTTATTGGATTTGGCAGAAGGTGGGTTGGAATTTCCGAAAATGGATAATCTTATTATTATGGAAACCGGTGGTATGAAGGGTAGAAGGAAGGAAATGATCAGAGAGGAAGTGCATGCGATTCTTAAACCTGCATTTCAAGTGGATGTGATCCATTCAGAGTATGGAATGACCGAACTGATGTCGCAAGCTTATTCCAGGGGCTTTGGTAAGTACATCTTGCCACCTACCATGAAAGTCATGATCAGAGATGTGAATGATCCATATACCTTGTCTCCAAAATCACAGGGCGGCATCAATGTGATTGATTTGGCAAATTTTCATTCCTGCGCTTTTATAGAAACTCAAGACTTGGGCAAGTTTGATGAAAATGGTTATTTGGAAATTCTAGGAAGATTTGACCACAGTGAGGTCAGAGGTTGCAACTTAATGCTGAATTAATTTTGTATTCCTCAGAGAAATAGACATATTTGAAAACAGTTATAAAAAGTAAATCTATGAAAAGGTTAATGATCGCAGTATTAGCAGTTGGACTTTTGGCTTTAGCTTCTTGTGCTTCTAGCAGACCATGTCCAGCATACGCCAAAGCTATGGACGCCAAAGAAATCAAGGGATAAAGAATATGCTGACCATTAATAGTCAGCATATTTTTTTACATCATCTTCACTAATCACTTGTCCTCCAAGTATCACCAAGCGTTCGACTACATTTCTTAATTCTCTAATATTACCAGTCCAAGGAAATTCTTGAAGCTTGGCAATGGCTTTTTTATCAATATCTTTTTTTGCAGTACCATATTCGCTTGAGATGTCACCCAAAAACTTATCTACAAGCATCGGAATATCTTCTTTCCGGTCTTTCAGTGCAGGTACTTGAATTAATATGACACTCAGTCTATGATAAAGATCTTCCCTGAATTTTCCTTCTTCAATTTCTTTTTTCAAGTCCTTGTTGGTGGCAGCAAGTACCCTCACATCTACTTTGATGTCCTTGTCACCACCTACCCTAGTGACTTTATGTTCTTGAAGCGCTCGAAGTACTTTAGCTTGTGCTGAAAGGCTCATGTCTCCGATTTCATCCAAGAATAAAGTTCCACCATCAGCTTGCTCAAATTTTCCTTGTCTTTGTTTCACAGCAGAAGTGAAAGCCCCTTTTTCGTGTCCAAATAGCTCTGACTCTATCAATTCTGCTGGGATGGCAGCACAGTTGACTGCTATAAATGGAGCTGATGATCTGTTGCTTTTCTGATGGAGCCAGTGTGCTACCAATTCTTTGCCAGTACCATTTGACCCAGTGATCAAAACCCTAGCATCTGTTGGAGCTACTTTTTCAATAGTTTCTTTGACTTGTTGAATGGTGGCTGACTCACCCACCATATCCAATTTTTTGGAAAGTTTTTTCTTTAGGACCTTAGTTTCCGTCACAAGATTCTTTTTATCCAAGGCATTGCGAACAGTTAACAAAAGCCTGTTCAGATCAGGTGGCTTGGGTACAAAATCAAATGCACCTTTTTTGGTAGCTTCTACTGCCGTTTCTATAGAACCATGCGCTGAGATCATGATAAATTGAGGTTGCTTATCCAAAGCTGCTACTTTGTCCAAAACTTCTATGCCGTCCATTTTTGGCATTTTGATATCACAAAGCACTAAATCAAAATCTTCTTGTTGTATTTTCTTTAAACCTTCTTCACCATCCTGTGCCTCTGAGATTTCGTATTTTTCGTATTCCAGAATTTCCTTTAATGTCGCTCTGATGACTTTTTCATCATCGATAATTAGAATCTTTGGCATATTTCAGTTTTTGGTTTATTTAAATAAAAAGTGTGCAAGCTTATAAGCCGGGTTCTGTACTCCTCTTGTCAGACAAAAAGAGTGCCTGTCATTTATCTAGTCCCGACTTCACAGTCGGGATCAATCAACCTACCCATCCCGCAGAAAGACGAGCCACCTTTTCCGAAATTGAATCCGGTGCGGGACCTATTTGGTCTTTCAACCCATAAGGTTTGCCCTGCCCCTGATATCACTACCAGGGCGGTGGGCTCTTACCCCACCTTTTCACCCTTACCCCGATCGGATCGGGGCGGTATATTTTCTGTGGCACTATCTGTTATCAAGTCGTCACCAACTTGATACCTTCCCGTTAGGAAGTATGGTGCTCTATGTTGCCCGGACTTTCCTCCTTCCCGCCAAGAAGCGGGACGGCGACAAGCCAGCTTGCACAATGCAAATAAACGCAAATTATTCAGATGTGATTCCATTGGCTCTGTAGAATCCTTATAAAGTATGTCTGGTTAGACTACTAAATTATATCCCAAGAGCTGTTAATTATCTTTGTGTTTTGCCTTTGACCAAGAGAAGTTGTCGCAATTATGAGCAGAATATGAGGCTTTGATTTTTTCTATTATAGCCTGTATTTCATAAAAAATATTTATGATAATCTTATTAACCTTATTTGGATTAAGTTTAAATAGCGTATACATTTGCATCGTTAATTGAATTAAATCTAAATAAGAATAGATAAGTTTTATACCAATTGTATGAAAATCAAGGTAATTATCACCCTTTTGATGCTCGCTTTTACAACGGCAGCATTTTCAAATGAAGTACTGATCAATGATAAAGATGAAAAGACAGTAGTCATATCAGGTAAAATCAAATCCAAAGAAGGAGAAAACATCCCGTATGCTAATATCTTGGTAGTGGGAACAGTGAAAGGGACTTTCACCAACCTTGATGGGACTTTTCAAATTTATGATTTGGAAGATGGTACCTACACCATCAAAGTATCTGCTGTAGGATACAAAACTTTCACGCGCGAAGTCACTGTCAGAGGTGGTCAGATTAGCGAGTTGGACTTGGTATTTGAAGAGACTGGTGTTGAAATGCCGCAGATCACGGTGATCGCTAACAAAGACAGGGTGTTTTCGAAAGTTCCTGGCTCTGTTACTTATATAGATCAAAGAGAGTTGAATACCATTTCTCCGATCAGTGGCAATGAAGTACTCAGAAGATCTCCAGGTGTACACGTAGTAGATGAGGAAGGTATTGGCATGCGTGTCAATATCGGTATCAGAGGACTAGACCCTGATAGAAGTAGATCTGTTTTGGTTTTAGAAGATGGAGTGCCAGTAGCGCTTTCTCCTTACGGTGAGCCAGAAATGTACTACACTCCAGCAATCGACAGAATGGCAGGCGTGGAAATCCTTAAAGGTTCTGGACAAATCCTCTACGGTCCTCAGACCATCGGTGGGGTGGTCAACTATATCTCTCCAAATCCTCCGCAAGAACAAGAAGGATCAGTAAAAATTCTAGGAGGGCAAGGAGGATTTTTCTCTGGCTTGGTAAATTATGGCAACACCTTTGGCAACACAGGTATGCAAGTCAACCTTTTGAAAAAGAGAGCGGATAACATTGGACCTACAAAATTTGATATCACTGACCTCAATACCAAGTTTCTTTTTAACATCAATGATAAATCTGAATTGGGCTTAAAGTTGGGCCTATACAATGAAGTTTCTAATTCCACTTATATAGGTATCAATCAAGTGATGTTTGATCAAGGTGGTCAAGACTTTACTAGATTGGCTCCTGATGATCAACTTGATGTGTCAAGATATTCTATCAGCTTCAGTCATAAATACAGATTCAATAGCAATGTAAGGTTGAATACCATTGCCTATGCTTACACCACAACTAGAAATTGGAATAGGCAAGATTTCAGCATCAACGATACGAATACCCCTCCTTCAAATTGGACTGGAGTGGTTTGGGGTGATAGAGAGATTCCAGGAGGTGCTATCTTCATGAGAAATGGTACAGGAAATAGAAATAGGCAGTTTGCTGTAGGTGGAATTGAGCCTAGATTAGAAATAGATCACAAGCTTTTCAATTTGAAGAATGAGTTGACCGTAGGAACTAGACTACTATGGGAACAAGCCAACGAACAACGTATCAACGGTACAAAGGCAGGTGTGAAGAGTGGGAACTTGGTCGAAGATGAAGTAAGAACAGGCAATGCTTTTGCTGCTTATGCGCAAAATAAAATCGCACTTTCTGAAAAAGTTGACTTCAACCTTGGGGTGAGATATGAAAATTTCAACTACGAGAGAGATATCAGAAGAAGAAATTTTGCAGGAGTCGGTATCAGAGACACCATCTTAGTAGCAGGAAATGTAATTCAAGAAATCATCCCAGGTATGGGTTTCAATTATAGACCAGCTCAAAAAGTGAATTTCTTTGGTGGTGTGCACAAAGGATATGCTCCTCCAAGAACTAAAGATGCGATTACAGCCATGGGAGATGTGCTAGACCTTGATGCGGAAGAAAGCTGGAATTATGAATTGGGATTCAGGACAGAGATCAGCAATTGGATTTTTATGGAAATGACTGGTTTCTACATGGATTTCAGCAATCAGATCATTCCTGTGGCAGAGTCTGCTGGTGGACTTGGCTTTGGAGTAGTCAACGCAGGCGCTACCTTACATAGAGGTGTGGAATCTGCAATGGTTTTTGATTTGAGTAACCTTTTCGGTCTGACCAAAACAAGATTAAACTATGACATCAATGCAACATATGCGCTTTCCACTTATTCAGCTGATAGATTTATCGATGATATAAATATCAACGGCAACAGAACGCCTTATGCGCCTAACTGGTTTATCAATTCAGCATTGACATTAGAAACTGAGTCTGGTTTTGGTGCTCGACTGACCTTGAACTATGTTGGTGATCAGTTTGGTGATGAATTGAATACAGTAGCGCCTTCTGTAGATGGGAGAATAGGAAAGCTAGATAGTTATACAGTTCTGGATGCCATGATAAGCTATGATGTCAAAAAGTGGAATTCTAGATTCAATGTAGCTATCAAAAACCTGACAGATGAGAGGTATATAGCTACAAGAAGACCACAAGGAATCAGAGTAGGTATCCCTAGATTCATCACAGCAGGCTACGAATTTAGATTCTAAGAAAAAAAAGTAATTTTTTTTTCAAACTTTCAAACATTATCTAATCAGTACTGTTTATGATGTTAGTAAGGCTTTAAATAGCTTTTCTTCATAGTGCTGGGTTGAACCGCTCCGAGAAATCGGGGCGGTTCTTTTTTTGGTCCATTCTGAAAGTTTTAATATATACTGTAGGCATTCCAGACAATCAAATGAATCTTTTGTAGAGTTAAAGAGAAGCTTTTTTGTAGCTTTGAGGTCTAAAGAATAATGATCATGATCCTAGTAGGCAATGCAGTCATCTCTGATGATATAAAAGACCAGTTTTTTGTGTGTGATTTAGAAAAATGCAAGGGAGCTTGCTGTGTGGAAGGGGATGCTGGAGCACCGCTGGAAGATGAAGAGACTAAGATTATTGAAGATATATACCCGATTGTTAAGGACTATATTACACAAGAAGGGCGTGATGCCATTGAAGCACAAGGTACTTGGGTGATTGACACAGAAGGAGATAAGGGAACTCCTACCATTGGAGAAAATAGAGAATGCGCTTATGCCCTATATGATGAAAAAGGTATTTTGAAATGCGGAATAGAGCAGGCTTATCTAGATGGGAAAATCGCCTACAAAAAGCCAATTTCTTGTCACCTCTATCCCATCAGAGTCAAAAAGTATGATGGATTTGAAGCATTGAACTATGATCGATGGGATATCTGTAGTGCCGCTTGTGTGTTAGGAACCAAATTAGGTGTTCCTGTTTACAAGTTTTTGAAGGATGCTTTGATTAGGAAATTTGGAGAATCTTGGTATGCGGAATTGGTGGTGGAGATAGAAGCTGGTAATTCTCAAGATCAAATTGAAGTTAAAGGGTAAGTATATAAGTTTTAGTTTTAAAAATATTTTTTAGTATATTTCTGAAATATATAGTCATCAAAAATCCAGACCATGATCAGAAGTATTTTTACAATTATTAGTATCAGCCTACTTATTGCTTGTAATACAGCTAAAAATCAAGAAGATGTAGCTAGCGAAATACAGTTAGATCTCAGTACTGAAATCAAAACCTTTGCCATGCCAGAGGGTTGGGGGCACTTCAACCATATCTTTGTAAATACCATAGACAAGATTTATTTCTACAATTATGGAAAAAATTCCCTAGTTGCTTTTGATAAAAAGACCTCGGAATTGCTTTTTGAAACCAAGTTTGAAAAAGAGGGGCCAAATGGCATGGGAGGAAATGTTGCTGATGTCAAGATCACCGATGATGGCGAGATTTGGCTTTATACATCAGGAGATAGATTTTTTCAAATGAATGCATCAGGGGAGGTCTTATCACAACATACTTTGAAGACTGCGGAGATTTTTGAAAAGAACATTTCTCCACTAGGTTTTGCATTGGAAAAGGTAGATGATGTGCTCTATATTCCAACTATTCCAATGGTTTTTCAATGGACGTCATTGACTGTCGATGAGCTGGCAGCTTTGCCTAATGTAATTGCTTACAACTTGAAAGATGATACATATGAGTTTGCAAGTATGTTTGATCGGGAGTTTTTGGGAACAAACCTCAATAAAATGATCATGTCAGGAGTCACTTTGGGGAAAAATGGAGAACTGATCGTCAATCTTAACTTTCGAGATATCTATGTGATGAAGGATGGAGTGCAGCATAGCTACCCAGCTTCTTTCTCTCAATTCCCCGCAGACCCTCCCACCTCATCAAAGGATATGTTTGAGGATATGGATGAAATCATGCGCATCATGAATTATTCAAATGCTTATGAGCGTACAGCTTATTTGCCGTTGCACAACTTATATATGCGTGTGGCGAGGTTTGAGGAATCCCCTGGCGATGAGATGGAGTCAAGGGTGACATTTCTAGCTTCAAAATGGGCTTTGGTATTTTTAGATGAGGATTTCCAAAAAGTGGGAGAAATCATACTTCCCGAAAGCGCCACCAATGCCAATTATATTTTTGAGACAGAGGAAGGGATTTGGTTTTCTACGGATCATCCTAACAATCCCGATATAGATGAAGACCTGTTTCAGTTTAGATTACTCACGGTAAAATAAAATTAGATTTATTCCTACTTAGTCTAAGTAGCAGTTTTGGTCAAACCTGCCAGGTTTGTAAATCATAATAGCTGTAATATTTATTGTATTAAAAGAAACCTGGCAGTTTTTTTCTTGTCATTTTAAAATATGACAAAATAGGATTATTAAGTTTTAAAAAGTTTTTTTCAAAATCAAAAGATAAAGTATAACTCAAAAGGTCATATTTTTTTATGTTTAATTGTTAAATCAATGGGTTTTTAATCTACCGAAAAATCTATAATCAATTATATTTCAGTGAAGTAGAAATTTATTTTTAAGCTTTGTCTGAAATAATTTCAAATTTTTTTCGAAATGTAAAAATACATAAAACATTAATAATCAGCTGATTAAAATTATTATACAAAAATAAAAATGTATTTTGAATAAAAAAAAATGCATTATGTTGAATATTTTTTTTGAAAAAACTTGTTTATGAAATACAAATTTGTGTATTTTTACAGCAAATAAATATGTTCGATTGATTCTGTGTAACAAGATTGAATCAAAAAACAGGGTATCGAACTGAAATTGAAGCTTTTAATAAAACAGGTTATGGGAAAAGGTTTACAGTATTACTGCTATGCGCAGATGCAGAAGGACGCGCAGAAGTTCTTCGAGGTAATCCCAGTCAATTTTGGAGACTGGATTTTAGATTTTCATTCAGAAGCATCAGGGGGATTTTTCAAGAAGCCGCTTAGTACACCTAGCACCCCGCTTCCATCCATCAAAAATGTTTATTCACAAACCATGACCTTCACGGGTCAGGTATCTTAATCTATTAGGTTATGAAGACGTATATTAAATCGTTATTGAGTTTGGTTTTCCTTCTTTTAGGTATTCAAATTGGGTATTCCCAAAGTTTACTTGATTTAAGAGAATCATCATCGGATTGTTCAAACACTTATAATTGTCCTCAAAACAGTTATACTTTGACAGATGTTTATTTAGTAGATATTAATGGAAATAGACTTGATGAAATCGTTACAGAATGTAATCAAGGAGATTCTTTTCTTGTTAATGTAGCCATACAGTATCAATCAAATGCAGCTGCTGATAGATATAGAGCAAGGTTTCAAGCTGACTTGCTTATCGGAAATGATGTGTTTTTTATAAATAGGTGGATTTCAGTTTTGCCATCTCAAACTGCTGGGCCTCAGGAATTGATTTTAACAGATTCTCCTTTTTTATGGTCCTGTGGAACTAGTCTTGGATTGACTGATATATTATTAGTTTGGAGACAGCAAGCATCAGGTGGTTCAGGGACAAATCCTACGGAAAGCAATTATGACTGTTCTAGTTATACTAACTCTTCTCAATGTCAAGAAGAACCAGAAGCTATTAGGGTTATAATTACCCCTATCAATGTTGATTTTGATTTTGATGATTTATGTAATGACTTTTCGGTTAGTTTTGAAAATCTTACCTCTGGGGGTAATCCCGAAAATTACTCCTATTTATGGGATTTTGGTGGTTTAGGAACATCTACTGATGCTAACCCTACTTTTAATTTCTCAAGTCCTGGAGAATATAACGTAACTTTAACTACCACTGATGGTAGGCTTACTAGTTCAGAAACAAAAACTGTAACTGTACTCAGTCCACTCTCAATTACAGCGACTAAAATAGATGATGATTGCTCAGTAGAAGGTGCAGGCACCATTACGTTGACGAATGTTACAGGTGGTGATGGGAACTATACTTTCTCATGGACAGCTACAGATGGTGGGATTATTCCTGCTGGTACAGAAAACAATCAAAACCAAACCAATTTAAGCCCTGGTACATACACTGTGACTGTTACAGATGGTAGAGGCTGTTTCAATATATCCACTTCCAATATCACCAGACCAAATGCTGCACCAGCACCATCAGTTTTCAGCAATGAGAATTATTGTGTGGGTTCTGGGGTACAGGGTTACAATATCACTGCTGATGCAGGATATTCATTGGTATATTATGATTCACAAACTTCAGATTTACCATTTGAATCTGTTCCTACGGTAGATACAGATAATGTAGCCTCCGGTACTTATCCAGTTTGGGTTGCTCAAGTGAAAGACGGTCAGTGTGAAAGTACTAGAGTAGAAGTGTCTATTACAGTGAACCCACTTCCAGTATTAACTATCACCAACCCAGCTGCTGTATGTGAGCCAGGCACGGTTGATTTGACTGCTGGTGCAATAACAGCTGGTTCTAGTGGGTTTAATTCTTTAGCCTATTTTTCAGATGCAGCGGGATTAGTTGAGTTAACTAATCCAGAAGAAATATCAGAAACAGGTACTTATTATATCAAAGCTACTTCTTTAGCAGGTTGTTTCGTGATTCAGCCAGTAGAAGTGATTGTAAATCAAGCTCCAGTTAGACCTGTATCTACTGGTGATATCACTGTTTGTTCAGTAGATCCAATCCAGACTTTAGATGCAAATGATGCAATCGAAGCAGTTTCAGATATTACTTACCGATGGTATGCTACTCCCACTGGTGGATCTGAAGTTACACCAACTTTGAGTTCGATCGGTTCTGCTACTTTTTATGCAGAGGCAGTAACAGCTGAGGGTTGTGTGTCTCTTGAAAGAACACCAGTGACTTTGACAATCAATGACTGTAGCGTAGCAATCACTAAGACAGTTGACTTCGATGAAATCGATAAGCCAACAACTTTGAACTACACCATCACAGTCACGAATCCAGGTAATACACCATTGACGGGTGTTGTAGTAACTGACCCATTAACAAATGATGCTACTCCATTGACACTTGCTTCAGGTGATACAAATGGAGATGGAAACTTAGATACAGACGAAACTTGGGTTTTCAATGCTTCTTTTGTAGTTACACAAGCGATGATCGATGCAGGTGCTGATATCGTAAATACAGCATTTGTTAACACAGATTTGACAGGAGAGGAAGAGGCGAGTGTGACGACGACGATCACTCAGACACCAGGTTTAGCCATCACGAAGGCAGCAGCTCCTGGCTCAAGCTATGAAGCAGTAGGCGACGAGATTGACTACGTGATTACGGTAACGAATACTGGAAATGTGACTTTGAGCAACATAGCTGTTGTAGATCCATTGACAGGCTTGAACCAGACGATAGCAACGTTAGCACCAAATGCATCAGAAGTAATCAACACTACTTACACAGTAGATCAGGATGACATTGATGTGGGAAGTGTGACGAATGTAGCGACAGCAACAGTAGGCGATATCACAGTAAGTGATGATGAAGAGGTTGATGCAGTACAGACACCAGGTTTAGCCATCACGAAGGCAGCAGCTCCTGGCTCAAGCTATGAAGCAGTAGGCGACGAGATTGACTACGTGATTACGGTAACGAATACTGGAAATGTGACTTTGAGCAACATAGTTGTTGTAGATCCATTGACAGGCTTGAACCAGACGATAGCAACGTTGGCACCAAATGCATCAGAAGTAATCAACACTACTTACACAGTAGATCAAGATGACATTGATGCGGGAAGTGTGACGAATGTAGCGACAGCAACAGTAGGCGATATCACAGTAAGTGATGATGAAGAGGTTGATGCAGTACAAAACTCAGCAATCGCAATAGCTAAATCAGCGAACAAAACAATAGTAACAGCAGCAGGCGAGGAAGTAGTGTATACCTTGACGGTAACGAACACAGGCAACACGACCTTGACAGATGTGATGATCGTGGATGCGATGCTAGAAGTATCTGAGAATGTAGGCACCCTACTACCAGGTCAGTCAGCAAGCAGAGACTATACATACACAGTAACCCAGTCTGATATAGACAACGGTTCTATCGTGAACGTAGCGAGCACAACAGGTGAAGATCCAAACGGAGATATGCCAGAAGACGATGCAACGGTAACAGTAGACGTTGATCAGAACTCAGCGATCAGCTTAGCTAAATCAGCAGATAAGTCAGTAGTGACAGTGGCTGGTGAGGAAGTAGTGTACACCTTGACGGTAACGAACACAGGTAACACAACCTTGACAGATGTAATGCTAGTTGACGAAATGCTAGAAGTATCTGAGAATGTAGGCACCCTACTTCCAGGTCAGTCAGCAAGCAGAGACTATAC
>NZ_FZOK01000050.1 GCF_900188245.1 Belliella buryatensis | reverse complement strand
GCCGATGCTAAGAAGCTACTTGCTTCCGAATGTGACCCATGAATTTATGTTGACCTATGCCTTATTTGGAGATAGGAGAGGGATGATTTGGTAGGATGTGTTAGAATGCCTATTCCACTTTTAGGAGGACTGTAGATTTATGGTTCTCCTTTTTTTGTTTAATTGCCCCGAAGTCTCGGGGGTGGTTAATCGTTGAGGGATGGTAAGTGGGCTGTGATGGGATTTGGTAAAAAAGGGCTGTTAAGTGTTAATCGTTAAGCGTTAAAAAACCAACTTGTGATGTTCACGATGCTACTCAGTTAACCAATTAACCAAATAACCAAAAATTGCTTAAACGCTTAACTGTTTAATCGTTTAGAGTGGCGACTCCTCCAAATTCACGATTCCTTTTCCCTTTGACCTTTTCTCTAAATCGACTCCGTCATATTTACGAATTCCACCCTTTAGCCATTCTCCTTTAACCTTTTCCCTAAACCTATTCTGTAAAATTTACGATACTAATCAGTTAACCAAATAACCGAATAACCAAATAACCAAAAATTGTTTAACTGCTTAATCGTTTAGTGTAGCGGCTCCGTCCTATTCACGAATCCTCTTCGCTTAACGTTTTTAACTATTAACGCTTAACGGCTTTACCTAAGGAATCTTTTCGCCTTTCTCCTTTAACCTTTTCCCTATAGTTACACAAAGAACCCAAAGGAGCCCAAAGAGCACGAAAGAAATGTTAAACGTTAATCGTTAACCGTTCAAAGATGCGACTCCGTAATATTTACGATTCTATTCAAATAAGCAAATAACCAAAAGATGATTAACTGTCCCGAAGTCTCGGGGTGCTTAATCGTTTAGTGTAGCGGCTCCGTCCTATTCACGAATCCTCTTCGCTTAACGTTTTTAACTATTAACGCTTAACGGCTTTGCCTAAGGAGTCCTCTAGCCTTTCTCCTTTTTTCTTTTTTGCCCATCCCTACCGGGAGGAAATCACAAAAAGCTCAAAGGTTCACAAAGGTATTATGTTTGAAAAATAGGCATAAGCTAGATTTCATATATTAAAGGAAGAATTTCAACCTTAACCTTTAAATAAGAACGCTTATGC
>NZ_FZOK01000001.1 GCF_900188245.1 Belliella buryatensis | reverse complement strand
TGCAGCGCCGATGGTACTGGGGTTACACCCGGGAGAGTAGGTCGCCGCCACATTATCAAAAAGCCTTTCAGGAAACTGAAAGGCTTTTGTGTTTTTTACCCTATAGCTATATTTTCATGGATAGAGAATGAAATATGCTTCGCTATATAAAATTTTCTAACACTTCAATTTAATAAAAGTGATTTTTGGTTTAAATCTTTGATTTTCAGAGAAAAGTATAGATTCAAGTTTCATAAGGTTGATATAATAACCGAAATGGAGTTTAATTAATTTTCAATTCTTATTTTAGATAAATGAATTCAAACACTAAAAGTAAAATGGCATTGGATAATGAAAATTTGAAATTATCCCCAAAAACTAGCCTGTTTTTCTCTTTATAAATAAAGGAGTTATTTGGGTATTTTTTTGCTCAATATTGCTCGTTTACATTAATAACTTCTTTCCAAAGGTCATCTTTTCAGACCTCTTTTTTAAATTATGGAAAATATCTGAGAATATAATATTCTCGTTAATTGCGGGAAGTATATTTTATTTTTTCCTAGAAATCCTACCGAAAGTTAAATCTCAAATAGATTTTTATTCATATACTTTATCATTACAAAGCAGGCTAAAAACCCATTTATTTTTTTTGAAAAAATCTCTTGACTTAATACCTAAGAAAACAGAAGTGCTTGACGAATCAATCTCAATTAAAAAATTGAAGGAACCTCAGGAATTAGGAACGATAAATAAATATGATGTTATATCAATTCTTAAAAAAATTAATGAAATTAAAAAAAAGGAAATAGAAATATTTAATAAACTGTTTGAAGCGCATAACGGAAATGTTGTTGAAAAGGTGTTTTATTATAGACTAAACATCATGAATGCAACAGATTTACCAATTGAAGGTAAATTACTTGATGCCTACACTGAAGTCAGCATCCAAATTGAATCCCTAAATGAAATTGAAAGACTTATTTTAGGTCATGTTAATATGAAAAATCAGTCATCTTAAATACAATTATAAACCTCTTTTAAAACCAAAAATACCCTGCTCCGGTTGCAACTATCGTTGATAGGGGGAGCGAAAGCCTTGCAGAAATGCAAGGTTTTTTTGTTTTAGACAACTCTAGAAACCATTTGTTTTTTTCAATACAATAGTTGACTAACTTAGTTTTTTATTGAGCTGTAATAGAGATGAACAAACAACTACTAATTCTAAGCAATGATTTACTTTCAGAATACTTGGAAAAAGCGCCGAAAGGTTTAAATCATGCTTTTGAAGCATTGAAAGACGCCGAAATTTCAACAGATAGCTTTAGTTTTTACACCTCTGTATCCTCCGTATACAGTAGCAAAATAGAAGGAGAGGCTATAGAATTGGATAGCTACGTTAAACATAAGAAATTCGGCATTGAATTTTCACCAGATTACACTAGGAAAATAGATGACCTGTACGACGCCTATACCTTTGCAAAGGTCAATGAGCTCAATAAGGAAACCATTGCCCAGGCCCATTCATTGCTCAGCAAAAATATCCTTACTAAAAACAGGCAGGGAACGTACCGCACACAAAACATGTATGTCTCCACTCCTGATGGCCGTATTGAATATGTAGCGGCCTCACCTTTTGAATTAGAGGCAGAAATGGAAAAGTTTTATACCGATTTGACGCTACTACTCAAAACAGAAATGTCTATCGAAGAAGCTTTTTTTTATGCCTCCATGATTCATTTGGTTTTTGTCAAAATACATCCTTGGAATGATGGAAACGGCAGAAGTGCCAGATTAATAGAAAAATGGTTTTTAGCAGAAAAATTAGGCGATAAGGCCTGGTTTATACAGAGTGAAAAAACGTATTACGACCATCATCAAACCTACTACTCAAACATCAGACTTTTAGGCTTAGAATACTCTACCTTGGATTATTCTAAAGCACTTCCTTTTTTACAGATGCTACCCTATGCTACAAAAACTTTATAGGCTCAGCAGTTAAGTTTTTTCAATAGAAAAAGAAAAAATAAAAGATTGCTACTTCACCATTTTTGACATTTTCGATATGCCCGATGGTACGTCGACTCCCATCCATAACCCTACCGGATTCAATGTAGCCAATGGTTCTTCTGCTCCCATCCATGATCCGACTCTGCTCGATGTAACCAACGGTTTTTCTGCTTGCATCCATGACTCTACCATTTTCTATATAACCTAGCGTTCGCCTAGAAGCATCTGTAATACGCGATGGGTCAATATGCCCTATGGTAGTACGAGTTGCATTCATCACCCTACCATTTTCAATATAGCCAACAGTTCTTCTATTCCCATCCATCAAGCGCTGTGCTTCTGCTGCAAAGCCAAGTCCAAAGAAGAGGATCAATATTAAAAAGGTAAATCTCATTATCTGTCAATTTTAGCCCATCCTAGATTCGGAATAAAGATCATAAGCTGCTATCAAAGATTGTCGCTCGGGCGTACTGCCATATTTTTCATAACTCTGTATTTCTGATCTTTGTTCTACATAGACTGGAAAGTATTCATTTTCCAACTCGTCCCAAATGATCAACATGTAGGTGTATGGCATCAAGCTGGCCCTACCTTTTTCAAACCAAGAGTCAAAGAGGTCCTCTTCCAATGACTTTGGGTAATCTGATCCTTCAAACATTTAATTTATTGAATTTTTATTCGATGATTCATTACTTTTCTGTACCTGGATAGGGGACAAAATCGGGTTCTCTAGGAATTTTTGGAAACTTCTGTGCTATCCAATCAGCTTTTGCTTGCTTCAATTTTTCCTTACTGGAAGAGACGAAGTTCCAGTCAATATAGCGCTCTTCGGGGAATACTTCTCCACCAAAAAGATAAACAGTAGCACCAGCTTGTATCTCAAACTCACAAAGTTTGCTGTCATTTGCTATTAGGATTTGTCTAGGATCGTAGGTGTTTCCTTCAGATTGGATAGCTCCATCAAGAATATATAGTCCGCTTTCTCCAAAGAGCTGCTCACCAATGCTCACTTTTTGAGTTGAAGTACTTTTGATTTCTATAAAGTAGAGTTTACTGTGTACTGGTACTGGTGATTTTCTACCAAAAGCTTCACCGGCTACCAATTTGAATGTCAGGTCTCCTTCAGTCCAGGTAGGGATCTCTTCGGCAGCAATATGGGTAAAAGATGGCTCTGCATCTTCAAGTTCTAGTGGTAATGCAACCCAGATTTGTAGGCCATGCATTTCCATGGCACTATCTCTTAAGTATTCGGGAGTTCTTTCAGAATGTACCACACCTTTTCCTGCTGTCATCCAGTTTACAGCTCCAGGTTTTATTTCTACTTCGCTACCTATAGAATCTCGATGCATGATTGATCCTTCAAACAAAAATGTGAGCGTGGATAAGCCAATATGTGGATGTGGCAGTACATCAAAATTCTCCCTTTCGCTCATTTTTACAGGCCCCATGTGATCAATAAATACAAAAGGTCCCACAGATCGCTTCTGTCTAAATGGCAATAGCCTCCCCACCATAAAGTTCCCAATACTCGCCGCCCGCTCTTCTATGATTAGTTTGATATTCGACATCTTTTTTTTAAGAAAGGTACAAAATTTTGAAGCCATCTCTATCACAATAAAGATGGCTTCTGAATATTATCCGTAGACAAATAAATTTTATATCTTACTTGATGATCAACTTTCTCTTGTCTTGATTCGAATGACTCTTTCTTTTTCTTCACCTTTGAGTCGCATCAGTCTAACCATACGATCAGGAGAAGGCTTGCCAAGAGAGATCAAAACCAAGGTCAGTGCATAAGCGATGATATAGCCATTGTTCTCAAAGATCAAAAGACCAGTGGGGCTAAGGATGCTGCTCAAAAGCAGAAGCTTTAGCCGATTGAGTGTAGCATCTTTGTAGATAATTACTTTGTCAAGTAAGTCCATCGGGTTAGCCAATACCACTTTGATTGCCTTGTGAAAATTCATGTAGCCGACAGCCAATATGGCATAAATAAAACCAAGAAAGACAAAGTCTAGCCAAGCAGGCAAATTAGGTCTATCAAAGTCAAGGGTATTATTTTGACTATAGAGATAAACGATGGCGAAGACTGGGATGGAACAAGCGATAATGATCAGCGATGTTCTCTCCAGTCTATCATAAATGGGTCTGATGGGGTCTTTTTCCAAGGGGATGTTATTATTCTATGATGATTTTAACGTCACTACTTGCAGGCTTTGAGGAACAGCATAGAATGTATCCATCGGCGATTTCACCTTCGCTTAGTCCTGCATCTTCGATCATATCTACTTTACCAGCTATTAATCTTCCTCTACAAGCCGTACATAGGCCACTTTGACAGCTGTAGGGCATGTCAACATGGTTGTCCAAACCTGCTTCTAGAATCGTTTTTTCTGGTGCTACTTCAAAACTATATTCCTGACCTTCTACTTGTACAGTTACCTCACGGGTAAGTGCAGGCGCCATTTCACCAGAAGCCTTTTTGGCTGCTTCTTTGGCGTCGAGGTCTGAATAGAAACTCTCTTCGTGGATCAAATCCTTTGCAATCCCTAGGCTTTCTAAGGTGTTCAAGATGGTATTCATCAAGCCTTCAGGTCCGCAAACAAAATATTTCTTATCTGTCAATTCTTTGTCGTCGCTCCAACTCAATACTTCTTTCAGTTTGCTGCTATCAAGTCTTCCCGACATGCCTGACCAGCCTGCTTCAGGCTTACTGAGGTTGTGAATGATCTCGAGTTGCTCACCGTATTTTTCTTTGAGTGTCTTGAGTTGCTCGTGGAAAATGATTTGATCCTCTGATCTGGAGCAATATAATAGGGTTACTTTAGAATTAGGCTCGTTGACTAAGACAGACTTGGTAAGACCCATGATAGGGGTGATGCCACTTCCTCCCGCTACCATGAAGTATTGGATTTTGTTTTGGGAATGAAAAGAAGTGGTAAAGTTCCCCAAAGGTTTCATGATTTCGATCGTCTTTCCAGGTCGAAGTTGGTCATTGAGGTAGTTGGACACCAGTCCTCCAGTCACTCTTTTGACAGAGATTCCTGGAAATGGATCCACAAAAGGGGAGGTGCAAAGACTGTAAGATCTACGCACTTCTTTGCCTTCAATTTCTAAAATTACGGTAAGGAATTGACCTGGCTTGTAGTCTAGATAAGGCTCAGGCTGCTCAAAGAAGATGCTAACTGTATCAGGAGTTTCTTTGACGATTTCTCTGATTTTGAGCGATAAGTATTGCTCGCCCTTGTTGGGCTCGGATTTTTTCTTTTTGAATAAATTGAACATGCTTCGGATGCTTTACACGTTGATCCAGTAAGTGAGCTTCAAAATTAATGCGCGATTTTTAATTTGTAAGCCTTCTGGATGATAATTGTCTGTGTAAACAACAAAGAAGTCGGAAACAGGTTTGAATCTCCACTGAAAACGTGTATTGATGTTGATATTGTCAATCTGACTATTGTACTGCACAAAGGTACTCAAAAACAATTTGTCAGTGAAAGAAACTTCAGCTCTTGGCCCTACCAACCATAAATCTGCCGAGCTATAGGGCTGAGGCATTTCGATTTTATTGTATTGTGCAAACATGGAAATATTTCCATAAGGTTGGAATCGGTAGTTGACATTGGTATTTACAAATGTCCTAGTACCATTAAAAAAACCTCCATAATAAGTAGTAGCACTGTAATTAAAGAGTTTTCTTCTATCTGAAGTGTAGGTGATTCCTGCTCTCAAATAAGAATAGTCAGTTCCCGCAGCCAATCTTTCCCCTCCTGATCTTGTGGGTTCAAAGGAATTGAATAAATAAATATATTCATTGAAGATTCTAGCCTGAATGGTAGAGGTGTTTTTGAAATAAAGTCTATAGATAAAGGAGATGGTCTCGTCAGTTTTTAAGCTGAAATCATCATTGGTGTACATATCGTACCTGACTTGAAACGTCTGTTGGAAGATCTTATCACTACCAATGACATGCCTGTAAAGTACATTAGGCTCAAACCTCCAGTAGGATCTTCTTGGAACAAAGCCTACTTCCGCATTGTAGGAATCTCCTACATATTCATGATTCCATTGGAATTTCCATGTTTTGGTATTGTAGTCTAAGTAACTCGCATGCGCTTTGGTGTCACCAGTCTGATTTGGACTAAAGGACTGGTGATAAAAAAACTTTCCAGTCCACTTGTTGTCAATAGAAGCCAAATTGTAATCAAGGCCAAGCACCCTGTTATAATCAGGAATTCTATTTGACTCCCCCACATTTCCTGTAGTCTGTCTATTCACAAAAATAGCTGCTACATTAGATCTACTGAATACTTTTTGTTGCACCGTGGCAACAGTATAATTTTGACCAGGATAGCCAACCTCGTCTTCTGTAGCAGTTTGCATATTGAGCAAACCTACTCTTAGGTTGTCATTAAGATTCCCATTGAGTCTGGCTCCATAGAGGATACGATTGTTGGAACTCCTTCCTAAACTGTCTGTGGCGATACCAATTCTTCTAGAGAAAAATGGACGAATGCTTCTGAATCCATAATCTGCAAAGAGATCCGCATTTTCGAGAAAAAATTGCCTTCTTTCAGGGAAAAAGAGTTCAAACCTGTTGAGGTTTGTTTGCTGCTGATCTACCTCTACAGTAGAGAAGTCAGGGTTGAAAGTGAGGTCTAGGTTCATAGAAGGAGTGATGGCAACTTTTGCATCTAACCCAGCATCAAAACCAGTACTCGTAGGGTCGTTAGTTCGGTAATCTTTAGCTGCATTTGTCGCAGCATAAGGGATTACTGCAATATTGGAACCTGGTTTTTTGAGTGGCTTGTCCCAATTTAAATATCCTGTAAATGCTAAACTCCCGATTCTTTGGTTTAAGGGGACTGGTACCCAAGAAGATTGCTCAAAGTTTTTTCTATCGTTTCGGATAAAATTGACCCGCCAATATTCTGATCCTTCGGTATACCTAAGTGTTTTGAATGGGATAGCCATTTCTACCTCCCATCTATCATCATATCGTTGTACTTCGGAAAACCATTTGTTGTCCCAAACATCAGAAACTCTATCGCCATTGTTTACCAGACCTTCCATTTGAATATTATAAGGTGATACGGCAAACATAAAACCATTATTCCCATCATCATAAGGCCCAATGACTATTGCGAAAGCATCATTTTGGTCAAAACTAAAATCCCTTTTTAAGGAGGAAATAACATAATCTCCTGGTGTTTTAGTATACAATGTGGCAGCTACATAAAGGAAATTCTCGTCGTATTTGAGCCTCACTTCTGTATTCTCGGTTGCAGGAAGACCTTCTTTTGGGATTTGCTGGATAAAGTTGGAAATCAATGCTGACTCTCCCCATTCTTCCATATTGATGACACCATCTATGGTCATAGGAGATGTAGCCAGTCCTACTTCCAGTCCAAATTCCTTATCTTTTTTATCATTGGCAAACAAAAAAGAAAGTGATAAAAAGAATGTAATTATACTTGGGTAAATATACTTCATCGGTGCAAAGCTAGACTAATAAGTAGATGAAACAGATCTGTTTTCTTCATTCGGTCAGAACTGAAATCAAATTGGCGAAGATTTGTTTTAAGTGGGTGGGGATTTATATTTCATTAGAAGCCTGTTTTTTTCTTTTTGAAAAGCTAAATTTGCGCACTCTAAACAAAATACAACATCATGAATTTGACTCACCTGACAGCCGTTAGTTCTATAGACGGTAGGTATGGTAGCAAGACAGCTCCCCTTAGACCTTATTTTTCTGAATTTGCTCTGATCAAATACAGGGTACATGTTGAAGTTGAATATTTTATTGCACTCTGCGAGCTTCCACTTCCACAGTTGAAAGATTTCAATAAGAAATTTTTCGTGCAACTTAGAGGTTTGGTGAAGAACTTTTCGATGGAAGACGCAAAGACTATCAAGGAGACTGAGATGGTTACCAATCATGATGTGAAAGCTGTTGAATATTTTCTCAAGGAGAGGTTTGATGAGCTGGGTTTAGATGAATTTAAAGAATTCATTCATTTTGGATTGACTTCTCAAGATATTAATAACACAGCTACTCCATTGATGCTTAAGCATGGACTCGAAGAAGTGATCATTCCCAGCCTAGATTCAGTGCTTGAAAACCTAAGGGCTAAAGTGGAGGCTTGGAAAACAATTCCTATGCTTGCTAAAACTCACGGACAGCCGGCTTCTCCAACCAATCTTGGAAAGGAATTTCAAGTATTCGTTACAAGAGTAGAAAAGCAACTTCAATTACTTTCTCAAGTACCTTATTCTGCAAAATTTGGAGGGGCTACAGGAAATATGAACGCCCATCATGTTGCTTATCCTGATATAGATTGGATGCTGTTCGCCAATGGATTTGTAGCAAATTACCTTGGACTCGAAAGGAGCTATCCTACTACACAAATTGAACATTACGATAACCTAGCAGCACTTTTCGATGGATTGAAGCGAATCAATACAGTGTTGTTGGATCTCTCAAAAGATGTGTGGCAGTACGTGGCGATGAATTATTTCAAGCAAAAAATCAAAGCTGGAGAAATTGGCTCTTCGGCAATGCCACACAAGGTAAATCCAATTGATTTTGAAAATGCAGAAGGAAATCTAGGGATTGCAAATGCCCTTTTGGAGCATTTGGCAGCTAAGCTACCAATCAGCAGATTGCAAAGAGATTTGACAGACAGTACCGTATTGAGAATCATTGGTGTTCCTCTTGGGCATATGTTGATTGCTTTGGAATCATTGGCCAAAGGACTTAATAAGCTAGAGCTCAATCAAGCGGCAATAGATGCCGACTTGGAAGAAAATTGGGCTGTGGTGGCAGAAGCTATTCAGACTGTATTGAGAAGAGAAGGCTACCCAAAGCCTTATGAAGCACTCAAGGATCTTACAAGAACCAACACTAAAATCACCAAGGATTCCATATCTGAATTCATAGATCAGCTTAATGTAAATGACCTTGTCAAAGAAGAATTAAAAAAAATAAGTCCTTTTAATTATACAGGCATTTTTTGATCATTTGTACGAAGATGTAAAATCCCCAAGTCTGTCAATGATGTGCCCCCAAAAAGTTAGACACTTATTGGGGGCTTTTATTGTAGCCTTGAATTTTTCAAAATTTGTAAATCACTTTTTTACCAGTTGTAATACATGATACTAATGCTTGATTGTTTAGATCAATTGTAGTCGATTATTCGCTACAAATCGAGTATTCAGTATAGTCACTCGTTGAATTTTGGTTTGTCATTTTTCAATATATGATTATCCGTAATGACATCAGTAAGGATATTTAACACATATATTCTTGTGGATATTCGTTACTAGACATTAATCGATTAGTTATCAGTGCATCAATTGCTTTAAAACACCCCATTTCGTTTAGCTACTGCTGTGAAAGCAGATATACATGTTTCAATATTCAGAGATCAGTGGTTTTGATACTTTTGAATTATTGTAGTAAGAGTTGTTTCTTTATATTTTTTATAACTGATATAAAATAATTTTATATGTTAGAAATTCTTGATTCCTTTTGTTCTATTTTTACGTAGGATGTTAATCCATTGAATTACTCACCCAGTTTCATTTCACTATGAATAAATCGAAAAGTATTTTTGCCCATTTAGGTTCAGATCTCCCCGCGGGTCTGGTTGTATTTCTAGTTGCTTTACCATTGTGCTTAGGTATAGCATTATCCTCTGGAGCCCCTTTATTCTCTGGCATTATTGCAGGTGTAGTGGGAGGGATTGTGATTGGTTATTTATCTGGATCTGCCACTTCTGTTTCGGGTCCTGCCGCGGGTTTGACTGTCATTGTACTGAATGCGATAAGTGATTTGGGTTCTTTTGATGTTTTCTTGATGTCTGTCTTGTTGGCTGGAATTTTTCAGGTCTTACTTGGGATTGCCAAAGCAGGCGTAATTGGTTATTATTTTCCAACTTCAGTGATCAAAGGGATGTTGGCAGGGATAGGGATTATCTTAATTATCAAGCAAATACCTTATGCTTTTGGGGTGAATGAAACTCAAAATTTGGCACAATACATACCTTTTATCAATGACTTGGGAGCGGTGCTGGATTTGAGGAATTTAGCAAATGAATTTGATTTTGGGGCTTTGATTATCACCACAATTTCATTGACTATTTTGATTATTTGGGACAAACCCATGATCAAGAGTAATAAAATATTGAGGGTTATTCCAGGAGCCCTTATCGTAGTTTTTTTGAGTGTAGGGATCAATAAACTTTTTAAATTCTTATTACCTTCGCTTTATCTTGATATTGATGACAAGGTTGTGCTTCCTCAAGTGGATTCTTTTTCCAGCTTTACAGATCTTTTTATGCTTCCAGATTTCTCTGCCATCACCAATTCAGGAGTTTGGGTTGTGGCTTTTACTATAGCTATTATAGCGAGTTTAGAAACGTTATTGAGTTTGGAAGCTGCTGATAAAATTGATCCCTACAAACGAGTTTCACCCCCAAACAGAGAGTTACTGGCTCAGGGTATTGGGAATATGATCAATGGGCTCATAGGCGGACTTCCAGTGACAGCGGTGATTGTCAGGAGCTCTGCAAATGTCACTGCAGGATCTAGGACAAAGATGTCAGCTATTTTTCACGGAGTATTGTTGGTAGTTACGGTATTGTTGATTCCTAGCTGGTTGAATTTAATCCCTTTGGCTGCCTTGGCCGCGATACTATTGCAAGTTGGTTATAAATTGACCAGAGTTTCTCTTATCAAATCTCAAGCAAGGTTGGGTTGGGATCAATTTTTACCTTTTTTGATTACAGTACTTGGGATTGTAGTCTTTGATTTACTTATAGGTATAGCCTTGGGTATGGGAGTAGCGATTGTTTATATCCTATTACGTAATTTCCAAAACTCACATATCATCTCCAAAGAAAGCAAGGAAGATAAGGATACTTTGAAAATTATCCTTTCAGAAGAAGTGAGTTTTCTAAACAAAGGAGCATTGATCAAAACACTTGAAGAAGTACCAGATGGTAAGCATGTGATCATCGATGGAAGCAATTCCAAAATCATTGATTACGATGTACTAGAAGTAATAGAAAACTTCAAAATCTCAGCTAGGGAGAGGGATATCGAAGTGGATACAATCAAAATCAAATCTGTAAAAGTAGGTGCTCACCATTAAGCTCTTGGTAGGAAAATCTCCGCCATCATGCATCTAGCACTTCCACCTCCTAGTTTTTCGATTACTGGAATTTCTGGGGCAATGATTTTTGTATATTTCTCAATGGTTTTGATTTGGGCTTTGTTCAAAGAGTTATATGCTGTCCTGGACATTACAGTAAACTTCTCATTTTGACCATTTTTGACTTCCAACATATTACCAGCAAATTGAAACTTCTGTTTTGAGGTAATAGGGATGATTTTTTTACCAGTCATTTGTAACTCTTGCTGTAATACTAACTTTTCAGAGGCATTTGGTAAGCTATCTAAACATACCACAGCAATATCACTTCCGACATGCATCATGACATTGGTGTGGTAAATCGGCGATTCTTTTCCATCAATTAATTGTTTAGCATCAAAGTCTATCACTTTGTATGCCAAAAGTCGTCCTAAATATTTTAAAGGAACTTCATGTGTTCTCAATGATCTGCAAGCGTAAGCATTTTGGTTTTCTCTGTCAAAAATTAGACTGCCCGTACCTTCCAAATATTGTTCATGCTGCTCAAAAAAACTCAAATCAATCACTTCGTCAATCAAAAATTTATTTTGCATTAATATCTCAAGGATATCTTTTCTTCGCTCCAATCTTCTGTTTGGAGAAAACATAGGATATAGGATGACCTTGCCATCTTGGTGTGTGGTGAACCAATTATTTGGAAATATTGCATCCGTTTTTAGTGGAGTCTTCGTGTCTTCTACCACAATTACCTCAATTCCTTCTTTACGGAGTAAGGCAACAAAATTATCAAACTCTTTCTGGGCGATTGTATTGATTTCTAAAGCATCACGATCGTCTTTTTTTTGATAAAAGTTGTTGCTAGCTGTTTCTGGGTTGAAGCCAAAGTTTGCAGGTCTTACCATTAGGATTGTGGAGGTAGTAGGTGAAGTCATTATAGTAAATGGAATGATTGCTAAGGAATATTTCATGCGAATTTATCTAAAATGTGACCAGCATATCCCCTTGATAGCTAAAACTTTTAAGATTTTTTTCACTGAGTTATTTACCAACTCGATTGCTTATAGATTTTTTCAATTTCTTTCTAAAAGCAATAGAAAGTAATTTTGAGTTCTTATTTAATCATACCTAAAAAATAAATCAAGCATATTCTTATGAAAAAATTTTTGTTAGCAATTGCGCTCCTAGCTAGTACAGTATTGACGGTAGGGGCACAAGATAAAGGAGGAGTAGACGGTTGGTCTAGCGCTACGAAAAAAAGCCCGAGCAATGCAATGGCTACCCAAAATGCAGAGTGGTGGCCTAATCAGTTGAACTTAAATATTCTTCGTCAAAACTCGTCTCTTTCCAATCCAATGGGAGAGAATTTCAATTATGCCGATGAATTCAATAGTTTAGATTATGAAGCGCTCAAACAGGATTTGAGGGATTTGATGACTGATTCTCAAGACTGGTGGCCTGCTGATTTTGGTCATTATGGCGGCTTGTTCATCCGTATGGCATGGCACAGTGCTGGGACTTATCGTACAGGAGATGGTCGTGGAGGTTCTAGATCTGGACAGCAGCGTTTTGCACCTTTGAATAGCTGGCCTGACAATGGTAACCTTGATAAGGCTAGAAGATTACTTTGGCCGATCAAGCAAAAATATGGCAACAAAATTTCATGGGCTGACTTGATGGTCCTAACTGGAAACGTTGCATTAGAATCCATGGGATTTGAGACATTTGGGTTTGCAGGTGGTAGAGAAGACGTGTATGAACCTGAACTAGATGTGTACTGGGGTAAGGAAAAAGAATGGTTGGCTGACGAGCGCTATAGTGATGGACGTAAACTTGAGAATCCGCTGGCTGCAGTTCAGATGGGATTGATCTATGTAAATCCAGAAGGGCCGAATGGAAACCCTGATCCAGTATTGGCAGCACACGATATCAGAGAGACCTTTGGTAGAATGGGAATGAATGATGAAGAAACTGTTGCTTTGATTGCAGGTGGACACACCTTGGGTAAAACACATGGTGCTGGACCAGCAGAAAATGTGGGCGCTGAGCCTGAAGCAGCAGATATCGAAGAGCAAGGATTCGGGTGGAAGAGCTCTTACAAGTCTGGAAAAGGTGCTGATGCTATTACTTCTGGTTTAGAAGTGACTTGGACATCTACCCCAGCGCAGTGGAGCCATGATTATTTGACATTCCTTTTCAAATATGATTGGGAATTGACTAAAAGCCCAGCAGGCGCTCATCAGTGGGTAGCGAAGGATGCTGGAAATATCATCCCAGATGCATTTGATGCTGATAAAAAACAACCACCTTACATGTTGACTACGGATTTATCTTTGAGATTCGACCCAGAATACGAGAAAATCTCCAGAAGATTCCTAGAAGATCAAGACGCCTTCAATGAAGCATTCGCAAGAGCTTGGTTCAAATTGACACATAGAGATATGGGACCAAATACCACTTATTTAGGTCCTGAGGCACCGAAAGAAGAATTGATTTGGCAAGACCCAATTCCTGCGGTAAATCACCCATTAGTGAATGCTAATGATATTGCAAGCCTGAAAACTCAGATTTTGAATTCAAATCTTTCAATTTCTGAATTGGTCAATACCGCTTGGGCTTCTGCTTCAACTTATAGGGGTTCTGATAGAAGAGGTGGTGCTAATGGTGCTAGAATCAGATTGGAACCAATGAGAAATTGGGAAGTGAATAATCCAGCGCAATTGAATAAGGTATTGGGTACTTTAGAGAAAATCCAAGCTGACTTCAATGCGAAATCAGGAGCTAAAAAAGTTTCTCTAGCTGACTTGATAGTTTTAGCTGGTACGGCTGCTGTTGAGAAAGCTGCATCAAATGCTGGACATCAGATCGATGTTCCATTTACACCGGGTAGAATGGATGCTTCTGAGGAAATGACAGATGTAGAATCTTTCGCTTTGCTAGAGCCAATGGCTGATGGATTTAGAAATTATTTGAAGACAAAATATACAGTATCTACTGAAGAATTGCTGGTTGATAAAGCACAATTATTGACTTTGACTGCTCCTGAGATGACTGTGCTAGTGGGTGGTATGCGTGCTTTGCATGCCAACTATGATGGATCTAAGCATGGTGTTTTTACAGATAAAAAAGACATGCTAAACAATGATTTCTTTGTCAATCTTCTGGACATGAGCACAGAATGGAAAGCTGTTGATGACACCAAAGAGACATTTGAAGGAAGAGATAGAAATTCAGGAGAAGTGAAGTATACTGCTACAAGAGCTGATTTGATTTTCGGATCTCACTCTGAATTGAGAGCTTTAGCGGAAGTATATGCGCAAGCCGACAACAGGGACAAGTTTGTGAAAGACTTCGTAGCAGCTTGGACCAAAGTAATGAATCTAGATAGATTCGATTTGGTATACAAAAGATAATTTTGATTGAGGATTAAATTGATAGATCAAGCCAGCCTTCTATTGGAGGCTGGTTTTTTTTAGATATGCAATGCCTATGGCATCGATGTACTGAGTTTTCGATCAAAATAGAATTTCTGTTACGATCATATGCCTTCATTCATCCTACGATTAGTGAAAGGGGAGGCTATTTGAAAATTAGATAGAAAAGGTAACCTTAGAATCATTACTCCTTTTCCCTTTTTACTAATTTCATCTCGTAGAAAGTGACCATATCAGGTTCAAAGTCTAAGAAAAATGAGTTAGGCTTAACCCATAATCTGCCTTTTTTATCAAATGATTGTAAGGTGAGCTTTGATGAAATGGTAGACGGAGCACTATATGATCCATCGTTTTCTCTTACAATAAGTTTGAGTTTGTCTTTTTCGAGTATTCGCTTCCAATTCTCGGTATTGTCATCTGTTTTTTCAGGAATTTCATATTCTTTCAAACCTGATCTATACAAAATCAAAGATTGACCATCATGTACAAATATATTACTCACATTTCCAGGTCTGTCTTTTTGTGAATTTTCACTCTCTTCTTTTCCAAATTCAAAACCTTTTGGTAAAATAAATTCATCAAAAGGGATTTGTTCTGCAAAATGATTCTCAGGATTCTTGATATCGTAGCGGTAATACATGCTATCCGTATTGTGCACGTAATGGATTTCCTTACCAACTACTTGAAACCATGGTTTGATTTGGTTATATGCTATTTTTGGTTGATAAAATAAGCTTCTTTCATGGAACGGAACAATAGTTTCAAAAGTCTTGGTTGCTGTATTGATGAATTCAAAATTATTATATTCCAAATAGTAATTGGGATCATTACTCTCATAAGTTGTTTGTGGCCCAGCAGAATAGGAAACATAATGGATCTGACCATCTATCTCAACAGGCTGTAGGTGTTCGTATCCTAAGTAGATCATAGAAATACTCACAAGATTATCTTTTTCAAAAGTTTCTAAAAGGTTGAATTCTAAATCATAGATATTGAACTTTCTCAATCCCATGATCGCAATTTTTCCATTGTATACAGATCCGCCCATTGCGAGATTGCCAAAGGAATCCGGAGCATCTGTTGGTTTGTTGTATTCGGAGATAATTTCACCTTGACGATTCACTAACATCAGCTGATCAAACTTAGAACCCATAAATAGGAATAGATCATTTTCGGCATCAATGCTTAATAGATACATTTCGCCTAGATAATCTATGGATAATGAATCTACTATCTCCAAATCATAATAATAATCGGAAGAACTCGCTTCTTTGGTGTCTTTTTGACCACAACCTACTCCTAAGGTCATGATGATCAGTCCTATCAAAAATACATTTCTCATTTTACTGCTTTTAAATTTGCTTTAAAAATCAATTCGTAATCGAGCTCTTCTTCTCTATTGTAGCTAATCCAAATATTTCCTTCTTGATCAATAAATTCAATATTCCCTACTCGTTCTGGAAGTTTGATAGGTTTGATTTGCCCATCTGCACCAATTAGCCCAAATTGGGACTTATTTGCAGCGAAAAGTTTCGAGAAAAGATCCATAGGGTTGTCAAGTCCCTCACTTGCTGCTTTGTATTCCGCCTCAGTCAATCCCTCAGCGTACTGCATGATGATAATATCTTTATGTACAAGTATCTTTTCAATGCTTCCGTAAGTGAAGTCTTTGGAGTTGATTCCAAAATTATCTCGATCTACAGCATCAGGAGAGACCCCTTCTTTTTCGATGAATTTATCAAAGGCAATATTGATTTCTTGCTTTGGTTGGTCAAGATTGTTAAGGTCATAAATCCACAGCTTTGGTTCATTTTTAAATGCGATGTACAATTTGCCATCATAAATATCCATCGCAGGAATTACAGTGAGCACATTGTGGATTTTTTCAGGGTTATTGTATTTTGAATTGCTTGGGATAGGAGCAACTCCTGAGAAATCTCCAGTATTAAAATCAACTTTTTCTAATTGTGTGATTTCTGGATTTACATAAAAAGTTCCTTTCCCATCCCTTCCCATGAAGTGTGCCAAGGCAATATCTTCGTCTAAGAAGTGTAAGATATTTGCATTGGAGATGGTCAAGGATATGGAGACAGGGAAGTCGGGCTTGGCTTTTCTAGTCAGCTGCCCATTAAAGTCATATGCGAAAACGCCATTTTTACCAAGTATGGCCCATTCGTTTTGCTTGACGAATTGAGGTCTAGAAAGTGGGCTACCACCGATTGCATCAGGCTGATCTCCTGTTTTGTTGAAAGCGCCCAATACTTCTCCTTCTTTGGAAAAGAGCATGACATCCATTTTTTGATTGTCATAACCCAGAATATGATTGCCATCACGACTGATATCAGACCAGCTGAGTGCACCCAAATAGTCTATCGTCACCGAATCGATGATTTCTAATTCATAAGATTCTGCTGCTAAGAGGGCTTCTGAACTTGATTCTTTATTCCCACAACTGATTTGTAATAAAATCGCCCCAATTATGATTGCGGCACTGGAAATTCTGGTAAAATAAAGTTTACTCATTGTTTAATTCTAAAAGATCTAAAGTAAATGAATTTTATACTAAAAAATAAAATTAGTTAAAAAAGTAAACTAAGCAAGTCTTGCCTGCTTAGTTTTCTCTAGAAAGTTGTTGGCGAAGTCTTTCTTCTTGTCCCATTCTGACATTGAGTTGATTAGAGTAAGTACGACCTTGCTTGAACCCATAGTCTGTATAGGCTTTCCCTGCCCAGTATTTTGCTGACTCTAGATCTCCCAGCACTTCAAATCCGACTGCAATATTGTAGCAAATTCTTCCTCCTGATTTGTCTCTATTAGGAAAGTTTAATCCGTTTTCCCATACTTCGATGGCTTCTTCCCAGCGATTGACTTCTGCTAATCTAGCACCTCTAGCCAATGCAGGGTTTTCTTTAGGCTTTTGGTAGAGGGTTCTGTTGATGCTAAGGTACATGGGAGCAATCCTTCTCGCATAGCTTGCTCCAGCGACTTGTCCTACATATTGGGTAGCCTTGACCTTATCTATCAGGAGTGCTAGTGCTTGTGTTCTGGTTTCAGCCTCCGCTGACCAAAGGTTGGTTTTTTCAAAATCTCGTTGATCAGCAATATTCTTGGTTAAAGGGTCATAGAATCTGAATCCTACTTGTACAGAAGCAACACCTTCCGCATAGATTCCTTGAACTTCCACAGTCTTCGCATTTCTTCCTTCACCTTCTGTTTTCTTGATAATTTGTCTTTTATCAGTCACGATAAAGTCAGAGCTGAATTTTTCCAAAGCGAGTACAGCATCAGCATTATATTCTCTACATAATGCTTCTATTTGAGGCCATGTCAAGGGGTTTGGAAAAGTCTGTGCAAATAATCCTCCTCTTAGACGTTCTCTAGCTCTGATCACTTCGAATCTAGGTGAGGTGTTGAGCTCTTGCTGAATTGTGGCAATAGTAGCTTCTACAGCGTTGCGAACTTCAAAAGGAGCCTCTCCGGATATCAAGCCTTCCAATACAGCTAAATTTTCATTTTGTGGGGCTGTTCTGTCTACAATTAGCAATCGCTGTACATGATTAGGAACATCGATTTCAGCAGGCATAAGTCTAGACATGCTGATGTTTTTGGTGCAAGCCCCTAGCCATAGGAGTAATCCTAGTAGGGAAATTGAAAGAAAGAAAGGTTTGAGTTTTGTCATATCAATTTTGAAAATCCCTCAAAAATAGAAAAGCCACTGATATGCAATGGCTTTTTCTCTGATTATTTTTATCCTTTCCTAATAATATTTCCTTCATCATCCCATTGCGCTAGTTCTCCTCGTTCTTCTGGTTTGAGATACACGTCTTTGTATACTTCAGGTAGCTCAAATCCATGCGTTTTCATAATATGATCTGGAACGCCATCCCAGATATTCGGTGTATTTCCTACATATCCTAAATATTTGAAGCCGGGCTCAGTGGTGAAATAACCTGTAGCTGTGAGGTTTCGAAGCATATTGAAGAATTTAACCCCTCCTTCATTTTCAGGCTCAGCACGCTCTGGCCATGCTATGGCTTCGATGATTTCTAACTTTTGGGAATCATCCAATTCAAGAAATACTTTCCCAAAGTGATCTTCCCCATAATGATCCAACCACATTAGTCCACCACGCATGGGAGTTTGATATCCGGGGTAGTCTTTCATCATGAATTCGATGAAGTCTACCACGCCCACTTCTGTAGCAGCGGGAGATTTTTCATCCGCTGGTATAATGATATCTACCAATACTTCTAGTTTCTTTTTCTCTTCTTCGGTCAAAAAGGTCTCAGAAAGCAATTTTTGATCGATCAATTTTTCCTCTTCAGTTCTACCTCCCTTGGTTCCTCCAGATAATTGAGGGGAGTAGGTGAGTTGCTTTTCTTCAGGGCTGCAATTGGTCAGCAAGAATCCTGAAGCCAAGGCTCCAGTGAAAAGGAGTTTGAGGTTTTCTCTTCTATTCATGGTCTTGGATTTAGATGTTTTTCTTTTTCAATTCGGATACGATATAGTCTGAAGTTCTCCAACTCAATGCGAGAATAGTCCAGGTAGGGTTTTTGTCTGCTTGAGACACGAAAGGCCCTGCATCCACCACAAACAGATTATCGCAATCATGTGCTTGGCAATTGCTATTCAAAACAGAAGTCGCTGGATCGTTACCCATTCTTGTAGTGCCTACTTCATGAATAATTCGGCCAGGTGTGGCTAAACCATATTTGGATTCTGGACCGGGTTTATTTCCGAGTAATATAGCACCAGCATTGGTTAGGATTTCCTCAAAAGTGTCATGCATGTGTTTGGCTTGCTTGATTTCATGATCAGTCCATTGATAATTGAATCTCAAAACAGGAATACCATATTTATCCACCACATTGGGGTCAATTTCGCAATAATTACTGTATTGGGGAATGCTTTCTCCTCTACCCGACATTCCGAGCGTAGAGCCTTGAATTCTTTTGATGTCTTTTTTCAGTCCTTCCCCATAGCCACCATTTGGACTTGGGTTGCCAAATTCATCTTTGAGATACTTGCGCATCGTGTCCATAGAGAAGCCTACACCATAGGAGGGCATACCCATCCCTCCCCAGTACTCAATATGATAGCCACGAGCAAAATCCAGTTTCTTATTATCCAACCACCAAGGGGTATACACGTGCATACCTCCCACGCCATCTTCATTGTAGCGCTCTCTTTCCATGAGTTCAGGTAGTATACCCATTCTATCAGCTCCTGTAGAGTCATGTAGGTATCTGCCTACCATGCCGCTGCTGTTGCCGATTCCGTCCGGGTGGGATTTAGACTTGGAATTGAGCATAATACGAGCAGACTCACAAGCCGAAGCACCTAGTACTACCACTCTTGATCTCAACTTGTATTCTTTCATATCCACTTTGCTGATGAAGGATACGCCAGTGGCTTTACCAGTATCATCAGTGGTGACTTTTCTAACCATGCTATTTGTGAAAAGATCAACTTTTCCTTTTTTCATGGCAGGGTGGAGCAGGCATGTTCCTGATGAAAAATCTGCATAAGCCTGACAGGCTCTGTTGCATTGCGCACAGAAAAAACAAACTCCACGGTCATTATTGATCGGTTTGGTCAATACAGAAAGTCTGGAAGGAATCACTGGGATGTTTACTTTCTTTGCGCCTTTCATCATGTAGAGTTCATGAAGTCTAGGTTTAGGCGGAGGGAGAAAAAAACCATCTGGCTCGTTGTGCCAGCCCTCTTTTGAACCAAATACACCGATCAATTTATCTACTTTGTCATAGTATGGTTTGAGGTCATCATAGCCTATCGGCCAGTCATGACCTAACCCATCGATGCTTGCTCTTTTGAAATCATCAGGGCCAAAGCGAAGGGATATTCTACCCCAGTGATTGGTACGTCCGCCGACCATTCTGGACCTGAACCAATCAAAACTGGTTCCTCTAGCGCGGGTGTAAGGCTCACCTTCTATATCCCAGCCACCTATGGCTGCATCAAAGTCTCCAAATGGTCTGATTCGTGTGCCACTTCCTCTCCGTGGGGATTCCCAAGGAAAACGCATCTGGGTGCGGTCTTCATCTTTGGCTGGATCGAAGTCACCCCCTGCTTCTATAACTGCTACAGATAGTCCTGCTTCAGATAAAATTTTGGAGGCCATTCCACCTCCTGCTCCAGAACCTACTATAATGACATCATAGGATTCTGCCGTTGATTTGATTTCAAAACTCATGAAATAGATTTATTTTGGGTTGGAGGAGTAAGATTATCAAAAAAAATGAAAAATAGAAATTATTGTGGATAGAACGCGGAACCTGTCCCGAATAGCGGGATGACGCTGATAAGGGAGATATGCGTGGATAAAAAATGTATCTCGCAGATTAAGCGGATTATTGGGGTTTATGGTTACTGTATTTGGATTATTATATTTAATTCTGTGGAGGAGCTTGACACATCGTACTTCGTTCTTTGTTCAAAAAAAAACTCACCCTTCAATCATTGCCTCTATATATGGCCAAATGGTTTCGAATACAATCTCATGTCCTTCAGCTGTCGGGTGGATGCCATCGGGTAGATTTAAGTCAGGATCTCCCGCAACACCTTCAAGGAGAAATGGGATCAGTTTTACATTTTCCTCTTCAGCTATTGTAGGATACATTTCTTGAAACTCTTTTGTGTATTCTTGCCCCATATTAGGTGGGATTTGCATGCCTGCCAACAAGATTTTGGTATCAGGGTAGCGTGTCTTGACAAGGCTGATAATGCTTTTGAGATTTTTCTTAGTTTCGGTTAGGCTGATGCCTCTGAGTCCATCATTACCACCTAGTTCTAGTACGAATATAGAGGGCTTTTCTTCTAGAAACCAATCTAATCTACTCAATCCGCTAGCTGTGGTTTCTCCTGATAATCCTCCATTGATCACGCGATAGGGTAACTCTAGACTGTCAATTCTTGCTGCTACCAAGCCAGGAAAAGATTCTTCTTCCTCAAGTCCATAGCCAGCCGTGAGGCTATTGCCAAAAAACAAAATCAATGCTTTACTGGCTGTTTTCTCAGGGGTATTTTCTTCAGTTCTTTCATTTTCTACTGCTTCATGAGAAGGACTAGAGCAAGAAGAAAATACGAGAAAGCTTAAGCTAAGGTAAAGTGATAGGTCAAATATATATTTCATGATTAGACTTTTTGGAAGCTGAATAAGCGTAGGTTTTTCAAAAGAAAAGACATACTTGATTAACAGGTTTAAGGAAATCAAGTTTTCAAATTTATAATTTTTACTCCAAAAGAAGGCTGAATATGAATTTCCAGTATATTTAAAGTTGTTGTGTTCGGTATGATACACTTTAGTCTTTATGATGCTTTAGGCTATTGATGAATGAGCACTGGTGTATTCATGTTTTCAAAATCATCTAATTCCTATTGTTTTGATCTTTTTTCAAGGCAATTCAGTTTAACTCTATAGCTAATATTTATCAAAGAAAACCCATGGGAATATTATCCATCAAAGATGTCTCCAAAACTTATCAAAGTGGGAGCAGAAAACTTACTGTTTTAGATCAGGTAAATATTGAAATTTCAGAGGGAGAAAGTATCGCTATAGTAGGTCCTTCTGGTTCAGGAAAGACTACTTTGTTGGGGCTTTGCGCTGGGCTTGACTCTCCCTCTACAGGCTCGGTAATACTCAATGGAAATGCTTTTGAGAAATTGACAGAAGATCAGCGGGCTGCTGCTCGGAGTAGGGATGTGGGGTTTATTTTTCAAAATTTTCAATTACTGCCTACATTGACTGCGTTGGAAAATGTGATGGTTCCTTTGGAACTCAAAAAACGAAAAGATGCTAAGTCCAAAGCCATTGAACTTTTGGAGAAAGTAGGATTAAAAGATCGGATGACACACTATCCTACGCAGTTGTCAGGAGGGGAGCAGCAGCGGGTTTCTATTGCAAGAGCTTTTGCCAATGAACCAAAAATTTTATTTGCTGACGAGCCTACGGGTAATTTGGATACAGAAACAGGGGAGATGATCGAGGATTTAATTTTTAACTTGAATAAAGAGCAAGGAACAACACTGATATTGGTGACGCATGATCCTGAATTGGCTAAGCGTACCGATAGGATCATTCATATCAAAGGAGGCAAAATACAGGAGGAGTCACATGGGTAATTTTGCTTGGGTCTGGAAGATGGCCTTGAGAGATTTCCGAAAGAATTTCTCACGTTTGCTACTTTTTGTCTCCTCTATGGTAGTAGGGATCGCCGCATTGGTGGCGATCAGTTCTTTTGGTGACAACCTCAAATCAGACATAGAAAAGCAATCCAAAGAATTGGTCGGTGCGGATTTGGTCTTAGAAAACAGTAAACCGCTAGGAGAGCAACCTACAGACTCTATCGCAATTGCTCAGGCAGATGAAATCAATTTTGCCAGTATGGTCGCTTTTCCAGAGACTGGAGAAAGTAGGCTTACACAGGTTAGAGTGCTGGAAGGGGCTTACCCTTTTTATGGAAACTTGGAGACGGTTCCTGTGAGTGCATCAGAGGATTTTCGATCAGGAGGAAAAAAGGCATTGGTTGAAAAAATCCTCATGGCACAATTCAATGCACAAGTGGGGGATAGCATCAAGGTAGGAGAGGTGACTTTTCAAATTGTGGGTGAATTGCAGAAAGTGCCAGGGCAGACCGGCATTACTGCCACTGTAGCGCCAGCTGTTTATATTCCTATGGAATACGCAGAGGCCACAGGTTTGATTCAATATGGAAGCCGACTTCGCTATGTCAGGTATTATCAAATGGCTGATGAGATCAATCCTGATGAATTGATCAAAAAGTATGAAGTTCAGTGGGAAGAAGATAAGGTCAGTGCAGATTCTGTAGAAGAGAGAAGAAGGAGGACGGGCCGTTCTTTTGATAATTTGGCAAACTTCCTCAGTTTGGTAGCATTTATTGCCTTATTGCTCGGCTGTGTTGGGGTAGCGAGTGCGGTGAATGTTTTTGTTAAAGAGAAACTCCCGTCGGTTGCTGTGCTTAGATGCTTAGGTGTTTCAGCTTGGCAAACTATGCAGGTTTACCTTTTGCAGATTTTGATGATGGGATTTTTGGGTTCAATTGTTGGAGCGATTTTGGGGTCAGCATTACAGTTTGTGCTACCAGTTGTCTTTGAGGATTTTCTTCCTGTGGATGTGACAGTATCACTTTCTTGGTCAAGTATTGGATTTGGATTAATCACAGGAATATTGGTAGCCTTGTTGTTTGCGCTTTTGCCATTACTGAAAATGCGTAAGGTCTCGCCTATGGCTACCCTGAGGCCAGATGATGAAGAGACCAAACTGGGCAAAGACCCATTAAGATGGCTGGTTATTTTGGGAATTCTACTGTTTGTATTTGGCTTTAGCTATATGCTTTTGCCGGGTTGGAAGTCTGCATTGGGCTTTACAGGATTTGTGATTTTTGCTTTTGGAGCTTTGTGGTCTGTAGCCTTGGCTATAATGTGGTTGATTAAGAAGTTTTTGCCTATTGGATTATCTTACCCAATCAGACAATCCCTAGCCAATCTCTACAGGCCCAATAATCAAACTACCTCCTTGATTGCTACCATTGGTCTGGGTACAGCAATGATCAGCACCTTGTTTTTTGTGCAGGGGCAATTGCTGGATGAAGCGAAGTTTGCAGACAAAGAAGATCAACCTAACATGTTGCTTTTCGATATCCAAGATCATCAAGTGGAGGCTTTAGTTCAAAAAGTCAAAGGAGAAGGAATTCCAGTATTGCAGCAAGTACCCATCGTCACCATGGCGCTGGAATCTATCAATGGGCTGACCAAAAAAGGCAATGATACACTCCCTGATGATGATCGTAGATCAAGAGGACTTTACAACAGGGAGTTTAGGGTGACATATAGAGACACCCTGATCAGCTCTGAGAGAATGGTTAAAGGTGCGCTCAGGAAAGTTGAAAATCCAGGAGATTCTATTTTTGTATCTTTTGATCAGAGCTATGCACTCAGGACAGGACTCAAGCTTGGTGATGAAATCCTCTTCAATGTCCAAGGCAGACCCATAAAAACTTTTATCGGTAGCTTTAGAGAAGTGAAATTCAATCAGGTATCCACCAATTTTTTAGTGCTTTTTCCAGAAGGAGTTTTGGAACGCGCCCCGAAGTTTCATGTGGTGGTGACCAAAACCAAAAATGACCGGCAGGCTGCCCAGATTCAGTCTGATATTGTCAGGTCCTTTCCCAATATCTCAGTAGTAAACCTAGGAGCTATTGTGGAGACCTTAGAAGAGATACTGGGTAAAATCAGTTTTGTGATCCAATTTATGGCATTCTTTAGCATAGCAACAGGGATTTTGGTATTGATCAGTTCTCTAATTATCAGCAAATACCAAAGGATGCGAGAAAGTATTTTATTGCGGACATTGGGAGCAGACAGTGGTACAGTTAGGAAAATAAATACTTTAGAGTATTTCTTCCTTGGGTCTTTAGCTTCATTGAGTGGAATTCTACTTTCATTCTTAGCGACTTTCTTGTTGAGTAAGTACGTCTTTGAGTTGCCTTACAGGGGAGCTTACCAAGAGGCTCTGATAGTCTATTTGGCACTAACACTTCTCACCATATTGTTAGGTTGGCTCAACGGTAGGAAGATCATCAACAAGCCTCCTATGGAAATATTGAGAGATGCAGGGTGATTTGCTTAATGATAGATTAAATTCAAGTTGTATGGGTTTTTTTACAGTGTTTTTATAAAACTACTGAATCAAAAATAATCTATGTCAGTCAATTTTAAGTTTTTCATAAAATATGATAATATTTATAAATTATTACCTTTAGACTTTATTAAAAGAATTTAGTTATGAAGATTAGAGTCGTTTTTAATTTAGTGTTAATGTTTATTTTCATGTTACAAGTAGCAAATGCTCAAAGTAAGCTGCGGCCAACGTTTGCGGGAGTTTATCAAAGCGGTTTGGTGGGGCAAGTGGGAATTGGAACTGATAACGAGAAAAAGTATTTTGGAGAGATCCGATTTGGAGCTAATGATGTCTTAGAGACTGGCTTTGGAATTGAGGGGCATTTTAATAGGAATATTTATAAAAGCGATTGGTTTAATTTTCATGCGGGTGCAATGTTCGGGTATGTTTTTTATAGCTCTGCTAGAATCGGATTACCAATTGGGTTTACTATCAAGCCCATAGAAAGCCACAGAAACTTTGCTATTCTGATGGAAGCAACTCCAAATGTATTTACTTCTGATTCTTATGTAAATCTACGAGCTAGTCTGGGGGTCAGATATACTTTTAGATAATTGGTTTTGGGAAAGAATTGATTCTGACTGAGAAATCTTATTTGATTTTTTTAACCACCTCGTCCAATTGAGTCATATTGCTAGATACTGATCGCCACTCTGTTAGGCTGATCAAGCTGATTATTCTACTCAATCTTTTACCTGGATTGATCATGCCTTCTGCTAAGCCTGCGATGATTTGATCTCTTATATTGATGCTATCAGTTCTATTATCAGAAGTTTCGTATGATTGAGCAAATTTCCAAGCCCCGTCACGAGCCAATTGAATACTGAAATTGACTAAGATTTCGTCTCGTCCTTTCGCAAATCGAATCAAAAAGTTAAAAACTGGAGAGAGCTTACCTATGTTAGTTTTGACGCTGTCAACTAACTCAGAGAGTACAGCGTTGATTTTATCAAAGTCATTTTTGATGGTTGCCAATGGCTGACTGCCTACTGTCTGAACTGCGGCTATTCCTAGGTCTAGGTTGATATGAGCATTGATACCCAATAACAAATGTTGCAAAATAATATACTTGCTATTTTCCGTAGCGACAAAAGCCTTTTGCCAGCTTAAGGTAATTGGTTTACCTACAATGTATGCCTCGTATGCGTCAATAAAGCGCTTGGCAAATATCACATCTAACACTTCCATTCTAGCATTGTCTTCAAACTCTCCGCATGAGATTCCTTCTGCTACTCTTATGGTAACTTGCCGATAGAGAATAGCAAAGTATCCCAGTCTAGATTGCTTTTGATGGCATTCTGCGATGATTTGATCCATTCTGTGGATGACATCTGAGATAGTTTTCATTTTAGCTAAAATTGATCAAACCTTCTAAAAAATCCCCCACATAATAAGCAACTAGTGCTGCTAGGAAACCCAAACCCAATGTTTCACCAACGCTTTTGAATACATTGGTTTGATTGACATAGCTCTTCATCCAACCTACTACAGTAAATGCTAATCCCGTAAATACACTTGTCCATAGGAAAACATTAAAATTGGTATCTCTGAAGTAGTCGTATACATAAATCATCAATGGAATAAAACCTACTACGATAAATGAAATTAAAGTCGCAAGTCCGATTTTGAATGGGCTTTTGGTTTCTTCCATCATGTTGAGTTCATCTTTCATCATCTCATCTACCCACCTGTCTTTATCAGCTGTGATTACATTTACTACTTGCTGAAGTAATTCACCTTCAAATCCTTTCTCTCTATATATATCTTCGATTTCTTGCCTTTCTTTTTGAGGTAGGTTATCTACTTCCCAATATTCAACTGCTTTATGTTTGTTATAATTTTCTTGATCAGATTTGGATGAAAGATAGGCTCCTACAGACATGGAGAAGCCATCTGCCAGGAGATTGGCAAAGCCAAGAATGATGATGATCGCTGGGTCTAAGTTGGCACCCACAGCACCAGCCACCACAGCGAATGTGGTAACCGCACCATCTATGCCACCGTAAACAAATTCCCTGAGGTACTCTTGAATATTGCCTGCAAAGGTGATCTCTTGATGTAGTTTTTGCTCTTTTTTAGAATTCATAGGTTGGGGTTTGTTTTTTCTTCATACCAAGTCTTGTGGACAATTTTCCATTGTTCATTTATTTTGATCAAGGTCAGGTAATCGAAATAGTAAATGCCTGGCCAGAATAACTCTGTTTTGGCCAAAGCTGTATATCCTTTGATCTCAATTCCAATGATATGATTGTCATATTCGGCAGGGTTGCGATGGTTACCCTTAGCAGTTCCACTTGCCCATTCTTCATAAGGCGTGATGGTGAATTGCTCTCCTCTATATCCGATTAGTCTCGCAGAGGGGTCAAATGCGCTATCTAATTTGGATCTGTCTCGCTCTATCATTCCCTCGAAATAGAGCTTGATAGTTTGCTCAATGGCATTGATTTCATTGGTTTGACAGTTTGCTTTCTCTATAAAAAACGAGGAGCAAAAAAATGCGAATAATATCAACTTTTTCATACATTGAAGTTAATGAAAAAAGCGACTTACTGATATATTAATGGAGCAGATCTGGCAATTTGGAATTTATCTTAGTCTAATCAATCCTATAAAAAGTTTCAAAGTAAATTTTTCTCCACCATTTCTTCACCTGTCATGGTAGGTTCTAGATTTTCCAATTCCTCCATAGTAAAGACTCTTGAGCGTATAATAAATCGGATTCCCATTGGGATTTCTATTGAAAAGCTACTGCCTCTTCCTGGAGTCACATCTAAGGTCAACTGAGTATGTTTCCAATACTCGAATTGATCCTTGTTCATGAAAAAATCACAGCCGTACACCTTGCCTATCCAAATATCACTTCCACCTACTTTGAAGTCACCTTTTTCGAAACACATTGGAGAGGATCCATCACAACATCCTCCACTCTGATGGAACATCAAGTCTGTGCCAAATCGTTTTCTTAAAGTATCTATGGTATCAATTGCAGCTTCCGAGAGAATTACTCTTGGAATGGTTTTACTTTCACTCATGATTTTCGAATATAGAATTGGAAGCTTGTAAAGTTATTTTATTCAAAAGATAGTCTATATAGGTATATTGACTTCATAATTTGCCTCTGAAAAGATTACAAAAGCAAAAAACAAGAAGCAGGATATTGCTATCATGCTTCTTGTGTGCTGTTATTCAGGATTTTCTAAAAGAACCCTAATTTATTTTTGCTGTAAGAAATGAGCATATTTTTAGTCTGACGGTAATGATTGAGCATCATTAGATGATTTTCACGACCGAATCCAGATTTTTTGTATCCACCAAATGGTGCGTGAGCAGGATAGGCATGGTAGCAATTTACCCAAACACGACCTGCCTGAATGGCTCTAGGTACTTGATACAATTCATGTGCATCTCTTGACCAAAGCCCGGCACCTAGGCCATACATGGTATCATTGGCGATAGCGATTGCCTCTTCCGTGGTCTTGAAAGTAGTCACTGAAGTAACTGGCCCAAAGATTTCTTCTTGGAAAATCCTCATTTTGTTATGGCCTTTAAATATAGTAGGCTGTATGTAGTAGCCCGTTTCTAGTCCTGAGTTCAGGCTGGCTTTTTCACCCCCACAGAGTACTTCTGCACCCTCTTGCTTACCAATATCTAGGTAGGAGAGAATTTTTTCGAATTGATCATTAGAAGCTTGTGCCCCCATCATGGTATCTTCTGCGAGTGGGTGACCCATTTTGATGGCTTTGGTACGTGCGACTACTCTTTCCATGAATTTGTCATAGATGTCTTCGTGTACCAAGATTCTAGATGGGCAAGTACATACTTCTCCTTGATTCAAAGCGAACATTACGGCTCCTTCTACTGCTTTGTCGAAGAATTCATCATCGGCATCTCCCACTGATTTCATGAAGATGTTAGGAGATTTCCCTCCAAGTTCCATGGTCACTGGGATCAAATTTTCAGAAGCATATTGCATGATCAATCGACCGGTTGTTGTTTCACCAGTGAAGGCTACTTTAGCAACTCTGTCCGATGTAGCCAAGGGCTTACCTGCTTCTGGACCAAAACCTGTCACTACGTTCAAAACACCCGGAGGAAGCACGTCAGCAATCAATTCCATCAGAACCATAATACTAGTAGGAGTTTGCTCAGCTGGTTTCACTACGGTACAGCATCCAGCAGCAAGAGCGGGAGCTATTTTCCAAGTGGCCATCAATAGTGGGAAATTCCAAGGAATGATCTGTCCAACCACGCCAAGTGGCTCGTGCAGAGCAATACTTACGGTAGTTTCGTCGTGTTCTGAGATAGAAGATTCATCCGCTCTAATCACACCTGCGAAATACCTGAAGTGATCTACACATAGTGGCAGGTCTGCTGCTCTAGTTTCTCTCAAAGCTTTGCCATTGTCTATGGTCTCAATCCTAGCAAGCAATTCCAGATTTTCTTCGATGATATCAGCGATTTTATTAAGCACTCGGCTACGTTCTGCAGCCGAGGTCTTTGACCAGGTAGCAAATGCTTCGTGTGCTGCATCTAGCGCTTTTTCAATATCTGCTTTATTACCTCTTGCGGCTTTTGAAAAAGCTTTGCCGTCTATAGGAGAGATGTTGTCAAAATACTCTCCAGAGCTAGGAGCTACCCATTTACCTCCGATAAAATGGTCATACTTTTCTTTGATCTGTGGCCTATCCACAGGCTTTGATTGGGATAATGTTAATGTTGACATATTTTTTTATTTTGGGTTTTTGTCAAATCTCTTTATTATATTTTGAAAAAAATCCACTTATCCAATCAAGCAATCCACTTGGCGTAACATCCACGATTATATCTCGTTGTTTTTAAAAGTGAAGCTTTATTAATAACTTTAAGAGAAACCCAAAATAAAATCCATGAGTCAAAATTTCATTGCAGGTGTGCCTTGGAGAAATGAGAAGGATCTGAAGACCTTAGTGGAGAATAGGACTACCTATACTTTGAATAATTGTGAGCTCAATATTTTTGAAACCCATCAACAAGCAGCGGATGTGAATTTGGTTTTTGGTGATTTGGTTTTGACGACTATGCTCAAAGGGAAAAAGGTAATGCACCTATTTGATAAGCCAGGTTTTGATTACCTTCCTGGAGAGTCGGTAATCGTCCCGCCGAATGAGTTGATGAAAATAGACTTTCCTGAAGCACAAATTGATAATCCTACTCAATGCATTGCGCTGTCTATTTCTAAGGAAATGATTGAAAATACTTTCAATCTCCTTAATGAACGCTTTCCAGATAAAGTGATAACAGATGAATGGGGGCTAGATCTTTCGAATTTTCACTTGATCAATACACAGGATCTCTCTGAAATCATTAATCGCTTTATCAGAATAGGGGTAAAGGAAAGATCTAAAGAAAAAGATGTCATCGCTTCTTTAGCGCTGAAAGAACTTTTGATAAGATTGACTCAGACACAAGCTAGGGATATGCTACAGAAGACTTACAAACTTTTAGCGTCAAATAATAGACTGGCACATGTAGTGGACTACATCAAAAATAATATCAGAGAGGAGCTAAACTTAGATATTTTAAGTCAAAAAGCTTGTATGAGTAAACCTCATTTTTCAAGAAGCTTTAAGCAGGAACTAGGACTCAGTCCGATGGAATTTGTGCTCAAAGAGCGACTCAGCCTTGCTAAAAATTACCTCAGGATGGCGAATTACCAAATTCAAGAAGTTTGCTATATGGCTGGCTTTAATAATATTACCTACTTCATTAGAGCTTTTAAGTCAGAATTTGGAATGACACCGAAGGTTTATCAAGCTAATTTACACTGACCAAATAATATCAGGGGATTCTTTGCTGCTCGAAAAATTTATTAAAAGATTTATTGCCATTTATTATGTTTTTGTTATGTTTAGGAAATTTTGGTAGTAAAAAAACAACAAAAGTTTAAAAAATACCAAAGTTAATATGGCTGAGGTCAGTAACAAATAAACCCATCAAAGGAATCTTTTACAAAGATTCCTTTTTTTATGGTATAAAATCAAACCAATTTTTTTAAAATTTATGTTTTTTATTAAAAAATAGCTTTGAAATTAAGCTTATTTTTCGGGATTCTTATTTTTTCTTTCTAGAAAGGGCTTTGTTCTACTGATAAAGCGTAGAAAATATGTTATTTATTCAAATAAGCCATAATTATAGAGGCCAGAAGAACAAAATCAAAGGAATACCAGCAATGATCATTAAGATGGAAATAGGTAAACCCATTTTAAAATAATCTTTGAAGGCGTATCCTCCCGGCCCCATGACCAAAGTGTTAGATTGGTGACCGATAGGCGTGAGGAATGCAGCAGAAGCACCCACGGCAATAGCCATCAGAAATGGATCTGAGGATACCTCAAGTCCGTCAGCAATATTGAGTGCAATAGGTGCCATCAATACAGCAGTGGCTGCGTTGTTGATCACATTGGACAGCAGCATGGTAGTCACAAAAAACAAAGCTAGACTGGCTTCCGCAGGTAAGCTTGAACCTATTTCCAGCATCAGATTGGCAATAGTGTTGGCACCACCAGAACTCTCTAGTGCCGTTCCTAGAGGAAGCATGGCTCCCAAGAGTACAATGACGGGCCAATCTACCTTTTGATAAAGTTCCTTGAGATCCAGTGTTTTGGTAAGCACCATCGCCAAAGCAGCCAAAGTGAAGCTAATCTGAACTGGTAAAATATCGGTAATGATCAAAGCGATAGAGGCTATAAAAATGCTGAGGGCTACTACGATCCTTTTTGGTTTTCCTATGGAAAAACCCCTGTCAGCTAGTGGTAAGCAGCCCATGGAATGTAAGCTCTCATTTATTTTTTCTGCATTTCCCTGAAGGAGCAGGACATCTCCAACCTTGAATTTTACATGATCAAGGCGCTTTTTGATTTTTTTATCTTGCCTTGAGACTGCCAGTAGATTTACCCCAAATCTATTGCGCATGCTTAGGCTTGCAGCTGTTTGATTTGAAATAGGTGCATCAGCCATGACTACTGCTTCAACTATGGAGATTTCTTCACTTCCAATGGCTTTTTTCTCTTTCTCCTCTTGGTTCTTTGGCTTATTGGCAACTAGCGTACATTTACTTTTTTCAAGGAACTTCTTGAGGTCATCCCCGTCACTTTCGATAGAAATAATGTCTCCCGCTCGTAATACCATATTCATATCAGGAGCATGCATCAGGTAATTACTTCTGATGACATTCAAAACTTGGATGTCTCCATCACTAATGCTTTGGATTTCTAAAATTGGTTTGCCTTCTAGTTTAGAGTCTTGTTCTACTATGATTTCTGTAATATAATCTTCGATGTCAAAATAGTTTTCATCTTTTTTGTTTCCGCTGATTCGTTTTGGGATCAATCTCCAGCCTAGAAAAACAATAAATAACAATCCGATAACTGTCACCCCCATCCCTACTGGGGCAAAGTCAAACATGGAAAAGGAGCCTTCCATTTCTTTGCTTCTGAAATTAGCGATGATAATATTTGGGGGTGTCCCAATCAAAGTGATCATACCGCCTAAAAGGGAAGCAAAAGCTATAGGCATCAATAGGGAAGATGGTGAATTGCCACTTTTTTTGGCGAGATGAAGTGCCACCGGCATCATTACAGCAAGTGCACCGACATTATTCATAAAAGCAGAGGCTATACTCACAATGATACATAGAACGGCAACTTGTAAGGTGAGATTATCACCTAACTTGACCACCCACTTACCAATCAAATCTATGAGTCCAGAGTTTTGCAAACCTGCACTGACGATCAATATAACTGCTACTGTTATCACAGCAGGATGTGCAAAGCCATAAAATGCCTCGTCCACAGGAGTGATACCAGTTATTACTAAGATTAGTAAGCAAGTGATTGCCACAATATCATAGCGAAATTTCCCCCAGATGAAAAAGGCCAAAGCAAAGACTAAAATACCAAAGACAATATATTCTTGCATATGGAAAATTATTTGAGTTAATGTCTATTTAAAAATAATTCCAGTCAAAGCCAAATCTGACTTAACCCAATGCTACATCAAGAATCATCATAATAGTGAATCCAGCCATAAAACCCAAAACAGCCAAATCAGTGTATTTATCTCGCTGTGTCTCAGGAATCACCTCTTCTACTACGACGAAAATCATAGCGCCAGCAGCAAATGATAGTGCATATGGTAAAATATTCTGCATGTAAATGACCGAAAAGGCTCCTATGACGCCCGCTACGGGCTCTACTGCTGCAGAAAGTTGTCCATACCAGAAGCTTTTTCTCCTGCTGGCACCATTTCTTCTCAATGGCATTGCAACTGCCATGCCTTCGGGAAAATTTTGAATACCAATTCCAATGGCTAAGGCTATCGCAGCTGTGATACTAGCTCCTTCCATACCCATGGAGGCAGCCCCAAAAAGAATGCCTATAGCTAGTCCCTCAGGAATGTTGTGTAGTGTAATGGCTAGTAATAGCAATGTGGACTTATGCCATTTGGTTGCTACTCCTTCGGATTCTTCTTTATTGAAATTGATGTGAAGGTGTGGCATGAATTTATCTAAAGCAAAAATGAATAATCCTCCAGCTAAAAAACCAACTGCCGCAGGAACCCAAGGCGCTGTGGGAAACTGAGACTCTGCATGCTTTATACTTGGGGCCAAGAGTGACCAAAAACTTGCAGCGATCATCACTCCTCCAGTGAAACCAAGTAGTGTATCAAAAACTGATCTTTTGATTTCTTTGAAAAAAAACACCAAAGAAGCGCCGAGCGCTGTAACCATCCATGTGAAACAGGTAGCTATAAAAGCCGACCAAACTGGCCCAAGTTCTATGGCGTAAGCTTCCAGTATTTCTATCATAGGTTGAGATTTACACAAAAGTATTCATCTTTTGCTATATACTCTTGATTAAGTGGTTAAAATCTTCCTGTGATGGAAAAGACAAAATTTCTACCTGGAGCTACGATTCCAGAACTGTAGGTTCTATATCGGATATCAGCTAGGTTTTCTACTCCTACATTAACAAAAAAGAAATCGGAAATCTTGTACATTCCCTTAATATTTAATGTCAGCCATCTTGGTGAAAATGGGTTGCCATTAGTATCTATGGCATAAAGTTCTGGTTTTCCTCTTTCCTCAAGTGGCAGCTGTTCAAAGCTCATCTGACCAGCATATTCTGAATATAGCTGAGCATTCCATTTGTTTTTTTTGTAAATCAATCTTGTCACCCCAAATGCAGGGGGTGCATGTCTACTAGGATTTACTTCACCATCGTCAGTTTCTTCTTCACCACGCTGAATATTGTAGCGGGAAGATAAAGAGAAGTTATAAGGAAGCTTGATTTCTATGGCAGCTTGGATGCCCATTACAGTAGCTTGGGCAGCATTTTGTAGTGCTAAGACTCTGCTCAATTCCCCATCGTAAATAATACTATCTTGACCATTGAGCATGAAGTCCCTCCTGACGATAGCATTGTCCAGAAGGGTGTAATATGCAGAAAAATCCATCAGGACATTTTCTCCAAAAACTTTACTGATGCCGACCTCTGCATTATATGCATATTCTGCATCCAAATTAGGATTGGGGATCAGCACTGTACCTGGTTCAGAATCGAAGATTTTACCAATATCATCTACATTTGGAGACCTAAATCCGGTAGATGCATTGATATGGATGGTGTAACTATCTTGTGGAGTGTACACTAATCCAATATTCCCTGTTAAAGCAGAATTTCGAAGTTCGGCTTTTCCGAAAGGTAGTGGATAGAAGTCTAGATTATTTGAAAAATCAGCATCTATGGCAAAGCTGTTCAACCTAACTCCTGTTTGAAAAAGGAGATTTTTACCCAGCTTATTTTGATAACTGAGGTAAACTGCCGCAGACGACCACGAGGCTTGAGGATATCTAGCAGGCCCTGGCATAATTTGATTTTCTATGATGTTTTCATTGATTCCTTGTGAATTTACATCATTAAGAATCCACTCAAAACCGTAAAAAAGCTTAGATGAACCATTCAAATTTTTCATTAAGTCTATATTTGCCGAATAGGCATTCACCTTCTCTATCCGAGTTCTGCGGGTAGCATCGTTGAAGTTTCTATCAATTCTGCTTTCTTCAAAATTTTGAATTGCTAGTCTTAAAGAAGCTTCGTCAAATAATTTGTTATCGGATTGATGAGTGATCTGAAGATTGTTCATCATCCATATTTGAGGTCCATAATCCCATTCGCCACTACGTGGGGTTCCATCAGGTCTTAATCTGATATGTCGATCATAACGGGAGTATGCAGATGTTTCTGAATAATGAAAGCCATATTGAAAATCCCAGTTTTGCTGAGGTTGATATCTGATTTTTTGCATTAGGTTGGATTGAGAAAAACCACTTGGGTTTTGAATCCTAGGATCAGGATTAGTTATGATTTGATCGACACCATCTATTCTGTCTACATAGGTTCTTTTGAGGTACTCATCTGGCCCATGTTTGCCCATCCTCAGGTCACCATAATTGCTCCTGGTAAAGCTTGTTATGGATGCCCACTTTTCTCCACCTATACCGACATGAATATGTCCAGTCTGTTCTCCATTTGCAGTGGAAGTTCTCAAAGTGGTACTCCCTGAAATTTCGGGCTTTGCTGAGGTTGAGAATTTAGGAGTGAGGGTCTGAAAACTCATCACAGCTCCGATGGCATCACTCCCATAGATAATGGAACCTGGCCCAAATAAAACTTCGGTGCTTTCCGTGGCAAAGGCATCTAAGGAAATGACATTTTGTAAATTACCACCTCTAAAGATTGCGGTATTCATTCTTACCCCATCTACAGTATACAAAAGTCTATTGGCAGAGAATCCTCTGATCATAGGGCTTCCACCACCTTGCTGGCTTTTCTGAACAAATACTTCCCCTGATATACCAAGTAAATCTGCTGCTGTTTGTGGATTGAGTAATTCCCTTTCTTCCTTACTGATACTTGAGATTTTGGAAGGTATTTCTTGTCTAGATTGAGACCATCGTGTGGCTGAAACTACCGCCTGCTGAAGTGAAATGGCGGTAGGCTGAAGAAATACCTCAAAATTTAAAGCTTCTAATGCTTCAAAGGAAAAAGATTGAGATTTATAACCAAAAAGCCTGATTTGAATGTTTTTTTGCCCCTTCATTTTACTAATATCAGCTTTGCCGCTAGCGTTGGTATTGACTAACAACTTTTGTGATTGGCTGTGAATAGACACAAAGTCCAAGGGAGCTCCAGACTCCTTATCTTTGATAGAGATGGTCTGTGCAAGACTTTGGAAACAGGTAAAAATAAGAAAAAGAGATAGACTAACTAGTTTCATATTTCTTGTATTCAAGATCTAATTTACTTGAAAGAAACAGAATTAAGGCATGCTTTCATATAAGCGGATGAAATGCCATTTAGAATGAAAAAATAAAGCCCAGCATTGCTGGGCTATCGAACTATTCTTAGGCTCGTCCTTTGAGCATCATGTCCCAATACATGATTGGAAGACCATATTTCTTGAGAAGCCACATAGAGTATTGCTCCTTGGAAGTATCTACAAATTTGCTTATCAGCGGATCGCTATCTCTGACATTGTTGTATTTGAATTCAGCAAGAACCATTTTACCATAGCCAGTCACCAATGGGCAGGAAGAATAACCTTCATAGATATTTTTATCCAAATTACCTTTTTTAATTAGGTGCAGAATATTCCCGCTGACTACAGGCGCTTGTTTTCTTATTGCTGCTCCTGTCTTAGCTGTAGGCAGAGCGGCAACATCTCCAAGAGCAAAGATATTCGGAAAGCGAAGATGTCTTAAAGTATTGACATCCACATCTACCCAGCCTTTATTTGAACCTTCTTTGATCGATACTTCAGAGTTTCTGATAAAATCAGGGGCTTGCTGAGGAGGGGCTATATGCAACATGTCATATTTGATTTTGATTTCTGTGTCTCCAAATAGTTCTTCTCCAATGCTTGGTCTAAGGTTTTTGGCACATTCTTGAATATCGCTATTGATATATCTGAAAGTGATCTCTTGCTTCTCACCATCAACTTTGATTGGAGCGTAATATGTCTTGAGAATAATATCTCTATCAATGACGATCTTATTAAGTGTTTTGGCAAAATCAGGAACTCCAAAGATTACCGTACCCGGTGTTGCGAAGATCACATTAGTTTTTTCTCTTAGTTTTGATTTTCTAAAGTAATCCTCCGCTAGATACATGATTTTTTGAGGTGCTCCTCCACATTTGATCGGTGTAGTTGGCTGTGTAAAGACAGCGTTGCCACCTTTGAAGTTTTGAAGTACTTCCCAAGTTTTTTCGGGATCGGTGTAATTGGAGCAGACGTTGTCTTTCTCCATCGCCTCAGTCAACCCTGGGAGTAATTCAGGAGCCATGACCAAGCCAGGAGCAATGACTAAATAGTCAAATGTAAGGTCTCCATTTTCAGCTGTTTTTACTTTGTTTTGCTCTGGGATGATATCTGTAGCACTATCTTTAATCCAACTGACATCCTTTGGGATATAATTTTTTTCCTCTCGTTCGGTGTCTTTGAAGTCAAAAGTTCCAGCACCTACCAAAGTCCAAGCAGGCTGATAGTAATGTTTTTCAGAGGGCTCTATGATGGCAATCTGAAGGGTTTTGTCTTTTTTACGAAGTTGTGCTGCTACTGTGATACCGGCTGTTCCTCCTCCGATGATCAATACTTGATAGTGGTTCATAGTGTGTGATTATTGTTTGTATTCTAAAAATAGCCACACAGCGATTATAAAAAGGTGATGTAAGTCACATTATAAAAAAACCTAGCCGATGTCGACTAGGTTTCACTTTGAAAATATGTTGAATTTAGATTTATTCAAATTTTACCTGCTTTCAGGCGCTTCAATTTCAATATCGAAGTTGATCAATTCTGGGTCTATTTCCAAAAGGTCTGGAGCATCCTCGTCTGAAATGGCGCCTCTTTCTACTAATTCAGCGATCAAATCCATCTGAAGTGTCATGTCCTCCTTGTCGTTATGCATTTTCTGAAATTTATCCATCAATTCTTCATCCGTAAACTCGGCATACCTTGCTCTTCTAGCGTCTTTCAGTTTGTTCTTTTTCTCTTCTAGGAGTAGGTCTTTTCTTGCCTCAAGACTTTTTTTCCAATCATTCACATATTCATCAGATAGCGTAGTGCCAAAGAATGGAGTTTCTTCCATAGGAATAACTTCTGTGCTGCCATCTTTGTGAACTAATATAAATTCTTCTTCACTTTCTTCCAGTAAGTATTCATCACCAGTTTCTACATCTACAATTTTATCGCCTTCGTAGAGATATCTTTCTTCCACTGATTTTTCTTGACTACATGCAAATAATAGCGATGCACTCACTAGGGCAATCATTAACTTTTTCATAATAGGTTCTTTTTTTTGTTTTAATATAAAGTTTTATTTTCTTTCTTTTTCCAGTTGTCAAATACCACCTTAGCATCATTGTTTAATAGCTGTTCAAATGGGATTGACCGTTCGTTTAAGGGTAGATCTAACTCTTCATAAATAAATTGGTCATCGAATCCAGCATTTGCTGCATCCCTTTTGGTGTTAGCATAAAACACCCTCGCAGGTCTTGCCCAATAGATGGCTCCAAGGCACATAGGACAAGGCTCACATGAAGTATATATTTCACATCCATCTAGCTGGAAATTTTTAAGATTTTGACAAGCATCTCTAATGGCTACTACTTCAGCATGAGCGGTCGGGTCATTGGTCGAACTGACGGAATTGGAACCCATGCCTATCACTTCATCATCTTTCACTACTATACAACCAAATGGGCCGCCTTTACCCGCGTCCATTCCACTTTGAGAAAGCTCAATGGCCATCTTCATAAAAGATTTTTCTCTTTCCGTCATTTGAATTTTTAATATTTACACTTAAACTATCAAAAATCGCACCACCGTATTATCAACGGCTTTTATTATTCAAAGTTTAATATAATGAAAGAAATCAGGATTTTGAAATTAAGAAACAATAAGAAAATTCTGTTTTAAAATATATAGCTAAGTTTCAAGCTATCCATTTATTTAAAAAATCTAAAAATCCCTCCTTGTAATTTTCGCTGACAGTAATCACTGTATCACCTATATGAACAGTATTTCTTACTACTGAATCAATGTGATCTAAACCTATGATAAAGGAGCGGTGAACACGCATGAATTTATCTGAAGGGAGCATTTCCTCCATGCTTTTCAAGCTTGTGAGTGACAGCATTGGGCTATTTCGGTCTATCAGGTGAACTTTGATGTAATCCTTATAAGCTTCTACAAATTTGATGTCTTTCAGCATGATTTTCACCAACTGATATTCTACCTTCAAAAAAATATACTCTGGAGATGCTTGTCCTTGGTTGTTGCCAAGTTCTTTAGTTTTTGATTCGTAAAACTGATATGCCTTAGTGGCAGATTTCATAAATTCCTCGTAGCTGAAAGGTTTGAGTAGGTAATCAAGAGCATCTACCTTGTAGCCTTCAATGGCAAATTGATTGTAAGCAGTTGTAAAAATGATTTTAGGTTTGGCATCTCCTTGTTTTCCGTCGAGAATTCTAGCGAGCTCCATTCCAGACAGATCAGGCATCTGAATGTCTAAGAAAATCAATTGAATTTCATTTTGATTGAGGTAGCCCAATGCTTCTATGCCATTATCAAATGCGGCAGTTAGTTCCAAAAAAGATGTTTGCTTGATGAATTTGGACACTAACTCAAGAGCTAACGGTTCATCGTCTACTGCTATGCATTTGATTTTCATTTCAAGTCGATTTTGAGTAAGACTTTGAATTCATTTTCTGGGTTTTGATCATCAATAAATAGATTATACCGATGGTCATATAGCAAAGCTAACCTTCTTTTTGTGTTTTGTAAACCTATGCCACTCGCGTTACCTTCTGGCGTATTTTCACTGGATTTGAATATAGCATTACTCGTTTCCAGAGTCAATTGCTTATCAGATATATCAATTTTTATTGCAATAGTACTTTCTTTCTGCGAACTGATGCCATGCTTGAAGCAGTTTTCTATAAATGGCAAAAGTAGCATGGGTGCAATACTGGCATCGTGGAATTTCTCTGGTATATCGATTTCCAATTTCACCTTTGTAGAAAGTCTCATTTTCATCAACTCTACAAAATCATTGATGAAGTCGATCTCTTTAGAAAGTAAAGTATGTGTTTTCTCAGTTTCGTAAAGTACATATCGCATCATTCTACTCAGTTTGAGCAAAGCAGTTTTAGCTTTCTCCACATCGATATTGGTAAGAGAATAAATGTTATTGAGTGTATTGAAGAAAAAATGTGGATTAATCTGAGCTTTGAGGTAGGTGAGTTCAGAATTGATTTGTTGCCTTTTTTGCTCGAGTTTTTCAGCTTCATCAGCTTGCCATTTTTGGACAGAAGCTATACTGGTGCTGATTCCGATTACCATAAAGAAAATCAGAAGTTGAGAAATATCCCAATAATAATTTCTAGGTCTAGGTGTGTAGGGTACATCTGGTCGATAGGCCTTGTGCATCAATTCCTGCATATTGACCCAATCGTCAAACAAAATTAGAAAAACAATACAAGCAACACCTGTGAGTAAGTTGATGGTAAGAAATAGGGGAATTCTATTTTTGAAAAGAATTCTAGGGATAAAATAAAAGTAATTGATATAAAATACCGCTATCAGCAAGGATAAGTTAATGCCTTGCTTCAGCCAAAATTCAAAAGGTCGTTCAACTCCTGATGAAAGAGGGGATAGAATGAATATCACTAATCCGAATAAAGCCCACCCGAGAAGATGAATTAGGATAGAAAGATTTTGCTTGTAGTTTGACTGAATGTCCATATGTGGGTGTTTTTGCCATGTAAACAAAAATAAAATTTTGAAATCTACCTAATTTGATCTGCCAATACGCGGATTTTGACGATGGAATGGGTGAAACGGAAGATTAGTCTGTTTTTCCTTTTGTATAATCTGATTCATCGTTGAATTCGGCTCTTTGGTCGATGAATACATACTCTCAGTCTATTAGATTTTTTTTTGGATTTGGCTTGAACTTCCTTTGTTACCGAAAACTGTCTGAGGCTTTTGAACAAAAATACTGAAAATGTGTAATGTTCTAGTCTTTAGGCTAAAAATCAGGAAGTTCCAAGAATTTGATTATTTGAAATCTACCAATAAAATGAAAACACAATACCAACTATTCTTATTTGTACTGCTTATATGTACACTCTCATTTCAGAATGTATTGGCGCAAGACAAAGCTATTTACAAAATTTCCGGCAAAATCATGGATGGAGGTTCCGGGGAAACGATTCCTTATGCAGCTGCAGCTTTGCTCAATGCTGAGACCATGCAAAACGTGGCAGGTGCTGTTGCAGATTTAGATGGTGAATTTATCATTACAGGCTTCAAGGATGGTAATTATGTTTTGCAGTTGAGTTTTCTTGGTTATGAAGCGTACACTTCTAAAGCAATTGAAGTAAAACCTGGAAACACAGAAATCAATCTTGGTGAAATCAAACTTCAGCAAGAAGCCATGGCGCTACAAGAAGTAACTGTACAAGGTCAGCGTCAATTAATTGAAGAAAAAGTAGACAGAACCATTTACAATGCTGAAAATGACAAAACCACCATCGGTGGAGATGCAAGTGATGTTTTGAGAAGGGTACCGATGCTTTCGGTTGATTTGGATGGTAATGTATCCATGAGGGGTAGTTCCAATATTTTGGTACTGATCGATGGAAAGCAATCTGCCATCGTAGCAAATAATATCGCAGATGCGCTCAAGCAAATTCCTGCAGAAGAAATCAAATCTGTGGAAGTGATCACTTCTCCATCAGCAAAGTACGATGCAGAAGGTACAGGTGGAGTCTTGAATATCATCACCAAAAAGAATAACCTGCAGGGAGCTTCTCTCAATGTAAATAGTAGTGCAGGGTTTAGAGGATCCAATTTAGGTTTAAATGCTAGCTTGAAAAGAGGGAAAATGGGATGGACGCTTGGTGGGTATGGTAGGGCAGGATATAATATTTTGGGTTCTTTCGAAAATACTCAGACACTCATGACTCCTGATGGTAGCACAGCCTTGATCCGACAAGCCGCGGATACCAGAAACAATATGCTTTTTGGTAGATATAATCTGGGTTGGGATTATGAATTAAACAAATATAATTTCTTGACTGCCTCTGTAAGTGTAGGCTTAAGGAATATGCGAAACAAGCAAGATGGTTTATTCACAGAGACCTTCATAGAAGATGCATTAGTAAGTGCTTTATTGAGAGATGTCAATGTAGATAATCTTTCTAATAATGTGGATATGAACTTCAACTATACCAAGACTTTTGATAAGCCACAAAAAGAATTTAGTGTGTCTGGTCTGTATAGTAGAAGTAACAATAACAATGATTTTGTCAATAGTCTTTATAATGGGACTTTTACGGATATCATCAGTAGGGTGAAAAATGAAAACCTAGGGATCAACGAGGAATTCACAATACAACTTGATTATGTGACCCCTTTGGGTAATACTGATAGTCAGATCCTTGAATATGGCGCAAAAAATATTTTGAGAAAAGCGACTTCTGACTTTGCATATTTTACAGCAGAAGGATCTTCAGGTGAGTTTCAGCAGGTAGATGATATCCTATTTTCTAATGAATTCACCTATGATCAAAATGTATCAGCTGCTTATGCTTCTTACACTTTAGGCTTGGGCAATGATTACACCTTGAAAGGTGGATTGAGATATGAGTATACGACTATCAATGCAGACTTCAGAAACTCTGAATTACCTGCAGACATTCCTTCTTATGGCGTATTCGTTCCAAGTTTCAATATTGGTAAGAAATTAACCAATGGTAATATGATCAAAGCTGCTTACAATAGAAGAATCCAAAGACCTTCTTTGCAGTTTTTAAATCCTAACATCAACCAAGCTAACCCTCAACAACAGTCCCAGGGTAACCCGCTCTTGGATCCTGAATTGACAGATAATTATGAATTGGGATACAGTACGTTCGTTGGAGGAAGCTCTTTAAACTTCACTTCTTACTTCAGAAATACGACGGGTTCTATTCAGCCTGTGAGAACGGTAAGTGAAGAAGATGTGATTTTCACAAGCTTTGAAAATATCGGTAGAGAGCAAGCAGTTGGGTTTAGTGTCTTTTCGAATATCAATGTGTCAGGCAAGTTTTCCTTAAACGGAAGTGTGGATACTTATTATGCCATGCTGACCAATGGCTTGGATAATCCGATGTTTGCCGCTTCCAATGAAGGTTTTGTCATTAGCGGGAGGTTGTTTGGGAATTATACCTTGCCAAAGAATTGGCAAATTCAAGCCTTTACCTTTGCTAGGGGTAGACAGGTGCAACTTCAAGGCTCAGCAGGTGGCTTCGGTATGTACGGTATGAGCATCAATAAGCAGTTCAATGAAAGAAGAGGAAGCATTGGGTTTGGTGCAGACAACTTCTTTACAAGAGAATTCCGAATCAATAATGAATTGATCACACCAACCATCATGCAGCAGAGTACAGTCGGTATGAGAAATATGAATTTCAAGATCAACTTCTCCTACAGAATCGGAAAACTTAGCGTAGAAGGAAGTAGAAGAAAGAAAAGAGGTGTTACCAACGATGATATGAAAGAGGGTGGTGAAGGCGCTGCTGGTGCGATGATGAATAATAATTAAACAAAATCAGTAATAGGATGTGTCCGATGACACGAATTGGAAATATTCATTTATAAAAATCAAAAGAGGGACTGCTGATCATTGGCAGTCCCTCTTTTGATTGTCATAGAATAGAACAAAAAAATCCCACTCAATCATTTGAGTGGGATTTTTTAAATGTTTTTTTACTTCTTATACATCACCTGCTTTACCGCATCCAATGTACGGGCTACATTTGGAATAGTCGCATCAATGTAAGTAGGAGCATAACTCAAAGGTACGTCCATAGAGTTGACTCTGATCACAGGTGCGTCTAGGTAGTCGAAAGCATTTCTCTGTAAGTGATATGCGATCTCAGAAGAGATAGCTGCTAGTGGGTTGGCTTCTTCCACTACCACACATCTATTGGTTTTCTTCACTGATTCTACTACTGTAGCGTAATCGATAGGTCTTACAGTTCTTAAGTCGATTACTTCAGCTTCAATGCCGTCTTTAGCTAATTCCTCAGCTGCATCCAAAGCCACTTTCATCATTTTGCCGAAAGATACGATGGTTACATCTTTACCTTTTCTTTTGATATCAGCCACACCAATTGGAAGTAGGTATTCACCCTCAGGTACTTCACCTTTGTCCGAATACATCAACTCTGACTCCATGAAGATCACCGGGTCATTGTCTCTGATGGAGGCTTTGAGCAAACCTTTGGCATCGTAAGGGTTAGATGGAACGACTACTTTCAAGCCAGGTGTGTTGGCAAACCAATTCTCAAAGTTGGAAGAGTGTGTAGCACCTAACTGCCCGGCATTACCTGTAGGTCCTCTGAATACAATAGGTACATTGTAAGCACCGCCTGACATTGCTAGCATTTTCGCTGCAGAATTGATCACTTGATCAATTGCTACAAGGGAAAAGTTGAAAGTCATAAACTCGATGATAGGTCTGAGTCCGTTCATTGCTGCACCTACACCCAAGCCTGCAAATCCAAGTTCGGCAATCGGAGTATCATATACTCTATCAGCACCAAACTCGTCTAACATTCCTTGGGAAACTTTGTAAGCTCCATTATATTCTGCCACTTCCTCACCCATAAGAAACACGTTTTTGTCGCGTCTCATTTCTTCAGTCATGGCCTCTCTTAATGCTTCTCTGAATTGTATAACTCTCATTTCTTCTTCAAAATTTTCGTGCGTAAAAATAGAAAGTAATCGGGCAATTCCAAAACAGTATTAGGAAGAACAGTATTTATTTTAACAATGATTTTAAAGTTTTAAAGCCGTTTTAGAGCTTATTCGGGTTTGACCAATTTCATTCCTGATTCCATCCAGTTGTTGAGCCCACCTTCAAGCATGTACACTTTTTTGAATCCCATTTCTTTCATTTTTTCAGTAGCAGGGATGGTACGCTTAGCTGATCGGCAATAGACGTAGTATGTTTTCCTTTTGTCCAGCTTGGTTAATTGTTCTTCAAAAGACTCGTCTAGAAAGTTGATAAAATCAGCGCCTTCTATATGACCCTCAGCGACTTCTTCAGGAGTACGAATGTCCAGAATAATATTTTTCTTATTTTTATTAGCTTGTTTTTGGAATTGTTCAGGTGCCAACTTTGGTGCTCCGTTTTGAGCAAAAACATTGGATGGAAATATTAAGAGGAAACCTACTGATAAGATGATGGCCAATTGGTAACTATTATCGATTAATCTTTTCATGGTTTTAATTTTTGATTCGGAATTGATTTCAACTCGATCAAAGCTATTAAATTTAACCTTTATAAAAAATATTTGATCTTGAAGAAAATTGGATTGATCTCGGATTCCCACAGCTATATTGATGAAGGTGTTTTAGAGCATTTAAAGGATGTGGATGAGATATGGCACGCTGGAGATATAGGTGATTTAGGCGTCATTGATGCTTTACCTACTGATAAGCAGCATAGAATAGTGACTGGAAACATCGATGATGAAGATGCAAGGAGAGTATATCCAGAAGAGCTTTGGTTTGAGGTGGAGGGTCTGAAAGTCGGTTTACTTCACATTGGTGGTAAACCGCCCCGATATGCCAAGGGTTTAAAAGTTAAGATAAAGGAAAAAAATGCCAGATTATTTGTCTGTGGTCATTCTCACATTTGTAAGGTGGAGTTTGATCGGCAACTTAACTGTCTCTATATGAATCCTGGTGCGATTGGTAGGCATGGCTTTCATGTGATCAGAACCATGCTTTTGTTCGAAATATCAGCTGGTAAGCTTCAAAATCTCAGAGTGGTAGAGCTTGGAAAAAGGGCAAAATAAAAAGGGCAGCTATCTGATCGTTGCCCCTTCTATTTCTTAAAGAAAAGAAACAAGTGTCTCGATTAGAAGTTTTTCTTCAATTCTTCAATATCTACATTTTTGATTACCGGCTTGGCACTCAATTGTTTGATCTTGATAACTCTTGTGTTCTGAGCTTGTCTTTTTCTTCTTAGTTTTCTTTTTAATGTAGTAACAGCCATCGTATTATCTGTTTATGTGATTCCAAATGAAGCGCAAAATTAGCATAATATTTTGAAACGACCCCGAAAGTTTAAGAATATTTTTTGATTTAGTAGATCTGCTTATTCCTCAGTTTGTTTAGGGATTTCTAAATTAAAAAGTGAATGTGATTATTTATGGCAATAGTTGAATTGAAATTCTTTTCTTCCCGTCGATCTGTTAACTTTGCGCAAAATTTAATATTAAGCTATGGCAATTCAAAAACCTACTTTACCTAAAGGCACACGTGATTTTGGTCCTCTTCAAATGGCAAGGAGGAATTATATTTTTGACATCATCAAGGATACTTTTAAGCTTTTTGGATATCAGCAGCTAGAGACTCCTTCCATGGAGAATCTCAGTACTTTAACAGGTAAATATGGTGATGAAGGTGATCAATTGCTTTTCAAAATTCTCAATAGTGGAGATTATTTAAAAGATGTAGCTCCTTCAGATATAGAAGCTGGAGCAGCTGCGACATTAGCTAAGGTGTCAGAAAAAGGCTTAAGATATGACCTGACAGTACCTTTTGCAAGGTATGTGGTCATGAATAGAAATGAGATCACTTATCCATTTAAGCGTTTTCAGATTCAGCCTGTATGGAGAGCCGATAGACCGCAGAGAGGAAGGTACAGGGAGTTTTATCAATGTGATGCTGATGTAGTAGGTACCGATAGTCTTGTTTGCGAATTGGAGATTTTGCTGATGATCAAGCGAGTTTTTGCTTCGCTTGGATTGAAAGATTACGCGATCAAGTTGAATAATAGAAAAATCTTGACAGGGCTTGCTGAAGTAATTGGAGCTGCAGGGCGAGAAGGGGAACTCTGTGTGGCAATTGACAAACTTGATAAGATTGGATGGGCTAAAGTGCAGGAAGAATTACAGCAGCGGTCTTTTACGCAGGAAGCTATTGGAAAACTCAGCCCAATTATAGATTTGCTTGGGTCCAATCGAGAGAAGCTAGATTTTCTAGAGTCCTTCTTGAAAGACTCTGAAATTGGCCTCAAAGGTATTGCAGAACTCAGAGAAGTTTTGGAACTTTTGAGTCAGTATGGCGAGTCAGAGGACTTTGTGGATTTTGATGTAGTTTTGGCGAGAGGATTGTCATATTATACAGGGGCGATTTTCGAAGTAAAAGTCAACCATGTTTCTATTGGTTCCGTGAGTGGTGGTGGTAGATATGATAATTTGACAGGCGTATTTGGCTTAGATGGTGTATCAGGTGTAGGTTTTTCATTTGGTGTAGATAGAATCTATGATGTTCTTGAAGAGCTCAACCTTTTTCCAACGGAACAATTGGAAGGCACTCAGGTGCTAATCACCTACTTTGAAGAAGAAGGGAGAAATTATGGCTTACAGGTTTTGAATAAACTGAGGACAGCAGGAATTGCTTCCGAGCTTTATCCCGATGTAATTAAAATTAAAAAGCAGTTTACCTATGCAGATAAAAAGCAGATACCTTTTGTAATGGTTTTGGGCTCTGATGAAATCAATGCTAAGCAGGTAAGCTTGAAAAATTTGATTTCAGGGCAGCAAGAATCAATGGATTTAAGTGATGCGATAAAAATGATTCAAGGCCAATAAAAAGATATGATCACTACAAAAAAAGCCCTTCAAGTTTTCAATCTTGAAGGGCTTTACTTTTCACTCAATCCTCAATCAACTTCTATCACAGCGCCGACTGGTATATGGATTCCACCTTTAAGAGTAATGAAATCTTGTCCAACGGCCCAAATGGTAGTATGAACTTTATAGGTTTTTTGATCTGCAGTTTCGAAAGTAATATGTACCTTACTTTGCAACAAATTACCCAATGCTTGCGCTCTAAAAAGGTCATTCCATCTCTTCTTGATATCATCAGTATTTTCTAATACTTCAGCTTTATTGAACTTCAAATTTTTGATATCCTCTTTCTCTATTTTTTCTATTTTTTCTATGGTTTTCATGGGTTCTTCGTACTTTAAAATTCGTGGTTTATAGAGATTATACATGAAAAATACTAAAAAAGTTTCGATCGCATCATTTATGTTTCATTAATAATTTTAAATCAATATATATTTTTATTTAATACGAAAGTGTAAAATAATCTTCTGCATTGTCGGTGTGGTTCCTCTGTTTGAAAAATGTATATTTGCGAGTGTTCTTCAACAAATAAAGGAATTAGAGTATGTTCGATTTCATGAATATAATGAATAAGGTGAAAGAAGCCCAAGCCAAAATCAAGGAAACCCAGGCTAGGTTGGTTCACTTAACTGCCACTGGAGAATCTGGAGCAGGAATGGTCAAAGTAGTGGTCAATGGCCATAGGAAAGTTGTCTCAATTGAGATGGATGAATCTTTGATCAACCCCATTGACAAGGAAATGCTTTCAGACCTTACTGTTGCTGCTATCAATAAAGCAATGGAGGCTATTGAATTCAAAATCAAGGATGAGATGAAAGCAGCCACTGATGGTATGCTTCCAAACATTCCTGGAATGGATCTTGGCAATATGTTTTGATGCAGGCAGCAGCCATAGTCATATTGAACTATAATGGGAAGAAGATGCTAGAGCGTTTTCTTCCTTCTGTTTTATCAAATTCTATTTTTCCAATCATTGTGGCAGATAATGCCAGCACGGATGATTCCATTGAATTTTTGAAAAGCCATTACCCTCAGATTCAACTTTTACATTTAGCCGAGAATACAGGTTTTGCTGGAGGATATAACAAGGCATTGAGGCAGTTAGAGGGTGAGTATGAATATTATATTTTATTAAATTCTGATGTGGAAGTTACCCAAGGCTGGGATAAAGGATTAATTGAATTTTTGAGTCAAAATCCTGAGGTCGCTTCTGTTCAGCCAAAAATCACTTCTGCTCAAATAGCAGGCTTGTTTGATTATGCAGGTGCAGGAGGAGGGTTTTTAGATGATCTGGGTTACCCTTATTGCCGAGGTAGAATTTTTGATTCTATTGAAGAAGATATGGGACAGTATGACGATACGATTACAGTAGATTGGTCATCCGGAGCTTGCATGGCGATTCGAGCAAGTGATTTTCATGATCATGGAGGTTTTGATGATCGTTTTTTTGCGCATATGGAAGAGATCGATCTTTGTTGGCGAATAAGGTCATCTGGTAGGAAAATATACTATCTGGGAAGTGTTGAGGTCCGGCATTTAGGGGGAGGGACTTTAGCTAGAAATAGCCCTAAGAAGACTATGCTCAACTTTAGAAATTCACTCTTGATGCTGCATAAAAATTTACCAAAAAGTAGATTTCTTAAGGTTTATGCGACAAGGCTGATTTTAGATCTTTTGGCTATGCTTGTATTTGTAGGGAAAGGCAAGCTCGGAGATGCTAAAGCTATCCTAAAAGCGCACATAGGGTTTTTCAATTTAAAAAATATGTATAATAGACATTCAATGGCATCAAACTTGCCATCAGGATCGAATAAAAATATAAAGTCAATTCTTTGGCATTATTATGCCAAAGGGAAAAAGCAGTTTACCATGCTTTAGTCAAACCAAACTGGGTTGTTCATCTTTCTGAGGTATTTCCTGATTTTCATCATCATGGCCATACTGACATAAATGATAACTGGAGATCCTAGTGTGATAAAGGAACTATATATGAAAAATAGCCTTATGCTATCAATTGGGAAATGTAGCTTTTCTCCTAATCTGGAGCAAACTCCAAAAGCACGGTCTTCAAAAAAGAGTTTAAGTTTATTCATATTAGATTTTGCTTTAAGTAATTTGAAATCAATATAATAAATATTAACAATAAATTGAATAATCTATTTTAATGCCAATATGTTCAGATTCATAAGAAATATTTTCTCACTGCTATTTGCCACCTTCCTATTTTGGAATTGCACACCAAAGCTAAGCAAATTTGATAACTTATTAGAAGGTATGGTGGCTAAGCCTGAGGCTTTGACCATGCACAGAGACTCAGTGCGGTTTAAGTTGGATGGAGCCATTCCTTTACAATACCTTAGAAGCGATGTGAAAATCCTCCTCTATCCTGAGTATAGCTATGGAGAGGGAGCTCTTCGACTTGCAGAAATCGTAGCATTTGATGGTGCCTATACCAAGGTCATCAATCAGGCGAAAGTAGAAGCAGATTTTGTTTTTCCGTATCTGCCGGGTATGGAATCAGGCGAATTACTGCTCAAAGGCTTGGTGATCCAAAATGGAAAAACCAGAAATATTGCTGCGAAAAAGATCGCTGATGGATTATATACTACACCGCTGCTAGCAAGGACAGGACAAGTGACTCCAGATGAGCCGATACCACCAATTGGCGTTTACATGAAAACAGATTTCTCTGAACTCCAAAGGGAAGTAAGCAAAGATTATACGGTGTCTTTTCCATTAGCAAGCAATGCCTTGAGAGATAATACACTTACTACTACAGACGGAAAGCCTATCCTGAGCTTTATTGAGTCAGGCACTGTGTTGAAAAAAATCACAGTTACTGGTATTCATTCATTCGAAAGTCAAGAAATCAACAGTACAGAACTTGCCCAAAGAAGGGCGGAAGTGGTGAGGCAAAAAATCAGAAGTATGTTGAATAACCCAAACATTCCAGTAGTCGCGACATCGAGACAAAAAGACTGGTTTGATTTTAGGGTACTTTTGGGCGAATATGATGGAATTACTATCCCACAAAAAGAAGCCTATTATGATATAATTTTAAGCGATAAAGCTTTTGATACGCAGTTGAGAGAAATACAAAGACTCCCTACTTATGCCAAAGTATCAAGAGATTTGTTTCCAAAACTAAGACAAGCTAAAATACAAGCAGTATATGAAAATACAGGTTTTTCAGATCCCGAAGTGGCTGCTAATGTTTATAAACTGCTGCAAGAAGGTAAAGCGATCAATGAACTGAGTAAGGAACAGTTGATCTATGCAGGAGAAGTGTCACCAAGACTTCAAGAAAAAGAAAGGATCTATGCTAAGCTGGTTGAACTTTATAATTCTGAGTTGGCTCAGAATAATTTAGGAGTGGTTTACTTGAATATGGCACAGCGTGAGTTGAACCTGAGAGAAAAAAACCAGCTGATTACAAGAGCCATTAGTCATTTTAGACAAGCAAATAGAATGAACCCTACTTCTTATGCCTTTCATAATTTGGGGCAAGCTTATTTACTTCGAGGAGATTATTTTGAGGCTTATGTGGCTATTTCTGAGGCTTCTTCTCTCGAGAGAGATGAAACCAATGAATTTCTTAGATTCAATGAAGGGCTCCGAGGAGCTATAGATATCATCAATGGAGATTACAAATTAGCTACAATTCGACTCAATAGAGCTCCAGAAACAGAAGCTAACCTATTCAATAAAGGTCTTGCATACTTCTTAGCGGAGGATTATAAAAATGCCTTAGAGGCATTTGAGGAGTCTGTTCAGTTCAATAGGGAATATGGTTATGGTTTTTATGGGCTTGCTATGGTTGCGACCATTACAGATGATAAGCAGGCTTTGTTCGAAAACCTAGCAAAAGCTGTCGAACGAAGCGAGTATCTCAGAGAGCGTGCTATGACAGATCTAATGTTCAAAAAATACAGAGGTGACCAAGCATTTTTGGAAGCACTCAAATAGAAAAGTAATAGAAGCTACTCAATTTGGGTAGCTTTTTTTTGAAAGGTATTCAGTCCAACTTGTTTTCTTTTTAATTTGTAAACTTGCTAGCCATACAAATTGCTAAAATTCATCAAATATGTCTAATCGAAGATCATTTCTAAAAAAGACGGTGATTGGATCCTCTGTGATCCTTCCATCTTTAATTCATTCTGCTTGCCAATCCGATATCAGGGAGATTGGCGAAAATTACAAACCCTTGATTCTTTCTACTTGGGAGCATGGAATGGCTGCCAATGATAAAGCCTGGGATATTCTGACTAAGACAGGGGATATTGTAGAAGCAGTAGAGCAGGGTGTGAAAGTGACAGAATTGGATTTGAAAAACCTTTCGGTGGGGCTTCAAGGCTTGCCTGATAGAGAAGGTATAGCAACTTTGGATGCGTCCATTATGAAAGGTGATGGATCATGTGGTTCTGTGGCGTTTGTTAGGCAAGTGAAGCATCCTATTTCCTTGGCAAGGAAAGTAATGGAAGAGACACCTCATGTGATGCTTGCTGGGGAAGGGGCGAGGCAGTTTGCCTTGGCTCAAGGATTTCCGATGGAAGAGGAAACCCTTAGCCCAAGAGCAGAAGAGCTCTTTCAGGAGTGGAAAAAAACTTCTGAGTATAAACCAATAATCAATATTGAAAACCACGACACCATTGGGATGATTGCTTTGGGAGCTGATGGGAAATTGGCAGGATCGTGTACCACCTCAGGATTGGCTTATAAAATGCACGGCAGAGTTGGCGATAGCCCAATTATAGGAGCGGGTCTTTTTGTGGATGATGAAGTAGGAGCCGCCACAGCCACAGGTTTGGGTGAGTCTATCATCAGGATTTGTGGGAGCTTTTTGATTGTGGAGCTGATGCGTCAAGGCCGTAGTCCGCAAGAAGCCTGTGAAGAGGCAGTCAGAAGATTGATTTCCAAAAATAAAGACATTGATAATATTCAAGCTGGTTTTATAGCCATCAACAAAGACGGAGAGTATGGTGCATACGCGGTAAGACCTGGTTTTAATTTCGCTAGGCATCATTTCGAAAGTCAGGAATTGGTAGATGCTAAAAGTAAATTTTGATGAAGAAGTTGATATTAGAAGCTCCTGTTTTCACTATAGAAGCTGCCCTGAAAGCTGCCGAAGTTGGTGTTGACCGGTTAGAACTCTGTGCAGATTTTGGATCAGGAGGGACTACGCCAAGTGCAGGAACGCTAGCAATGCTCAAAGAGCAAATCGATATACCCATTTTTGTCATGATCAGACCTAGAGGGGGAGATTTTTTGTACAGTGATCAAGAGATTTCAGCCATGATCAAAGATATAGAGCTATTGTCTTCATTGGGTGCTGATGGGTTTGTTTTTGGGGCATTGACTTCTAAAGGAGAAATCGATAAAGTAACTTGCAGGAGGCTATTGGAGATAGCTGGATACAAGTCATGTACATTTCACCGGGCATTCGATATGTGTGTATCCCAAGAGAGCGCTCTGCTGGATTTGATTGCTTTAGGGTTTGAAAGGATTTTGACTTCTGGAGGAGCAAATGATGTGACAATAGGTCAAGATCAAATTTTGAAATTATTGGATTTGGCCAAAACTCAAATTAGCATCATGCCAGGGGGAGGCTTGAAGCCAGAGCATGTGTTACGATTTCGAAATACTGGCTTTCTTCAAGAAATACATGCGAGTTGCAAGACTACCAGAGCTAGTCAAAGTATCTTTAGATCCACTACTGTGAATCTATCGAGCGATCCAGCTAGTTTTTACCAGCATTTGACTATTGATGAAGAAGTGGTGAGTGCATTTAAGGTTGCATTGATGTAAAATAATTTTGTGTTATAGATTTTATGAAGAATAATAACCTGAAAAATATCCTATAAACCAGTTATAAATTTTTATAATTACCAAATTATCTCTATTTTGTAGATTCACTTAAATCTAAAATAGCCATGGTAAAGAGTTTTCAAGGAGTAAGGGCAGCAGAGCCAAAGAAAATGGCAGCCCCAATTATGGTAGAGGATCATATGTCCACCAATTTAGTCACTTTTTATCCAGAGGATACCATTGATCATGTCTTGGATTTATTGACAAAAAGGAAAATTTCTGGAGCCCCAGTGGTGGATCATCAAGGAAAATTAGTTGGTATTATTTCCGAGGTTGATTGCCTGAAAGAAATCATCAAAGGTAAATACTCCAACACACCTTCATTTCCTGGAACAGTAGCAGAGCATATGTCTACAGATGTGATTACAATGCGCCCAGATTTATCACTTTTCGACGCAGCACAACAATTTTTGGAGATGAAAATCAGGCGATTTCCTGTGATGAAGGATGGTAAGCTAATCGGCCAAATAAGTTTATCCGATGTGATCCGAGCATTTCCCAAACTAAAAGAGACCACTTGGTGAGCGTTCAACTCAGTGCTTAATCAAAAAAGAGAGGTAAGTTATTCTTATCTCTCTTTTTTATAATTTTATGAAATTCCTTTTTTGACTTTGATTGATGTGCCCTCCGTACTGATGACAATGATAGGCTCTCCTTTGTCAATGAACTCTCCGCGGGAATAAGCATCATATACTTCATCTTCAATCACTACTTTCCCACTAGGCATAAGGCGTGTATGCGCTACACCAGCCTTTCCGAGTAGCGAGTCTTGATAATTGGAAGAGGTATAGCCATCGGTTCTTTTCTGAGTAGTGGCCAGAGAAATTGCACTGAAAGCTTTCCATTCATTTACCTTTGGAGCAAAGAAAAATATCAGCCCAATTGCTACAATTGCAGCCAATACGACCGTAAGCAAGGCTACAAATAAATCTCCCGATGGTACAAAAGTAAAATCAAAAGCATCATTGGGGACCATTCCTAATGTCAACCCTGTCAATATACCTATGATTCCTAGAATCCCAAAAATCCCAAATCCAGGAATAACAAAGAGTTCTACCGCGAGCAAAAGAACTCCAGCTACGAATACAGCAATCTCCCAATTAGAAGCTAAACCCGTAAGATAATAGGGTATAAAATAGAGTACTACAGCGACGAGTGAAGCAGCTAATGGAAAGCCAACACCAGGAGTTTGAATCTCGAAGTAGATGCCAGCAAAAATCACTAAAATAAGGAATCCACTTACAGCTGGATTCAAAAAGAAAGCAATTACTTTTTCTACACCTGACACGGTATAGGCGATAATTTCAAAGTTAGTGATTCCTTGTTTTACGATCACTTCCTCGATGGAATTGACTTGGCCTTCGCTGAATCCATTGGCTACAGCTTCTGAAACAGAAAATGTAATCACACTACCCTTTTCACTCACGCCATCCACTTCAAGATTTTGATCCACCATAGCTTCTGCAATTTTAGGATCTCTTCCCTTGGCTTCAGCGGTACTCCGCATCATTGATCGCATGTAGGACTGATATTTGTCTGGAGCGGCTTCTCCACCACCTCCCATCACTACAGTGGCCGCACCAATACTCGAGCCTGGAGCCATGTAAATACTATCACAAGCGATTGAAATAAGTGCTCCTGCAGAAGCAGCGTCTTTATTGATCCAAACATGGATAGGTACCTTGGTTTCTAGGATCATCGTACGGATATCATCTGCGTCATTGACAGCTCCACCATAAGTGTCCATTTCAATGATGATCATATCTGCTTCTTTGGCTTTTGCCTCCTCCAGCGCAAGTCTTACTTTGCGATTCATTCTTGGATCGATATCATCTTTAATCTCAAAAGTGAATACCTTTTTTTTCTCAACTTGTGTGCTGTCTTGAAGTGCAAATCCAATAGTTATAGAACTGATGAACACACCTAGGAAAAACAAAAAGAAATTTTTCATAAACTTGACTATTTGACTTTCAATATACCAATAAAATTAAGACCTCTGGAGGTTTTTTGAATATCTGCTATAAAATAAACATCCAAATTTGATTCTCGAATCACCTATTTGTCTCAACTGAATTCCTTTATTCGTTAGTATGGAACGATTTATGGAAGTCTCCGTATCAATACTTGTAATTGAAGAAATTAATAAGAAATTTGTACGAGAGAATCTATCAGTAAACAACATGAAGAGAATTACCCTAATCGCCTTATTTATAATCTTTAGTCTACAGTTGCATGCAGAAGGATTGATCCGACTAGATTCTGTAGGAATTGAAAAAGTAGGTGGCAAAACATTTATAATTCACCAAGTAGAACAGCAAGAGACTTTGTTTGGAATTTCAAGAAGGTACGCTGCATCTGTCAATGATATCGTACAAGCCAATGAAGCATTGAAGGATGGCTTGAAAATGGGACAGAGAATTCGAATTCCCTATATAGAACCTGCTGCTTTACCAACTGGATCAGTGGTTCATAATGTCGCACAAGGAGAAACTCTTTTTGCAATTTCAAAAAAATATGGTGTCAGTGTAGGTGATGTCATGTCTTGGAATGATCTCAAAGGTAATGACCTAAGCCTAGGTCAAGCATTGGTAATTAAGGGTGTGGCAGCGAAGGAAGAACCAAAAGTAGTAGCTGAATCTAAATCAGAAATTCCAACTGTGGCTCAAGAAAATAAAGCAAGAGCTGAGGAAAAAAGATCAGAATCCATAGCCAAAGCAGAAGAAAAGAAAGCAGAAGCAAAGGCAAAAACAGAAGAAATAAGACCAAGAGAAATTCCAACAAGAGAGGAAAATAGACCTAGAGCCGCAGAATCTAATGTTGCGAATAGCGAGTTGAGTTTTCCGGGTGAGTGGATCACACATACCGTAGAGCAAGGTGAGACACTTTTTGCAGTTGCTAAGCGATATGATTCTAAAGTAGAAGACTTGATTACTTGGAATGGTTTGTCTTCTAATAATCTCTCTGTAGGTCAAAAGCTTAAAGTGGGTCGTGGTCCTTCTGGACCATCTACAGTTCCTGTAGTCAGCTCTACTGTACCAGTGATAGTCAACAATGAAAGGTCGGAAGCTACTTTGACTACAACCAAAACAGAAGATACTTCCTATAAGAATATCAAAGAAACCGGTTTGGCTGAAGTCATCGATGGAACAGGCAATCATAAAAAGTATCTTGTACTTCATCGAGATGCCCCAGTAGGTACAATCATGCGAGTAAGAAACGAAGAGAATGATATCACGATTTTCGCTAGAGTAGTGGGTAAGCTACCAAATACAGGTGACAATAGTAGGTTAGTTGTGAAAGTGTCTAAAGCGGCCTTTGATCAGTTGAGAGCTGTAAACTCCAGATTTCCAGTAGAAGTTTCTTATTGATACATCGTTTATTTAGTTTAAAAAAGCAGGGTATGAAGCTACCCTGCTTTTTTTATGCCTTTGTTTCATTTTGGTATTCTAGGGATAAGCAAGTACTTTTGTCTCTGTTCTTATGAATAAAATACAAATTATATTGCATCATGCATTCCGATATGTTTGGAATGCGCTTTTCGTTATCAGTTACCCTATTCTTGCAACTTTTGGGCTGTTGTTCATTGGTGTGACTTATACTTTTTCTGCACTTTCTAGATTGTTAGCAAGCTTAGGTCCTAAACAGGAAACTAAAACTTTCCATAAATCAGACTGGGAGGTGCTTCCCAATTCCAATGAACTGATTGAAGCAAAATTGCATAAACAAATCATGTTTGGTCCATCTTGCTATCAATTGAGAAGAAAAGATGGGGTACCTTCTATTCTTCAAGATCATTATTTTGGAGGAAAAGTCAGGTTTCTAGACGAGGGTATTTTATTAGAAAAATGGAATGCAACTGACTCTAAGTTGTTGCCTGATTTTGATATTTGCCTTTATGATCCAGATGAAGACAGTTTGACATCGCTTACGAATATCAAATGTTACGATTGGCATATTTCCGAAATTGAAGAAAAATCACTTTCCTTCAAATGGTTTGATGGGACGCAGGGAGGAGAAGTGACAATTGCACGCTAATATGGACTTGAAGGACTTTTTGGATGCAAAGGTTGAGGAATACAATCAGCCTGATTTCATTACTTTGGATCCTATCTCTATTCCTCATAAGTTTTCCAAAAAGCAGGATATTGAGATTTCAGCCTTTATTGCTTCTATATTAGCATGGGGACAGCGCAAGACTATCATTAATAAATGCTTGGAGCTTTTTGCCATGATGGACAATGCGCCCCATGAATTTATGCTAAACCATACAGAAAATGACCTTAAGCCTTTTCTTAATTTCAAGCATCGGACATTCAATGACATCGATACACTTTATTTCATTGAATTTTTCACTTGGTATTACAGGAACTACGAAAGCTTAGAGTTTGCCTTTTTACAAGGGTTTTCTGAAGATGTAAATGTAATGGGTAAATTACTCACCAATTTCCATGATTTTTTCTTTCAACTTCCTGACGCCCCACAAAGAACCAGAAAACACATAGCTACACCTAAAAGAAAAGCTGCCTGCAAGCGTATCAATATGTTTCTCAGATGGATGGTCAGGCAGGATGACAAGGGAGTGGATTTTGGAATTTGGAAAACAATACAACCCAGTCAATTGATTTGTCCTTGTGACTTGCATGTAGATCGGGTAGGGAGGAAGCTTGGGCTGATCACCCGAAAACAAACCGACTGGATCACATCCATAGAACTTACTGAGAAGCTCCGCGACTTTGATCCAGCCGATCCTGTTAAATATGATTTTGCTTTATTTGGCTTAGGTGTGGAAGAGAAGTTCTAAATTATTTTATTAAAATCAGCTCTTTCTGAGGCTCTATCAGATACCTAGCACCATCTGCAGTAACTACAGCTGTTTCTTCTACTGACATAGTTTTGGTACCACCTTCGGGTAGATTCCAAGCATGGAACCCGTCAAAAGCGAACAGCATACCTTCTTTCAGTGGTTTCACAGCAGCAGGTCTGCTAGCTGGATTTTCTAACATGCCGCCACCTAAATTTGGTCCAATGTCATGGGCTACATATCCCACAGGATGTCCGGTGCTCCACATGACATATTCAGAACCACGCTCTGTCATCCAATCACGTTGAGCTTTGTCCACTTGGTAACCCAAAACGCCTGGCTTCATGGCTTCCAAAGCAATTCGATTTCCCCCAATAGACGAGTCAAAATAGAACTGAACAGAGTCAGGCGCCTGAGTTTCTCCTTCTCTTAGGACATATGCGAATCTTTGGATATCGGATACCCACATGTCAAAAACGCGGATACCAAAATCAATTTGAATCACATCACCTGGCATAATTACTTTCTCAGTGGAATGAGAATGGCCACGATCTGGACCTGAATTTACATTTGGGTTTTGATCAGGCGACCAAGCATCGGTAACGCCATATTCTTCCATTTTCTTTTTAAGAAACTTCGCAATATCAGCATCGGTGCTTTTCCCTGGGATAATCTCTGCATAAGCTTCATACTGCCAGTCAGAGGTGAATTGAGCAGCTTGAGTCATGATTGCAACCTCAGCAGGAAGTTTGATTGCTAAGAATTCATAAACCAATTCATTTGAAGAAATTAACTTTGAAGCCTCACTTCCTAAAGCTTTTTCAAAAGCTATTCTTTGTGTATAGCTCAAGCCATCAGCGAGTTCGTTCTCCGAGGAACTGTTGATCGCTATATTTTTGAAGTTTTGTGATCTAATAAAGTCAGCTGCTTGACTGATGGCTGAAGCACCACGTTCCACAGGTATAACTTCATCATGGATCTTTAGATCTGCCAAAGCAGTAGCTTCACCTATGGGAGAAAAAACAGTGGATTTGATTCCATTTGCGGATTTGTGAAAAAGAAAGACGGCTGTTCCTCCAGCATTTTCTCCACCTACATGATGCGCAATGGGGTCATTGTTGTTTTCCCGACAGATCACAGCCCAAGCATCTACATCAGCAGCTTCCATGGCTTGTGGAAGGAGTTTCTGTAACCTTTCTTTTCTGATTTCTGGCCAAGGACTAGGTCCTGTAAAAGGATTTTCGAATACTTCAGTTTCTTGCATGGAAGGCTGGCAGGCAGCAGCCATTGAAATAATAATCAATGCAAAAAACATGGATTTCAATACAGGGAACAACTGTTTCATTTATCTTAGGGGGTTAGTCTTTAATTCAAATTCAAATGAAATTAAGCATTATAAAATTGAAAATAAAAATCCTTTTTGTAGTAACGGTAAGCTGTCTTTTGATTTCTTGTCAGAAGGAAGAATTGGTCACGCTGTATTTCAATGGAGAAATTATCACCATGTCAGCAGAAGAACAAGTGACTGACGCTATGGCTATACAATCTGGAATGATTGTAGGGATAGGTACTTATGATTTGTTGAAGTCTAATTTCCCAAAAGCCCAGCAAGTGGACCTTGAAGGTAAAACAATCATCCCTGGTATAGTAGACTCACATGTACATGCACACGAGTTTGGTCAGCAAACGCTAAAAGCTAATCTGGAAGGGACGAATACTGTAGAGGAAATGGTAGAACGACTGAAAGCATTTTTCCCTAATCCAAAAGATGGAGAATGGCTTTTAGGATTTGGTTGGGATGAAGGAGAATGGGCCAGCAGAGGCTATCCTGATAGAGAATTGCTAGATGCTGCTTTTCCAGATAATCCTATCAAACTACAAGCTTTACATGGTTTTGCTGGATTCTACAATGGAAAAGCACTTGAAATAGCAGGAATCGATAAAGACACATCTGATCCAGAAGTTGGGACGATCATTCGGAGAGAAAATGGAGAACCAACCGGAGTTTTAGAAATTTCAGCTCAGCAATTGGTCAATAAACATGTTCCAGAAGAAACTGTAGAAGATGCCAAAAGAGCCATTCTTTCAGGATTAGAAACTTTAAAGTCTAAAGGAATCACCTCGGTCCACGAAGCTGGGATGACTAAGATTTCACTTCAAGCCTATCAAGAATTGGACGAGGCTGATTTGTTACCTATTCGCGTCTATGGCATGCTCAATGGGAATGATGACGAAATGATGGAGACATGGTTTGAAAAAGGACCTATGATGGATCTAAATGGGAAGTTCCTAGTCAAAGGTATCAAAGTCTTCTATGATGGATCTTTGGGGTCTCGGACAGCATTGCTTTTTGGACCTTACTCTGACAATCCCAAAGCAGCGAGAATGACAGAAAGAATCAGCATTAAAAAAATCAAAGAGCTTGCCACAAGCGCAGCGGACAAGGGTTTTCAATTGGCCATTCATGCCATTGGAGATTTGGGAAATGATAGGATTTTGGATGTCTATGAAGAGGCTATTCTAAAGCAGCCTTTTGACCATAGATGGAGGCTAGAACATGCTCAAGTAGTCTACGAAAACTTTTACCATAGAGCAGCATCTCTTGGTGCTTGGGTGAGTATGCAGAGTAGCCATGCTGTAGGTGATCGCAATTGGGCCGAGGACAGATTGGGGCCAAATAGAATAAAGCATGCCTATGCATGGAGGAATATGCTGGATAATCAAGTGCCTTTTATTCTCAATTCAGACATGCCTGGTGAACCATGGGAACCCATGCAAACCTTGTATTTTGGAGTGACAAGAATGAGTCTTGAAAAGGATCCTCCCACAGGTTGGTACGCGAGTCAAGCCTTAACAGTAGAAGAGGCACTGAAAGCTATGACTATAGATGGTGCACGATCAGCTTTTATGGAGGAAATGACAGGCTCTCTAGAGGTAGGGAAATTTGCTGACTTTGTGATTCTTTCCGACAATCCACTGAAAGTAGCGCCACAAAAAATTAAAGATATTCAAGTTGAGCGTGTGGTTGTTCAGGGGAAATGATAAGGCTAGCATTGACTTCAAGAAAAATTCTTTAAATTCGAATTCGTAAAAACATAAACACATGAAAAAATCAAACGCTTGGATGATGGCCATTTTGATGGCTGGAACGATGACTTTCTACGGTTGTGGCGCTGAGAAAAATACAGAGGAGGAAGTATCTTCTGAAATGATGGAAGAACTAGCTCCAGTACAAGAGAGAGCGAGTCCATTGAGAACTGTGCAAGGTACAGTGGGAGACAATGTAACCCTTGACCTGCAGTATGGAGCCCCTTCAGTCAAAGGCAGAGTGATTTGGGGAGACTTGGTTCCTTACAATGAAGTATGGAGAACCGGTGCCAATGAAGCTACTTGGGTAGAGTTTGCCACAGATATCACAGTAGAAGGATCAGTACTGCCTGCTGGTAAATACTCTTTATTTACCATTCCTAGAGCATCAGGAAAATGGACTGTGATTTTCAATTCTGAATGGGACTTGGAACATGGACATTTCCAATACAAAGAAGAGAATGATGTCTTGAGAGTAGAATCAACTCCAACTTTTGTAGAAGAAAGCCAAGAGCAATTATCTATCTCCATAGAATCACCAGGTATCGTGGTGAAGTGGGAGAAATTGGTATTGCCAATTGTAATTGGATAAAGGAAAGTAGTTACTGGTTGATTGAGAGGTTAGTTGACAGTAAGCTTCAATAAATAAGATAAAAGGGAAGATCATCTGATGCTCTTCCCTTTTTGTTAAGTAGACCTGACAGGTTTTCAAAACCTGTCAGGTCTTTTCTTATTACAGATCATCTAGACTTTTCCAATGCACGCTCTACATCTTTAATGATGTCTTCTTGGTGTTCCAGGCCTACAGAAAGTCTTATCAGTCCATCGCTGATCCCTACTTTTGCACGCTCCTCTTCAGAGAGTTTGCTATGGGTAGTCGATGCTGGGTGCGTGATGATGCTTCGGCTATCTCCAAGATTGGCAGTCACTGAGATCATCTGCAATTGGTCAATGAATCTCTGAGCTCTGGCTATACCTCCTTTGAGTGTAAGTGTGATGATGCCACCCCCGAGCTTCATCTGTTTCTTGGCGAGGTCATGCTGGGGATGAGATTTCAAGAATGGATACTTGACAAAATCCAAGTCAGTGTTTTCTTGGAAATACTCAGCTACTGCCAAGGCATTGGCACAGTGCCTGTCCATTCTTACGGCAAGTGTTTCCATACTTTTTGCAAGAATCCATGCGTTGAAAGGGGAGATAGATGGGCCTGTATGTCTGCTAAAGAATTGTACTTCTTGTATCAATTCTTTTTTGCCCAAAATCAAACCACCCAGTACTCTTCCCTGTCCATCAATGAATTTGGTCGCTGAGTGAGTCACAATGTGCGCTCCCCATTTGGCTGGTTGCTGAAGGTATGGTGTTGCGAAGCAATTGTCCACTACAAGAATCAAATTATGTGCTGCTGCAAACTGTCCTGCCCATTCCAAATCAATGATTTCCAAACCTGGGTTTGAAGGAGTTTCGATGAAAAGCATTTTAGTGTTGGGTTGTATCAACTTATCCCAATTTTTGTAATCTGAGATATCACCGTACGTGGATCTGATGCCCCATTTTGGAAAAACGCGTGTCAATAATTGATGTGTAGAACCAAATAAGGATCGAGATGCCAAAATGTGATCGCCTTGCTGTAAAAGTGCAGCCATGCTTCCAAACATCGCTGCCATTCCAGAAGCTGTAGCTATGCCGTCTTCAGTATCTTCAGCTGCACATACTTTTTCTATCAGTTCAGTAGAGTTTGGGTTGGCATAGCGAGAGTAAATGTTACCAGGGATTTCTTCAGCAAACATGGCCCTGGCCTCCTCTGCTGAGTCGAAGGTGAAACTTGAAGTTAGGTATAGCGGCGCAGAGTGCTCTCTTTGGTTAGATTTAGATGCGTTGAGACGTATGGCATCAGTTTCGAAATGGGACATAATGAATTAGTTAACAATCTATTAGTTATTAGAGATTGAGGATTTTGGGGGTTTGATATATCTTGGATAAGGTTGATATACAATGAGTATCTGGTCGAAATATAGTTGAAATACTGTTTTTGAAAATGGGAATACAGTAGATAGTCATTTACACTTTTATCCGTGTAAATCAACTTAAAAGAATAAAGATACTGCTTGGAAATATGCATAATGTCTAATTTATAGTTCCCACATTGGGCAGGTTTTGGCACCTTTCAGCTGGGATGTGATGGTTGCCAGAGGGTCACGGAGCCTGTTCTCTCACCTCTTCTTTATAAATCAGTAAACTGAAGTGCTGCAAAGTAAAGACCTAAATCTCGAAATTCAAAAAATAGACCTCTCAGATTTCTTTCTAATTTAAGATTTAAGAAGGTAGATTTTAGATTTGAGGGATCAACCCCTGTTATTACAGATGGATTATTTTTAAATCTAAGATCTAAGATCTAAAATCATTCATTAAACTGCGACATCGTCATATTGATACCGATAGTCCCGAAGGATATGATCATCTCAATGGCTTTATCCATAAATATGGGTAGCTCGTCTATTTCTTGTTGGGTCCATCTTCCGAGGACGTATTCTACCTGCCTCCCTTTAGGGAAGTCATCTCCAATGCCAAACTTAAGTCTAGGATAATCTTGCCCTCCCGTTAATTCCTCTATATTCTTCAAGCCATTGTGACCAGCAGCGGAGCCTTTTCCACGCATGCGCAATTTTCCGAAGGGTAAAGCCACATCATCTACCACCACCAAGATATTTTCCTTTGGAATATTGAGATCTTTCATCCAATAGTTGACAGCTTTGCCACTGAGGTTCATGTAAGTAGTCGGTTTGATCAGGTGAAAAGTTCGTCCTTTGAATTTGAACTCAGTGGTAAATGCCAGTCTGCCACTTTTCCAAGAAACGCCATGCTCATCGGCCAGCCTGTCCAAAGTAAGAAAGCCTACATTGTGTCGTGTCAATTCATATTCTGGCCCTATGTTGCCCAATCCTACTATTAAATACTTCATTTATGTCAAACTTAAATCTACTTTGGAACTTGATAGCTTTGAAAATGTGAGCACAAAAATAAAAAATCCTGCTTGTACACAAGCAGGATTTTATAATATTCAAAAAAGCTGTGATTATTCAGCTTTTTTACCTCTAAGTGCTCTTGGAATACCGATCGTAGCGATAGATACATTAGGGCTAGTCAAGATTTCGAAACCTTCTACAGAAAGCTCACTTACTTTAACAGACTTACCAAGATCAAGGTGAGAAATATCAACAGGAATTCTGTCAGGAAGGTTAGCAGCTAGTCCTTTTACTTTCAAAGTTCTTGCTTTCATTTCCAACTTACCCCCTTTGATGATACCTGGAGAAGTACCCATGATTTCAACAGGGATATCCATTTTAATCTCTTTATCTTCAGTATATGCCAAGAAGTCAGCATGAAGCAATACCTCAGATACTGGGTGGAATTGAGCCTCTCTTAAGATTGCTTTTACCTTAGTACCTTCGATATTCAAGTCTACCATGTGAACATCAGGAGTGTAGATCAAGTCTCTGAAAAGGATAGCTGGAGAGTAGAAGTGAATCTGCTCTTTAATGCCTGGACCGTAAACTACACAAGGAACGTTGCCTTCTTCTCTGATTTCTTTCAGTGCAGCTCCGTCGAGATTTGCTCTTTTAAACCCTATAATCTCTAAAGATTTCATAAATTTTAAATTGAATTGTTTATAAATAATTAAGTGTAATGCTTAAATAAACAGTGCAGAAATTGAAGTATTTCCTGTCACTGCGTGTATTGCTTTGGCAAAAAGATCAGCAACGGAGATGACTCTAATTTTGTCTGATTTTTGTTTTACCGGAATGGTATCTGTTATGACTAATTCCTGCAATACTGAATTTTCAATATTTTCGTAAGCTTTTCCTGAAAGGACACCATGTGTAGCAATGGCTCTGACAGATTTAGCTCCTTTATCCATGATGATTTGGGCTGCTTTACAAAGCGTACCAGCAGTATCTACCAAGTCATCCACTAATACTACATCTTTACCCTCTACATCCCCGATCACTTGCATAGAAGCCACTTCATTGGCTCTTTTTCTATGCTTATCACAGACTACCATTTCTACTTCGAAGTGTTTGGCATAAGACCTTGCTCTTGCTACACCTCCCACATCGGGGGCTGCAAAAATAAGGTTGTTGGTATCTAGTCTTTCCAAATAGGGCACAAAGATAGCTGAACCATTCAAATGATCCAAAGGTATGTCGAAAAATCCCTGAATTTGTCCTGCATGTAGGTCGCAAGTCATGATCCTATCAGCGCCAGCAGAGGTCAAGATATTAGCCACAAGCTTGGCCGCTATAGAAACTCTTGGTCTGTCTTTCCTGTCTTGTCTTGCATAGCCATAATATGGGATAACAGCACACACCTTGTAAGCTGAAGCTCTTTTTGCGGCATCAATCATCAGGCAGAGCTCAAGCAAATTATCTGCTGAAGGATTGGTAGACTGAATCAGAAATACTGTACATCCTCTGACTGATTCATTGAAGCTGGGTGACATTTCGCCATCGCTGAACTTGGACATGGTGAGATCACCAAGCCTTTTGCCATAATGTTTGGCGATTTTTTCGGCTAATTGATTGCTGTTGGTTCCGGAGAAGAGTTTGACCTCAGTCATTTTTTGTGAAGGGTTTTGGGAGTGAATCTATTTGTTTTAAGATGCCTGTAAAGGTAGCTATTTTTGCAGGCTTTGAGAAAGATTATTGATGCTTTGTGAAATTTTATTTGGTTTCAATCACTTGTGCGACAAGTTCTTGGCCTTGTAGTTTACCGATGATTGAGAACAAATCCAAACTAAGGCAAAAATCTATATCTGCCTCAATCTGATGGTTTTGGAGTCTTTTGGCGTGAGAAGCTTGCGCTAGAAACCCCGCTAAATCGGATTTATTGGACTCGTAAAGACCTTTCATGGCGATAGCTCCATCACAGTCAAATTCGAAATTTTCTTCCAATAAGCTTACCAAAGCTCCAGCATATAAGGAATCCTCTAGGTTGAATTTGCCTTTCCAGCCTGCACAGTGAATCAATACATCATCGTTTTGTGAAGTCAAATAATAGGCTGTAGCTCGTAAATTGACAAAAGCACCTATCAACACTTGCTTGGAACCTGGTTTGGATTTTTCTATAGCCAAAGTGCCATTGGTCGTGGTCATGGCTATTTTTTGATTTGCATATGCACCATCAAGATAAGCTAAGGGGGAATTGCCTAGCATGAAGCCCTCAGCAGTTTGGCCATTTCTTTCTCCAGCGATGACATAACCCTCAGACTGCATGGCTCTACAAGTTTCTAAATCGGCAACAGGAGTGATACTCGCAACACCATTCCCCAATGCTGCGATCATGGTGGAGGTAGCACGGAATATGTCCACCACGACCACGATCTTATTTTCTAATTCATGAAGATGAATCAATTCAGGACTGAAGCAGACTTCTACTTTTCTCTTTGTCATGGGCAAAAGAAAAACCCGCAAGACAATATTGCCTTGCGGGTTTCTGTAATTATTTTTTGTATAAAGGCAGCTTTTCTATTTTGGCCGCAATATTCTTGTTTCTGATCTGAATCGCAATCTCGGTACCAGGAGCTGCAAACTCTGACTTGACATAGCCTAAGCCTATACCTACCCCCATAGATGGTGACTGAGTTCCGGAGGTCACTTCACCGATTACCTCACCAGCAGTATTGACAATAGGGTAGTGGGCTCTTGGGATACCTCTTTCTTGGAGGATGAATCCGACTAGTTTTTTGTCAACTCCTGATTCTTTTTGTTTTTTCAGGCTTTCACTGTTGATGAAATCTTTGGTGAATTTGGTAATCCAACCTAAGCCTGCTTCCAGTGGAGACGTTTCGTCATTGATGTCATTGCCGTAGAGACAATAGCCCATTTCCATTCTCAAAGTGTCCCTGGCGCCTAGACCTATTGGCTTGATGTCATAGGATTTTCCAGCTTCAAAGATGGCGTTCCATACTTTTTCGGCATCCTCGTTTTTGACATAAATCTCAAACCCGCCAGCACCTGTATACCCAGTTCCTGAGATAATCACATCTTTTACACCTGCAAATTCACCTACAGTGAAATGATAAAACTTGACTTCTGAAAGATTCACTGTTGTTAAGGATTGAACGGCTTCGATGGCTTTTGGTCCTTGAACAGCAAAAAGAGAGAGCGTATCAGAAATATTCTCCAAATCAGCACCCATAGTATTGTGCTGATTGATCCATGCCCAATCTTTGTCTATGTTGGAAGCATTGACTACAAGCATGTATTTTTCATCTTCAAACTTGTAGACGATCAGGTCATCTACTATACCACCTTTGTCATTTGGGAAACAAGCGTATTGTGCTTGTCCATTGATCAGTTTGGAAGCATCATTTGAAGTTACTTTTTGGATCAAGTCCAACGCTTTTGGACCTGTGACCATAAATTCTCCCATGTGTGAAACATCAAAAACACCCACTCCTTCACGTACAGTTTTGTGTTCTTCTATGTCAGAAGAGTAGCGCACAGGCATATTGTAGCCTGCAAAAGGAACCATTTTTCCTCCCAAAGCTACGTGGAGGTCATTGAGTTGGATTTTTTTGATAGTATCTTCCATGATCGGGTTTATTTCTTAAGGGGGCAAAGGTAAAGAATAGCGAAGAAGAATGCGAAGGAGATTTTGAAATAATTTCGTAGTTTGGTAAGAACTTAAGATGGTACAGTTAGATCTATAAAAATGAAGACAGTTAATTTTATTATTTCAATATGGTTGATATTTTTAGCTTTTCTATTCCGAGATGAGACTTTTGATATTCAGTTGTATGACACTTATTATGTATTCAAGGCCAGGCAAGTCTTTCTAGTTCTATTGGTGCTATGGATAGGGGGAGCGAGGATGCTGATAGCTTATAATAAGAAGTATTATAGAAAAAATGATTGAATTGGGGTTAAATAATAGCTGTTTTAAGAAATGAAATAAAAATTTATGACTTTACTTTTTGGAATTCCATACATATATAAATTGCGTTGTACCTACAATAAATTTTTGATCAAAGAATGTTTAACTTTAAAAACAAATTATTTATGAAAAAGATGATTTATGCAGTTTTTGCATGTTTAATGATGACGTTTACATTTACAGTAAATGCACAAGAAGAAGAGGAGGAAATTGGTGGATATGTGTCTGAACCATATATATGTCCTTTAACTGAAGTGCAGGTAGTAAGATGTGAGTGGGTATGGCATGATTCGTATTGTGATCCAAGTTCTCATGATTTATGTTAACATTTAAATGGTGTGAAATCACACCGTTTTTTAGATTTTACAGTATGAAGCTTATTACCCTTTTTACCTTAGTTTTTATTATAAGTTGTAGTCCTAAAAACCCTTCAATAAATGAGGGTTTAATTTCAATCGACCTTGATAAATCAGAAATAGGATACATATCTGAAATTGTAACTGAAATCGATTATGTCCTTTTAGGTTCAGAAAGTTCAAGTTATTTGTCTGAACCAGGGAAAATCAAGTTTGATGAAAATAAAAATATTTATGTAAGTGACAATGTAGGTCATTCACTTTTTGTGTATAAACCTAGTGGAGAATTGAATTACTCTTTAATCCCTTCAGGAAAAGGGCCAAGTGAATTTGTTAGTATCTCTGATTTTAATTTGCTTGATGATTCAATACTGATACTTGATAATGCAATTGGCAAGATTCTTAAATTTGATTTATTTGGCAATTTTATTGAGGAGTTTAAGTTCAGAGATAAGTCAACTCATTTCTTCAAAAAAAATGAATATTTATTAAAATTCACAAGCTATAGATCAGATTATGATGGTTTCAATTTCTTGAAGTATAACCTAATTGATGGGAGTAGCTTGGGTTTTGTGCCATATCCTAATGAAAAAGAATCAATCGGAAATTTTAGTTATCAGTATAGTTTCATCAACAACTTAAGAGATAATTTGGTGTATTACAATATTCCTTATTCTTAGGAGGTTGCAGCATTTGCTATAGATTCGGGGGATTTAGAGGACTTATTGATCTTCGATTTTGGTAAATATAGTGTAAATAGTTCTCTCTATGGACTTTTGAAAGAGGGAAGAATAGGGAGAGATAAGTTCAATAGTGAAGTCTCAGAGAAAAAGCTTGTCCGTGATGTAGCTACTTTCCTTCCCTTTGAGAAATTAAATTACCTGAGTGTTGTTCAGGGAGATAATTCTTCAAGGCATACGATTTTGATGGACAAAAAGAAAAATATAATTTTTCAGAAAAAGGATTTATCCAACGATCTAGATGGCTTGAATTTGAATAGAAATCCTTGGTCATTTACCGATGATGCTATTGTGTATTTGGATCACGCGAGTAGGTTTCTGGATAAGTATGAAAACAAAAATGATGTAAAAAGTAATTCTAAAAAAAGTAATCTTGAAGAGTTTGTCTCGAAGTACAAAAATGAATTGGAAGATGACTCTTGGATTTTAGCCAAATATAAACTCAAGAATTTGAACTAAAAAAACGTCTTTCCGCAAAGCGAGAAGACGTTTTTGATTACTAAACCACTATTGGCCTAAACAGAGAAACTTTCACCACATCCACAGGTGCGAGAAGCATTGGGGTTCACGAACTGGAATCCCTTGCCATTTAAGCCATCTGTAAATTCTAAGGTGGTTCCAGCCAAGTATAGCAAACTCTTGCGATCAACTAGGATTTTGATACCCTTGTCTTCAAATACATGATCTGTATCGGTCAAAGAAGCATCGAAACCCAAGTCATACATCAATCCAGAGCAACCTCCACCTTTGACAGAAACTCTAATATTTTCATTTTCAGATCGGCCTTCCTCTTTTCTAAGCTCCAAGATTCTTTCTTTTGCCTTTTCAGAAACTACTATCATATCTTATAATTTTCATTTATCTCAAATCAAAAGCAAAACACGCTAGGATTTGAAATGATTCAATTACAAATATACTTTTGAAGTGACTAAGTAGCAAATCTCTTTATGGTGCTGATTAGGGAAATGGATTTTGGGATTAGAAATCTTTTCTTTTGAATATCCGCATGGCTGTGGCAATAGGCCATGAGATCCAAAGCAACATGATGCTACTTGATAAGAGCATTCCCTTGGCACTGCCGAAGAAATTTTGGAAAAATGCTCCTGTATAGCCCATCAAGGCTGAAATATCTAATTTCATCAGCATGATGATCCTGCCTAGATCTACTGGATTGAGAAAGACTAGACTGAGTGTCGTTTTTTCCAAAGGATAGTCTGAAAGACTGTAAATCAAATAGAGCACAAAGCCATCATAAATCAGAGAAAAGTAAATCCAAAATGAAAGGCTGATACCGATTGCTTTGGCCTTGTCCCGTGTCAAGACAGAAGCTAAGAAAGCTAGTCCAGCAAACACAATTGAAAGGGCTATTCCAATGGCTAGTAGAATCAGGATGCTTTCATCTGCTCCCCAGAGCAGCATCGGGATGCCGAAACCGATCAGAATCGCCGCGCTTAGCATGATGATGACAGCTAAGATTTGACTTAGAAATACATTTCTTCTTTTCACTGGTTGTGCCAACATTAGCTCGGTAAACTCTAGGTTATTGAAAAAGTGTGTCGTTGCAAATACTGCGGCAATCAAGGGAACGATCATCAGCATGATATTGAGCAAGCTCAAAGAGACCTTGGCCAGGTCTTCTGATACTTGGTAGATGGATACAGCCACCAAAACCATGAAGATGGTGTAGAGTATAGCAAATCTACTTTTGAGAATATCGTATAGCGAATATTTGAGTAGCTTAAACATGGCTCATTTCAGTTTTATGTTGCTTTTTTTTTAAACTCCATTCCATCAATCTGGCAATAGCAGTGGTGAATCGATCTTCTCCAGTTGTTTCCTTGAGGGCGTCCACACTGTCGTTGAAGAAAATATCTCCTTCATAGATGTAAATGGCCTGATCTGTCAACTCATCTAACTCACTCAATATATGTGAAGTGATCAGGATCAATTTTCCTGAGTCTCTTTCTTTTTTGATTTTATTCTTAAGTGTTTCTACTGCCATGGGATCAAGTCCTGCCGTAGGCTCATCTAGGATTAGGATGTCTGCATTGAACATAAAAGCCAAGGCGGCACTGACTTTTTGCCTCGTTCCTCCGCTGAGGGTATGCATAGGCTTTTCCATCATCTGATCTAATCCAAATGTCCCAATCAATTCCAAGTCGTATTCCTTGATCTCAGGGCGCATATCTTGCATCATTCTGAAAAGTTGTCCGATTTTCATATTATCAGGATAGCGGCCGATCTGAGGCATATAACCAATATTAGACCGGTATTTGAAATTGTTTTTGATGGAATCGCCCTGTACGATGATATCTCCTTTGTTGGGGATGACCATTCCGAGGATGATTTTGATCAAGGTGGTTTTGCCAGATCCATTAGGCCCCATCAATGCATAGCTTTTTCCAGCTTCAAACTCCAAGTTGAATTCACGGAGTACTTCTAGCTTGCCGAATTTCTTCGATATATTTCTAACTGAGATCATAGGGATTCATTTTAGGGTTGTTGTCAATCATGTTTTCTGGTGTGATGGCAGGTATGATTTTTTCCATTCTATCTAGTAGCGTCACCATAAAACTTCTCCAGAGAATGACCGCCGAGGGAATTTTTTCTACGATGACGGAAAATAAGCTGATGGGCCTGTATGGTACATCTCCGATTCGATCTTTGTTCAAGTCATAGCCTTCGTATTTGTCCCAGTAGTTTTCCTTGAGGGTGTTGAGAACTACGCTTCCATTGGTACTGATGTCGAAGGTGTTTGCAATGAAGTTATTTGCTTCAAAAGTATTGTTGTCACAGCTCGCCATCAATTTTAGTGCCCAGCCATTGCTGGTAAATGCATTGTTTTTGAAGAGGGTTCTGCTACTTCCTTCCATATAGATCCCGATAGTGTTTTTCCTGAAAATATTACCTACTACTTCTGAGTCTGTGATGTCTTTGAGTAGAATACCATATGAGCTTGGGCCTTCATTTTCTTCGAATATATTATCTCGCATGAGTACATTTCGCGTGTACATGACAGCCACGCCTGCCCCGTTTCTTCGGAAGGTATTTTTGATGTAGCTGTTGTCATGGGAAAACATAAAGTGTAAGCCATAGCGTTTGTTTCCATCTACAGTATTGTATTGACTGATGGTGTTGGTGACAAATTCTAAATAAATCCCATCACGATGTCCTTCCACATAATTTCCTTCGATCATGGAGTCTTTGCATTTCCAAAGGTGTATGCCATTACCTGTCTGATATTCTCTTTCAGCTCTAGAGAAGAGCTTGTTGTTTTTTATGGTGAGGTTTGATGAATTGGAAAAATGCAAGCCAAAAAATGTGTTGTCAAGTTCGACGCCTTCAACGCTACAGTTTCGGGAGTCAAAGAATTTTATCGCAGCAGAGTCATCAATATTTGATTTTCCAGTATTGATGATCTTTAAATTTTTGAAATGAATGTTTTCTCCAGCAACAATGAACACATCTCCTTGATCTTTTCCATTAATGGTAGGCATTCCTTGACCTTGTATGGTAATTGCTTTTTGGATGATGATGTCATGTTCGATGTATTCTCCAGCGGTCAAGATAATTACATCACCTACTTGGGCTTTTGCCACAGCTTCTTTGATAGAATCTCCAGGCTTTAGTCGTATAGTATCTGCCAAGACAGGGCTACTAAGGAGGAATAAAATTATGAAGAGTGTTTTCATGATATTAATTTTTTGAGACAAGAGACTTGAGGTTTGAGGTAAGAGTCAGATCTCTTCTTTCTTAATTCATCCCTAATCCTTTATCCTTTTTTTATTTAAATTGTGTCAGCAGTTCACCCCATGCCATGTAGACTCCACCATGGTCTTTTTTGTATTTCTTGAGGGTTTCGTAGTCTGAGAAAGCGACAATATTGCTTGCCATTGGGGTTTTGAATTTTTCAGATTTCAAGTAAAAGGCAGTAGTTGCATCTGTCAAGGTTTCGCCTTGACTATAGTCAGTGATTAGGATATGCTCAAGTCCAGTTGGGTTGACTTCGCCTGATTCCATGAAGGTCATTAGGCAATTGACATCATCGAAGATGAAGATTTTACCTTTTTGAGTCACGACTTCCGCACCGTATTGAGGATCCATGAGTTTCATTTTGCAGTGATGGCATACATCTTCGCCATAGTTGATAGCTCTAGGATCTGCACTGCAAGAGAGTAGAATGATTACTAAGAGTAGGTTTAAGATTTGCGTTTTCATGGTTTGCGTATTTAGTGGAGTAAAAGGTATCTGTTGATTTTTTTATTGGGCCTTTATAAATGGGTTTTGCAGTTTGGATTTTCTATCCTCGATGTAGCCTCTGATGATGACGATCACCATTAGCATACCTGAAAAGGCGATGATCCAACCACCCGTGTCCGGTCCAGAATAAGCGAGGAAGTTTAGGAGTTCTTTGTAGCCAAGAAGTGGCGGCTGATAAGCCATGCCTGGGACTTTGATGGCGGCAGTAGGATCAAGATTATGTCCGTAATCATATCCCCATAGATACATATCCACCAATACGCCAATACCAAGTAAAGAAATCATGGAAAAAAAGGTGTAAACTGCCCATCTTCTAGCGATCAAAGCAGCCAAAACTCCAAATCCAATAATGAAAGCGAATACATAAATCAGGTATGTAAATTCGGGAAACATCTCCACACCAATATGCTTCATGCCAATGTAATGGTTGACCCCGTTGATGATATCTACATCTCCACTTAGTCTGTCTATCCATATTTTCATATTAAGTCCCTCAGGATATTGGGGAGCCCAAAGACTGATTTGCCAAAGCGGTGTGAAGTATGCTGTGATCATCAGCAATGCAGCGATCAAAACCATTGCTCGATTAGATGAACCTATTTTTTTCATTACCATGGAAGTTAAACCACCGACATTGCTGTCGGTGGTATTGTGATTATTCGCCAGTTGAGTACTTGATTACAGGATTGCTTCCTGCTGGAGATACGCGTAGGTATCCTTGCATTTCTTGGTGCAGCGCAGAACAGAAGTCAGTACAGTAGAATGGGAAGATTCCAACTCTATCTGGTACCCACTTTAGGGTGGCTGTTTCACCTGGCATCACTAGTAATTCTGCGGTATTAGCGCCTTTGATCGCAAATCCATGAGGTACATCCCAGTCTTGTTCCAAATTGGTCACGTGGAAGTAAACTTCGTCGCCAACTCTCACTCCTTCGATATTGTCTGGTCTGAAGTTGGATCTGATGGTGGTCATGTAAATATGAACCTTGTTTCCTTCACGCTCCACTCTAGCATTGTTGATACCTTTTAGAGCCCTTGGGTGATTATTCTTTTCTAAAGGATAGAACTTCACCTGCTTGTCTTTGATCAAGGAAGCTGGGAAGGCTTCTGCATAGTGTGGTTCACCAATAGTCGGGAAGTCAAGCAGTAGCTGCATTTTGTCCCCTGAGATATCATACAGCTGAGCAGAGTGAGCCAATTCAGGGCCTGTGGGTAAGTATCTGTCTTTGGTTATTTTGTTGTAGGCTACCATATATTTGCCATGTGGTTTTCCAGTTGGCCCACCAGGGATCATCAAGTGACCTACAGAATAGTAAGTAGGAACCCTGTCCAAAACTTGAAGTGTTTCGATGTTCCATTTTACAACTTCTGAGGACACAAACATGGAAGTGTAAGCATTGCCTCTTCCATCAAATTCCGTGTGAAGAGGTCCTAATCCTGGTTTTTCTACTTCCCCGTGCAGTACAGATTCGTATTTCAAGACTGGCATGCCATCAATAGTACCTTCAAAGTCTTGATTTTCTATTGCTTTAAGCATTTTTGTAAAAGAAAAGACAGGGATGATAGCCGCTAATTTTCCTGAACCAATGATGTATTCGCCACTTGGGTCAGTATCAGTGCCATGCGGAGATTTTGGGCATGGGATAAAGTAGATGATGTCTTTCAGTTCTTTTGGATCCAAAGTCAGAATGTCTTCCTTGATGGTAGAAGTAGCCATGTGGGTATTTTCATCCCAAACATTGTGTGCATACTTGGCTTTGGTTTTTTTGCCTTTGCCTTCTTTGATGTATTGTTCTGCTTTTTTCCAATTTACAGCCATAATGAAGTCCTTGTCCTTCTGTGAAGCATTTACTTCTAAAAGTGTATGGGCCATCTCAGTGTTGTAAGTAGAGAAGAAGAACCAGCCATGTGATTTTTTCTTTCCTGCTCGAGCTAAGTCAAAGTTGAAAGGTGGCGCTTCTATCTGGAAAGCTAAGTCCATAGTTCCGTGATCTTTGTCTACAGAAATGAAGGAGATTGTTCCTTTGAAGTTCTCTTTATAGGTTTCTATAGGCACATCTCTATTGTCCCCTGTTGGGACAGAGAATCGGGTTCCAGCTACCACATACTCTGTGTTTTCTGTGATAAAAGGAGAGGAGTGATTACCTGCTGAGTTAGGGATCTCTAGGATTTCTACTGTTTTGAATGTAGTCAAATCCACTCTAGCGATTCTTGGGGTGTTATTTCCATTACCAAAAGCCCATCTTGCATCATGCTCTGCATTGGTTGTGGAGATAGCGATGTGGTGTAAGTCATCCCAAGGGACAAATCCATGCGCTGTATTGAGCATTGGCTTGGATTCTTCTGAGAATCCCCACCCGTTTTCAGGGTGTACAGAGAATACCGGTACTATTTTCAATACTCTTCCAGAAGGAAGGCCTACGACGGACATTTGTCCATTGAAGCCACCGGAGACGATATTGTAAAACTCGTCATGTTCTCCCGGTGCTACATACACTTTGCTGGCAGCGTCACCTGATAGGGCTGATTGAGCACCTTTTGGTTTGCAACCTGGGGCAAATGCCATGGTCACCATAGCTCCTGCCAATAACCATATTCTTGTTTTCATTTTCATTGGGTTTAATTTTTAAATCAGTTTAGAGCTGCATCACTGCCGCCAGTTCTTTCTCTATCATTTTTTCTAAAGTATTCGAGGATTTGTCTGGATTCATCTAAAGAGATGTTTTGATTGGGCATCCTAGTTAGACATTCTTCCAATAATTGTTGGGCTATAGGATCTTCATCTAGCATGGCATCCACGTTGGTGATCATATTCATGATCCATTCAGGTCTTCTTCTATTGGTGACTCCTTCAAAGCCAGGGCCCACTATACGCTTGGCATCGTATTGATGACAGGCTGTACATTTCATGTCAAGGATGGCTTTTCCTTTTTCAGCCAAGACCTGATCGATTCCATCACCGAGATTTACTTCTTTGATTTCTCCTATCCCTTTTGGATCTGCTATTTTTTCTTTTTGAGCGCTAGGAGGGGTATATGAACCTTGATTTTCACTGCTCCCTCCACTGCAGCTTGCCATCAGGAGTATTACAAATATTCCAAATGACATCAGTACTGTACTTTTCATAGTTTCTGTGTTTTTAGATTTGTGTTGATTTTGTTGGATATGAATTGGATTTGGTGATTTCTGAAAGAGAGGAAATGACGTCCATTGAGCAATTAGCATTATGCTCAGACCAATGGGGAAAAATGAGGAGGAGACAAAGATCAAAAGATGATAATGTGAAATAAACCCCAACTTTGCCCAGAGTAAGGTGCCTTGAACTAGAAGGAGTAATTCTGAAGAGATAAACCCAATAGAAAGTAATATCCAGGCTGTTTTACTCAATGAGCTATTGCTAAGCCATTTGTTTTTCAAAGCTAATGCTCCCAAGCCAAAAGTAATGGCTCCAAGCATGACCAAATGAACAAATCCAATCACATAATTTCTGATGGTATAGGCAATGTTGGCCACATCTGGAAGTATGAGGGTTGCTTGAATCAAGGCTTTGGCTAGAAGGCTAATGATACCTATCCATAGCATGGAATTGATCCAGATTTTTGAAAAAGTGTGGATGTTGTAGAGGTGTCTGATTATTGGTTTCAAAATGATGAAATAAGCGATCACTTGTAATAGAACCCCCAGCCCATTCAGGTACAAAAGACCAATGATTGGCGTACTCCAAGCCACTGAAAGTGCATAGGTTAGGAAGAGTGATAAATGAAGTGCAAAAAGTGTTTTTTGGCCAATGATTACAAAGTTGCCTTTGGTTTCCATATAAGCTAAGAGTAAACCAAGAAATGCGTAAACAAACCAGCCATTCAACTGGAAATGTAAGAACCACTGAACCGACATAAAATAAAGTGGGTGCAATCGTCCTAAAGTAGCGCCAATGGGTGCGATAGCCCACAGGCCTATGCTTGAAATTAGCATCCAGATGATGCTGAGTTTGATTAAGTTTTTAGCGGTATTTGAAGGTGATTTTTTTAAATCCTGAAAGAAGAAATAAGCAAAAACATAGCTCATCACAAGGTGCATGGTAGAAAATGCAATGCTAAATCCTCCGTAGCCTTGAAAAGGAAAACTCATCATCATGCCTAAATTCGCGATGATGGTCAGGATTAATATTTTTTTGTAGATCTTAAGCCTATGTGGGCTTCTGACGTAGCTGAAAGTCAATAAACCCGCCACAAGTAAGTAGCCCCATCCCAATAGTGCAACATGAGAATGTGCGTGGAGGAGATGCTTATACTCAAAAAATGGTACTTCTCCGATAAAGAAATAGCGCATGGCTAGTCCAAATACAGCAGCGCAAAAGAAAAAGAATACTGCCCAAGTTATCCAGGTCTTGGGAAGAGACTTGGAGACTATGGAAGGCATTTGCAATTTGGCCATATGATTAAGGGCAGTATTCATCGGTGATTAAGCGTTGAGTTTTTGATATAAATTCACAGCTTTGGGGAAGAGGATGTTATTTTCCAAGTGAATATGTGTATGTAGGTCCTCTTCAAATTCTTGTAATAGGGAAAATGCAACCCTGTAGGTTTGGCAGCCATCAGGAGGGCATGTATAGCCGTCGGTCAATGCTGCTATCTTTCTGAATCGCTCTCCCTCTGTGTCATGCTCGTGCTCCATCATGGAAATAGGATTGTTGATATGTCCAAAATGGGCTTCTGATAGGCGAAACCCACTACTATCGGCTTCTTCCATAGCTTTGATGTAAGGAAATAGGACCAATTCCTCTTTTTTCATATGAGCAGTCAAGGCATCAGCAGCTAGCAAAAACTCCTGTGCCACAGCAAAGAGCTCTGGGTGACGCCCACCATGTACAGCTGCAAGTTTTGGGAGGTAGATTTTTAATACAGAGATGGTTTCTTCTACAAATCTATGGTGCTTAGTCACGATATGATCTATTAGTTGACTTAATCCAAAATCCTTGTATTGAACCTCTTGGGGCTGTACGACTATTTGTTCCAAATCTGCAAGAATGCTGGATAGTTCTACACCATTCTTTTCGCAAGCATCCGATACACTGATTCCGCCTTTACAGCAGAAGTCTATTCCGTATTGCGTGAAAACCTTGGCTGTTTTGAAGTTTTCTGCGACTATTCCGCCTACTTTTCTATTTGCTAGTTCCTTGATCATTTCTTTTTGTGGTTTATGGAAGACTATTTTATCTTTTATTATTCTAAATTTTTTTAATATTTCAGGAAGCTTATGCCATCATTGACCCGTGTAGCTATATCCTTTAGATTGGTAGTCAACATCATGCCTGTCAGATGGTCTCGCACTGCCTTGAATTTGTGGTGAACAGGGCAGGGGTGATCTTCTGAGCATTTTTCCAAGCCTAGGGCACACCCTGTGAAGATCATGTCACCATCTATGCTACCTACTATTTGTGCAATAGTAATGGTATTTGGATTTCCTTGAATTTCAAAGCCCCCGTGTGGGCCTTTGGCTGAATTCAGCAGTTCATCCCTGACGAGTTGCTGAAGTATTTTTGCTGTGAATGCTTCAGGAGAATTGATTGCCTTAGCGATTTCTTTCAATCCAGCGCGCTGCCCGTTCTCAGGTAAAGAAGCCACATAGATCATGGCGTTGATGGCATATTTGCAGGCTTTTGAAAACATCTTCTCCTTAATACAGGACAAATATATCCTTTATTTAAATAAAGACAAAAATATCTTTAAATATTTTTTTATAATGTAGTTTAATAATATGAGAGTTGAAGCAGCTTTTTGAAGTAAGCTTCAGCGGAAAAATAAACGTCCACGGATATGTTCTGTAATGGCTATTTGAAAGGCTGAAATATAAGATTACTAGCTAGAGTTGTTTTTTGATGGTAAAGAAAAAGGTGGTGCCTTTATCAACTTCTGACTCTACCCATATCTCTCCTCCGAGTAGGTCAACGTTTTTCTTGACAATAGCAAGACCTATACCTGTTCCTGAGAATTCATCCTTGGTATGTAATCTTTGAAACAATATGAAGATCTTATCGAAATACTCTTGCTGTATTCCTAGTCCATTGTCCTCAACTGAGAATTTCCAATAATTGGGGAGTTCCTCTGCTTTAATTTTTATCGAAGGCTTTACTCCCTTTCGAGTATATTTGAGGCTGTTTTCAATTAGGTTTTGGAAGATTTGTCTGATGGGTGTTTCAAAGGATTTGATCATTGGAAGGTCTCCTATTTCAAACATAGCGTTAAGCTCCAAGATTCTTTTACTTTGGAGTCCAAGCACTTTTTCGATAATAGACTTCACTGGGATATATTCCATATTACCATTGTCTCTACCTACTCTGGAAAACTCCAATAGGTCAAGAATGATCTGTTTCATTCTATTAGCCCCATCTATGGCAAAATGAATGTATTGTTTGGCCTTTTCATCTAGTATTTGGTCATATTTTTTCTCTAAGAGCCTCATGAAGCTACTGACCATTCTCAAAGGTTCTTGCAAATCATGTGAGGCGATATAAGCAAATTGTTCCAATTCCTGATTGGATAAGGCTAAGCCTTTGATGTTTTTTTGAAGTTCCAGGTTCAATTGCTGAAGCTTTTGCTCGGAGAGTTTTTTATCATGAATATCCTGAACACTGCCATAGACCCTCACACATTTACCATTGACAAATTCTGGTTGTCCTATTGATTTGATCCATTTTTCTTCTCCATGCATGGTGATGATGATGGAATCTGCTTCATAGCTTTGGTTTTTCTCGATTGCGTTTTCAACACAACTGGAAATTTCTTCGCGAAATTCTTCTTTGTAGAAGTTGATGGCTTTTGCCACGTCCGGTTTATAATCGTGCGGAACTCCAAAGATATCACATGTAGTAGGTGTCCAGCTGAGCGTATTTTTGATCATATTGATTTCCCAACCACCGACTTTTGAAAGTTTGGAAGCAGAGTCAAGTAGCTCCTTGATCCTTTCGATTTCAGTAATATCTTTGATTGTTCCAATTATTCTGATAGGTTCACCTTGTTTGTTTCTCAAGATAACAGCAGAATCTTCTATCCATAAATATTCCCCAGCTTTATTGCGCATGCGGTAGATATGAGACCATTTTTCGGTCTTTGGGTTTTCTAAGGCTAGATTGAAAGAATTGACTGCAAAATCCTTATCATCAGGGTGAATCAGCTCTTTGTACCAATCTTTGACTTCTTTTTCTCGGTCAATTAAATGTCCAAAAATTCTCTCAAAATTTCTACCCAAATAAAAATCACCAGTTATGGGATTAGACTCATAAATCACCTCAGAACTTGCTTCATTGAGTAATTCAAAGCGTTCGTTGATTTCTTTTACCTGTCTTTCAGCCTTAATCCTGTCATTGATGTTGATCCCAGAGCATTGGATCTCGGTAGGGTTGCCATCTTCATCTGTAAGGCATACAAAGTCCCACAGCGTTGTTACTACCTCTCCAGCTTTTTTGGCAGGTTTATCAACTTCAAATTTATAAACCCTTCCAGGTTCTTCCATGCATTTACTAACAATTTCAATCACTTTTTCGTGATGATAATCACATATTGATTCTAGCGAATATCTTCCTTCAAAATTATAATTATGGATCCAACCAAACTCCTCTATGAATTTTTTATTGACGTAGGTATATCTTCCTTCAAGGTCTGTTTTGATAATGTAATTGCTTTGGGATTCGAAGAATAAGCGGTAGCGCGCCTCACTGCTTTCAAGCTTTTGCTGAAATTCCTGTTGCTTGCTAATATCTCTTGAGTTTGTCAAAATGCCTTTGATTCCTTCTTCATCTAGGAAGTTGGTTGCTATGGTTTCTATCCATCTCCATCGACCAAGATTATCTTTGAACCTGTATGGTGTAAGTTCAATTCTTTTGGATTTTTGAAGTTGTTTGAATTCTTCTAGCACCAATGTCAAATCTTCAGGATGGATTAAATCAAAGCAGTTTTCACCTAACATTTTATCGGGAACCCATCCCAATATATTGAATGCGGTGGAACTGATATAGGTAAAGTTACCATCAGTATCCAAGATAGTAATCATGTCTCCTCCATCTTGTACAATAGCACGGAATTTTTTTTCACTTGCGGCGAGTGCTTTTTCTATTTTTTTTGAAGCGTTGATATCAATCAATAATCCCGTAATTCTATGTGGTTTGCCATCTTTGGCATATACCTTTACCTTGTCTTGCATCCAAATGTATTCGCCAGATTTGGTTCTCATTCTATAGTCAAAGGTATGGTCTTGAAGCCGTGTAGTTTCCGTATGACAGGTATTGATAGCATATGTTCTATCATCTGGATGAATATGATCTTGCCAAAAATTGGGTGTATTCAACCACTCCTCTGCTGTATATCCTATGAATTTTTCTGCTTGAGGGCTTACATAATAAAACTCAAAAGTCTGTGCGTCTGCTTCCCAAAAAATTCCATCCGTATTTTCAATCAGTTTCCTATTTCTATCTTTTGCAGCTTCTAATTCTTGGATTTGCTTGTTTCCTGCAAAACTAAGGTGCCTTAACTCCAAAAGCGTGATGACTTGATCTCTTAATTTTAATAGTGCTTCAATCTGTGCTTCTGATAAACTCCTTGGGTTGTGATCCATCACACATAGTGTTCCTAAGGAGGTCCCGCTTGGAGTGATTAATGGTATACCAGCATAAAAAGAAATTTTCGGATCTTGGTTGATCAGAGGGTTATCTTTGAACCTTTCATCTGCATGTAAATCTTGGACAATAAAAGGCTGATCCGAATGCTGAATTGCTTGATTACAAATTGAATACTCTAATGGAATTTCTGAAATGTTTAGTCCATGATGTGACTTGAAAAATTGATTTTTGTCATCCAATAAGGTAATCAAACTAATGGGGGTTCCGCAGATAAATGCAGCCAATTGGGTGATAGCGTCATATTCTTTTTCTGGAAGGGTATAAAGTATCTCGATGGGTTCAAGGTAAGCTAACCTCTTTTTGACTGCATCCTCGTCTTTCATGCGGGAAAACATTTGGTGATAAGTTTTACAATTTTAGAATTGAGTATCAGAGGGTGATTGAAATTACTCTTCTCCAATTTCGGTAAAATAATCGAATGTTTTTTTATTACTTGAATTTACTTTACAACCTGAAAATTAATGATTACCAATGCTAGATTTAATGGTATAAATGTTTTCTATAGCTTTATTTTTAGTAGATGAAATGATCTGCTAGAAAATAAAAATATCCCAGCATTAAACTGGGATTTAAGTTTAGATTTTTACAAATAACTTGTCTTTTGGTCTTCTAACTTTCTTGGCATTCACTAAGTGATCAGCATGGTCGTCTCTGAAGCCCAATGCTAAAAGAGACGAAGCACCTAAACCTTTTTCGGCTAGCCTTAAGATTTCATCCACTTCGGCAGGATTGAAACCTTCCATTGGTGTGCTATCAACTTTTTCCTCAGCAGCCGACACCAAAGCGGTTCCCAATGCGATGTAAGCCTGCTTGGACGCCCAATTGAAAATTTCAGTCTCAGTTTGTTTGGCAAAATGTTCCTTTAAAAAGTTGGCATATTGATCAAGAGCTCCTTTTTCCATACCTCTTTCTGCATATACAAGGTCGAAATATGTATCAATCTGCTTAGGAGTGATGTTTTTCCAAGCAGCAAAGACCAGTAGGTGAGACCCTTCTACCACCTGCGGTTGCTTCACAGCAGACTTGAAGAGCTTTTCCCTAGTCTCCTTGTCTTCAATGACCAATACCGTGAATGGTTGCAACCCATTAGAAGTAGCGGTCAATCTGATAGATTCTAAGATGTTTTCTAGTTTTTCAGCAGGAACTTGCTGCCCATTCATTCTTTTGGCTGCATAGCGCCAATTCAAACTGTTTATCGTTGTACTCATTTTATTTGTCTTGTTAACTGATGTATATACATGTAATAGAGTTAAATAGTTCATTGATCATTAAAAAATAGTAGAATCAATGTTGTTTATATTGACAATAAATTGATTGAGAACTTTTCCAAAGTTTGGTTAAAAATGCAATCTAACGTTGGTAATTCTTAACTTTGGATAAGTCACCTTCAATCAAATTGAAATCATAAAGCAGGGTTTTCAATGCCTATACTTCGGTCCTTCCAAAACTTTGAATATGTGTAAAACAGCAGGAAAAATGGCATCCATAGATTCTTCTGCTCCTTTGGTGGAACCTGGTAAGGCTAGCACGAGGGTATTGCCGATCAAACCAGCAACAGACCTAGAGAGCATGGAGTAGGGCATTCTGGCTTGTCCATAGCTGCGGATGGCCTCTTCTATTCCGGGTACTTCCCGCTCTATCAGCGGTCTGATGGCCTCGGGGGTTACATCTTTGGGTGAAAGTCCTGTTCCTCCTGTGAAGATGATCATGTCCAAGCCTTCCTCTACAAATCCTTTGAGCTTGCTTTGGATCTTTTCTTTTTCGTCAGGGATGATAGAATAATCTTCAATGCTGACTTTTGAAGTTTCTAATTTTTGGATAATAACTTTACCTGCCCGGTCTTCTTTTTGACCCGATGCAATGCTGTCCGAACAGACAATTACAGCGGCTTTGAGGTTTTGCTCCTTGTCTTTTGCATAATCTGTTTTTCCCCCTTTTTTCTCCACCAATTTGATCTGCTCAATGCTGATGTTTTTGTCTATGGGTTTGAGCATGTCATACATGGTCAGGGCCACCACCGATGCAGCATGCATGGCTTCCACCTCTACGCCTGTTTTGTAGATGGTGTGGATTTCTACCAAGACATAAATCTCCAAACCTTTGATTTCGTAATTCACGGAAGTAAACTCCACAGGAAGAGGATGGCAATCCGGAATCATGTCAGCAGTACGCTTGGCAGCAAAAAGTCCCGCCACCTTGGCCATTTCAAATACATCTCCCTTGGGCACTGTTTTATTGATCACAGCAGCGATGGTTTCTTCCGAACTCACTTTAACAATGGCCTGCGCTATGGCTTTTCTAAGGGTGGTGGATTTGTGGGTGATGTTGATCATTGTATTTTTAGGTTAGAGCGGATTGAATTAAGATAAAGCTGAAATAAGGTAGAAATAAAATAGAAATAGGCTTGGAATAAAGTGGAATTATATCCTCGAACTTGCTTGATATTAGGAATGGACATATTTCTACTATACTCAATCTGCGACACTTCAGTCTAAGTTTTACTGTTTAATCCAATATTTGGGTGAATATTTCAACTTTATTTCGCAGAATATATTTCTATAATATTTCGCCGGAGGCATATGTCTTTTCAAGTATTCACCTTCCACTTAGATTTTTCATTATTAAGAATCTCTTTCCCCCAGATGGGCAATTCTTTTTTGATGCGCTCGACGAGTTCTTCACAGGCATCGATGGCAGCTTTGCGATGTTTGGAGGAAGTAAAGACAAAGAGGCAGATTTCTCCTGTTTTGACTTCACCCAAGCTGTGGTAAATATGCATGCAGGTCAATGGATATTTTGCAAAGATGGCTTCACGGATTTCGAAGGCCTGTTGCAAAGCCATGTCTTGATATGCCGTGTAGTCGATGGCAACAACTGATCCCTCTTCTTTTTCATCTGCTCTTACCTGTCCGAGAAAGATGCTATGTCCGCCAATATCCGTTTTTGAGCTGTGATTGGCGATGGATTTCGCGATTTTATCAGGAGAGATCGCTCCTTCTACAAATATGTTTTTTGGTGTTCTTTTCTTTTCCATGGTTTTTTTTATTTAGGCCACAAAGGCGCTAAGTTATAATAGTTTTTGCCACAAAGGAGGCACTAAGACACTAAGGTAATATTGGTTTTGGCTCTTTGGGGCTTGTTTTTGATAGAAATATGGTGGAAATATTATGGAAATATTGTTGAAATAGGGTTTGTCTTCGTGTTTCATTCAGGTTTTTCGAAGCATATTTCCATTCTATTTCTACTATATCCCGAATCACTTCGCTCTCGGGATCTCCATTTCACTCCGATTTTGCCGAAGGCATATTTCAATATCCACCAAGATCCAATATCCACTAATATACTTTCTTCTATATCCCGAATCAATTATCTCCTCTTCTTTGGGCTAGAGCTCTGGGTTGAAAATATTTCGCCGAAGGCATATTTCTACTGTATTTCGCATAGCATATTTCTGTATCATAATATCCATTAGTATCTAATATCAATCAATATCTTATTTCAATCAAAAAGGTACCTTAAAATTCCCCCTTCAACAGATTGAATATTTTTATCTGGAAACTGACTTTTGAGCATGTCGGCAGCTTTCAGGCTTCTGCTGCCTGATTGACAGAAAAGGAAGATGTTTTGAAAGGATGCTAGCTGATTTCTGGAATTGGGTAGGTCAGCTAAAGGGATCTGGAGGTACTCAACATCGTCCAGTTCCGGTTGTTCCCCAATTTCCCGAACATCTACCAATACGGACTGATTGGCATTTTTCAATAAGCTCAAAGCAGCTTCCCAGTCCGTTTGTGCACTCAAGCCACAGAAGTCTTGATAGTCCATTGCTTGGAGCTCGGAATGGGTTTTTGGGATGTTTTGCTCGCTGTCCGGATTTTTGGTAAGTTGAATTTGATAGGAATTGTGGTTGAGCAGGTCATAAAAGAGCAATTTGTCTTCGAGAGAGTCCCCATACCCAGTCAGGTATTTGATACATTCTCCAGCCATCCAAGTTCCGATGATCCCTGGTAGTACACCCAATACACCTGTTTCATTGCAGTTGGGGACTTCACGAGCTGATGGAGGTATGGGATAGAGGTCCCTGTAATTGATAGAATGGCGTCCCTTGGCATTGAAAATGGCAACCTGTCCTTCATGCTGGTAAATGGCGCCGAAAACCAAAGGTTTGCCAGCGATCAGGCAAGCATCATTAACCAAATACCGGGTAGGGAAATTGTCCGAGCCATCTAAGATCAGATCATAGTTTTTGATGATGTCTAGGATATTTTCTTTGGTCAGAAAATGGGGGAAAGCTTCCGCCTGTATGTCATCGTACTTTTTCTGAATGATTTCGGCTGCAGATTCAGCTTTGTTTTTCCCAAGGTCTTCCTTTCCAAACAGGACCTGTCTGTTAAGGTTGGATAGGGAAACCACATCCCCGTCTATGACGCCGATTTTCCCTATTCCTGCTGCGCTGAGGTAAAGCAAGGCTGGGCAACCCAAACCGCCGGCACCTATGATCAGAACTGAAGTTTCTCTGAGTTTTTGTTGAGATACGGGACCAAATCCCGGTAGTATATATTGTCTTTCAAATCTATCCATGGATCATCCTCCGGAGAATGGTGGCAGCAAAGCTACCTCAGCATCTGTGGTTATGCTTACATTTCCGCTGACTTGTTTTTTATCTATGGCAATGCTGAATTTAAGGTCTTTCAATGCGGGGTATTGTTGCTGCAAATAGCCCACTAGGATATCCGTATTTGGAAAATTCTCAATTTCTATCTCCTGCTTTCCAATGATCTCTGCTATTTTTCCGAAGGCCAGTAGTTTCATTGATTTTTAATTTTATTTAAATATACTACAAATTCTTAACCCCAAATTAATTTTACAGCGGCTATTAGTAATACGACAGTCAACGTATATTTCACTCCTTGGTAATTAAATTTTTTTGCCCCAAAGTATGCTCCCAAGGCTCCTCCCACTATGGTCAAGGGCATCAAAACCCATAATTGAGGATCGAATGAAATGGCAAATGCATTGGTTCCCAATAAACCTGAAATGGAATTGAAAAAGATAAATAAAGCACTGACAGCGGCCGTTTCTTTCATATCTGTCCAGCCCATTAGCAGCAAAATTGGGGAGAGGATGATTCCTCCACCTATACCGATCAAGCCTGAAACAAAGCCAATCCCCAGGCCAAGAATACCTGATAAAATCCAGTTTTCTGAGATTTTAGGTGCTGTAGATTTCGGGAAAATATTCAAGAACCGCAGTATCGGAAAGAATAATAATAATCCCAAAATCTGCTTGTATAAGCCCGCATCAACCAAAATCCTTCCTCCAAAAAACGCTGCAGGAACTGAAAAGATGATGATGGACAAAAAGAGTTTGGCGGGAAATTTCACAGTTCCTCTAAAGGCTAAAAATGCCATTAGTGAAACTACAATATTCAGAATCAAAGCGGTAGGGCGGATTTGCTCCGGGGCAAAATTGAACAAGGCCAGAAACATCAGGTAACTGCTTGCACCGCCATGGCCTACTGCTGCGTATAAAAATGCCACGGTAGGCATAAGAATGTAGAGTAACCACCAATATGCTTCCATCATTACCAGAGATACACGCCCACTTTTTCACCTTTTTCCATTGCCTCCACTCCTTCAGGTATCTCTGCGAAACCATCGGCTGTAGAAAATGCAATTAAATTAAAAGATTCCTGACCTTGTAGTATTTCCACCTCTTCGGGGTGGGTTTTGATTTTTAGAAAGAAAGTGAGGTCAGGGTTCTTTTTCATTGGGCTATTTAATGGAAGCCAAAGAGTTGGTTCCCAGCCTGGATTTTTCCCCATCCATTGTCTGATGGAAGGTTTGACGTATTGGTTGAAACATGTGATTACTGAGGCTGGATTGCCGGGTAAAGCAAAAATCATTTGCTCGTCCTTAATGCCGGCATAAAGTGGTTTTCCTGGTTTCTGTTTGATTTTATAAAAAAGTTCTTGGACACCCGCCTGCTCCAGCCCTTCTTTGACAAAGTCATAATCTCCGACTGAGATTCCTCCAGAGAGCAAGATCAAATCATGGATGGTCAAGGCCTTATTGATAGCTTGTCTGACCATGTCAGGATTGTCTTCTACACGGATGCATTCGATAGCTTCTATGCCTTCCTGTTGCAAATAAGTGGTCAGCAGCGGGCCGTTGGCATTGTAGATTTCGCCATGTTCCAAAGGTTGACCCACTTCCTTGATTTCATTGCCTGTGATGATGATGCCGACAGATGGAGGTGCGATGACGGATACGTGTTGAATCCCAACCGACGCTAGTAGTCCGATGCCACCAGGGGTGATTGCGGTGCCGGCCTTCATGATTATGTCTCCGGATTTGGTTTGGGTACCTTCTTTTCGTACATGCATGCCTTTGATAATTTCTCCAGATTGCAAAGATAATGTACTGCCCTCCACGGCTATCCATTCCTGTTGGATCACGGTATCTGCCCCATCAGGCATTGGAGCTCCAGTGAAGATCCTTATGGCCTTTCCAGTGGATAGAATTGGAATATCTTTGGCTCCAGCTGCAATTTCTCCTTCCAATACCCATCTGGTTTTCCTAGCTTCCCAAGCAATAGCATAGCCATCCATTGCCGAATTGTCAAAAGAAGGGACATGCATGGGAGAATGTATGTCTACCCCACAGATCAAACCTATTGCTTTTTCGAGTGGTACAAGTTTAGATTTCCTTGGAGGAATATTTTTTTGGAGTATTGCTTTAGCCTGACTGACAGAGATCATATTTGTATTTCACTAAAATGGGCTTCTTCTATTTTTAATATTTGAGATTTCTTTGATTGATTCGTCTTACTTTGTCAAATTAGCAGATTAGGTCAAACCTGCCAGGTTTATAAGCCAAAACAAGTTTATTTTTTATCATTTTAAAAAGAAACTTGGCAGGTTTTTCTTGTCATTTTTAACCTAACAAAGTAGGATTAGAGGTTAGAAATACATCTTTTCAATCATATATCCATAATATTTCAAAACCAACTTCTTCCAAAATATCCACTAATATCTAATAGTATCCATTAATATCAATTGGTTCGAAGAATATCTATTTCAAAATTTTTCTATTGTATCCCGAATCACTTCGCTCTCGGGATCTCCGTTTCACTCCGATTTCGCTAAGCATATTTCAATATCCCAATATCCATTAATATCCATCAATCATCCCCCAATTTTAATCATACTTCGATTTTCGATTTTATCGGCTTCTGCTTTGGTGTAGTCCTGAGAAAACTGTCCCCCTAGGGCTGCATGCTTGTTCCAAACTGATAACCGGATCAAGGGTTCAATGTCCTTACCTTCCCTCAATGCCCCTAAAATATCCGTCTCTTCTTTTCCGAAAAGACAATTTTTCATCTTGCCGTCTGCCGTAATCCTCATCCTATTGCAGGTGCCGCAGAAATGCTCGCTCATGGTGGTGATAAAGGCAAAAGTCCCCAAATGACCAGCTGCTTGAAAAGCTTTTGCGGTATCGTTTGGATCATCTTTGAGTTTGCTGACATTGAATTCTTCTTTGACCATTTCCAGCATTTTGGTTGCAGTGAGTACTTTATCCTTGTTCCATAAGTTGCCTGCAAAAGGCATGAATTCTATGAAACGAACGTGGAGGGGCAGGTCTTTGGTTAGTTGGACAAAACTCAGTAGTTCTTTTTCAATAATGCCATTGAGGGCAACGACATTGATTTTGACGCGGAAATTATTTTCCAATAACAAATTTAGGTTCTCCCACACCTTTTCAAATTGATCTCTTTTGGTGAGTTTGTGGAAAGTTCCCCTGTTCAAGGTGTCCAAGCTAATGTTTACTTTTCTGATGCCAGCAGCCTTGAGGGCTTCCAAGTGTTTGTCTACCAAGACACCATTGCTGGTCATGGTAAGTTCAACGGGGAGTTTGGAAAGGGAATGGATGATGTCAGTAAACTCTTTTCTTACCAAAGGTTCACCTCCGGTAAGTCGGATTTTTTTAACCCCAAGTTCCACAAATTTTTTTGCGATCGCTTCAATTTCATCCGGCTGCATCAGGTGCGCATTAGGCATGCTCTGAATATCCTCTTCAGGCATGCAATAGCTACAGCGGAAATTGCAGCTGTCTGTCAGGGATATTCTAAGGTAATCGTGCTTGCGTTGAAACTGGTCTTGAAGCATTGGAATAGTTTTAATTCACATTTGCATGAACAAGTTAAAGACTTTTTGAATCGTTCCCTAAAAAACGGAAAATACATTAGTGGTAATTAAATGCTGCCAGACTTATTGAAATCATTTTTTTAGCTGTTCGGGATTTTGGCTGTTCGGGATTTGCAATCCCGAACCTAGATAAAGAGGATTTGAAATCCTTTTATCCAGGACAGGGTAGAACGGAATTAAAAATTCCTTTTATCTGTCCTCGAAATTGCAAATTTCTAGGAGCAAAGTTAGAATGTGGAGCGAAGCTTCAGGGGTAAGTAAAATCCTCAATTTCGCCAGACCATTTCTAATTCAGGATAATCAGTGAATGCCAAGTTTGGTTTTTTGCTGTAAGGTAAGATCCTGATTGTTTCTTTTTCGCTTACAAAGTGTTGTAAATAATATTTGCCTTTGTAGCCTTGGTCACGAAGGAAACTAGCCATTTTCGAAAGCTTTTCTGTGTTGATCAAATTAGAATGGACAGTTGTCCTTATTTCAAATGGAACATCGTACCCTTTTAAAACCTCCAGACTTTCTTTAAACTGCTCAAAAAAATCAGATTGGGTGATGCTTTCAAAATCTTCTTGTAAAGATTTGAAATCCAGCGCTACATAATCCACCAAACCTTCTTGAAGTAATTCTTCGAGGACATGAGGACGGCTTCCATTGGTATCTATCTTGACTTTCATCCCCAAACGCTTTACTTCTGAGGCATAGTAAGGTAGGTCTTTGTGCATCGTGCACTCTCCTCCGCTGAAGACAACACCATCAAGCAGGTTTTTCCTTTTTTCTAAAAAGCTGATTACTGCATCGAAACCGATCTTCCCTTTTCCCGTGACGATTTCAGGATTATAGCAATAGCTACAACGCATATTACAGCCCGCAAACCAAAGGATGCAGGCTGTATGATCTGGATAATCCAAAAGCGTAAATGGGGTGATACTGTAAATTAGCTTTTTGACCATAAAGATTATTCTTTGAAATGAATTCTCTGTTTGTGCTCCCCTTTTTTGCCAATGTTAAAACTTTCTACAGGTCTGTGGTAACCCATGACCCGAGTATATACCAGACATTTCGTCCTTTTGTCTTCATATTTGGAAAGTAAGTTTTCGGTTTGGGGTTCTTTGATTTCAGTTTGCATGATTATGTTGATTTTGGTTTAAATTATCTAATAGGATGTCATCGCATTTTGGACAGAATTCATGTTCACCGTTGAGGTAGCCATGTACCGGGCAGATGCTGAATATGGGGGTGACTGTTATGTAAGGCAACTTAAAATTGGAGAGTACTTTTTTGACCAAGTTTCGGCAAGCCTCTGCTGAAGATACTTTTTCCCGCATATACAGGTGGAGTACCGTGCCTCCTGTGTATTTGCATTGGAGATCATCCTGTAGCATCAATGCCTCGAATGGATCATCGGTGTGGTCTACAGGAATCTGCGAGGAATTGGTATAGTAGATGTTTTCCTCCATTCCAGCCTGAATGATGTCATCAAAGCGTTTTTTGTCTTCCTTCGCAAACCTGTAAGTAGTGCCTTCTGCTGGGGTGGCTTCAAGGTTATAAAGGTTTCCAGTTGCTTCCTGATAGACTTTCATCTTCCCCCGTATATATTCTAGGATATCAGCCGCCAATTTTTGTCCTGAGTCAAAGGTGAGATCATCCACACCGTCGGTGAAATTGAGGATCATTTCATTGATGCCATTGACACCGATGGTGCTGAAGTGATTTCGGAAGTGGGGAAGGTACCTTTTGGTATAGGGGAAAAGACCCCTATCATACATCTCTTGGATAAATTGTCTCTTCTTCTCTAGGGTGGATTTGGCTATTTCCAAAAGATGATCCAACCGTTGGTAAAGTCCTTCTAAGTTTCCTTTGTAGATATAGCCTAACCTTGCCATATTGATGGTGACTACTCCAATGCTTCCGGTCATCTCAGCCGAGCCAAAAAGTCCATTTCCCCTTTTAAGTAGTTCTCTCAGATCCAGTTGCAGTCTGCAACACATGCTTCGAACAGCATTGGGTTTGTAAGCATTTGGGTTTTTAACCTTATTACCCGATTCATCGAAGGTGTATTGGCTTCCAATGAAATTTTGAAAATATGAAGAACCGATTTTGGCGGTATTTTCGAACAAAAGGTCGGTGTTTTCTCCATACCAATCGAAATCTTCTGTGATGTTGACGGTAGGAATGGGAAAAGTAAACGGCTGAGCATTGGCATCACCTTCTGTCATCACAGTGTAGTAGGCCTTGTTGATCATGTTCATTTCCTTTTGAAAATACTTGTAGCTCAAATCTTCCAAGCTGTTTACACCTCTGCTTTTGGCGATTTCCAGTAGATTTTCATCTTGGATAAATTTGAACAAATGGATGTCATTTTTGGTGGGAATCTGATCTTTTAAGTCCTCCGGAACTACCCAATCCAAAGTAATATTGGTAAAAGGAGACTGTCCCCATCGGGCAGGTACATTGAGGTTGTAGACAAAGGAGCGGATGGCTTTTTCTACATCTTTTTGGGAAAGTTGGTTTTTGAAAACATAGGGCGCCAGATAAGTATCAAAGGAACTGAAGGCCTGTGCACCTGCCCATTCGCTTTGCAGGATTCCAAGGAAATTGGCCATTTGACCAAGTGCCTCTCTAAAATGGGAGGGAGGTCTGCTTTCCACCCTGCCTCTTACGCCATTGAAACCTTCATTGAGCAAAACCCTCAAACTCCAACCTGCGCAGTATCCTGTCAGACAATCCAGATCATGGATATGAATGTCTCCATTGCGGTGGGCGTAGCCTTCTTCCTTGCTGTAAACCTTATCGAGCCAGTAATTGGCAATGATTTTTCCTGCCACATTATTGACTAGTCCTGCATTGGAGTAGGAAGTATTGGCGTTGGCATTGATGCGCCAGTCGGTTTGATGGATGTATTCTTCGATGGCCTGCGTGCTGTCCACGTAGGTTGTATCTTCATTGAGTCCGTCCACATGTTCCCTTTGCATTTTGCGGGTATGCCTGTAGAGCATAAAGGAGCGCATGACATCAAAATATCCAAATGCATAGAGCTCTTTTTCAATGATGTCTTGAATTTCTTCTACAGCCCAAGTGGTTTTGGATTCTAAATGTTGGAGGACTTTATTATAGGTGAGGGAATGATAGTGTTGATGCACACTTTTAAATGCTTTGATTAGTGCATCTTCTATTTTAAAGGGCTCAAATGGAGCATACTCTCCATTTCTTTTAATGACAAATTGGTCCATATGGTGGGATGGTTTGATTGTTTAAGATCATAAAACTTTTTCAAGGTAGAGCCAATAGTATGCTTCAGAAATAGAAATGGTCATGTTTTGGGTTGAGATATATCATAAAAACTAATAAAAGATAAATTTATCTTTTAATGAAAAAAATTGATATATTTGTCTTCAGAAACTAATGGAGCTAAGCTCTTCTTTCTTATCAAATAAAAAAGGACAAAATAATCCGATTTAGTATGAGACTCTTGAAGCCACTTTATGTATTTCCATTGGTTTTGTCAGGGCTGCTACTTGGTATTGCAGGAGGTTTTGTGAGGTTAGGCTTTGTAGATTGGAATATTTCGGAAACTGCGTCTCAGCATGGTGTATTGATGGTTGGAGGTTTCTTAGGAACCTTGATTACACTGGAGAGAGCGATGGTGATGAAAAATAAACTTTGGTTGTTTGTTGCTTTTTTAAGTGGTGTTTCCATCCCGGTTTTGTTGTTGCCGGGGTGGAGCACTTTTGGCCAATTTTTAATTATGGGAGCAAGTATCGGTTTGGTGATCATCATGTATCTACAAAGCATCAGACATCCTCAACCTTATCAATTTGTGATGTCTTTAGGTGCTATTTCTTGGTTTTTGGGGAATTTCACGATGATTTATACGGGGTTTATTCCAGCAGCTGTGCCCTGGTGGATGGGGTTTTTGTTGTTCACTATTGTCGGAGAGCGGCTAGAGTTGAGTAAGTTTCTCCCCACACCAACTTTTGCAAAGAATATTTTATTTGTACTGTTAGGTTTGAATTTTGTAGGCATGTGGATTCCTTTTCATGGGATAGGGAATTGGCTCATGGGCGGTACTGTGATATTTATTGCTTTTTGGTTATTGCATTTTGATATGGCAAAAGTCGTTTCGAAAAAAGAGCGGCAGTTCAAGTATATAGGAATAGGTTTAAGGGTAGGTTATTTATGGCTGGTTGTAAATGGTTTGGTGCTTTGTTTTATGGAAATGCACCCTTTGTTTTATGACCTTTACTTACATACTTTCTTTCTGGGTTTTACATTTTCTATGATTTGGGCACATGCGCCGATCATCTTTCCCATGATCATGAATATCAAAGAAAAACCCTATCACCCAATCCTATGGCCCGCTTGGATGATCTTTCAATTGACGCTAATTGGTAGGATAGGGAGTAGTTTATTGAAATTACCAGATTGGAGATTGTGGTTTGGTGTGGCTAATGGGTGGTCAATTTTAATCATTTTTGCTTTGATGGCGCTAATTGTCCTTACTAAGATCGCGTATTCTAAATTTTATCAAAGAATCAATACTTCTGTTCGTGTTCAAATTAAAAACACAGAGAATAAAGTCACAGAACAGTCTTGAAATTCATTTGCCTTTTGAGAAACAATCATAGGAATTTTAATAGAGTGCTTTCCCTAAATTTTAAGAAAGTAAAAACCCATTTTAAAAAAGATATATTTATCTTCACTGGAATCAATCATTCATATAGCATTCAATTCGAAATAAAATGGATATCAGGTGGAAACAGCGGTTTGAAAACTATCAAAAGGCTTTTAGTCAATTAAAGGCTGCGATTGAAGACAATGGAGTGAACCCAATTGATATTATCAAAGAAGGGATATTACAACGTTTTGAATTTACGCATGAGTTAGCCTGGAAAGTGATGAAGGATTACCTTGAATTTGAAGGGATTCAAAATATTACTGGTTCCAGAAGTGCCACTAGAGAAGCATTTAATATTGGATTAATTCAAAAAGGACAAATTTGGATGGACATGATTGAAAGTAGAAATAAAACAGTACATACATACAATCAAGACGTATTGATTGTAGAGTTTAAGAAAGTAGTTGAAGATTACTTTGTGCTATTTGAAGCGTTTGAGGAAAAAATGAAATCATTGTTATGAAGTTTGGTTTAGATCATAAAACGATTGAAAAAATTCAAAAAGTGTTTGAAAAATTTCCTGAAGTAGAGGAGGTGGTGATTTATGGTTCAAGAGCCAAGGGAAACTACAGAGAAGGATCGGATATTGATATTACTTTAAAGGGAGAGCGCTTAAAAGAAGACTTACTTTCGATGATTTCGCAGGAAATTGATGAGCTAAATACTCCTTATCTTTTTGATATTTCTATTTTTCACAAACTAAAATCACCTTCACTGATTGAACATATCAATAGGTTAGGGAAGGTCTTTTACAGGCTCAAAGAAAAAGTCTAATCCTGTTATAAAGACATTTTTATCCTTAATTTAGCAAGAAATTGTATTTATATGTTTTCAAAAGCTTGTCAGTACGGAATCAAGGCAGTCATATATATATGGTCACAAAGTCTCAAAGGGGTAAAAGTAGGCGCTAAGGAGACGGCAGAACACGTGGATGCTCCCGAGCCATTTACTGCCAAAATCCTCCAAGAACTAGTCAGAAAAAAAGTCATAGGCTCTCAAAAAGGCCCTTCTGGTGGTTTTTATGCGGGGACAGAACATGAAAAACTCACCTTACAAGACCTCGTGATAGCCATAGATGGAGATGGACTTTTCAGTGGCTGTAGTCTTGGATTGAAAGCATGCTCTGAAACCAATCCCTGTCCGCTACATCATGAAATCAAAAAAGTAAGAACCCATGTAGTAAGCATGCTCACCAAAAAGACACTCAAAGAACTCGCCCTTGAAGTAGAGAGTGGAGAGACTGTCTTGGCTAGATTTGATGTGTAAAATAAAAAAAAGCCAACCGTACGGCTGGCTTCTATGCTTTTATAGACTGACTTTTTCCTTTTCTCTAAACTTCTCTTTGATAGTTTCTAATTCGCTGGGCCTTGAAAATGCCATGGCATAAGCTTCCTTGAGCGATTTAGAATTTTTGACATCTCGAACCAAATCCGCCCATTCATGAAAGTTCAGTGTGATTGGATTATATGAATTCACTTGCTTGGTCAAGCCGTAAGTAGGTCGGTCTTCTTCTGGCATGAAAGTTCCAAACATCCTATCCCAGATGATAAATGTTGACCCATAGTTTTTATCCAAATACTTTTCATTGCTCGCATGATGAACCCTGTGATGGGAAGGGGTGGTAAAGAAATACTCAATAGGTTTTGGGAGTTTTGTGATATATTCGGTATGTATCCAGAATTGATACAATACGGCGATCTGATGTACAATAAAGAATACTACGGGGTGAAAACCTGCTAAAGCTACAGGTATAAAAAAAATGATCTTGATATGTTGGGTCCAACTCAATCTGAAAGATACGGACCAGTTGTACTTTTCAGAATTGTGATGTGTCACGTGTGTTGCCCACCAAAACCTATTTTCATGGGCAACCCTGTGTGCCCAATATCTCCAGAAATCAAGCCAAAACAAGCAAAGTATAAAAGCCCACCAGGTATTGGGAATAGACCATGGGACAAGATTATAGAAAAACAAAATGATTCCAAATGTAACTACTTTGATTCCAGCGCTCATGGCCACATTAACTAGGCCTATGAAGGTTGCTGAAATGGTATCCTTACCATCATAGTAGTCTTTCTTCTCTCTGTAAGAGAAAAACCATTCTAACAAAACCAATCCTATCATGACAGGTGCTGCATACAGGATGATATTAGGCAAATCTAAACTAAAGACTTGTTCTAAGGTGAGTTTTTCTTTATTCATAAATTTTTAAAAAGGAAGATTAATGGTTGAAATCATATTACTGCAGGGGCTTCTGTTTTTTTAAGTTTGCAGGTTCCAGGATTTAGGTGATTCCAAGAAAAATGAATGTGGTAAAAAGACAAGTTCGTAGAATGAATTATTGGTAATCATAATCAGGTAATTTTTAAGCTTTTCTTTTTTGCAAAATGCATCATTCTTAAATATAAGTATTTTTTTCAGCGAATGAAAAGTATTAGTCTGTCGATTGATTTTTGTAAGAAGAGGAGTCTATGGTTTTAGCACTTGATTTTACAGGATGTTTTCTAGGAATTATTTTTTAAAAAACAGAGTAAAAACTCTAAAAACCTGACGTTTATCATAAAGGATATATTTATCCTTTATTAATTTTGATTGTTAATCAAACCCGATCAATATGAAAGATACTTTAAAAATTTTGCTGGGCGCCTTTCTGGTCAGCAGCATGATGGCTTGTGGTGGAACTGGTATAGAATCTACCACATCAACACCACAAGCTACAGGAAAATCAGTGGGTCAATCTGGTGTAAAAGATGATGTTTCCAATCCCAATGTCGTGCAAGTTGCGGTAGGATCAGCTGATCATAGTACCCTTGTTGCAGCTTTGCAAGCGGCAGATTATGTAGATGCTTTGACCAATGTTGGTCCATTTACAGTATTTGCACCAATAAATGCAGCTTTTGACCAATTGCCTGCTGGAACTTTGGAATCATTAATTAGGCCAGAAAATCAGAGAAAACTCCGAGATATCCTTGAGTATCATGTGCTTCTGGGAGTTTACAAAAAAGGAGACTTTGTTGATGGAAGAAAAATGGGGACAGCTGATGGAAGGTCTATTGAAATCATGGTGAATGAAGCAGGAGACGTCTTGATCAATGGAGGTAAAATACTTGGTACGGTAGAGGCTTCTAATGGAATCATCCATGTGATCGACAAAGTGTTGCTGCCCAATTGAAAGACTAAATAGAGGAGTTTAGATGGTTTAAGAAAGTCCCAGATATGTTGTCTGGGATTTTTTATTTATTTCTGTTTTCTGATAAAAGAGCGTTTCAAAGAAGTAATCCTTATTTTTGTCAAAATGCAAGAATCATGAGAAAAATCGAACATTTAGGAATAGCGGTCAAAGATCTCAAAGCGTCTAATCAACTTTTTAAGAAGCTTTTGGGAAAAGAACATTACAAGGAAGAGGAAGTAGGAGGGGAAGGAGTGATGACTTCATTTTTCCAAGTTGGAGAGACTAAAATCGAGCTTTTAGAAGCAACTAGGCCTGATAGTCCAATAGCGAAATACTTGGAAAAAAAATCTGAGGGAATTCACCATATCGCTTTTGATGTGGAGGATATCCATGCGGAAGTAGAACGGCTCAAAGCTGAAGGCTTCGAAATCTTGAATGAAACGCCAAAATCAGGGGCGGACAATAAATTAGTTGTATTTTTACATCCCAAATCTACCAACGGCGTTTTGGTGGAATTGTGTCAAGAGAGAAAATAAGAATTATGGAAGATAGCAAAAGAACAGAAATCGGTGAATTGGGTGAGTTTGGCCTGATTGATCATTTGAATAAAAGTATCAAAATCAAAAACCCATCAACTTTCAAGGGAATTGGAGATGATGCGGCAGTCATCGAAGCTGGCGATCATGTCAAAGTAGTGACCACGGATTTGTTGCTAGAAGGTGTACATTTTGATTTGGCCTATGCGCCTTTGCAGCATGTGGGATTCAAAGCTGTTGCGGTTAATATTTCTGATGTGGCAGCCATGAATGCCATTCCAAAGCAGATTACTGTGAGCATTGCTTTGTCTAATCGCTTTTCGGTAGAAGCTGTTGATGCCTTATATTCTGGAATCAATGCAGCTGCAGAACATTATAATGTGGATGTGATAGGTGGAGATACCACGGCTTCTCGTTCAGGTTTGGTGATTTCTATCACTGCCATTGGCGAAGCAAAGAAAGAAGAGCTTTCCTACAGATCTGGTGCAAAAGTGAATGATATCATTTGCGCGACTGGAGATTTGGGTGGAGCATTGGTTGGATTGCAGATTTTGGAGAGAGAGAAGCAGGTATTTATGGCTAACCCAGACATGAAGCCTGATTTGGATAAATACACTTTTGTGACAGCCCGTCAGTTGAAGCCGGATTCAAGAATGGATATCATCCACGAGCTGAGAGAATTGGGTGTTGTGCCTACCAGCATGTTAGATATTTCGGATGGGTTGGCTTCTGAGTTGTTTCATATCTGCAAAGCATCCAATGTTGGCGTGACGATTTATGAAGATAAGCTCCCCATAGACAAGCAGACTTTTGATACAGCTGTGGAACTGAATATGGATCCGATTACTTGTGTGCTCAATGGCGGCGAGGATTATGAATTGCTTTTTACGATTGATCAAAAAGATTTTGAGAAGTTGGAGAAACATGCAGATATCCACTTTATCGGCCATACCACCAAGCCAGAAGATGGCAAAAATCTAGTCACCAAGAGCGGAACAGTAGTAGAACTGAAAGCTCAAGGCTGGAAGCATTTTTAAAATATTTTCAACAAAAAGGGGGAGCATTCGCTCCCCCTTTTTTATTCAGTTATCCTACGCTCCTTTGCCCCTCCGCCTCCTTCGCGAGCTTCTTCCTACTCCTCAGGAAATGGAATATAAACAAAACTTGTAAACTCCTTATCCATCACAAAAAGGCAGCAGAATTCATCAGGGTTTTTGTAGTTTTTTTCGAATTCTTCCAATAAGTCTTCGGCGATCAATTTCCTTTGAATAAATTCATCTACATAGGTGATATAATAATTCCAATCCAGTTTCTTTTCTTCTTTTCCCAACAGGAGTTGGCCGATTGGTTGCTCTTCTTTAGAAATTGGAAATATCGGGAATTGGGAGAATTTCCTGCTTCTTACCTGATAAGAGGCTTCCTTGAGAATGTCAGATACGTTGATGAAATCTTTGGTGATGGTTCCCAAATATTTCCCACTCAATTCCGGGTCGTTAAAGTCTGATATCATGATTTCAAAGTTAGAAGTACTACATTTTCAACATGGTAAGTTTGCGGGAACATATCCACAGGCTGGATTTTGTCTACGCTATATTTTTCTGAAAGTAAAGCCACATCTCTTGCCTGAGTTGCAGGGTTACAGCTGACATAGACGATTTTTGGTGCGGCAAGTTTGAGTAGCATATTGACCACATCGTCATGCATTCCCGCTCTAGGCGGATCAGTGATGATGACATCAGGCTTGGCATGTGCAGCGATAAAGTCATCATTGAGCATATCTTTCATGTCTCCTGCATAGAAAAGCGTATTTTCTAGTCCATTTACTTTTGAGTTAAGCTTGGCATCTTCGATCGCTGCTTCCACATATTCTATCCCAATGACTTGCTTCGCTTGCTTGGCAACAAAGTTTGCGATCGTACCTGTACCTGTGTACAAATCATAAACCACTTCATCCCCTTTCATTCCTGCAAAATCTCTGGTGACTTTATACAATTCGTAAGCTTGTTCTGAGTTGGTTTGATAAAATGATTTCGGTCCGATCCTGAACTTCAACCCTTCCATTTCTTCTTCGATGTAGGATCTTCCAGCAAAAGTCACCACCTCAAGATCATTGAAAGTCTCGTTTTTCTTCAAATTGATGATGTAAAGCAGTGCAGTAATTTGTGGGAATTTTTCATGAAGAAAATTCATCACCAATTCAATTTCCTCAGCATTGTCACCACCAAACTGAACGATAACCATGCTTTCGCCTGTGCTTGTGGTTCGGATGATTAGATTTCTAAGAAGTCCAACTTGATTTCGGATATCATAAAAAGATAGTGAATTACTCAAAGCAAATGCTCTCAGTTCATTTCGTACCTCGTTAGAAATATCTCCTTGAAGGTAGCAATGCTCGATGTCGACGATTTTGTCAAACATCTTAGGAATATGAAAACCAAGCGCATTTCTCTCGAATGCTGCACCTGAGTCTATTTCCTCACGTGTCAACCAACGGTTGTTCGAAAAAGTAAAATCAAGCTTATTTCTATAATACCTCGTATTTGCAGATCCAACGATTGGCATGACCTCAGGAATTTCTACTTTTCCAATTCGTGTGAACTGATCTACGACTTGTTGTCTTTTATATGTTTTTTGAAGGTCATAATTGATATGTTGCCACTTGCAGCCGCCGCAAGTACCAAAATGCGAGCAAAATGGGTCGATTCTATCTTTAGAATATTCATGGAATTTGATGGCTTCACCTTCCATAAATGAGCTTTTTCCTCGGGTAATTCTCACATCTACCACATCCCCAGGAGCCACACCTTGCACAAATACTACTTTGCCTTCATGATGTCCAACACATTTCCCTTCCGTAGCGATTCTTTCAATAGTCAGGTTTGTTACAACCTTATTTTTCATTTTTCTCGACATGGGCGCAAAATTAAACAAAATTGTCAATGTAATTGGGTATAATTGAAATATGCATTGCCTTTTTAAGAAGGTGGGAAATGAAATTTATATTTTATAAAAGGATGATTGTAAAGTTGATTTCTGATTATGGTCACAGAGAGAAAATCATCTCTAGGAATGCTGAATTTGTTGACGTAATTGAGCTTATTGATCAATTGGATTGGAATTTCTTTTATCAAATTGAAGTCCAAAAAGATAAGGATAATTGGATCGAAATAGGGGGGAGTCTTTTTGAAGATGGGTTTGCTGTGATATTATCCAAGGATGGAAACTCTTCAGTTTTAGAGAAGTCTCCAGAAAATTTAAAACAGATAAAAGCAATTATCCGCCTTTATTTTGAGGGGGAATTGAGCGAAATAAAGGATAGACTTCAAATCAAGCATAATCCCGATATTGAAAGGAAAAGTTTTTTAAGAGATTCAAAGTTAGGAGCTTATTTTTCTTTAGGGTTTCTATTGATCCTTGGGGCAATTTTCATCTTGATTCTTGGGCATTTTGGCAATTTGAATGGGATTCTTATGAAGTTTAGTAAAACAGATTATGCTAGAGCAGAAGTGATTAATGAACAACTAATATTAAGAAAAGGAACCCATTATGTGAAAATTGTCGAAATCAAGTATTTGGTAAATGAAGAAACGTATTCTGGGAAAATAAATGTAGGGATAAATAGAACAGGTATAGAAGTCGGAGACCATTTGAAAATCGAATATAGGGTGAGTAACCCAGAAGTGTATCAATATATTGGGAAATACGTGAAGCAAGTTAAAAGTTATCCTAGAAATAGTATTGAAGCTAAAAGATTAAAAGATTCTCTTAATCAAAATCATCCCACTTGACAAAAGCACAAAAAGTATCAATACGCCTAATGAATTGATCAATGTTTGCTGGTATCCAATTTCAGTAACATTGACAAAAGGGTAGGGGTAGAAACCTGAAACATGTCCTCTGATCAAAATGTAAAGTAGGTAAATAGCTGGATAAATTAGCCAATAGGGGATTTGAGACCAGTTGATCAGCTTCTTTTTTTCATAGAGAAACCAATAGATTAATGTAATTACTGGGGTTACTGAATGAAGCAATTCATCAACGATTTTCTGCATTCCCGTAGGTTCCCAAATTTGTCTTAGAACGAGTTGATAAATCAATCCTACAACCAAGATATAAATCGTAATAGCGGTAAGTCTTCCACCTTTGCCAAAAAATGAAGCGGGATTTTCTTTTTGGCTTTGACTTGTGAAATAGATCGCAACCAAAGTATTTGTCAAGATGGTAAAGAAGCTGAAGAATCGAATTATTGTTTCTGGGATAGATGCAATTCGATTTTCCATCATCAGGTAAAATTGCACGATAACAGCAAACCAAGCGATAATAGCAAAGACAATAGATAAATTTCTTTTCATATTTGATGTTTGATTGAATGAAACTTGAACAATACTCAAATCATTTACTTTTAGGGATAAGAGTTTCCATGATTAAAGAAATTTTATCTTTAAATTGATCAAAGATCAAGTTTGCCATATAATATTAAGGTTTTTCTCTAAAAATGGCTTATTTTGATGATATCTATTTATTGAAAGGAATTTTCCATCTAATCATTCAATCACCTATTTAGCATGCTTGCGAAATTTTTATCTTTGAAGTCAAATTTGAATTAAAATGAAGTTTAAAAATAAGGTAGTTATCATCACTGGAGCCACATCGGGAATCGGAGAAGCTTGTGCTATGGCATTTGGTCAGGAAGGTGCTCAGGTGGTGATCACTGGGAGGAGTCAAGTGAAGTTGGACAATACCTTGTCAAAGTTGCAGGGGGCAGGTATTGCTTGTCATGGAGTTTTGGCTGATGCGGCATCTGAAGCCGATAATCAGAGGATGGCTGAGGAAACCTTAAAGAAGTATGGTAAAATAGATGTCCTGATCAATAATGCAGGGATATCCATGCGCGCACTTTTTCAAGATTTGGATTTGAAAGTATTCAAACAAGTCATGGATGTGAATCTGTGGGGGACAGTATATGCTACCAAGTATTGCTTAGATCAGATCACTGCCAATCAAGGGAGCATCGTAGCCATTTCTTCAATCAATGGCTATAGGGGTACTCCTGCACGGACAGCCTACACTGCGAGCAAGTTTGCGATGAATGGTTTTATGGAATCACTCAGAACCGAGTTGCTCAAGAAAAATGTACATGTACTATTGGCCTGTCCTGGATTCACTGCATCCAATATTCGCAATAATGCGCTTCAAGCTGACGGCAAACCTCAAGGAGCATCTCCTAGGGATGAAGGAAAAATGATGACAGCAGAAGAAGTAGCTCTGGAGATTGTAAAGGCTACCTACAAGCGAAAAAGAGAGATCGTATTGACAGGTCAAGGAAAATTGGCGGTATTTTTGAATAAATGGATTCCTGGCATCATGGACAAAGTTGTTTACAATGAAATGGCCAAAGAAAAAGATTCTCCATTCAAATAAACTTTATGCTCAAAGAGACTTTTCAAATTTATCTCAATCGATTGACCGATTTATCCTCTAGAAATCGATCACTCTACTTGTCCAAGCTTCACGCTTCACAAATGATAGATTTGAAAAGTTTTGATTTTTTGAATCATCATCCAGCTTTTAATTACATCAAAATGTTGATAGAGGGAAAGAAAAGCTTTCCGCTGATCCCTATATCCGATCCAAGAGATCAGCACGTCAACAAGGCTTCCAGAGACCTCAATAGAATTCTCCATCAAGTTCAGCTCACTGAAGAAGAGACAGGAGAGAAAAGTTTGTACTTGGCTTATCCATTTGTGGAAGGCAAATTGCTCAATGGACAAGTGGTCAGATGTCCTTTGATCTTTTTTCCTATCAAGCTAACCAAAGAACAAGAAAGCTGGATAATCCAAAGAAATCAAGATGATCAAGCTGTATTCAATAAAACTTTTCTTTTGTCTTACGAGAGAGCTTATGGCAAGACACCAATTAGCGAAGATGACTTGATTTTAGAGGATTATCCAGACGAGGCTATGGCTTTTCGGACTGCGTTGTATGAAGTGCTCAAGGATAATTTTTCGATCAATTTCAATCAAAAATTATATGAAGATAAACTTGAGCCTTTCCCTGAATCAGCCAAAAGCCTAGATGAAGCTAAGTTAAAGACAGGGGAACTCAAATTGATGCCATATGCAGTTTTGGGTCAGTTTTCTCAAAAGACTAGTTTTTTGATGGAGGATTATTCCGAACTGATAAAGGAAAGTGCTTACACCGATCTCGAAGAATTATTTACTGCTTATTTCGCTCCAGAAGATGATATACAAATCCCAAGAGAAGATCAGCTTTACCATGTTTTTCCTTTAGATGCTAGCCAAGAAGAAGTGGTCAAAGCAGTCAGAGCTGGCAACTCCTGTGTGGTAGAAGGCCCCCCTGGGACAGGGAAGTCTCAGTTGATCAGTAATCTGGTAGTTGATTTCATTGCAAGAGGTAAAAAAGTCCTAGTAGTTTCTCAAAAAAGAGCCGCTTTGGATGTTGTTTATAAAAGATTAAATGAAAAGGCCTTCGGCTCCTTTTTAGCTTTGGTACATGACTTCAGAGCAGATAGAAAGTCACTTTTTGAGAAAATCAAAGCCCAAATAGATTCTATTGAGCAATACCAGGACTTGAATAGAAGCATCAATGCCATTCAATTGGAGCGAGAGTTCTCTCAACTGTCTAGAACCATAGAAATGCACCTAGAGTATCTTGATGAACTTAAGAAAAGCCTTTTCAACACTGAGGAATGTGGCATTCCAATCAAGCAACTCTACATGACATCTAGGATGGGGGAAGAGTCACTAGACTTAACACAGTATTACAAAAAATTCCACTGGGATCGGATAGGGGAGTTTTTGAGAAATTTGAAATCCTATGAAGTTTATTATCGCAAGTATCAGCATGCACAGTCATTTTGGTTGCATAGGGTTGATTTTAGTGGTTTTGGAGCAGCAGCTGCCCAGCGTATCAAAGAGACTTTGACTGAAATTGATGATTTGAAATCTAGATTCGATGAGATCTTTGGAGAAACTACTGAGCTAGATTCTACTTATTTATTTTCACTTTATGACCAGCGAGAAAAACTGCAAGCTCTAAAGCATTTTCTCCATAGGGTGGACAGTCAAAAAGCTTTTGATCAAATCAAGGATGTTCCGATCGAAGAATTTGATTTGCTATGGATTGAAAATAAGGTAGAAACTGTTAAAGGTTTACTCTCTCAAGAAGGGGTTGTTTGGAGCTTGCCTGATGGAGAGATTCAAGAATATCTAAGCTTGGCTTTAGATTATATACAGTCCAAAACTACTGTTTTGGGAAAAATCAATTTATTTTTCAATAAAAACAAATTCAGTTCATTAAAGAAACTATTGGAATCAGAAGGGTTGACGACTTCTTTACACGATTTGAACTTATTAATAAGCAGGCTAGAGAATAGGCTGAATCTCAATCATCAATATACGCTTTTGGATAGTAAATCTTGGCTGGAAATGCCGGCTAAGCCATTTAATTTTGTTGTCTTTAATCATTATACATCAAGTTTACTTGAAGCTATTCAGGCAAGGTTTGTTTTGAAAGATTTAGATGGAATTGATGACACAATTCATGAGCAATCTCCATCAGCTCAGGCGCTTTTGACTTTGCTAGCCCAATTGGAATCCTTCACTCAGGAAATTGAACTTAAGCTAAAAATCTGGTCTGTTTATCTCAGTAAAATACAGATTCAACACTTAGTTTCCCATGCTTCTGGAGAAAGTTTTTTGGAACAAAAAGAGCAGATTCCTTTTGTGTTTGATGACCTTTTAGCTTTTGATACCCTGAGGGCTAAATTGTCCACAGAGGATAAGTCTGTGATGGAAAAGCTCTTGAACGATTTCCCGGAGGAAGATTTTGATCAATTAAGTTATCACTTTTTGGTCGCTTTGAGCAATGCATGGATAGACCATATTGAATCCAAATACCCTGTTCTCAGGGAAGTGGCCACGCCGAAGTTTCAGGATGTACAGCAAGAACTCGTGCAGGCGATAGAAGAAAAGTGGAAAATTTCTCAATACATTTCCGAGTTGAGAATTAGAGAACAAACATTCCGAAATCTGGAATTTAACCGACTCAATAATCTTGTCACTTATAGGGAGCTTTTGCATCAAGTGAGTAAAAAGAGAAGGCTTTGGTCTATTAAAAAGCTAATAGCCACATTTGAGAATGAATTGTTCAAGCTGATCCCTTGTTGGCTTGCATCGCCAGAGACTGTTTCGGCTTTATTTCCAATGAAACAGGAGTTTGATTTAGTGATTTTTGATGAAGCATCACAATGCTATGTAGAGAAAGGTATCCCAGCTATGTTGAGAGCTAAGCAGGTAGTCATAGCAGGAGATTCACAACAATTGCAACCATATGATTTGTATCAAGCCAAAATGGAAACAGAAGAGGAAGGTATAGACTTAGAAACGGAATCACTTTTGGAGCTAGCTTCTGGCTATTTTAAGAAGTTTTGGCTCAAAGGACATTATAGAAGTGCGCAGAGGTCTTTGATTGATTTTTCCAATCAGCATTTTTATAAAAACAAATTAGAAATGCTAGTAGATAGGGAGCTACTCAATCAAGAGATTAATCCTTTTCACTTGGTCAAACTAGATGGTATTTGGGAAAAACAACAAAATACCGTAGAAGCAGAAGAGGTCTTGAATCAAATCAAAGAAATTCAGCAAAGTAATTCCGATTGGTCTATCGGGGTGATTACTTTCAATTATTTCCAGATGGAGCTAATCATTGAGCTGATAGAGCATGAAGAAAACATCAAACAGGAAATGGTCGCTGTGAAGAATATTGAGAATGTCCAAGGTGATGAGTTTGATTGGGTAATTTTCTCCATCGGTTATGCCAAAAACAAAGCAGGTAAGCTGATAGCGAATTTTGGAATGCTTTCTAAAAAAGGAGGGGCTAATAGATTGAATGTAGCCATCACTCGTGCAAGAAAAAGAGTGACTTTGGTAACGAGTTTGTCTTCTCGGGATTTTAAAAAAGGGCAAGTAGAAAATCAAGGTATAAAAATGCTTAGAGATTACTTAGCCTTTGTAGAAGGTCAAGTGGAGGGTCTAATTGAAAGAGAAGAACTCCCATCTTCAATGGGTTTTGTTGATAGTTGGTCTCTCAAAAAGCGGTTGAAATCAATTAACGAAGAACAGACTCTACATCTTTTCACAGAAACTTCTTGGATGGATCTTGCTGTGAGAAGTAAAGAGGAGGGATATCTTGAGGCAGTTTTGACAGACGATCAAAGACTTTATGATTCTTCTGGTGCAAAAGAAGCATTTGTCTATCATCCATTACAGCTCAAAGCCAAAAACTGGCCTTTTCATTTTTATTTCAGTAGACAATATTGGATGGGAAAGGAGCTTTTTGAAAAGTAAGTAGCAGTAAGGAATTTCGCTTTTTATTTCTTCACTTGTTTGAATCCAATGGCCTCGATACCTTCAAGTGCATCTACTCGCATATATTGTACAAACTCAATCTTGTGATATTGGCCTTGACTTTCAATAGGCAGTGTGTCCATTCTTGTAAAAGTACTTCCAAAGCCTTTCCCTGTTGGTTTCCCTTCTTTGCTATCAAAAAGCCTGATATTTAATAGTTGACTTTCTAAGGTATTGCCAGAGCTGTCAGAAAGAAAATATTTGAAATATAGATTCCTATAGGCATAGTCAGTATTGTACTTTACTGCGATTAAAGCAATGGTATTTTCTTGGGGATTTAATTCAAAACTAACAGTGTCATTGATGTGCCAGCTTTGTTTTTCCAAACCTTGATATGCTTCAAACACCCTATCACTGCTACATGCCTGTAGTAGTGATAGGGTAATTACTAAACACAAGCCAAAGGAAAATCTAGTCATTTTGACTTCCATTAGGTTGATCTCCTTTTGGTCCGCCTTTTCTTGGTGGAAACCTTCTTTTTCCTCCATTATTTCGGTTTTCCTTAGGATTTGTATCATTATTTCCTTCAGGTTTTGAAGCTTGTTTAGCTTGAGCTTTCGACTTATTTTCAGCAGGAGTATTGCCTTGTGTTTTGTTTTCAGGATTTCTTCTTCCAGGCTTATTCCTTCTGTTTCTATCTCTTTCTGTTCTGTTTTCACCAGAAGATTTTTGGTCTTTTCCCGCTTGTGTTTGGGGATTTTCTCTTTTTGGAGGGTTGCTTTGTCCAGATTGATTTTCAGGTGCTCCTAGCTCCCGGTTTCTTGGTTTTTTCTTTTTCTTCTTCTTTTTGGAAGTAGCAAACTTTTTGTCTAGCGCTTCCAATTCCAACGTAGCTTTAGATGCTTTGTCTTCTACATCTTTAGCATTATTGTTTTGTAGATCAAAAGGCTTTACATCTTTTGCGTTGAGCTCTTGGATCTCTTTTACTCTTTCACACGTAATTGAGTACCAGTTATTTTCATTGTTGTAACTGAACCACATCAGTTTTCTGAAAATGTCCGTCTTTTGTAATTTTGCGGAGCCTGCTTCTGTCATCAATGGTCTGTCTACATTTGGGATATCCTCCAATGCAGACATGTAGGTGTCCAGTTCATAATTTAGACAGCACTTTAATCGACCGCATTGACCAGATAGTTTAGTGGGGTTTAGGGACAGGTTTTGATATCTCGCTGCAGAGGTACTGACACTCTTGAAGTCATGAATCCATGTAGAGCAGCATAATTCTCTACCACAAACGCCAATTCCTCCAAGCCTTCCTGCCTCTTGTCGGAGGCTAATTTGACGCATCTCTACTCTGATTTTGAATTCAGACGCGAGGAGTTTTATCAATTCTCTAAAATCAACTCGGTCTTCAGCAGAATAATAAAAAGTAGCTTTGGAATTATCAGCCTGGAATTCTACATCTGATAATTTCATGTCTAATTTAAGCTCGTCTATGATCTGCTTCGTGCGGTAGATGGTCGGCACCTCACGGTTTTTGGCCTCCTCCCATTTTTCTATATCTTTTTGATTTGCTACTCGATAGATTCTCAGGATATTGTCATCATTCCTGATCTTTCTTTTTTGCATTTGAAGTCTTACCAATTCACCTTGTAATGAAACCCAGCCAATATGATGCCCATTGGGTACATCTACTACTACAGGGTCGCCTGTAGTCAGTGAAATGTGGTCTACATTCCTGTAATACTCTTTTCGTCCACCCTTAAACTTTACTTCAACGATGTCAAACTTATCTACTACTGGGATTCCCATATGAGAAAGCCAGTCAAAAGCATTCATTTTATTACAATCGCTCGTGCCACAGGTGCCGTTATTTTGACATCCTCCGCTTCCACCTGAGGTGGTTGAGCAGCTACTACATCCAGCCATAATTCTTTATATCTAGGGAGCCTTTGCTCCTCCTTGGTTTGGGTTTACTTCTGTAATCTCAAAATATCCTGTCCTATGTCTTTTCTGAAATATAAGTCATCCCAGCAAATACCAGACACTGTTTCATAAGCATTTACAAGAGCCTGTTGGACATCATGTCCTATACCAGTGATAGCCATGACGCGACCACCGTTGGTAAGGACTTCATTTTTTTCATTCAGCGTAGTCCCTGCATGAAAGATTAGCGCAGTGTTATCATTTCCAAATCTATCCAGCCCAGAGATTTTGTCTCCTTTTCGATAGTCCCCTGGATAACCACCCGCCACCATGACTACTGTGGTTGTGGTGAAGCTTTCCAGCTCAATTTTATATTGATCTAGCTGCTTGGTTCCCATTGCATGCAATAAATCTACGAAATCACTGTTGATTCTCGGTAAGACTGCCTGGGTTTCGGGGTCTCCCATGCGCACATTGTACTCTATGACATAAGGATCCCCTCCAATATTCATCAAGCCTATGAAGAGAAACCCAGTGTATCTGATAGACTCTTCTTGTAAGCCTTTGACAGTAGGGATCACCACTCTTTCTTCTACTTTTTGCATGAAAGCTACATCAGCAAATGGGACTGGGCTCACTGCTCCCATTCCGCCGGTATTCAGGCCTGTGTCTGCTTCGCCGATTCTTTTGTAATCCTTTGCCTCCGGGAGGATTTTGTAACTTTTACCATCGGTAGCTACAAATACAGAAAGTTCTATTCCATCCAAAAATTGCTCAATGACAACTTTTGAAGATGCATCTCCAAATTTGCTTTCAAGTAGCATTTCTTTCAAGTAGTCCTTGGCTTCTTGGTGACTTTGACAAATCAATACTCCTTTTCCAGCTGCAAGTCCATCTGCTTTAAGTACGATGGGAGTTTGTTGCTTGTCAATGAAATTTAGCCCTTCTTCTATATTTTCCTTGGTGAATGTCTCTGAAGCAGCTGTTGGGATTTGATGGCGATCCATAAACTGCTTGGAATAATCTTTAGATCCTTCAAGTTGTGCTCCCTCTTTGCTTGGGCCAATTACGGGAATATTAGCTGTTTGAGGATTTGACTCGAAATAATCCACAATTCCTTTGACCAACGGTTCCTCCGGACCTACTACGATCATCTCGATTTGATTGGCCAATACAAATTCTGTGATTTTAGCAAAATCAGTAATGGATAAATTGACATTTTCCGCGATTTGAGCTGTGCCTGCATTTCCAGGGGCTACAAAAAGTTTGGTGCAGTTTTGACTGTTTATGATCTTCCAAGCGAAGGCATGTTCTCTTCCTCCGCTACCTAATAATAGTATATTCATGGAATGAAATTCGGTTTAATTGGCGTGCTCTGAAATGAATTTAACTCTGTACACTCTGATTTCTTCTTCAGCAAAGTCCTCGTCTTCTAATTCATTTAATGCAGCTTTGATATTGTCTGTTTCAGCATTCATGAAATATTCGTGGAGAAGATCTTCTCTTTCTTCGTCCATGATATTTTCGATGTAATAATTGATATTCAACTTGGTCCCACTATAGATGATTTGCTCTATCTCTTGTAGCAATTCACTCATGGAAAGGTTTAGGTTTTCAGCAATTTCATCCAAATCTATTTTTCTATCTACTTGCTGAATAATTGATATTTTAACTTTTGATCGACTTCCTGATGTTTTGACGACCACATCTGAAGCCGTCATAATATCATTTTCTTCTACATAAGTAGCGATTAACTTTAAGAAAGACGCTCCAAATTTAGCTACTTTTCCCATTCCCACCCCATTAATTTGGGCCAATTCCTCACGGGTGGTTGGGTATACAGTGGCCATCTCTTCCAGAGAGGGGTCTTGAAAAATTACATAAGGTGGTAGACCTTTGGATTTTGCAACCTTTTTTCTTTCTGCCTTGAGCAGCTCAAAAAGATTTTCGTCATAAGATTTCCCATTAGCAGACAATACCTCAGGAGTTTCGTCGATCATCATTTGTTCAAAATCATGATCTTTGCTCATTTGTATACCGTAAGGCTCTTTTAGGAAATCTTGTCCTTTTTGAGTAATTTTTATGACACCATAATTTTCAATGTCTTTTTCAAGAAAATCATTGATCATGGCCTGTCTGATCACTGTTTTCCATAGCCTTTCATCATCATCCTTACCAATGCCAAAAAGTGCTAACTTATCATGACTATAGCTGACCATGTAATCGTTTTGCTCTCCGCGGATCACATTGACTATGTGGTCAATATTGAATCGATTGTTGGTTTCTTTTACCGCTTGTATAGCCGTAACCAAATAGTCCTTTCCATCGAATTTTTCTTTTGGATGTTTGCAGTTGTCGCAGAATCCACAGTCTTTTTCCATGTACTCTCCGAAATAATGGAGGAGCGTTTTTCTTCTGCAAACAGAACTTTCTGCATAAGCAGCCATTTCCTGAAGCAAGACCTTGGCATTTTCTCGTTCGGTGACAGGTTTGTCTTTGTTGAATTTATCCAGCTTGATGATATCATCATATCTGTAAAACATCAAGCAATGCCCTTCTAGCCCATCCCTACCAGCTCTTCCTGTCTCTTGGTAATAACCTTCAAGGGATTTAGGTACATCATAATGTATAACATATCGCACATCAGGCTTATCAATCCCCATCCCAAAAGCGATGGTAGCTACAATCACATCGACTTCTTCATTGAGGAAGTCATCTTGATTTTTGATTCTGACAGACTGATCCAAGCCAGCATGGTAAGGTGCTGCATTGATACCATTTACTTGTAGCAAAGCAGCTATTTCTTCTACTTTTTTTCTACTTAAGCAATAGATAATGCCGGACTTACCTTTTTGACCTTTGATGTATTTGATGATCTGCTTTTTGGTCTCGTTTTTTACTTTGGGGCGAACTTCATAATAGAGGTTGGTTCTATTAAAAGAAGACTTATATAGGTCAGCTTCCTCCATTTGAAGGTTACGTTGTATATCCTGCTGTACTTTTGGAGTAGCGGTAGCTGTCAAGGCAATAATGGGTAATTTTTCGCCTATCTGAGCAATGATTGATTTGATCCTTCTGTATTCTGGTCTAAAGTCATGCCCCCATTCTGAAATACAATGCGCTTCGTCAATGGCCACAAAGCTTAAGTTGGCTTCTTTAAGAAACTGCACATTCTCCTCCTTCGTCAAGGACTCTGGCGCCACATAGAGAAGCTTGGTTTTTCCAGCCAAAACTTCTTTCTTGACCTTATTGGTTTCAGATTTATTGAGGGTGGAGTTGAGAAAATAAGCATTGATTCCAAATGCATTGAGTTGATCTACCTGATTCTTCATCAAGGCTATCAATGGGGAGATGACTACGGCTGTCCCATCCTTGATCACAGCAGGGAGCTGATAGCAAAGAGACTTACCGGCTCCTGTAGGCATGATGACGAAGGTATTACTGCCTCCAAGAATATTGTCTACGATGGCTTCCTGGTTTCCGCGAAACTGGCTAAAACCAAATATCTGTTTGAGATTATCTTTTACTTTCTGATCCACTTCACGTGCATGTTTTAATGTCCCTCTTTAGGGCTTTCATTAAACTTTAAGGATTTCTTTTTTACCTTTGATACAAATTTAATGATAAAGCCCGTCAAAATTGAAATTAACAAAAAATATTAAAACAAGCGCTATAAAGGTCCTTCAAAAGGAGTCTGAAGCAATACAAAATCTAATAAATTACATTGACGAGGATTTTGTGACTTGTGTGGAAGCTATATTGTCTTCAGAGGGTAGGGTAGTGATCACTGGAATCGGCAAAAGTGCCATCATTGCAAACAAAATTGTAGCTACACTTAACTCTACTGGGACACCCGCACTTTTTATGCATGCAGCCGATGCTATTCATGGTGATCTAGGTATGATCCAAAAAGAAGATTTTGTAATTTGTATTTCAAAAAGTGGCAATACACCAGAGATAAAAGTTTTAGTTCCTCTTCTCAAAAGATTAGGATCCAAGTTGATTGCATTGGTAAGTAATACTAAAAGTTATTTGGCTGAGCATGCGGACTATGTGCTCAATGCTACTATTGCAGAGGAAGCCTGTCCAAATAATCTTGCTCCTACTACTAGTACCACAGTACACATGGCAATGGGGGATGCTTTAGCTGTCTGCTTGTTAGAAGCACGAGGTTTTTCGTCAGAAGATTTTGCCAAATACCATCCTGGGGGTGCTCTTGGGAAGCAGCTTTACCTAACAGTCGCTGATGTGGTTCCAAAAAATCTAGCCCCCAAAGTCTCTGAAAACGCACCTTTATCAGAAATCATCGTTGAGATCAGTAGCAAAAGGTTGGGGGCTACTGCTGTAGTAGATGACAATGATCAACTCTTGGGGATTATTACAGATGGGGATTTGAGAAGAATGCTACTTTCTGGAGCTGACATCAATCAAGTAAGGGCTTCAGAAATCATGACTAAAAATCCAAAATCAATAGCTCAGACTGAATTTGCTATAAGAGCACTTAATGAAATGAAAGAACACAATATTACCCAATTGGTTGCAATGGATGCTGATAAAATTGTAGGTTTCATCCATATTCACGATTTGATGAAAGAAGGAATAGTTTAATTAATTGAGATGCAGGATAAACCATATATTGTGATCATGGCAGGTGGAATAGGTTCCCGCTTTTGGCCATATAGTAGACACGGAAAACCAAAGCAGTTTTTAGATGTCCTAGGAACAGGAAGGACACTTCTTCAGATGACTTTTGATAGATTTTTAAATTTGACTGATATAGATAGATTTTTTGTTGTTACCAATAAAAAGTATCAACATTTGGTCAAAGAACAATTACCGGAAATTCCAGAATCTCAAATTTTATCTGAACCTCTGAGAAGAAACACAGCTGCATGCATTGCTTATGCAAGTTATAAAATTGCTCAAAAAGACTCAGAAGCCAAAGTAGTAGTTACTCCAGCAGATCACTTGATTCTTAAAGAATTCAATTTTATTCAAAAAATCAAACAATCACTTCAAGCTGCGGATATTGAAAATCACTTGATCACAATTGGGATCAAGCCAAATCGTCCTGAGACTGGTTATGGGTATATCCAATACATTGTCAACGAGAAGGCTGAAGCAAAAAAAGTAAAGACCTTTACTGAAAAGCCAAATGCTAAATTAGCCAAAGCGTTTATTGAAAGTGGTGACTTTGTTTGGAATTCAGGGATGTTTGCATGGAAAGTTCAAAGTATTATTCATGCTTTTGAAAAATTCATGCCTGAGGTAGCCGAGATTTTTGAGGAAGGTTTTGCATTTTATGATACTGATAGGGAAGAAGCATTTATCAATAAAGCTTATTCCCAAGTTAAAAATGTTTCCATTGATTATGGAATCATGGAAAAATCGAATCAGGTATATGTCGTCTTAGGGGATTTTGGATGGTCGGATTTGGGGTCTTGGATGAGTTTGTACGAGTTGCAACCAAAAGATAAAGGAAATAACGTCGTTGAAGCAAATGCCCTTTTGTACGACACAGAGAATTCCTATATCAAAGTAAATTCAGATAAGCTTGTGGTAGTCCAAGGTTTAAATAACTATCTGATCAATGAATCTGAAAATGTATTATTGATATGTAAGCTAGATGCCGAAAAGAAGTTCAGGGAATTTGTCATTGATGCCAAAGCAAAAGGGGAAGACTTTGTATAGTCTTCCCCTTTTTTTATCAATTTGATAAACTGATGTTTTGTCCTTTATTGTTGATGACCATTCCTGTAGGTAATGTGTTTTTATGCTCTATATCTCTAGGGTCAGTTGGTATAGTAATGACTTCGATCAAAGTTCCATCCTTCTTTAGTTTGATACCCGTAAGGTAATTCCCTTTATAAGCTCCTGTATCTATATTCCAAGAGTTGGAAGCTTCAAGATATTCTGGATTGGTTCCAGTCAATGGTGTATGTCCAATGATTTGAAGTTTACCCATGTGAATCAAGGGTTTCCTATTCCATAGAACTCCATCTGGATTATGAATATCAAAGGGTGAACCTACACCAGAAAACCCAGCATGGGAGATCAAGACATTCTTATTTTCCCAAGATAAAGGCATGGTGTTCAACCAGCCCAAATAAAAGTATGGGTCCAGCTTATGTGCTTTAAATTGCTCCAAAGTTTCTCTGCCTCCGTTTTCAAGCCAATGCTCAGAATTTGGCTCACCTTGAAGATACCTAATCATCATCTGCTCATGATTGCCTCTTAGGAAATGGACGGAGTTTTTGAACACCTTCTTGACCTCAAATGCAAGCCTGATAGTCAAAGGAGAAAAGTTCCCCCTGTCGACTAGGTCTCCAAGCTGTATCAGCGTCTCAGTTTTTGGTTCCCAATGATCCATCAACTTGAGATATGTATGGAAGCAACCGTGCACATCACCAATGATAAAAAGTGACATATTTTTTAAGTTTTTTAGATGATTTTTTCAATGATTTTTACCATTGATTTCTTAACGAAAGTAAGCGATTCTAGCGTGATTTGGGCATTTTTTCTTAAAAAAAATCGCATAAATCTTTGATCTCCAATATCCTATATTTCACAAACAAAAATTCATATATGAAGTTAATTTTTTGTTTTACTTCATTTTGATAAAATCACTGCTTAAATTAAAGAAAATTCCAAAATGTGAATATTTGATTGATAACTTTACCTATTTCAGTATGAAAAATCTCAAATTAGCTTTCCTTGTTTTCCTTATTATAGGCACAGGATGCATGTCTCAAAAAGATTATATTGCAGAGTATGATTTTAATTATTCTGCGAATTTCAAAAGATATAAAACATTTGGGTTTGTAGAAAATCCAGATGATCATGAAGACATGGAAGTAGTTGATATCATTCGTCGCTCCATTTCCAATAGACTGGATTCTCAAGGGTTTAGATTTGATGAATCAAGGCCAGATTTACTAGTCAATTATAAAGTGTATAAAGAAGAGGTGAAATATAGAGGGTACGACCAGCCAAACTTTGATTATTGGTTGCAAAGAAAAGGGGCATTAGTGACTGAGGAAGAGGAGGTGCTGAAGGATGAACTCAAAGAAAAGGATGAGAATTATAATCGTGTAAAATATGCTCAAAATGATGGGATGTTGGTTGTCTTTGTTATAGATAACAAAAGAGGGAATACTGTTTGGCAAGGCTACACTTCAGCAATTTTTGATTATAGTTCGCCTGAATTAAAAACAGATCTTACACGAGCTACTTATAAGGTCATGGACCAGTTTAGGGTCTTAACAAGGAATTAAATAAATTTTGCTCACAAATTGTGATTGATAGGCTCCTTTTCAAAAAGGAGCCTATAATTTTTTCGCAGATTCGGTCTTTTTCTTGACTAAAACCTAACATATTTGTGTCATGATGGATGAAAGATTTCCTTTTTTGAGTGAACCGCTCAATTTCCCCAAATTTGAGTTCAAATTTCAAGACGAGCAAGATGGAAAGTTGAGCATATTTGATCCACTACGTAAAAAATATTTGATTTTAACACCAGAAGAATGGATCCGTCAGCATATCATTCAAGTCTTGATTCAAAAATACGACTATCCAAGAAGCTTGTTTGCTTTGGAAAGAGGTTTGAAATATAACCGACTTCAAAAAAGATTTGATGTACTTGTGTATGATAGAAACGGAGCGCCATTTTTATTAGTAGAATGTAAGGCGTCTGATGTGAAGCTCACTCAGAAAACAGTGGAACAGGTCTGCGTTTACAACAAAACTATCCAAGCTCCATATTTAGGAATCAGTAATGGTAAACAGCATATTTTTATGAAATTTGAGGAATTGAGTAATAACTTTGTTCAAATCAGTGATTTGCCTAGAATTTAGTTTATTGCTTCTCAATTATATGACAAATGTTTGTTTTTTGATTATATTTAGACATTGAAGAAGTGAATAATATTAACCCCATTTTAGGCTATGATTAGAGAAAAAGCAAGTCCGTGTGAACTTTGTCTAAGTAGGAAATTTTCAATGTTTGCAGATTTGACGGATGTTCATCTTTGCAATATTTCCGATAATAAGAATTTCATATCACATAAGAAAGGACAGATTTTGTACTACGAAGGGACTAAGCCTCTCGGTGTCTTTTGTGTGAGTTCTGGAATTGTCAAGGTTTTTAAAACAGCCTCAAACGGTAAGGAACAAATCATTCGGCTAGCTCAGAAGGGAGATTTTCTTGGATACTCGTCTATGCTTGGAGAAGAAGCTTATTCTAATACAGCCACAATTGTCGAGGATGCCAAAATATGTTTTGTTCCTAAGGAAGTCTTTTTGAAAGTCTTGGTAGAGGATAACAATTTCCATAGAAGATTGACAAAAGCACTCTGTAATGATCTCGGCATGATGGAAGAAAAACTAACTGATGCAACACAAAAAACAATCAGGGAGAGACTTGCTTTTACGCTTCTGAAACTCAGTGATACTTATGGTGTAGATGGAGGTGAAGGTGAAAAAATTGATGTAGTATTGACTAGAGAAGAGATAGCAGGCTTAGTTGGTACTGCTACAGAGACTGTCATCAGGTTGCTTTCTGAATTTAAGAAAGATAATTTGATTGAATTTGAAGGTAAAAAAATCATTGTCAATGATAAAAAAGGACTTGCTAGGCTAAGTGATTTTTATGGGTAATATTCATTGTCGTGTAGATAAGGGCATAAGTTGATTTAAACTTTTCCAAAGTTTGATTAAAGTTAAATTGAACTTATTTCACATACATAAACTTTGGAAATGTTATCCTAAATTAATATCATTTGTTGATGAGCAGCAATTAATTATACCATCAAGAAAGTCTCATGTCGATCACATACGAGGCTTTTGTTTTTTATTTTGGATTTGAACTTTAGGAAACCGCGAATGTTTGAGTAGTATGAAATTCATTTCCTCAGTATTTCTCTTGATTTTCACAACTTATACTATGGCCAATGCTCAGAGTTTTGCCTACAAGACCTTATTGAAGGGTGTGTATGATTCAGAATTCCCTGTTATTTATCCCGAGAATGACTCTCTGATCCGTAAAGCGGTTTTGTTGGATACACGAGAAAAGAGAGAGTATGAGGTGAGTCATTTAGAAAATGCCAAGTGGGTAGGTTACGAGACTTTTGATCTTGATTTGGTCAAAGATATCCCCAAGGATCAAGTAGTCATAGTCTACTGCTCCATAGGGGCAAGGAGCCAAGATATTGGCAAAAAACTTCAAGCATCAGGTTATTCTCAGGTGTACAATTTATATGGAGGGATTTTTCATTGGGTAAATGAAGGGAACAGGGTCTACAACCAAAATGGTCAGACCACAGATATTCATCCATACAGTAATACTTGGGGGATTTGGTTGAATAAAGGAGTAAAGCGATACTAAGCGAGCAATTGTCTTGTAAAATACAATAAACTTGGTTTCATCAAAGTGTCTTTCTAATCCGAATGCTATCTTAATTCGTTAATTGAGTAAAAAAATGAAAGTTTCAATCTTCCTTGCTTGTATTCTACTTTTTAATTTATCCTGTAATGCATCAGATTTGGGTACATTAGGTAGTAGTTCACCATCTCATGACATATTTGATCAATTGCTCAAGAAGCATGTCTCTAAAGAAGGAATGGTGGATTATCAAGGTTTTATTAAAGACAAAGCTAAGCTGAACCAGTATTGTGACTTATTAAGTAAAAATGCACCTGACAGAAAGACTTGGACTAAGGATGAGCAATTAGCCTACTGGATCAATGCTTATAATGCTTTTACTATCAAATTGATCGTGGATAATTATCCAGTCAAAAGTATTCAAGACTTGCATCCAAAAATCAAAATTCCGCTCATCAATACAGTATGGCACATTAAATTCTTCCAAATAGGAGGGCAAGACGCAAGCTTAGATGAGATTGAACACAAGATTTTAAGGAAGGAATTTGAAGAGCCACGCATTCACTTTGCCATCAATTGTGCATCATATTCCTGTCCACCACTGCTCAACGAGGCCTTTGTGCCAGCTAAGATTGATACTCAGTTAGATAAAGTAGCAATTACATTTATCAATGACTCAAAAAGAAATAAAATCAGTAAAGACAAGGTTGAGATTTCAAAGATTTTTTCATGGTTTAAGGGTGATTTTACAAAAAATGGGAACATTATTGACTATCTTAACCAATATTCCAAAGTAAAAATCAACCCAAAAGCCAAAGTCTCACACCTAGATTATGACTGGTCACTCAACGAAAAGTAAATCCAAGCATTTTGTAATCATTGGTAATGGAATCGCAGGAGTCACTTGTGCAAGACATTTGAGAAAGGCAGATCAAACCTGTCAAATCACAATTATTTCAGGAGAAAGCAAGCATTTTTTCTCAAGAACTGCCCTGATGTATATTTACATGGGACACATGAAGTACGAGCATACCAAGCCTTATGAAGATTGGTTTTGGGAGAAAAATAGGATAGCCCTCAAACAAGCTTGGGTAAGTCAGGTGGATACCGATAAAAAGACTTTGATTTTTTCAGATGATTCTACTTTTGATTATGATGTGTTGATCATTGCCTCAGGCTCAAAGCCAAATAAATTTGGGTGGAAAGGAGAAAATCTCCAAGGAGTTCAGGGACTCTACAGCATTCAGGATTTGGAATTGATGGAGAAAAATTCTCAAGCCGTAAAAAGAGCAGTGGTCGTGGGAGGGGGATTGATCGGGATCGAAATGGCAGAGATGTTTTCAAGCCGAAAGATTCCTGTGACTTTTTTGGTCAGAGAGAAGAATTTTTGGGATACTATTTTGCCAGAAGATGAAGCCAAATTGATCAATAGACATATCAAAGAACATCATATTGATTTGCGATTAGAGACCGAACTTGATGAAATCCTAGACGATGGAACAGGCCGAGTGAAAGCCATAAAAACCAAATCAGGTGACTTGATTGATTGTCAATTTGTAGGATTGACCGTAGGCGTGAGGCCAAATGTAGATTTTCTAAAGGAATCCAAAATTCAAATCAATCGGGGTGTTGTCATAGATGCATGTTTCAAAACAAATATGGAGGATGTCTATGCCATCGGAGACTGTGCGGAATTCCAAGAAGCACCGGCTGCTGATCGTAAAAACATCGAGCAGGTCTGGTACACGGGCAGAATGCACGGAGAGACACTCGCCTACAACCTGAGCAACTCCAAAAAAGTACCGTATCAGCCAGGAATCTGGTTCAACTCAGCCAAATTCTTTGACATCGAATATCAGACTTACGGATTTGTCCCACCGATTTGGGGAGAGGAGATAGAGAGTTTTTACTGGGAAGATTCCAAAGGGAAAATCGCCATCAGAATTCTCTATCAAAAATCAAATCAAGCGATAATCGGCGTGAATGCATTCGGGTGGAGACTTCGCCACGAATATTTCGATTCTGCCATTGAGAAAGGATATCACCTAGAAAAAGTGCTCGGAGAACTGGGTCAAGCGAGTTTCAATCCTGAGTTTTACAAATCCTTGCATAAAGAAGTTCTGAAGCAGTACAATCAGGAAAATAAGAGGTCTATCCAAATCAAAAAACAATCATTTCTCCAAAAGCTAATCGGTTCCCGCGCATGAAATTCATTCAAAAAATAGGCTTGGTAATTTTTATTTTGGCATTGGCTGGTTTCAGTCTTTTGCCATTTTATGGTTCTTATCAACTCGAAAAAGAATTAGTCATTTCGGAGACCAAGGATATTCACCAAGAAGCAATGGTAGACATCCTCCAACCGATGTATGGCAAAGTTTATACCTCCAATATCAAATTCATTGCTGACTTCAATAGGTATTTTGATGGGTACAATGATGAATTGAAAAGTGCTGAAGAATGGGATAAGGTGATTTGGGATGACTACACTTTTTCTTTGACCAAAGCCTCAGCTACAGGCCCTGTGAGTGAAAGTCCGAGTTTATTTCTTGCTGTGACCATTTTACTTGGAGCATTTGGCGCTTTATTGTACATCCTCCCGCTCTACCGAAATCAACCCAATGGAATCAAAAATGATGGAATCTATCATTCTTCTATGAAGTCGAGGGGGCTACTTGGAATGATCACAGGCTCTTGGTTGCTTCTATTCTACATTGTTCTCTATTGGTTTCCAGCCTATTTGACCAATCTGGTTCTGATGGTCGATCCCTTATCAATGGCGCTTTCGGGCAATCCTGCCTCACAGTGGTTTTTATATGGGTTGATCTACACCCTGGCCATTTTAGTCATGGGAATCAGGATGTTTAGGAAATATCGGGGCAATAATTACCAAACGATTCGAACGGCATCGGTGATGTTTTTCCAATTGGCTTTTGCTTTTATGCTTCCAGAAATCTTGGTTTTGTTCAATATGCCCTGGCATGATTTTAAGAATATCTGGCCATTGGACTACTCCTTTTTCTACGATTACAGACTAGAAGGAATGCTAGGTTCTGGAGCCTTGGGGATGTTTATGTTGGTTTGGGGGATAATTTTGATTGTGGTGGGTGTGCCGCTATTCACATATTTTTATGGAAAAAGATGGTATTGCAGTTGGGTCTGTGGATGTGGTGGATTGGCAGAGACTCTGGGTGATCCTTACCGTCAGCTTTCTGATAAGTCCCTGAAATCTTGGAAAATTGAGCGGTATTTGATCCATGGCGTATTGGTTTTTGCGGTGGTGATGACTGCAGTTACGCTGGCGAATTATTTTATGGAATTTGAGCTATTGGGTTACGCCACCAATGAATTGCATACGGTTTATGGCTTTTTGATTGGCTCTGCTTTTGCAGGAGTGATCGGAACTGGTTTCTATCCCTTGATGGGGAACAGAGTTTGGTGTAGATTTGGGTGTCCTTTGGCAGCATACCTAGGATTGGTACAGCGCTTCAAGTCCAGGTTCCGAATCACCACCAATGGCGGACAGTGTATCTCTTGCGGCAATTGCTCCACTTATTGCGAAATGGGAATCGATGTTCGCTGGTATGCGCAAAGAGGCCAAAACATCGTCAGGTCTTCTTGCGTGGGTTGTGGAGTTTGCTCTGCCGTATGCCCAAGAGGAGTCTTGAAATTAGAAAATGCAGGTGAAGAAGGCAGAATCAATGACATGCCCATCATCATCGGCAACAAATCCATAAGCATAAAATCTTAATGATCTTTATTTATATCATCATGGGCATTTACGCCCTAGCGATGCTGTTTATCCTCTTGTATAGCTTTGCTCAAGCAAATTTGCTCTATCATTTTTTTCAGTTTAGGAAAAACATCCCCAAGGCAAGTCCACCTGCTTGGGAAAAGCTTCCTTTTGTGACGATACAGCTCCCGATTTTCAACGAAAAATATGTAGTTGAGAGACTTATTGACGCTGCTGCCAAATTCAACTATCCAAAGAATAAACTTGAAATCCAGCTGCTGGATGACAGTACAGATGAAACGGCAGCTATTATCAAAAGCTATATTCAAAATTATCCTGAGATAGATTTTCAGTATATCCACAGAACAGATCGGAGAGGATTCAAAGCCGGTGCACTTAAATCGGGCTTGGAACAGGCAAAAGGTGAATTTATCGCTGTTTTTGATGCAGATTTTGTGCCTTATCCTGACTTTATTCTCCAGACTATTGGACATTTTGCGAATGAAAAAATCGGCATGGTACAAAGTCGCTGGACGCATCTGAATGAAGGCTATTCTATTCTGACAAGGCTTCAAGCTTTTGCTTTGGATGCCCATTTTATGGTGGAGCAGATGGGGAGAAATCATCAGCAAGCCTTTATCAATTTCAATGGAACGGGTGGGATTTGGAGAAAATCCTGTATCCTCGATGCGGGAAATTGGCATGATGATACCTTGACAGAGGATTTGGACTTAAGTTACAGAGCGCAACAAAAAGGTTGGGAATTCATCTACAGGCCAGATGTAAAATCACCTGCTGAGTTGCCGCCTGTGATGTCAGCCATCAAGTCTCAGCAGTTTCGCTGGACTAAGGGTGGTGCTGAGTGTGCAGCCAAACACCTGAAAAGTGTGTGGCTACAGCCCTTGGGCCTGAGAAAAAAATTGCATGCATCGGCACACTTACTAAATGCAGCGATTTTTATCGCGGTGGTGCTGGTGAGTTTGTGTAGTATCCCACTTTGGTGGGCTTTTCAGCAGGATATGATTCCTGGAGAGATTTTTAGAGGAGCAGCGGTTTTCTTGGTGGGTTTCGTGATTATCGCTTTGGTGTATTTCTTTGCCAACTTGAGCTTGGTGGAATTTTCTACCAAAGGAATATTGAGATTCCTGTGGGAATTGCCCTTGTTTCTCTCCGTGTCTATGGGACTTTCCATTCACAATGCCCAAGCGGTATGGGAAGGGTTGACGGGCAAGAAATCCCCTTTTATCCGCACGCCAAAATACAATCTGAGCGAGACAGAATCTTGGAAGAAAAATAGCTATCACCAACTCAAGGTTCCCATGACAACTTATCTAGAGGGAATAATGGCAGTAGTATTTTTCTTTATGGTTGTCATGTCTATTTATTTTCAGACCTACGAAATGCTTGTGTTTCATGCGATGCTGGCTTTAGGTTTTACGCTAGTCAGTATTGAATCTTTCAAAAGCTACAGGTTGAAATAATATCATTCAAACCCTTTCTTTTCACCAAATCAAAAATTTTGCAATTGAATCAGCCTATCATCGACGTCATTATTCCAGCTTTCAACGAGGAGGATTCCATTGGAAAAGTTATCCGAGATATTCCCACTATTGTCAGGCATGTGGTGGTGGCAAATAATGGTTCTTCAGATACCACAAAAAAAGTTGCTGAAGTAGCTGGCGCAATTGTTCTGGATGAACCGCAGAAAGGCTATGGCAAAGCTTGTCTGACAGCCATGGATTATTTATCGAAAGTTGAAGAACAGGCAGATATCGTCGTGTTTTTAGATGGAGATTATTCTGATTATCCCGAACAGCTGCTTGATCTAATAAAGCCGATTATAGAACAGGATTATGATATGGTCATTGGTTCTCGGGCTTTAGGGAAAAGAGAAGGCGGATCGATGACCTTGCCTCAAGTTTTTGGGAATTGGCTAGCGACGACGCTGATGCGCTGGATTTACAAGACCAACTATACCGACCTTGGCCCATTCAGAGCGATCAAGTGGAATCAATTGAAAGCCTTGGGAATGGTAGATGAAAACTATGGATGGACCATAGAAATGCAAATCAAAGCCGCCCAAGCAGGCCTCAAAACCACAGAAATCCCCGTAGATTACAGAAAGCGCATAGGCGTCTCAAAAGTAAGTGGTACGGTAAAAGGAGTATTCGGAGCAGGATATAAAATTCTTTGGACGATTTATAAGTATTGGTAAAAAATGTATGTATCTGCTATCACACTAGTAACCCTATTTAATCAGGTACATACTTTTGATTCAGCTGCTGTCGACTGTCATCCGTCGACGATTATCCGCTTGATACAATTGTTTTATTTAGTTCGGCCGTCATTACGGATAATCATAATAAAATGTCATTTTTAATCAAATATACCCTGTAGTAGGTATTTTTTTAAAGTGAAGAAGTTGGTAGTTTTAGTGGGGAACAGATTTGGGGAATTTTACTCAAACTCGATTTTAAACCTGTCTAATTCGATACCTTTAAAACGCTAGACTACGAAACATGAATTTACTGGACAATACATATAAGCATTGGCTAGAAAACATTAAGCACAAAATAAAAGCTGCACAGGTAAGGGCAGCGGTGAGTGTGAGTTCCCAAATGTTAGAAATGTATTGGCAATTGGCAGAAGAGATAGTTGCCAAACAAAAAACAGCCAATTGGGGTGAGGCTGTTTTGGAACAACTCTCTATTGACTTAAAGTTGAGTTTCCCTAATATAAATGGATTTTCTCGGAGAAACCTTTATGCTATTAGACAGTGGTATCTTTTTTATAGTACACAGCATGAATTTGTGCCACAAGCTGTGGCACAAATTCCTTGGGGGCACAATAGGCTGATAATTAGTAAAGTAAAAAATATTGAAGAGGCTATATTTTATTGTAAAGCCACTTTAGAAAACGGTTGGAACAGGGATAATTTAGCGTTAGCCATTAAAAATAAGTATTACGAAGCCAAAGGGAAATCAATTAGCAATTTCAAAAATACCTTGCCAGAGATACAATCAGAATTGGCACAAGAAACCCTCAAAAACCCCTTCAATTTTGATTTCTTAGGTTTAGAAGACGATGCTTTAGAAAGAGAAATCGAAAATGCTATGATGGAGCATATTACAAAATTCTTGATAGAATTGGGTAAGGGATTTGCTTTTGTAGGAAGACAGTATCAATTAATAGTGAGTGAAAACGAGTATTATATTGACTTGCTTTTTTACCATCTTCAACTGCGTTGCTTTGTTGTGGTTGAGTTAAAAGCAGGAAAGTTTAAACCAGAATATGCAGGCAAGCTCAATTTTTATCTTTCCGCAGTAGATAGCCAACTCAAACTTCCTAGCGATAATTCAAGCATTGGATTGATTTTGTGCAAGGATAAAGATAAAATAGAGGCAGAATATGCATTGCGGGATATTCAAAAACCCATTGGCATTAGCGAATACCTTTTAACACAAAACTTGCCTGAAAACTTCAAAAGCCAACTGCCCACCGTAGAGCAATTAGAGAATCAACTAAATGAAAACGATGATGAGGGATAATTATAAGTTATAAGACTATCAAGTGGGATCAATTGAAAGCCTTGGGCATGGTAGATGAAAACTATGGATGGACCATCGAGATGCAAATCAAAGCCGCCCAAGCAGGCCTCAAAACCACAGAAATCCCTGTAGATTACAGAAAGCGCATAGGCGTCTCAAAAGTAAGCGGCACGGTGAAAGGAGTCTTCGGGGCAGGCTATAAGATTCTTTGGACGATTTATAAATATTGGTAAAATGTCGTTTTTGATCAAATATACCCTGTAGTAGGTATTTTTTTAGAGTGAAGAAGTTGGTAGTTTTAGAGGAAGATAATTAAGAAATATCCGCCACTTACTTGCGCAAAGGATTCAATATGGAACAAATAGCGCAATGATTGCGGATATCAAACCGTTGGGCAACATTTAAATAAATGACATTGGAGACAGCAACATCAAAGGACAAAGAAATTCCCTTCGACAAGTTAGTAGCACTTGACGATGAAGTGCGTGCTTCAATCAATCTCATTCATTCTGGACTCGCTGAGCTACAAAACATCAACGGAGGTAATGACTTTTACTACCTTCCGTTCAACCTACTATCTAACGGCTTTGAGAAACTTCTAAAGCTCATCATTTGCTTTTATCATTGGGAGCAGTACGGACAATTCCCGACAATGGACGACTTCAAAAAGAGTAAAAAAGACAACGGACACAATCTCCTTTACTTGAAGGACAAAGTAACCGCTGACTACTTTGTTGCGAGTACTCCTGCACTCAAAGATGACCTGGACACATTAACAAACAACCCGACCCTCAATCAACTTGTTGATTTTTTGGGGGAGTTCGGACAATATTCGAGATACTACAACCTTGACGTAATCATATCCAATCCAAAGCAAAAAAGCAAGGATATCAAACAACTCTGGGAGCGACTGGAGACCGACTTATTGCTCGCAGACAAGGAGTTGTTTGATAAATTCAAGGACAACCACAAGGACATTGACAAGACCAAACTTGACGAGATAAGAAAGATAAACGACCAAGTTCGCACCAAGACAATTGTATTGCTTGAGATTTTCGCAAGAGCCCTGACAAGACAATTCACATTCGGTAAATTGGGACAAGCACAAAGGTTTACCGGGACAATTAGAACTTTCTTATTCCTCAACGACAGCGACCTTGGACAGAGAGATTACAGAGAATTAAAAAAATAAAAAAGAAAAACGTTGCCCAACAAAGGCTAAGAAAACATGCGGGCTGACAGGGTAAAATGAAATTTAGTACACGTTATGAAACTTGGTTCTCGGTTGACAAATACGTGTTCCAAAACCCGCACGTTTCTTAGCCAGGGCCAACGTAAAGTACCATTTACCAAGAATTGAAAATCCTTTGACCTAAGCAGATTTTCCATCATCAAATAGCTTCCCCAGCAATCTGTAAAATAATCTACATATCCGCTTTCACATCAGTAAGCAAACAAAATGGTGTACTTTAAATCATTTGATGCACTGATAACTGATCGACTGATACCTGTTAAACCTTATCCACAAGATTATTTGTGATATAATTGCATGCGGGTGTCATTGCGGAGAATCATATAATTATTAATCGTAAATTAGAGTGCGAATAAAAACTATATGTTATGAAAAAATCACTCACCATTCTTTTTTTGATTGCCACCATCAGCTTTTCTTGTTCAAAAGCGCCTCAGCGTGAAAATATTAATTTTGAGGAGTGGGGGAAGTATTGGTTTCAGGGGAAAGCCGAAATCAGCAGTTTTGACTTGGAGCAATATCGATATGGTGAAGCGAGAGCAGGAGAGGCGGTCTTGATATTTGTGACGGAAGATTTTTCTAGGAAGAAGCAAGTGAAGCTAGACAATCCACAGGAAGCCGGAAAGGATAAGATTTCTGTGTTGAAGATGAATCAGACGAGAGATTTTGTTACGGGGATCTATCCCTATCATATGATGCTGTCTGCTTTTACCCCGACGAAGGAGAAATCACAAGGACTCAAATTTACTTCATCTGTTCAGGAGTGGTGTGGGCAGAGTTTCACCCAACTTAATCTGAATGGGCAAGATTCCTATTCAGGAAAGTTATTCTCTTATTTTGAAAAGGAAGGAGATCAATCGATCAGTTTGACAGGCATGGCTGAGGATGATTTATGGAATTTGATTCGAATTTCACCCAATGAAATCCCTATTGGAGGGGTGACCATATTCCCATCTTTATTTTATCAACGCTTTTCCCATCAGGAATTGGCGGCGGAAGAAGCATTTATCAGAGTGCAAGACATCAGCAATGACCGCAAGCAGTTAGAATTGACTTACAGCTCAGGATCACGTGTATTGAAGATAGATTTCGAGAAAGATTTTCCACACGAAATCATGGCTTGGGAAGAAAGCCAAACCAAATCCAATGGTCAGAAAGAAGTTACCAAAGCACGGAGAAAAGCTGTGAAAGTGATTGATTATTGGACGAGAAACGGGGTGGAGGATGAGTTTTTGAGGGAAGAGTTGAAATTGAAGGAATGATTGAGGAGATGTGAGATATGAGATGTGAGATGTGAGACACAAGATATAAGATACAAGACGCAAGACAAAGGAGGAAGGTGGAGGGATGAAGATGAATGAGGGAGTATAAAGGATGAAGGATGAATGAGGGACGATGAAGTAAGAGTCGAGAATCAATGCCCTGAAGGGGCAAATGATACTAACATTGGGTTTCAACCCAATGCAATAATGAATATCTATGTGCTTTTGCCCTGAAGTGCCCGTCCCGAACATCGGGAGGCAATTGAATAGCTAAAAAAAATCAACAAAAAATTATCAACTATTCTTAAGGACGAGACAGAGTTGGTAATTAATATCATTAAGGCCAACTGTAAAAAATAATTCAAAACACTTTAAAAGCTTCTTTTTGAAAAACAGCATACAGTTCTACATGGTCATTTTGATCTACTCAATAGCGCTATTTTTTTTGGGCTACTGCTTAGATCGAAGTGACTTTTTCATTCAATTGACGCTTTATATGCTCTGTTTTGGAGTAAGTTTGATCATCTACCAAAATGCTGAAAAATGGGGAATTTCCTTAAAATTGGGATTGATGTATGCTTTTTTGTTGAGAATGATTCTGATAATTTCAGAACCTGTTCTTTCAGATGATTTTTATCGCTTTATTTTTGATGGGCAGCTGATTAGAAATGGAATCAACCCTTATCTGTATCTTCCTCAAGAAGCATTTGAATTGTTAAAAATTGGTGATTCCGAGTATTGGAATCAGCTCTTGACTCAAATGAATTCTAGTGGGTATTATTCAGTTTATCCACCTTTGCATCAGCTATTTTTCTGGTTAGCAGCATTGGGAGGGGAGCATTTGAGTATGAATATCCTGATTCTTCGACTTGCTGTTTTGCTTTTTGAAATCTTGAATTGTCTTTTATTAATTCAAATCCTAAAACAATGGAATCTTCCAAAGTCCAAAGTCCTTTTGTATGCCTTCAATCCACTTGTGATCTTGGAGCTGACAGGCAATCTTCATTTTGAAGGAATGGTGCTTTTTGGCTTACTGGGAATGGCGTACTTCCTAGGCAAAGTGAATCGAGCTTCAATATTTTGGACTTGGGCAGTGGGGGTGAAGTTAAGTCCTTTGATGCTGGGTCCTATTTTACTGAAGTTTTTTGGTGGAAAGAGTAGACTGGTTTTTCTTTTACTTTCTGCGCTCGTTATTGTGGTGTTATTTATCCCATTATTCTTCGAGGGAGCCTTTTTGAATTTTTGGCAGAGCTTCAGATTGTATCAAAGTAGTTTTGAGTTCAATGGGTCCATTTACTATTTACTCAGATGGATTTCTAGTTTTTGGTTGGATTATAACCCGATTAGAACCCTTGGTCCAGTGTTGAGCATGTTGTCTCTCGGTTTGATTTTATGGCTTAGTTTGGGCGTTAAAAAAGCCAATTTACCAGATTTAGTACAGCGCATCGTATGGGTTTATTTGGCCTACTTACTTTTTCAGACGACTGTTCACCCTTGGTATCTGATTCCTGCATTTGGTCTCGGGATTTTGGTGGGGGACAGAGTTTTCTTAGCATGGACTGCTTTGGTGTTTTTGTCTTATCATGCTTATAGGGAGTTTGGCGTAGATGAAAAATGGCCTATTCTTTTGTTTGAATACACTATTCTTTATTCAATGATATTTCTTGCATTTAAAAAGGTCCTAAAGCAGAATAGGAAGTCAAATTTTGGAAATATTATTAAAAATTGATTCTAATATTAGATTCTTATTTCGACTAATTCTAATTTTTGTATTGTCGATCATTTCTACAATGCCTCCATCAGTTTTCAATACTCTTTTGAGGTGGGTTGGATTTATTAAGTGAGAATGATGTATTCTGAGAAATCCGTTGCAGGTTAAAGCATTTTCAAGCTCTTTTAAGTTTTTAGAAACCAAAAATGATTTGGAGTTATCAGAAAGGTAGATGTGGCTGTAGTTTCTTTCAGCTTCACATCTGATTATTTTTCTTATTTCAATAATTTCATAGCCATCCATAGTTGGAACAGCCAACTGTTCTGGTTTTTTGTGTGGGGCATCAAAGAGCACGCGTAATAATTCAATTTGTATTGGGTCAATTTTTTGAATCTTTTTGTGTTTCCATTTTTCTAAACAGCCTAAAAAATCATCAATCATCAAGGGTTTTAGTAGATAGTCGATTGCGTTATGTCTAAATGCATCTAATGCAAAATCATCATAAGCTGTGAGAAACACAAGGTCAAAATTAAACGTGGAATTAATTTTTTTCATCTCCAGTAATAGCTGAATTCCATTCAAAGGGAACATCTCTATATCCAAAAAAAGTAAATCAAAACTTAATTCTCCTTGTTTCCATTCTTCCAAGAATAAGTCAGGTCTTTTGTATCTTTTGAAAAGTATAGCCCCACTTGTATTCTTTTCTATCATATACTGAAAAGTATCCAAGGAATGATCCTCATCATCAACATAAATAATTTTTATAGAATCTGTCATGTCTTCAAATTCAGTATGTTGTTTTGAATATGTGAAGTTACTTAAAAAAATATTTTTAAAAATACCCTCAACAGGGTATTTTATTGATTTTGAACAGTCAGTGTGGCATAGGTTTCAAAGTCATTTTCGGAACTATAGTTTTGATGGACTTCAAAATGTATTTGTTGTTGAAACTGTTCATTGAATAACCTCAATCTTTCTTCAATCAAACTTAGACCAAATGATTTTCTATTGGGTTCTGTTGTCAATTTTGATTTTAAACCCTTTTCATACCCTATACCGTTATCTTTAATTCTTATTTTCAAGCCATCTATTTCTTGGCAGACTGATATTTCGATCAGTTTAATCGGTTTGGCTGATGGTAGAAGTCCGTGTTTGATGGCGTTTTCTACAAGGGGTTGGAGAATTCTAGGGGGGATCTGAATTTGTTCAATGCAAAGTCCTTTTTCAATGATGATCTTGAAGTTAAAGTCATCATTGAATCTCAGTTGTTCAATTTCCAAATATAGCTCTGTGATTTTCAGTTCCTCTTGAAGGTCTATAGCTGGAAGTTTGTTATAAGAAAGTGTTTTTCTCAAAAGTGTTGCAAAAGCATTGATGTAATTCACTGCTTTGGTTTCTGAATGTTTCAGAACCAAATCTCTAAATGCACTAATGGCATTAAAAATAAAATGTGGGTCCATCTGAGCTTCGAGGGTTTGAAGTTTTAGGCTTTGAATTTTATTCTCGAAGACAGTTTTCATCAGCATCATTCTTTGTTCTTCTTTTTTTTGATGCTCTTTTTGAATGGTTTCTTTTGCTTCTTTGATAAGCTTTTCTAGCCTAATACTCTCTTCCTGAACGAGCTGCTTGTTTGTCTCTAGTTGTTTGATATAAAGGTTTTGATTTTGAATACTTTCTTTTTTTACTAAGCTGTTGTAGTAGGCTAGAATCATGGCATTGATCGTAATTTCTATAAAAATAGTAATGACTAAAATATCTCCATCATTGATGATAGCTCTCCCTATGGTGATACTTCTATCATGGAACATAGCCAGGTAAATTGCAGTAAAAGTGCCTATCAACATCACTCCTGCTGCCATTACAAAGTATTTTTTGACTGGGCTTTGTATAGTAGCTATGATATAGACAAGTAATCCAATATAAATTGGCATAATCAAAACCCTAAATCCATTATAGATTAGGGGTATTAATTGGTCATTTATACCCGAGATATTCAAAAACATAAATAGCAAGCTGTATAAAAAAAGTATCCAGCAGAGCCCGTTAAGTGTTTTTGCTAGCGTGATATTTTGTTTTTTGATTTCTAAAAGGTCTTTGATAAAAAGAATATAAAAGATATAAACCCAAATGGTAGAAGCTTCAAAGGTGTAATGCTTGAGAAATACCAGTCCATGAAAATAACCATAACTCACAAATGGGATATGCGCCCAAAATTGGAGAGAAAAAAACCAGCTAGATATTATATAAAGTAAATAAATGAAGTAGAGTCTTTGCCTATTGATTAAGGCATAAGCAAAAAAGAAAATAGCTGCAAAAGTAATCAGCCCCATGGAAATGGTATGAATCACTCTCACGAATTCAGCCTGATAATCTCTATGATAGAACTCCTCGTACGTAGCTAATCGATCTTTTACTGATAAGGATGCTCTTTTAGGATTTGATCTCAAAATATTGGCCTTGATAATAAAAGTAGTTGTATCATTTGCTGGTAAGGGTAGGAAAGTGATTTCAGGGAAATGTTTGAAATATGAATTTTTTGCTTGTACCCAAGTTCCAGCTGTATCTATTGGAACTAGCATACCTTTTTTATTGATATGAAGTGAATAGAGTAGGATTGGTTTTGGGTTTAGAAAAACAAAAGCTGTGTCATTCTCCTTGGGATTGTAAATGTCTATTTTGAACCAAACATGATTTCCTCTTTTTTCTTTTATTTGAATGACATCTGTAAGACTAGATTGCAACCATACAGTATCGGGTCGGTCTCCTTCATATCGTTCTAATTGAAGGATTGAAGGTTTATTAACAGAGGCTGGTGAGATCTCTTTAAACCCTTGTTGGGTTGGGAAGGTGGTTATATTAGTGATTAGTAAAAATATAAGTATCAACATATCTTCAATACTTTAGAGTATCTAGTGAGGGTTTGATCAAAATTGGTAAAGCGCTCAATAACTGATGCTTAACTATTGATAAATATAAGTAATTACTCAATCTGTTTATATTTAGATATTTAAAAAAGTTTTTCAAATACAAAAAAAGTTATTTTGTTTTCGGTAGTTGTACATTCAGATGGTGCAACCGTCCCTGAAAGTAGGTCTATTGTATATTCTATATTTTTCAAAAAGTATCCTATACCTAGCTTAGAACTTAATTATTTGAGTGATCAATTTCGATTCATTCGACTTTTTGATTCTACTCTCGTGCTTGGTACAGCTGAGGCTGTTTTGAATTTTAGATCCCATTTATTTACAAATCAAATGTTAAGTTTTATGAAAAATTTACAACACAACATCTTTAAGATTGCCAGTCTGGCAATTCTTTTTTCTACATTTTATGCCTGTCAAGATTTAACAGATATTCAGCAGGATGTGAATCAATTAAATCAACAAATCGAAATAGATATGTTGAGTAACAATTTTGAAGGGGAGTTGCCTCCTTCGATGGTTCCTTTAAAGGATTACATTTTTAAACAAAAGTCGAACGCCTTCATGTCAGAGTCAGGGAATAGTCTGGAGTCAGAAATTGAAGCTACCCTCAAACCTACAGAAAGTCATACTCAGACATTGACTGGTAAAATCAATGGGGCACCCTCATCGGGAGATGTGATGTTCATTTTGGATTTGACAGGAAGTATGGGGGGAGTTTTGAATACTGCCAAGGCAAATTCAATAAACATTATGAATTCCTTGCGGAGTTTGATTCCAGATACCAACTTCGGAGCTATCTCCCATATGGATTATAATGGAGTTTTTGGAGGTTGTGGATATGGACCAACAAATTACGGATCTGGAATTGACTATCCATATAGATTGGATGCAAATCTAAGTTCAGATTTATCTAATACAGCAAATGGGATTAATTCCATGGTATTAGGTTTTGGAAATGATGGTCCAGAGAATTTTACGAGACCTTTATGGGAATTATACAATGATGAAACTTTAAATTGGAGAGCTGGATCTAAGAAAATCGCGATATTTTGGTTGGACAATCTCCCTCACGATTGTAATGTTTATAGTCTTTTAGGAATCAATGGATTTACAACAGGTCCTGATCCAGGAAGAGATGAAATCGTAGGTACAGCTGATGATTTAGAGTTTGCAAAAACGATCAATGAATTGAAAGAAAATGGCATCACTTTAATTACATTATTTTCAGGTGGAACAAGTGGGAATCCATTTGCATTATGGAAAGCAGCTTCACAATTGACAGGAGGCGATGCTTTTCCTTTTAACTCCTCTAGTCCAGATGTGGCAGATTTTATTTCAGCGATTATTTCTGAAAATTTAAGTAAGATCGATAATTTGAGTATTACTTCTTGTGATCCCACTTTTGCTTCTTGGTTGACAGATGTAGATCCAAGCTCTTATGAAGATATTATATTGGATGAACCAATCGAGAGATTGTTTGATGTAACGATCACTGTTCCGGAGGGTACAGAACCAGGGGTATATACTTTTGATCTTTGCCTTGTAGGTGATGGAGCAGAATATGCCAAAACTTCGGTAACAATCACTGTTCCCGATCAAAATATAACTGTGGCATTTGATGTACATCCGGGAAGCTGTCCTAATCCAATTCAACTAAGAAGAAATGGAGTGATTCCTACTGCCATACTTGGGGCTGAGGGTTTTGATGTCAATGATATAGATGTTTCTTCTATCACACTTGAAGGCGTTTCCCCTATTGGTTTTGCTTACGATGATGTAGCTACTCCATATGAATCTTCTAATGGTGAATCTCTTGATGCCAATGCATGCCATACTTTAGGGGAAGATGGTTATACAGATTTGACACTTCGTTTTAATAGCTCAGATATTGTCAAAGCCTTAGGCAATGTTTCTTCTGGTGATGTTATTAAAGTTAAGATCACTGGTAAGTTGCTCGATGGTACTGATTTCGAAGGTGAAGACGTTATCATCATACGTTAAATAAGCCGATTTTTATTTTTTATAAAGGAGGTTGATCACTAATCAACCTCTTTTTCTTTTTAACTTTATCATCAAAGAAAACTAACACTGATGAACAAAGTCATTTATCTTATATTGTTTGCCTCTTTTCTGCTAAACTCTTGCTCCCCATCTCCAGAGAAGCAAGCTCAAGGTATTATCGATGCCTCTGTGCTATTTCATGATGCAGAGAGAAATTGGGGAGATACTGAATTGATCAAAGTCAATCGAGTTGTCAAAAACTATAACCAAGAAGCTGAGGAAATTCCTTCACAAGTATTCAATCTGGAATTTAGGCTGAAGCCTTTTTTTGAAGCGAAAAGCAATTGGGAAAAGGATAGCGTTTTGCATCGAGTTACTTTTGATGGCTTGAAAGTAAGCTATTGGATGGGACAGAATGAAGTGCTCAATGAAAGTTTTCTAGCCAACAAGAAGTCAGAGTTGGAGTCTTTTTATCATGATTTTACTTTTCCACTAAGCTTGGATGGAAATATAAGCTCAGCACATTATCAGAATAAAATTCAACTTTCCGATAATCGAGAGGCGGAAATAGTGCAAGTGGAACTTCAAAATGGTCAAAAGCTGGCATTATTCTTTTTACCAGAAAATCACCAATTCATTGGTTATAAAAGAGCCAATCGAGGGGAGTATGAAGTGATCAATACTGTAGAACTTCAAAATTACAAAGGACTTATTATTCCTGCCAAAAAGGAAGTATTTGCCGCTGATAGTTTAGGGAATCACCTCTTCCTCAAATCAATTATTACCTACCAATTGACAAATTGATTGCTTAACTTTCGGTCGTTCTTAATCTACCCTAAATATGAAATCTTATATACTTTACTTGCTTGGTGCGCTCTTGCTTTTCTCTTGCGATTCACGAACAGAGGCCGAAAAGTTGATAGACCAATCAATAATGGCTCATGGAGGAAAGAAATTTGAGTCTGCCAAGATTAGTTTTGACTTTAGAGATCGCTCATATCAAATATTCAAATCACCTACTGCTTTTGAATATATCAGAGCATTTTCAGACAGTACAGGTCAAGTAAAGGATGTTTTGAATAATACAGGATTCACGCGATTTGTCAATGGTAATGCCGTAGAATTGGATGAAAAAAGAGAGCGGGCATTTACTAACTCTGTCAATTCAGTAGCCTATTTTGCTTTTTTGCCTTATGGACTCAATGATCCGGCTGTATTTAAAACGTACATTGGTTCGACTGAAATTGATGGCAACAAGTATGATGTAATCAAGGTGACTTTTGCCGAAGAGGGTGGAGGAGAGGATTTTGATGATGAGTTTTTGTACTGGATCAATCAAGAGAACCATTTGATCGATTATCTAGCCTATTCATACCATACCGATGGTGGAGGTGTTCGATTCAGAAAAGCCATCAAAAGGCATGAAATAGGTGGCTTGATCTTACAAGATTATGAAAACTACAAGCCATCTGATAAATCCGCAAAACTTGAAGAGATGGAAGCATTGTATAAAGCAAGAAAATTGGAATTGCTCTCTGAGATCTTATTGGAGAATGTAGTAGTGGAATAGAGGTGTGATTGGAGGTCAAGAGGTTTAAGTGGGTATTTGTTTTTCTTAGCTTAATTTTGAAATTAGACTAATTACAGGTGTACCCGATAACTAATTAACTCAATAACTATCTAAAGCTCCTCAAATGCCGGTTTCATATTAGCCCAAAAAGCATCTAAGGCAATGATTCTAGGTTTAAGAAAAGAGATGATTTTTGGCCAATCATTTTGGTTCATCACATTGACATTGGGTAGTGTTTTTTGCGTGCGGGAAATGACTTTCCCCAACTCATCTATTTGATGCAGTTCCCAGTCCCAAATTTCTCCGACTTCTGAGTGAAGCATGCTTTTAAATTCCTCCAATTGTTCAAAAAATATCTGTTGTAGTTCGATATCCGAATGTGTAAGCTCGATGGCTATGGAAGCAAAGCCTTGTTCAGCTTTCATCTTAAAAAATAAATGCTTCACTCCTGTTTTATAATTAGGCCAATTTACTTTGGTACCTGATGTGGAAGGAACGGGCTTCATATATTGGCCAAAAGCTGTCCAAAAATCTTTCCTGATTTTGGATCTTTCTGCTTTACTGTACATGAATTAATAACTTTTTTGACTATCTGTTGGCAAAACTAAGATAAAATCAGCGATCCACTTTGAAGCTTCTTCCAACTTACTGATATCATTTTGCTCTACAGTTGCTATGGTTAATATTTTTACTTCTGGATATTCCTGTTTGACATACCATACGATCCCTTCATAATTATTGGAATGGTAGCTACCATTGATATGGTAGACTTTTTGCTTTTTTTCAATCGCATCAAAAAGTGAATATGCCATAGTAGCGTCTTTGATAGCTTGTGCCTCTACCATATAGTCAACATTCATTCCTGATCCATGCATCATGTTTTTCATACCTACATAGCCAGGAAGCTCTTTATCCACAACAATCGGCAAGGGAGCTATATATGCTTTTGCTTCTTTTGACAATTCTTCCAGAGCTCGCAATCCTTCTCTGCTGACTAAGGAAGCGTATTTCCTTGGTATATTAGAGGCTATAAAAGGAATGTTGTTTTGCTTTGCATATTGCATCAAAGGTTTGTAGTCAGTACTGTAATTGTTCCAGAGTTTAGCCTCTGCTTCAAAATTTTTGTCTGTAATTTTTCCTGCAAACCATTCATCAATATTCAATTGATCATCTCTTTCAAAAAACTCTCCACTTAAGACTAAATCAGCCCCTGACTGATTCAATGATTTCAAAAGTTGCAACTGCACCCAATGTGCCATGGAGTTGTTATGAAGCTCTCCGAAAAATATGAGCTCAGAAGATGAAGAAGCTTCCAATATTTGTTCAATCTTGACAGCCTTTCCTTCTTTGTCAAATACTTGATGTGTTAATATTTGCGCTTGAAGAAAATTTGCTAGGAATAACAAAAATGTCAGCATTGTGAAATTTCTAATCATAGTCTTCAGGGTAGTTAACAGTGATCACTGAGTAATTGACTACACCTCCTATAGAGGGGTTATGCTTTTTGATAGTGATGGAAATTTGCTTGGAAGCAGGGTATATTTTAAGAATATCCTTGATCATCAAGTGAGCGAGGTGTTCAAGTAGTTTTACTGGTTCCAGCATATGCGATTTGGCAATTTGATAGATTTTAGCATAATCTACCGTATCCTTCAAAGTGTCGTGTAGCATTGCTTGCCTGAAATCTGTTTCCACATGTATGTCTACAGTAAATCGGTTGCCAAGTTTATTTTCTTCCGAAAATACCCCATGATAAGCGTGGAATTCAATTCCTTCTAAAGACACTTTTCCCATTAACCTACTTCGTCAAAAAATGAATTTCCTTTATTTCCTTTGTTTTTATCTTCTTCGGCTTCTTCTTGAGTAAAATTCTCTGGATCTTCCTCAATTTCTTGTTTCGCAACTGTTTCTGAAATGTCTGAATTTTTTATTTCAGCTACATTTTCTTCTTCTAGCTCGTCATTACTTTCTATTGGTGGATTTTTTGTTTCCGATACTTCCTCTGAGGTCTCGATTGAAGGCGCTTCTATAGTCTCCAATGTCATTTCACTATGCTCAATGCTGTCTACATTAGCTATCGTAAAAGCCTCAGTTTTTGTCAATGTTTCGACCATCTCTAAGTGTGCATGCACATTGATTTTTTCAAGATTACCATTGGAAACACTGATGTTGTCTTGGATGTCATCTGAGAGACTTTTAAGATTTTTCAGGATCAATTCACGCTGCTGAACCAGTGTTTCATACCCTCGTACCAATGAGCTGACATCATTTTTAAGCTCTTCCATGATTTGCTTGGCCTTGGATTCAGCTGTTTCAATCAGGTTTTGAGATTTGGTTTTTGCATCATTGAGCATGGCATCAGCATTTTGATGCGCCTCTCTGACGATGTATTCAGCTGCTTCATTAGCCTCTTCGATGATACTAGCTCCAGTGTCTTCAGCTGTCTTTAAGGTTCTGAAAAGAGAAGCTTCTACTTCTTTCATTTTATTAGCTTCCTTGATGCTGTCGTCTAGCTTTTTCTGAAGTTCCTCTGTCGCATTGTTTACCTTTTCCCACTCTTCTGAAAGCTCTTTTAAGAAAGCATCAACTTCTTCTTTATCATAACCTCTGAAGTTTTTCTCAAAGGATTTTTTACGGATTTCTAAGGCTGTTATCTTCATATGGTTAAAATTCTACTTTCCAAATTGAAATACTTCTATCGTCACTGACTGAGATGATAGATTGGTCATAACTGCTCCACAATACCTTATTGATAGAGGTACCATGACCAGCATGCCGGGCTTTGTCTATCACTTTCAAGAGTTTATGACTCTCTGCATCCCATACTTTTAAGGACTTGTCCATGCTACAAGTCACAAAATACTTACCATCTTCTCTGAAGGACAGGTAATTGATGGCAAACATGTGCGCAACCACCTGATCTGAAATATCATAAGATTTAGTGTTCCAGATTTTTAAGTGAGCATCTCTACCCCCAGAGATCAATTTCTCCTCTATCGGGGAATAAGCCAAAGCAAATACAGAATTGCTATGGGACTCTAGATTGTGAAGTGCTTTGTAATCTTTAGTACTAATGATTTTAATGGTATGATCACTAAAACCCACAGCCAATGATTTTCTATCATTGTCAAATGCCATGACCCGAGCACTTTTTGAGCTTAATTTCAAATGCTTTTTGACTGCTTTTTGATCTACATCGACCACGATAACTACTCCATCGGCAGCTCCTACATAAAATTCCGTTCCCAATGATTTGATATCAAATATAGATTGATCAGTGAGCTTGAGAGACCATATCTCCCTGTTTTCATTCAAATCAATCACATGAATTCCTTCAAAATTGTGGCCAATGATCAAAAGGTTTCGCTCTCGATCTACTTCTAAAGCATAGACAGAATGTGGAAGCTTGGCGATGAGTTTGCCATCCTTTGGGTTATCCAAGTCCCACTCGACCACCATTCCATCACCAGACCCTGTATAGAAATACCTCGGGTTAGCTCCCTCTGCAAGAGCATAGATACAATCATTGTGTCCTGTTAGTGTATGAAGTTTATTAACTTGGATTTTTGACATATATTGCGTTTTATGCAAAACAAAACCCTCAATGGGCTATGCAAACAAAAATAGAAAAAATAAGTACTTTATCGGCCTTGGCTGTAAATAATATTCAGGAAGTCTGTTATCAAGAGGTTGATTTTTTGAGTTTTCGCGAGAAGTTGTCACTTGCAAACATTTCCAAAATAGAAAAAAGAGATGAATGGAAAGCAGCAAGATTGGCTATCAAAGCGGCTTTAGACTGCATTTCCTTACCTTATCCAGGGTTTTACAAGGATGAACACGGGAAGTCTCATGCTATGGATGGATATGGACATGTTTCATTGACCCATACCAAGGGAATAGCAGCAGCAATCTTCCATAAAGATATGCCAGTAGGAATAGATTTGGACTATACAAGAGAAAAAGTGGTGAGACTAGGGCCAAAGTTTCTTGATGCTTCAGAAATAGATTTTCTCAACAATGATCCATTACTATTTACAATGGCTTGGTCTGCTAAAGAATCGATCTATAAATGTCAAGGTAGAAGAGGCATCAGCTTAAAGGAGAATATTTTATTAAAACCTTTTGGAAAAAAAGATCAAGTTATTCATGGTAAGGTCTATGATTCAGAATTTTCTGATCATTTCTATACCGTGAAAGTTGAAGTTTCTGGTGAAATGGTACTTACTTATACAATTTGGTAGAGACTTTGTATATATTTAAATATTATTATCATTTAGATCCCGCAAACTATGAAAAGGCTCTCTATATTACTGCTAATAGGATTATTGTCTACTTCTACTGTATTTGCACAGCGAGTAGATAATTTCATCCTTGAAGATATTTTGACAGGTCAAAATTTTGAGCTTGATACGCATCAAGATGCAAAAGCAGTAGTGATAATTTTCACTACTTTATCTTGTCCTTTTTCAAAGCTTTATGAAAATAGGATTATCGAACTTTACGAAAATTTTAAAGCGGATGGTTTTGTATTTGCATTAGCCAATCCACACTTTGGTAACGACCCTGATGAAAATAAAAAAGCTGTAGAAGAAAGGTTCAAAGGAAGGGTAGAAGAGCTTCGAATTTTGAACGATGGTAATCAAAATTTAACCAGACAGCTGCAAGCAACCAAACTGCCCGAGGTAGTAGTGATTACGCCTAGCCCGACGGGATTTGCTATTGCTTATAGAGGTGCAATAGATAATAATCCACAAGTGCCAGAAAGTGCGAATATGCGATATTTAGTCTCAGCAATTCAAAGTATACAAAATAAAAGAAATCCTAGCCCTAGCACTAGCAGACCTGTGGGATGTAATATAAGAATGAAATAAAGAAAGGCCGATGCCTTTTTTTCAATCGATTATCTGTAAGAGTCCCTTTACTTCTTCTACTTTTTCAGTTTCTCCAAGTTTTTCAAAGGCAACAATCAAGTTTCGAATCATTCTGGTGACAATATCCTTGTTGCTACAAGGTTCAAAAAAAACTTCTCTAGGAGCTATTTTTAAATGCTCTAAGTAGTTGTGTATGTCTTGCTTATTGAATACCAGCCCTTTGTTGAATGCGTTGATATAAAAATTTACATCTGAGGATTTGTAGGTCAAAACAAAAAGGTTGGGCAAGTTCACACCATAAATGGGTAAGCCTAGCTTTTGAGCAACGAGTAGGTAAATAGCACATAGACTAATTGGATTGCCTTTTCTGTTTTCTAAGACATTGCTTAGCATACTATTTCCAGGGGAATGGAAATTTTTGGTATTTGCCGAAAACCTCAGGTTACTAAAAAGCACATGATTGATTGCTTTGATTTGTTCATGAGGGAGTAGGTCATTTTTGAATCCTGTCCAAACTTCAAAATAAATTTGATGCATATCAGCATTGAGTTTATCAAATTCTAAGTCTGGATACTGATAAGTATTGATGATCCAAAGTCCAGTCAATAAGTCTTGATCTGGTGAAGCAATCCAATCTTGAAGTCTTTCTTTGAGTTGTGACAGTTGTAACTTGTGGACGAGGTCTTCGATTTCTTTTTGAATCTCTGGATTGAAACTATCTTCCCATTTTTTTTCTAGAAAAGGAATAATACCATGTCCCAAAGAGATGATTCTGTCCTGTACATGTGACTTGACTTCTTGATCTTGATCGTCAAGAAGAGAAACCAAAGCATGCAATTCTTTGTCTGTCAATTCTTCCATGAAGTTTTCCCATTGTGCTCTTACTAAAATACGGGTTTTTAATTTTTTTGCTCAAAATTTCTTCAAGAAGTTTTCTTTGTAATAATGATAGCGCACGATGGATTTCTCCCATGTGCGCTATTATAAAAGTTTAATTTTTAATTTCTGATCAATCTACTAGCCATAGATAATCACCATATCCTTCGCTCTCCATATCTTTTTTGGCTATAAATCGCATGGCTGCTGAGTTCATACAATACCTCAATTGAGTGGGTTTAGGACCATCAAAAAAGACGTGACCCAAGTGAGAATCTCCAAGTTTGCTTCTAACTTCAACCCTTACCATCCCATATTCATAATCCAAAGGCTTATCAATTAGTCTAGCATCAATAGGTTTTGTAAAGCTTGGCCAGCCAGAATAGGATTCATATTTGTCTTTGGAGCTAAAGAGAGGTGCGCCAGAAACTATACATACATATATTCCTTCTTCCTTGTTTTCGTTGTATTTATTATTGAATGCCATCTCTGTTTCATTATTGATAGCTACTTCATATTGCAATGGTTCCAATAATTTCTTCAATTCTTCTTTAGAAGGGCTTCTATATTGTTTTTCCAAGTCAGAGGGCCAGTGTTTGGTAATAAAGGCATCTCTACCCGAACCCCTTCTGTAAGCATAATACTCATCCGGATTTTTTTTATAATAGTCTTGATGATAGGCTTCTGCTTCATAAAAACTGGTGTATTTCACAATCGGAGTTACAATGGGCTTATTAAACTTGCCTGACCTCCCCAATCTTTTTTTAGATTCTTCGGCTACTTGTTTTTGGATGTTGTTGTGATAGAAAATTGCTGACTCGTATTGAGTACCTCTATCATAGAATGATCCGCCAGCATCTGTTGGATCAAATTGCTGCCAGAAGATGTCTAGTAATTCTGAATAACTGATAACTTCGGGATTATAAGTGATTTGAACAGCTTCTTTGTGACTGGTCTTGCCAGAACTCACATCTGAATATGTTGGATTTTTTTCTTTTCCACCGGAGTAGCCTGATACTACCGAAACTACCCCTTGAATTCCTTCAAATGGTGCCTCAATGCACCAAAAGCATCCTCCTGCAAAAGTCGCTAGTTCAGTTGGACCATCATAATTGAGTCCTTCCTCTGAGGTTTCTATTGATTCCTCCTTGTTATTAGCTTGAGAGCATGCAATCATTCCGAAACTAAAAACCTGAATTAATACCAGTGAAAGGGTGAATTTTAAATTTTTCATAATGCTTTTTACTAATAGTTATATTGGAGTGATTTAAAGGGCACGATTTTAGATAATTTGAGATTTATCATTTATCAACAGTTAAAACAACACAGGACTCAGATTGTTCTCTGCAAGGTTTTAACTTGATTGAAATCAAATACGATTTAATATCTAATTCAGATTGGATTTGCAAGATCAAAGAATTCTAACTTAATTGGTGAGATTTTGATCAATCAAAATTCTGAAAAAAAAGAGCTTTAACTTAATCGCCCAATGAAAAAGCTAGTTCAGATTACATTAGTCCTGATAAGTATGCTATTTTTCAGCACTGAAATCAATGCCCAGTCTAAGACAGGTTGGGGTATAAAAGGAGGACTTAATTATAATTCCAATGGAAAGTATTTCAGAGACGCTGAACTTGTATTGAGTGACCCCTTGAATAATTGGGGATACAATGTAGGCCTTTTTGGTAAGATAGAAGTAGGGCCACTATTTGTGAGACCCGAACTAGCTTATACGCAACTTAACTCTGAAATCAATTCTACTCAGTTAAGAACAGAACGATTGGATATGCCCCTTTTGGTAGGCCTGAATGTGTTAGGTCCTGTAGTTTCTTTTTTTGGAGGGCCAGCGCTTCATTATACCATTCAAGACGACCTCAAGTCTCTGGAATATGACAAATACAATATGGGGTATCAGTTTGGGATAGGATTAAATTTCAATAATCTTGGGCTTGATATCCGATATGAACGGGAGCTTAATGATCAAAAAATTAATATTGATAATGTTTTTACAGGTCAAGGAGATTTCAAATATCAGCAGATTACTTTGAACATGAGTATCAAGTTTTAATCCAAAGAAGGAAATAAGATTATCCGCAATGACTTCAGCATGCAAATTTGTTCACAAATGATCTAGAGGATAATCGTTATTGGTTTTTAGTTGACTTGTTTTCAATTTATTAATTGTATTAGGACATACCACTATTTTTTGGCTACTGAGGTGGAAGTGAAAATGTGTGGAATGAAAAAACTTTATTCTTTTGAAATTAGCTTTTAGGTATATCCGCTTTCGCACCAGTAACCATATTTTATTACGCACACACCTTAAATTCAGATGTTGTCGACTGTCGACCGTCGTCCGTTGACGATTATCCGCTTGATCCTTTCGTTTTATTGAATTACTGGTGTCATTGCGGATAATCATATTAGCTTTTATTTGAAATTCACTTTTTAGCTATTTATTCCACTTTTCCGTTGAAAAATAACGATATTTAGAATTAACCGTTTTTTAAATTAAGATTTTAAACTTAAACCGATTCTAATTATGTCACAGAACCCTTTTGACGCTAAAAAAACCCTAAACTCCTCCAAAGGATCTTTTACTTACTGGAGCTTAACTGCTTTGCAAGAAGCTGGATTTAAAATTGATCAACTACCCTTCTCTATAAGAATTCTATTAGAAAACGCACTAAGGAATTATGATGATTTTGCTATTACTAAGGAACATATTGAAACACTTGCCAACTGGTCTCCAGAGCCCTCTGATAAGGATATCCCTTTCAAGCCCGCCAGAGTCTTGATGCAAGACTTTACAGGAGTGCCAGCTGTAGTAGATATTGCATCTTTGAGAGCAGAAGCTGTTAGGAAAGGCAAAGACCCCAAAAAAATCAACCCCCTGATACCAGTTGATCTAGTCATAGACCATTCTGTGCAAGTGGATTATTTTGGTACCAATTATTCTTATCAGAAAAATGTAGATGTAGAATATGAACGGAATGGTGAGCGCTACCAATTTCTGAAATGGGCTCAAAAAGCATTTGATAACTTTTCTGTTGTTCCTCCAGGAATGGGAATTTGCCATCAGGTTAATTTAGAATACTTAGCCCAGGGAGTGATTGCTAGAGATGGGAATGTTTTTCCAGATACACTTGTGGGAACAGATTCCCATACTCCTATGGTGAATGGGATAGGTGTAGTGGCTTGGGGAGTCGGTGGTATCGAAGCAGAAGCAGCTATACTTGGTCAACCAATTTATTTTATTATGCCAGAGGTAGTAGGTTTAAAACTTACTGGAAAGCTTCCTCTAGGGACTACTGCTACTGATATGGTGCTTACAATTACACAATTGCTTAGACAGCATGGTGTGGTAGGTAAGTTTGTAGAAGTATTCGGTTCCGGTCTTGATCATTTGACAGTTCCAGATAGAGCTACAATTTCTAATATGTCACCTGAGTTTGGTTGCACAGTGACCTATTTTCCCATAGATGATCGCACGCTGGATTACATGGATAAAACCAATCGAGCCAAAGATCAAATTCAATTAGTAGAAGATTATACCAAAGCAAATATGCTTTGGAGAGCTGATGAAGATAAAATCAAGTACAGTTCCGTAGTAGAATTAGATCTAAGTACAGTTGAACCAACTGTTTCAGGTCCAAAGCGGCCGCAGGATAAAATTCTTGTTCGTGAGTTCAAGCAAAAGTTCGGGGAACTTCTCGAAGAAGTGCATGGAAGAGCTTATATTCCAATAGATAAAAGAGACGAGGGACGCTGGTATGCTGAAGGAGGTAGTCAGCCTTCAGATCGAGAGGGAAGTAATGTAGCCGAAGTAGAATATGAGACAAAAGTAAAAAACGGACTTAAAACCGTTGTCGTCAAACTCCATAATGAAAAGTTTGCATTGCACGATGGTTCCATTGTGATCGCCGCAATAACTTCTTGTACCAATACATCCAATCCTTCAGTCATGATAGGAGCAGGATTGGTAGCTCGTAAGGCAAGAGAAAGAGGATTAGATGTCAAGCCTTGGGTAAAAACATCATTGGCGCCAGGATCCAAAGTAGTAACTGATTATTTGGAGACTGCTGGGCTTTTGGATGACTTAGAGGCTTTGAGGTTTCACGTAGTGGGTTATGGGTGCACTTCTTGTATTGGGAATTCAGGTCCACTTCCTAGGCATATTGCTAAGGCTGTAGAAGAGAATGATCTGGTAGTGAGTTCTGTTTTATCAGGAAATAGAAATTTCGAAGCTAGGGTTCACCCTCAAGTAAAAATGAACTACCTAATGTCACCTATGCTCGTTGTAGCCTATGCTTTGGCAGGTAGGGTAGATGTCGATTTGAATGAAGAGCCACTTGGCTACGATCCAAATTTGGAGCCTGTTTATTTAAAAGATATTTGGCCAAGCAATGATGAGATTTTTGAGGTGATGAGTAAAGTGCTTTCTCCTGCTGATTTCGAAAAAAGCTATGGAGAGATCTTTGAAGGAAATGAGCAGTGGAAAAAACTAGAAGCGCCCAAGGATGAAATTTATCAATGGTCTGATCAAAGCACTTATATCAAAGAAGCCCCATTTTTTGAAGGACTATCTGAAAATGTGCTTGAACCCAATGACATTTTAGAAGCAAAAGTGCTTTTGAAGTTAGGAGATAGTATCACTACAGATCATATTTCACCAGCAGGATCATTTGCAGAACACAGTCCTGCAGGTCAATATTTGGTTAGTCGTGGAGTAGAAAAAAAGGATTTTAATTCATACGGCTCCAGAAGAGGTAATGATGAGGTAATGGTGAGGGGAACTTTTGCCAATGTTCGTATCAAAAATCAACTTGCTACAAAAGAGGGTGGATATACCATTCATGTGCCAAGTGGTAACGAGATGAGTGTTTATGATGCAGCTATCAAATACAGGGAGGCAAACACCCCCCTGATTGTATTAGCAGGTAAGGAATATGGGAGCGGTTCGTCAAGAGACTGGGCGGCCAAAGGTACCAACCTTTTAGGAATCAAGGCCGTTTTGGCTGAGAGCTACGAGAGGATTCATAGAAGTAATCTTGTAGGAATGGGTGTACTTCCTTTACAATATATGCCGGAAGATACTGCAGATAGTCTTGGGCTGACTGGTAAAGAGAGTTTCAGTATCAAAGGAATCTCAGAGGGACTATCGCCTCTTAAAAAACTGGTAGTAGAAGCTAACCTCAATGATGAGAGATCAACGAGTTTTGAAGTGATATGTCGCTTAGATTCAGCGATTGAGATTGAATACTTTAAAAATGGCGGAATCTTACATTATGTGTTGAGAGATTTCCTTAAAAAATAGAGCATAGATCTAAAATAAGACAAAATAGTTATGAGTCTATGGGCTGGCAAAGTGTTTTTCATATTAAAATACTTTACTAGCCCATTCGATTTCTGATTTTTATTCAATTTCTAATCTTAGACATTTTTTCTATATTTAAGCTCTTAGATCACTCCTACTTATGAAATATATAAGTTTTGCTTTAGCCTTGATTATTACCATTTCACTTGGCGTAGCACTTTCCCTTCAATTTGGCAGCATTCCACCACTTGGCAAGTTATTAGATCCAAATCATGGATTTTGGCAGAATTCCTATTCAGAAGATCAGCTTGTAAAGGAAGAAATTAGGCTTACTGGACTAACTTCACCTGTGACCATACAGTATGATGAGAACTTGATTCCCCACATTTTTGCTCAAAATGAAATAGATCTATACAGAGCTCAGGGGTATGTCACAGCTCAAAACCGCCTATGGCAAATGGAGTTTCAGACTATGGCTGCCGCAGGTAGAATCTCTGAAATTGTGGGTCCAATAGCTATTGATTTGGACAGGATGACAAGAAGAAAGGGTATGCCATTTGCAGCTGAGCAAGGGATACAGTTTTTGGAAAATAATGATCCTGAGACTTTCAAACTTGTGCAGGCCTACTCTGAAGGAGTCAATCAGTACATTGATGGACTTACTGTCGCAAGAATGCCGATTGAATACAAGATACTCAATTACAAACCCGAAAGATGGTCGCCTTACAAATCTCTTCTTTTGCTGAAGTACATGGCAGATATGTTAGTTGGAGATCGAGACCTAGAATATACCAACTTGAGAACTATTCTTGGGCCTGAATTGCTAGAAAAGCTATTCCCCCTATTTCCAGAGGAAAATGATCCAGTAATTGAAGCTGAAAAGCTTTGGGATTTTACACCTTTGGAAGTCTCCAAGCCAGAAGGAATTAATTACCCCAATGATTCGATTTTTGTAAAAACCATGCCTCAACCTGAGCCTGGTGTAGGTTCAAATAACTGGGCAGTATCAGGAAGTAAAACTGCATCAGGCAGAACAATCCTAGCGAATGACCCACATTTGAGTTTAAATTTGCCTTCACTCTGGTATGCAATGCAATTGACTACTCCTAATCATTCGGTCAAGGGTGCTACCCTTCCTGGGGCGTTGGGGATCATTTCGGGATTCAATGAAAATATTGCTTGGGGTGTGACCAATGCCACCCGAGATACCAGAGATTGGTATGCAATTACTTTTAAAAACGATGATCGTACAGAGTACCTATACAACGATCAATGGATCCAAAGTACTTTTAGAATTGAAGAAATCAAAGTTAAGGGAGAGGCATCTTATCTCGATACTGTAGTTTATACCCATCATGGCCCCGTGGTATATGACCAATCTTTCAGGGCAGAAAGACAAGATGTGAATTTTGCACTGAAATGGACTGCACATTTACCTTCCAACGAGCAGAAGACTTTTATTTTATTGAATAAAGGAAAATCTCATGATGATTACATCGCAGCATTAGAATACTATACCTCGCCAGCCCAGAATTTTGTTTTTGCATCCAAATCAGGCGATATAGCCATGAAAGTACAAGGCAGGTTTCCGCTAAAATGGGAGGATCAGGGCAGATTTTTGATGGATGGAAATGATCCTAGAATGGAATGGAAGGACTTTATTCCAAATGAACACCATGCAGCAACTCTAAATCCAGCGAGAGGGTTTGTTGCTTCTGCAAATCAACACTCCGTAGACCCTTCTTATCCGTATTATGTTTTCGATAATAGTTTTGAGCATTATAGAAATAGAAGATTGAATCAGCGTTTGAGTGAAATGAATCAAATCACTGTTGGTGATATGATGGAACTTCAGTTTGATAATTTTCATCTTCATGCATACGAAGCACTGCCGATCATGATGAATTACATCAAAGCTGACTCTTTGATCAATGCTGGTGCGGAAAATGTAGCTTATTTGAAGGATCTGGCTGATTGGAATTTCTTTACCTTTCCTAATCAAACTGCACCGACTTTATTTCACCTTTGGTGGAGGTATTTGCATCGAAGCATATGGGAAGATTTGAGAAAATCAGACCTTCCAGTTGTACTTCCTAACAATTATCAAACGGTCAAATTACTAACCAATGAGCCAACTTCCTTTCTCTTTGATAAAAAAACTACAGCGCAAATTGAGTCAGCCAAGGATCATGTTTTAGCAAGTTTTGATTCCATGATTGTACAGGTGAAGAAATTGAAGGAGGAAAAAGGTGATTATACTTGGGTGAATCATAAAAATACTACTATTCAACATTTGGTGCCCAATTTCAAATCTTTCTCTTTTGAAGGTATTTATACTGGTGGAGGGGCAGGAATTCTCAATGCAACTTCTGAGCGCCATGGAGCGAGTTGGAGAATGGTGGTAGAACTTGGGGACGAACCTGAAGCTTTTGGGATCTATCCAGGAGGACAATCTGGAAACCCTGGTAGCAAATATTATGATTCATTCCTAAAAAAATGGGCAAACGGAGAATATGTGAACTTCAAGCTCCAGAAGATCCAGGATTCTCAAAGCACCCTTTTTTCAACAACATTAAAGCCATAGAAATTATGAAGTTCACAGCCTTATTAATCTTAACAGCTATATTAGTTTTATTTTTAGGACCATACTTTAGCTATCCCTATTTGATGGGAATCATTGTAGTTTTGTCTTACTTGATGTCATCAAGTGGGGCATCCTCTTTTTTTGCGGCAGGTTTGGGAATGGGTTTGGTTTGGCTCGGTAAAGCGATTTTTATTAGTATTGATACAAGTTCTTCACTTCCCGATAAGATGGCTGATTTGATGGGAATGGAACAAAGTAATCTACTTTGGATAGCCACTGGAGTTTTAGGAGTATTACTTGGCGGATTTAGCGGATTAACTGGCGCATTGCTAAGAAATCTATCCAAGCCAAAAAGATCGCAAGGAATGTACAGGTATTAATTTAATTCTTTGTAATTGAGCCAATAATTGAATTTGTTACTTCAACTATTGAGAGAAACTGCCAGTCTACTGACAACAGTTCGCAGAGAACTATACAATTGCTAAAAACTTTAGTTATATATCGCCTAATGCTAATTAAGGTCGAAATGGGAATACAAAATAAAAAAGTCAGCAGATCAATTTGCTGACTTTTTTATTTTTTGTCTTCAAATATGAATTAAGTTTGAATCACACCTACGTTGAATTTTTCAGTGATAGGAGCGTGATTGGCTGCTTCGATACCCATACTGATGACTTTTCTAGTTTCAAGCGGATCGATGACACCATCTACCCAAAGCCTAGAAGCGGCATAATAAGGACTTAATTCTTCATTGTATTTGGCAGTGATCTCTTCTAGTAGTTTCTTTTCATCTTCAGGTGTAATTGTCTCTCCTGATTTTTTCAGAGAGGCTACTTTGATTTGGAGCAAAGTTTTGGCGGCAGAAGCTCCCGACATTACCGCCATTTGTGCTGTTGGCCAAGAGTAAATTAGCCGTGGGTCATAAGCTTTGCCACACATCGCGTAATTTCCTGCACCATAGGAGTTTCCAATCACAATGGTGAATTTAGGGACTACTGAATTTGCCATCGCATTGACCATCTTTGCACCATCTTTGATGATTCCACCATGTTCGGCCTTACTGCCAACCATAAACCCGGATACATCTTGTATGAAAAGAAGGGGGATTTTTCGCTGATTACAATTCATTATGAATCTAGCAGCTTTGTCAGCAGAGTCAGAGTAGATAACGCCACCCATCTGCATTTCTCCTTTCTTATTTTTGACAATCTTTCGCTGATTTGCGATGATTCCTACTGCCCATCCTTCAATTCTTGCTGTACCACAGAGCAAGGTTTTGCCATAATCTTTTTTGTATTCATCAAATTCTGATTCATCCACTAAACGCTCGATAATTTCTCGCATATCATAGGGCTTTACTCTATCAGATGGAAAAACTCCATAAAGTTCAGTTTCATCTTTTTTAGGCTTTGCGGCTTCTTTTCTATCAAACCCAGCCTTTTCGTAAGCACCTATTTTGTCAAAAATATTCCTTATGGCATCAAGACATTCTTGATCAGTATCATATTTATTATCGGTGACTCCTGATATTTCACAATGTGTAGTAGCACCTCCAAGTGTTTCGTTATCTACACTTTCTCCAATAGCAGCTTTGACCAGATAAGAACCAGCCAGGAAAATAGAGCCAGTCTTGTCTACAATCATGGCCTCATCTGACATGATAGGTAGATATGCTCCCCCAGCAACACAGCTACCCATGATAGCGGCAACTTGAATGATACCCATGGAAGACATCTTTGCATTATTTCTAAACTGTCTTCCAAAATGCTCTTTGTCAGGGAATATCTCGTTTTGCATGGGCAGAAATACTCCAGCACTATCTACCAAGTAGATGATAGGTAGTCTGTTTTCCATAGCTATCTCTTGAGCTCTAAGGTTCTTTTTTGCGGTCATTGGAAACCATGCTCCTGCTTTGACTGTCGCGTCATTGGCAACAATCATACACATGCGACCTTTTACATATCCGATTCCAGTCACCACCCCAGCAGAAGGACACCCCCCTTCTTCTTCATACATTCCGTCAGCGGTAAGCGCACCAATTTCCAAAAAATCTGAATCAGTGTCTCTCAAGTAATCAATTCTTTCTCTTGCAGTCAATTTGCCTTTTTCATGCTCTTTGGCAATTCTCTTTTCCCCACCACCTAATTTGACTTTCTCTATTTTTTTGCGCAGCTGAAAAAGTAGTTGTTTGTTTTGATCTTCGTTTTTATTGAATTCAATATCCATAAAGTTATTCGGGTTTAATTTTCAAAGCTAAAATAAGGTAATATGTTGATAAGTTTCAAAATAGCATGGGAGTTTTGATATGTGGGACTTAATAAAAGCAAATCGCCTTCACAAAACGAGTTTGTGAAGGCGACAATAGAAAGTTTTATGTTTTGGACAAGGCAACGATCATAGAGACTCTATTTCCTCTTTGTATGCTTTTACCGAACGATAGATGGCGGATGCTAAATAGGTTTGTCCATCTTTACTGTTGAGATATCTTTCTTCATTTGGATTGGATATAAAACCTAGCTCCACCAAAACGGATGGCATGCTCGTGGTCCACAGAACGTAGAGGGGTGCTTGTTTTACACCCCGACTATGGCGATTAACTCTGCTAGTAAAATCATTTTCAATCTTCGAGGCGAGAGAAAGGCTATTGGAAAGGAAAGCTTTCTGCATGATGTTGAACATGATATAAGATTCTGGTGAAGTAGGATCGAATCCTTCGTAATTTTCTTCGTAGTTGTCCTCGAGTAGGATTACGGAGTTTTCTCTTTTCACGATATCGAAATTTGCCTCAAAGTTTTTGGTACCCATCACGAAAGTTTCTGTCCCATAAGCAGATCGATTAGCGGCTGCGTTGCAATGAATAGAAATAAAAAGATCTGCCCTGTTTCTATTAGCTATATTAGGCCTTTCCTTCAAGTCCACGGCTACATCAGATTGCCGGGTATATATGACCTTCACATCTGGTAAATATTCTTCTATATATTTCCCTACTTGTAAAGCTACTTTTAGTGTGATGTCTTTTTCCTTACTGAAAGCGCCTAGTGCACCCGGGTCCCTGCCACCATGTCCAGCATCGATTACAACAGTCCTCAATTTGAACTCTGGAGCCTTTTCTCCTGTGGGTTGGAAACCCATGAAAAGAAAGGAAAATGTAATTAAAGTAATTGCAAGAATATTTTTAACTTGAAGTCGTTTCATAAGCACTAAATACCATTAACTTTGCTCGTTCGAAATTTAGAAATTTTTAAACAAATTTGATTCAATCGGTGCGGAATAACAGGCTCCACTTCATAATATTCCTACTATTTTGGGTAATTCCCCAACTTGTGTTCTCTCAAGAGCGAAGAACAAGGAGGGTGGAAAATCCAATTGTTGCTCCTGATTCTATTCTAAGAGCACCAGCACAGACGCTTCCAGAAGTGGAATTACCAGAAATTTATCTACCTGACAGCCTTCCAGAAAATGACTCTACAAAGGTAGTGCCTAAAGGAGATATAGAAACCATTATCAATTATTATGGGGAAGATAGTATCATCACTGATTTTGCACAAAATAAAATTTATCTTCATAAAGAAGCTTGGTTTGAATACGGGAATATTAGACTTGATGCAGACCTGATTATCATTGATTGGGATAAGAGTGAGCTTTTTGCTTCTGGCGTGACAGATTCATTGGGAAACATTAATGGAAACCCCATTTTCAAAGAGGGTAACTCCACTTATGAAATCCGAAAAGAGATGCGTTATAATTTCAAAACGCAAAAGGCAATTATCAAAGACGTAGTGACAGAGCAGCAAGATGGATTGCTGAGAGGAGAGACGATCAAGAAGACCACGGATGGCAGCATTTACATGGATAAGGGGTATTACACTACCTGTAATTTGGCAGAACCTCACTTCCATATTTCAGCAGCCAAGATCAAATCTATACGTGGCAAGCAAGTTGTGACAGGGCCATTTAATCTTTATTTTAATAATATACCTACTCCATTAGGGCTGCCTTTCGGGATTATACCTGATACACCAGAAGAAAAGGCATCAGGAATTGTTTTTCCCTCTTATGGGCAAGAGCAGCGACGAGGCCTCTTTTTGAGAGATTTCGGATACTACTTTGCTTTCAATGATTTTATCCATACCCGATTGACCGGGGATATTTACTCCAATGGAGGATGGGGAGCCAAAGCTGCTTCTATTTACAAGAAACGCTATCGGTACAATGGTAGCTTTAATGTGGATTATCAAAGTTTTAGAAGTCCTGAAACAGAGCTCAATCCTCTAGACTTCACATCTGTATGGGTGAGTTGGCAGCACACACCAGAATCTAGAGGTAATTCTAGATTTTCTGCATCGGTTAATGCAGGTACGCAGAATTATAATAATTTGGTCATTAACCCTAATAACTTTGCAAACAATGTTAGAGCAGATTTCACATCTAATATTGCCTACAGCAAAACTTTTGCGGGAACGCCCTTTAGTATGTCGGCCAATTTGAGACATTCTCAAAACATCAATACAGATGAAGTCAATCTGACGCTTCCTGATGTAGCTGTCAATATGAATCGACAAAATCCCTTTCAGAATTTAACAAGGTTTGAGCCTCTGAAGACACTAAATATTGCTTGGAACTTCAACCTTCAAAATCAAATCACCAATAGAATAACCCCTGCACTAGGTGTGCAAAATCAAAATTTTCAACAGGATTTTGGGTTTGGAGAAGAATTTCAACAAGCACCTGATGTTTTAGCCTTTACTTTTGCGAATCTACCTCAACTCTTGAGAGATGCAAATAATGGCGCTAGGAGTACTGTCCCAATTTCTTCAAATTTCACCTTATTCAAATATTTTACTGGAACGGCCTCTGCAAACTATACAGAACTTTGGTATTTAGAAAGAATCAATTATTTCTACAATGATGTAGAAAATAGAGTAGATAGAATTCTTGAAAATGGCTTCAATAGAGTAGGCTTCTATACTACTTCTTTCAATATGAATACCAACGTTTATGGTTTTTACACTTTTAAAAATAGCAAAAAGATTGAAGCTATCCGTCACCACATGCAGCCTTCATTTGGTTTTAATTTTACGCCTGATTTTTCTGACCCAAGATTCGGGTATTATCAACAAGTCCAAGTGGACAGTGCTGGAAGAACACAGTTTTTCTCCAGACATCAAGGTTTTATCTTTCAAGGAGCTCCATTGGGTGAATCTAGGGCATTAAGTATTTCCATCAGAAATGTACTTGAAGCAAAGATCAAAACTGAAAGTGATACAGCAGAGGTCAAAACTAAAAAGATTCCATTGCTTCAAACTTTGAACGTAACGACTAACTATAATTTTGCAGCTGATTCCTTTCAATTGGCTCCTGTGAATATGAATACGAGGACTTCGTTCTTTGACAACAAGCTTTCTGTCAACCTTTCTGCTACTTTAGATCCATACGCAACTGGGGTGACAAGAACAGCACAAGGACAAGAAGTAGGGAGAAGAATCAATGATTTTGCATGGAGAAGAGGGCAGGGGATTGGAAGTATTCGAAATGCCTCGATCAATCTCAATGGTAGTCTTAATCCTAGTAAATCCGAGCGCTCACCTGGTGAGGTGAGAGATGAAATCACCAACAATTTTCTCCAGCAAGGTGGTCAAATGAATGAATTTGTAGAGAATGAAATCAATCGAATCGTCAATGATCCAAGTCAATATATAGATTGGAGTATTCCTTGGAACCTTGGCTTTGGCTACAACCTCTCATACAATAACAGACCCGGGGGACAATCTAATGTTACTCAAGCATTGAATATCAATGGAGATGTTAGTTTGACGGATAAGTGGAAAGTCAATTTCAATACAGGTTATGATTTCTCTACAGCCAAAATCACCCAAACCATGATCTCTATTGCTAGAGATTTACACTGTTGGCAGATGAATGTGTCTTGGATACCTTTTGGAACCTTTACTTCTTATAGTGTAGATATCAGAGTCAAATCAGCTATTTTACAAGATCTTAAGGTCAATAGAAGAAGGTCATTCTTTGATAGATAGTTTTTGATTTAAGATTTTAGAAGGTAGGTCTAGACTGACCCTCCATCTCTTTGTGTCAAGAATCAAACACAAAGATGAAGGGCTGATTTAAGTCATGAGTAAGCCAACTTTAAAACTTTTCAACTTTCTATCATTACAGCTTAATTTTCAAATCTTAGCTCTACTCAAAGGCATAGTCATACATCTTGGGCCGCCAAGGCCTCGGGATAGTTCTGATGAAGGTATTTCCAGAACTTCCACACCTAGATTTCTCAATGCGCTATTGGTGTGTTTGTTTCTATTATAAGATATCACCCTTCTTGGACCTATTGCAAATACATTGGCTCCATCAAACCACTGTTCGCGTAAGGCGTAATCAGGGTTGCCATCTGCCGTATGGAGGATTTCCAAGTATGGAATTTCTTTTTCTAAAACTGTAAGCAATGATTCATTTAAGACCTCTCTTTTGATATGCACTTTATCCTCCTTGATTTCCTTGAGTGTATAAAGAGATGTTTGAAGTACTGCATTCAATGCATCTGGATAGGTCAATACCAAGTTTTCATCCAATATGGTGAATACGGTATCGAGGTGCATGTAATTTCTTTTTTGAGGAAGATGAACTTCATAGATTCTTTCCACCGTGCCCTCAGCTAGTAAGGACTTGGCTATATGATAAATCGCTTTTTCGTCTGTCCGTTCTGAATTACCTATGGCTACCGCTTTTTTGGATAGAATAATGATATCTCCACCTTCTATACTTGCTGGATTATTGTGACCATTAATTGGGTAGATACAGTTGATATTGTCTTTGAAATCAGGATGATTTTCAAAGATACTCCTCAGTAAGTCGGCTTCTCTCTGCCTTCCTTCCATTTTCATACTAGAAAAAACTATCCCCCCAGGTGTCACAGCCATGGGATCTCTTTGGAAATAAAGATTTGGACTTGGAGGAATGATGAAAGCATAGTCCATCAATTCTCCTGCTGATAAATTTGGGATTTTTCTTTTGAGCTCATGTACTTTGATGCCAGCCATCAAGGCCACAGCACATTCTGCTGTAGATAATCTCCCCATGATTTGCTCTGCTAAATGGGTCATATGAGATTTGCTGAGTGCTTGCTTCATCAATTTGAAGAGTAATTGTTCGTCAGATAGCACTTGAATCAACAGTTCCTGTAATCTATATATCGTAGCGCCGGTAGTCTGTTTGATCAAATCAGTAAAATAATCATGTTCTTTTTGCATTGCCTCCAAATACGGTACATCTTCAAAAAGTAAGAAGTCCTTATTGTATGGAGTTAATCGATCAATTTCCTTACCTGGTCGATGCATCAATACAGCCTTCAATGTTCCAAATTCTGAGTTTAATCTTAAATTCATGATTGTTTTTTAACTTATTTTTATAAAAATAGTGTAAAAAATATATAATATGCATCTATAATGAACCTATTATCATTTTTAGGTCTGAATTCATTAAATTATTTGGGAAATCCAAAAGCAAAACGTAATCAATATTGGATTTAGGTATTCAGTTTGCCTTCTTAAAGACAGATTTTCACTTCCAATACAAAAACACACAATTCCCATCTCTGCAACTTTGAATTATCTCAGAGCTTTCTTTTGTATCTTATCTCCTCAAGCACCTCTTTAACCAATCCTCAACTTTCTTAGCGCAGCTCTGCTCCTTTGAGATCTTTGAGAGATCCCTATCTCATATCTCACGTCTCAAAAAGAATACCTCACCTGACTACCTTTCTCTGCATCCAACTCAATTTTCGCATAGACTTCGATTTCTTGTTGGAGTTCTTCGACGTGGGAGATGATACCGACAACTCTATTTTCATGGCGTAGGGCTTTGAGGGTTTCGAAGACGACTCGAAGGGCATTTCTATCCAAGGCACCAAAACCTTCATCTAAAAAGAAGAAACTCTGATCTGCCTCATTGAGAGATTTGACTTTCTCTGCCAAAGCCAAAGCCAAACATAATGATGCTTGAAATGTCTGACCACCGGAAAGGGTTTTGAGGAGCCTTTTTTTGCCACCATTGAGGTAATCTATCACCCAGAAGGTGTTGTTATCATCAATTTCCAAGCTTAGGCTGTTTTTCGTGAGTTTATTGAATCTGATGTTGGCTGTATTACAGAGTTCCTTGAGGTAAATGGAACTCACGTATTTTACAAATCCACTGCCTTTAAAGAGCTTTTCTAACTCTTTGAGATTGCTTTCTCTGTTTTCGAGTTTGCCGTAGATCGTGCGAACTTCTTTTTTCTCTTTGAGCTTTTCTCGGCTGTCTTTGATTTCTCGATCGAGTAAGGTAAATTCCTTTTTGATTTCTTCTAAGGCTTTGAATTTAACTTGTAGAGAATCCTTCAGGCTTTCAAAGTTCTCTTGGCTAAAGTTGCTTATCCCATCGGTCTTTTTGATTTCCTGGATGCGTGATTCTACCAAATGTGCTCTTTGCTCAAAGTTCTTGATTTCTATCTCCACCTTGTCCGCATCCATATTGTTGTGATAGAGTTCCTGAAGCTGTGATTCGTCCGTAAAATGATATTCCTCTTTGCGCTGAGCATAAAGGGTGTTCAGTTCTTCAATTTTGTTTTGCGCTTCTTTCAAGGCTTTTTTTGAATTTTCCAGATTTGCCAAATTAGTAGCTTGCTTTGCTCTGAGTTCTACCATGACCTTCTGAATTCCGCTCAGCAGATCAGCAGTTCTGTCGATGTCATCTTGAACCTTTTGGATTGTTTGACGGATATTTTCTGCATCTTTTGTAAAAAATGGCTGACAAAAACCTAAATCCTTGATGTCATCTCTTTTGGTATTTTGTGTTGCTTGGAGCATTCTTAGCCCCTGCTCCAAGTTTCGGAGTTTCTGATCTTCTTCTTCTAGTTTTACTTTCCCTTCTTGCAAGTTTTTCCTCCATTCTTTGAGTTGTTTGCTTTGATGCTCACTTTTCAGAATAGCCTCATCGGTGGTTTGAAGGAAAGCCTTTACTGCATCTATATTTTCAAAATTCTGCTCTTTGAGTGAAGATTCTAGATTTGTTAATTGATTCTCAATCGCAGTCAAATCAGTTTTTTTGGATTCGTATTGTTGAGTCAGAGTGTCTTTTTTGAAGGTGACTTCTGATAGTTTTTTGGAGGAATCAAAGATACTTTCTAGCGTAGCCTTTGTCTTTTCGATATTGGATTCGATTTCCAACAAGAATTTGTTTTCCTCTTCTCCTTGGAGTGGATTGGGATGATCGATCGCGCCACAAAGTGGACAAGGGTTACCATCTTCCAATAGATGTATATGTGCACTCAATCCACTTTTTTGGATCAATTTATCTCTGTCTGACTCGAGAGCTTTGATTTGGTTTTTCAGTGTAAAGGCCCAAGAATCAAATGAAGTTTCATTAGTAGGGATACGCTCTTGAAGTGTTGCAATATCTTTTTCACTTTGATCGATAGACTCCTTTAGTACCTTGATTTCTGTATTCAGATTTTTCTTTGAAGAAGTCCAAGCTTCCCAATCTTTCACTGCGCTTTTCAGCTCAGCCAACTGATTGGCATTGGGTATTTGGTTTGCTTCTAGGTCATCTTCAAGTAATTTGATTTTCGATTCTAGAGTTTGTTGAGCTGATTTTTTGCTTTCAAGATGAGGTTGGGTAACTTCGATTTCTTTGTTTGCATCTTGGATTTTCTGTTGCAGCTCTTGGATTTCTTTGACCTTCTCTAAGTCTCTGATTTTGGATTCTCTCTCTGATTTCTTATTCGCTTTTTCTTTGAGGTCTGTTTCTTCAGCTTCTTTTTTGGAGATTTCTGTAACAAAATTCTCCTTAAATCTTTCGCAATCAGTGAAGCTTACCTGATGCTTTTCTATTTCCTGCTTCTTTTCATGGATTTGATCATAGATAGGTTTGAGGTAAGTTTTAGCAGTTAGAAAATCCTTGTAAATGGCTTTCTGATTTTCAATCGCAGGCTTTTTCAATTGCAGTTCTTCCCATTCTTTCTCAAAATTCTGGAGAGATTGGAATAGTGCCTGAATCTGTTCTTGCTTTTTGTAGCTAGCTTCTGTTTTTTGAAAATCTGTTTCCAAATCACCTGCTTGATGGGCGATTTGATCTAATTGCTTTTCTTTTTTCTCTAAAATTTCGTCAGAATAGAGTTCTAAGCTTGCCAGCTGTGTTTCCAGTCTGATTTTTTCATCTTTGACAGATCGGAGCAGTCCAGCAGTTTTGTAGCTCAAATCAAATCTTTCTAAGCCAAACAACTCCTTCATCATCTCGGCTCTCGGCCCAGGTGTGAGGTCGATAAATTCCTTGAATTTTCCCTGAGGAATGATGACAGTCTGCTTGAAATGCTCTTTTTTCATCCCCAAAATCTCCTCACCTCGAAGTGTCAATGGCTGAAGTTCTGTTGCTGTCTTAAGATAGAAGCTGTGCTCAGCAGGTTTAACATCATCAAAATTCTTAGGATTTCGCTTTGCGGCATATCTGCCTAGGTAGGTATTGCTGTTGTTTTTCCCTGCTTTGAATTCAAAATTGATCAGCAACTCTTCACTTTGCAGATTGACCATGCTGTTTTTTTCTCCACGGTCTGAAAGTCGCTCGGTGCTTCCATAGAGTGCAAGCAGGACAGCTTCTAATATAGATGATTTTCCACTTCCTACCGCACCAAAAATCCCAAAAAGTCCAGCTGCTGTCAGTTGATCAAATTCGATGACTTGCTTTTCCTTGTAGGAATAAAGCCCTTGTATTTCTAGTCTAATTGGGATCATAAATCTTCGTTTTGGCTGATTACTTCATTAAAAATATCGATCAACTCCCCATTGGGCTCTTGACCTTTTTCGCTTTTGTAATACACCTTGAAAAGTGTCACCATATCTTTTCCCAAATCCTCTACTTTGAGGCTTAAGCTTTCCTGACCTTTGATATGCAGAATCTCTGGGATCAAGTTGACTATTCCATCGTGAGCTTTCATGATGGCTTTTCTCGTCGCTGCGTCAATGGCATGCTCGGTGGCAAATGTGATTTCTACAAAACAGTAAGGATTCTCTTCCAGCCAAGCCAAGGTATCAGCTAAATTTTCAAAGCGTTTTCTGAATAGAGGTCTGCCTTCTTTGAGGGGGATAGCTTCGTAGGAAACTTCTTTATTAGCTTCTGCCTGTATGATCACGACTCTTTTTTCCTGATCCGCTTCGCTAAAAGAGTAGGCTAGGGGAGAACTTGAATATACCACTGGAAAAGGAGATTTGCTCACCGCATGATAGCGGTGTAAGTGTCCCAAGGCAGCATATTGAATTTGTGTAGGAATATTGGACGTATAAAGTGCCTGTGCTCCGCCAACATGTAGGATGGGCCGTTCACTTTCAGGTTCTGGCTCTGGTTTTTCACCTTCTTTGATAAAGAAAAAATGCCCTGCAAATAGGTTGATGCCACTCTCGTCACAATAACGGTCAGCAAGATTATGCCATTTTGCTTCAAGGATATTCCTCAATTCCGCTTCTCTGTCTTCTTCGCCAAGATAGGTTTTGAGTAGGACTTCATTGGCATAAGGAGCTAAAATGATGCGGATAGGTTCAGCATGTTTTGGGAGTTTGATTTCTATAAATCCTGATTCTGAATTGAGAATTTCTATACCATTGTCTAGTTTTCCTATTGGCATGACCGAGTCGTATCTGCTGTAGAAGAAAATGCCCATTTCCCTAGCTAAAGGATCCGGAGCTTCGACAAACTGCGTGCTATCGTGATTTCCTGAGATGGCGATGATCGGTCTTTCTCCATTTTTAGACAGTCTTCGTAAGGTTTTGTATAGCAACTCTACCGCTTCGTGGCTAGGGTTGAAACTGTCAAAAATATCACCTGCTAGCAAAATCAGATCAACTTCTTGATCATCTGCGATTTGAATGATTTCTTCTAGGACGAGTTTTTGTTCTTCCATTCTGGAAAAATCCTGCAATCTTTTGCCCAAATGCCAGTCTGCTGTATGAAGGATTTTGATCATAGCTGAAAAGTCTTCTTTAGATTTAAATGAAAATAGTTTAACTTTATTCGATAGGGAATTTAAAGTTATCAGCTTGGGACATCCTTTCCAAGTGAGATTTTAATTAATGACAGCAATTGGCATATAAATTGTCAAAGGTTCGCAGATGAAAAAAATCAGCTTAATCATAGGTCTATTTTTATTCTTTGGCTTGACGAGCGTTCAAGCTCAGGATGAGATCATTCAATTAGAGAATGTCCATGTTGCAGATTCTACTTTTTTGATTGAAGAAGGTGTGGCGAGTTATTATGGGACGAGATTCCATCTGCGGAAAACAGCCAATGGGGAAGTTTATGATATGGAGGAGCTAACTGCCGCACACAAGCACTTGCCTTTTGGGACCATGCTCAGAGTGGTGAATCTAAAAAATGAAAAAGAAGTTTGGGTCCGCGTCAATGATCGCTTACCGAAATCTTCCAAAAGAGTGATTGATCTTTCCAAAGGTGCTGCCAGAGAATTAGAAATGATTAGAGATGGGGTTGTTCCTGTAAGATTGGAAGTTCCCGATCAAGAAACCATCGTCTCGTTAATTGATTATTATCAAGAAAATAAACCTGAGGGGATGCGTTTAAGATTATATCCCGAGCCCATAGAATTTTTAAGACCCAACATAGAGATGCTTGAGTTGATGCTCAACCTTCCCTCGGAAATGCTTCTATCTAGAAATAATTGAATCAAAACGGTCATCGTGATTTAGGGAAGTACATTTATTACAAAGTACCATGTGCAAAGCAATCCAACCCCATACCCTAATCCCCCAATAACTAAATCCCTTAATCATCTAAATAAAAAATCCGCGCATTTACCTCCCTCAATGAGGATCCCCGTAATCTGTGCGAGCCCCCAACTTTCCAACTTTCCAACTCCAATCCCCCAATCCCCCAGTGACTAAATCCCCCAATCATCAACATAAAAAAATCCGCGTAATCTGTGTAATCTGTGAGAGCCCCCAACTTTCCAACCCCAATCCCCATTCCCCCAATCAACCAATAACCAATAACTAACTCCCCCCTCGCTTTCATCACATTTTTTCATTTTTTAACACTATGATATTTTGATATTGTTTAATTTGTTAGTTTATTGATGCCCCAATACTTTAATTCAATTATTTATGAGTCATCGAAAATTGTTTTTTATGGCTGCCTTGCTTTTGGGCAGTACATTTTCTTGTGAAGAAGAGAAAAAAGAAAATGAAGAAATCCCTAAGGATTCTTTTAGAGCCGAAGTAGCAGCCACTCCAGTAAGAGTCGCCAATGCCGAACAGCGCACATTCGACTACCTAATCAACGCCACAGGTAAAATCGACGCTGTTGATCAAGTGAAGGTCGTGATCCAAAGACAAGGTATCCTCAGCGAACTTAATGTCAAGGAAGGTGATTTTGTGGAAAAGGGAGCTGTTTTAGCCCGATTAGATGACTCTGAGGCAAATTTCAGAATGGAAAAAGCTCGCATACAACTCAAAAATGCGCAAGCCAACTATGAATCTGAAATCCTCAGCTTTGGGACCATCATGAGTTCTGATGATGAAGAGCGTAAAGGAAGCATTACTGATCAAATTAAAGCAAAAAGTGGTCTTTTTGCCGCAGAGATAGACTTGAAAGAAGCACAACTCGAAATAGAAAAATCAGTTGTCAAAGCCCCAACTTCCGGCAGAGTAGCAGACCTTCAGATCAAAAAAGGCAGCTTGGTTTCTAATGGAGCCGAGTTTATGGAGATCATCAATACCAATTCCCTCGAACTAAGAGTAAAAGTGCTGGAGTCAGATATCAATCTAATCTCTCTCGGGCAGAAAGCGGAAGTATATCCAGTCTCTGGTTCTGCTGAGCCATTTTCTGGGACGGTTCGCAGCATCAATCCCAAGGTAGATGAAAATGGCTTGGTCCAAGTCAGTATTTTGGTCAATAATGGCAAAGGCCTTCTTCCAGGCATGAATGCCCGAGCAATCATAAGAGCCCCACAAAACAACAGTATCGTAGTACCAAAACAAGCACTTGTGTACAGATCTAGCAGAGCGGTGGTATTTACTATCGAAAACAATGAGTCCAAATGGAATTACGTAGAAGTTGGCAAAGACAATGGCAAAGAAGTGGAGATTCTCTCAGGAATAGAACCAGGCAGTACAGTGATTACCACCAATAATTTGCAGCTCGCCCATCAGGCACCAGTGCAAATTGTAAAAGATTAATCGCTATGGTTAGATTTTTACTAGCGAGACCCATTGCCGTATTGATGACTTTTGTTGCACTGATGGTGTTCAGTGTGATTGTGTTCAGAACATTGCCGATTTCGCTGCTACCACCCATCGATGTACCGCAGATAGTCATCAAAGTCAACTATCCCAATGCTTCACCAGAGGCAATTGAGCAAAATGTCCTTGCCAATATCAGAGCAGAATTGATGACGCTCAATGGACTTGAAGAAGTAGACAGTAAGGCGGGTAGTGAAGTAGGTACCATTCGACTCACTTTTGATTATGGTACCAAGATGGAACTGGCCTATATCGATGTTAATGAAAAAATAGACAGGATCACCAATAGCCTTCCTGCTGGATTGGCTCGCCCCCAAGTGATTCGAATCAACACGAATGATATTCCCGTCATTCGGGTGCAAGTGATCCCAAAACCAGGAATCGATTATGCAGAAGTCAGCTTGTTGGCTGAAAATGTTCTAAAAAAGCGACTGGAACAACTCCAAGGAGTTTCCCTAGTGGATATCAACGGCAAAAAGGAAAGAGGCATTACTGTCACCCCAGACAAAGCAGGACTCAGAGCGCTTGGAATGACAGAAGAAAATGTCATTCGAGCCATCCGCTTTGGCAATGAAGAACTTCCTGGGATCAGTGTAGAAGATGGCCAATTCAGATATTACCTTCGCATGGCTACGCGAGTAGATACTCCAGATGACATCATGCGATTGCCTGTTACCAATGACAAAGGACTTACCGTAGAACTAGGTCGAGTAGCAGAAGTAAGGTATGAAAATAAAGATGTCCTAGGGTATCACTATTTTGGAACACAAGAAGGCTTGGTCATCACGGTTCACAAGCAAGCTTCCGCCAAAATGAATGAAATGATGCCTTTGATCTATGAATCATTGGATTATTTCAGAGCAGATTATCCTCAGGTGGATTTTGATGTCACTCAGGATCAATCTACCCTGCTAAATGCCGGAATCAGTAACCTTCAAACCTCCCTGCTTTTTGGGGGAATGTTCGCTTTTGGAGTGTTATTCATCTTCATGGGGAACTACAGGACTCCAGTCATCATTGGGATTTCTTTACCTTCTTCTTTGATCATCAGCTTTTTAGTCTTTTACTTCTTCGAAATTTCTATCAATGTGATTTCCTTAAGTGGTTTAGCACTAGGCTTAGGGATGTTGATTGATAACTCCATCATTGTTTTGGATAATATTACCCGAAAAAGGAAAGAGGGCCTACCGATATTTGAGGCTTGTGTCCAAGGAGTGAATGAAGTCATGTCGGCTTTGATCAGTTCTGTCTTGACAACCTTGGCTGTATTTATTCCGCTGGTATTCCTAAGTGGAATATCTGGAGCCCTATTTTATGATCAAGCAGTATCAGTGGCAGCGATTCTATTTGTATCGCTTTTGGTTGCCTTCATCTTATTACCAATGCTTTACCATTTCTTCTTTAGAAATAAATCTGTGGAGGAGTTGGCCAAGGAGGATAGTAAGTTTTTCCGTGCAGTGCTTAGAGGGTACAAAGCCTTGTATCAAAAGATTTTCCTGAGAAGAGGACTGAGCTTTACCGTTTTCATGCTCTTTATTCCTTTAGCCCTTTTGGTCAGTCAATTATTGAAAACAGAAGGCTTACCACCAATCGAGAAGTTTGACGCTTTGGTGGAAATTGATTGGAACGAACCTATAGGCGTGGAGCAAAATAGAGATAGGTTGCTCAGTAGCCTAAAAGCGCTAGGAGAGGGCTACCTCAAGGCAGAATCAGACATTGGAGTAAGACAGTTCCTGCTTTTTGATGGAGAAAATTCCATTCAGCAAGCTAGCGTATATTTCCTTTTTGAATCTCAGGAGAGTAAAAATGAGATGACACAACGATTCAGACAATTAGTAACGAGCAACTTCCCAACGGCCGAAATCAGTGTCATGGATGCACCCAATGCTTTCGATCAATTGTTTTCTTCCAATATTCCTTATTATGAAGTTCGCTGGAAGGATTTGGCGACAAAAAGACCAGTGGATGAAGCAAAAATGGATGAATGGTTGGAGACTTTCCCAACACCTGAATACGATAGAGGTCCAGGATTACAAAAAGAAGCTTCGGTAGTTTTCAGTTTGGATGCACCCAAAATGACCACTTACGGGGTAACAGTTTCAGGTATCCAAGATCAAATCAATAAGTTGTTTGGGAATTTCACCATTACCGAAATCAAACGATTTGGTGAAATCACACCGATCCGCATGAAAGGGGAACAGGCAGATTTTGAACAATTGCTGCGATCCAGCTTCGTAGCTGGGCAAGATGGCAATGAATATGCTTTAAGTAATTTCATTCGCTTCGATTATGTGAATCACTACAAATTTGTCACGGCAGACAAAGGAGGCATCTATCAGTCTGTAAATCTCAACGCAGATAATCCCACCCAATATGATTCTCCGATCAATGAATGGGCCGCAGACAAGAATCTTGGGGTTTCCTTTTTTGGCCAATACTTCAAGGATCGAGATACCATCAGTCAGCTGATTGGTATTCTTATGGTAGCTGTTTTACTCTTGTATTTTATCCTTTCGGCTCAGTTTGAGAGTTTTGTGCAGCCATTGATTGTGATTTTCACCTTGCCACTGGGAATCGGAGGAGCATTTATTGTACTTTTCCTCACTGGTACATCTCTGAATGTCATGTCAGCCATCGGACTTGTGGTGATGCTAGGTATCATGGTGAATGATGCCATCTTGAAGATCGATACAATCAATAGACTTCGCATCAAGTACAGAGAAACCACAGCGCTATCCGCAAGGGAAATTCTCGATAGAGCCCTTTATGAAGCTGGTGAAATTCGTTTGAAACCGATTTTGATGACTTCTGTTACGACGATTCTAGCCTTATTGCCCGTGGTATTTAGTGCTGGCTTAGGAGCGGATTTACAGAGACCACTGGTTTTCTCTGTGATAGGTGGTCTGACGATTGGAACATTTACAGCCTTGTATTTTGTGCCATTGGCTTACTGGTTTATTGGAGGTAAGATTACTGTGAAGGAATCAGAACGGATTACAGTGTAGGAGATAGCTTATGACACCTTTTAGAATCATTATATCATTTATTGTCTTAGCTGTCATTGGCTTTGCATTGGTACCCAAACTCTCGGTGGATTTGAATCCAAGAGACAAGGAACCCATACTCACAGTCAGCTACGGAGTAAGGCAGGCATCTCCTGACTTGGTCGAAAAATTGGCCACTTCTCCTTTGGAAGGAGCTTTATCTCAGCTTGCAGAATTAAAGAAAATCAGGTCTGTATCTCGATACAATGGAGGTAATGTCACCCTGACATTTGACAAGGAGACAGACATGGAGTTCAAGAAATTTGAAGTGGCCTCCATCATCAGACAGGTCTACCCATCCTTGGATGAAAATGTCAGCTATCCATTGGTGACACAGACCGCGGAGCGTAGAGCCAATGTCAAAAATCCCATTTTGATATACAGTATCAATGGTCCCTTTGCTGCTTTTGAAATCAAGAAAATCACTGAGGATGTCCTAAAGACCTCCCTCAATAGGTTTGAAGAAATAGAGGAAATCAATGTCAGAGGAGCCACAGATTTGCAGCTTTTTGTAGATTATGACATCAAAAAACTACAAGCACTCAAGCTTTCAAGGTCGGATGTGACGTCTGCGATCAACGGTGCCTTTGGAAGAAATTATCCAGGAGCATTGACCAATACCAGGGGAGAGACGCTTTTTATCCAAGTGGATCGATCACTCCAGCAAATGTCCCAAGTAGAAAACCTACTGATCACAACTCGCGAAGGAAAGGAAGTCTACCTCAAAGACATTGCAAAGCTCACCATCCAAGAAGCCGAAGCAAGTTCCTATTACAGAATCAATGGCAATAACTCCGTCAGCCTATCCATCATCAATCGTGATGGAGTCAACAAGGTGATCCTTGCGAAAGAAATCAAAGCTGCCATCGAAGAAGCCAAGCCATTGCTTCCAGCGGGTTTTGAGGTTCGGCTAGAAACAGACGATACAGAGTTTTTGGAAAAGGAGCTCAACAAAATCTACAAGCGCTCGGGCCTGTCTATTTTGATCTTGATTGTCTTTATTTTCCTGATCAACAGAAACCTCAAGTACCTTAGCATTTTATTCTTGGGTATTGTTGTCAATTTGAGTATCACGGGGATTGTTCTCTATTTGCTCAAAGTAGACATCCACTTGTATTCCCTAGCAGGGCTGACTATTTCCTTTGGATTGATCGTGGACAATGCAATTATCATGATCGATCACCTGCATAAGCATAAGAACAGGAAGGTGTTTCTCGCTTTGCTAGCTGCATCATTGACGACTATTGCGGCTCTGATGATAGTCTTCTTTTTACCTGAGGATGAGCGGAAAAACCTCACGGAATTTTCCATTGTAGTGGCAACAATGCTAGGAGTATCTCTAGTAGTGGCATTGCTTTTTACCCCAGCCATGTACTCCTTACTATTTGGAGGACAAAAGGTTAAAGGGAGACAACTCACCTTAGCTCAATTGAGAAAAAGAGTGAAAGCTTTCAGGCTATACAACAATACAATCAGCTTCACGGCAAAATACAGAAAGACCTTTGTGACCATGTTATTGCTGCTTTTTGGCTTACCAGTGTTTTTCATGCCTGCCAAGTGGGAAGGACAAGAATGGTATAACAAAACCATTGGCTCCACGCTTTATCAAGAAGAAATCAGACCTTATGTCGACAAAGCACTAGGAGGATCCTTGAGGATGTTTGTACGTGGGGTGTATGAAAAATCAGGCTATAGAGAAGCAGAGAAAACTAGGCTGAATGTGCAAGCTAGGTTACCTTTTGGCAATACCCTAGATCAGATGGATTTCATTATGAGGGAATTTGAGGGATACCTCAAAGGTGTAGAAGGTATAGATCAGTTTATCACCAATGTACAATCAGGCCAGTTTGCAAGCATTTCAATCACCTTCAAAGAAGCATACGAAAAGTCAGCGCTTCCTTATCAACTCAAAGGTAGACTTTCGGTCAAATCCACAGACTGGTCAGGTGCAAGATGGAATATTTTTGGAGTAGGGCAGGGGTTCTACACTGGCGGTGGGGGTGAAGGGATTCCTTCCTTTCAAGTGACTATGAAAGGTTACAATTACGACGAACTTGAGAGACAGTCGGAAGTGCTTGCGGAAAAACTACTCAAACATAAAAGAATCCAAGAAGTCAATACTAATGAGCGTGTTAGTTATAATGAAGCCAAAACAGAGGAGTATGTCTTGCGCTTAGATCAGAGAAACCTAGCACTTGGTGGAATCAATCAATACCAATTGATCAACTCTCTGAACGACGTGTCCAAACCAACGGGGACTTCTGGTAGCCTAACTTTGGACGAGAAAAACTATGGCGTAGTCGTCCGAGAAAATCAATCTGAAAGATTCTCTAAATTCGACTTGGAAGAGACGAGCTTAATTACTGGAGAGGACAATATCTTCAAAGTGAGCAATTTCGGAACTTTGGCCAAAGAGTTTACGACGAACTCCCTCTACAAAGAGGATCGACAATACATCCGCTCGGTGGCTTTTGAATACATGGGTTCGAGGAAGTTTGGTGATGAATACCTTACGGAAGTGTTGAATGAGATGAAACTAGCTATGCCCATTGGCTATACAGCTACCAAGCAAACTTGGTCTTGGGACTATGGCAAAGCCAAACGACAGTATGGTTTGATGGCAGTCTTGATTGTAGGCGTGTTTTTTATTACCGCGGTGTTGTTTGAGAACCTGAGACAACCCTTTTACATCATAGCGATTATTCCACTCTCCTTTATTGGCTTGTTTTTGATCTTCTCTTTGGGCAATTTCTACTATGACCAAGGAGGTTGGGCAGCTTTTGTCATGTTGGGAGGACTGGCAGTCAATGCAGCTATCTTTATTGTCAATGACCTCAACAATAGGAAGTCAGGTGGCCCTGTGAATTATAATAGAAATGTCATCAAGGCTGCTGCAGGCAAATCCATCCCGATCATGCTCACCATCATGTCCACCTGTTTTGGTTTGATTCCATTCATCATGGAAGGGCAAAATGAAATATTCTGGTTTTCCTTAGCCATAGGAACCATTGGGGGATTAGTATTCAGCATTGTAGGCGTGTTTATAGGATTGCCAGTATTCTTATGGAGAAAGGTAAAAAGGACCTGATATTTTATAAATAAAGCTGCTTATTATCCATGGCAAACATGTCATATATAATTGAATAATCGACACTAATGTAAGTACATATTAAACTTAGATTTTATGAAATACACTTACAAAACGATTGTAACAGCTACAATTTTTAACTTGATCATTTTAAGTTGCAGCCAAAGTAATGAAGAAAGTATCAGCAGCCCCATTGACCTTGTTGAACTTGAACTGATCGATTCCTTGGTTATCGATGAATTATCAATTCTTAGAATACAAGACATTGATGTGGATGCTGGAAAGGTACTTTTGGTTTCTAATAATAAGAATCTCTTCCTAACTGACTTACAAGGAGAAAAGCTACAATCCTATGAATTAAATAATGATGGACCTGATGGATTGGGAAGAAATGGTGCATTTGGCTACAAATTTTTGGATAAAGATAAATTTGTAGCTCAAGGCTTAATGACCTCCTATTTTATCTATGATTTGTCGGGTAAGCAACTCAAGAAAGTGCCATACAATGCAAAGGAACTCTATAGAATAACCATCTACAATAATAGAACGACTTTTCATCCCTACATGAAGGATGGTCAAATGATGATGATAGGTGAAGAGTTAAACTTCTTTTCCGCAGAAGAAAGTGATCCCAAAACTTTGGGTGTAGGCTATTACGAAAAAATCAGTAATGTTTATAGATATAATCTAGATACAGAAGAAAATGAAATATTGGAATCCTATCCTGCCAGCTGGGAGCCAAGAGCAAATCAGAGATTTGTAGGAATCAATCTATCTTTTGTAACCTTACATGATACCAAAAAATCCTACGCTTTATTACCCTTAACTGGATCACAGCTTTTCATCTATGATTTAGGAGAAGAAATATCACTGCGTACAGAAGTTCAACTCCAGCATCCCGAAAGACCGGGTTTGCCGCCTACAATTTCTCCAGACAATTCAGGTAAGTACAGTGATTACCCTGCTTTTGGCAATGTACTATATGCTGGGGATTATTGCTTGATTCAATTTAATTCAAGGATTCCTGAATCCCAAATGAATGAATTGCGAGCCCTTTCCGAGCAATATTGGAACTCGGATGAATACAAAGAGGCTGCAAAGAAATTCATCAAACCTTACTATATCCTTGTCAAAAATGGGAAGCAAATAGGTATAATCAATGAAATGCCAGTCAATGGAACTGTTGAGTTTCTTGACAAAAATGGGATCATCTATATCAATGACAATACAAACCCAGAAGAAGAACGAGATTACAATGTGTTCTACAAAGTGAAGATTGTGGATTGAATAATCCATCTTTAGCATGAAGACTAAAGCATAAAAAAACAGCCGTGGAATTTCTCCTTCGGCTGTTTTTTTATTGTTATAGTTGGTTTAGTATTGTAATAGCAACATTTCAAACTCTATGCCAAAAGGCTAATCAACGTAAAAACTAATCCCTATCGAAGGCTGAATCATATTCAACGAAGACTTGCGGGTGAAATATTCAAACTCCCCATTCACCCTACCATCTGGGTCTGGACGAAATCGAACATCTCCTTTTGTCAAATATTCCAATCTACCGGTGTTCTGATACATCAATTTGATTTCAAGATTCCCATTCACACTTTTTCCAAAGGGGATCAGTAAGCCACCTCCCAATTGATTCATCCTAGCCCAATTACCCATATCTCGACCCTCTTCTATGGGTTCTGTAGTAGCAGTTTCTCTAATCTTAAACCTAGAGTAAGCATATACAGCTCCCAACTGTGCTTCGAAAAAAGGAAAGGCTTTGCCATAAACCTGTGGGAAAAAGCGAAACATACCTGCAGCGCTGAATAAATTATTATTCCTCCTAAGACGTAATTCATCATTAAAACCCACATACAAATCCCGACGCTTTTCGAGTTGTGTACCATAGATTCCATAGCCCAAGCTTAAGCCTATCTCTACAGGAATCTTTGGAATTTGATAGGTAGAAAAAAACACAAATTCAGGAACCTGCACATTTCCCGATTCAGCCTTGAAATCCTGTACTGCTATCCCATGCTTATATTGCAATCCCCACAAGAAATCCTGCGCCAAGGCACCATTTGAAATCAAGAAAACAAAAATCAAGAATTTTTTCATTGAAGTTAATTTAGATTCCTTTAAAAGTACGCACTGCTACGCCGATTGTTGATCTGCAATGACTTATTTAACGTTAATCTACAACATTTATGTTGCTTCATCCCCACGAGATTCTAAAATCGTTAATACCGTTCATCGTTAACCGTTCAAACGCAGAAGTCCTTACCATTCACACAAACTCCCACGTTTACCGCGCAGCCGCAGGCAAGCATTAACGTTTAAAGCTCTTTTCGTTCACCGTTAAATGTTAATCGTTTAAACGTAAAAGTCCTTACCATTCACACATACTCCCATGTTTAACGCGCAGCCGCATGCAAGCATTACCGTTTAACGCTTAACGCTCTTTCCGTTCACCGTTAAATGTTAACCGTTCAAACGCAGAAGTCCTTACCATTCACACACTCCCACGTTTAACGCGCAGCCGCAGGCAAGCATTACCGTTTAACGCTTAACGCTCTTTCCTTTCACCGTTAAATGTTAATCGTTCAAACGCAGAAGTCCTTACCATTCACACAAACTCCCACGTTTACCGCGCAGCCGCAGGTAAGCATTAACGTTTAAAGCTTAACGACAACCCCGTCGCAGGCAAGCATTAACGCTTAACCTCCTAAACAGTTAACCAACCCCGACCCCTCGGGGCAGTTAAGCAAATAACCAACTCCCCAATCAACTAACCTCAAATCACTTATTCCCAAACGACTTATCCGGATATGCTGGAGGACTCGGTACAGGACGTGGATCCTTATTGATCAATTCCTTCAAATGCTCAATAGCAGCTTCCAATTGTGCATCTTTCCCCTCAAAGGTCGCCTTAGGTAAATTGATGATTTCTATATCTGGGATAAATCCTTCACCCTCAATCAACCATTCACCCTCTTCTCCATATACCCCCATCATTGGAGCACGAGCAACGCCATTGTCACTTAAGGTATTGGATCCGCTCAACCAAACTTCCCCTCCCCAAGTGCGTGCACCTATAGATTCACCCATTTTCAACCTCCTAAAGCCTTCCGCAAAAGCTTCTCCATCAGATGCCGTAAATTCATCCACCAACAATACCAAGTGCCCTCTAAATGCATATTGCATATTCCAATAGGGCTCACCTTCTCTGTTTTTCCAGTAGAAAAATGCCTCTCGCATCAATTTTTCCAAAATAAAGGAGTCAATATTCCCACCTCTATTGTGACGCACATCTACGATCAACCCCGATTTCTTAAACTGAGGATAAAAATCTCTGTACCACTGAGAAATATCACTTGTAGTCATTGCACGCAAATGCACATATCCGATCTCTCCTTCAGATGCAGCATCTGTAGCCAACATTCTAGTATATTCCCAATCATTATATCGCAGATTAGACTCTGTCCTCGAGTTCATCGGGATCAGTATTTGATCGGTTAACTTATTTCCATTGGCCGACACCATACCCAATCTCACTTGCTTCCCCGCCTTATCTCTCAAATAATAATTCAAATCAGGCGCTTGAATCACTGCTTCCCCATCCACATGGGTAATCACCGTGCCCACAGGTATGTTGATATCAGGATGGGAGAGGGGTGAAGCCTCGTCAGGATAATCTGGGTCTGATTTATAAATATAATCGATTTGAAAACCTTTTAGTTGGTCGTTTTTGCTCAACCTTGCCCCCAAGAAACCCATACTGATATTATCAGAACCTCTTCTCAAATCACCTCCACCAACACTTGTGTGCAACACAGATAATTCTCCAATCAACTCACCAATTACATCGGACAACTCTGCCCTCGTAGTCACTCGCTCAGCTAGAGGTAAATATTTTTCATACATCTTGTCCCAATTCACCCCATGCATACCTGGATCGTAATAATAATCCCGTTCCATCCTCCAAGCATCGGTGTACAGTTGCTTCCAGTCCTCTTTTGGATCAATGGAGAAATTCCACTTGCTTAAATCCAAACGCATTTCCGAAAGGTTACTGATCGGTGAAGTCTTCAATTCAACCACGTGATGATTGCTGCCCACAGTGACCAGCATGTACTTATTGTTTGCAGATGTCACAAATCTTCTCACGTTGTCTATAAAAGTCTTTTGCTCTGCCTTGGAATCAATCAGCGTCATGGTAATCGCATTTTTTCCATTATCATCAGCATCATTGAGGTAGTACAAAGCCTTGTCAGTGACGATCAAATTGCGATAGTTGCCCGCAGGGACAGGAACTTCTCTCAATCTATTGAGCAAACCTTCTTCCTCTATGATCACCTTGATAGAACCCTCAGCTTTTTTTTCATCATTCGAAGCCTTGGTCTTCAATTCATGATTGAAATGGAAAGGAGATACCACATCCTTTTTTAAAGAAATATGGTAAATCTTCATCTGCTTGTGCCAGTAAGGTTCGGGCTGTCGGGTACCCCAAGGTGAACCTACTTTAGTCTCGAAGTTTCTATCAGAAAGGAAATAAATCCAATTCCCATCAGGACTCCATTGCGGATTGTTGCTATTGGCCTTGTCTGTGGTCAGAGCAATCCTTTTGCCCGTATTGAATTCATAAGCAAATAATTGTGAAAAAGTATTGGAAGCCGTCTGGGCATAAGCTAGCCACTGACTATCAGGTGACCAGGCCATAGCCCCACTGATGCCCTCCCGATTAGTTGAAACTTTCACTTGCTTTTGGCTACCCAATTCCATGATCCACAAGTCCCTATTCAAATCGGTATAAGCCAATCGCTTTCCATCAGGAGAAGGAGTTAAATTGAATCTCAAGGTCTTTCCATCTTTTGTCAACTGCTTCCCAACTTCCAAACCCTTACTATCATATTCAAATATTTCAAACTCTCCACTTTCATCAGAAAATACATAGATGGATTTACCATTAGGAGCAAAGACCGCATCCCGAAACCTGACCCCATCTTTCCTGTCCAATCTCACTAGTCGACCTTCTTTTGCAGGTAAAACAAAACCCCTACCCCTTGCTGTCAAAGCGACAAAGTCCCCATCATTGCTCACAGAAATACCTGAAATATAACTCTCAGGATTAGTCACCCACTTCTCTCGCATTTGATCAAAATCAGAACTCAAACGAATATCCAATTTTTGCTCACTTCCCTCACGCAATTGATGTAAGTAAAGATCCGCTCCTACTCGATAGGCCATCAAGTTGCCATAAAATGACATCTCTCGCACATCATAAGAGTCCTGTTTGGTATGCTGTTTCAAGTCTTTACCATCCGCAGTCATAGACCATACATTCTGTATACCATCCCTTGATGATAAAAAGTAAACTCTTCCTTGATGAAAAGTGGGATGATGGTCTTCTCCTTTGTAATTCTGAGTCAACTTAACAGCCTCTTCGGAGCCATTGGTGTATTTCCATATCTGCCGAGCTGTCCCTCCCTCGTAACGTTTAGTAACATTGTTGTGAAAAGTTGGCCTTACAAAAAAATAAGTACTACCATCATCGGTAAAACTTCCCTCAGCGGCCATTTCAAGTGGTAATATAGTACGCTGACTCGTTTTGATATTTACAGTGATTGTTTGTAACCTAGGCAGTGTAGCATACTGATTGGTGGTATAGGCTAATTCCTCTGCTGATTTCCATGCTGTAGGTACCGATGCCGCAGCCTCGTAAGTCAATCGCTTTGGAATCCCTCCATCGATGGGGATGACATAGACTTCAGTTGGACCCTCGTAAGAAGCGGCATAAGCCACCCATTTACCATCGGGAGATATCTTAGGAGACATTTCCTCTCCGTGATGCGTTGTCAAACGCGTAGCAGTTCCCCCAGTAGTAGATACTTTCCATAAATCTCCCTCGGCCACAAACACAATCACATCTCCATGCAGATCAGGATGCATGTAATAACCTAATTCTTGCGCATGCAAGCCTTGAAGTACAAAAACAAATAAAATAGAGTAGAGGAATTGTCTCATGATTTTTTTAGGTAAAGTCAAACATTGCGTTAATTTAAATCATCCAACTACAATATCAAAACCACCCAAAAATCAAGTCAATTTTAATTCGATGTTTGATTACCTGTTTATTCACCACAGCAGGGTTAACAATTAAACTCCTTATCTACTAAGCATATAAAAAGAAACGGGGCACCAGAAACCGTAAATCCCGTGCCCCAAAAAAATAAATAAGATCATTTATAAGGTCCTAAAAATCAGCTTAAACTTTCCTTATATAGTTACAGATGAAAACTAATATCAAAACGATTAATCACCTTCGTAAAATTACTTAGCCAATAACCCAAAAAAAATACCCTGTTCAGGGTATTTTTCAACTCAAATTGCATTCAAAATTGTACCTTTTAAAGAAAACAAAACTATTCTTAGTAAAAAAACACACTGAACTCTTAGCTAAAAATCTTCCAATCTTCCTCAAATCCAAAATCTCTCCCATCTCTCGGCTTTAAAATCCCTTATTCCAAATAACTATTTAACTAAATAAAAAACAGCGGGGTGATGAACTAAATCCATCACCCCGCTTCACTCACGTAGAATACCAAAAATCAGTTAAGCTTTTCCTACATAGTTTTGGAATAAAATTAAACGAAAAAGTTGCTTAAATCACCCAAAACAAATGTAGACAGTCTATCACAAATAAAAAATACCCTGTTCAGGGTATTTTCACACTAATTTATCTCAATTTTCATCCATAAAGTTAAATTCTCTTAATCCTTTCCCTATAACTACCTATCCTCTTACCATCTCCATCAACGTGTTGCTTAAACTTTTAACACTTTAACATCCGTGTCCAGCTTAATCCTTAACGATCCTCCGCTATTTTTACAAGAACCCTTTCCCCCTTTCCATTCTTTGCCCCTCTGCACCCTTAGCGAGCCCCTTTTTCCTTTCCCCTTTCGTGTCCACGGGATCTCTCCTAAAAAGTTATTCAGTTAAGCGATTAAACATTCCTTCCTCCTCGTTTAACCTTTTTCCCTTTATCCTTTTCCCTAAAAAAAACTTAATCCACAATCAACGCCACCGTGTCAGCCTTCGTCCTCACCTTCAACCATTCCTCAAAGCGCTTCAGCTCTTGATTACCTGGTCTTTGGCGAAACTTCGCATAAGCCATCAACAAAGTGTCTTGCTTATTCTCAGCAATATTGGCCAATACAGCCCTATTCATAGAGAAAGTCAACAAACCAGTATGATTCACTTTCGCTTCCTTGGCTAGATCCATGACCTGTCTACTAGATTCAGCATACTGTGACAATTCACTTTCCAAAAAGGCGATCTTTTGATCCTTGTTTTGAATTAAAACCTCATTTCGCTCATAAAGGTCCTTTAAAACATCCGATCGCAAGAGATTTAAGTCGGGCGTGCCATCACCACTTTGCTTGACTTTCAAAAAAGTATTAGGAAGATTGAAAATCGAAAGCTTCTTCTGCAACCGCTCAATTTCTTCATCAGTGATCCTTTCACCTACCAATGAAACTTCTATACCGCTACTATCTGAAGCAAAATTAAAAGTGCTAGCAATTACCTGTGTTCTTGGAAAATCCATTTCAGTTAAGACAAATTGCTTTGCGTTTTTTTCCCAAAACGTCCTTGTTACTATATTATATGCCAAATAAATGCTAGGTATGATTGTCAATAAGGTAAAAATTGTAATATATCTTTTTACTGTCTTTTCCCTATTAGGATCTAGAAACTCCTTCTTAGGAAATTTCATAAATCTCACAATTAGATAAGTTGATAAACTAATGAAAACAGAGTTGATAAAAAATAAGTAGAAGGCACCAAAGAAATAATACAAGTTACCAGTAGCCAAACCATAACCCGCGGTACAAAGTGGAGGCATCAAAGCGGTAGCGATCGCTACCCCTGGAATGGCATTGGATTTTTCTTTTCTCGAGCCTGCTACGATTCCTGCAAGCCCACCAAACAAAGCAATCAAAACATCCCAAATACTAGGTTCGGTCCTCGCCAAAAGTTCAGACTGAGCGTCACTCAAAGGGGTAAAAGAAAAGTAAAATGTACTCGTGAGGATACTGATGACTACAGCAATTCCTAAATTTTTCATGGATCGCTTTAGCAACTCAAAGTCATTGATACCAGCAGCCATTCCTATACCCATGATCGGACCCATCAAAGGAGAAATTAGCATTGCACCGATAATCACTGCCGTGGAATTCACATTCAATCCGACGGATGCAACAAAGATTGCAAAAATCAAAATCCAAAGATTTGCACCTCGGAATTCGATGTTCTTTTTGATATAATCTATGGTCTCAAGTTCATCTTCCTTGCCTTCATGCAAATCAAATCTGTCCTTAAAAAAGAGTAAAAGTTGTAGTATCCTATTCCTTAATCCAATGGGGTGCTTATCCTCTTGCTGCTTCATTATCGTCTTTTAATTCTGACAACCAAGATATAGAATTTTTCAAAAACTATCGGCAAAATCATTCTATCCTAATTCAATACTTTAGACTTGGAAACTAATCCTTGCAGTTTTCAAATTGGCCTTTTCCACTATTCATGCTTCCTGCAATTATCATTTTTACTTCCCAAATCTAATCCAAACCAATTCATTCTCCATCAATTCAACGAGGGTAGGAGGGGTGTTTTTGTACAATCGAATATTAATGAAAACACCTCTCACCATAGTCTTTCAAGACTTAAGATATTCCTTAGAGCTGTATAGTTTGGCCCTCAATCTTAGCAGTTTTCAAACTGCTTTATTGGCAAGTTTAGGACCCCAGTCATTGACTCTGGTAACCAAATTTTTATTGTTTAAATATCCTTACTACCCTTCAAATCAATAAGGATCATCATAACAGATCAAAGCACAAATATAACTTAAATTAAAATTTTCTTGAAATTATTTAAGGTGTTGATATTATAGTCTTTAAATAAAGTTTAGCCAAGCCATAATATGTAATACCTAAATTAATTAGTCAATCCTAAATCAATAAATCATCCTACCAAAATCTCAATCAACCAATAATTACCTTCTCAATCTTACAATCCAAGCTACCACTTCTAACAAATAACTTTTTCCCAAATTTCTAACATTCTAACCCATCCTAAATTTCCGTTGCTTTCTCTCCACATCGATCGCTCAGCTCTTCCGTTGCGATGGCTACGAGTATCTAACCAACCGTCCTAAAACATGTGGTCCTTTTATGGTCAAAAGGAGACGAGGATTATCTTGTTTTCTAGTCACCATAGATTCCTACAGAGTCAACAATTTTCCATCATATGATCACTTCCCCAACTTTCCAACAACCCAATATTTCAACTTTCCTATCCAATCCCTTAATCAATCAATAACCAACTGCATTTCTCCATTTTTCAAATCTAAAATTCAAATACTATCGCTTCATCAGATAAAACCTTATTTTTGTGGAGACATATTATTGATAGCTTTAAAGAGAACCGAAAGAATCTTAAAAGTCGTACATCTTTAAAGTTTGATTAACATCAAGGAAAACTTTCATCAAATTCTTTTTTGAAACAATGGACAGAGCAATCAACAAAATCATTTTTGTGGATGATGATAAAATCCAGCATATGATCAACAAGAAAAATATGCTACGCATTAAACCGGATTTGGAACTTATTTTCTTTCAGAATCCTTTTTCGGCATTAGAATGGCTAGAGACTAATGACTTTGATCTCCTACTTTTGGATATCAATATGCCTGAAATGAGCGGCTGGGAATTTTTGGATGTTTTGGAAGAAAAGAAAATTCAAATACCAGTCAAAATGCTCAGCTCATCCATGGATCCTGATGATATCGCAAAAAGTAATGCTTACCAAATGGTAGAAGGCTTTTTGGTAAAACCACTTCAAATTGAAGTAATTGAGGAGTTACTTAATTGCCAAAAATGAAGAATATCTGTATAAGAATAATTGCTATATTTAATATAGAACATGTTAATCACTGAAACATAATATGTTTATGTACTTCTTTTCCGGAAGGTTCAATTCCATGATATATGTGCTAGCATTGATCCATATTAGTGAATATCTCAACTTCCTGCATAGGGCAGGTATCAATCAACATCTTTAAATAAAGTCAAACTGATAATTTGCTAAGATTCCCTTTTAACATACTAATTTCACATCAGTTTTAATTCAAATTGTTTACTTTCGTTAGTTAGAAAGAGATACTTATGTCAGAAAATATAGAAAGAAACAAACCTGTGATATCAAAAAAACTGGATAAGTTTTTTACCGGACTGGCAGATGCATTTCGCTTCGTCAAAAGGTTTTTTCAAGAAGTCTGGTTTCCTCCTTACGAGTTTAAAGAAGTTTTGCGCCAATGCTATGAAATTGGCTATCGCTCCTTACCCTTGATCTCGCTCACAGGTTTTATCGTCGGAATCGTATTTACCAATCAGTCTAGGCCCTCTTTATCAGAGTTTGGTGCTACCTCTTGGCTACCAGCCTTGATTTCTATAGCCATCATCAGAGCTATGGGGCCTTTGGTGACAGCCTTGATCGCAGCGGGGAAGGTAGGATCAAGCATTGGTGCTGAAATTGGCTCAATGAAAGTGACTGAACAGATTGATGCCATGGAGGTCTCAGCTATCAATCCATTTAAATACTTGGTGGTCACTCGAACTATTGCCACGACCTTGATGATTCCCATATTAGTGCTTTACACTGATTTTGTTGCACTCATCGGCTCTTTCATCAATGTTAACCAAAATGAATTGGTCAGCTTATCTACTTTCTTCGTCCAAGTATTCGAGGCGATTTCATTTTTGGATGTCTTTTCATCTTTAATCAAATCCCTAGTCTTTGGATTCACCATTGGTATCGTAGGATGTTATAAGGGATACAACTCCTCAAATGGAACCGAAGGAGTAGGAAAGGCTGCAAATGCCTCTGTGGTCATGTCCATGTTTTTGATATTCATCGAAGAGTTACTTGCACTTCAAATCGTAAATGCCATCCGATATGCCTAGTGACTACACCAAAAAAATCGTAGAAATCAGAGGAGTGAAAAAATCCTTTGATGAAAACCACGTTCTCAGAGGAGTGGACTTAGATCTCTATGAAAGAGAAAACCTAGTGGTTTTGGGAAAATCAGGTAGTGGAAAATCCGTTCTAATTAAATTGATGGTGGGTTTACTCCAGCAAGATGAAGGAACAATCAATATCTTTGGGCAAGATACGACCAAATTGTCACTCAAAGACCTTAATAAACTTCGCTTAAAAATAGGCTTTGCTTTCCAAGCTTCTGCACTATATGATAGTATGACCGTGAGGGAAAATATGGAGTTCCCCCTTGTGAGAAATGTCAAAAACCTCACGAGAAAAGAAATCAATCTCAAAGTGGAGGGACTTTTGGACTCTGTAGGTCTTCCCAAAACAATCAATCAAATGCCTGCAGAGCTTTCTGGTGGTCAAAAGAAAAGAATTGGTATCGCCAGAACTTTAGTGTTAGAGCCAGAAATCATGCTTTATGATGAACCAACGGCAGGTTTAGATCCAACTACCTGTATCGACATCAACAACTTGATCAATCAGGTAAGAGAAGAATACAACACCTCTTCTATCGTCATCACCCATGATTTAACCTGCGCTAAAGTGACTGGCGACCGGATGGCAGTTTTGATAGAGGGACAATTCCAAGCCATTGGAAGTTTTGAAGAAGTTTTTGCACAAGCCAAAGACCCAAAAGTAAAATCATTCTACGACTATAACTTCATTCAATAATGAGAAACGATAATAAAAAAACAGTTTTGGTTGGTGTATTCGTATTGATCGGAATCATCATCTTGGTAGCAGGAATCATGACCCTTGGGGGACAGCAGAAGAAATTCGTCAAAAGCATCAGCCTAAAAGCTGTATTTGATGATGTGGCAGGACTTCAGACTGGTAACAACGTCTGGTTTTCAGGAGTGAAAATCGGTACAGTTAAGAAAATCAACTTCTATGGAGATTCTCAAGTAGAGATCGAAATGAATGTTGAATCTAAGTCAAAAGAATATATCCGTAAAGATTCCAAAGCAACAATCAGCTCTGACGGGCTTATTGGTAATAAAATCATTGTCATTTATGGAGGAACTTCTCAGGCTCCTGTAGTGGAAAATGGTGACAGGTTGATTTCTGAAATGCCCTTGGACACAGATAAAATGATGGAGACACTTCAGGAAAACAATAAGAATCTCGTATCCATTACCAATGACCTCAAAATATTGACTGGCAAAATTGCAGATGGAGAAGGAATCATTGGAGCTGTTTTGACCGACTCTACCTTAGCGGTGAACTTCAGAAGCATTCTGCTAAACCTAGAGAGAACAGCAATCAGAAGCAATCAAATGGCCAATGATCTATCAAAGCTTTCCGCAAGTCTCAATCAAGAGGGAAATCTAGTACATGATCTCCTTACCGATCAGGAAATGTACGGCAATCTCCAAAAATCAATCATTGACCTTCAGTCAACTGCTGATAATGCTAAGCAGATGACAGATAATTTGAATATCGTCACCAACAAACTCAATGGTACGGACAATGCCATAGGAACGCTCTTGAATGACCCAGCCTTCAATGAAACTTTGAAAAGCACTTTTATCAACCTTGACAGTTCTACAATGAACCTCAATCGAGGTCTTGAAGCCTTAGAATACACTTGGCCATTTCGCCGTGGCTTTAAACGCATGAACAAAGCCAACGAAAACTAACCTGACTTACGTTCAATAAAATACCAAAACCCTTCCATCCGAAGGGTTTTTTTACACCCAATTGCCTAATTTCACTCCCGATTCCTCGAGGAACTCACTCAACAAGTACCCATACTTCACTAGTTTTGTTAAGCGTTAAAATTGTTCACCGTTAAAGGTAAGTTACCAGTAAACTCACGGTCTTCCTATTCTTAACACTTTCCCCTAATTCCCTAATCCCCTAATCACTCATTAACCACTTTCCAAGACTCCATCCTATTTTTCCGCAGGCATATTTCTACCATATATCGCAAAGCATATTTCACTCCAAAACCTTCCAACCCAATCCCTCAATCCCTCAATAACCCAACCACTCAGTAACTACTTCCCATTCCTTTAAAAATGCGTTTCTATTTCGCCGCAGGCATATTTCTACCATATTTCGCAAAGCATATTTCACTCCAAAACCTTCCAATCCAACCCCTCAATCCCTCAATAACCCAACCACTCAGTAACTACTTCCCATTCCTTTAAAAATGCGTTTCTATTTCGCCGCAGGCATATATCTACCATATATCGCAAAGCATATTTCACTCCATTACCTTCCAAGCCAATCCCCTCAATCTACAATCTCCTCGATCCCTAGGGGTTGAAATCTAAAATTTAATCCCCATTCCCTCCCCAAACTTTGCTCCTTTGCGGGACTCCGCGTCCTCCCTTTCTCCTTCCAAATCCATTTTTCCCCGATCATAGAGCCTTGTTTTGATTCGTTTAGGTCTTAGTGTATTTTCGTACATAGACAATAATCAAATAACTATGAAAAAAATATACCTCTCCTTTTTGGCGATCATGCTCTTTGCTGTCAGCATGGCTCAGCAAATCCCTTCGCCAAAAGAGCACTTTGGTTTCAATATCGGAGATGATTACATGCTCGCGACCTTTGAAGCTACAGATGCCTATTTTAGAAAAGTTGCAGAACTATCTGATAGAGTGAAGTTTGTAGAAATAGGGCCATCCGAAGAAGGAAGACAAATGCCAATGATGATCGTCACTTCTCCGAAAAACCACCAAAATCTCGCACAGTACAAAGAGATTTCCCAAAAACTCGGCAGGGCAGAGGTGGCAGAAGATGAGGCCAAAAGACTATCCAAAATGGGTAAGCCAGTAGTATGGATCGATGGAGGACTCCACTCCACTGAAACAGTAGCATCCCATCAATTGATCGAAACCTACTACCAATTGGTTACCAGAAATGATGAGGAGACTCTTAGGTTATTGGATGACTTGGTGATTTTGCTAGTTCATACCAATCCCGATGGACAGGAGATCATCACCAACTGGTACATGAGTCAGGAAGATCCTGAGAAAAGAAACATGCGCTCTCCTTACATGTACCAGAAATATGTGGGGCATGACAACAACAGAGATTTTTTCATGAACAACATGAAAGAATCCACCAACCTTTCCCTACAACAATATGTAGAATGGATTCCTCAAATTATCTATAATCACCATCAAACATCCCCTGCAGGAACTGTAGTTGCAGGTCCTCCATACAGAGATCCTTTCAATCATGTCTTTGATCCCTTGATCATGACAAGTTTGGATGGAGTAGGTGCTGCCATGATCAACAGGTTGAATGTTGAGGACAAGCCGGGCTATACCAGACTGAGTGGCTCTGTTTTTTCCTCCTGGTGGAATGGCGGATTGAGAACTACCCCTTATTTCCACAACATCATCGGAATTTTGACAGAAACGACAGGAAGCCCCACACCATCTGAAATTCCTCTAGTTCCAGAGAGGTTGATTCCTACACATGCGACACCTTACCCAGTGGAGCCTCAAGCTTGGAATTTCCAGAGATCTATCGATTATTCTGTATCCATGAACTATGCGGTCTTGGACTATGCCAGCAGAAATGCTGATGCTTTGCTTTTCAATATTTACAAGATGGGGAAAAATGCCATCGATAGGGGTAATATGGACCACTGGACCAAGTATCCAAAAAGATCAGCCGCAGTGACAGCAGCTTTCGAAGCTGATAGATCCAATGACAGCGGTAATAATAATTGGAGAAGGGGTGTTCCTACTGAGTTTTTTGACAAAATCTACAAAGATCCTGAATTGAGAGACCCTAGAGGTTTTATCCTTCCAGCAGACCAAACAGATTTCCCTACAGCAGTAAAGCTCTTGAATGCATTGATCAAATCAGGTATTCAGGTACACCAAGCCACCGCTGACTTTCAAGTAAATGGCAAGGCCTATCCAAAAGGTTCTTACATTGTCAAAACAGCACAAGCTTTCAGACCACATATCTTGGATATGTTTGAACCACAAGATCATCCAAATGACTTCCAATATCCAGGGGGACCTCCAGTTAGACCTTATGATGCAGCAGGCTGGACTTTGGCATTTTCCATGGGAGTTGAATTCGATAGGATTTTAGATGGATTTGATGGTCCTTTTGAAGCCTTGGCTTATGGTGAAGTGTTGCCTATGCCAGCTCAGACTTTGGCTGCTGGTTCAGGATTCATGCTAGATGTAAGAGTCAACAATACCTTTATAGCCATCAACGACTTGCTCAAGGCTGGTGTGGATGTGCAAAGGACAACCGAAGAAATAAATGGCATGCCAGCAGGTTCATTCTTTGTGGCAGCTAGAGGAAGAAATATCCTTCAGAAGGCAGCTCAAGAACATGGAGTCAAGGCTGTCCCCGCTTCCAAACCAAGAAACACAAAAAAAGTAACCCCTTCTAGAATAGCACTATTTGACTATTATGGAGGTTCTATGCCTTCTGGTTGGGTGAGATGGATGCTGGAGCAGTACAACTTCCCTTTCCAAGTGGTATATCCACAAGAGATTGACAAAGGAAACCTCAATGCCAAATATGATGTCATGTTATTTATCGGTCCTGGCATGCCAGGATTAGGTAATTCACCTTCTAGAAATCAAGCAGACCCAGCTGATATTGCTGAAGAGTTCCATGCACTACTAGGTACATTATCAACAGATACTTCCATTCCTGCCATCAAGCAGTTTATGGAAAATGGAGGAAAGGTAGTCGCAGTAGGAGCAGCAACTTCCCTAGCTTATCACTTAGAACTACCAGTAAAAAATGCACTGGTAGAGACTACTGCTGATGGCAGAGAGAGAAATTTGACCGGAGACAAGTATTACATCCCCGGAAGTATTCTCAGAGCCAATATCGCAACTGATAGTCCAGTGAACTATGGGATGAATCCTACAGCCAACATGATTTTCAACAATTCCCCTGTGTTCAAGTTGGCAGACAATGTGCAAGGTGTGAAACCTTTGGCATGGTTTGATGAAACTTCCCCACTTGTCAGTGGATGGGCATGGGGAGAAGACTATCTTAAAAATGGTGTAGTCGCCTTTGAAGCAAATGTAGGAAAAGGGAAACTCTATGCTTTCGGCCCCGAAATTACCTTCCGCGCTCAAGCACACGGCACCTTCAAAATGCTCTTCAACAACCTTTACCAAACAAAGTAACTCAAGAACCTTTGAGGTTTTCCAAAACCTCGAAGGTTTTTTACCTTCGCCTTTAATTTTCAGAATAGTAGATTAGATATGTAAGTGTAGATGCAATCTACACTCAGGAATAATCACTAATCTTTCATTAATCCAAAAAAAGCCTTTGAGATCCCTCTCAAAGGCTTTTTTTAATCTTCAATCCCCTTATTCCATCAAGGCAAAGAACTTATCCAAATCAGGAATAATCACAATCCGAGTTCTTCTGTTTTTTGACATGTTTTCTGGACTATCATTATCCACTAAAGGCACGTAGCTACTTCTTCCAGCAGCAATCAGTTTTTCAGGAGCTACATTGTATTTACTTTGAAGCGCCCTCACAATAGATGTTGCACGCTTCACGCTCAAGTCCCAGTTGTCTTGCAGTACAGCGGTATTGATACTTCTTGGGTCAGTATGCCCTTCGATCATTACTTCCATGGATGGCTCTGAATTGATCACTTCTGCCAATTTACTTAGTAAGCCGTCTGCATTTCTGCTGACTACATAGCTACCTGTATTGAAAAGTAAGCGATCAGAAACGGAAATCATGACAACAGTCTTATCTATATCGATTTGAATATCGTCATTCTCTTGTGCAGAACCGTCTGTGATTGATTTTTTGAGATTATGGGAGATGGCCAGATTTACAGAATCCTCTAATGTTTGCGCATTGGCGAGATTTTCAGGATCTACCTTAGCTAGTGTAGCTTTCAATTTGTCCCTGCCATTGTTCGACATAGGTACGGCTCCATCTAGAGTATACTTGCTATCGCTTTCCTCTCTTAAGGAGTTGATCTTAGCATTGTACTCTTCGACCCGTCTTTCTATTCTGGCAAATCGCTCTTCTAGAATGCGGTTTTCCTCTTCTAGTTTTTCCTTCTCTGAGGTAGTCTCAGAAAGCATATAAGCTGTAGTATTGTAGTCGTTTTCTAGGGCTACATACTTCTTCTTAGATACACAGGATGCTAACAAAGCTCCTGATAATAAAGTGATTGCTATTACTCTTTTCATAAGTCGGTTAGTTTAATTTTTACCAACTTTTTCAAAAACAAAGCCACAGTAAATCAGCTAGTATTTTTTACCCTATAAATGTCTATCTCAGAGCGTATTTTGTTAAAAAATAGCCAATAATATCACACATCCCAAACCTACAAACCCTCCTCGATTAACCCTTAACGACTTGTCCGCTATGGCGGATTTAACAGTTTACTCGCCACGACGGGCTTAACTTATAATCTACAGCATTGAATGTTGATTTGTTCATCGTTCTTTGTACTAATTGTGAAGTATCAAAACTTCAATATAAACTCCTGTAAATTATCCTCTCTAGTCAAATTCAGTTTCTTCCGTAGACGGTATCTAGCTATCTCAACTCCTCGCACAGAAATGTTCATCAAATAGGCAATTTCTTTGGTACTTAGATTCATTCTCAAATAAGCACTCAACTTGATTTCCTGAGGGCTGAGGTTCTCATGAATTTTCTTGAACCTTGACATGAAATCTCCATGAACTTGATCAAAGTGAATTTCGAATTGCTCCCAATCTTCATCTTCAGCAATGTTTTTCTCAATATTTTTAATCACCTTTTGTATTTCATTTTTGACTTCCTGATTCTTACTCTTTTTGATAATTCCCGTCAGATTACCCTTTACATGATCAATGAAACCATTTTTGGTAATCAAATGCATGGTTGCAGCGGCTAGCTCTTTATCTTTCAATTGAATTTCCTGCTTGAGTTTTTCATTTCTCAATCTTTCTAGCTCCTCTTGTGAGCTTCTCAGCTCTGAATTTTTAGCTTCTATGACTTTTCTTGAGGCACTTTTCAATTGTCTTGCCCTTTTTTGATATTTCTTTTCTACACTCAGATAACCCGTGAAACCTAATACACAGAATAGAAGGAAATAAATACCATAGGCCACCTGACTCCTGTACCAAGGTGGTAAGACTTCAAAACCCCAACTCGTCTCCTCTGCTAGTTCCCCATAAAGATTTCTGCTTCTGACATGAAAAGTATACTTATCTTCTCGGAGATTAGTATAAGCCTTCTCTCTTTTATCAATCCATTCTCCATATCCTTCCTCTAAACCCTCTAACCAAAACTGAAACTCCAAATCCTTTTCATTATTTGGGGTAGGATTACTGCTTTCAAATCGAATATTGGCTTTTTGGAAAGGAATTTTGATTGGCTTTTGATTGGCTTGTTTTGGAATTGAATAGGCATTTCCATCAAAAATCAAAGAGTCAACTGCACCAGTTAGGAAAACAGAACGAATAAGTGTAGGAAATTCATTGGGTTGATAGTTGTTTTGGTTAAGACTAAAACGAATAAATCCTTCATTTGCTGCAAATAATACCTCGTTACCTCGAGTCGTAGCGATATTTTGAAGGTCATCATTGAGCAAGGGGAGGAGTTGATTGAAAATCTGATGGTGCTTGACAAAGCTTCCATCTACTTTTTTCTCCAATACACCAGCTTCATTTTCTGCTATAAAATAAATATTGCCCAGTTGATCCTCTTGTAGATAATGTATGATATCTCCTGCACCAAAGTAATTCAAGAAAAAAGGATCTCTTTCAAATGACTGGTCTGATTCATTGAACTTAAATATCCCCGCTTGAGTAGTGAATATCAATCGATTGGCGACCTTCCAGACATTATTCAGTGTATTGGTAGGGAGTCCAGAGTCTGGCCCAAAAGCTGTCACGCTCACAGCTTCGAGTGCCTGATTTAATTGAAGCCTATAAATACCCTTATAGCCATGCGCTACCCAAATATTACCCTTCTCATCCTGTTCTATGATTCTACTCGATTCTGAAAAACCTTTGATTTGTTTTAAAAATCGTACTTGCTGATTACTAATTTCATAAAGGTAAAGTCCATTGTAGCCGCCAACTAAAATCAGGTTGGGATGATTTTTTAGTCTTTGAAAATTCCAGATACCTGCTGGTCCTTCTATTTTTTTTGCTTCATTTCCTTTAATGACAAATACCCCGTCATTATGGGCTACCAAAAGCTGATTTTGAATGGGCTTCAGCTGGTAAACCTGTCCATTTGAATTATTAATAAAATTAGCTTTTGAGTCAGTGTTTTGAACGTAAACTCCATTATTCGTCCCGAAATAGATTTTGTCATTAAACAAGGCTGAATGATAGCCTGTACCCGTCAAACCTGAGAATTGGTTGATTTTTCTAAACGGCTTACTCAACTCAATCAAGGTAATACCATTGTTATGCCCTATCCAAAGATTTCCAGAAAGATCCTCAAACAGGGAGACAACAGAGTTGTTATTGAGACCATTGTTATTGTTTAGATTCAAAAGGTTTTCTCCTCGTTCTGTTAGAATAAAAAGACCTTTGCTCTGGGTACCTATAGCAATGTTACCATTTTTTAATCGTAAAGCTGTATTGACACTACTTTGAAAGCTGTCTTTCCATTTTTTTATTTCTTGGTTTTGAAGCTCAAATATGCCCTCGTCTCGAGTAAAAATGATTTGCTGATTGCCTGAAAGCTGTAAAACGCCCGTAATCAGATTATCAATTAAAACATTTGAATTAGTTAAGCTGATTAGCTGACCATTTTGTAAGATATATAAGCCACTGCTAACTTCATTGACAAAAAGTTGATTGTTTTGATAATGAAAACTCTCAAAAGAACTTTTAGAGGTAAGATCATATTTATAGTTTTGATTCTTATCAAAAGCAAAGATTTGTTTAGTCGTACAAAAAATAATCTCCTCAGATGTAATGTAGACTTTCCAAACTTCTTCTAGGTTTCTAAATGCTTCTGGTAGCTTGATTTTTAAAGAATGGAATGTTAACTGACCTATATGATTTGGTTCGAAGTAACCAAAGTCTCCTTGTCCTGTCACATAGATTTGTCCATCCTCGTCTAATTGTACATGTCTCAATTTTGCTCCAGATGGCAAAGCATATCTTCTCCAAGTAGTTCCATCATATTCTAAGAGCCCATAATTATTGGCAATATAAATCAGACCTTTGGCACTCTGAGTAATAGCATAATTTTGAATTCCTCCCTGATACTCCTGACTAGAATAATACTTAGAAAAAGGTAAACCTATATCCTGTGCAATAATAGTGGCTTGAATGAAGAGAAAAACTAGGAGTAAATAGACCTTTTTCATATGCAATTTTATAATCTAGTTTCTAATTTAATAAATTTTTATTGATGTAGTCTTTCAGACAGGAGAATGAGTTTTATAGAAAAATGAAAATGCCTATTTATTTCATTTCAATCGATGTTTTTAATTACAATGTTGAGTTTTTGTGAAATAGTAAAAATGTTTTTGATGTAGTATTGATGTAGGACTTTTTTTCTAGTTATGGAAGTTTAAAACGACATTCGGAAATCAATAAATCCAAAACAAATGAGAAAACTATTACTAATGTGTATTGTGCTCTCACTCCACTATGGAGCATGGGCACAAGGAGAGGTAGTGAAAGGACAGGTCAAAGATGATACTGGCTTTCCGCTACCTGGTGTAAGTGTTTTGAAGCTAAAGTCTACAGTAGGTACTGTGACAGATCTCGATGGAAATTTCTCTATCAATGCTACAGCGGGAGATCAGCTTCAGTTTACTTTTATGGGGTTCAAACCTCAGACAGTTACAGTAGGTAGCAGTTCTACGATAGATGTAACTTTAATGGAAGACATCTCTAATCTCAATGAAGTCGTTGTTATTGGCTATGGTACTGCTACCAAAAAGGAATTGACAGGTGCTACATCTCAAGTCAAAGGAGAAGCCATAGAGCGGATGAACATGCCGAGGGTAGACCAAGCTTTGCAAGGTCAACTCGCTGGTGTCAACATCACAACCAACTCAGGTGCTCCAGGTGGAACTTCTAATATTAGAATTAGAGGATTAGGTACTTTTGGCGATAATGACCCATTGATTTTGGTGGATGGTGTAATCTACGATGCTGCTGGACTTAATGCCCTCAATCCAAATGATATAGAATCAGTAAACGTCCTCAAGGACGGTACTGCAGGGATCTATGGTGTAAGAGCGGCAAATGGGGTTATTCTTATCGAAACTAAGAAAGGAAATCTAGGGACAAAGCCTAGAATGGATTTTTCAGCTTTTTATGGTGTCCAAGAGACCGCCCGTAAGCTTGACCTACTCAATGCAAGGGAATATGCAATTTTAAAGAATGAAGCCTTTGCAGCTGGCGGACAGCCTATGCCTTTCAATAATGTTGAATTGGGAGAAGGTACTGATTGGCAAAACGCTGTTTTCCAAACAGCTCCTATTCAGGAATACAACATGACTGTAACAGGCGGATCTGAAAAGACCTCTTACTCAATAGGTGGATCCTACTTTGGACAGCAAGGTATCGTGGGCGGACCTAAAGCTAATTTTGAAAGATATACAGCTAGAATCAATTTTATCACTGAATTGGCTCCTAAAGTGAAATTAACCAATGTTTTGCTATATACAAGAGAAGAAAGCAAAGGTCTACCACAAGGAGGAATTGGGTCAGTATTATATAATACCATCAATGCTTATCCAACTGAGCCAATATTTGTAGGAAATAGATTTTCATACTTGGACAATGTCAATGATATCATTAATCCATTGGCACAAATGCAAAATACCTTCAATGATACTTGGGTAAATAAGCTCGTAGGTAAAGAAGAGATTGAATATAAGATCAATAGTAATTTCACAGCGACAGGTAGAGCAGGGTACAACTTTGCCATGGTAGATACCAAAGTATTTAATCCATTAGTTTGGTATGGTCCGGGAAAATTTGCCAACACTGCTAGAAATGCGAATCTAGATCCTGTTCTTGTAGATGTAGGCGGGGTTCAAATTGAAAGAGGTGCCAATGTGTTTGAGTCTAGGAATACATTCTTAGACTATAACCTTGAAGCCTTCTTGAATTATGAAAATAAGTTTGGAGAAGATCATACTGTAAAAGGTATGTTTGGTGTTTCTTTGGTTGGCAACAGAAGTGAAGGATTGAATGGTACAGGATTCAATATTCCTAACAATGACTTGAACTTCGCAGATATTTCTGCCAATCAGGCTCCTGGAGGATTTTTGAATAATGTAGGCTCATTCCAAAGCAGGCAAAGATTGACATCTGCCTTTTTGAGAGGTGAATATGATTACCAAAAAAGATATTTTGTCTCTGCTATCTTGAGAAGAGATGGCTCGTCTAATTTCGGACCTAACAATAGAATAGGGTATTTCCCTGCTATTTCAGGAGCTTGGTTGATATCTGATGAATCATTTTTTAATGTGAGTTTTATTGATTTCATGAAGTTGAGAACCAGCTTTGGTATTTCTGGCAATGACCAAATTGGACTTTTCCGATACAGAGGTTTATTGAATGGTTCGGCAACCTATGTTTTCAATGACCTCATCATCAATGGAGCTGCTATCGGAGCTACGAGTAATCCTGACTTAAAATGGGAGACTACATATCAGACCAATATCGGTTTGGACTTCTCTTTGTTCAATACCTTGGATTTCACAGCCAACTATTTTATCAAAAACACCAGAGACCTACTTTTCCAGCCTGATGTATCCGCCTTGTTGGGTTCTTATGGCCCAGGTGGATTTCCACCTGTGATCAACGCAGGTGATGTATTGAACAGAGGTTTGGAATTGGAATTGGGCTATGGAACTTCTAAGAAAGAAGGTGTCAACTTCAGATTTGATTACAATGTCACATTCTTACATAATGAAGTAACCGCTGTTCCCGAAGGGTTTGAGTTTATCCCTGGTGCAGCCTTTAGTGTAGGAGGAAATGTTGCGACAAGATTCCAAAAAGGATTTCCGATTGGATATTTCATAGGTTATCAGACTGATGGTATTTTCCAATCACAAGAAGAGATTGCTTCAAGTCCAGTGTCGCAAGCTGGTGCAAGACCAGGTGATTTGAGATTTGTAGATCAAAATGGTGATGGTGTGATCAACTTTGGTGATGATTCAGACAGAACCATGATCGGTTCTCCAATTCCAGATATGGTGATGGGTTTCAATTTCTCGGTAGATTTCAAAGGGTTTGACTTGGGAGCAAATATTTATGCGGCCTTAGGTCAGGATATCATTAGAAACTACGAAAGACAGCAGCCTTTCGCCAATCAATTGGCTTATAATATCAACAGATGGACTGGTCCAGGAACGACCAATGAAGTACCAAGATTGACTACAGGACCAACTAGAAATACTGTATTCTCTGATTTTTATGTTGAAGATGGCTCTTTTGTGAGATTGAGAAATGTACAACTTGGATATACTATTCCTTCTGTAATCTCTCAGAAAATCGGCATGCAATATTTTAGATTCTACGTTGCTGCCAACAACTTGGTAACCTTGACAAGATATCAAGGTTTCGATCCTGATGTGGGATCTGGTAATCCACTATTTGCTGGTGTGGATAATGGTATCTACCCGCAAGCTAGAACCATCATGGCAGGTGTTAACATTAAATTCTAAAAATCATGAGACGAATATATAAATGGTTATTAATTGTTCCCTTGGGAATATTCTCAGCCTGCGACAGTTGGCTGGATATTGATCCTGAGTTTACTCAGGATGCAGAGAACTTCTTCAATACCCAAGAAGACTTCAACAGAGCCATCATAGGGGTCTATGATATGATGCAGCCCGCCTATCTCAATATGTGGATAGGAGAGATTGCTTCGGACAACTCCATTGCTGGTGGTGAAAGTGTCAATGATACTAGAGGGCTACACGAGATCCAAGACATGAATCATGGCGGAGTCAATGAAGAATTGAGAGCAGTGATGCGTGTAAATTATACAGGTATCGCTAGAGCCAATTACATCTTTGAGAATCAGGATAAAATTGATTTTCCAGGTAAAGATTTGATCCTTGCAGAAGCCAAAATGATGAGAGCATATTTCTACTTCAATTTAGTAAAATATTTTGGTGATATGCCTCTGATTGTAGATAGAAGGCTTTCTATCAATGAAATATCTAGTACCCCACGTTCTCCCAAAGCTGAGGTCTATGCACAGATTGAGTCTGACTTACGAGCCTCTATTGAGGTGCTTCCTGCTACTGTGAATGAAACAGGTAGATTGACTTCAGGAGCAGCTAGTGCTTTACTTGGGCAAGTATTACTCTATCAAGATAAATTTTCAGAAGCTGCTACTGTACTGGGTAATTTGATTGATACAAATGCAGGTGGCTATGGTTTGTTTCCTGATTATACCACCATGTTTTTGGTTGCCAATCAAAATGTATCAGAGGATGTATTTACTATTCAATTTTCTGGCTTACAAGGTGGAGATTACGGTTGTCTGATTTGTCTAAATGGTAATGCTGCGGTAGGTTTCCATGGTATTAGACAATATGAAGGTCCATTCTATGCAGATGGGAATAGCTATAATTTACCTACTCAGGATCTCTATGATGCATTTGATGCAAATGATATCAGAAGAGACGCTACGATTTTGGATATAGAAGCTTTTATCTCTGCTCAACCAAATTCAGCTGATATTACTTACGCCATTGGTGGTGGTGGTCATACAGGGTATTATCAAAACAAGTATATCAAAAGAGCTGATGAAAGAGGCTTACCAGATGATGATTTGACGAGTCCATTGAATTACAGAGTGATCAGATGGGCAGATGTATTGTTGATGGCAGCAGAAGCATTCCAAAGGTCTGGAAATGATGGAAGAGCAAGAACTGAATTGAACAAAGTACGTGAGCGTGTCAATATGCCTGCAATCAATGCCTCTGGTGATGCTTTATACCAGGCTATTTTGAGAGAAAGGAGACTGGAATTGTCCGGAGAAGGATACAGATTCTGGGATTTGGTGAGAACGGGACAAGCTGCTGATCGCATCAGCGGGTTTGTAGTAGGCAAGCATGAATTATTTCCAATCCCTCAAGTTGAAATTGACCTAGCGGGTGGTATTTGGAATCAAAATCCAGGTTATTAATCAGACATTACCATGAAAAATATATTTAAATACCTTTGGCTATTGCTACCACTCGTGGTAGTCATGGCCTGTGTGGAGGAATATTCCTTAGATGGTGCTCCACCAACAGAAGCAGATGCAAATTTCACTTTCACACCTACAGCTGAAAGTGATAACATCCTCAGATTTACAGCAGATGGAGATTTCTTCATGATGAATTGGGACCTAGGTAATGGACAAACAGGTGAAGGAAAAACCATCACAGGTACTTATCCTTTGGCTGGTACATATACCGTGTCCTTGACAGTTTTCAATTCTGGTGGTAGTGCTACTTTCACAAGAGATATTGTGATTGAGCAGACAGATCCATTATTGCTCGATAGGCCAATATTCAATTTATTGACAGGAGGAGTGGATGCTGTGGAAGGAAAGACTTGGAAAATAGATGCAGGGCGAGCAGGACACTTTGGTGTAGGTCCAAATATCCCAACAAGTAATTTCCCTGAGTGGTACCAGGCAGTAGCCAATGAAAAAGCTGGCTCAGGAATGTACACAGATCGCTATACCTTTTTCCTTGATGGATTTAGATTTGTGATGGAGACCAATGGCCTTGTTTATTTGAATAGTGCACAAGGCAGCAATTTCCCCGGTGCTTTTGATCCAGGAGTGGGCGATTTGTCTGCACCATACGAGGCGCCAGATAATCTAAGGTGGTCTTTGGTTGAGCCTGAGGGACAATTACCAGAACTTTCTGTGACACAGGGTGGCTTCTTAGGCTATTTTGCAGGAGGTAGAACTTACCAAATTGTAAGATTGGAAGAAAATGAAATGTTCTTAAGATTCGTAGATCAAGCGAATACTGACTTGGCTTGGTATATCAGATTGATTCCAGAAGGTTTCGAACCTGATCCAGAACCTGAGCCAGAGCCAGAACCTGTAAATCCGGATGTGAGTTTCACACAAAGTGATTTGGTTGGTAATGGAAGAAAAGTTTGGGTACTGAAGCCAGCTGCTGGTGCATTTGGTGTAGGACCTAGTAGAGGTAGTGACTCTTTCTTCCCTAATGGAGATGATATTTCGGGTGATCGACCTTGTCTGTTCAATGACCTTTTTATCTTCAATTCTAATGGAACCTATGAGTACAATGCACAGGGTGATGTTTACGGAGAAGCTTACTTGGGTATTCCTGATGGCTGCCAACCAGAGGAAGACCTAATCGGTACTGCTGCGGAAGCTTGGGCATCAGGTTCTCATCAATTTAGCTTTACTCCAGGAACGCCTACAGAATTCCCTAAAATCACTGTAACGGGCACAGGTGCATTCATCGCTTTGCCTAAAGCCTTTAACGGTGGAGAATACAGCGCCGCTCCTCCAAGAGCTAATGAATCCGTAACTTACGAAGTGATCGCTTATGACGAAGCTACAGAGGAAATGACCATCTCCATCGATATCACCAATGATGGATCCGTTTTCTGGAATTTCACATTAATTCCTGCTGCGGATCAGTCAGTAGGTCAAGAAGCATTAACTGTTGCAGATCTAACAGGTGGTGGAGAGAGAGCTTGGAAATTGAAACCTGCCGCAGGTGCATTTGGCGTAGGTCCGCGTCCAGGAAGTGATGAGTTCTTCCCAAATGGAAATGATATTTCAGGTGAAAGAGATTGCTTATTCAATGACCTATTTATATTCAAGTCAAATGGAGAATACAGCTATGATCCACAAGGAGATATTTTTGCTGAAAGTTATATGGGTACTGGCTCTGAAGGTTGTCAACCAGCCAGTAACCTAGTAGGTACTGCAGGAGAAGCATGGGGCGCTGGAACGCACGAGTTTTCCTTTACACCTGCTTCTGATGGAGCAAATGCAAAAATTTCGGTAACTGGTACTGGCGCATTTATTGCACTTCCAAAAGCCTACAATGGCGGAGAATATTCAGCAGGACCTCCTAGAACAAATGAAACGGTTACTTATGATGTGTTAAACTACAATAGTAGCACGCAGGAGTTGACCATTGCCATTGATATTACAGACTCTGGGGCTGTTTGGTGGACTTTTGTCCTAGTTCCTGATAACGATTAAAAAATGATTATAATGACAAAAATGATTCAAGCAATATTCCTGTTCCTCACCCTTGCCGCAGCCAATAGCTGCAATCAAGACAATGGTGTGGAGCAGGTATTGCTCCCAACCAATTTGAATGTAGTGGTAGAGGAAAAGGGAGATGGATTGGTAGAAGTGAATTTCTCTGCTGATAGGACTAATTTCTTCCGAGTAGGATTTGGTGCAAATAACCAAGAACCGGAAATTGTACCTGGTAGCCGAGCTTCATTTAGATATACAGCTCCGGGAGATTATACCATTACAGTTCAAGCGCATGCGACTGAAGCTGATTTTATAAAAGAGGAGAAAAAAGTCACCATTACCGAGCAAACCCTTGGTCTAGGACTTCCTTCCACTGGATTTGAATCCCCAATGGAGTACAATGGGTATTCTTTGGTTTGGAATGATGAATTCAATTCCAACTCCCTTTCTTCTGATTGGGTATTTGAAATCGGTGATGGTTGTCCAAACCTATGCGGTTGGGGAAACAATGAACAGCAATTCTACAGAAGGGAAAATACAGAACTAAAGGATGGCTTTCTAATAATTACTGCCAAGCAAGAGAGTATAGGAGGTAAAAACTTTACTTCTTCACGAATCAAAACCCAAGGTCGTAAGAACTTTACTTTTGGTAGAATTGACATCAGAGCTGCTATGCCAAGAGGTCAGGGAATTTGGCCAGCACTTTGGATGCTGGGTGAAAGTATCACGGATATCAGTTGGCCTGCATGTGGTGAGATCGATATCATGGAAATGATCGGTGGCAATGCTCCTGGAAGAGATAATACAGTACATGGAACATTACATTGGGACAACAATGGTTCTTATGCCTATAGAGGTGGAGAGAAAAGACTCAGTGAAGGAGTTCTAGCTGATAATTTCCATGTTTATAGTATTATTTGGGATGAGAGAAAAATCACTTGGTTGCTAGATGATGTGGTATACCACGAGCAAGATATCACACCTACGTCCATGAGTGAGTTTAGAGAGCCTTTCTTTTTTATCATCAACCTTGCAGTAGGTGGGAATTGGCCAGGCAATCCAGACAGTTCGACCATCTTCCCACAGCAGTTGGCGGTAGATTATGTCCGAGTATTTCAAAAAGATTAAACCTATACCAATTTCGTAGATTCAGTTTGGATCATAGTTTAAATAAGGCCATTGGGAGACCAATGGTCATTTCTTTTGGATGTTGGGTAGATTATTTAGTGCCATTTGACTTATGAACGTATGATGACTATTTGATTTTTTTGATAAGATCCAAGATTTGATATCTTGACAACAATATTCAGATATATGTATATGCGCTTTCATGCAAGTAACCATATTTGATTAGGTAAATACTTTGAATTCATCTGAAATAGACTATTGACGAATTTGACCTTGCCTGAATTTCGTTTACACATTAGTGTCTAGTTTCATTGCGGATAATCACATTAAGATTAGTAAACTTTTAAAAAATGATCAAAACGTTTAAATCAGTAAACTTAATTAATTGGTGCGGATTTTGAAGAAAGATATATGTCTCATTAAGAAAAGCATGTAAAATATCACAGTATCTAAATCCTGCGGAATGGGAATATTCCCCTATATTTGAACTTTTAACCCGCTTTATTAATGCCAAAGTTAATTCGAATCACCACTGTCCCACTTTCACTCAAACTTTTGCTAAAGGGACAAATGAATTATATGAAATCTGCAGGATGGGAAGTATTGATGGTCAGTGCAGATGGTAGAGAAATTTATGACATCACCAAAAAAGAAGGTTGTAGACATCAGATTATACCCTTTACTAGACAAATTACCCCTTTTTGGGATCTATACTGCCTCTGGCTACTATTCAAACTTTTGAAGAGGGAGAAGCCAGATATCGTACATACCCATACCCCTAAAGCCGGTTTGCTAGGAATGATTGCTGCAAAGTTGGCCGGAGTCAAAGTGAGAATCCATACTGTGGCTGGAATGCCCTATATGGTCGCAGAGAAAAATAAGAAAAATCTCTTGATCAAAGCAGAGCGCTGGACTTACAAATATGCAACAGAGGTATGGCCTAATTCATATTCTCTAAGTGAGTTGATCATCAAAGAAAAACTTTGTAGCCCTACTAAGCTAAAGGTAATAGGTAAGGGGTCTAGCAATGGAGTTGATTTGCAGCATTATAGCAGGGAAGCTTTAAAAGAAAATCACTTGGTAGCAGCCACCATGCGTGTGATGCCTGGTGAAAATGAATTCATTATATTAGCTGTCGGTAGATTGGTCAAAGATAAGGGGATAGAAGAGTTGGTTAAGGCTTTTCTCGATTCTAAGATTGTCAATAGAGCAAAGTTGGTTTTGTTAGGCTCTTTTGAGCAAGAACTCAACCCGATCGATGACCATACTTTGAGACAGATTCAAGATCATCCCAAGATCGTTCAGATAGAATGGACAGAACATGTGTCGCATTATATGGCTATTTCGGATGTTTTGGTACATGCTTCGCACAGGGAAGGATTCCCTAATGTCCTGCTAGAAGCTGCGGCGATGCAGCTTCCGGTCATTTGCTCTAACATCATTGGGAATAAAGATATCGTGACAGATAGAAGTACGGGTTTGATGTTTCCAGTAAAGAAAGCTGATGTTCTCAAAGAAGCGTTAGAATTTGCCTATGTCAAAAGAGAATACATGCAGAAGCTTGCAGATAATTTGTACCAAGAGGTCACTATAAATTTTGAACGCAAGCAAATTCAAAATTTAATAAAAGAAAATTATGAACGTCTTCTAGAAGAAGAAGCTTCGAAATAAAGAATTTAAAAAGGGCTTATTCAAGTTATTCACAGATTTGGACACTTATTGATATTAGTGAATGGCAAGCGATGAATTGATGTTAAATGCAAAATAACTCACCATCATCCCAAGCTTTTCAATCCCGATACGTGGGACAAGCTCTTCAAACAATTAACCAATAACCAATCAGCTCAATTACTAATAACTAATAACCAACCCCAATCAAAAGATGAAATATTTCATAACTGGAACAGCTGGATTTATAGGTTTTCACTTGACTAATGTTTTGATCCAAAGAGGAGATGAAGTGGTTGGCGTGGATAATATCAATGATTATTATGATGTCAATCTAAAATACAGCAGATTGGAAGCAGCGGGTGTGTCGAGAGAGGTTATAAAAGTCGGCAAGCCAATTGAGTCAAACAGTCTAAAAGGATATACTTTCATTCAAATGGATATCTCAGATAAGCAGTTGATGATGGACATATTTGAAAGGGAAAAATTTGATGTAGTAATCAATTTGGCTGCCCAAGCTGGTGTAAGGTATTCATTAGAAAATCCCGACGCTTATATCCAAGCTAATATTCAGGGGTTTATGAATATCCTTGAAGCATGTAGAGCATTTCCTGTGAAGCACTTGGTCTATGCTTCTTCAAGCTCAGTATACGGAGCAAACACCAAGATGCCTTTTGCCACTACAGACAATGTAGACCATCCCGTAAGTCTTTATGCAGCCACCAAGAAGTCCAATGAATTGATGGCGCATACCTACAGCCACCTTTTTCAAATTCCTACCACTGGATTGAGATTTTTTACAGTATATGGCCCATGGGGAAGACCTGATATGGCACTGTTTCTTTTTACTGATGCGATGAAAAAGGGAGAGAAAATCAAGGTTTTCAATCATGGGAAAATGAAAAGAGATTTCACTTATGTGGATGATATCGTGGAGGGAATTGTCAGGGTATCTGATAGACCTGCCAAGCAAAACCCAACTTGGTCTGGAAACGATCCCGATCCAGGGAGTTCTTACGCACCCTTCAAGGTCTATAACATAGGGAACAACAATCCCGTGGAATTGATGGATTATATCGGTGCATTAGAAAAGGCACTAGGAGTGGAAGCAGTGAAGGAAATGCTCCCAATGCAAAAGGGTGATGTGCCAGCTACATTTGCAGATGTAACTGATCTTAGCGAAGATACAGGATATAAGCCAAGCACCTCAGTAGAGGATGGAGTGGCCAAGTTTGTAGCTTGGTACAATGATTTTTACAAAAAATAAAGTTTGCTCAATATGTCAAAGAATATTCTTATTACGGGTGGTGCGGGATTTATAGGCTGTCATGTGGTCAAACTCTTTGTCAATCGCTATCCTGCATACAAGATTGTAAATCTAGATTGCCTGACTTATGCAGGCAATCTTGAAAATCTCAAAGATATAGAGCATGCTGAAAATTACTTTTTTGAAAAAGTCAACATCTTGAATGCTGAGGAGCTCATGCGAGTATTTGAGCAATATCAAATCACAGATGTGATTCACTTAGCAGCTGAATCTCATGTAGATCGCTCGATTTCATACCCACTTGCATTTGTCCAAACCAACGTGATAGGCACAGTGAATCTGCTGAATGTTTGCAAGCAAACCTGGCAGAGTCTTGAGCAACATCTTTTTTATCATATTTCTACTGATGAGGTTTATGGTTCTTTGGGAGAATCAGGGTATTTTCTCGAAACTACCCCTTATGATCCCCAATCTCCTTATTCGGCATCCAAAGCCTCATCTGATCATTTTGTGAGGGCTTACACCAATACTTATGGGATGAATACTGTAATTAGCAATTGTTCCAATAATTACGGCCCAAACCAGTTTCCTGAGAAGCTGATTCCGCTTTGTATACATAATATTAGAAACAATAAACCACTTCCTATCTATGGGAAAGGTGAGAATATCCGCGATTGGTTATTTGTAGAAGATCATGCCAAAGCCATTGATTTGATATTTCATCGAGGGAAATCAGGTGAGACCTATAATATTGGAGGGTTCAATGAATGGAAAAACATTGACATCGTTCGCTTGATTTGCGATAAAATGGATGAAAAGTTGGGGCGAGCAGCAGGTACTTCAAAGCAGCTGATCACGTTTGTCAAGGATAGGGCAGGACATGATATGCGTTATGCCATTGATGCTCACAAAATCAAGCAAGAGTTGGGATGGGAGCCAAGCTTGCAGTTTGAAGAGGGCATCAGCAAAACTATTGACTGGTATATGGAGCATGAAGCTTGGCTGAATAATGTGACCTCAGGAGGTTATCAGAAGTATTACGAGGAGCACTACGAAGAGAGGTAGTCTTGTTTTGAGTGTTAAGAAACTTAAGTCTTGAATCTTAGGTAAAGTTTCACGCTATAAAAGCATGGGGCACGCTAAAGTAAAAATTTAATTTAGAAGTAAAACCCTTCTTGTGATTGATTCGAGCTCCTCTTAGGAGCCAGCGTGAAAAATTAACCTTAGAGATATCAAAAATAGACCTCAAAGGCTATCAGAACTTTGATCTTTGGAGATTCTAATAATTCTAAAGGTTTTAATAACTTTATTCCACTTAAACATAAAAAGCCACCCTTCCGGATGGCCTTTTTTATTTAAAATTCAATGCGAGGCATCAATTGATGTCTACCATTTCAATTTCCTTGAAGATATCGATTTTAGTATTTCTAGCCTTTTCTTCAAAAGCTTTCCAGTCATTATCGAAGAAGGCTTTCCAAACTTCCAATGCTTCAGCAGCACTTTCTTTGGCTTGATCAAAAAGACGCTGTTCTGTAGGGCCTGGAGCACCATAAGATGATGCTGCATAGCTTCTAGGAGTACCTAACCTGCTCATGGTAGTTGGATACAAGTTTCTGACGATTCCTTGACCTTCTCTGCTTGGTCCGTAAAATGCCTCTCTCGTCTTATCCAATTTCTTTCTGATATCTGCTACTTCCTTCATCAAGGCTTTTACTTCAGGACTATCTACATCTCTCGCATAAGCAGTCAGCTTGTCAAGTGTAGATCGAGCATCATCCAATTGTCTAGTGGCTTTACCTACTTCAGCACCAAGGGTTTCAGTTTGTTTGATAAAGGCTTCTCTAGCTTTCAAGTCAGCTAGATTAGCTTCGATTCTTGGGTCACCGTACACATTGATCATGGTTTCGGAAGTTTCTCCTCCATATGAGAATACAAGTTTGTAGGCTCCTGGGATAGCTGGTCCGCCTCCTGGCTCAAAGAATCCTCTTCCTCCTCCTCCAAATCTTCCACCTCTACCAAATGAACTTGCATCAACAGAAGATTTTCTATCCAAATTCCAGATCATTCTATTGACTCCTTGTTGAGGAACTGTTTTCAAAGTTCTGATTTGTTCTCCATCTGAATTGAAGATGGATACGGTAACGGTATCTTTTTTCTCTTTATCATCATTGATGATAAAGTGTAATCTTCCTCCAAAGACTCTGTTTTCTCCAGCATATTTGCCATCTGCTGGGAACCTTTCACCATGAGGCTGGTGAATTTCAGCTTGGAATGCATCAGAAGGTTGTACTGCTGTGATTTTTGCCGATGGAGCTTTTCCTTGATTTTGAGCATAGACCCTCAATGGTCTGATATCATCCAATACATAAAGGGACCTACCAAATGTTCCAATCACCAAATCAGCTTCTCTCTCCTGTATCACCATGTCATAAGTAGAGTTGGCATTAGGATAGCCATGTCTCCACTGATTCCAAGTTTTGGCGTTGTCAAAAGATACATATAAGCCAAATTCAGTTCCAAGGAAAACCAAATTAGGTTCTACAGGATCTTGGATGATGGATAGGGCATAGCCCCAAACTTTGCTATCATCAGCTATTCTTTCGTAGCTATTGCCAAAATTTTTTGTTCTATATGCATAGGCTGAGAAATCATTATTTCTGTAGTTGTTGGCTACTATCCATGCTTCCCCTGCATCATATCTTGAGGCTTGAATCTGCGGAATCCAACTCGCTTTCGGTAAGCCAGTGAGTTTGGCAGCTGTATTAGTCCAAGTCTTTCCCCCATCTCTGGTTACTTGTACATTACCATCATCTGTCCCTACCCAGATTACATTTTTATCTACTGGGCTTGGAGCAATAGCGATAATAGTCGTATGATTTTCGGCACCAGTAATATCAAAAGTTAATCCACCTGTCTCCTGTTGTTTTTGTTTTTCAGGATCATCAGTCGTCAAGTCTGGTGAGATGATTTCCCATGTTTCTCCTCTGTCTGTGCTCTTATGAAGGAACTGGCTACCATAATAAATAGTACCAGCGTCATGTGGACACTGAGCAAGTGCAGCGTTCCAGTTGAACCTCAAAAACACATCTTTGTCAGGATGAGTGGGTCTGATGTTTCTTTTATGTCCTGTTTCCTTATCAAACCTCGTTACATTACCGCCTTGAGACATGGAATAACCATATCTTGAATCTTCAGGGTCAGACGAGGCATCAAAGCCATCTCCGAATTGTAATTCTTGCCAATAAGTATTTCTGATACCATCTCTTCTCCACACATAAGCAGGACCTACCCAGCTGCCATTGTCTTGAAGACCCCCGTAAATATTGTAAGGGATCTCGTTGTCTACATTGATATGATACCATTGTCCTACAGGGATGTTTTCTGCAAAGTACCAAGTCTTACCACCATCTCTTGTAATGTTCAAACCACCATCATTACCATCGATCATTAATCTAGGATCATTGGGATTGATATACCAAGCGTGATGATCAGGGTGAACACCTTCGTATTGCAACAACTGGGTGAATGATTTCCCTCCATCTTCACTCATGCCAACTCTGGAATAGAGTGTGTAGATGCGATCTGCGTTTTTAGGATCTGCATAGATTTCATAGTAATAGAAAGGTCTATCACCAATTTCACCTTTGTCATTGACCAATCTAAATCTATTGCCTCCATCCTCGGATACATAAAGGCCATTTTTGGTAGACTCTACCAACGCATATACCTTTTGGCTATTTGACTTGGATATTGCAAGCCCCATTCTTCCATATGGGCCTTTCGGTAAGCCATTTTTCTCGTCTAACTTTTTCCAATTCTCCCCGCCGTCAATCGTTACAAATAATCCTGAAGAAGGACCACCTGAGTTGAAAAACCATGGATATCTTCTATGTTCCCACATATTGACAAATAGCTTATTTGGGTTATTTGGGTCCATAATCATTTCACCAACACCTGTTTTGGTGTCGATATAAAGGATTTTTTCCCAAGTTTTTCCGCCATCAGTAGTTTTGTACACACCCCTATCTTCTTGCTCTCCCCAAGGAGAACCGATAGCTCCTACATAAATCGTGTTGGGATCATCTGGATGTATAATGATTCTATGAATGGCTCTCGTTTTTTCCAAGCCCATCAATTCCCATGTTTCTCCAGCATCTAAGGATCTATAGATACCATAACCAAGGTTAAGGGAGTTTCTAGGATTGCCCTCTCCAGTTCCTACCCATACAATGTTTGGGTTTTTCTGATAGACAGCAATGGCTCCTATAGAGTGAACTTTTTCTTCTTCAAAAATCGGTTTCCAGGTAATTCCACCAGAGGTTGATTTCCATACACCTCCAGATGCAGCACCTGCATAGATAATGTTTGGATCATTGTCTATGGCAGCGACGGCGGTGATTCTACCACTCATGCCTGCAGGTCCTATGCTTCTGGTTTTCATGGTCTTGAACAGATCCATGTCTACTTGCTGTGCCGTCACAAACTCTGGTAAGCTCAGTAAAACCAAAAGAGCTAGTCCCCAAAGTTTGAATTGATTAAGCATTCTTCTTTGTGTTTTCATTGGGTATCAATTTTTCAAAATATTTTCTTTCAATTAAGGTTATAAAAACCAATGATAATACTGAAATCTTGTGGAGGGAAATTAAGGTTGATGAAAGGTAATTCCTTTTGAGAAAATGCTTTCCTATGGATTGGGCAATGGTATTGACCTTATAGTTATATGATTTCTGAGTGCAGCTTAGTGGAGTCCAATAGGTTAATGTGTGTTTTAGAGCAATTGATGCACAGATAACTAATCGACTAATAACAGTTAACGATTATCCGTAAGAATATTTGTGTTAAATATGTACACTGGTATAATTACGGATAATCAGATTATTTGACCAATGGCTTGCAGCGGGCTCAGATTTTGGGTTATTTTAGCAAAAAAACTTAGATAAATATGTTCAAAAGATTATGGTTTGCTGTGTGTGTTGCCTCATTGATGGGCATTTCCACACTTACATTTGCACAAAAGGACCGTTTCCAGCAAAAGGTCAAATATGAAATGGATGTGACCATGGATGTGGTGAAGAACCAATATACTGGTACACAGAAGCTACAATATACCAACAATTCCTCGGATACACTGACAAGAGCATTCTATCACTTGTATTACAATGCTTTCCAACCGAATAGCATGATGGATGTGAGGTCAAGAACGATCGCCGATCCGGACAGAAGGGTAAGAGATAGGATCCAAAACCTCAAGCCAGAAGAATATGGGATTTTGGAAGTCAGGAAATTGACCATGAATGGCAAACCAGTAAAATTTGAGCATGAAGAAACCATCCTAGAGGTAGATTTGGCTGAACCAATATTACCAGGTCAAACAGTCGTTTTTGACATGGAGTTTTTTGGTCAAGTACCACTTCAAGTAAGAAGAGCGGGTAGAGATAATGCAGAAGGAATCAGATATTCCATGTCACAGTGGTATCCTAAAATGGCCGCTTACGACGTAAGAGGATGGCATGCAAATCCATACATAGGGAGAGAGTTTTATGGTAATTTTGGAGACTTTGATGTAAAAATCACTATTGACAAAGATTACCTACTTGGTGGAACTGGCTATTTACAAAATGCCAATGAAATAGGGAAGGGCTATGAAGATGCGGGAGTGAAAGTGCCTGCGCCAAAAGGTAAGAACCTAACTTGGCACTTTGCAGCGCCAAATGTTCATGACTTCATGTGGGCTGCTGACCCGAATTACACCCATGATATGGTTCAGATGGAAAATGGACCAATGGTTCACTTGCTTTATGTGAAAAATGAAAAGACTGAAGAAAACTGGGCTGCTTTGATGCAATACACCATAGATGCGATTAAATATTGTAGTGAAAATTTTGGGACATACCCATATGAGCAATATTCTGTGATCCAAGGTGGAGATGGAGGGATGGAATATCCTATGGCTACTTTGATCACTGGTCATAGAAATCTTAGAAGTCTCGTTGGTGTGACAGTTCATGAATTGATTCATAGCTGGTATTATGGTGTGCTTGGCTTCAATGAATCTTCGGAACCATGGTTAGATGAAGGATTCACTACTTGGGGTACTTCAGTCGTGATGGATGCAGTATTTGAGAAAGATCCAAATTTTACGCACAATGGAAGCTATAGATCATACTTCAGGTTAGCAGAAGCTGGATACGAAGAACCTTTGACCACACATGGTGATCATTATAACTTGAATTCAGCTTATGGTCCTGGTACTTATAATAAAGGTGCTGTTTTTGTAGAACAGCTGTCGTATGTAGTAGGAAGAGAAAATTTCAATAAGGCTTTGTTGAGACTTTGGGATGATTGGAAATTCAAGCACCCTAATGGTAATGATGTGATCCGTGTATTTGAAAATGTAAGTGGATTGGAGTTAGACTGGTATTATGATTATTTCATTGCTTCTACCAAGACCATTGATTATGGAATCAAGTCTGTGGAAGCAGCTGGCAATGACACCAAACTTACGTTAGAGAGAGTGGGTATGATGCCTATGCCTGTGGATGTAGTAGTAACCTATCAGGACGGTTCGCAGGAGATGATTTATCTGCCATTGGTGATTCAAAGAGGAAGCAAGCCTGAGGAGGCTGGCATGCCTAAGCGAGTGAAGACGCAGAAATGGCCTTGGACTAACTATACGACTGAAGTGATGGTAGGCAGACCTATTGCCGATATCAAAAGTATAGAAATCGATCCTAGCCTAAGAATGGCTGATGTCAATAGAGAAAACAATAGGGTAGAAGTCTCTACTGAGATGGAAAAAAAGTAGCATTTTTTCATTTTAAAAAATATTTTCAAAAAGTCCTATCAGATAATTTCTGGTAGGACTTTCTATTTAGCAATAAGGCTTTGTTCCAGATAATACATTAGAATTAGTAGTGGTCTGTCCCAATTACCATAGAGAAGAGGTCAAAATGCAAAATATTCTACTAATTAGTGATCGCAGCATAGGTGTCTCTATAGGAGTGAGCTAAACCCTGCGAAGCGATAGGTTATAAAGCGTTTCACCCTCGAAATAAATGGTAGTCGTGGTGTAGAAATTCTAAGTCTTGTTTTGAATATATGTATAGCCGCTTTCATAGCAATAGCTAAACGAAATGGTGTCTTTTAAAGCAATTGATGCACTGATAACTAATCGGCTAATAACTATTATTTGCAAGAATATTTGTGCTAAATACCCATATTGTTTTCATTTCAGATAATCATATTAAGTATAAGTTTTTGCTACTATCTGAGTGATTGACTATAAAAAAATTGGCAAAAAAAAAGGAGATCATTATGATCTCCTTTTTATAAACTATGGTTTTTAGAATCAACCAGCGTTTTTCTTGTCCTGAACTTCCTTACGGATGTCCTGTGCCAAATTCTTAAGATCTTGCATTCCTTTTCTTACTCTAGTACCGGCAGCTTGGTTGCCTTTGTCATAGAATTTTTCGAAGTCTGCTTCTAGACCCATTACAAGATCTTTAATTTCGCTAAATCTGCTCATAGTAAAAGTTAATTTTAAGGTTGATGATATGTTTAATTATTGGTTCAATATATGCAAAATGTTTATAAAACAACAATAGGAGGCACTTTTTTAGAGAATTTTTTTATTCCCCGAATGATATTGCGAGTTCAGTAGTCTTATAATACCCGCTTGTAAGCTTCTCTTTAACAGCTTCGAAGGCAGCGATTGTTTCTGCCACATCTTCCAAAGTATGAACTGCGGTAGGTATTAACCTCAAGATAATCATGCCTTTAGGGACTACAGGGTAGATGACAACGGAACAGAAGATGTTATAATTCTCTCTCAAATCCTTGCTCATGGTAGCAGCTTCACCCACAGTACCGTTCAAAACGACAGGTGTAACTGGTGAATTGGATTTTCCTATGCTAAATCCTTTCTCAATCAACCCATTTTTTAGTGCATTGACGATTTTCCAAAGGTTATCTTTCAATTCAGGCTGTGTTCTCAGCATATCCAGTCTTTTTAGCGCTCCTTCTACTAGTAGCATTGGTAATGACTTAGCGAAGATTTGAGAACGCATATTATATTTCAAATAGTGAATCACTTTTGCGTCACCAGCTATAAATGCTCCGATAGAGGCCATGGATTTTGCGAAAGTAGAGAAGTATAGGTCTACTTCCTCTTGTACGCCTTGTTCTTCAGCTGTTCCGGCACCAGTCTGACCCATGGTACCAAAGCCATGTGCATCATCTACCAAAAGCCTGAAATCAAATTTTTCTTTCAATTTGACGATTTCTGCCAATTTACCTTGGTCACCTGTCATACCAAAGACACCTTCAGTAATCACAAGTATACCACCTCCTTGTTCTTGTGCAAGTTTGGTAGCTCTTTCAAGCTGCTTTTCACAATTATCAATATCATTATGCGGGAACACATAACGTTTACCAAGGTGCATTCTCAAAGCATCTATGATACAAGCATGGCACTCACTGTCGTATACGACTACATCTTTTCTATCAAGAAGAGAGTCTATCACAGACATGATACCTTGATAGCCATAGTTGAGTAAGTAGGCACTTTCCTTGCCAACGAATTCCGCCAACTCTCTTTCCAACTGCTCGTGAAGATCAGTCTGTCCAGACATCATTCTTGCACCCATAGGGTAGGCAGCACCCCATTTGGCAGCTGCTTCAGCATCTGCTTTACGGATGTCCGGATGGTTAGCCAAACCTAGGTAATTATTCAAACTCCAAGTCAAAACTTCCTTGCCTTTGAATTTCATCCTAGGGGCAATTTCCCCCTCGAGTTTAGGGAATGTGAAGTATCCTTCTGATAATTCAGAATGCTTGCCCAAAGGGCCAAGGTTCGTATTTAATTTATCAAATAAATCCAATGCTTTCAAACGTTTGGTTTTACAAAATTTTTCGTCGCAGAGTATACCGCTAAACTCGCCAAAAGTAATACATTTTGCCCACCCCTGCAAAATTTGAAAGGTCAATTCAAATATTCTTTCCTATCCTCGTTTTATTTTATTTACTTCGTGGGTTAAGCTTTTTGACACATAGAAAAAGACCCAAATATGAAAAAAATACAAAAGCTTTTGGTGGCTAATAGGGGAGAAATCAGTCTCCGTATCATGCGTACAGCTAAAGAGATGGGTATCAAAACGATAGCTGTCTACAGTGAAGCAGATAGGGATGCTCCTCATGTCAAATACGCCGATGAAGCAGTTTGTCTAGGGCCACCTCCATCTAATCAATCTTACCTTTTGATGGATAAGATCATACAAGTATGTAAAGAATTGAATGTAGATGCTATTCACCCGGGCTATGGATTCTTGTCTGAGAATGCTAAATTTGCCAGAAAGGTTGCCAATGCTGGAATTATATTCGTAGGACCTTCTCCTGAAGCAATTGAAGTAATGGGCTCCAAGCTTGCAGCCAAGCATGCAGTATCAACATACGATATTCCAATGGTCCCTGGAACTGAAGATGCAATCTCAGATATCCCTGCTGCCAAAGTTAAGGCTCAAGAAATTGGCTATCCAATCCTGATTAAAGCTAGTGCTGGAGGTGGAGGAAAAGGCATGAGGGTGGTGGAGCATGAAGGGGAATTTGAGGAGCAAATGCAAAGAGCTATTTCTGAAGCCCAGTCAGCTTTTGGAGATGGTGCTGTTTTTATAGAAAAGTTCATCACTTCACCAAGGCATATAGAAATACAAGTACTCGGAGATCAGCATGGTAATGTAGTGCATTTGTTCGAAAGGGAGTGTTCTGTACAGAGAAGACATCAGAAAGTAATAGAAGAAGCTCCTTCCGCGGTGGTTTCTGAAGCTATGCGTCAAGCTATGGGAGAAGCTGCTATTAAGGTGGCCAAAGCCTGTGATTACTATGGTGCAGGTACCGTGGAATTTATTGTGGATGAAAAGTTGAATTTCTACTTCCTCGAAATGAACACCCGCCTTCAAGTGGAACATCCTGTAACAGAAATGATTACGGGGAAGGATTTGGTGAAGGAACAAATATTGATCGCAGAAGGTCTACCACTGAGCTTTGAGCAGAAGGACTTGAAAATACACGGCCATGCAGTAGAGGTGAGAGTCTACGCCGAAGATCCAAGGAACAATTTTCTTCCTGATATTGGGAATTTACAAACTTATATTAGACCTCAAGGTTCAGGAATCAGAGTGGATGATGGATTTGAACAGGGCATGGATATACCTATTTATTATGACCCTATGATTGCTAAGTTGATTACCCATGCTGATAATAGAGAAAAGGCCATGGACAGAATGATTCGCGCCATTGAAGAATATCAGATCACTGGTATAGAGACCACCTTGGGTTTTTGTAAATTCGTGATGGAACATGAGGCTTTTAGAAGCGGTGAATTTGACACCAAGTTTGTTGATAAATACTTTACTCCAGATAAATTAGATATTCAGTGGACAGATTTGGAACTAAAGCTTCTAGGAGCCACAGCAGTAGAACTTTTGGAAAAACAGAAAAATGACCTTCGCAAAGTAAAGTCAATGCAGGACGGATCGATGCCAAGGACAAAATGGAAAAATAGATTGCTCTAATGGCAGAGATATTACCGATTAAAGCATGGCGCTACCATGAAAAATACAGCCGTCAAATGGAAGATTTGACGGCTCCGCTTTTTGATGTAGTATCAGCTAGTCAAAGAGAAGTACTTTACGTCAATCCACTCAATAGTATTCATCTTTCTGTTCCTTTAGGAGTTGCTCCTGCTGAAGAGGCAAAAAAGACATTGGCTGATTGGAAAAGTAGGGGAGTGATCTCTCAAGATCAGATCCCTGGAATCTATGTTTATTACCAATATTTCAGACTCCCAGGAGAAGAAAAAGAGATTTGCAGGAAGGGTTTTATTGCTCAGATTAAAGCTTATGATTGGGATGAAAACGTGGTGCTTAGACATGAAAGCACCATAGCCAAATCTGTAAATGATCGGGTGGAATTACTTAGGGAAACAAAGCTCCAATCAAGTGCCACGCATGGACTCTACGAGGATGAGGATCATTTATTAGAGGCTTATATGGACAAAGCCATAGAAGATCCTATTTATGATTTGGAGGATTATCAGGGAGTGAGAGAGGTTTTGGCAGTGATTCAGGATGCTTCAATTATCAAGAAATTTGTAAGCCTAATTCGCAATAAGCAAATCATTTTGGCAGATGGACATCATCGTTATGAAGGAGCTATCTCTTATAGGAAGGAGATGATGATGCAAAATCTAACTTCTCAAGGGAATGAAGCCTATAATTTCCACATGATGTATTTTACGAATGCATTGGATAGCAACCTCAGGATTTTACCTACTCATCGATTGTTTCTGAATTTTGATATTTCTGAAGGAGATTTATTGGAGAAATTAGAACATTACTTTACTATCAAGAAACTCAATGATGTGGAGGAGATTGAAGAGTTAATACTTCACAAGCAATGGGCTTTTGGTTTGATAGTAGGGGAGAATGCTTATAAAATTAGGCTTATACCTGAGCAGATAGATTATATGCCAGCTGATTTACCTCAGCCTGTAAGGCATTTAGATTTGATGGTTTTACATTATTTTCTGGTTGAAAAAGTATTAGGAATTCCTCTGAAAGAGCAACGCTATTCGGATCAGATTGAATATGAACGAAACCTTAGGAGATGTTTGAAGAAGGTTTCTTCGAGCAATGCTACTTTTGCAGTGATCACTAGAGATATTGCGATGCAAAAAGTAATGGAAGTGTGTAAGTCCGGCTATACCATGCCTCAAAAATCAACCTATTTTTATCCCAAGACCTTATCTGGATTACTGTTTGCGTCAGTGGATGAGGAGGAGTTTAAGTTTCCCTATGAAATGTTTCAATGATGATTGATTTAAAAGAAAACAAATTGGTTTTAGCCTCCAAGTCTCCCCGAAGAAATGAGCTTTTAAAAGGCTTAGGTGTGGATTTTACAGTGAGGTCTAAGGATACTGATGAAAGTTTTCCTATGGATATGGATCCATTTGAAGTAGCCGGATACCTTTCCAAAAAGAAAGCAGATGCATTTGTAGATGAATTGGCTGATGATGAAATAATTCTGACAGCTGATACTGTTGTGATTCTCGATGGTCAAATCCTCAATAAGCCAGCTGACGAGCAAGAGGCTTGTGAAATGATTGCTGCTTTGTCAGGAAAAGTACATCATGTGGTGACAGGAATTACCATAGGAAAAAGCTCCCATTTAGTTACCAAACAGGATGTTGTCAAAGTGCACTTTAAGGAATTATGCAAAGAAGAAATTAACTATTATGTCAAAAACTTTCTACCGTTTGACAAAGCTGGTGCTTACGGAATTCAGGAGTGGATTGGCTACATTGCTGTGGATCGCATAGAAGGATCATTTTATACCGTGATGGGATTGCCGGTTCATTTAGTATACGAGGAATTGAAGTGTATTTTATAAAGGCAAATCAATTCCTATTCACAATCCCTAAGATGTTAAAAACTATTGGTACTATAATTTCTCTTTTTTTGATTTCCCCATTTAAAACGTATGGAGACCATTTTTCAGGGTAATTTTTTACTAAATTATAAGCTACATTTGCTAAAGCTGGATGAATTTCTTCAGGGTATAATACTTCTATATCTTCAATTTCACCAGATTCATTTATAAAAAATGACATGTTTATCCTTGTCACTTTTTTCGAATAGCGCACTTCTTTAGGAACCCTAATGTTTTGGGCAATATAAGTGTTCCAGCCTATTTGGCCTAAATGTGGCTCGGGTAATTGTTCACTAATCTTTTCTATTTCATTTCCATTTTCATCAAAATATACTTCATCATGAATTAGGTTTCCAGTGAATACTTTTTGAAAAATAGTATTTCCTTCTGAATTCAATTCTTTAGATACAGTGAATCCAGTTTGTAAATTTCTAGTGATTTCAAAAGTGATATCACCAAATGAGTTAAACTTTGTAATTGATTCACTGATAGCATTTCCATCTTTTCCTTTTTCAAATACTCTTTTTCTAATTAATGTAGTGTCAGATAAAGTGTAAAAAATTTCCTCAATCTTTGTTTCAGTTTCTTTTGTTTTTGAAAAAAAGAAAGGGTTGGATTTTTTCTTATGTTCAACGGGGAAAAAGAATTCATTATAAAATTTCAATTCTTGACCGAAGGTTAAAATATAAGTAAATAATAAAGCTGTGGTTAAAAGTATTCTTTTCATAATTTATTATTTAGGTTGTAAACTTAAAAATCTCGATTTGAAAAACAAATAAAAAGGAGCATCAAAGTCAATTGATGCTCCTTTTTATTATAATTGGTGATTCAATTATTCAGTCTTTTTTGTCACTTTGAGCAAATCATCATTTTTGAGTTGTTTGCTTACAGTGAAATAAGGTCCTGAAATCACTTGCTCACCTTCAGTGATCCCTTCCAGTACTTCGATGTTATCGAAGTCAGAGATGCCTGTTTTGATTTCTTTTTGTACGGCTCTACCATTCTCCACTACAAAAATCAGCTCTTTTGGTTTTTTGCTTCCATCTGCTGTGGTATTGGTCTGATCTTCTCTTGTAGTCACAGCTGCCAAAGGAACTGAGAGTATATTTTCTTTTTTCTGAGTGATGATATCAACACTTGCTGTCATCCCAGGTCTGAAAGGGAATCTGTTTTTCTCAGTTACCAGTTCGGCGTAAGAGTCGTTGATAATTCTAATTTTAACCTCAAATTCTGTAACCGCATCCATACTAGCTTTGGTATTGGCTGAGTTGGCTATAGAAGTGACTATCCCCTTGAATCTTTTTGCTGAAGATGCGTAAGAATCCACATCAATAAGTGTAGTGTCTCCCAGACTGATTCGGATGATGTCATTTTCATTTACATTGACACGAACTTCCATTCTGCTGAGGTCAGCGATTCGGAGCATCTCGGTACCAGCCATTTGTTGGGTTCCAACTACACGTTCACCTTTTTCAACTAGTAATTTGGATACAGTACCATTTACTGGTGCATAGACATTGGTTAATCTCAGATTTTCAGCCGCCTCGTTGACTGTTGCTTGAGAGCTTTTGATGATATATTCTGCACCTAGTACTGATTGATTGGCCGATTCCAGATCATTTTTAGCTGTAAGGAAGTTGGCTTGCGCTAGTTCCCAATCAGAATCAGAGATGACTTTGTCATTGTAAAGTTTCTCATTTCTTTTATAATCTAATTCGGCTCTGGTAAATTGTGCCTCAGCTCTTTTTAAGTTAGCTTTAGATTGTGCAAGGTTGGCCATTTGCTGGTTTAAATTTGCCTTGGCTCTGTCCAAAGCAGAGATAAAGTTGTCAGGTCGGATTTTGACCAACAAATCTCCAGATTTTACAGAGTCTCCTTCCATAACATTCAACTCAATGATCTCTCCTGCTACATCAGGGCTGAGCTTGACTTCGATTTCAGGCTCAATCACACCGGATGCCGAAACCTTTTCAATGATCGTATTTTTTTTAGCTAGTGTGGTCTCTACTTGTATTTCTTTTTCTCCACCTATCCATCCAGCTGATCTGCCGATGATAGCGAATATGATCAATGCACCTACTATTCCTAATAGGATAAATAATACCTTGTTTGATTGTTTTTTTGCCATGATTTTGATTATAAACTAAGTGGATTTCCTAGGTAAAAATCCAAGACCTTAACTCTGAAAATATAATTGTATTTTGAATTGATTAAATCTGCTTGCGCATTGAATAGGTTATTTTGTGCCACTTGATATTCTACTGAGTTGATTGCACCAGCATCAAATCTCTGTTGTGCAATCCTGAAAGCTTCTTCCAAGGAAGCAACTCTAGTCTGTGATGCCCTGTATGAAAGTCTTGCAGCATTAGCTGTGGTGTAAGCTGATTCAATATCCTGTCTCAATTGGTTTCGGGTTTCAAATTCATTGATTTCACTCAATCTCATTTGTAACTTGGCTCTTTGTAATCCAGATTTATTTCTGAAATTAGAAAAGATCGGGATACTCAATTGTAAGTTAGCTGCTTGAGACAGGTTATTTTCTATTTGTGTAATAAATGAAGGTCTGTCAAATCCAGGAACTGTTCGGTCAATATAGTTTGAAAACAAGTTGGCACTAGCTCCTAATGTAGGGAGAAAAGCACCTCTTGCAGCCCTGACTCCATACTCAGCACTCAGTACAGAAAGCTCAGCAGCTTTGATCTGAGGAAGAATTTCTGCTGAAACTTGAAATATTTCATCTACATCTTGGCTGATCATAGCAATCTGATTGGGATCCAAATCAGGCGCAACTACATCCATCTCTTCTACAAAAGGAAGCTGCATCGCTTGTAAAAGATTAAGCTTTGCGATTCTTAGGTTATTTTCCGCATTAATGACCTCTAGTTCATTGGTTGCATTTTGTGCTTCCAAGTCCAATTTACTTGCAAAAGGTAAGGCGCCTGCCTCCACTCGCTTACTAGTCACTTCTAATTGTTCTTGGGTCGTTTTTAACTGTGTTTTTGCAATATTCAATTGCTCTTTTGAAAAGATTACATTGATAAATAAGTTAATCACATTCAAGCTGATATTATTCTCAGTAGCCTTGACATTGAGTTGGTTGACTTGGATATCAGTTTTAGCTTGATTGATAGAATTAGTAATCTGTCTACCGGCGAAAAGCGTCACATTTGAATTTGCAGAGACGTTAATATTACCAATTCTATTGGTTTCAAAGAGGTTGGTAACAGGGTTGATCGATCTACCCCATCTATAGCCAGTACTTCCTCCAGCTGAAATTGAAGGTATTCTCTGACCTTGACTTTGTAAAAGCGCTGCTTCGCTCAGAGCAAGGTTTGTTTCGCTTCTTTTGAGTGTCAGGTTATTTTCTAAGGCTATTTCTATGCAAGTTGCTAGATCTAGTCTTGTGATATCTGCATTTTGAGCAAATGTAATTTCAGAAAATAGGGAAACTGCTGCGATGAAGCTTAAAATTTTGTACTTGTTTATCATTTTTTATAAGTCAATATCTGGTATATATATAATTTGTTTGATCCATGGGATGCTGCGAAGATATTCTATTGTAATGGCTTGGATGCCAGAGTCCATTTCTATCACGTGGCATGCTTCATCATTTTTACCCTTTCTTGATACGGACATGGTAGCGATGTTGGCTTTTTCCTGAGCGATTACACTAGATATAAATGCAATAGCGCCCGAAATATCCTGTGCCTTGATGATCAGCGTATGGGATTGAGCAGTAAAATCTGCATTGAAACCATCTACAAAGGCGATATTAATCAATCCACCACCGAGACTTTCTCCTATGACTTCCACTTTTTGCTCCCCCTTGCTAATGTTCAGCTTGATGGTGTTTGGATGATAGACTGAAGCATTGCCAACTGACTTGAACTTATATTCTAAGCCCTGTTCTTTGGCTATTTCGAAGGCTTGCTTGATTTTTGGATCATCCGTTTTGAAGTCCATTAACCCTCCAATAATCGCCTTATCACTTCCATGTCCTTCATAAGTTCTTGCAAAGGAATTGTAAAAGGTGATTTCGGCCTTGTCTGGTTTAGCCCCAAGAACTCTTATCGCTGCCCTAGCGATCCTCACTACCCCCGCTGTATGGGAAGAGGAAGGCCCGATCATCACTGGCCCGATCATGTCAAATACACTGCTTTTGCCACTCATGTTTCCTTAGTTTTTCAATTTTTGTGCTAAAATAAGACTATTATTTATGGCATTTGTGAAATTGTCCTTTATTCCTGATAGATGGCATTAATTTTTGATTATTTAATTAATTTTAACGGATAGAGAAGAAAACATTATTTGAATTTGTACGATAACGAACAAAAAGATGAACGCTGGTGAGACAGTTTTTCGGAAGAAAATCAATTTTTCTAATTGGGTAGCGGCTGAACCGGAATCCTTCAATAGAGGGCTTCTTTTTGGAGATGGCTTATTTGAAACCATGATCTTTGATCAAGGTAAAATTAGATTTTCAGAATTTCACAAAGCAAGATTACTAGATGGCTGTAAGATACTAGGTTTGGAGGTCACAGGCTTGAGTACCATAGAAGAACTTGAGAGGTTGCTCAGATTGAATTTTGGAGATGAAAATCCTAAACGGATAAGGTTGACAATCTTTAGAAAAGGGGAAGGGAAGTATACGCCTTTGACAGATGAAATTCATGAAATCTTGCAAATACAGCCATTTACCCCTGCACCCTCGTTCAAAAACTCAGCCTTCGTTCATCCAGAAATATACCTTTCCCATAGCCCTTGGAGCCATTGCAAAACGATCAATGCACTTCCATACGTACTAGCCAATAGGGACCGTGCTCAATTGGGAATGGATGAAGTGCTGCTGTTGAGTCAAGGAAGTTATTTGTCAGAAGGAGGATCATCCAACCTTTTTTGGGTCAAAACAGGAGAGTTTTTCACCCCCTCACTTGCCACAGGATGTATTGCTGGAGTGGGAAGAAGTGTGATTAAAGCATACCTGTTGAAACAGGGTATTACCCTTCATGAAGGTTTTTATAGAATAGAGGATTTGTATGAAGCCGATACAGTTTTTACCAGCAATGTCACGGGAATTAGCTATTTGCGCATGATAGAAGGAAAAATGCTAGGTCAGGAGCGATTGAGAATGATAGAGCAACTGTTTGAATTGAGTGGTTGTTGATCCTTACCTAAAAAATATGTAAAGAGAAACCTTTAAACTGACTTTTTAAATAGGTGATATAGCCTAATTCGATATTGATTGATCCTAGATATCAATAAATATTAGCATAAGCAGAACTAATTGCTAATGATAAAAGCATTTCCTTAATGCTCAATAAAGCACTTATAAAATTTTTATAACTTGATTAGACTGCAACTGCTGCTTTGATATGTGGGTGTGGGTCGTAACCTACCAATTCGAAATCCTCAAACTTAAAATCAAAGATATCCTTTACTTCAGGATTGATCTTCATCGTAGGAAGTGGTCTACAATCTCTTGATAGTTGCAAGTTTGCTTGCTCCAAATGATTGCTGTAAAGATGTGCATCACCAAAAGTGTGAATGAAATCGCCCAACTCTAAATCACAAACCTGGGCAATCATCATCGTAAACAAGGCGTAAGAAGCAATATTGAAGGGTACACCCAAAAACACATCAGCACTTCTCTGATAAAGCTGGCAAGAGAGTTTGCCATCCGCTACATAAAATTGGAAAATAGTATGACAAGGAGGTAAGGCCATATTGTCCACATCCGCAACATTCCAAGCGCTGACGATATGCCTTCTACTATCTGGTTTGGTCTTGATTTGGTGAATAAGATTCTTGATCTGATCGATTTCTCCTCCTTTGCTATCAGGCCAATGTCTCCATTGGTAGCCATAAACAGGGCCTAGATCACCATTTTCATCTGCCCATTCATCCCAAATACTTACCTTATTGTCATTAAGGTATTTGATATTGGAGTCTCCTTTGAGAAACCAAAGCAGTTCGATGATGATAGACCTTAGGTGACATTTTTTGGTGGTGACTAGTGGAAAGCCATCCTGCAAATTGAATCGCATCTGATAGCCAAATACACTCAAAGTTCCTGTGCCAGTTCTGTCCCCTTTTTGGACACCATTGTCCAAGATATGTCTCATCAAATCGTGATACTGCTTCATAAATTTCAATTTACCTCATACAATTTGCCAAGATAAAAAGATTATAAATAATCAGAAAGACGTTTTGATGGTTTATATCTTTGAAACTTGTATTCAGTTGAAAATATGTTTGATAGAAAAAAATCAATGCTAGGTTTAGGTCTGGCAGCTTTGATCTCCGTACTTTTTGTAATTCTCCAACCTCAGGTCAAATTTGACTATGATTTTGAGCAGTTTTTTCCACAGGATGATGAAGAGCTACGTTTTTATCAAGAGTTCCGAACAACATTTGGGAATGACAATGATTACTTGCTGATCGCGCTGGGGCAAGAAAGGGGTGTTTTTGACCAAGAATTTTTAGATGAAGCCCTTGCTATCCAAGACAAAATCCAAGCTTTAGATTTGGTGGAAGCAGTCTTTTCTCTTTTGGAATTAGAGGAGCCTATCATTGGAGCTTTGGGTGTGAGCTATAGAAATGCCTTGGATTGGTCTTCTGATCAGAAATTGGAGCAATCCAAGAAAAGGTTGCTCAGTCATCCACAGTATGCTGGAAATCTTATCAGTCAAGATGGGGATTACCTGCTACTGATGGTCAGTAATAAGCAGCTGATTAGTAAAGAAGAAGGCGATGCGCTCAATTTAGCAATTAAGGAAATCCTATCAGACTCGGGAATCCCCCTTTTTTTTACAGCAGGCAAGATCAAGGCGCAGGGAGAATTTGTCGACTTGCTGCAAGCAGAGTTTGGGTTTTTCTTGGCAATTTCATTTGTGCTGATTTTATTGCTTCTTTTCCTCATTTTTCGCTCTTGGTGGGGAGTCTTGCTGCCTGTCATCGTACTGAGTGTGGGAATTGGCTGGACGATTGCACTGATTCTTTTGACGGGAAAGGCTTTGGATGTGATGTCTGTCATGCAACCTACCATCCTGCTGGTGATAGGCTTAAGCGCTTTGGTTCACTTGCTGAGCTACTATTTAAAATATTTGAGAAATGGGGTAGAGAAGTCCAAAGCAATCGCTTTGACCTTTAAGGAATTATTTCTTGCAGTCTTTCTGACTTGCTTTACTACTGCTTTAGGGTTTTCGACTTTGTATTTTACGAGTGCAGTGAGTCTGAAGCAATTTGGGATTTATACCGCATTGGGAGTTATGGTCATGTTTTTGGCTGTCCTATTGATTACCCCTGGCTTGTTACATTTGTTTAGTCCGTTAAAAGCTGCTGAAAATGATCGATTCAAGGAGTTTTGGAGGGTTTATTTGGGAGATGCGTTGCGATGGACTTGGGGAAATAGGAAGTTGGTTTTGAGTGGGTTTTCCATCCTTACCATGTTTTCAATCTTTGCATTAAGTGATCTGAAGATCAATGGTTATCTGCTGGATAATTTACCTAGAGACCACGAGTTAGTGCAAGAGTTTGAGTTCTTTGATCGGGAGTTTGGCGGATCTAAGCCGCTAGAGATCTTCTTGGAAGCGGGTGAGGAAGTCGAAGATGTCTTCGATTTGGAATTTCTAAGAGTGCTAGATAAAGTAGAACATTTTGTGAATGAGCACTATGAGTCTGGCGTAATCATTTCTCCATTGTCATTGGTCAAAGCGCTGAATCAAGCTCAAAATGGTGGTAATCCGAAAGCTTATGATTTACCATCTAGGGGGCAGTATCAGCGGATTCAACCTTACCTTGATCAAGCACTACTACAATCAAATTTTAAATTATCAGATTCGACTAAGCGAATTGGGAGGCTTTCGACGCGAACAGCAGATATGGGAAGTCATCGGAGTTTTGAGATCAAGAGGGACTTAGAGACTTTTGTCAAACAAGAGGTTGACCCTGAGATCTTGAAGATCCAACTCACAGGAACATCCAATTTGATTGATAAAAGTCATGAAACCATTTCTACTCAGATGGCTAGAGGACTAGGAGTGGCAATTATTTTGGTGGGGATCATAGCTGGATTTTTGTTTCGGTCTTGGCGGATTTCCCTGATGGTTTTGATTCCTAATGTACTACCATTGCTTTGGATGTGTGGTGTGATGTGGCTTTTGGATATTGAATTGAAGCTGACCACAGCGGTGATTTTTACAGTGGCATTTGGGATAGCGGTGGATGACAGCATACACTTCATGACCAAGCTTTACAATGAATTGGGTAAAGGAAAGCGATTGCTTTATGCCCTGAAAAGAACTTACATGGAAACAGGAAAAGCGATTATTTTGACGACCATCATTTTGGTGTCAGGGTTTGCCATTTTGACTTTGAGTGAATTTGGTGTGACCTTTTATGCAGGCTTGTTGATCAGTTTGGCTTTGTTTTTCGCGCTTTTGGCAGACTTGCTACTATTACCAATCCTGCTATTGCCTATGGATAAGGTTTGGCGGGAGAAGAGTAGGAGGAAGAATGAGTAATTGATTAATTGATAGGGGTTGCTACGGGCTATAAAATCTTGGTTAAATGCAGCTTCTACTTATTAGGTTAATTTAACAAAGTTGTCTTCTATTTTCACATTGAAGTTTATTTCTGCTTTCAATGCCCTGAAAACTTTCATAATAGTGTCTATTGTTGCACTATTAGCACTGCTTTCCAGTTTAGAAATTTGAGACTTTTGAACCCCAATTAGTTTGCCTAATTCTTCTTGTGTCATTTTTCTTTCAATTCTAGCTGACTTGATCATTCTACCTAAAATTTCCATTTTCAATTCGTACTCGTAGGAGTCTCTTTCGGGTGTTCCTTCTTTTCCGATGTATAGATCTTTCATCTCGGCCAATGTTGTCTTTTTCATTTTTTCAGAAGTTTTTTATTTGTTTTTTTTCTTTTGTTCAAAATATCCTGTTCTAATTGTAATAGCTTTATCTATTTCTTTTTTAGGAACCTTTTCAGATTTTTTTACAAAACCATGAGTTGCCAATACCAATGTTTCTTCGCTACCATCTTTGTCCCAAAAAGCAAGCAATCGAATTTGTAAGCCCAAATACTTTGTTCTGAATTCCCAAATTTCTCGCTCAAGTTTTTTTAGAAGTTTAGGGTCTTTAGTTTGTTCGGCGATGTCGATATTGTATAGCACTTTCTTGATGGTTTTTACATCAAGCGTAGCTACAAAATCTTCAGCTTCTTTAAGAAAGACAGTCTCAAAGTATTTCATTGATTGTCTGATTGTTGTGAACGTTCAAAAATAGAAAAAGTTTCTAAATATAGCAACTTATTAAGATGTATTGGGAATTGTTTATTTTAGATCTAACCCTTTTCAATTCTTTAACTCAATCACTCAATAAATCAAATAAACCTGACTCTCTTCTCTAAACTTTTCCAAATCAGCTTGCCATGAAGCTCTGATGTCAGCCTCTGATTTTCCTGCAATTATGTCTTTTCGGAGTTGGTCTGTACCGGCGAGTTTGTCAAAGAAACTGTTGAAAAACTTATCCTTCTTGCCGCTGATCTGATAGGCTTCTAGTAAATATGCTAGGGTGAATTGATGTGTCAAGGGTTCATTTCTCAGGTCTCTGCCATAGCATGTTTTGTCTTGGTGAGGTGGATTTTTGGACATGCCAGCTATGCTGACAGGTTTGAAGGTGTATTCCCCATATTTCTGATCTGGATAGCCAAATACTTGAAATGGGAAGTAAGTGCCTCTGCCTACGGAGATATCTGTGCCTTCAAAGAAACAAAGTGATGGATATAATCGGATGGATAAGTCATTGGGTAGGTTAGGAGATGGCTTTACGGGAAGGCTGTAAGCCATGTCTCTTGACCAATTTTCAATTTTAACTATTTCTAGCTCTGTTTTGACGTTGTTTTTTAACCAGCCCTCCCCATTGATCATCTGGGCAAGCTCAGCCACAGTAAGTCCATGGACTACGGGAATGGGGTGCATACCTACGAAACTTTCGAATCCCTTTTTCAAAACAGGTCCGTCTATGTAGTCTCCATTTGGATTTGGTCGGTCAAGGATCAGCATGGGGATATTATTTTCCGCCGCACTTTCCATGACATAATGCATGGTGCTGATGTAGGTATAGAATCTCAAGCCCACATCTTGAAGGTCATACACGATGATATCTAAGTCTTTGAGCGATGTTGGAGATGGCTTTTTGTTATTCCCATAGAGGGAGACAAGGGACAAACCTGTGCGCTGATCGATTTCATTGCCCACGGCTTCTCCTGCATCTGCATCCCCCCTGAATCCATGCTCAGGAACAAATACCCTTTTGACCTCAATTCCTTCCATCATCAGAAAGTCTACCAAATGGATATTTTGCTTGGTGGTCAAGATACTCGTTTGGTTGACTACCAAACCAACTCTTTTGCCTTCTAGTAAGGGAAGGTATGCTTCTGGTCTATCAGCTGCGGGTAGGATTTCTGTTGGGGAGAGGCTATCTTGAAGCTCGGTATTGGTTTGTGGATTTTTACAAAAAGCCATACTATGAAGTAAAAAACTAAGAAGGAATAAGATTTTCATTTGCTTCATGTTATTTTGCGCTAGATTTCTAACAAATTAAAGAAACTTCATTGAACCTTTCTTATTTCATTGCCAAAAGAATCAGTTTTAAGCGTACAGGTGGATTTACCGGGACGATACATCGCATAGCAGTAGCGAGTGTAGCGATAGGGCTAGCGATCACCATGATTTCATTTATGATTCTTGGTGGATTTCAGAATGAAATTTCGAATAAGGTTTTTTCATTTACAGGTCATTATCAAGGTCTGAAGTTCGTTTCAGGAAATGCATTTGAAGAAGTCCCTGTGTCGATGAATTCAGATTTTTTCCAAAATTATGGTTCTTTAGATTTTATTCGTCATGTACAAGTTTTTGCTCATAAGCCAGGATTGCTTAAAGGCGACGAAGAAGTAGAAGGGGTCTTGATGAAGGGCGTAGGGCCTGATTTTGACTCGCTGTCTTTTAAGCCATCTATCATCAAAGGACGTTTCATTCAGTTTTCTGATTCCGCTGCCAGCAATGAGGTGGTCATCAGCAAAAAGATAGCCAATAAATTGCTCCTAGATGTGGGGGAACGAGTGACCATGTATTATGTGCAGGAGCCTCCGAGATTTAGAAGGTTGGAAATTGTGGGGATTTACGAGACATTTCTGGAAAATTTTGATGATAAAATCCTCATAGGGGATATTCAGACCATTCGGAATCTAAGTGGCTGGTCAGATGACCAAGTTGGTGGATTCGAAATCTTTGTAGATGATCCCAAGAAAATAAATTATTATGCAGAGGGGCTATATGACTTTATGGATTTTGACCTACGCTTGGTCAAGGTTACTGATAAATACCTAGAAATATTTGATTGGCTACAGCTCTTGAACAATAATGTCTATGTGTTTCTAGGTTTGATCTTATTCGTAGCGGCTTTCAACATGGTCTCCATCTTATTTATTTTGATCATGGAGCGTACACAGATGATTGGAATTCTAAAAGCAGTAGGAGCTCAGAATAGACAAATCAGGAAGGTGTTTGTTTGGAATGGGATAAGAATCATCGGGAGAGGGATGTTGATAGGTAATGGAATAGGATTGGTGTTTGGTTGGCTGCAGGATCAGTTTAGGTTAATTCCCTTGGATCCAGAAAACTACTACATGAGCTTTGTTCCCATAGATTGGAATTGGCCAGTATTCATCATGCTCAATGTGGTAGTATTGGTGGTTACTACTTTGGTGCTTTTTATACCAGCGATGCTTATCAGCAATATCAAACCCATCAAAGCAATCAGATTCGATTGATGGATTGGTAGGATTTGAAGATACTTTTGATCTTCATGTAGATCACCCCAAAAATTGCTTCTTTGAAAATTCCAGAACTCATTTTGGAAGTACCTCTAGTTCTGTCTGTGAAGATGATCGGGACTTCTACGATTTTGAAGCCAAGCTTCCATGCAGTGAATTTCATTTCGATCTGGAAAGCATAGCCTATAAACTTGATCTTGTCCAAGTCCATGGCACGAAGTACACGAGCGGTATAGCACTTGAATCCTGCTGTGGTATCCTTGATTGGGATGCCGGTAATGAACTGAACATATTTACTAGCAAAAAAAGACATCAACACCCTTCCCATTGGCCAATTGACTACATTGACTCCAGTGATGTATCTAGAGCCAATGGCCATATCATTATCTTCTTCAGCACATGCCTTGTAAAGTCTGATCAAATCCTTGGGATCGTGAGAAAAATCAGCATCCATTTCAAAAATATATGAATAACCCTGATTGAGCGCATATTTGAACCCTTCAATGTAAGCTGTACCAAGTCCCAACTTCCCGGATCGCTGAATCAGGTGAAGTCTTTCAGGGAATTTTGTAGCAAGGTCTTTTACAACCTTAGCTGTACCATCAGGGGAATTGTCATCGATAATCAATAGTTCAAAATCACCCTCAAGATCCATGACGGTCTGTATCATGTCTCGAATGTTTTCAAGTTCATTGTAAGTTGGGATGATGACGAGTTTTTCTTTTTTCATAATGCAAGCTTCAAAAATAGAAGTTAATCATGGTTTTAGTAATGAATTTTTGATAAAATGATCTAATTTCAATTTCACAATTAAGTTTTGATACATATAAAATGAGTAAAATTGCTGTAATTACCTATGAAGCAAGGGGTTCCTACGCGGCAAGTACCGTAGCTGATGAAGATGAATTATTGAAAGAAATATTAACTAGCGAGGGCTATGATTTTGATTTTCAGGTTTGGTCTGATCCAATGGTAAATTGGGAAAAGTACAATAAGATACTTTTGAAATCTCCTTGGGATTATTTTGATCGCTATGAGGAATTCTTAAAATGGTGTGATCATATCAGAACGTTAGGCATACCCGTATTGAATAGTATTGAGACAGTTATCTGGAATTCAGATAAGCGGTACCTCCAAGAATTGGAGGAAAAAGGTTTTCCCATTGTACCTACCGAGTTTTTGAGTAAGGGTACAGCCGCCGAAGAGGTTAGAGCCTGTTTTGAGACCTTTGACACAGCTCATTTAATTATGAAGCCAGTAATCAGTGGTGGTTCTAAGCATACTTTGAAGCTGTCTATCTCAACTTGGGATCGATGGGAAGAGGAAGTAGGCTTGCTTTTGAAAGATGAGGATTTTATGATTCAGCCTTTTGTGGAAGAGATTGTCAAGGTGGGGGAATATTCCTATTTATTTTTCAATGGAGGTTTTTCCCATGCAGTTCTAAAGATCGCCAAAGAAGGAGACTTCAGAGTACAACATTTCTTCGGTGGGCAAATTGCTCTTGTGCAGCCGACTTCGGAGCAACTTGCTTATTTGAAGCCTTTGGTTGATACTTTTGCCAAAGATACATTATACGCCAGAGTGGATGGGGTATGGAGAGGAGAGGAGTTTCTATTGATGGAATTAGAATTGATAGAACCTTATTTGTTTTTATTTACATCGGAAGTCGCAAAGGCAAATTACGTACAGGCACTTAAAGAAAGACTTGGCTGATTTTACCAGAAGTATCCTTTGAACAGTTTGTCTAATTGTTTATTTAGGACCTTGGGATCTAGAGGTTCTTTATCCATAAGGGTGGAGCTTTTGAAGAAAATTGGCTGCGAAGTCTGATTGTCCACTATCGCTATGAATAAGGTGGAATTTGACTTGGATGGAACAGGGTAGTACATACCCATGGTCAATACACCTATTCCAATTGATTTGAGAATCTGCCCTGTATAGTTACCCTTTCTTCTTGTGAAACCACTATGAGCGCTAAGTAATCCAAATCTGCTCTGCTCAGCATCTAATGCTGCTATGACCATTGGTGGAACAGGTATATCTTGAATATTTTTACTGACAGCTAGCATATCTAAAAACTCGACAGTTTGCTGCGCTATAATCGAGGACTCGTGTGCATCATCGATATTGAGTTTAGAAATCTTAGGTAAGCGATATTGGTTCTGTTTGATGACATCCACCCAAAGTACTTGTGAATAAAAGGATAGACTGTCACTCAGTTCTGATTGATTACCTTTATTGATTCCATGGATGAAAGATACAGGTTCTAAAATACTCAGCTCAGAGATGGCACTTGGATCTGTTCCATTGGTCTTAAACTTTCCAGATGCACAGCTGCCGAGAAGTAGTATCGAAGCAGCAAAAATTGAATAAACTTTACTTTTCATCATAAGGGGTTAGTTGGTTCAAATATGATTAGAAATTACAGATTAAAAAATGGATCATCAGAATAAAATTTCAAATAAACTAAAAAGTTTTTTAAATTAGGGATCATTACTATTTTGATAAGTCGAAAAATGATCATCATCTTATATTTTCGAGAAAAATACGGCACTTTTTTAGGCACGCTGAAAAAAAAATGAAAATTTTTTAATTTTTTTTTCGAGCATGAATCAATCAAGAATTTGTGGTGAAATACAAATTATTCCAAGTGATAATCATTTACTTTTTTATGTAAAAATTATATGTCTATAATTATAGTTTGTTTATAGTTTTCAAACTGTATCACAGTGCTTTAGAGAGTTTGGAAATAAAAAATAAAGTGCAATCTTAGGGTATGAATTAGCTTAAAATCGCTTGAAAGAGGCTGAAATTCATGCTCAAAAAATGTAAAACCTTAACAAATTATAATCATATGAAGAACACAACGAAATTGATTTTGGCAAATGCATTTGCACTTCTAGCTGTGGTAGTATTTCTTACAGTAGGAAGCACATTTGGAGTAGAAGTAAAGAGTGCTTCTGCGTCATTGATGGTAAAAGCGCTATTCTTTTTGGTACCTCAGATGGGTTTTATTTACCTATACTGGAATTCTTTGAAAAAGGAAGCGCATAGAGAGATTGCTTAATAACCCGTAAGCAGTTCGGCTTGATCCCCAAAAACCCAAGATTCAGGTCTTGGGTTTTTCTTTTTGGAAAAATTTCTGTCAGAAAATCAGGACATTAATTATAGCTGTGATTTTTTAGGGATTGTCTGTTTGGAAAATTAAGGATTAGAGCTACCTTTGCAAACCGTAAGACATAAAGATGTATTGCGGAAATAATAGAGGAGTGGCAGATTTATCTGCCATCAATCTAGATACATTAAAGGATTTGGCAGATTTATCTTCCATCATCCTAGAAACAATAGAGGAGTGGCAGAGTGGTCGATTGCGGCGGTCTTGAAAACCGTTGTACCGCGAGGTACCGGGGGTTCGAATCCCTCCTCCTCTGCAAAAACAGTGTTTAAATCTTTTAAGATCAATTAGTTATAGATTTAAAAAAGATTCACTCACCGCTTTAGGATCAAAAAATAGCCAAAGACGCTTTATTTGAGCTTTAAAAGCAAGTTTTACAATTTTAAAAACACAAAAACCTACATCGGATAGATGTAGGTTTTTTGTGTTTTAAAGGCTTTTTGATCAAGATTTTCAAATAATATCAAATTTGAAATGCATGATTCGGTGAGTAATTTTTGAAAATAAAATCACTCCCTAGAATGGGTTTGAAATATTGAAAATTAACATGTTTGATTGAAGTGTATCATTGACGAATGACTCACCAAATCCTATCTTAAACTTTAAAATTGAGTCATTATGTTAGAATCAACATTCACAGTCCTATTTTATCGTAAACCTTTTCGTACCAAAAGCATGCATGCTTAAATGGTATATTTATTCAAGGATTACAGATGATAATCAGAGAGTAGAAATTTCTACAAAATTATTGTGGAATAAGTCAAATTGGAGTGTAATAATAAATAGAGCTACTGGGAAATCAGAGTATTCGAGACAGGTAATCGCCTTTATGGAAACCTTTCAACTAAAGGTCTTTTAGGCTCCCAAACTCATATTTGATAGATGTTAAAAAATTTCAACTTCCGTTTAACTTTTCACCTTTGGCTGAAAGCTCAGCTATCTGCTCTATTCTTGCTTTTCTCGTCTTTTCAGTTTTGGCTAATTTGATCCATCGAAGTACGAAGCGCTTACTCGAATCATTGATGGCATAGAAAAATTCCTTCGCTCTGGGCTTGTTATTCAAAGCTTCTTGTAAGTCCTCTGGGAAGAAAAGCTTGTCCACATCATCCATGAAGTCCCAAAGTCCATTTTGCTTGGACAGCTCAATAGACCGAAATCCGGCCTCCTGCATTTTTCCTACTTCAATCAACTTAGCAGCTCAGTCTTTGTAGGTCTTGGCCCAATGCTCTACTTTTCTTGGTGATATAAGCTGCATGGTTCTGTGTTCATCCAACTTCCTTCTGATTCCATCAATCCATCCAAAACACAAGAGTTCGTCTAAGACCTGAGAGGTGGAAAGGTATTTTTCTGGGATTGATTTTTTAAATGTTACTAGCCATACACTCTCTTTTTGCTGATGATTTTGCACCAACCAATTTCTCAATTCTTCTTGTGTAGTTATTTCTACTTTCTCAAAATTGTCTGTTTGGATCATTAGAGAGAGTTTTTAGTTCTTTTCCATATACTACCTAGCTTAACTCTTGATTGGATCAATAGTTTTGTATGGAACTTAACACAAAAAAAGTTTATCTTAACCTTCTTTCTGATTTCTTGTCGCTAAAATTTCTGGCTTAAGATTTGATCATTATTTTCATGTCCGGCGAGGACTTAAAAACAACAAAAAAATGAAACAAATCTTTGCTTTGATGTTGGTGGCTGGAATGGCTGTAGCAACATCTTGTGGCAACAAAGCTACTGAAGATGCGGTAGTAGAACCTGAACAAACTGAACAATTGGAAGAAACTCCAACCACAGAAGAGGTTCAAATCCAAGAAGAGGTCCTAAGCACCGATTCAGACACAATTGGATAATTTTGAAACAGACAAAAGGCGCTCAAAAGGCGCCTTTTTTTCTTTTGAGGTTTTCCTACTTTACCTCAATATTCAATTGCCTTCCCTCTTCCTTTGCTTTTTAATGCTTTTCAGAGTACTGCCAAAGGTTGCAAATCTCCACGAGCTCCTAAAGTAAGAATAGCAATATTCATCATGCGGGTTGGCTATCTTTTGATATTAGCTTCATATACCGCTATCCATTCTTTTACACTCACTTTTGCCATCAAGGCTCCGATAAGCTCAAATGGTATTTCTTCAAATTTTTTGAAACGGATACAACTCTTGCCCATATCTAACTTTCTGGAGCTATATTTTGGATAGGCTTCAAGAAACCACTTCAAAATACTCGGATCTGAATAAATCCCCATATGATAAAAATTGATGGAATGCTTTTGCGAAGCAATTCCTGCAAAAGGTAAAGGTTCACTAGGTTTGCAATGATAGCCTGATGGATAGATTGAATGAGGAACCACATAACCCAACCCACCATAACTAACGGCCACCTCAAAACCATCTGGTAGATTAGCAACAATAACTTGGTGTAGCCTATAGAAATAAGGAGCCCTATCTGATGGAATATTGCTTAAAATTTCTTCAACAGTGTTTCCAGGTACTAACATTTGATTGATTATGGAATCTAAGTTAATGGTTGCTTTTTTTTACAAAAATTTAGCCCTCTGAAATTTCCTTTAACTTTTCCAAGGCTGTTGGATAGGTTGTGGTAAAATAGTCTATGTATTCGTCTATTGTGTCCAACTCCACTATAACGGTTGTAACACCAATATTTTCCCGAAATGAATAATTTTCAAGACCGCCTGCCCATTGCTCGTGATAATGATTATAATATCTCGCAACCTCTTCTACTGTATTGATACGCTTTTCTTGAATCAACTTGACTAATGGGGGGCAATCCTGAAAATACGCTGATAATAATTGCCGCTTTAAACCAAACATTCCTTGAGTAGCACGTACCATCACAAAATCATTCTCCTTCAAGAAAAATGGAGCTGTATGAATCTGTAAATCATCATCAACAAAGTAATCAAGATAAATGCTTAATTGCCCTGCTAACTGTATCTCAAAAATTTTGTAATTCCTACCAGCATCAATTGCATACATTTCTTTGAATAAAGCATTGTTCCTTTTTACTCGCCAACTTACAAATTGACGCTCCCCCATGGTATAACCAGAGATTTTATGAGGTTTATATTTTTTGGCTGGACCTTTTCCACCTGGTTTTACCCTTACGCTTTCCAGGAATTGATCCCTGAATCCATGTTTTACATTGGCAACGTCACCGGCAATGACTTTTCCATTCTTCAGGGTAACTGAGCCTTCAGCATAATTGTATCTCTGCTTGCCCGGTTGGGCAATAGTTAAGCTAATGGGTAGCATCAATGCAAATAGGAAGCAAGTTATCTGTCTAGACATATTTAATTTTTATTATTTCCCTTCATTCCTTTAAGGTCTCACAATTCAATAATTCTATTCAATCAACTCCAATCTGCTATTTTTAATACAACATTACCTGTCTTTTGGCCAGTTTCAACATATTCATAAGCCTCTACTATTTGCTCCATGTCATATTGCCTGTCGATTACAGGTATGTAATGTCCTTCTTCAAAAAGCTCTCTCAAAAAACATGATCACCTTTTTTGAAGGTTGTAACATCCTTGCCAGTTTCTTCAACAATGCCTGAAAACTCACAACCTAATATTTGATATTTAGGACGAAACAATCCAGAAAAAAATCTTGACACAAAATACTCGGCACTGCGAAAACCTGCATCAGTTCGATTTACAGTAGAAGCAAATACTTTCATCAATATTTCATTGTCCTTGGGTTTGGGTTTTGGAACTTCCATCAACTTGGCTACGTCAGGAGGCCCATATTTGGAATATACTATTGCTTTCATTTGGATTAAACTTATTGGTTGATGGTTGTGTATTGCTATATTGTTAAGGATTTATTTTTAGATGTATCCGCTTTCTTGCATCTAGCCAAACAATAGATTGTTGGATGTACGTTTTCTAGTTCGGTTGACTATCGTCTCTTGACGGATATCCGTAAATTTTAACGCCTCTTTTCACATAACCAGTAACATTGCGGATAATTATCTAAATTGTCTACTATAGATTACAAGTAAAGGTCTTTTCATTTTATTTCGAATTTTTTTTGGCGAATTCTGAAGTATAGATGCCTACTTTTAATCAATGATGCAATTTTTTCACATAATTATGCAAGACTTTCTCCAAATTTCCTTTTCACCTTTGTTGGGATAGCACAAGTGAAAGATTTTCTAAGCACGAAGAGCAAGTATGAATTTGACATGAGTGATTAAACACAACACTATGAAAAACCTAAATCATAAACCTTTGAATCCAAAATATAGCCTAGTTGTGATGCAGCCAAACATAAAAGGCATTACCAATTCATTTCCATCGAAACAATATATCGAAAATGAATAAGCTTTTTAGAGGACTCTTTGCAGGATATGGTGCCCAGAAATTGGGGGGTGGATGCTTTGGTACAATTCTGATTTTTATCATCATCTACATGTTGTTAGGTCAATGCAGTTAAAAATTAAGTACACATTCAAATTTATAAATTAATCTAAACCAACTTAATTATGAAAAACCCAAATATTGAAGATCAAGCGCTGAGAAATGGGCCTAGAGAAGAAAGAGTGCTTACTGGAATGTTCGCTGACCGTGAAAGTACTGAAAATGCTTTTAATGCCCTCCAAGAAAGAGGTTATAGCCAGGAAGAAATCAACTTGATCATGTCTAAGGAGACTAGAGAAAATCATTACAACGAAGAATCTGCCGATAAAACGGAGATAGGTACTAAAGCAGCAGAGCATGCTGGTAAGGGATCTGCCATAGGTGGTACTTTAGGCGCAATCGCTGGTGTGATAGCGGCTATAGGAACTAGTGTAGTCATACCTGGTCTTGGAATTTTAATTGCTGGCCCTATAGCAGCAGGTCTGGCTGGTGCAGGAGCAGGAGGCTTGGCTGGTGGAGTGATTGGTGCATTAGTAGGTTCTGGAATACCGGAAGCTAGAGCTGAGCTATATGAATCAGGGATCAAAGAAGGTAATGTGGTGATTTCGGTAACCCCAAGAAATGAAGAAGACGCCAAATATTTAGAAGATAATTGGAAGAATAATCGTGGACAAGAAATCCATTATTAGGAAATGATTATCGAGTAAAGGGTCTGAAAAACCCTCTACTAAACTGAATTGAAAAAATACAAGAATAATATCTTGAAAATAGTTAGGTCAATTGATGCCATAGGATTAGCAGATTTATATAAGAGTGCTCTCCTTCATTTGACTATAGTTCTCAAGATTGTCACGAATCTCTAAAATATTAACCATAAAAATCATGAAAAATTTAATCAACTATAACACAATCCTGATGTACAGTTTGTGCTTCGTAGGACCAATATTTCTAACTACTGCTTGCTCAGAGAATAAAGCAAATGATTCTATGAAAGTAGCAAAGACTGAAAATACAGCTAAACTTACATCAAGAGATACTACAATACTCGTCATAGAAAATGATGATGATGCCAAGTTCTTGATGAAAGCTGCAGAATTGCAAATGGAAAGAATTAGCCTAGGTAAACTAGCTCAGCAGAAGGGCAACACTTCTCACGTCAAAGAACTGGGTAAGACAATGGAGACAGATTATTCAAAGTCTCATGCAGAGCTTAAGACCTTAGCTTTGGGGAAATCTGTATCTATTCCAAATACTTTAACAGATGATTCAAAGAAAGCTTATGAAAAGTTGAATGAAAAAACAGGAGCTGAATTTGAAAAGGCGTATAGCACTATGATGGTCGATGATCATAAAGATGCAGTTAAACTCTTTGAAAAAGCTTCTACTGACTCTGAAGATCCAAAAATAAGAAACTGGGCTTCTTAAATGCTTCCTACACTAAGGAAACATCTAAAACAGGCAGAGGAATGCAAAGACAAATCCCATAACCCAAAATCTTAAACCATATTTTTTTGTAGTGCAGTGGACATAGTCCACTGCACTTTTTTTATTAAACAAGACATTACGAAGAACAGAGGATTTTGCAAATACAACCTTTGCAAAAGAACAAAGTAGGATGATTTTTAAGTTTTTTGCTTTGGCAAAACTTACCACTTCCTATAATGGTTCAATCCAATGTTTTGTCCTTCTAACTCAGAATTGACTGCTGTATGATCGATGCTGATTTTATCGATATTAGGACTTCTTTGGTTTAGGACACGACCTGCGAGTTGTTGATTCTTGGCCCTAGTGTAGTCGAAGATTGCCGAATGATAATCTTTGAATTACTCCGATACTGGTATAATTGCAGATAATCATATAAGATTTCTATTAAACACCAGCATAAGCAGAAAAACCCCCATCAACTGGAACTATTAATCCTGTAATGAAAGCAGATTTTGGATCCAATAGCCAAAGCAAAGTAGAGGTAAGGTCTTCAGGTTGGCCAAATCTTCCCATAGGTGTCTGATTGATGATTTGTTGACCTCTTGCCGTCAGCGTTCCGTCATCGTTGGTCAATAAAGCCCTATTTTGATCTGCTAGAAAGAATCCTGGTGCGATCGCATTGACACGAATACCTGTCTTTGAAAAATGTACAGCCAGCCATTGAGTAAAATTATAGATGGCAGCTTTGGCACTACTATAAGCAGATACTTTTGTAAGTGGCTTGAGAGAAGCAATTGAGGCTATATTTATGATGGTACAGTCAGATCTTCCAATCATATCCCGAGCAAATACTTGTGTGGGAAGCAGTGTCCCCAACAAGTTGAGTTCGAAGACGGATTTGAAACCAAGGCTGTCTAAATCAAAAAAAGTTTTGATATCGGCATGATCCAGATCCCCACTTTCCATAAAAGGTTTATCTGTAATTCCATCAGGATGATTGCCCCCAGCACCATTGATTAAAATGTCACAAGGTCCTAAGTGATTCTTGATTTCTTGATTGACCTTTTCTAACTCCTCCTGATCAAGTACATCTGCTTTGACACCAAGCGCCTCAGTTCCTAGTTGTTGAAGTTCTTTGGCTAATGATTGAGCTTTTTCGAGATTTCTTCCTAGAATGGCGACTTTGGCTCCTTCATTTGCAAGAGTTTTGGCCATAGCTTGGCACAGTACACCATAACCTCCTGTGATGACTACGACTTTTCCCTTCAATGTTAATTTATTATGGTTCATATATTTATTGAAATCCTTTATTTAGATGCTCCAAATATGGCAGCAAGTGTATAAAAATAGATGATCAAAGATGTAAATTGATCAATAGAAATACAAGTTAAGGATTTGAAGTTATATTGACGGTGCTTTTGGTTTGTTCCCTGTGTTTTGAAATTCTCTTTCGATTCAAAATCTGTAATCCTTTCTGTTTTCGTAATTTGTATATGGTTTATATAATTCTAATTTTAGTTGTTGCTTTTTTTGCTTACAGCAATAGAGCAAATGAATCTGATGAATTATCTAAACCCGTACATTGTAGCATGGTAAAAAACATTTTTTTGGGAATTTTGACTTTCATGATGATGATGCAAGCGAAAGGTCAGCAAGATTCTATTGCCGTCAAACCAGTTATTTCTGTTTTACCACTTGTTTATTATACCCCTGAGACCTCTTGGTCTTTTGGTGCTGGAGCAGTAGGGAATTTTAAATTAGGAAATCCAGCTTTAGAGACTTACGAAAGCCAATTGGTAGTTGGGACAGCTTACACGCTTTTAGATCAGTTTCTTGCTTACAGTAGTTGGCGGGTATTTACAGAGGAAAATAAAAATTTATTCGCAGGAGAAATAGGCTGGTACCGGTATGTGTTTTTTTTCTATGGACTAGGCAATCAAGTTCAAGAAAGCGATCGAGAGCAGTATGATGCTGCCTTGCCAAGATTAAGATTTGATTACCTGAGGAAAGTTAGAGCGCATTTTTATCTGGGACTGAGGTATCATTTTGATGAATTTAATATTACAACTGTTGAAGAAAATGGACTATTGGCAAATGGTAACTTCTTAGGATCAGAAGGTGGTCGCATCAGTGGTTTTGGACCAATGGCTTATTATGATTCTAGAGATAGTCAGCTATACCCAACGCGTGGAATATTTGGCGAAGCAAGTTTTCAAACATTTAATCGGGCTTTGGGAAGTGATTTTCATTACAGTCGTTGGTTGATGGATTTCCGAAGTGTTCATGCTATCAATTCAAAATCAGTCTTTGTTTGGAATGCCTATTCAGAAGTTCTCGTTGGGGAGACACCTTTTTTTGCCTTGCCATTAGTAGGAGGTAATCGACTTTTGAGAGGTTTATTTGAAGGGAAGTTTAGAGATCAAAACCTCGCGCTTTTACAGGCCGAATACAGGTATAAGTTTCTATCACGCTGGGGCGCGGTTGTTTTTAGTGGAGTAGGGAATGTGTTTTCTAAGGAGAATTCTTTCCAATTCAATCAAAGCAAATTGACTTACGGAATCGGAGGAAGATTCCAATTGAGCAAAAGAGAAAAACTGAATCTTCGGCTTGATTTGGCACATGCTCCAGGTGAAGATTTTCGAATTTACTTGACTTTTGGTGAAGCTTTCTAATCAAAGTAATTAACTGAGAATTTTTAGCTCTAATTATTGATCTACAATTTTTTGTAAGATCGCGGAAAATTCAAAAAGTCTTGGGCTGCTGATGATGACGGGGGACTTTCTGTTTTGTAGAAAAATTTCTATTACGCCATTTTCAGAAGATAAGTAGATATCCTCAACCTCTCTAATGCGATAAAATCGGGAATCCCTACCAGCAGTAATTCCAAAGGATTGTTCCGATATACTGAGTCTACCTTCCATTTCGAGTTTATAGCCCATGTTTTTGTATCTCACACGGTTTTGTTGCCAAGTATCCAAGACACGGAGATTGAGTAGGCGACCTTCTGCCTCGAAATACAGCAATTGATCACTATCAGCCTTATCGAGTGGCTTTAACTCTTCGAATTGGATTTCCCTTAACCTTTTGAAAGCCGCAATCAGCTTTTTTTCTTCCTGAACCACAGGAGTCGCAATGTTCCACTTGACTTCTATGTCCGAAATAAGCGATTCTTCCTCCTCACTCAACTGATGGTCTGCAAGCACAGACTCGACCGCATCTTTGTAGAGCAAGAGAATCAGACCTTCAAGTGTTTTGGGCTCAACTTTAAGAAAATTTTGAATGTTATGAATTGGGATGATTTCACCTTCCTGAATCTGTTTTTCCAGCCAGTTGACTACACAATGAAGGGCAAGACGCTCTTGGTCTTTGAGAGCTATTTTCTCAGTATAATGATCCCAATTGGCTGCTGTCTGATCACTTGGCTCCAGTTGTAGCAGGTTGGCTGCTGATTGGTGGAAGTTCTTAGAGATCTTTTTATTTTTTTGATTCCAGAAGATCATAGCTGCACCCATGATTCCAAGTATGATTTTTGCCTCTATAGCTCCCACAAATAAGGCGATGAAAATCAACATAAAACCAATCACGAGTTTTGAGTTCCCTACTTTTTGAAATAAGGGAGGTAAGGAAAAATCAGGTTTCCCCATACTTTTGGGTAGATAAGTCAGGCCCGTATCGGTGAAAATCTCGGATTCTTCCAAAGCCCTACGGCCAATAGAATTTCCTGTTCCACCGGGAGATGGGTTGAAGGAAGAAAGATTTTTACGATAATACAACCCATGCCTTCCACCATGTACATAACTTTGCCCCCTTGAGTTTACGCCTAGACGCGCACCTTTGACTCCGGCAGATACGCCAAGGCCACTTTTTGATAGATTTATCCTGATTGGGCCAAAGTTAAATCCCTTTCTTAAGTAAAAAGCCATAATAAAAATTAGATGAATAGATTAAAATTCATTTTTTAAAAATATATTTTTTTAGCCCACTCTTTCCTTGGTTCTGATGTATAAGTCTTCTACTTTCTTTCTTGCCCAGTCAGTTTTGCGGAGAAACTTCAAACTTGAATTGATCGATGGATTGTTGTTGAAGCTATTGATATTGATTTTTGCACCAAGACTATTCCAGCCGTAGTGATTGACTAGATATTCTAGCATGTCAATTAATCTTACACCATGGAGAGGGTTGTTGATTTGAGTTTCTTTTTTAGGATTATCATTCATGGAGTAAATTTAAGTTAAAAACTATGCTTTTTCAAGAAGGAGATTCAAGACGAGAGATGCAAGATACAAGAAATTGCTGTATCGGGAATTTTGGAAATCAATCAAATATTAGCTGGTAGATGGAACACAGATGACGCTGATTGGGCGGATGATAGCGGATAGTTGAAGATAGTCCGACTAATAGGCACTTGAATCCCACTTTCAATCCCGATTCTCAGGACAAGCCCGTCCAACATTCCAACTTTCCAACCTTCAAACCTTCTAACTTTCCAACTTTAAAACCCCAATCTTCCAATCTTTCCCTCAAATCCCATCAAAAAGTTCAAAACTCTCCAGATATTCAGGAATGGTGGCATCCCAATCTAGCTCTTCCTTTAGTTTTCGTTGTAGGGCGATCCTGGCTTCATCTTCTCCATGGACTAAGAATGTGACTTTGGGCTTACTGGTAAACCCTTCCACCCAGTCGATCAATTCTTCCTGATCAGCATGAGCAGAAAGCCCTTCGATGTAGGAAATATTTGCTTTAACGGGAACGTCTAAGCCATACATACGAACACTAGTGTCACCATCGATCAGTTTTCTCCCTCTGGTGCCTTCCGCTTGATACCCGACGAATATGACCGAATCCTGCTCATTTGGCAATCTATTGTAAAGATGGTGCATGATTCTTCCTCCAGTAGCCATACCGCTAGCTGAGATGATGATGGCATCACCTCTTACGGCGTTGAGCGATATGGAGGCTTCTTGGCTTTGGTAATAGTGTAGATTTTTATGTTGGAATGGATTACATTGATCTTCTTCGAATAGTGGCTGCAACCTGTGACATTCCCCAAAAGCCTTATAAAGCTTGGTGACATCTATCGCCATGGGGCTATCTACATAGATGGGGATATCTGGAATTTTCCCTTTCTGCTGCAAGCGGTGCAAGTAGTAGAGCATCATCTGAGTTCTACCCACAGCAAATGCTGGTATCAATGCCACCCCACCTCTTCGATAGGCCTCTCGAATTGCCCTACCCAATTCTTCTTCAGGGTTTTTGATTTTGGAAACTCGGTCTCCATAAGTTGATTCTAAAAATAGTATGTCTGCAAATGGAAGTCTTGCAGGTGGATTCAGAATAGGATCATGATACCTTCCCAAATCTCCCGAGAAAACGATTTTTTTGACTTGCTGTGCACCATTTACTTTCAATTTGACGATAGCAGCACCTAGAATATGGCCTGCATTGTAAAAAGTAAAGTTAAATTCAGGATACTCAGACTGCTCTTCTTCGAAATCGGCACCTTTGAGGAGTGGAAAGACTCTCTCTGCATCCTCGATGGTGTAGAGGGGCAGAGGTTTCTCGTGCTTTGAGTAGCCTTTTTTCTGAGCATAAGCTGCTTCCTCCTCTTGAAGCTTTGCAGAATCGAGTAAGAGGATTTTGATAAGTTCCAAAGTGGCTTCCGTTCCATAGATAGGGCCTTTGAAACCCTCCTTGACGAGTTTGGGTAAGTAGCCACTGTGGTCAATATGAGCATGTGTCAAGATGACCATGTCTATTTCAGATGGGGAAATGGGGAAAGCCTCCCAGTTTCTCACTCTATAATCCTTGAGCCCTTGAAACAATCCACAGTCGACAAGTACTTTCAGGTGATTGATTTCGAGTAAATACCTTGATCCTGTCACTGTACCAGCTCCACCCAAAAACTTAACTTTTACCTTCATGATGATTTGTTTGATGCTTACTACCTAAAGATAAGGTAAAATAGGTAGATTGGTGTATAATTTTTTTAACTCAAATGATCTCTTTTATTAGAAGTAAATCTTAAGCCCAAAAGAAACTTATTTACACATTATTTCAATTATATTTTCACTATAGTGGCTGCCCAGGATGTATTGATGCAGGTTTTGATTTTGCACAAAAACAGCTTGATAAAGAATGCATTACTATTGTACTGACGAAAATTTCTAATCTTCGAAACCTGAAAATCAAATTTGGATATGAAAGTGTAGCTTCAAAAAATGTTTTCCTTGATACATTGGGGCTCTTTGAAGAAAAAGTAGCGGGTTATCCTAGGTTATTCAAATCGAATGAAATTTTTGATCTTGATAACTCTAATTTGAGAAAATACAAGGAGTTGGAGCAGATTTTATCTGAATGTGAATAGGGGAGTAGAAAGTCAAATTCCCTCAGCACTTTAAAAGTACTGCGGGAATTTTTCATCATATTATCTGCTTTTTATTACTGCCAAATCTAATTTCTATTTCAACTACATGTCAATATTGGTTTTAAGGTATTAATATCAAAGAACTCCGTGTTTTTTTAAAGGTCTTTAAATCAACCCGATGTGTTTTCAAACTAAGTAAAAAATATTTGACTAAAAACTTGTTTCTTTCTTTCTTTCTTTCTTGTGGAAGACTTATTTAGTGGCCACTTTTAAGTTTTTAATCAATTTATAACTATTTAAATTTATTTATCATGAAAAAGTCAATGTTTGTGCTCTTGTTAACAGTTGTTAGTTTGTCAGTTTATCCTTGTTCAGGTACATGGTATTCTTGTGGTGACTCTGAGGATTTGATAGATGATGCAATATTAAATTGTTGTGCAGGATCAGGATTTAATATTATTGATTGTGAAAAAGGGAGTATCTTCGTGAGTATTACAGAGGATGGACCAAATTCAAGTTGCATTGCTCAATAATGATGAAATCACATTACTTAAATTTTCTTTTATTAATAAATCTAGCCTGTACTCATCAAAGGATTGACAATGTACAGGCTGGATTTATTATAGGCTTAGAAGAGGTTCAAGTGGATTTTTCTAATACCTTCCTTTCTTCCAATGTTGGATTTATTTCTTGTCAATCTTTGAATAAAGAAAAACTATTAATTTTCAATCAATTTAACTGGAAATTAGAAACGATTGATTTCGAATCTTTTTTAGTTGAAGAAGTAATACAATTGGAGCAAGATGGACCTTCAAGTGTTTTTTATCCTGTTCATATTTTAGATTCAGAAGAGTTTTGGCTTTTTTTTGATCAATTTAACTTTGCAAGAATAAATAAATTAACTTTTGAGGCTGAGCGCTGGAATCTAAGAAAAAGTAAAAATCAAAACTTGGAAATTGGTTTGTCAGATTTAGAGTATTTGAAAGGATTAAACACTTTGAATACAATTTCTGATGTGGGGGGTAGGCGTAGAAACAAAATCTTTTTGTGGACAGAAGATATTAGAAATGGCAAATGGAGATTTTTGCAGTTTGACCCCGATAATGTAGTGTTGGAAGAGTTACCGTCGCCTTGGGAAATTAATTTGATAGAAGATCATACGATCCAAGTGGATCATGGGCGTGCCAAGATTCGAAATCAAGCTTTACCAAGTATTTTACCTATTCAAAATAAATTTGTAACTACCTATAATTTTAAAAATCAAATTGATATCTATGATCAAGACAGCGGAAACCAGATTTTTAAGAGATTTTTTCAAAGTAAGATGTATGAAAATGAAAAAGAAAAGCCCCGGAGAAATCAAAATGGTGTTGGGAAAGAATCTGATAAAGAAGATATCTTTGATTGGAATTTAGATGTTGAGTTTGGTCAACTTTACTACCAAAAAGAAATTGATAAATATATTCGTTTAGTTAGGTCTAAAACAGAAGGAAGTATCAAGAATGGATTTAAGGTATTTCTTTCCATTTATGACTCTAAGATGAAAATTGAAGGTGAAATTTCTTTGAGTGAAATGGAGGGTGATTTATCTTTCGAGCACTATTTTGTCAATCAAAATCTTTATATCAAAGCTTCAACAAATGAGGCTGAAGACAAAATGAAATTTTATAAACTTAAGTTTATGAATGAATAGACTTTGATCTTCAGATTCTTTTTTGAATATTGATGGAGTGGGTGCTTAAAAACAATTGGTCAAAAAAACACTATTTATTAGCATTGACCCAAGTTACAATGTAAAACTTGAAGAACACTACCACCACCTATAATTCTTCTTTTGGCAGTGGTAGTGTTTATTTTTCATTTCATAAAGTAGGCTCCACTAAACTTCACTCTAGACAAAGAGTCTGATTTGCTTTGCTTGTGTTCTGAGCGACAGTTCAGACAGAGCAGCCCATCTTCATTGAAAACCCAGTGATTTTGTAAATTCACATCTCTGATTTTATAACCATTTTTACCCAAAGTAGATCTGATAATTGGAATGGTACTTTTGTCCAAAACAAAAACCTGATCGTATGGAATCTCTAAAATCAAGTCCAATTCCTGTACCCTGAATTTGCCCATGCTGCTCAGGTCTACAGACCTATCCAATACCAACATGCTATCTACTAGTGTGTAAGAGTAAGGAATAGCTTGAGCATTAGCTATGGCGTCATCATAATTTTTTCCTCTGGCTTTGAATTCTTGGATTAGGGTAGTTTTGCCGCTATCCTTGCCAGCTATTTTTAAGGATACGTTTTGTTTGATATTGATTTTGGCAGTATTCTCTGCTGCCGAGATTACCAATGTTTGCTTAGGAAGGTCTAGCTCCTCCATTAGCGTATGTGTTCCTTCTGATTTGAACTGATTGATGACCGATGGGATCTGGAAAGCACAGATTCCCAAACTCAAAAGCCAAATTCCAAAGGCAATAAAGCCACTTTTTGCATCCAAAACACTTCTTTTGACCCAGACGCTAATGGCTAGAATAATCAAGATTAGTCCAGGGATCAAGATGACCAAAGAAGCTGCTATCGCCAGCCATTCTGATACGATTTCACTGATCCAAGCAGTGGGAAGCTGTGCACCGTCAAAGAGGTAATACTCTTGAGTTGGAACCAAGTTGAAATAAACAGCCAGTACGGCAATGGGAGCAATTGTGATAGCCAATCCAATAGCGAAGATAATCAACCCAAAGACGACTCTAATGATGGTCAACAGTACCAAGCCAAGTGGTCCTAGGGCTTTACCAAGATTATTGATAATCATTCCTAATAGCCTGAATGGTGCCAAGACTATTTTTTTGAAAGTGCCCTCCTCTTTTTCCATGACAGGATTTAAATTTTCCCTTATCGTGGTCTCTATATTGTCCAAGGTAATCGCTCCACCTTTCATTTGGATTCGCTCAGTGATAGATTTGGCCATTGGCGTGATGATCCAGAGGATCAAATAAATCACTAATCCTGATCCACCAGCGAAGATCAATGCTATGAATATCAACCTTGCCCACAATACTTCTATGCCAAAGTATGCAGCTAAGCCACTTGCAACTCCACCCAAAGTCCTATCATCTGGATTTCTGTAGAGTTTTTTGATTTGTTTACTCTCGGGGTCTTCGTGTGATACTGGAAGCATCACCCACAATACGATGTATGCAATCAAGGCAAAGAACCCCAAGGAAAGAGAGAAGTTGAAATTCCATGGGAAGGTTTCAAACTTAGCTCCACCTAGCTTCAGGTTACCGCTAAATAGCAGAAGAATAGCGATCAGTCTTGTCCACAGGGGATCAATAGAGAAATAATGTGCAAATCCCGCACAAACGCCACCGAGGATTTTCCCCTTTTCCATACGCATAAGCTTTTTATAGCCTCCAGCGTTGGTATCTTGAGGAGGAGTGATGTATTTGTAGAAATCATTCTCTTGCTTATCTTCACTTTGATTTTCGGTGGTTTCAGATTGGATTTCTTCTTCTTCTATGGCCTTAAAGTCAGCTATAGTCCCCATTTTTTCGATCAGATGACTGACATCCTCAGCTGTGATGACTTGCTTGTTGTTTTTGAGTTTACTCAGAAAGATTTCAGCGATTCGGTTTTCTATATCTGAGATGATCTCCTGGTTATCTTCATAGTGAGAAAAGTGCTTGTTGATAGCTTCCAAGTACTTTTTCAAAGTAGCGTACCCATCTTCTTCTATATGAAATAAGATGCCGCTGATATTGATGCTTATAGTCTTTTTCATGATTTAGTGCTTTGAGGTGATGAATTGGATGGATTGGATTAAGTCTTCCCAGGTTTGATCCAGAGTCACTAAGAAGTCTTTTCCTTCCTCGGTGATGGTGTAGTACTTTCTTGGTGGTCCCGTCTCTGACTCTTTCCACTGATAAGCTACTAAACCTGACTTTTTGAGCCGATTGAGTAGGGGATAAAGTGTGCCTTCCACTACGATCATTTTGGCTTCTGTCAGTTCATCAATCATATCCGAGGCATAGACCTCACCTCTGAATATGATGTGTAAAATGCAGAATTCCAATAGGCCCTTCCGCATTTGTATTTGGGTGTTTGAAGCGTTCATATATTATTATTTTTCTTTTCTTATTGGAGTTTATGATTAGCCGATTTGTACATGTTCAGCTAATACCCTGTGCCAAGAATGAGAGAAAAACTATACCAAAGTTAAAGAAGCTACCTTGTTATACCAGTTTCTTGGTATGGCCACAAGAGAAAATTTTTGTATCCTGCTAGAAAATATTTCTTAATTTCATTTAAAAGCCATTTTTGAATTTTTTGGGCTGAAAAGATTTTTTTGACACTCAAAAGACAAGTTAGCACCTAGCAAATCCTACTGTGGTTGAAGCGAACAATTTCTTGTCCGAAACCGAACAGAAAACTCCAAAAAAGACTGCTTTAATTTTTTGAAAATAAGCCAAATACTTCTTTTTTTATCATTACTTTGCAGTTGCGAATTGGGCTATTACATGGGAGTTTTTAAATATTTTGTGGTCTTTTTGGTAGGTCTTGGACTGATTGGAAGCAGTCATGCCCAGTCTATTGTACCGAAGTATTCTAATGAATTTATGAATATTGGGATTGGCGCCAGAGCGCTGGCTATGGGTGGCGCTCAAGTATCCTCTGTCAAAGACGTCACAGCAGCCTACTGGAATCCTGCGGGTTTACTTGGGGTAAAGCATGAGTATGAGTTTTCGCTGATGCATGCAGAGTACTTTGCAGGTATAGCCAAATACGACTATGCCGGATTTACCACTAATATTCAAGAGGATAATCAAATTGCGGTTTCTCTGATTCGCTTTGGAGTAGATGACATACCTGATACCAGATTTCTCTACGATGCAAACGGCGCCTTGAATTATAACAATATTCAATTCTTCAACGCCGCAGATTATGCCTTGCTTTTATCCTTTGCAAGAGATGTTAGCGATATTTTCAAATTTGGGGTGAATACCAAAATCATCCATAGAAATGTTGGAAAGTTTGCTCACGCTTGGGGATTTGGATTGGATCTAGGAGGGATGGTATTGCTAGATGAATGGAGAGTTGGCGTCATGCTCAGAGATGTGACCTCGACTTTCAATGCTTGGACGCACAATGCTGCGATGGTTAGAGAAGTCTATGCACAGACTGACAATGAGGTTCCTATCAATTCCATTGAGCTCACTTTACCCAGAGCGATTTTCAGTGTGACAAGAGATTTTGAGTTGAATGACGATATTCGCTTCCAAGGTGTTTTTGATTTGGATTTCACATTTGATGGACAGCGGAATACCATTATAGGTACAGGTATAGTAAGTGTTGATCCAAGATTGGGCTTGGAGGCTGGCTATAAGAATCTCTTTTTCCTTCGTGCTGGGGGTAGTAATATTCAGAGAATTCAGAATTTTGATGCTACACAATCATTTGCCTGGAGGCCAAGTTTCGGATTGGGGGTTTTTCTCAATGAAAAATTCCACATTGATTATGCACTTTCTGATATTGGGGGAGTTTCCCAAACCCCTTATTCCCATGTATTCAGTGTAAAAGTAAGTTTAAATCCTCTGGATGATAAGTTCAGATTGAATAAAGGTTGGAGGTATTGATGATGAAAAAATTATACTTCATAGCATTTTTGATGGTGGCTTATAGTTCTGTGTTTGCTCAGAACAATTGGATCAACTTTAATAACACATACTATAGAATTCCTACTGTAGAAGACGGGATTCACAGGATTTCATTTACCACACTTTCGGCTTCTGGTATCAATACAACAAATCTAGATCCAAGAGATATTAGGCTTTTTCACAGAGGAGAAGAAGTAGCCGTATTTATTCAAGGTGAAAATGACGGGCGATTCGATCAAGGAGATTATTTGGAGTTTTATGGTAAAAGAAATGATGGTACCCTAGATGCCAAATTTTATAAGGACCCTTCGCACGTGGGCAACACCATGTTCAATACCCACAATGATTCCACAGCTTATTTTTTCACAGTTACCCCTGGTGTCAGAGGAAAGAGAATGGCTACCAGACAAGCAGCTGATTCAAATTTGCCTAAGCTCAATAGTTATCGTACTCAAAAAGTAGAAATCTTTTCAGATCAGTATAACCTAGGTCCAACCTATTTCCCTGGTTCCAGATTATCCGAATTTGAAGAGGGCCAAGGTTGGGTTTCTGCACCAATTGTCAAAGGTACTCCAAGAAATATTGCGTTAAGTAATTTAGGGAATATCCCCGCCAATCAAACAGCCACATTGAGAATCGGCCTTACAGGAAGATCACAGACGCCTCACTTGACGGTAATTCGTGTTGGTCCAAATTCGTCTACCTTAAGAGAAGTGGGTTCCTTTGAGTACAACAACTTCCAGGCAATTCATGCGGAGGTGACAGTGCAGTCTTCAGATTTCAATACAGATGGTAGTTTGGCGATTCAAGTTATTTCAAATGGTGCTGCCAACCCTGATAATACTTCGCTTGCTTATGTGCAGCTTACTTATCCTAAGTTGATAGCGAATAGAGATTTAAGTAGTGAAATTATCATTACCCCAGCAGAGGAGAGTATACTTGAGTTGAGTGGATTAGTTTCTGAGTACCTCGCTCACGATATCCAAGATCCCAATAATCCTGTCAGGATTCCTGTAACAAAGGTTGGCAATAATGTAAGCCTAAAAGCAGGAGAAGCTGGAAGGACGAGTAAGATTTTCTTTGAAAATCAGCTCAAGGTAAAAGAAGTTAATGTCATGCGACCTGTGAAGTTTAGAAATTTTCTAGCACAGGCAGCAGACTACATTATCATCACCAACAGAGCATTACGTAGGCCTTCTGCTACCTATGGAGATCCAGTGACCGCTTATGCTGCACATCGTGCGTCTTCCGCTGGAGGAGGTTATGATACCCTTGTGGTAAATATCGACGAGCTTTATGATCAGTATACTTTTGGAGAAAAGACTCCTTTGGCGATTTATGAATTTCTGAGGGCTTACTATCCTGTACACAGACCAGATTTTCTTTTTCTTATCGGTCGATCTACAGGGATTTTTAGTACTGCTAGGGAAAACGGTGTCAATTATTTTTACAGAAATAGACCCTCGGCTTTTCAATTTCAAGATATGGTACCACCAGCTGGGTATCCTTATGCAGATAATAATTTCTCAATAGGTCTAGACCCACTTAATCCATTTGTCTCTACTATTCCAATAGGTCGAATTCCTGCCCGTACACCTAACCAAGTAGCTGATTATTTGGAAAAGGCCAAGGAGAAAGATGCCCTTGGTGTTTCTGAACCTTGGCAAAAAGAAATCATTCATTTAAGTGGAGGAGTTACTGCTTTTGAGTTAGATAGGTATTTCAATTTCCTCAATGGATTTAAAAACACAGCAGAAGGTCCTTTCTTAGGTGGTAATGTGACAACTTACAGGAAGAGATCCAATTCCACTGTAGAGTTGATTGATATATCTGGAGATGTGAACCGCGGCGTGAGTTTGATTACTTTCTTTGGACATGGAGCTCCTACTGTAATTGATATCGAAATAGGCTTTGCCTCTGACCCAACCATGGGCTACAACAATCAAGGGAAATACCCTATGCTATTACTCAATGGTTGTGATGCAGGAAATGCTTTTGGAAATGCCTTTACCTTTGGGGAAGATTGGGTGTTGACGCCAAACAGAGGATCCACCAACTTTATGGCACATGCCAATATTGGTGTAGATATTTACTTGAGACGTTACAGTGAATCTTTTTATGCAAAAGCTTTTGCGGATTCCTCAATGATCTATCAACCCATAGGGACGATTAGGCGAGAAACGGAAAAGCTTTTTTATCTCCGATATGGGACATCAGAAGTGAATAGAGCTCACGCAGAGCAATTAGTCATGTTAGGAGATCCAGCTATTAGAATGTTTCCAGCCAATAGACCTGATTACTCATTGAATGTAGAAGAAGTAAGTTTGAGTAGCTTTGATAACGAACCTTTCAATGCACTTGCTGATTCATTACAACTATCTGTTGTAGTTAGAAACTTGGGAAGGGTAGATTTTGATTCCATAGATTTCAGGGTAAGTAGGCGCTTGCCTGATGGTACGAATATCACATACCCGTCAAGAATGCTCGCTCCCATCAGTAGAAGAGATACGATTAATTTCACTATTCCTAATACAGGCATCCCTGCATTTGGGGATAATCTATTTACCATAGAGGTCAATAGGAGTAGAGATGTGGAAGAATTGACATTTGCTAATAATAGCATCACCTCTTCACAATTTATCCCATTGAGTGGTACGCTTAATCTACTCCCTTTCAATTTTGGCATCGTCAATGAACGTAATATCGAATTGATCACGCAGATTCCTGGGAAATCTGTGGAAGACCGTACCTTGATCATTCAAATGGATACCGCAGCAGATTTTACTTCTGCAAGGAGAAGGGAACGCAGAGTGACCACTTCGAATATTTCTAGGTGGAATATTGACTTATTTGAAAATATTGCAGCAAAGGATTCCATGACTTTCTATTGGAGATCTAAGTTTCTCAATCCGAGACAAGGAGAAAGTGACGAATGGGTGAATTCTAGCTTCTCTTATATACAAGATGGACCTGAAGGATGGACGCAACGAGCCATGCCTCAATTAGAAAGCAATAACTTGAACAATCTTGAGGTCGACAATACCAAGAAAGAATGGAAATACACGGATACCAAATTGAGTTTCGGTGTGTTTACTTTTGGTGTAGAGGCCGATAGTTTGACATTTAGAAATACGCAGTTTTACCTAGATGGTGTACCACAGATCATAGATAATGTGCTTAATGCCAATAGCAGACTGTGTCCAAATGGATCCTTAGGCCTTGTGGCTTTCGAGCAGAGATCATTGACACCATACCTTGTGATTCCGATACCTGGATTTGACATTTTAGATGGAAGAAGCTGTGGGAGAGTTCCACAGGTAATTCAGAGTATCAGAAACGCTTGGCTTGCAGACCCTAATCAGCGGATATTGATTGACTATATTGATGGTTTGGCGGAAGGCGATTATGTGACGATTTTCTCTGTTGGAAATGTGAACTTTGAGCAGTGGCAGGATTTTGTCTTTGAAAAACTCAAAGAAGTAGGGGCGAATGAAGCCCTACTGCGTAATATGAAAAATGGTGAGCCTTATATCCTTCATGGAAGAAAGGGTATGAAACCAGGTGAGGCCATAGAAATCGTTGGGAAAAGGAACATTGAAGTGGAGCCAAGTCAGCAGATTATTGAGTTTGAATCAGATGTGACAGGGTATTTTACATCAGGGAGTATCATTACACCAAGAATCGGCCCATCTTCTGAATGGAAACGTTTCTTCAATGAAGTCAAGACCAGAGATTGGATTGATGAGGAGTTGACCATCTTTGATGTGATCGGTATTAGAGACAATGGAGAAGAAACTGTACTCTTCCATAATGTCCGTGATGGTGAGATAGATTTGGGTTTTGTCAGTCCAGAACAATTCCCTTACTTGAGGTTGCGCTATTCGATGAATGACGAGCTCTCTACCGCCCCAGCTCAACTGAGCAGGTGGCAGGTTAATTATACAGGAGTTCCTGAGGGAGTATTGATTTACAAAGGAAAAGACCCTAAAATGACACTCCAAGAGGGTGAGAATACAACCTTGAATTTTGAATTTATCAATGTCTCGAAATATGACTACCTGGATTCGATCGTAGTACAATATGCTTTTAACAATACTACCAAGCGAAAAGTAGAGCGATTTGATTTTAAGATTCCAGCAGTCAAAGCAGGGGACAGCCATGAATTCAGTATAGACTTTGAATCAGCTGGTAGAGGTGGTAATGTAGGCTTGGAGGTTTTTGTCAATCCACGTATCATTTTGGAGCAAACTTACAGGAATAACCTGATTGATTTGGTCGATTACTTCAATGTCATTCCAGACAATACCAATGCTATTTTGGATGTGAGTTTTGATGGGACTTATATCATGGATGGAGATATTGTCTCCCCAAATGTACTGATCAATACCATGCTCAAGAATGAAAGGACACTGCTGTTGAAACGAGATACAATAGGGATAGAACTCTTTTTGAAGCGTCAATGTGAAGGATGTCAATTTGAGCGGGTGAACTTCTCTAATCCAAAAGTTGGCTGGTCTCCAGCTAGTGAAAATAGCAGCTTCAGGATAGAGATGCTTCCAGGACCATTGGAGGATGGCATGTATACTTTCAGAGTGGTGACGGAAGAATTGGGTGTTGACAAACCTTACGAGGTGAATTTCGAAGTAGTCAATGAATCCACCATTACCAATTTCTACCCTTATCCCAACCCATTCAGTACAAGTACCAGATTCGTATTCACTGTGACTGGGGCAGAAGTACCTGATCAGATCAAAATTCAGATCATGACAGTCACCGGTAGAGTGGTCAGAGAAATTCTTCAGGATGAGCTTGGCCCAATTCGCATTGGAAACAACATCTCTGATTTTGCTTGGGATGGTAGGGATGAATTTGGTGATCAGCTGGCTAATGGAGTGTACATCTATAGAGTATTGGTAAGAAAAGATGGTCAATTTGTAGAGCCGAGAGCCACCGCCGGTGATAAAGCCTTCAAGCAAGGCTATGGAAAGATGTATCTATTGCGTTGATCTATTTTCTGAAAAACCTCCAAATCCCCCAAATACTTAACAAAAGTAAGCCAAGGAATATCCACCCTTTGCCACTGATACTTTCTTGTCCTATAGCGCTGTAAATATCAAAAGCCAAAGTACCTGAGAAAAATGCTAGCGTAGTCCTAGGTAGCATGCCTATGGTGCCCCATATCACCAACTTTTTCCAGCCTGTTTTCATCAAGGCAAATAACAAGTTGGATAAAGCGAAAGGAATCACAGGGCTGATCCTTACAAATAAGATCAAAGCTCCGATGCTATCTTTTTTTCTTTCAATTAAGGCATCGGCTTTTGGATATTTTGCTAAAAGATCAGCAAGGGAATCTCCTCCCAATCGCTTGCCCCATCCATAACCTAAAAGTGTAGCAAAGGTATAGCTTAGGATAAGTAATGGAAATGTCTGCCATCCGAATATAAAGCCAGAAAGAATAGCAAAAAGGGTAGTTGGCGTCAAGGCTAATCCCATCATCAATGTGCCTACGATAACAAAAATCAAGCTTTCAGGGAATGTTGAAATATTTAGATCATAAGGGTTAGCTGATTTGCTGACGATGGTTGGGATCAAAATTAAGCTAAATACTGAAGGTGCAATACTTACCCAAAGTACAGCTAATGCCACCCTTGTATTATTCTTTCCGAAATCTTTTAATCTCTTGAAAATACCTGCCTTTTTTGTCATCTTTGGCCAAATTCATTGCAAAAGAAAGCAAATAAGTCGATTCAGCATCCCAAAATGGAAATTTTCCATAAAATTTGGAATTGTTCTGATGCTGACTTGTTAGTAATTGTAGCCCTTTCTTTAGGATAGGGATCAGATTATGGACCTAAATTTATTTCATTAAACCAATCACCATGAAATTTGGAACTAAAGCAATCCACGCTGGCGTAGAGCCAGATCCTTCTACAGGAGCCATCATGACTCCGATTTTTCAAACATCCACTTATGTGCAGCGATCGCCTGGAGATCATCAAGGCTATGAATATTCTCGAACGCATAATCCAACGCGAACAGCCCTACAAAACAACTTAGCCGCATTAGAAAACGGGAAACACGGCCTGTGCTTTTCTTCTGGCCTTGGAGCCATAGATGCCATTATCAAATTGCTCAACCCGGGCGATGAAGTGATCAGCACCAATGACCTGTATGGAGGGTCTTATAGAATTTTTACTAAGGTTTTCGAAAGATATGGCATTAAATTCCATTTTGTATCCATGGAGAACCCAGCCACGCTTGAGAGCTATATCAATGAAAGAACAAAATTGATCTGGGCAGAAACGCCGACCAATCCGATGATGAACATCATCGATATTGCTGCTATCGCTGAAGTAGCTAAAAAGCATAGCATCTTATTGGGCGTAGACAATACTTTCGCAACGCCATTTCTTCAGAATCCTCTTGATCTGGGTGCGGATCTGGTGATGCATTCTGTAACCAAATATCTTGGAGGCCATTCGGACGTGGTGATGGGAGCGATTATAGTCAATGATGATCAATTGGCCGAAAAATTAGCCTTCATTCAAAATGCTTGTGGTGCTACTCCTGGACCTCAAGATTGCTTCTTAGTCTTGAGAGGGATCAAAACTTTGCACTTGAGAATGGAGAGACATTGTCAAAATGGGAAGACAATCGCTGCATTTCTCAAAAATCATCCAAAAATAGAGAAAGTCTACTGGCCTGGTTTTGAAGACCATCCTAATCACGATATAGCCAAGAAGCAAATGAGGGATTATGGTGGGATGATATCTTTTACCCTTGTAGGAAACAAAATAGAAGATGCCACCAAAGTGTTAGAAAATCTTCACTACTTCGCTCTAGCAGAGTCTCTTGGAGGTGTAGAGTCGCTCTGTGGCCACCCAGCGACAATGACCCATGCAAGTATTCCAAAGGAGGAAAGAGAAAAAGTTGGCTTGGTAGATTCATTGATCAGGTTGAGTGTAGGAATTGAAGACGCCGAAGACTTAAAAGAGGATTTAAAAAAGGCTTTGGAATTGGTCTGAGTCCATCCTCAAACTTTACACATAAAAAGCCCTACTTGTGAGGGCTTTTTATGTGTAAAATCATCTGGTAATCTGATGATAATTTCTAAAAATGCATCCAGTCTTTCAATTTTCAAATGGGCTATTCCTCAATCCAAAATTCTATCAAAAAGATACTTACATTGTGATTCTACTTTGCTTGTCAGTGATTTTTTGTTGGACTTAAGAAAACTGTGTAGATCACGGTATTTTTTTGATATATCTTCTTTGTCTCCAAAATAAAAAATAAGATGCTGCATCAAGAGGTGATTTTGGTACCAATACAGGAGAGATTGCTGTAATTCTGCCATTTTTTGATGTACATCCGCTATAAAAATTGGATTGAATCCAGATTCGATTCGAATGTTTTCCATGACTATGATGACCCTCAAACCCTCATATATATCTTTTAAAGCCTTGAAGTCTAATTTTGACTTGTTGTCTAAATTAAAATATTCCAATTCTTCATTGATGATCTGGGTAGTAGCTGTATTGATCATCAAAGGCTTGAGATCTACACAGTATTTTCTCACCTGATCATAGAGCTGACTCCATGTTTCGAGAGATGTTCCAACTACCAATTCATAGATTTCATTGTAGAGTTTTTTCTTTTCATCAAGCAGGTATTTCTCATAGCTATTGTAAGTTAAGCCATTTTTAGCCTTCACGAAGTCCAATTGAGTTTGAATGTATTTGATATGTTTTGTCTTTTTTAGACCTTTAAATAGTTCTTTGAAAGGGCCAAATAGTTTAAATTTCAAATTGGGTGTTTCGAAATGAACTCTGCCAAGTAGCTCAATAAAAATCTCAATGAAAAGGAGTTTCTGCTCCAACTCAATGGCTTTTTTACCTTTGTATTGCCTACCGAGGTTAAGAAATGCATTTTTTCCTTCGTCAAATTGTCTGGAGTATAGACTGAAGATGGGTGAAACTTTTCCTTTCATTTCTTATGATATTCTGACCAATGTGGCGCCATAGCCAAATGGGCTCTTTTGTTCATCTTGAAAATACTTAATATTTTTCAATTGACTGAGGTGCTTGTGAATTTCTTTTCTCAGCACACCATTCCCTATGCCATGGATAAAGGTAATCTGATCCATACCATGTGCGATGGCGTAATTGAGATTCCTTTCGAAAGTTTCGAGCTGAAGTTTTAGCATTTCTGCATTACTCATGAAAGGATAGTCTTTTGTAAGCTTCTCAATATGAAGATCTATGTTTTTGTCAGGTTTTGGAAATTTGGTAACTGCTGCTGTTTGAGAAATCGACTTCAATTCTTCATTGAGCTCTTTGACATCGATTTCCTTTGTGTTTTCAGTCAGCTTAAATAAGTATCCGTTCTTATCTAGAATTGGGACTTTGCTTTTACTTTTGAAAAAAGTAGTGGCCTTGAATTTGATTCTTCGCTCAAAAGAAGGTTGTGTTTTTTCGATTTTTGTATGTATCGGAAAAAACTGACACAATAGCGTAGGCCAATCCTCAAAATCAGCGATTGATTTTTCTCCTATTTTCTTATTTCCTTGGGCTAGCAATTCTCCAGCTACTAATGTGCGGCTATTGTCTCCAAACACTTCGGATACCATCATCAAATATGCTCTGGAGCTTTGATTGACAAGATATATACTGTGGTCTTTGTCATTGATAGGGATGTAGGCTAGAAAGACACCTTCAGCACTGTTTTCTTTGGAGCTTTTAGGGTCGAAGGTCTTGGTTTCTTCTACTTTGACACCATCACCGAAGTATTCACGCTCAGAGGTAGAAATGACCACTACCTCGTTCTTCATCGCTGGAATTCGAAATCCATCTTCTATTTCGATTTCTATTCTGCCTCCATTTGAAATTTTTGTAATTACTCCTTCTTCATTGCCATGTAGCAACCTGACCCTATCTCCTATATTCATGAATTCAATGATGTTTTGTATGTTTCTATGGCTCTTTCTCGAGCAAATTTATGATCTATCATGGGTTTTGGATAGGCTAATGTACCATACTCTGGTACCCATTTCTTGATGTATTTCAGTTCTTTGTCAAACTTTTCTGTTTGAGATTCTGGATTGAAAACCCTAAAATAAGGCTGTGCATCAGTTCCAGTACCAGCAGCCCATTGCCAGCCTCCATTGTTCGAAGATAGTTCAAAATCCAATAGTTTCTTAGCGAAATATGCTTCACCCCATCTCCAATTTATCAAAAGGTGCTTGGTCAAGAAGCTTGCAACAATCATTCTGACGCGATTATGCATGTATCCAGTTGCATTCAATTCCCGCATACCTGCATCTACAATAGGATAGCCGGTTTTACCTTCACACCATTTGTTAAAATCCTCTTCGGAATTTCTCCAAGGTATGGCATCATACTGAGGTTTGAAAGCTTTATCTACAACTTGTGGATTATGAAATAGAATCATCATGTAGAATTCTCTCCAAATTAATTCATTCAGGTAAGTTTCATTTAGCTGCGCCGCTTCAAGGGCAAGTTTACGGATGCTGATGGTCCCAAATCTTAAATGAATTCCAAGTCTTGATGTCCCATTGATGGATGGGAAATTTCTCACTTTATCATATTTGGAGATAAGGGGCTTATCAATTTCTAGTGGAGGAATCGCAATTGAAGTTTGCTGGAATCCCATGTCTTCAAGGCTAGGGATTGGTAGAGGCTTGGTTTTGAAGAAATTTCTCTTTCTGCCATCTATTGATAGCAGTTGGATATTTGATTTTTTGAATTTGTCCAACCAAACTCGACTGTATGGAGTGAACACTTTGTAAAACTCCCCACTACCATTGACGATCTCTTCTTTTTCAAATATTACCTGATCTTTGAAGTCTAAGAACTGAATTCCTTTTTCTTTCAGAAGCCTTTTGATGGCTCCATCTCTTTCCAAAGCATAAGGCTCGTAATCTCTATTCGTGTAGACATTTTGGATTTCATAATTGTCCATTAGCTCCTCAAAAACCTCTTTTGGTTTCCCGTATTTTACCAAAATACTACTTTCGAAATCTTGTAGTTCTTTTGAAATTCTGCTGATTTGAGTATGTATAAATTCTACCCTCGCATCTGATTTGTCTGCCAAATCATCTAAAATGTTTTGGTCAAAAATAAACAGTGGCAAGACATTACTTTCCTGCTCAAAGGCATAATATAACCCTGTATTGTCCTCTAACCTCAAATCTCTTCTGAACCAAAATATGCTAATTTTTTCCATAGTTATAATTGCTAACAGTTCTTTAATACTTGAAATATAAAAATGTTTAGAAGTGTCCCTTTAATTTAATCCTCTAGCTTCATTTGATAGTCCAAGGGACTGACTTTTCTTTCTAAATTATCCAAGGGGATAGGTTTCCAGTTTTCCTGATCTTCAAATTGATACCTTAGGAAATCATCAGTATCATTGATTCTCAGCTTTTCTTTATTTTTTCTAGTCAATCTATCTACAAGTTCTTTGAAAGAATTGAAGGCTAAATTTTGAGAAACTGATATCCCATAAGTCGCTACGTTTCTAGAAAGCGAGAGTGAGGTAAAGGTATTGAAGTTGTTTCTATTATAAATTCTCAACCTGTATCGACCATCTTGGGTGATCAGATATTCTGCTTGCCAATCTCCCGCAATGCTATTGATGTCAGCATTTCCTTGCAAATCTGTAAAACCTCCATCCCTAGTGACCCTTAATCTACCATCCAAGAAGGTGTAAGCAACACGTAATTGGAAAGTTTCCAAGGCACTTTGGTCAAGACTAGCCAAGTCAATGTCTACTTCTAGATTTTGGTCTACTTGGGCGATAAAACTGTTCAATTGAGAAGATAATAGCTGACTAAGGTTAGAGCTAGCAATGTTACTTACACCACTGAATTGACCTTCCGGAGAAAATGAGCGCATCATGATCACTGAAAATACCTGTCGGTTCTTTTCCTGCTCGTCATTTGCAATTCTATTCCTGAAAGCAGATATATAAGTCTGAATATTTCCCTCTGGATACTCTGAAAAATCAAAATCAAAATCAATTTCTGGACTGAGAATATTCCCTTTCAAATCCATGATCACCTTAAGGGGCCATCTTCTGCGCATTTGAGGATCTTCGAGGTCACTTCCTTGTGTGGTTCCTGTTTGTAGATTCTGAAGAGACACAGACTCTTGATAGGTGGCACGTAAATCCATCACTCCTTCATATGGATCCCCAAACCAAGAAATACGCCCTCCAGGTTGTACTACAAATTCTCTTCTGATGATGTTATAAAGAGAGAAATTGTACTTGGCTTCTGTGATTTCATAATTCCCAGTCATCGAAAAGTTTCCCTGGGTATCGATATTTAGATTGAGCACACCTCTTCCTCTACCTTGGATATTTTCACCAGTTCTTGGGTCGATTTGGATTTCTACATATGCATCTGGGGTCACATCCAGAGCGAAATTCATTCGGACATTGTTGATAGCAATTCTTTCTACTTCATTTTGAAGATCAACTACCCTGGTAGTGTCTCTGACATTGATGATATTGATGAAGTCTTCTTGTGCCTGGACATTACTTGAACCAAAAGGAATGAAAATTCTGGTGTTGGCTTGAGAAGTAGCTCGGGCATTGATATCCAGATTATTTGCAGCCCCAAAAATATCTAAACGACCTGTAGCGTAAGCAGTACCATAAAAAAGATCATTATCTCGTGATGTGGTGTTGAGTACTTGAAAATTCTCCATATTTGAAGTGATATCCAAGATAAAGTCTTTGAAGCCATCATGAGTTACTCCTCCACGCATGTTGGCAATGTTGCCATTGATATCTTTGAGGGAAAGTTCTCTGAAGGAGATTTCATTGGTATCAAATACCAAATTTCCATCAATTGTATAAAAAGTGTTTAAGTAATTGATTTTCAAAGTTCCACCATTTACCCTTCCTGAGCCTAAAACCACAGGAGAAATGATATTACCAGAAATATTAAGGTCTCCATTGACTGTTCCTCCCATTTGTGTGAGGTATTCATCAAGAAAAGGTTCTAAAACGGAAATATTTGCATCTCTGAGCTGGGCTTTAAGCTCAATTTCATTATCCTCGGTATTGCTTAGATAACCATTGATATTGATTACTTTTTTACCTTCTCTGATATTTCCGAGCTCTAGGTTGATTTTATCATCTTCTATGTAAGTAGCTGCTTCTATGTCACCTATTAGAAAATTATTTATGTAAAGATCACTGATATTTAAGTTGCCATTGACCGCTAGAATATCATAAAAATTCCCAAAAGAAAATACTCCGTTGGCCGTACCTTCATAAGATTTCAGACTTAAAGTATTAAAAAAATCTAGGTTGACTTCATGGATTTCTAAGCCGAGGATTTGGTCTGGCTCTGGAGATATATTTCCATTGAGAGCTAGGAATTGATTTTCGTTAGTCAGCTTGATGTTGTCAAATTGGATGACTTTATCAGCTATGTAAATTTGATTATTAAGATCAAATTGCCAGATTTTGTCTAATACTTTGAGCTCAGAAGGATCCATGACAATGGAGGTATGATCTGGAAAAATCCTCACTTCACTACTAAGATTGATATAGCTATCTGAACTCAACTGGTCTTGTTTATAAGTAAGTTCAATTTTATTTTCATCCCAAATGGCCTCCATAGCCATATTGTTAAAAGTAAGTCTATTGGCTAATTCTTGTGTTTTTGAAAAAATATAGAATGAAGCTAGGACTTCTCCTGAGTCGGACAGCTTAGAAGTATTGAAGTCTAAATTGGTATCAAAAAGAAACCCACCATTGTAATAAATAGAATCAATACTTGAGAAAAAATTAAATATTGTATTGCTAGGAGTCTGATAAAAAGCGCCTTCCACAATTGTGTTTTTAGAAATGGAAGCCTTCGGTTCTATAATATTGATGATAGGGTTGATATCTATCAAGTTCAAATTGATGTCAATATTATATGGCTCGAAATCTAGCTGTTTTTGAACCGAAGTAGGGAGGGGGGAATTTGTCAATATAGCCCAATACTGCCTGCTGAGCAAAGAAACATCATCAATGAGCTTTTGAACTTCAAATGTCCCTGATATTCCAGCTACCAAAAGGTCTGAATTTAAAGATATCAATCTAGAATTATCTGTAAATAGGGATTGGAAAAAGAAGTTGTCAATTGTTAAGTTTCTCCCTTCATAGCTTAAGTTGACATCACTGAATCTTGCAATTCCCTCTATATCGTCTAATGTGATGCCTTGTGTATCCATATTGACTTTGCCACTGACAAATAGATCTCTGTCCATGATTTTTAAATCCATCAAGTAGGCTGTATCAATTTGGACGTTGAGTCTTATGGAGTCTTTGTTGTCTCTCAAATCCAATACTCCATCAAAATTAGCTTTGAGATTTGGATCATTTACTTCAAGTTGACCTCTGAAGAGATCCCGCCCAAAGGTTGCATTACTTACAATATTGGTATAATCATATCCATTGATTCCAAGTTTTTTGATATCAGCATCTACTTGTACCAGGGCTGTTTCAAGAGTCAATCCAGTCCCTTTTATTTGTCCTGTAAGGGTGACTTTTTGAAAATTTTCTTTGTCTTCAAGCAAAATCCCTAAGTCAATATTTCTTAGTTCCACCCGGCCATTGTAGGTGGGTTGGTTATTTGCAAAACGATAGTTTAGCCTTCCAATCATTTGTCCAATTCCTGTCCGGAAGTTGCCATTGGCGGTAAAATTGGTTAAGTAGCCTGAGAAGTCTGTATCAAATCTGATATCTCTGAATTTGTTGATTTCCCGCTGGGCTTCCTGGCTGAGGTAGGGAGTGAGGTCATTACTATTCAGAATAGAATTCACGAGTGACATCTCAAAAAATGTATTAGCTACATCAGGGAGTCCTTTGATATTGAACTTTCCAAAAAGTGCAGATCGCTGACCAAAACGAATCAGTAGCTGATCGGAGGTCAGTTGGTCAACTGTTCCATTGATGTCTCCACTGAGTGTTATCCGATCTTGGAAATCAGGGATTTGATCTGTGAAATATTTGAGATCTTGAATATCTAAAGTAGATTCATCCAAGCTTGCGAAGATTTGTACCTCTTGATTGAAATTAGATAGGGCAGAAGTAGATTCGTAGGTGAACTTGAGGTAATCTTTGATCTCCGTTCGGTTTGATCGTAGAAATAATTCATCAAACTCCATGGAGCTCGGCGAATATGTGAATTTTGTTTTAAGCTGCTGGATGACAATTCCAGAAGTGACTTCAATACCTCTCAAAAAATTGGTTTTGAATCCGACTTCTCCAGCGTAGGTGTAGAAATCATCTGCATCTGCTAGCAAATCCCTAAATCTAAGTTGGTTGTAATCAAAGCCAGAAGTCACCGGCGTGCCCTTGTAATTGATCACATCTAAAGAAGTCTCTTCAAAGAAAATGTTACTGATACTGAATTTTGGTTTAGTGGTAGGTTTGTCTGAGCTTGGTAGTAAATTATTGATCCGATCAAAAAAGATGGAAATATTCAATGCCTCTTCGCTGGGGTGGGATAGCAGTCTGACATTTCCATTGATCAATTTGATTTGGTCTAAACTAGGATTTTCACGATCCAGTAATCCTTTTATAGAAAAGTCTATAAAGACCTCTTGCAAGTTGATCATCAAACTGTCTTGGGTATCATAGATCAAAACATCGTCTAAACTCACAGCATCCCACCAACGAATATTGACCCTAGAAATAGAAGTTTCAAAACCAGTTTTTTTGGTAATATAGGTAGTCAGAAAACCAGTGAATTTTGTCTGAACTGATGGAATCTGAAGCGCTCCTGCTAGAAGGATTATTCCCAAGATTAGGAAAAGCATGAACCTGAAGAGCAGTTTAAAGGCTTTCAGTATTTTTTCCGTAACTTTCGACTTCTTTTCCAAAGGGGTAGTACAAAATGAATGTAAATATTCTAGCCATAGAGTCATCCTGTGACGAAACATCGGCTTCTATAATATCTAATGGCAAAATACTTAATAATATTGTCGCCACGCAATCAGTTCATGAAAAATATGGTGGTGTAGTTCCTGAACTTGCATCAAGAGCACATCAGCAACACCTTATTCCAGTTGTACAAGAAGCCATTGTTTCCTCTGGAATTTCAAAAAGTGAATTGAACGCTGTGGCAGTTACTTTGGGACCAGGTTTGATGGGTTCATTGATGGTAGGAGTTTCTTTTGCCAAGTCATTTGCTTATTCTCTTGGAATACCACTGATAGGAGTGAATCATATGGAGGCTCACATTATGGCACATTTTATAGATGAGCCAAAGCCTAATTTTCCTTTTATATGCCTGACTGTGAGTGGTGGCCATACCCAGCTTGTGCTAGTCAAAAGCCATTTGGTAATGGAGGTAATTGGTGAGACTATGGATGATGCAGTTGGTGAGGCTTTCGATAAGACTGCAAAGTTGCTAGGCTTACCTTACCCAGGCGGACCCTTGATTGATAAGTATGCCCAACTTGGAAATCCCCTAGCTTATAAGTTTCCAATTTCTGATATGCCAGGCCTGACATTTTCATTCAGTGGAATCAAAACTGCGATTCTTTATTTTCTTAGAGATCAAATCAAAGAAAACCCTAACTTTATTGAAGAACATATCAATGATATTTGCGCATCAGTACAGCACACGTTGATCCAGACTTTGATGCAAAAGCTAAAAAAAGCATCTAAAGAGTATCGGATTACAGAAATTGCAATCGCTGGAGGTGTTTCTGCTAATTCAGGTCTGAGAAAGGAACTAGAAGTACTCGCTGATAAGTTGAAATGGAAGATTTATATTCCGAAATTTGAATACTGTACCGACAATGCGGCGATGATTGCCATGGCGGCACACTATAAATACCAAAATAATGAATTTTTAGGGCTAGACGCGAGTCCAGAAGCGAGAATGAAGATATAAGCATATGAATAAGAAAAATAGATTTGAAAAAATCATCAATATAAAAAATAAAAAGGCTAGTTATGAATTCGAATTCATTGAGAAATTCACTGCTGGCTTGGTGCTGAAAGGTACTGAAATCAAGTCTATCCGAGAGGGAAAGGTATCTTTGACTGAGGCGTATTGCTATTTTAGGTCTGGAGAATTATATATCAAGCAGATGCATATTGCACCTTATTCTATGGCAGCCAGTTATAATCATGATGCTGTTCGTGAGCGTAAACTTTTGCTTAACAAGAAAGAACTTGATAAATTAGAAACTAAATTTTCCGAAAAAGGTCTTTCTATCATTCCCGTGAGAGTTTTTCTCAATGATAAAGGATTAGCTAAGCTTGAAATCGCTTTGGCAAGGGGTAAGAAACTTCATGACAAGAGAAATGACATCAAGGAAAAAGACCTTAAAAAGGAAATGAGTAGGCTGACCTATTAAACATTCAGATTAAACAGCATGTTTTTCGGTCAGTTTGGATTAATTAAACTGATTATGGAAAAGCGTGTTTTGGTACTGAACATGGATCATTCTCCCGTGGCTGTGGTGACAGTTCAGAAGGCATTTGTTTTGATTTTTTTGGAAAAAGCGAGTTGCCTAACTTATTATGAATCACTTACTATCCGAACGGTCAGTAAAATCTACAATTATCCTGCTGTAGTTCGACTCAATGAATATAAAAATATTCCATTCAGAGGAGTTTTGCTAAATCGTGCTAATCTATTTAGAAGAGATAAGGGAGAGTGTCAATATTGTGGATCAAAAAAAAATCTAACCATAGATCATGTAATCCCAAAATCAAAAGGAGGAAAAACAAATTGGACAAATCTAATTACAGCTTGTAACAGATGTAATGTAACCAAAGGAGACAAAACTCCAGAACAAAGTGGGATGGTGCTTCGCTCTAAACCGTTTAAACCGAGCCTTGCTTATTTTTTAGCTGAATATGCAGAGCGGCAAGCCGAGGAGTGGATGCCTTTTCTTCAAGTGAGGGCTTATTGATCTTTGGAATAGTTCTTGTCTTAGGAATTGCTGAAAATCTTGAAACATGAAGTCACCAAAGAATATTTTTAAAGTAGGAAACAAAGTCGCATTGGGGTTTCTCTTAGCCGTATTTTTAGTAATTAGTGTCAGCATAGTTACTTTTATTAGCATTCAAAATTTACTAGATACAGTAGAAAATCTATCAGAGCCAAATCAAAAATTAAGACAGCTCAATGGTTTGATGGCGGATGTTTATCTTTTGGATTTGTCGAAGGCTGATCGAACTTCTGATAAGGATTCAATTTTTAATGAAGCCTATGAAAGAATAGTAGATCGAATAAAATGGCTTAACCAAAATGCAGATAATAAATCAGAGAAAGAAAGTTTTGATAAAATCAACTTGAATATACAGGAGCTATTAGTTTCTTATGCGGGGTTGGAAGAAATCAGGTATAGACTAACCAATAGGAGTTTCAGCGAAGAGGCTTTAAAAACTATAGAAATAAAAATTCAAAGACAAAAGCAAACATCGGAATTGGAGTTTTTGGGAAATTTGAGAAGAAGGGATCTTTTTGGAGAAAGTGAAATTGCAATAAGTGAAGAAGAGGAAGAAATCTTAAGTGAGGAAGATAGAGAAAACATATCAGATATAGTAGAAGAATTAGAAGCGCTCAATTTGGTACAGTCTGGCACTCGCTTGTCTCGTCAGGAGTCTGATTCAGTGCTAGTCGCACTCAAAAACCTAGTTACTCGGCTTTATAAGGATGAACAAGAATTGAGAGAAAATTTCATACAGTTGGAAGTTTCCTTGCAAGGAAAAAATACTGAGGTATTTTCCGAAATACAGAACCTGATAAGTAATATGCAAAGAAGCCTATTGGCACAGTATAGAGAGAAAAATGAATCTGCATATAACTTAACCTACAATGTTTCTTTGATTTTAGGAGGACTTGTCTTTTTAGGGGTTATAGGTTCAGTTGGTTTTGTATATACTATACTTAAAGAAGTTCGAAGGGCTGATAAATACCGACTTGGATTAGAGAGAGCTAAGCAGCATTCTGATGACCTAGCAAAAGCCAAGCAGAATTTTTTGGCAAATATGAGTCACGAAATTCGAAATCCACTACATGCAATCCAAGGATATCAAGACTTATTAAAAAAGACTCATTTGAATGAACAACAAGCGGAATTTGTCCAAATGATAGGTTTTGCGTCAGGTACCTTGATGCAGATTGTCAATGATATTTTGGATTTCTCAAAATTGGAAGCTGGAAAGATCTCTATTGAGAAACAACCTTTTGAGGGATTACAATTATTTTTAGCGATGAAGAATTTTTATTCTTTCAAGACAGAAGAGAAAGGTTTGTCTTTTGATTGGGATATACATTTGCCTAAAAACCACTCCTTGGTAGGCGATCAACTGAGAATCAATCAGATAATGAATAACTTGCTTTCAAATGCGATCAAATTTACCGAAAAGGGATATGTCAACGTGCAAATTGTTTACAAAGATGAAAAACTTCATATGACTGTAAAGGACTCTGGGATTGGAATATCCAAAGAGGTCAAACAGCAAATTTTTAAGGAATTCAATCAAGGAGATGGTTCTATCACAAGGAAATTTGGAGGTACTGGTTTAGGTTTGTCAATTGTCAAAAGACTCGTGGATCTACAAAACGGATCAATCCAGGTAGACAGTGAGCAGGGTATGGGGACAAAAATTGAGATCAGCATCCCAATGGAGCTAAGTCGAGAACAACCTACCAATCAACTGGCGGCAAAACATGATTTCAAATTGGGAGGTCTCAGAATCCTAATAGTAGATGATGACCGAATGGGTTTGAAGTTGCTCCAGTTACTTTTGGAAAGTAAAGGTGCTACTGTGAATAGTTATTTGGGAGGTAAGTCCTTCAAAGAATCTTATCAACAAGAGGACTTTGATTTGGCGCTGATTGATATCCAAATGCCTGAAATAGATGGTGTAGAGGTGCTCAAATTACTTCAGAATGATTTTAGAAAAGATAGAAATAAAGTATTTGCCATGACTGCCAATGTGTTTGCAGACGAGCAACAGCAATTGAAAGAGAAAGGCTTTGTAGATATTTTACTAAAGCCATTTGATGAAGAAAAACTTTATACCTTGCTAAGTAGCCATCTTGACTCATCCTTGCTCAATTCTAATAATTCCAATGTAGAAGTTGTTGATATTGAATTAAATATAGCCGATGGGAAAACTTATGACCTTTCGGATATGAAAAAATTTTCAATGGGAGATCAAGAACTTTTTGATGAGATTATGCAAGATTTTATTTCGGAAGGTATCAAAGATATCGGTAGGTTGAAAGTGTGTATAGAGCAAAGGGATTTTTCAAAAATAAGAGAGATTACACATCAGCTTGCAAGTAGATTAGGCCAGATCAAATCTCCATTATCTGCAAAAGCAAAAGAGATAGAAGTGGCACTGAAAAATGGACAAAACGAAGGAATGGATGATCAGACTGTTGTATTGATCTCAGGGATGCAAACCCTTTTTAATAATTTAAAAGACAAATTGAATATTGAGTTTTAATAAATAGTTAAAGCGGCACACAATGTTTGTCTGTGTTACTTTTATACCTACTAATAACAGCTTTAATTTGTCCGATAACTATTTTTGAACAGCTAAAAAAAAGCGAAATGAACTAGTTCCAATGGATGTGAGTAGAGTTCTATAAACTGTATTTCTTCATTTTATTGTATAGCGTCTTTCTATCTATACCTAGTAATTCAGCTGTCTTGGTTTTATTATACTGAGTGGCAATAAGGGTCTCTTTGATTTTACTTTTTTCGTCAACTTCTCTCTGCTCCTTGACTGTAAGCTCAGATGGCTCATTGGATACATTTTGAGAAATCTCTACGGGAAGAGAAGCCAAGGAGATAAAAGAACCATTTTCCAACAAACTTGCTCTTCTGATTACATTTCGCAACTCCCTGAGATTGCCAGGCCAACTATATTGCAGGAATTGATTAATGACTTCTTCCAAAAACCCCTCGAGTTCTTTATTGAGTTTTTGGGAACTTTCTGCCAAAAATTGTTCTGCAAAAAGCATCAAATCTCCTTTTCTATTCTTTAAAGGGAGTGCAGTAATAGAGAACTCATTTAATCGATAATATAAATCTTCTCTAAATTTACCTTCTTGTACTTGTTGAAGTAGATTTTCATTAGTGGCGGCTAATATTCTAACATCAATATCAATTTCTTGAGTGCTTCCGATTTTCCTGATTTTCTTTTCCTCAAGAGCCCTCAAAAGTTTGATTTGTGACTCATAATCCAAATTCCCAATCTCGTCCAAAAAAATTGTACCTCCCTGAGCGGCTTCGAAATGTCCAGCTTTTGTTTCGCTTGCTCCAGTGAAAGCACCCTTCAAATGACCGAAAAGTTCACTACCTGCAAGATCTTTTGATAGTGTTCCACAGTCCACTGCAACAAATGATTGTTGAGATCGATAGGAGAGTTGGTGTATTCTTCTGGAAATATATTCTTTACCTGTTCCTGTTTCTCCTAAAATCAACACATTGAGATCAGTGGGTGCGACTAGCTGAATGTGATTTTCTAGTTGTATAGCATCTTGACTTTTACCAATGATATAGTCTAACGCATGTATGCTATTTGTATTCGAGGAGTCTTCTGTTGGCTTCGGTGACTTCAATGCATCTTTTACTGTTAGCAAAAGTTCATCAGGGTTAATAGGTTTGGTGATGTATTCAAAAGCCCCCATTTTCATGGCTTTTACTGCAATTCTAATATCAGCATAGTTGGTAATGAGAATGGTTGGAGTAATGCTATTGAGTGCTTTATATTGAGACATTAGCTCTAATCCAGTGCCGTCAGGTAATCTAAAGTCTGTGATGATCAAATCTATTTCTTCTCTTTTAGCAATTAGAAGTGCTTCTTTGATTTGGTCGGTAGCAAATACGTGAAAGCCGTTCTTTTCCAAAAAAGTCTTTATGATTCTTGAATAGCTAAGATCGTCTTCTACGAGTAAAATATGTTTCATGCAATGATTGAAAGTTGTACAAAAATATAGGTAAAAATAGGTGAATGAAATTTCCAAACACCTATTTATGATTCAAAAGGTCAAAACGAAAGCTTTTATTTAATTTCAACACCTTCAGCATCATATTTTTTAGTCAATCCTTCACCTCCGTTTCCGAATTTGATTTTAAAATATTTCTCCCCTTCTTCACTTTTCACTTTCCAAACCTCTAAAATTGGGAGCTCTGATATAGTTGCATCATCAGCGATACTTTTTTTGACTGGATCAGGAAGTGCTGAGGCCTCTATTTTTTCTTTTTCTTGAAGGTCGATTATTGTTTCTATGACAGCTAGATCTTTTGACTCACTTTGGAATGGTATAGTGGCAGCTCCATAGAACAACATTGCGGCAATCATTATTTGAGTTTTCATGGTATTTTAATTTAGGTTAATAAATTGAATTATGGTAAGTAAAAGCTTTTTTCTAATTCAGCTGAGTAGAACTCGTTCACCACTTCTACCCCTTGTTTGTATTTATGTTTCTGCAAGGAGAAATAGCTTGATGTGAATAGCATCATCATGCCAAGTAAAAGTGTCAATATCAAAGTGGACTTATTCATATCATAAACTATGAAAATCGTGTGCCAACGTTTGAAATCTAACCTTTAGCTTAATGAAGAAATGTTTGAAAGAATAGATGGGGAATTTTTCCACAATCTGAGAGGTGTCAAATCCCCATATTGTGTACTCGATGTCAGTTGAGGTTTTCATAATCAATCCTCCGATATCCAATTTTGTAGTAGCTATCGGAACTCTAAATACTTTTCTTTCTCATATCTTCCAAAAAAGGGCTAACTTTGCTACCTCAAATATAACTTTCCTCTTACCCAATGAGTGATCAGATCAAGCACGAATGTGGAATAGCTCTTATCAGACTCCGCAAACCACTTCAATATTATATCGATAAGTACGGTTCTCCTGCTTATGTGTCCAACAGACTTTATGTCTTGATGCAGAAGCAGATCAATCGTGGACAAGATGGGGCAGGAGTAGCCAATATTAAAATCAACACTAAGCCAGGAACCAGATATATTAGCAGGTATAGATCTATCGAGCCTCAGGCAGTCAATTTTATTTTTGACAAGATTCAAAAGAAATTCAAAAAGGCTAAGAAACTAGGGGGTGATCAGGCACTTTTTGATGCAGATTGGCTCAAGGAAAATATAGCCTTCACTGGAGAAGTATGGCTAGGACATTTAAGATATGGTACACATGGGGAGAACAGCATAGAAACTTGCCATCCTTTTCTAAAGCAAAATAATTGGAGAAGTAGAAACCTCGTCATGGCAGGTAACTTCAATATGACCAATGTGGAGGAATTGTTTGGGAAGCTAGTCGAACTTGGTCAGCATCCAAAGGAAAAGACTGATACAGTCACTGTCATGGAAAAGATCGGACACTTTTTGGATGAAGAAAATCAGCGAATTTTTGATAAATACAAGCATCAGTATTCCAATGAACAAATCACAGCAGTAATTGAGGATGAATTGGACGTAGCTAGAATCTTGAGAAGGTCTTGTAGGGATTTTGATGGAGGCTATGCAATGGCGGGTCTAATAGGTAATGGATCGAGCTTCGTAGTCAGAGACCCATCTGGAATTAGACCAGCATATTATTATGCAGATGATGAGATTGTGGTGGTAGCCTCAGAGAAGCCCGCGATTAAATCTGCATTTGACATCGATTTCAAACAAATCAAGGAAATTCAACCGGGTAATGCCCTAATCATCAATAAAGATGGAAGCTTTGCTGAGCATGAAATCATGCCAGCAAGGGAAAAAAAATCTTGCTCCTTTGAAAGAATCTATTTTTCTAGAGGTACAGATCCAGATATCTACAGAGAGAGGAAGCTTCTAGGTAAGGCTTTGATCCCTCAGATACTTCAAGCGATCGATTTTGATTTGAAAAATACAGTATTTTCATACATTCCCAATACAGCTGAAACAGCTTTTTTGGGAATGATTGAGGGGCTTGAAGATTATCTCAGTGCCAAAAGGAGAGAGGTTTTGTTAGAAGGCAAACCACACTTAGAGGATTTAGAAGAATTATTGAACTTCAGACCTCGGGTTGAGAAATTGGTATCCAAAGATGTCAAACTGAGGACTTTTATTACCAATGACACTGACAGAGATGCCATGGTAGCCAATGTCTACGATACGACCTATGAAGTAGTCAGGTCGGGCATAGACACACTTGTAGTGATCGATGATAGCATTGTGCGGGGAACAACCTTGGAGAAAAGTATTTTGACCACTCTTGATAAGTTGGAGCCGAAGCGCATCGTGATCGTCTCCTCTGCTCCACAGATTAGATTCCCAGATTGCTATGGAATTGATATGTCTAAAATGAAAGAGTTTATAGCATTCAGAGCAACAATTGCATTACTCAAAGAAAAAGGGATGGAGTCTTTGATGAATAATGTATATGAGCGTGCAAATTCTGGTGAAGTACTTGATATCAACTATGTTAAAGGACTTTACGAGCCATTTACAGATCAAGAAATATCAGATAAAATTGCTGAAATTATCACCTCAGAAGATATCAAGGCTGAAGTTAAAGTAATTTATCAAACGGTGGACAACTTACACAAAGCTTGTCCAAATCACTTAGGAGACTGGTATTTTACTGGAGATTTCCCAACTCCTGGAGGAATGCGTGTTGTGAATCGTGCTTTTGTCAACTACATGGAGGGCAAAACCATTAGAGCATATTAATTTAAAAAAGCAGCCGGATGGCTGCTTTTTTTATAACTTATTGATGACTTCAAGTAATTCATTGGGATTGATAGGTTTAGAAATGAAGGCATCAGCTCCCTTTTCTATTGCCTGATTGGCAATATCTTGATCACCATAGCGTGTAATCAGAATTATTTTTGAGCCAGGAGATTTTGATTTGAGTTTTTCCAAAATCTCTAAACCAGTCATGTCAGGAAGCCTATAGTCCAATATTGCCAACTTGAACTCATTCATTTCCATCAGTTCAAAAGCATCTCTTCCATTTTGGGCATCCATGACTTCAAAATTATTTCTTGATAGAAATTTTGTTAATAGTCTGCAGAAAACTACATCATCCTCTACAATTAATATCTTCTTGTTCATGATTCTTGGTTTTGGGTGGTAAAATAATCTTTAATTGGGCTATTGCCATAGGTCTTGATGGCATTTTGATCAATGGCATAGACGGCCATAGCACTTTGTATAAATCCTTTGATCAATTCATCTATACCCAATCCGAGCTGCCCAAAATTCCTGATGTCAAATAACATCAGTCTTTCGTCTGCATAAGTCCAACCATCTTCACCTTTAATAGAAAGGTTAGTTCCATATACTTCCCAAGAATTCATATCTTCTGGGAGCTCTTGATTGAGGGGAAATCTAGATCTTCTTGAGTATACAGCCAATGGTCTTATCCCCTCTGCTGTCGCATGCATCATCAGCCTAAGGTCAAATGCAAAGCTTCTTCCTTTGGAGTCTGGAATCGTACCTACATGATACCATGCTTTGCTGGGATCAAGGTTTTTGTTAAAGTTACTATGAATCAATTCTTGGATCAAATATTCGTCATCTGGATTTATTTCAGACATGGCATGGTCTAGTTCTTTTTGACTCACTACTGTGTATACACCTTGACCAGCATTAGAGTCTGGAACCTTGATCACCATGCTCCCTCCAAGTCTATCAAAATGACCCTGCAATTCTGCATATTTCACTTTCCTGAATGTCTTCGGGGTAAAGATTCCAATTCCTTTATCCTTAAATTGTTCATTGAAGACATCATAAGCAGCACTTGCGATTTCCTTATTTCTTCCTCCTGAAAGACATGCTTCGATTGGATTTAGGATAAGTGTTTTAGTTTGTTTGGGTAGCCTATTCCAAGGTTCCTGAGTGACATACCTAAAGGCAGCTCTTATTTTGACCCATTCTTCTTTTTCATTTCTGACATACATTGTACCGTCATCAAACTTCACCGGTGGATCGATATCCGCTTTGTCAAATTTGGCCAGAAAGACATTTTCTTCAAAAACATCTGCAACTGTAGCTGCATATCCAATATTTTCCATCGGATTTTTATCATAAATTACAGCAAGGGCACCATCCATTAAATGAGCATTGACCATTGGCTTGAATGTCCGCTCAATCAGCCTTTTATAACCACCTTGCTCTACATTCAGGTCCAGCAGTGGCATAGATTTTTGACCAGAAGGACAGCTGTTGGTCTCTATTACAGTCAGCTTTCTATTTCCCTCATGATTGGTGACATGCATCAAGTCTGTACCTGCCCATCGAAAATACTGAGGCTGATAGCGTAATATTTCCAATATACTTGCTAGATCACTTTGTGGATGGAGTCTGTGGTACCTTTCTGCCAACTGCTCGTGTGTCAGGTTGAGAAAATATGAGACCAGAGGGTGGATATTTGAGTTCAAAACTCGCGGATACCAATGATCTGTGGGCTCAAAATCCCCTGGCTCTACCAAGTGGACATTTTTTGAAATAGATAATTTCATATACTTATTTTTTTAATTTAAATAATAGATTCTATGGTGTCCCAGTTTTTCCAAAGCATAAGGATTCCACTCAAAACCATACTAGCGACTACAATTTGTCTGAAGAACAATTCTGATATTTTGGCTAGGATAAGCTTACCAAAATACACTGCTATCATAGAGGTTACGCCAATAAGGATACCATATTTGAGGACTTCACCAGTCACATAGCCAAAATAGGCATAGCTGATTATCTTGGTGATGTGAAGAAGAATTGCATTTGCAGACCGTGTACCCAGCAATGACTCTTTACTGATACCATAATTGAGATAGGCGGAATTCATCAATGGCCCAACTCCTCCAATAAGCCCAGATAGAAATGCAACGATCAAACCCATTGGAGCGAAATGCCATGCTTTTACCTTAAATCGGGGTTTACTCGGCTTTTTAAACTGGAAAATTGTAGAAACCAACAAAAGACCTATTAAGATTTGTAAATAATCACTAGAAAGACTTGCGAATAATCGTGCGCCTAAGATAGATCCAACTATAGTTGAAGGGAATAACCATAAGAAGAGATTCCAGTCAATATGTTTCCAAAATAATGCAACTTTTGAGGTCGAACTCAATCCTATACTGATAGCCATCACAGGAGCGACCGCTTTTACCCCAACGACTACAGCTACTAATGGCATCAATAATAAACTTGCACCACCTCCAGTTAATGTGCTTAATATGAAAACTATAAATGCTCCCAATAAAACAAGAAATATTTGCATGTCTTTAGAAAATTGTTTTGATCAAATTTGCTGGACTTTGATCAAAGAATTAAAATGTTCTTTTTATTTATTAAGAAAAATTCATACCAGTTTTAGTACTTTTGACTCTTGAGTTTTGGATTATTATAGTCATATTTTGGGGAGTTATTCCCCATTTTGGGTAAGTTGAAGAAAAAAATAAAGAGTAACATGGAAGTAAATGTATCCTTGCTGAAGCAAGTTTGTGAAATAGCTGGAGCCCCCGGCTTTGAAAAGCGTATTAGATCCTTGATAGTTGAATTGGTTACTCCATTGGCTGATGAGGTGAAAATGGACAATATGGGGAATGTCATAGCGATCAAAAAGTCAAAGAAAAATCCAGATGCTAAAAAAGTTATGGTTGCAGCTCACATGGACGAGATTGGCTTTATTGTCACACATATAGATGATAGTGGTTTTGTAAGGTTCCATACACTTGGTGGGTTTGATCCGAAGACACTGACAGCGCAGCGAGTGATCATTCATGGTAAGAAAGATTTGGTAGGAGTGATGGGTTCCAAGCCTATTCATGTCATGTCTGCTGAGGAAAAGACAAAGCTTCCCAAGACTACCGACTTTTTTATAGACCTAGGGATGTCCAAGGAAGAGGTTGAAAAATACATCTCCATAGGCGACCCAATCACCAGGGATCGTGAATTGATAGAGATGGGCGATTGTGTCAATTGCAAATCCATCGATAATAGGGTGGCTGTTTATATCCTTATCGAAACATTGCGTACAATCAAAGATCCTGCTTATGACCTATATGCTGTATTTACTGTCCAAGAGGAAGTAGGATTGAGAGGTGCAAATGTAGCCGCACATGGAATCAATCCAGATTTCGGGATTGCACTGGATACGACTATTGCATTTGATGTGCCAGGAGCACAAGCTCACGAAAAGGTGACAGAACTTGGCAAAGGAACAGCCATTAAGATCATGGATGCAATGACCATATGTGACTACAGAATGGTGGATTTTATGAAAAAAACAGCGGATCAATATCAAATCAAATGGCAACCTGAGATTCTTACCGCAGGTGGAACTGATACCGCGGGGGTTCAAAGAATGGGTAAGCAAGGAGCTATCGCCGGAGCTATCTCGATACCTACTAGACATCTCCATCAGGTCATTGAGATGGCGCATAAGCTGGATATTTCCAATAGCGTATTGCTACTCAATGCTTGTTTGGAAGATATGGATCAATATGATTGGAAGCATTGAAAATAAAAAAGCGGAGAATGACGTCTCCGCTTTTTTTATGAATTAGGCAGATTTCTTGTTAACCACCCACTTTTACCAGCTGTTGCAATAGCATATGGTGGAATCCAAAATAGGGAAAATGTATAAAAGATTGCATAGCTGTAAGCCCAGACTGCTTCTTCTTTTTCTCTATTGAGCGCAAAGAATAATGCAGGCAATGAAGAAAATAAGAATAAACCAATAAAGAGTGAGCTCAGTACCAATAAAGGTTGGATAATCAATAGGGTAATCAACAATGATAATGCTGGAAAAGCTAGTATGACTTTTAACCATTGATTAAACAAGAGTAGCCTAACCCCTGCTTTATTGCCACTTCTAAAGTGCGAGAAGGCAAACTTAGTCAGCATGATATTCTCTCTTACATTACTCCTTTCCCAGCGCGTGAACATTTTCGTAAGATTGCCATATTCTGTAGGAAGGTTGGTGTAGACTTCAGCATTTTTTTGAAATACGACTTCATAACCTTGTTTTAAAATCATATTTGTCATTGCCCGATCTTCACCAATTTTGGTTTTTTTTCCTAAAAACTCTTGATTAATCCAGTCTTCAAGACAGTTTAAGACAGCTGTTTTTCTGTAAGCTGCCAATGCCCCAGGCGTACAGAGTACCGAACCCAACATACTCTGAGCAGAACGAATAAATTCGAAACTAAAAGCAAAACTTACATTTAGCATTTTTGGAATGAGTCCAAGTTCCCGGTTTAAAACCATTACATTACCAGCTACTGCTCCGCAAGATTTGTTGACTACAAAAGGACTGACTAGATTTCTTAAGGTGTGCTCTTTTACAATCGAATCACTATCGACCGTCACAAAAATATCTCCAGTACCTTCCAAAAAAGCCCGATGAAGTGCCTCTCTCTTGCCCATATTTTTCGGTTGCTGATAGATGGTCAGTCGCTCTCCAAGTTCTTTCTTAGCTCTTTGCATCCATCGCCAAGTGTCATCTTTGCTTCCATCATCAATGGAGATAATTTGTAATTTTTTAATTGGATAACTGCTTTTAGCCAGACTTAAAAGTGTTTTATAAACCATCTCACCTTCATTATATGCTGGTACTATTACAGTACAGGAGGGTAACTTCTTATCTGAGACAGACTTGATTGCTTTATATTTTTTGTGCAAGTAGAAAAGCCAACTCAAAAAAATAAGTTTGATTGACAATATTGTCAAGGATATAACAAATGTCCAATAGCCCCAACCGGTATTTAATCTCGCAAGATGAAGCTCATCTAAATATCCTTCAAAATAGAAAAGTGAAATAATTGCAAGAGCAATAGGAGTGAAAGTCAGTATTAGAATTAATAATTGAATTCTACTAGTTTTTTTAGTTTTATGTTTTAATTGGACACTTCTTTTACTATTTAATAAATTAGAAGTATTCAATGATGATCTATACTTGGCTGGGTGAGTAGCACTATTGTATGTATTTATCATTTTGAGTTGGCTTTATATTTTAGTCAGCCAAGTACAATTCTAATGCCTCGTTTAAAACCTCCTTGTTAATGGATTTGAAAAATAAAAAATCAAGGTTGTTAGCTTCAAGGAGCTGTTTTTTATTTTCAAAATAAATTACTTCAAATTTTTGAGTAAGACAAACCAGTCTTTTCTTGAGTGAGTTTTTCTACGTTTTGGGGAATCTTGGGGAATTTAATTTTCAAAAAAAAATGCACCATTACAAAAGCTGTTATGGTGCATTTTTAGTTTGAGGTAATTTCTATCTAAAAAGCTCCTTTGAATCCTTCCATTTTCTGATCTACTTGGGTGTCCACCATAAAGGAAACAGCATAATTTTCCCAAGTCATGGTGATTTTTGCTACTTTGTTGTCTTCTGCAGAAATCGTGTATATCAATCTTTCTTGTGGACCACTCAATTTAGTGGTACTTGCTTTGAAAGCTACTAGATCATCTTTAGCGAGTGCTTCTTCGTCAATTTTACCATCTTTCATGTATGCAAATACTGAATTGCCCTTACTGTTGATTCTTACGGTCCAATCCCCTGATTCTGTTGGAGTCATGAAAATGGCATACTTTCCTGGACGAAGATTTCTACCTCCTACATTGACAGCTGTGCTGAATTCTATCATTGTGGTCGCATTGGCGCCAGCTCTCCAAGTAGTTCCGAATTTTTCAATTTCTCCGAAAATTTTTCTGCCTTTAACAGCAGGGGAGGAGTAGTCAATGCTGATTTTGGTAAAACCTACATTCTGTGATACAAATGCAGCAGGGCTTGGTGCTGGAGTCTGCAATTGTGCCATTGACTGTTCTGTACCCATGAAAAAGAATGTTAGGGCAAGGGAAGCGATAAGTAATTTAATTTTTTTCATAAATATTGAATAATTAGATGGGTTTATGTAAAACGAAGATACAACGATTAAATCAACATCTTGTTTATGCTTTTTGAGATTTCATGTACTTAGTTTCGACTTTTGAACAATAATTGCTTGTAATACTTATATAAATGAACCAAAATTTAAATTTTATGAGCTATACAGTAAGAATTACAGACATACTTTCCTTGACCCACGATGTCAAGATGTTGAAAACAGAGAAACCGAAAGGTTATAATTTTAAACCTGGTCAAGCTACAGAGGTAGCCATCAATAAGGAGGATTGGAAGGATGAAAAAAGGCCTTTTACATATACTTCACTCCCAGAAGATGATTATTTAGAGTTTGTAATCAAGTTCTACAGAGATCATGATGGCGTGACCAAGCAGATTGAGGATTTGGTAGAAGGGGATGAGCTGATCATAGATGACTCCTGGGGAGCTATTCAGTACAAAGGCAAAGGTGTGTTTATCGCAGGGGGTGCAGGAATCACACCCTTTATCAGTATTTTTAGAGACCTCAAATCAAAAGGTGATCTGGAAGGAAATAAGTTGATTTTTGCCAATAAGACGGGTAAGGATGTCATCATGGAATCTTACTTTCATGAAATTTTGGGTGAGGATTTCATATCTATTTTGGATCAAGAGAAAGTAGAAGGGCATGCAAATGGAAGAGTCAATATGAACTTTCTTAAAGATAATTTAGATGATTTTTCTCAAGAATTTTACGTCTGTGGCCCACAACCCATGGTCGAAGCCGTCAGCGAAATACTAAAGCAACTTGGTGCCAATCCTGATGGAATTACATTTGAAGAGTAAAACTACTGGTTATAGAAGTAGAAAAGCAGATGGCTCTCATCTGCTTTTATATTATTCCTCTGCATACTCTAAGATATCTCCTGGCTGACAATCCAATGCTTTGCAAATCGCTTCTAAGGTATTGAATCGGACAGCCTTAGCTTTTCCTGTTTTGAGTATAGAGAGGTTAGAAAGCGTGACATCTACTTTTTCAGAAAGTTCGTTCAAAGACATTTTTCGCTTGGCCATCATCACATCCAAATTTACAATTATGGGCATAGCTTAGACAGTTAATTCGTTTTCAGATTGTATCTCAGTACCTCGCTTGAATACTTGAGCAAGCGCATAGATCAAGGCTGCCATGAAAAGGTATTCAAATGCTCCGCTAACATATGCCGGAGAAACAGGAGGTAGATCAAAGCCTCTTTTGGCTAGCCACTTGAAGTAATGAGAAGAAAAGATGGTTAGAATACCTACCTGCAAGGAGACATAGCTAATTTTTTCTATCAAATTGAAAATAGTTAGGCTGAAAGGCTGTTTTAAATTGATTGCAAGAAAAATTTTGATCATTAAAAGGAAAATTACAGCTTTTAGTACTTGAATTATTATCATGAAAGATACTGCACCTAAATAATACCAGTAATTCTCCTTTAATAGCCCATAAAGATCTAATCCTTCATATAGATTTTTCGCAACAACTGGATTGAAAAAGCTATAAGTTGTATTCATTATAAGAGCTCCAGCTTTGATACAAAGTCCAATAAATATGGACCAGATGACCACTGTGATTAGCATAAAGCCTGGCTGATTCACCCATTTTTCCTTCCATTGATTTTTGATGCTCATAGTGTAGATTTTTAAATGATTTTTCAAACATCGATAAAAAATTATTGATAAACAATAAAAATATATTTTTTATAAATAAAAAAAACTCCATAGCAACTTGCTATGGAGTTAAATTCGTAGATAAGTTTATTATAACTTGGACAAAGCCTCTTCTAAGGCTTTTATTTTCCCTTCAGCATCAGCTTGCTTTTTTCTTTCGTTCTCAATAACAGCTTCGGGTGCACCTGCTACAAAACGCTCGTTACTGAGTTTTTTCATCACCGAATTCAAAAATCCTTTGGTGTATTCAAGGTCTTTGATGATGTTTTCTCTTTCTTCCTCTACGTTTACTTGTCCTTCCATTGGGATGAAACATTCGTCAGCTTTTACTACAAAACTTACTGAATTGTCAATAGAATCACCAAATGTCACCTCATCAAGATTCGCTAATTTTCTCAAAACAGCATCAAATCTATTGTAAAGATCTTCTTGTTTGGTTTTGATCGTCAGCGAGAATGCTTCTTTTGGCGAAATCCCTTTGGAAGCACGAATATTCCTTATCTGAGAGACAACTTCAAATACCTGCGCTGCTTCTATGATGATTTGCTTATCAAATGATTTTGCTTTTGGCCATGCAGATACTATTAATGCTTCTGATGTGTCCCTTTCTTTGATTTGATGCCAAAGTTCTTCTGTCAAGAAAGGCATAAACGGATGTAAGATTCTAAGAATATCTTCAAAGTATGCGATGGTCTTCTTTTGTGTAGCAGGATCGATTGGAGCTTGATAGGCTGGTTTGATCATTTCCAAATACCAAGAACAGAAATCATCCCATACCAATTTGTAAGTTGCCATCAAGGCATCAGAGATTCGGAATTTCTCAAAATGATCTTCTATTTCAGTAAGTGCTTCATTGAATCGGTTTTCAAACCAAGTGATCGCTGCTTGATTGCTTTCTCCTGAAAGGTTAGAATCAATTTCCCAACCGCTCACCAATCTATAGGCATTCCATATCTTATTGGAGAAATTACGACCTTGCTCAACCAATTTTTCATCAAAAGGAAGATCGTTTCCAGCAGGGGAGGAGAAGAGCATTCCTGTACGGACACCATCAGCACCAAACTGCTTGATCAACTCCAATGGATCAGGAGAATTGCCCAGAGACTTGGACATTTTTCTTCCCTGCTTATCTCTTACTATACCTGTGAGATAGACATTTTTGAAAGGTTTTTCTCCCATATATTCATATCCTGCAATGATCATTCTGGCTACCCAGAAAAACAAAATCTCAGGAGCTGTCACCAAATCATTGGTTGGGTAATAGTACTTCAAGTCTTCATTTTTCTCTCCAGTTTTGAATACTTCAGAATCAAATACTGAAATAGGCCATAGCCATGAAGAGAACCAGGTGTCAAGCACATCTTCGTCTTGAGTCAGGTCATTCAGCGAGTACGCTGTCCCAAATTTTTCATTTGCAATCTGAACAGCCTCTTCTTTTGTTTTGGCCACTACAAATTCGCCATTCGGAAGATAATAGGCTGGGATTTGATGTCCCCACCAAAGTTGACGAGAAATGCACCAGTCCCTTACATTTTCCATCCAAGAGCGATACATATTCTTGAATTTTGGTGGATGAAGTTGGATTACATCTTCCATCACTGAACTCAATGCCGGTTTGGTGATGTCTTCCATTTTCAAGAACCACTGTAAGGAAAGCTTTGGCTCAACAACTGCATCTGTTCTTTCTGAGTGGCCTACATTGGATTTGTATTCTTCGATCTTGTCCAACTGACCGATTTCATCCAGCATTTTGCCGATTTTCTTTCTTGCAATAAATCGATCTTCACCGACAAGAATCTGTGCTTTTTCATTGAGCGTGCCATTATCACTCAAAATGTCGATTACCTCAAGCTTGTGTTTGATGCCCAATTCATAATCATTGATATCATGGGCAGGAGTCACTTTCAAACAGCCTGTGCCAAATTCCATATCTACATAATCATCCTCAATAATAGGGATAGCTCTATTGATCAAAGGAATAATTGCTTTTTTACCTTTCAGGTGTGAGAATCTCGGATCATTTGGATTGATACAGATGGCCACATCAGCCATGATCGTCTCAGGCCTTGTTGTTGCAATGGTCAAGAAATCTTCGCTTCCTTCTATTTTATATTTGATATAATACAGCTTGGACTGTATTTCTTTCATGATCACTTCATCATCCGACAAGGCTGTTTTTCCCTGTGGATCCCAGTTGACCATTCGGATTCCTCTATATACCTTACCTTTGTTGTAAAGGTCTATGAAAACAGAGATCACAGCTTCACTCAAGTCAGCATCCATGGTAAACTTGGTTCTGTCCCAGTCGCAAGATGCTCCTAATTTCTTGAGTTGCTCTAGGATAATTCCACCATATTTCTCTTTCCATTCATAGGCATATTTCAGGAATTCTTCTCGAGAAAGAGATTTTTTATCGATTCCTCTTTCTTTGAGCATTGCAACTACTTTCGCTTCTGTTGCAATGGAAGCATGGTCTGTTCCAGGAACCCAGCAAGCATTTTTGCCTTCCATTCTAGCTTTTCGGATCAATACATCCTGAATGGTGTTGTTGAGCATGTGCCCCATGTGCAAGACTCCAGTGACATTTGGTGGAGGAATGACGATGGTGTAGGGTTCTTTTGTATGATCTACTTTGGAGGAGAAAAATTTATTTTCCATCCAGTAGGCGTACCACTTTGATTCTGCTGCTTCAGGATTGTATTTTGTAGCTAATGACATAGGAATTTAGCGCTTATTTAAAACTTCAAGGCGCAAAAATACAAGAAAATCCTGAGTCTCCCGTTCATTCCCAGATTTTCCTGAGTGTAAACTCTATGCATCGTGCTGCTAACTTAGCCGTACAGAGATCCTGATCAAAACTTGGGTTAAGTTCTACAACGTCCATACTGATCAATTTTTTACTTTGAGCGAGATACTCTAGAACTTTAAGAGCATAGTCAGGCGTAAACCCCATTGGTGATGCAGCGCTTACCCCAGGTGCATAAGCAGAAGAAAAAGCATCTAAATCAATACTCAAATAAACTTTGTTTACTTTATCTAAAAGGGAATTGAGTAGGTCTCTTGTTTTGTCCCAATCCAATATATTGCAGGATTCACTTTCTAGCCACCATGTCCCAGTTTTCTTAGCCGTAGCAAAAAGAGGGGAAGGGTTAGCAGCTTTTTGAATTCCTAGGCAAACATATTGAAGTGGCACTGCCTTTGATTTAGCATACTCGTGAAGCTGTAGAAATGGTGAGCCTGAATGACCTTGACCATTGACTTTTTCTCTCAAATCAAAATGCGCATCTAAATTTAAAATTCCTAAAGTCTCACCTTTTTCTGCTACATGATCGATAATGGCCGAGCCATGTGGAAAGGATAAATCATGGCCACCACCTAAAATCACAGGGAAATGCTTAGAACGAAGCAATTCTAATATGGTACTTTGGGTAAGTTCATGAATTGACTCTAAATCTGAACCTTCAAGCCAGATATTTCCATAATCTAAGATTTCTAAGCTTTCTGGCAGATGATAAGCCATCGACCCCATGACGCTTTTGATGCTATCAGGGCCTATCTGAGCCCCAACTCTTCCTTGATTTCTTCTAACTCCTTCATCAACTGCATAGCCTAATAATGCAATTTTCTTTTGGAGCTTTGTATCAGCTGATAAACTTTCGGTACAGCGTACTTTTTGATGCCAATATTCAAGTGAATCTGCACTTCTTCCTTTCCAAAAATATTGTGGTGTTGGTTTGTGGTTATCCATCTTTAATGCTTTAGTCTAATGTAAAGATTTAGGCGTCCGATATCAAAATATTAAATAAATTATTTATATCGCTCACGATATAAATACCTAGGTTTTGGTATATTTGTATCGTATACGATATAAATTCAAGTCAAATGGAAAATAAATTTTATGAATTCTCAGCTGAGGATATTAAGGGTCAAAGGATAGACATGTCTCAGTTCGAAGGGAAAACAGTCTTAGTTGTTAATACTGCAAGTAAATGTGGGTTGACGCCTCAGTTTGAAGGATTAGAGAAGTTAAACCAAAAGTACAAGGACAAAGGCTTGGTTGTCTTAGGATTTCCTTGTGATCAATTTGGTAATCAAGAGTTGGGTACAGATGATCAGATCTCTGAGTTTTGTCAGGTCAACTATGGAGTTTCATTTCCAATGTTCTCGAAAGTTGATGTGAATGGTGATCAAGCTCATCCCATATTCAAATATCTTAAGAGTAAATTAAAAGGAGGGATCTTGGGTTCAAAAGTGAAATGGAACTTCACCAAGTTCCTTTTGGATGCCAATGGAAGGCCAATAAAAAGATTTTCACCATTTACGAAGCCTGAAGCATTAGAAAAGGATATTGTAAAACTATTGGAAAAGAAGAAATAATGGATCAGCTTAAACTTGAAAATCAAATTTGCTTTCCATTTTATGCATTATCTAGATTGATAATTAGAGCCTATCAGCCCCATTTGGAAGAGCTTGGCCTTACCTATCCTCAATTTTTGGTGATGCTAGTTCTATGGGAGCAAGATCACCAGTCAGTCAATCAAATTGGTGAAAAATTGATCCTCAATACAAATACAATCACACCGCTTTTGAAAAGAATGGAGCTTATGGGGCTGATCAGCCGAAGAAAATCGAAGGAGGATGAAAGAAAAGTATTGATTAGCCTAACTCCTAAAGGACTTCAAAAGAAAGAAAAAGCATCATGTATCCCAGATGCGCTATTGGCAAATGTAGCTGATGAGCAAATAGACCGTACTCAATTTGACGAGTTGAAAAGTCAGCTCAATTTTTGGATTGAAGCTTTGAAAAAAGAGTGATTTAGCTCTGAAATTCCTGTAGTCGAGGATTCATCACTTTGAACCACAATGGAGGAATCAGTGCCATCAACATGCTGGCTGGATATCCCGTTGGAAGCTGTGGACTTTCATCCATGTGTCTTAGGATTTGATATTTTCTTGAAGCAAGAAAATGATGATCAGAATGCCGAGTCAATTCAAAAAGAACAATTCGACCCATTTCATGATCTGAATTCCAAGAATGTCTTGGCATGACCCTTTCGTATCGACCACTTTCCAACATTTTCCTACGGAGACCATAATGTTCAATGTAATTGATAGTTTCTAGAAGTAAAAAACCAACAACTCCAATTCCTAAAGCATAAGGTAAAATTCCAATTCCAAAATACCAGCAAACCCCTATTAAGTACGTGAGCTGGTAGACTGAAAACCTGATCATTTCATTATTCCATGTAAGATTTTTTATCCCTTTTTTCTCTAATCTTTCAGATTCGAGTTTCCAAGCATTCAGGTATTGACCAATGACGGATCTGAAATAAAATTCATAGATAGATTCATTTTTTCTAGCTGTAGCAGGATCATGATCTGTGGAAACGTGGCGGTGATGCCCACGATTGTGTTCAATGAAGAAATGCTGATAAAAAACCGGTAGTAATCCTGCTTTGGCAAGAAATTGCTCCCATTTACTACTCCTATGTCCTAGTTCATGGGCTACATTGATACCCAAAGATCCAAGGACAACACCAATGCTAAATGTCAAGCCGACAGTTTCTTTTATAGAAAGTGAAGTATTGGTAATGGTTTGAAAATAGAGGAAAACCAATACAAAACAGATGGGCGCACAGATATAAAGTAAAAAATCAAAGAATCTATTTGACAAACGCTTTTTTTCTTCGGTGTCAGAGTAGTTTTCTGTGGAAGCGGGGTAAAGTGCGTCCAAAACAGGAAAAATACCAAAGGCTAAAATTACTGTAGACCATGACCACCATCCTTGCCATTGCAATGCGAAATAGGCAGATAGCGGAATAGAGTAAGCAAGCAAATATTTGAGGTCTTTCATTGGGGTCAAGCTAATTTTATTAAAATTTCCACAATAAAATCACTAAAAGCAAGTATTAAAATCCTTTTTTGTTAGTTTCGATTTCAATTGAAAATTCATGAAGATTGTTTGGAAGATTTTAATCACATTATTGGGTGTACCGCTTTTATTTATTGATCCGAAACTTGCGTTAATTTATGTGATACTGTGCAATGTTGTATTTCTGATCGTTGACAAAAGGAGTAAAAAAAGTAATAGGTAAAATGAGGCATGCATATATTGCTAGGCTAATGATCTTTTATTTGGCACGAGAAATTTAAAAGTTCAATAAATCTTCATCTACCTTCTCGGGTATAGTGACTTTCAAACCAGGTGTTCTTTCCATTTCTCTTTTTATGGCAAATAAGGCCTCGTCATTTCTAGCCCAAGCTCTTCTTGATATCCCATTGTTCACGTCGTAGAAAAGCATAGACTGGAGCTTTCTTGCTGCTTCAGTAGTGCCGTCTAAGAGCATACCGAAGCCTCCATTGATTACTTCTCCCCAGCCTACGCCGCCACCATTATGGATGGAGACCCAAGTTGCTCCCCGGAAACTGTCACCAATCACATTGTGGATGGCCATATCTGCGGTAAACTTGCTTCCGTCATAGATATTACTGGTTTCTCGGAAAGGGGAATCGGTACCACTGACATCATGGTGATCTCTGCCAAGCACGATTGGGGCTGATATTTTACCTGCCTCTATTGCTTTATTGAAAGCTTGTGCAATCTTGATCCTGCCTTCTGCATCTGCATAGAGGATACGGGCTTGAGAACCCACCACCAGTTTGTTTTTGCCTGCTTCCTCTATCCATTTGATATTATCCTGCATTTGTTGTTGGATTTCGGCGGGAGAGGAGGACATGATTTCTCTGAGTACCTTTGCTGCTATTTTATCAGTTTTTTCCAGATCTTCTGACTTTCCAGAAGTACAAACCCATCTAAAAGGACCAAAACCATAATCAAAACACATCGGCCCCAAAATATCCTGCACATAGGAGGGATACCTAAAATCAATTCCATTTTGCGCCATCACCTCAGCCCCAGCCCGGGAAGCTTCCAACAAGAAGGCGTTTCCATAATCGAAAAAGTAAGTTCCTTTTGCTACATGCTTGTTGATCGCAGCAGCCTGTCTTCGAAGGGATTCTTGCACTTTAGTTTTGAATTGTTCTGGATCATTGGCCATCATCTCATTGGCTTCTACGAAACTTAGACCAGCAGGATAGTACCCACCTGCCCAAGGATTGTGCAGGGAAGTTTGATCTGAACCCAGTTCCACTTTGATATTTTCCTCGTCAAATTTCTCCCATACATCCACTATGTTGCCCAGATAGGCGATGGATATGATCTCTTGCTTTTCCTGGGCTTTTCTTGCCCTTTCACAGAGCTTATCCAAATCTTCAATTAATTCATCCACCCAACCTTGTTCATGTCTTTTGTAGGCAGCCTTTGGGTTGACTTCAGCACAGACAGTGATACAACCCGCAATATTTCCAGCTTTAGGTTGCGCGCCTGACATTCCTCCCAAACCAGCGGTAAGGAATACCTTGCCATTTGGATTGACAGCAGACCCCAGTTTTTTTCTAAAAGCATTCATCACCGTGATGGTGGTACCATGGACGATTCCTTGAGGGCCAATGTACATGTAAGATCCTGCGGTCATTTGTCCGTATTGTGTAACACCTAGGGCATTGTATTTTTCCCAATCATCAGGTTTGGAATAATTTGGGATCATCATCCCATTGGTAACCACTACTCGTGGAGCTTCCTTGGAAGAAGGAAAAAGTCCCATAGGATGACCAGAGTACATGTGCAGGGTTTGTTCTTCAGTCATCTCAGCCAAATACTTCATGGTGAGTAAATACTGCGCCCAATTTTGGAAAACAGCCCCATTTCCTCCATAAGTAATCAATTCTTGAGGATGCTGTGCAACTGCTGGATCTAGGTTATTTTGGATCATCAGCATGATGGCCGCAGCTTGTTGGGATTGAGCTGGATATTCCGAAATAGGTCTGGCATATATCTCATAATCCGGTATAAAACGATACATGTAAATCCTCCCGTAAACCTGTAATTCTTCAAAAAATTCATTTGCCAATTCCTTATGCCAAGCTTTAGGGAAATAGCGCAGCGCATTCCTCACTGCAAGTTTTTTTTCTTCAATACTTAAGATGTCCTTGCGCTTGGGAGCATGAGAAAAATTAGGATCAGGCTTCTTTTTGGAAGGAAGGGCAGTGGGGATGCCTTGAATTATAGATTCTTGGAAGGTCATGATATTTTATTTAATGGTCTTTGTATGGCAATCTGAAATACAGTAGAAATATGCTTCTCGAAAAAGAATAGAAATATTTTGTGTTAGCTTATTTCAACCATATTTCTATTTTATTTCAATCGGATTTCTACTTTATTTCAATTAAACCTTAACTCCATTTTTAATAATAATTGTCGGTTTCAATCTTCCTTGCTGATAAGTAATCTCTTGATAATCGTCCGTAGGAAAAAGGATAATATCTGCAAGCTTCCCGACTTCAAGCGTTCCTCGGTTTTTTATCCCTAAAGCTGCAGCAGCTCGATAAGTTATTCCTGCCAATACTTCTGCATTGCTTAGTTTTTCGAAAGTACCCAAAACAGAGGCTTGCATCAGTAAATCTCCCATCGGGGCAGAGCCAGGATTCCAGTCAGAGGCGATAGCCAAAGTAGCTCCTGAATCGAGTAATTTTCTAGCTGGCGTGTAAGCCATACCTAAGCCTAAAGATGCTCCCGGAAGGGCAACAGCTATGGTATCTGAACTTGCCAATAACTCAATTTCCTTATCTGTACTGGATTCTAGATGGTCTGCGGAGATTGCGCCGATATTCACGGCTACCTGAGAACCGCCAGCATGAAACTGATCCGCATGCACCGTAATATCAAAGCCCATTTCCTTGGCTTTTTGGAAGTAGGGTTGAATATCTTCGGCTGTAAAAGCTGTTTCCTCTATAAATGCATCGATCCGATTGGATAATCCTTCTATTTTGAGGATTGGAAAAACCTCGTCAGCAATGGTCTTCAAGTAATCTTTATTTGTACCTTGAAAATCCTTGGGGGGGATATGGGCGGCAAGGCAGGTTGGAATCAAATCAGCTAATGTATTTTTATTGGCTAGTTTGATCGCTCTAAGCATTTTGAGTTCTTCTTCAATAGCTAAGCCATAGCCACTTTTTACTTCAATTGTAGTAATCCCATCTTTGAGGTGCCTATTGGCTCTTTGCACAGTCAGCTGAGCTAGTTTGTCAAGGCTAGCCTTCCGCGTTTGGGAGACGGTATCCCAAATCCCTCCTCCAGATTTAGCAATCTCTAAGTAGGATTTCCCCGCATTGCGCATGGCATAATCTTGTGCACGACTACCTCCAAAACAAATATGTGTATGGCAATCAACTAATCCAGGCAGTGCAACAAAATCTCCTTTCAAGGATATCATCTCTGCTCCGATGGATTGAGCTTCAGGATAAAGATCCCAATAGGGGCCTATTTCATAGATTTCTTCATCCTTTATCAAAATGCCTGCTTCTTGGATAACTTGCAGCTGTTCATCTTTCAATGCGCCTTTGAGTGGGAGGTTGGCCATGGTGACGGCTTGGCGAATGGGGCCGATGAAGGTGTGTTTGATGGTTTGCATATATTTTTGGTTTGACCTTTGAGATTTTCAAAACCTCGAAGGTCTTTATGGTTTAGATTTTGAATTATTGAAATCCTAGAAGACCTGGTTTTGTGCTTTATCCTTGGGATAAACCTTCGAGGTCTAAAAAAAAGACCTCAAAGGTTAAGATCCTATAGTTTCTAGGAATTTGCAATTCAGAGGACAGTCTACATGGTTTCAAAATCCCTGTTGTTTTCAGTTTAACTTTTCCAAAGTTAACTTTTAGAACTGATAATTATAAATACCAATTCGATCTCTTATTGATAACTAAGAGGAATAATATAAATCGATTTAATGCTGAGACCTGAAATTGTACTCCAACTTTTTTTCAAAAACTATAAAAAAAGTTTAATCTATCGAAAAAATGGATTTTACTTACATTTTAGTTTGAATTCGGGGGGGGGGGGTAAACTAATTTTTAAAAGATTGTTTTGAAATTGACTATTTGAATAGTGCAATTTAGGGCAAGTAAATAGTTATTAGTGGTTAGTGATTTTGGATCAAAACATTTATTTTCTTAATTTCAATTATACATTTTAATCATTAATTTATTTAAAAACACATTATTATGAAGCATTTAAAAACATTTCTATTATTGACTGTTTTTTGTTTTTCCTTTTCAATCGGATCTTCATTTGGACAAGATGGTGATGACGTAGAGGGTTATGAAATGAAAGATCTAAAATGTTCAAGTGGGGAACCATGGAAGGTTTGTAGGGAAGAACCTAATGCAACCTGTTCAGTATCAGATCAAACAGTTTGCTAAATATTCTATTCATAGAAGGGAAGGGTTAGTCCTTCCTTTTTAAACCGAAAAAAGTCCCAAAAATGTATAGACATGTTTTTGTACTATTTCTTTCATTTTCATTTTTATGTGGCTGTAATGGGAAGTTGCAGGATTTTGATGTCCAAAAAATTGATATAAACCTTTCGGAATCAGAGGTTAATTCAATTTCTGATATAGCTCAAAATGTGAACTACATCCTTTTGGATACACCAGAGGAAATTCCATTGGTTAAACCTTATAAAATTGTTTTCCACAAAAATAAAATTTATGTTGAGGATCGAGTCCTTAGCAATTTATTAATTTTTGATAGATCAGGTAAACTGGTTAAATCAATTATGTCCACAGGTAAAGGCCCATCCGAGTTTTACCTGCTTGAGGATTTCTGCATCAATAACAACAAATTGTTTATTAAGGATAAAATACTTGGGAAAATTTTGACTTATGATCTGGATGGTAATTTTATTGAGGAAATAAGGCAATATGTGGATGGTCCTAATTTTTTTCGTGGAGAAAACTTTATTTTGGAGTATATGGACAATAAAATCAGTTGGCAAAATTTTAATTTTTTGCGGATCGAAAACTCCAAAATACAAGGTTTCGTTGATATAAAGAAAGGTTTTGAAAAATTGCGTTATTCGGACAATAATGGTTTTATCAAAAACCAAAAAAATAACCAAGTTATATTCAATATCCCATTTTCCTATTCTATAGCATTTTTTGATAGTAGTGGTATTTTAAAAAATCAAATTGAATTCGACTTAGGAAAAAACAGCATTGATGATTTAAAAAGAATTGATTTTAATCTAAATCATAATAAAAGACTACCCTATGTTTCAGAAAATGAAATAGTTGAGAATATTGGGTTATTTGCTCCTTACAAAGATTCTTTTCTGGTTACATTTCAACAAGGATATAAAGATAACCACCTTTTAATTTTAAATGACTCATTATCAATAATTTATCAAGCAAAAAATTTCATTAATGATTTAGATGGTTTTACGCTTAAATATTATCCATGGACTTTTTCTGAATTTGGCTTTGTTTGTTTGTTTTCATCCAGTCAATTGTACAATAGTTATATTGAAACTTTTCAAGGAAGAAGCTTAACGCCCTTGCCTGATGATATTCATGGTTTTTTTCAGGAAAACAAAGAAAAATTAAAAGGTGATTATCATGTCTTGGTGGAGTTCGAACTGAAATAAGAAAAAACTCTATTGGTTCAGTACTTACTCCTTCCTGATCAAAGCAAGTTTTTCTGATTACAATTGCAGACTTGAACTTTTTACCATTTATCAAAGTCCCCTGACCATTGCGTCTCCAATTCCAATCCTTCTTTCTCTGCAACTTCTCTCGCTATGGTAAGCAATTCCCCACTTCGGATCATCTCAATAGCGATTTCCATATCTTCATACATGATCTGATCTTCGGTGACATGTTTGATTTTGGTGCGTACATGTTCGTAGAGGGCGGTCATGATTTTCCCGGATTTCAATGGGGCATGAAAGTCCACAGCCTGGGCTGCACAGTATAGTTCTACACCAAGGATTTTTTCTACATTTTCTATTACCTGAAGGGCTTTCCTGGCTCCTATACTTCCCATACTCACATGGTCTTCCTGACCAAGCGAAGTTGGGATGCTGTCTGCCGAAGAAGGGAAGCAAAGTCCTTTGTTTTCACTTGCCAAAGCTGCAGTGGTGTACTGTGGGATCATAAAACCGGAATTCAGCCCTGTTTCCTTCAGAAGTAATTTAGGTACTCCGGGAGTATCTCCTTCCAGGGAAAGGTAAATCCTTCTGTCCGAAATATTGCCGATTTCGGAGGCAGCCAGACAGGCATAGTCCAAAGGCATGGCAATTGGTTGTCCATGGAAGTTTCCACCGCTGATGGTATGGTTTTCATCGAAGACAACAGGATTGTCGGTGACCGAATTGATCTCGATCTCCAAGGTTTGTTTCAGATGTAGCCAGGCATTTCTAGAAGCTCCATGCACTTGTGGCATACAGCGAAGTGAATACGGATCTTGAACCCTCGCGCACGCTGCATGGGAATGTACGATTTCGGATTCATGCAAGAGGTTTAGGATGGTCTGGGCTACATGTTGGTTTCCAGCATAGGGACGGAGTTCGTGGAGTTCGGAGGAAAATGGCTTGATTGAACCGAGCAAACCTTCCAACATCATCGCTCCGGTAATGTCCGCATGGGCGAGAATATTGTAGAATCTTTCTAGGACTTTTACCCCAAAAGCAGCCATGAACTGGGTTCCATTAATGAGTGCCAAACCTTCTTTTGGTCCTAAAGGAATTGAGGCAAGCTGATGAAGCTGAAATAGCTTTTGTGTAGGAATGACCTCGCCTTTGTAATGGACTTTTCCTAGGCCGATTAAGGGTAAAAATAAATGCGAAAGAGGTGCTAAATCTCCTGATGCACCCACGGAGCCCTGTTTTGGGACTACAGGAATGGCATTATTTTCTACGTGCCAGATCATTCTGTCTAGCGTAGCTTCCTGTATACCTGAATATCCTTTAGCTAGAGCATGAATCTTTAGGATCATCATCACTTTTGAAATATCGATAGGAATGGGTTCCCCCACTCCAACAGCATGGCTTTTCAAGATATTTTCCTGAAGCTTTCGAGTTTGGTCAGGCGAAATCATCGTGGTACAAAGTGGACCAAAACCGGTATTGATCCCATAGACAGGTTTTCCATTTGCAACAATTTTTTCTACAGCTGAAGCACTAGCTCGAACTTTTTTTCTAGTCTCCTCTGTGAGGATACCTTGGATTTCATCTTTAGCTATACTCAGGGCTATGGAAGCAGTGAGAAGTTGTTGGCCGTATTGGAAGGTAGTTTTCATAATCTAAAGTATTTCCTCTCGCAAAGAACCCAGAGAAGCTAAGTCCGCAAGAGACATTAAACAAAATTAAGTATACCTTATGATAATTATAAATACTATATTTATCAACTTGTAATTACTCTAGGTTATTTATTAAATTGCGATCTCTGCACCTTTGATTCCTTTGCGAGAAGCCAAAAAATGAATATAGAATTAAGACACCTCGAATATTTCCGTGCCGTAGCCGAAGAACTGAACTTTGGTAGGGCAGCGGAACGCTTATTTATCTCACAACCAGGACTCAGCCGTCAGATTAAGCAGATGGAGGAAATATTAGCGGTGCAGCTTTTTGAAAGAACTAAGAGAAGAGTAGAATTAACAGCTGCAGGACATTACCTCAAGTCTGAAGTAGATTACATTTTCAACCACCTCGAACTCACCAAAACCCAACTCAAGGAGATTGCAATTGGAAATATTGGTGAACTTAGAATAGGGTTTCTTGGATCTGCTGCCCATACTATCCTACCTGAACTTTTGGTGAAAATCTCCCAGCATTTCCCAGGTATCCAAACCACTATGGAGGAACTCAGCAACACTTTACAAATTGAGATGCTCGAAAAGGATAAATTGGATTTGGGTTTTGTGAGGCTAGCGCGGGTTCCTGAGGTACTACAGATGAAAATGGTGCAAGAGGATACTTTTTCATTGGTCCTGCCTTCAGACCACGATTTGTCTGAAGATAAATTCAAAAATGTATCGCAATTGAAGGAAGAAAACTTTATCTTCTTTTCCCATGACTACTCTTCCATTTACTATGATAAGATCATGTCAATTTGTGAGGACCAAAACTTTTCTCCTAGAATTACTCATAAGTCTGTCCATGCTTTGACTATTTTCAAACTGGTGGAAGCAGGTCTAGGGGTAGCTATCATACCAACTTCCCTGCAACAGGGGTATGACCTCAAGGTGAAATTTATAGAATTGAATAGGATCAAGCAAAAAACGGAGCTTTATTCAGTGTGGAAAAAGGGGAATAGGAATCCAGCTTTAGAGAAGGTTTTGGGTTGTTGAAATGATATATACTTCGTGAAATAAATTGAATTATAGTTGAAATCCGCCACGGCCAAGTTATACCCAAGGCTAAATATTTGTAGAGCCAAATCAATCAAATGATATCTTGTTTATTTGTCCTGATAATTGCTTTTATTCCGTTAGGATTTTTTTATCCGATCGTTTATCTTGTTTTTGTAAAAACTTAATAACATGAAAGTTACAGCGATAATTCCAGATGATTTGATTGCCGAAGCAATGGAGCTTTCTAAGTCTAGTACAGTTACAGATACCTTGAAAATAGCTTTGAAAACTTACATTAGATCTCAAAAACTAAAAGAGCTTGGAGCTTTGGTTTTGAATGAACCATTGGAATTCAAATATTCTTCTCAGGAATTGCGTGAAATAAATAGAAAATGAATGGTGTAGTTTTTAATACTTCAGTCTGGATTGAATTTTTGAAATTAAATCATTAGGTTTGAATTCATTTCAATAACAGTTTTCATGAAACAGACTTATATTTTCTTTTTTTGCATTACCCTACTATTATGCTACTCTTGTGATTCGAGCTCTAGAAAAGCAACAAAAGAATTTCAAATGACATCAAAAGGCAAAGTAAGTCTTTTGATTGATGAAACTACTCCTGATTTTAGTATGGGTCTACAATATGTGGAGGCAGAAAAGGAATTAGTCTTCAATATTAATTGGGCTACAAATTCACTTCAAATGTATGATTTAGAAGAAGGGAAATTGATCAAGTCTATTCCTTTTGAAAAAGAAGGTGATCAAGGTGTTGGTGAGTTGATGGCATTTCATGTACATACTTTAGATAGTATTTTTCTTTTTCCTTTTCAAGGAGCTTCATTTTCATTAGTAGATGGTTCAGGTAATTTGATAAAAAGGTTCAAATACAATTTACCGGAAAATCATACCGCAGGATTTGTGCATAATATCAGTTTTATAAGCCCTCCGATTATTCAGGGTGGTAAAATAAACTTCAAGACGAGACCAGCTATCATAGACAACTACCGTGAAATGACCAATGAGATGTTGGCCTCTTCCAAATTGAGTTTTAGACTTGATTTAAAAACCTTGGATACTGAGTTATTGATGCATCACTACCCTAGTGAATATTTAGAAAATGGATTCAAGCGCTTTGAATTCAGTAGGGCAGAGGGGGAAGGAAAAATCGTTTATTCCTTTTTTGGAGATCACCAGCTGTATTGGGCATCTGATTTTAATTCGCCTTTAGAAAAAGAAGAAGCCAAAAGTGAATATTTGAGTGACAAGCTTCCTTTGTTCCCAGTAGATGGGGCATTTTTGCAGTCTCAAAAGTATAGTAACGCCAGCTCTCGATATGATAATTTGATTCATGACCCTTACCGAGAGGTTTTTTATCGTTTTGCCTATCCTGATTTGGATGTAAATACCGAGGAAGAAGTTCGGGCTTTGAGAAATAACCCTGGTCCCTTTGTGGTAATGGTATTTGACAAGGATCTAAAACTACTTACAGAGACCTATTTTGAAGAGGGAAAGTATTTGCCGATGAATGCTTTTGTCGGAAAAAAAGGACTTTATCTTTCTACTAATAACCCTGATAATCCAGATGTTCAGGAAGATTTGATGGATTTTGAGATTTTTGCTTTAGTTGGGAAATAAGTTCATAATCAAGAGCAATGAGCTAATTATCTTCAAATTTTTGACTTGTTTAACTTCGTACCTCACTCCCTGTAGTTGAATTTATGCCTCTTGACTCTTGTATCTTGAGTCTTTTAAGAAATGCCGTCCAAATGTCGGGTGAAATCCTCTTATTTTTCGGGCTATATTTGTGAGAATCCTCACAACTTGCCATGGTCAAACAAAACTTTATAAATATGAATCAACCACAGCTAGGTCAAAAGATCCAAGAATGGAGAAAGGCCAAAGGAATGACCCAAGAGGAATTAGTGGAAAAATGTAATATCAACGTACGCACCATACAGCGCATTGAAGCAGGGGAAGTCACACCTAGGTCTTACACTGTCAAAGCTATTTTAGAAGCATTAGGTGTTGAAAATGAGAATTCATTTTCTATTTCGCATAGAAATGAAAGTTTTCAATTCTCTTCTCAGAGAAAGAAAATATTCTTGATTGGTGCTATATCAGGTTGCATTTATTTTCTGATTTCTTTTTTGGAATTTTATTGGGATGGGATTTTGTTTTTCGGATCTGCTTTAGAGATTCCTTCTTATTATATTCCTTTGAAAATTGCTGTAGGAGTGACTTTTTCCCTCTTTTTCTCAGGTTGGTTTAAGCTTGGAGAAGCACTTGATTCTGGATGGATTCGGTGGGGTTCTGTTTTTTTGATCATTGTAAGTATAAGTCTTATTTCTCTAGATATTAGTTTACTAGGTCAAACACTTACTGATTATAAATTAATTGGATTTGTTAAATTATTCTTTTTTGGTCTTTCTTTAATTCCGCTTTCAATTGGGTTGATACATCAAAGACAACAAATGGGAAATCTTTTCCTAGCATCTGGTATTGTTGGGCTTCTAGCAGCATTATTTTTTGTGACCTTTTTCTTTGCAATTGCAGGATTAGTGTTTGTAACGATATTCGATTTGATGTTGATCTACTTATTATTTTCAAATGCTAGTCAAAAAGAACATAAATTGATTGAAGGAATACTGGCTTAAACTATATAAAACTCAACTCCAAATAAACCTATCCCTATTCATTCTTAGATTTAGGGTTAGGTTTTCTTATTTTTGACCATGTCTGAACAAACAGTTGTTTCCAAAGCATACGAACTCATTACCGACGAAGGTGAGGAGAGGGCCTGTGAGGCTATTTCTGAAAGGGCCTGTAAGGAAACTCCGGGAAACTTTTTCAAAAATGTATTCAGCGGCTCTTTATCCAAATTAGCAGAGCAGTTGGTTAGTCCTGGGACCACTTTGCCTTGGATACTCTCTGCTTTAGGTGTTCCGAATCTATTCACTGGCGCATTAGTTCCCATTAAGGATGCTGGCTCTCTTTTACCTCAGCTTTTTGTCTCTGCCAAAATCCGAGCGTATGCCATCAGGAAATGGTTTTGGGTAGTACCTGCCGTGATTCAGGCAGTGGCTTTATTTGCCATGGCCTTTGTGGTTTTGGCTACAGAAGGTAATACTGCTGGGATTTTGATTTTAGGTTTATTGCTGATTTTTAGTTTGGCAAGTGGAATCGCAAGCATTAGCTTCAAGGATGTTATTGGCAAAACTGTCCCCAAAGGGAAGAGAGGGCAGTTGCTGGCCATGCGTTCCACAATCGGAGGAATATTGACCTTATTTGCAGGGGTATTTATCCTTCGAGACTTAGAAGGAGAGCAAGATAAAGAAATGCTGTTTTGGGTGGTGATGTCCGGTGCAATTTTATGGTTGATGTCCGCTTTTTTATTTTCCTTGATTGCTGAAGAAAGAGGAGCCACAGAAGGAGGTAGATCACCAGTAAATGAAATTACAAATGCATGGAATTTCTGGAAAGAAGATAGCAATCTGAGACGCTTTATTTTTACCCGAGGGCTTTTGATGGCAATCCCATTAGCACAGCCTTTCTTCGTAGTTTTGGGAAAAGAGGAATTGGGTAGCGAAGTGAATAATTTAGGTATTATGGTGATTGCAGCAGGCATTGCCAATATTGTGAGCAGTCCTTTTTGGGGGAGATTTGCTGATCAATCCAGCCGCAAGCTGATGGTTTGGGTTTCTATTCTTGGGATGGTGAATATTTCATTAATGGCACTCTTTCCATTTTGGCCTGATAGCTTGCAGAATATTTATGTTTTTGCAGCACTTTTCCTGATACAGGTCATGGCGCATGGGGGTGCCAGATTGAGCAGGAAAACGTACCTGGTAGATTTTGCTCCTGAAAAAGAAAGGCCCCTTTTTGTCTCACTTTCAAATACAATGATCGGGGTTTTTACATTAGTTGCTGCTGGGTTAGGGAGTCTGTCTTCCTTTTTTGGGGTGCAGGTGATGTTGTTTGTCTTTGTTGGCTTATTGATGATTGCTTTATTCTTGACTTTCAGACTCAAAGAAGTCTAATTGAAATCATTGGTGAAATTTAATTTGATCATTGATGTATTTTTGATGTAGTCATTTTTTAGCCTTAGCGATAAGTAATGATTTGTTTTGGTTATGCTAATTTCTTAAAATGAAATTAGCTCCTTCAATTGACTTTAACCCAGAATACAAATGACCAAAACACAAACTTACACCGTCAAGATTGCACTGATAGTAGCACTTGGCGGTTTTTTGATGGGCTTTGATGCTTCCGTGATTTCAGGAGTTGTCAAGTTTATAGAGCCAGAATTCAATTTAACCAAACTTCAACTAGGCTGGTCTGTAGCTTCTCTGACCCTGACTGCTACACTAGCAATGATGGTGGCAGGACCTTTAAGTGATAAGTTCGGCAGGAGAAAGGTATTACAGTGGTCTGCGATTTTATTTGCAGTCAGTGCGATAGGTTCTGCTCTTGCACCTACTTTTTTATTATTGGTTATAGCGCGGATGCTTGGTGGATTTGGAGTAGGGGCTTCTTTGATATTGGCGCCGATGTACATTGCTGAGATAGCTCCTGCCAACATGCGTGGCAGACTAGTGTCGTTCAATCAACTTAACATCGTAATTGGTATCTCTGCTGCTTTCTTTTCAAATTATTTGATCTTAAAATTTGCAGGTTCAGGAGCTGATTGGGCTTTGTCTTTGGGTTTTGATAAGTGGAATTGGAGATGGATGCTAGGCATAGAATTTTTGCCTGCGATGCTTTATTTTGTTGGTTTGTATTTTGTTCCTAAAAGTCCACGCTGGTTGGTAATGAAAGGACAGACAGATCAAGCGCTTTTTATCATGAAGCAATTTACAAATGTTGAAGATGCGCAGAAGCAAATCAATGATGCTGCACATAGCATTGAAGAAGAAAAAGACAAAGAAAAAGTAAAATTGACCGAATTTTTTAAACCAGCCTATAGATGGGTTTTATTAATAGGTGTGGTGGTAGCTATTTTACAACAAATCACGGGAATTAATTCTGTATTTTTTTATGCACCAATGATATTCGAGCAATCAGGAATTGGGACCGATGCTTCTTTTATTCAGGCAATTTTGGTCGGTTTGACAAATCTTGTGTTTACTGTTTTGGCAATTTTATTTATTGATAAATTGGGAAGGAAGCCACTTTTGGTTGGTGGATTAATTGGAATAGCTTTGTGCATGAGTTTACTTGCTTATGGATTTGGTTCTGCTACTTATCAGTTAACCGAGGAGAGTATAAAAGCACTTCCTGAGCAGGTAGATACCAATCGATTAGAGAACATGGTTGACGTAGTATTCGATACCGATGTTAGCTTCAAGCAAGCTTTGAGAGCCTCATTGGGAGAAGTCGATGCGTTGACTTTTGAATCTCAGGCTATTACAGCCTCCATCTCCATGAATCCAACCATTATTTTGATTGGTATCTTAGGTTTTGTAGCCTCATTTGCTATATCCATAGGACCTGTCATGTGGGTTTTATTTTCGGAGTTATTTCCGATCAATATCAAAGGTGCTGCTATATCATTTGTTGGTTTTATTAATTCTTTGGTGAGTTACTTGGTTCAGCAGTTTTTTCCTTGGCAATTGGATACATTCGGAAGTAGCACTACATTTCTTATTTATGGATTATTTGCTGCCATAGGGGTAGTGTTTGTAATTGTGGTTGTGCCTGAAACTAAAAATAAGTCACTTGAGGAGTTAGAAGCAATTCTTATAAAGAAGTGATATAAATTATACAATTAAAAACTGGAAGTCGATGAAAACTAAAATAATGAATTTTGCCAATATCTGGATTTATATGGTTGTGGCTATTTCTTTATTCTTTACAGCATGTTCAGGAAATCAAGAAAAGAATAATCTTTCAGAGCAAGAGAATACCCTCGCGTACACATTAGAAATACTTGCCAGTAGTCTCCATGAAGCTTCCTCAGCAGATATCAAGGAGAAAGCTGCCTCAGGATCTGCGATTGATTTAATGGCAGAGAGCTGGATGGCCTTTTATGCTGATTTTGAAGAAGCTGGTAGATATAATGTATCAGTTGTAGTGAAAAATATGGGTGATATACCTGCCAAGGTTTGGATTGAAGATTATTATGATAATCCTGATGATAGGACTTATGATGTGACTGGGAAAATTGAAGTTCCGGTTTCTACTGAAGCTCAATCTTTGGGAGTTGATGGTAGCCCTTTCAATCAAGGAAATCATCCTATGAAGTTTCATGTTTTGGAAGGTGAAGTGAGCATTGAGAAAGTGGTTTTCACGCTGATGGCATCACATCAGGTTTCTGAGAAGGTATTAGAGCAGACCATGGATGGAGAGCAGTGGGAGTTGGTTTGGTCGGATGAATTTGATGGAGATCAAGTGGATGAAAGCAAATGGACTTATGATTTGGGTGATTGGGGATGGGGTAACAATGAATTACAATACTATACTGTCAATCGTCCTGAAAATGCTAGAATTGAAAATGGTAATTTGATTCTTGAGGCAAGAAAGAATGATTTTGGACAGGAGTGGACTTCAGCGAGATTGACAACACGTGGAAAAGTAGCATTTCTTTATGGGAAGATAGAGTTTAGGGCAAAAGTTCCAAGACTCAAAGGTAACTGGGCTGCTGGATGGACACTAGGTAATACATATGTTGATGAAAAAGACTGGCCCTATTGCGGAGAAATTGACATTTTGGAAAGTGTAGGCTATGAAGTAGATAATGAAACTGGCGATGGCATAGCTCACGCGACAGTGCACACACCGGCTTATTATTTCAAAATTAATAATCAGATTTCAAGTCAGAAAGCTATTCCTAACATGGCTGGCGAATTTCATACTTATGCTGTGGAGTGGACTCCTACTGAGATCAAAATGCTGGTCAATGATGAGGTGTATTATACTTATGATAAAATAGCTAATGAAAAGGAATGGCCATTCCATATTCCTCAAAACATCATATTGAACCTAGCCATTGGTGGTGGATGGGGTGGATCTCAAGGTTTGGATCCAGACATGACTACCCAAGAATTTATTTTAGACTATGTAAGAGTCTACGAAAAGCGATAGAAGATGAATCAGGATTATTTAAAAATTGCAAATCAACAGCTACATTTCCAAAGTGAAGAAGTTTCGGGTTCGTTTGTGAAGAAAGGAGAGAGTCTTTTTTATAAAGTCAGTCATGTGGATCAGATGCCCCCTTTTTTCATGTCTATCGTGAGTCATGATGAACATTGGATGTTCATTGGATCTAATGGTGCTTTGACTGCTGGTAAAAAAAATGAAGAGCAATTACTTTTCCCGTATTACACTGACGATAAGATTCTATCTTCGGTTGAGAAAGTTGGCTCTAGCACAACAATAAGAATTCATACCGATAATGGGAGAAAGCTTTGGAAACCATTTTCTGAAACCTATAAAGGGATCTACGAGATAGAAAGGAATCTATATAAAAGTCAATGGGGCAATGAATTGATCTTTGAAGAAATCAACCATGACTTAGGTTTGATCTTTAGCTATTCTTGGCAGTTTTCTTCAAAATATGGCTTTGTCAAAAAGAGTAGCTTATGCAATTTGTCTGAGCATCAAGCTAATGTAGAAGTTTTAGATGGAGTGCTAGACTTGATGCCTTTTGGTGTTTCTTCGCAACTTCAATTGCAACGAAGTAACTTGGTCAATGCTTACAAGAGAAGTGAACTTGACATAAAAACAGGCTTGGGTGTTTTTGCGCTCAGTTCTCAAATCGTAGATCGAGCTGAACCCAGTGAAGCATTGAAAGCAACTCTTGCTTGGCATAGTGGTGTGGAAGTAAAACATGTTTTGTTATCTTCCTCGCAGCTAGCAAATTTTTGTAAAGGTGGAGAATTGAGGACTGAAAGTGATGTCAAAGGGGCTCCTGCATCCTATTTGATCAATTTTGATCAAAACCTACATGGCGAACAGCAAATTGAATGGAGTATTTGCATGGATATTCATCAAACTCCAGCTCAAATCAATAATCTAATTTCTCAACTTGATAAAAATAAAAAAAGTGTTTTATCAGACTTGAAAGCTGATTTGAAGCAAGGAACTAATATTTTAAAAAGTTTAGTAGGTAAAGCAGATGGTCTTCAATTGACGGCGGATCAAGCTGGTATCAATAGGCATTATTCCAATGTGCTTTTTAATCTTATGCGTGGAGGGATTTTTGAAGAAGATTATCAAATTGACAGAAAGGATTTCTTGGAATATGTAAAGACGATCAACCATGACGTATTTGATCAATTCCAGGATTTTTTCGAAGGAATAACAGCATATGAATCCTACCAATCTTTGAATCAAAAAGCTTTGAAGGAGGGTTATAGCGATCTTATTCGTATTTGCAAAGAGTACTTACCGCTGAGCTTTAGCCGAAGGCATGGTGACCCAAGTAGGCCGTGGAATAAATTTTCTATTGATCTAAAGAATCCTGATGGGAGCAAGAGAAGGGCTTATGCTGGTAATTGGAGAGATATTTTTCAAAACTGGGAGGCCTTGGCTGTTTCTTATCCTAAATTTGTGGAGGGGATGGTGTTCAAATTTCTCAATGCTTCTACTATTGATGGTTATAATCCTTATAGAATTTCCCGAAATGGGGTAGATTGGGAAGTTATAGAGCCAGAAGACCCTTGGTCTTATATAGGTTATTGGGGAGATCATCAGTTGATTTACCTACTCAAGCTTCTGGAATTGGGTAAGAAGCATCAAGCTATTTCTCTCAGAAATTTGGCAAATCAAGACTGGTTTGTATTTGCTAATGTCCCTTATCGGATAAGATCTTTTGAGGCAATAGTAAGAGACCCTCAAGACACGGTTGATTTTGAAGAGCAGCTAGAGAAGCAAATTCAATCCAGAGTTCATGTATTAGGGGCAGATGGAAAACTTACATTTAAGAATGATCAGCAAATTCTCAAGAGTAATTTTTTAGAAAAGTTGATAATTCCTTGGTTGACTAAATTGGGGAATTTTATTCCTGATGCAGGAATCTGGATGAATACACAAAGACCAGAGTGGAATGACGCCAATAATGCTTTGGTAGGCAATGGTACTTCGATGGTTACACTCTATTATATGTACCGATTCACAGATTTTTTAGAGAATTGGTTGAAAGATGAGTTATCTGAAGCCATCAAATTACACAAAGAAGTTTCAGATTGGATGCAATCCTTATTAGATGCTTTGATTAAGAATAAAACGCATTTGGATCAAGGTTTCTCAAATACAGCTAGATTCGAATTTGTGCAAAAGTTGGGGCTATTATCTGAAGCCTACAGAAACAAAGCTTATGCTGGATTCGCTGGAGAAAAGACTTCTATTGAAATCTCCCAGTTCTTGGATTTATTGACCTTGACTAAGCAGTACCTTGAGAAATCTATTCAAAACAACAAAAGAAGTGATGGACTATATCATGCCTATAATATAATTAATATAGAAGAAAAGGAGATCACAATAGATCACCTTTATGAAATGCTGGAAGGTCAAGTAGCTGTCTTGACATCAGGTTATTTGAAGCCTGAGGAGTGTTTAGCAGTGCTAGATCAGATGAAAAGCAGCAAGTTATATAGAGCTGATCAATACAGCTACTTGCTTTACCCAAATCGAGAATTAAAAGGCTTCTTGAATAAAAGTAAAATTCCTCAATCAGCACTAGATGAAATTCCTTTGTTGAAGGAAATGATCAAGGTAGGGGACCATCGTATCATTCATCAGGATGACCAAGGTCAACTGTATTTCAATAGTGAGTTCAACAATGCAAAAGCTCTCAAGAATTCTTTAGAGGAGTTTAAAGAAACTGATGATTTGGATAGGCTTGAAGCACTATACGAGCAAGTTTTCAACCACAAATCATTCACAGGTAGGTCAGGAACTTTCTTTGCCTTTGAAGGTTTAGGAAGTATTTATTGGCACATGGTTTCGAAGTTATTATATGCAGTTGGAGAATTGCTTTCAGAAAATCAAGAGATTGATGAAAAAGTACGGGGTAGATTGATCGATCATTATTATGAAATTCGTGCTGGAATAGGTATTAATAAGAGTCCTGAAGTCTATGGCGCTATTCCAACAGACCCATATAGCCATACCCCATCACATCGTGGTGCACAGCAGCCGGGTATGACTGGACAAGTCAAGGAAGATATCCTCAACAGATGGTTCGAATTAGGGGTTCAGGTAATTGATGGTTGTATTACTTTCAACCCAACATTTTTATCTGCGAATGAGTGGCTAACCGAAAATCAGGATTTTGAATATGTGAATTTACAAGGTAAACAAAGCAAAATTGGAGTTGAAAAAGAAGCCTTGGCATTTACTTATTGTCAAGTCCCAATTATTTATAAAAAGGACTCTAATGTTAAAATTGATGTGATATACAGTGACTCAGATGAAAATGAATCAATTCAAGGTCATGTACTATCTCAGAAATTGTCTGAAATGATCTTCTCAAGGTCACACGATATAGAAAGAATCGAAGTGAGTATTAGGTATAATTAAAAGAAGGGATGGTTGCTATACCTTACAGTGAGGAGGCTACCATTTCCTTTATCTTTTTCAAGATTTCAGCATTTTTTGGACTTTCTGAGATGATTTCGAGGATTTTTGGAGCAATAGATTCGCTGTAAAATTCATTCAATCCTTTTTCTAAACTTTCATCATCATTTGCAACGATGTATTCAAAACCAAAATCCTTGGCCAAATTCTCTGCGGTCAACGCTTGATTGGTTTCAAAAAACTCCTCTAACTCTGGTTGCCTTGCTGGGCCATCGATTAATCTAAATATCCCACCTGCATGATTGTTAAGGATTACAATTCTAAGGTTTGGTGTTGAATAATTGTGCCAGAAGGCATTTCGGTCATAGAAGAAGGCCATATCACCAGTAATCAATGTCACTGGATCTTTAGTGGTGAATGAGCAGCCTACAGCAGTGCTATTACTTCCATCTATGCCGCTCGTTCCTCGGTTGCAAATAATTTCTTGATTTCGAGAGCCTAGAAAATTTACATACCTCACAGACATACTATTGGCCAAATGGATTTTTGCATGATCAGGAGTCACATTTAGAACCTTTGAAATAGCTTTGTATTCTCCAAAATCAGCTTTATTCAAAGCAACAGTAAGGCTTTTCTTAACTAAGTTATCCAAAGACTTCCATTGAGTGAAATACTTTTGATTTTGTAATAGCTTTAGGTTTAAGAACTTCAAAAAGCTTATAGGGGCAACATTAATTACGGTAGTCAATGACTGAAAGGTATCGGGACTATACCCAGCATCTTGTACATGCCAATGAGCAGCAGTACTATTTCTTAAAAATAACTTCAAACTTTTTGAAATAATCGAATTTCCAAACGAAACAATCAAGTCAGGCTGAAGCTGTTCCTGAATCGATGAATTGCCAATAAAGTGATCGTGGAATGAAATAGTATGGGCTGATTGCAAATTGGAAATGGTATCAGTAACTACCACTGCCTTACCGCTAGATGCAAGTAAGTTGATTGATTCTTGAGTCTCAGCATCTGGTCTTTGCTGGCCAGGAATTATTAGGATTTTTTGAAATACTTTAAGTTTTTCTTCGAGCTGAGTTTCTTGAGTTGGAGAAATGTAGGACTCAGAAGCAAAGACCTCAATATTTTTAACAGGCTTGAATTCAAATTGCTCATCTACTTCTGGATAGAAGGGCTCTCTTAGTGGAATATTAAGGTGAACTGGGCCAGCAGGAAATTGAATAGACAAGTTAATAGCCTCATTGACCATGCGCTGGGCATGCCATACTTTGTCTGTTTTACTGAATTCATCCGGGAAGTCAAAGGATCCTTTCACATGTTTGCCATAAATTTGTGGTTGGCGAATGGTCTGTCCATCCCATTGGTCAATCCACTCGGCAGGTCTATCCGCTGTAATGACAAGGAGAGGGATTTGTTGAAAATAGGCCTCTGCCACAGCAGGTGCATAATTATAAGCTGCCGAACCAGAGGTACAGACCAAAGCCACAGGTTGATTTAACTGTTGAGCCATTCCCATTGCAATAAATGCAGCAGCTCTTTCATCAGATACCGTTCTGCACTTTATTTCTGAATGTCTAGCAAAGGCCAAGGTAATAGGTGCGCACCTTGATCCAGGGGAAAGTATGGCATTTTTGATGCCCTTTTGAGCACAAAGAGATACAAGATCGATGATAGGTTGGATGACCAAGGCTTAATTGTTGAGGTTGAGGTGTTTGCCGATTATTTCACATTTCATTTCTGTTTCCTCCCATTCTTTTTCAGGGTCGGAGTCTTCGGTAACTCCCGCACCAGCATAAAGTAGGGCAGCACCATTTTTGATTTGTGCTGTTCTAAGATTGACATAAATGGATGTTTCTCCTTCTACATTTACAGGTCCAATAAAACCTGCAAAGAGAGATCGGTCTAAATTTTCATGTTGAGATAAAAAATCAAAAGCAGCTTGCCTTGGCATGCCACAAACAGCAGACGTAGGATGTAGGAGTTCAAGCATAACTGTCCCTAACTGTGGGAAATTAGTGGTGGCCATATCCACTTTAAAGTCTGATCTAAGATGAAGTAAATTTCCAGCTAAAACTGTCTTAGGTCCAATTTCCTGGTATTCTCTCAACCTGATTTTTTTGAAACAATCAACAATATACCTTGAAACTAAAGCTTGTTCTTCAATTTCTTTCTGTGTCCAAGCAGCATTTTTTAGCGGATTGTCACCTTGGGCTTTTTGAGTGCCTGCTAGGGACATGGTATAGAATTCATCACCTTTGGTCTGAATCAATACTTCTGGAGATGCACCAATCCAAGTTCCAACTTCGGGTAGGTGGAAAAAATTAATAAAAGCATTTGGATAAGCGTTCAAAAGACTTTTGATTGATTGAATAAGGTCAAAGTTTTTCTGAAGCGCTATCTTTTTCATTTTTGCAGGCACTATTTTATTCAGGTACCCATCTCTGATAGCTTGAACTCCCTTATTCACTAGGTTAATAAATTCAATTTTACTGCATTCAAAGTTTTTGTTGACTGCTTCCCTTGTGGCGGTCCTTTTCAGGAAAAATTGATTAATGATAGATTTAGCTTCATTATTTTTTTTATCAATAGCTGTTAAACTTGAAAGTTGTGTTTCAATTGGTGCATTGAGATCTAGTTTGATATATTCACTAGCTTCAAGGTAATAAGCTTTCTTATCTTTTTGATCTACAAAGGGATGAATAATGAAACCCGCTCTAAGCTCTTCCAAGTGAGGAGAGATACGCTTGGTTTTACCAGTTTTATCAATCAGGATTTGTAAAAATTGGGATTTTGGTTTTCTCCAAACTGCAAACTGATGTCCATTTTCAATTAGCTCAGCAAAAAGCTGTTCTAGACAGCGTTCTAGACTTATGGTATCTTGATCTAATGCAACCTGCATGATTATTTTTTATCGATGACAGCCATAGTGATTCTGCTAATACAACTCAAATCACCAGATTCTGTATAAATTTTTATCTCCCAAATTTGGGTTTTTTTACCCAAGTGAATAGGCTTCGTAATCCCTCTAACCATACCATCTCTAACAGCTTTAATGTGATTAGCGTTGATTTCTAAACCTACACAGTATTGTTTTTCTTTATCTATGGTTAAGGTGGCAGCTACACTTCCTAATGTTTCTGCTAGGACTACATTTGCTCCTCCATGTAACAGGCCTAAGGGCTGTTTGGTTCTAGAATTTACAGGCATAGTAGCTTCAAGGAAATCTTCACCAATTTTTGTGAACTGAATATCTAAAAAATCTGTCATGGTATTAATTCCCCAATTATTAAGGGTTTCAAGACTTAGGTTTCGAGGAAAGATCATGAATTCTAGTATAAAAGCTTTTTATTTGAAGTCCAGAACAAAAATAGAGAATCTTGTTAAGTAAAAAAATATATCTAGTCCGTCATGGACAGACAGATTATAATCTAAAAGGTGTAGTTCAAGGTAGTGGTATTGATGCGCCTTTGAATAGCAATGGAATTAAACAGGCAAAAGCATTTTTTGAAGCATATAAGCATGTTGCATTTGAAAAAGTGTTTTATACTGGGTTACGGCGTACAAGACAGTCTCTTCAAGGCTTCATAGATCTTGGGATTCCAAATGAATCGATTTCTGAATTGAATGAAATTAGCTGGGGAAAATATGAAGGTCTGCCTATGACTCATGAAGAGAATGAATACTATCTTCATATGCTAGAGAGGTGGAGTAATGGTGATCTAGATTACGCGATTGCTGGTGGTGAAAGCCCCAATACTGTGGCGAAAAGATTAAAAATTGGAATTGATCGTATTTTGAACCAAGATCACAAAATCATTTTAATTTGTATGCATGGTAGGGCAATGAGAGTATTACTGAGTTTGCTGATGAATTATGACTTGAGGTATATGGATCAATTCAAACACCAAAATCTAGGTCTCTATGAATTAAACTTAGATGATTCGGGGGTTTTTAAAATTATCAAATACAACTCAGGCGAACACCTTAAGGATTGGACTTAAAAAATTTATTGGATTTTTTAGACTTTTGGTTTTTATCCTCGAGATTTGCTAGCAATTTTTGATAAATGTCTTTTGATTCATCAAGGTCAATAATCTGGAAAGCAACTTCATCTAGTGTAGCTATTTTTTCTTGGTTGATTCTGATAATAAAATCACCAATCATACACTTATCAATTTGTTGATGGCTTGTTTTTACTAAGATAGCAGCGTCGGAGTTACCTGAATAAGATTTGGTTTGAAAAATATTCATCAAACTGAGCTCAATATATTCAGGACTAGTTTTATTCAATTTTAACTCTGATTTGTCAAATAAGATTAAAAAGGTTTTTTCATTCGGGTTTTTAGAGAAAACCGAAGTAAAGATGTAAAAGAATAAAATTGTCAGAAATAAATTTTTCATAATCGAAATCTATGAAAATTAAACTGATAAGTCAAGATAAAGGTTTTAGTATTAGTAAACTTCCAAAAATAATACAGCAAAAAAAAGACCCGAATGATCGGGTCTTTAAAATTTATGCTTTAGCGCCTCTTTTTTTCTTTGGAGCTTCTTCTTCTATTTCATCTTCAACACCAGAAAAAATTCTACCGCAGTGTTCACACACTATCAGTTTCTTTTGCTCTCTGATATCTGCTTGTCTCTGAGGAGGGACTACATTGAAGCAACCACCGCAAGCGCCTCTTTTGACAAGTACCACAGCTAGTCCATTTTTGGCATTAGCTCTGATTTTGGTGTAAGACTTGATTAATCTGTCTTCGATTTTCTTAACAGCTTTTTCTCTATCAGCTCCAAGCTTTGCTTCTTCAGCTTCACTTTCAGCTACGATATTATCTAGCTCACCTTTTTTATTGTCAAGGTCTTTGTTCCTGTCTTTTACGACTTCTTTTAACTCTTCAAGATCAGCTTTCTTCGTCTCGATTTTTACCTGAGCTTCTCCAATTTTCTTTTTTGAAACTTGGATTTCTAGATCCTGAAGTTCTAGTTCTTTAGTGATGGCGTCATACTCTCTGTTATTTCTGACGTTCATCTGTTGTTCCTGATACTTCTTGATCAGTTTTTCAGATTCTTTGATGTTTTCTTTATGCTTTTTGATATCATCCTCAAGGGACTGAATATCAGCATTGAATTTATCGATTCTGGTTTCATAACCAGCGATTTCATCTTCTAAATCTTGAACTTCTTCAGGTAGGGCTCCTCTAACTTTAACAATGGCATCAAGGCGGGAATCAATCTTTTGAAGGTTATGTAGTGCTTCAAGTTTCTGTGCAACGGTACTTTCCATGTACTATAGGTAAGTTATGGGATTAGTAACTATTTTTGTAAAATAGAGTGCAATATTAGTGAATTTTTGTGACAAAAGCTCCAATAATAATTCTTTTGTAAATATTTCACTTTCATAATGTCCGATGTCGCAAATAACTATTTGATTATCAGCATCAAAGAATTCGTGGTATTTTACATCAGCTGTAATAAAGATTTCAGCCCTTGATTTTTTTGCTGCATTTAATAAAAATATACCAGCTCCACCACATATTGCGACTTTCTTGATTGGTTTGTTGATCAGTGTGGTATGTTTGATTACCTGTAAGTTCATGCTAGATTTTAGGTGTGCCAGGAAATCTTTTTCGTCTAGAGCGGTTGATAACTCACCGACCATACCAGCACCTACTTCTTGATTCTCATTTTCTAATTGATGGATGTAATAAGCGACTTCTTCATATGGGTGGGCATTTTTTAATGCCGTTATGATTTGGCTCTCCAAAAAAGAGGGGAACATAACCTCAATTTTTGTTTCTAATGCTTTTTCTGGTTTGTTTCTTTTTCCAATAGTTGGATTGGCTTTTTCTGAAGGAGTAAATGTTCCCGATCCTTCACTCATGAAGCTGCATCCACTATAATCTCCGATTTTACCTGCACCTGCATCAAACAATGCTGTCATGACTTGTTCCACAGCTGCTGAAGGTACGAAAGTGCTCAGCTTATTTAAAATCCCCTTTTTTGGAGAAAGAATTTTTGTGTTTTTCAATCCAATTTTGTCAGCGATTTTTTTATTAACACCATGCGCTACATGATCAAGATTGGTATGAATCGCAAAAATGCCGATGTCATTCTTTATCGCTTTGATAATGGTTCTTTCTACATAATTTTTACCTGTGAAACTCTTAAGTCCTTTGAACACAATAGGGTGATGTGCTACTATAAGGTTACATCCCAAAGAAATGGCTTCATCTACTACCGCTTCTGTTGCGTCAAGCGAGCATAGGATTCCTTTTACCTTTGTATTGGGATCTCCAGTGATGAGTTGAGCATTGTCATAAGATTCCTGATAAGCAGGAGGTGCGATGCTATCTAAAAAAGAAACAACTTCTCTAATCGTATAAACCATAGATTTTGTATTAATTTGTTGATCAAAATTAATCAAAATTACCCAATGCGTTGGTTTGAACCTTTACTTTTCCCTTTTTCGCTCCTGTATGATGCTGCTACGAGCTTAAGAAATTACTTATTTGATATAGGCCATAAAAAATCAATCAATTTTGATATCCCTACCATAGTGGTTGGAAACTTGAGTTTGGGAGGTACAGGAAAAACTCCATTTACTGAGTTTTTGATAAGAATGCTTGCGGACGATTTTAAAGTGGCTACACTGAGTAGAGGTTATGGTAGAAAGACTAGTGGGTTTTTTCTGGCTAATGATAGTAGCGATGCAAATCAGCTAGGAGATGAGCCTTTTCAGATTTTTGGGAAGTTCAAAGATAAAATATCTGTAGCGGTAGGAGAAGACAGAGTCATGGCCATTCCACAGATAATTGCAGAAAGACCTGAAACAGAAGTAGTTTTGCTAGATGATGCCTTCCAACATCGCTATGTAAAGGGAGATTTAAATATCATGTTGACGACATTCCAAAGGCCTTTTTTCGAAGATCGAGTTGTGCCATTGGGAACTTTAAGAGAGGCTAAAGGAGGAGCTTCCAGAGCTGATATAATCATTGTAACCAAATGTCCTGATGCTTTAGATAAAATCACGAAAGCAACATACCACAGGAAGATTAGGAATTATAATCAAAGAGCTAAGATTTTTTTTGTGGGCTTAAAATATGGACAACTTCAAAATGTATTGGACGATCAGCTACCAATTCCTCAAAACTTTGTACTAGTATCTGGAATAGCAAATGATCAGCTTTTCAAAAAAGAAGTAGAGAAGTTGTATCAGGTACCCTTCCATTTTTCATACTCAGATCACCACCATTACAAGGTAGAAGATGTGAAAGAGATCGTATACAAGTGTAATGAGGTCGAGGATTCAGGTATTTTAACGACTGAAAAAGATGCAGTTAAACTTAAAGCTTCTATCTTTCGTGATTATTTGGCAGAAATTCCGATTTTTGCCATGCCGGTGGAGATAAATATGGATATCGAAGATGCCAATTTTATCAAAGAATCGATTCTTCAAATTATCAAAGAAAAAGGATATAGCGAGTGAGTTTAAGATTATTTTCTACAGTTTTCATACTCTTTTTACTGTCTTCGGCAATGGAAGTGTTTGCTCAAAGACCAACTCGTATCCCACCAGTGACACAAGTTGGCAGAGAGATTCAGCCAGATCAAAGACAGACCGGCAATGAAGGAACTACAAGACAAGAAGGTGAAGATCAGCAAGGAGGAAGAAGAAAACTTATTGATGATTCTACCCAAATGGTTTTCGGGCCAAAAACCACGCTGTATTTTTTTGAAAGAGACATCAAAAGAAATCGTCTCAAAAAGCATGAATTGGATACCTTACTCAATAATTTCCATTATTACGAACCAGTAGCAAAGTCGGGTTGGAAATATCAGGATTTAGGGAATATAGGAACGGCGGCCCAATCTGTTTTTTATCAAGCGCCAGTGATGATAGGTACTACTTCTGGTTTTCACGCATATGATCTATATCACCAATCCCCAGATAGTATCAAGTATTACGATACTAAATCCCCGTTTACCAATATGGAGTTATTTTTTGGAGGTGGAAACAGAAATATGATGGACTTGGAGTTTGCCAGAAATGTCACTCCCAAATGGAATGTGGGTTTTACGCTCAATACCATTAGAGCCAGAAAAGTCCTTAACCCTAATCGAAGAGATGATAATCAGACGGTCAAAAATGCTTATGTTTTCCAGACTAGCTATAAATCCGATAATGATAAATATTTGTTATTAGCAAATTTTTCTAGGACTAGACATGTGGTAGCAGAGCAAGGAGGTATTATTCCTCCTTCCGTGGATAGTACATCTTTGTATTTTACCTATGAAGATGCAAAAGTATGGTTGAGAGATGCTAGTGCTATAGATTTAAGACAAGATTACCATCTTTATCACGAGTATGAGCTACTCAAAGGATGGCAAGTTTACCATGTTTTTGATAAAAGGAAACAAGATGTAACTTTTAAGTCTGCACTTTCTAGTCCTTCTAGTAATTTCTTTGATTTATATAATCCAGAGAGGTTCAACAGACTAGATAGTACGATCAATTACAATCATTTTTCTGAATGGAGAAATGAAATGGGGTTCAAAGGCGATATAGGACCGCTTTATTATAATGCATTCGCAAAGTTTAGAACTGGTAGAATGAAAGGTAATTTTCAAGTTGACCCCTATGGATTTGATGAACTTTCAATTGGGGGGGCACTACGAGGTGAAATTAATGAAAACTGGAGGTTTGAAGCAGAAGGAGAGTATTTGATTCCAAGTGCATTTAGAATCAATGGAAAGTTTATTTCTCCTTTCTTAGAAGCTACATATACCAAGGCATTGTACAAACCTACAGCCATGCAGATGCTCTACAGAGGTAATCATCATCGTTGGAGCAATAGATTCTCAAATATTGGTTTGGATCAGGTTCAAGGTGTAATCAAAGCTGATTTTAAACGCTGGAGCATTAGACCAAACCTTACTATAAATAGGGTTAGTAATTATGTCTTTTTCGATGAAAACCAACAAGCAGCACAATCATCTGGCGATGCTTTTATGTTGATCCCTGGTGTAAAAACAAGCTTCAACGTTGGAGGTAAGCTGTTTTGGGAAACCGAAGCATATTACACTCTAATCACTGGTGATGGCGCTGATAATTTTAGAATTCCAGAGATTTTTGCCAATAGCAGGATCTACTTTGATAGTCCAATGTTCAACGAAAATCTATTTATTCAAATAGGGATAGATGTTCGTTACAGAAGTGAGTATTTTGCAGATGCTTACAGTCCAGCAATGCAACAATTTTATTTACAAGACTTGCAACAACAAAGATTTGGAGTAGCAGGCTATCCAGTTTTTGACTTTTTTTTAAATGCAAGGATCAATAGAACTAGAATTTTATTGAGATATAATCATGTAAATGATAACTTACTTTCAGTGCCGGGGTATTTTGTAACTCCAGACTATACTGGGCTAAAAGGTTTGTTAGACGTGGGGATATCTTGGCCGTTATTTGATTAAAATGATTTAAAAAGATGAGTTGGGAAGAAAGTACAAAGCAAAAAATGCTGCATCTTCAGTTGCCTACAGATCCAAGATGGGTAAATATTGCTGAAATGAATATTGAAGATATTTTGGTAGATCATGCATACTGCGAACAAAAGGCTGCTACATCTTGTATTTCATTGATTGTGAATTTTTATGATTTTCAACAAGTTACTGATATTTTAACTCCAGTCGTAGCTGAAGAGTGGGGACATTTTGAAAGGGTTTTGGAACACCTCAAAAAGCGTGGTTATCCCCTTGGAAAGCCTAGGAAGGACGAGTACGTTATAAAACTCTCAGAATTTATCAAAAAAGGGGGGAGTAGAAAGAAGCAACTTTCCGAGTATCTACTAATGAATGCTTTGATTGAGGCTAGGAGTTGTGAACGATTTAAGCTGCTTTCATCTAATATTCAAGATGAGGAGTTGAAAAAATTCTACTATGAATTGATGATTTCTGAAGCCGGACATTACGTGAATTTCATTGAATTGGCAAGAGACGTCCATGATAGGGAATTAGTTAATCTAAGATGGAAAGAGTGGCTTGCTTATGAAGCTGAGGTAATTAAGTCTTTGGATATCAGAGGTGATAGAATGCATTGATATTTTCTTTCATAAAAATTCATAAAAATTATTGTCTTTTTCCATCAATGTAAGATATTAAAGCTCTGAGAAGCTTAAAATTTCGCTTTTTGTTTCAAAATCGTACAATTCATGAATCTGATCGAAAATATCAAGGAAGCCTTAAGGTCCGTTAAAACAAATTTATTAAGAACTGTTTTGACTGGTACAATCATAGCAATTGGAATAACTTCTTTGGTAGGGATGTTAACAGCGATTGATGCCATTAAGGCTCAAATAGAAGATAGTTTTTCTGGTTTAGGCGTAAATAACTTTGATATTAGGTCGAGAGGGTTTTCTGGGGGCAGATCTGTTCAATCAGGGAAAACAGAGAGGTCTTATCCAAATATCAAATACAAAGAAGCCCTAGAGTTTAAAGATACTTACCTCAAGACTGGTACGGCTACAGTATTTTCTACTGTCTCAGGAGCTGTAGAAATCAAAAGAGGTTCAAAAAAAACCAATCCCAATGTTCGAGTATCAGGAATAGATGATCTTTATTTTAATGTAAAGGGTATCAAAATTGAAGAAGGAAGAAATTTTAGCGCAACAGAAATTCAATATGGTAATAATGTTTGTGTTGTAGGGGTGGATGTAGTTAAGTCATTGTTTGATAATGAAGAGAATCCTTTGAATCAGCAAGTTTCTTTTTTTGGAAATAGGTACACGATCATTGGAGTGTTGGAAACCCAAGGTAGCGTAGGAGGTGGACCAAGTGCAGATCGGGCAATTTTTATTCCAGTAGAAAATGCAAGTAGACTGGATAGAAGAGGAACTTTCAGGTATACCATTACAGCAAGTTCTTCTAGTCCCGTAAGTTTGGATTATGACATGGGACAAGCCACTGGTATGATGCGGAAAATCAGGCAAGATCGAGTAGGGGAGGAAGATTCCTTTGAAGTTACAAAAAGTCAGACTGTGGGGGAAAGTCTTGAAGAAGTGGCAGGTTATCTTAGGATAGGGGGCTTTACAATCGGGTTTGTAACTCTAGTAGGAGCATCTATTGGATTGATGAATATTATGTTGGTTTCTGTTACAGAAAGAACGAGAGAAATTGGTATAAGAAAAGCTTTAGGTGCTACACCACTAAGGATTAGACAGCAATTTTTAATTGAAGCGATAGTTATTTGTATTATAGGAGGGATATTTGGGGTGATATTAGGGATAGGAATAGGAAATATTGTCGCTAATTCAATAGGCCCAGGAGGGTTTTTGATTCCCTGGATATGGATCATGGTTTCATTTATGATTTGTATTTTTGTTGGATTGGCCTCAGGTTATATCCCTGCTTTTAAGGCAAGTAAATTAGATCCGATCGAGTCGTTGAGGTATGAGTAAAAGTAAGACTGCCATAAAAAAGAGGGCAGTCTTGTTTGTTTTTAATACATTTAAATCAAATCAGTTTTCAAAGGACTTTCACCATACTTGTTGCTTTTTTCTTGACCTTTCTTTAGCCCAAGCCAAATAAACCCAATGAAGTTGATAGGGGGTGGAATCAATAGATACAGTGCATATTTCCAATCAAGACCAATGTCGTGTAGTCTTTTGATTGCTTGTATAAGTAGTAAAATGATGGTTGTAATAAGGACAATTCCAAATGCAACAAATGATATCAGGTCCGATAACATGTAAGATTCGTATAATTTGATCAGTGCGATTACATTTGTCCAATAAAAAATCAAAAACAGAACCCAGTATTTTCGTCTTGAAATTCTTCCTGTTGGTTTAAAGAAACTATTAGAATCATTCATAAATATATAACTTAAAAAAGATCCAAATGTTTAATAAGTTCTTTTTTAGATATATAAAATATAGGAATAATTAAATATTAATGTGTTTCATAGACTATTTGTGGCTCTTCTACTTCTACTGTTCCTGAATCGTTTATGGAAGCCAATGTGACAGTTTTGAGCTCGTTGATCAGAATTGGGTCATATTTAGCGGTGACTCTGATGTAATTCTCTGTAAAACCATGCATTTTCCCATTTTCCACATCATCTTCAAAAAGCACCGTGAGTGTTTTGCCTAAATTTTCTTCATAGAACTTCCTCTTCTTTTTCTCAGAAAGGATTCTCAACATTTTAGACCTTTCATTTCTCACTTTTATAGGAACGACACCCTCCATTTCCACCGCCCGGGTATTTGCTCGCTCTGAGTAAGTAAATACATGAAGGTAAGAGATGTCTAATCCGTTTAGAAAATTATATGTCTCCAAAAATAATTCATCGGTTTCTCCAGGAAAACCTACAATGACATCCACACCAATGCAGCAATGTGGCATTAGGTTTTTTATTTTGCTGACACGGTCTTCATAAAGTTCTCTTAGATACCTACGTCCCATCTTTCTCAGGATTTCATTTGATCCAGATTGTAAAGGAATGTGAAAATGTGGAACAAATCTCTTTGATTTGGAAACAAACTCTATTGCTTCATTGGTTAATAAATTAGGCTCTATAGATGAGATCCTAAATCTATCAATTCCTTCTACTGTGTCAATCTCTTTAATGAGGTCAATGAATTTTTCTTTTCTCTTTCCTTCTTGAATTCCAAAATCACCAATATTGACTCCGGTTAATACCACTTCCTTGACATCGGTTTTGGCAATTTCTCTGGCTGAGATAAGAATGTTTTCGATGGTGTCACTTCTGCTTTTGCCTCTTGCTAGTGGGATTGTACAAAATGCGCATCCATAATTACACCCATCCTGAACTTTCAAAAAGGTCCGAGTTCTATCGTGCATAGTATAGGCATTGTTAAAAGTATTAGCTTCTTGAATTTCAGAAGCAAGCACTTTTGTCTCTTGAGCTTTGGCAAATCCATCTAAAAGTTCAATCAATCGGAATTTTTCTGCTGCTCCAAGGACAGCATCCACGCCTTTTATTTCAGCAATTTCTTGAGGCTTAAGTTGTGCATAACAGCCTATGATGGTCACATAAGAGTTTGGAGATATCTTTTTTGCCTCTTTGACGATTTTTTTACATTTCTTATCAGCATTTTCAGTCACTGAGCATGTATTAATAATAAAAATATCTGGGTTCTCTTCAAACTCCACCTTTTGAAAACCTTTATTCTCAAACATTCTACTGATTGTAGATGTCTCAGAGTAATTTAATTTACAACCCAATGTATAAAACGCAACTTTTTTCACTATATCACCTGATTTTTAAGGTCACAAAGTTAATTAAATAGATCAAGTTTTCAATTTTCTATTTTTTTGACCAAAAATGAATGAAAATCGATCAAGTGTATCGTTTTTGACCTTTATTTTTTGAAAATACTGTATTTTTTTTCAAAAATTGGGTTTAAAATTGACTCTTAAGTGAGAAATAACAAATATTTTCTATTTTTGTAGGTATAAAAACAAACCACTTATTGTAGAAATGGCAACTTTAAGACAAAGAGCGCTTCTAATGGCGCAAGGCAGACCAAGTGTAAGTGTGACTGCACCATCACTTAAAATCTCTGATTATTTTGGAGTAAATGTATTCGGAACTAAGCAAATGAAAGAGTCACTTGCTCCGACAGTTTACAAGAAAGTAGAAGAAGCAATTGAAAAGGGAGCTAAAATAGACCCATCAACAGCAGAGGAAATCGCATCAGCGGTGAAAACATGGGCTTTATCCAAAGGTGTTACCCACTACACGCATTGGTTTCAGCCTCTTACAGGTTCCACGGCAGAAAAACACGATGCCTTTTTTGATGCACATGCTGGTATAGAAAAATTTAAAGGATCTGCATTGGTTCAGCAAGAACCAGATGCTTCTTCCTTTCCTAATGGAGGTATAAGGTCGACATTTGAAGCGAGAGGTTACACAGCATGGGATCCGTCTTCACCAATTTTTATTTTCTCTAATACATTATGTATCCCCACTATTTTTGTGGCATATACTGGAGAAGCTTTAGATTATAAAACACCATTATTGAAATCAATTGAAGCAATCAATGATGCATCGGTAGCTATTTGTCAGCTTTTTGACAGGAATGTCCGTAAAGTGACCCCTTCATTAGGAGTAGAGCAAGAGTATTTTGTCATCGATAAGGCTTTATTTGCTACTAGACCTGATTTGGTAATGGCTGGAAGATCAGTTTTTGGTCATAATCCGGCTAGAGGACAACAATTGGATGACCACTATTTTGGATCTATTCCCACACGGGTTAAAAACTTTATGATGGATTTTGAAGTGGAGGCATTAAAATTGGGGATTCCAGTATCTACTAGACACAATGAAGTTGCTCCTGGTCAATTTGAGGTAGCTCCTCTATTTGAAGAAATCAATAAGGCAGTTGATCATAATCAATTGCTCATGGATTTGATGGATAAAGTTGCCGATAAACATGACTTAAAGGTGCTTTTTCATGAGAAACCATTTGCTGGTGTCAATGGATCGGGAAAGCATAACAACTGGTCTCTTATCACGGATACAGGTATCAATCTTTTCCAACCAAGCAATTCAGCAAGAGAGAATTTACAGTTTTTGACATTTTTGGTTGGTACTATCAAAGCGGTATATGATTATGCTGATTTGTTAAGAGCAAGCATTGCCTCCGCTGGAAATGATCATAGATTAGGTGCTAATGAAGCACCTCCAGCGATTATTTCAGTATTTTTAGGTTCTACGCTATCTAGTATTCTAGATGAATTAGAAAAGAATGGGAATGTGAAAATCGAGAAAGGGGATAATATGTATATGAAACTTGGAATTTCAAAAATTCCAGAAATTATCCTGGACAATACAGATAGAAATAGAACTTCTCCTTTTGCATTTACTGGTAACAAGTTTGAATTTAGGGCAGTGGGTTCTAATGCCAACTCCGCCGGCCCAATGACTGTATTGAACGTAATTGTTGCTGAGGTGCTGAAGCAAATGGCTAAGGATATAGAAAAGGAGATGTCAGGTGGCAAGGAGAAGAAAATTGCTATTGTTAATGTGCTTAGAAAGTATATCAAAGATTCCAAAAAAATCAGATTTGAAGGAGATGGTTATTCCGAAGAATGGGAGAAGGAAGCTGCCAAAAGAGGGCTTTCAAATCTGAAAAGCACTCCTTTTGCTTTAGATACCTACTTGGATAAAAAAGTGATGGAAATTTTCTCCAAGCATAATGTCCTTTCTAATGTTGAGCTACATGCAAGACATGAAATTATGTTAGAGAATTATATCAAAAAAGTACAGATTGAATCCCGTGTCATGGGTGATCTTGCTTTAAATCACATCATTCCAACTGCGATTTTGTATCAAAATAAGTTGATAGAAAATGCAAATGGGTTGAAAGGTCTTGGCTTGGATAATACTACCGCTATTGAGACAATCAAAGATGTCAGTAGACATATTGAAGCAGTAAAATCCAATGTCAATCAAATGGTTGAAGCTAGAAAAAGATTGAATAAAGAGGAAGATATCGTTAAGATGGCAAAAGGATATAGTACTGATGTGAAAGAAGCTTTCTTTGACAAGATCAGATATTCAGTTGATAAGTTAGAATTATTGGTTGATGATGAGTCTTGGCCATTGGTAAAATATAGAGAGATGCTATTTATTAAATAATAAAAATGATTTTAAAATAACTAAAAAAAGAGAGCCATTTGGCTCTCTTTTTTTAGTTATTTCCTCTTCCCCCTCTGCTACTTGTGCCAGTGGATCTTGAAGAACTTCCTCCACTAGACCTTACTGTCCCACTACTTCTACTGCTTGAAGAGCTACTAGATCTTACAGCTGGACTAGAAGTACTTCTACTTCTTTGAGCTGGGGCAGCTTTTGGTGAGTTACTGCTACTTCTTTGTTGCGTCACTCTTGGACTAGACTGTCTCTGCTGGGGAGCAGTTCTCACTTGCTGTTTACTCTGCTGAGGTGTCGCTTGCCTAGTTTGAGTCTGTCTCTGTTGAGGTCCAGTTCTTACTTGCTCTTGCCTCTCTTGAGGAGTAGTTTGTCTAGTTTGAGTCTGACGTTGCTGAGGCGCAGTTCTGGTTTCAGCTTGTCTTTGCTGGGGCGCAGCTTGTCTAGTTTGAGCCTGTCTTTGTTGAGGAGCGGCTGTCCTAGTTTGTGTTTGTCTCTGCGGTGTATTTACAGTCTCACTTCTAGCGCTACTTCTTTGTGTCGGAGTTGCTGCTCTTTGATTGATTCGAGCATCATTTGTTTCTCTCATTCTAGAATTTGCTTCTGCTCGACTTTGTACTGCTGGTCTGCTTCTATATTCTTCAGCATTTACAGCTCTAGATGGTCTAGCTTGTGCATTTGCACTTCTAGAATTATCAATCTCAGGTCTGTATACATTTATTCCTCTACCATTGACTACTGCTCTTCCTGGTCTTCCAGAGTCATTTACTTGGTAAACAGGTACATTTCTTCTAGTTACTTGCTGAACCTCTCGTCTACTTGGGCCAGATACATATGTTCTGTTGTTGTAAACATAGGTATTGTTGATAATGGTCGTTCTGTTATAAATACTGACAACATTGTAAGACGGAACATAGTATCTATAGAAGTGCCTGTGACCAAATCTTCTTTGAGGTATAAATCTCCAATGGTGACTGTGGAACCCGAATGATACATTGATACCTATTCCAGGTCCTAATGGTGCCCATCCGTAATAGCCGCCTCCAGTTCTCCAGTTTACCCAAGCAGGACCCCACTCATATCCAGGTACCCAAGCCCAACCATAGTAATCATTCCAGAACCATCTTCCATAATGAAAGGGTGCCCACCCCCAAGCATAATTAGAAACCCAGGTGTTACCATAATTAGTCATTGCCCAGTATCCATTTGTTCCATAAGGATGGAATTCACCTCCTACATTCGGTATCCAAACATACCCATGGGTTGGATCCATTACCCAGTCGCCATACGGACTTAATTCATTGTAAAACACTTGGAAACTAACTCCCATTCTTGGTGGAGATGCTTCTGCTGTATTCTTTAGAGTCATCCCAATGCCTAGCATCAAGACAAGACTCAGACGGATTAGGATTAGATTTTTCATGATAGTGTGGTTTAGTATTATAGTTTGTTTTACGGGTATTCATAAAAAATTGTTTTGAATAAAATAACAGTACCTTATTAAAACGCTGAAAAAAACACACTTACAGTATAAAAAAAATATATAAACGTTAAGGAAACACTTAAAATATTATAAATAACACAAAAATAAAGCCTGACAATTTTGTCAGGCTGTTGTATCTGCTTTTAGCTTTGATTCTTTCTTAATTCATCAATTTTCTTAGCTATCTCCTCCGCCTCTGCCATCATTTTATCGGCTGCAGTCCTATTTGAGTGCGAAATTTTATGTGCTTTTTCTAAAGTCTCTTTATATAGATCTTGGAGCTTCTCCATTTCTGATTTTTTCTTAAATAATCCAAACATATCTTTTTTTTAAGTAACATTATAGATTATGCATTGTTTTTAATCATCAAATGTTTTAAACTTAATTTCATCTTCTGGGCCTTTTGGAGTCACTACTTCATCATCTTTGAAAGTAATCACTTGTTCCAATCTTCCATTCATATTGAAATATCTCCAAACACCTTCTTTTTTACCATCAACCATCTGTCCTTCAGATGCTATTCTTCCATTTTCGTGATAATATGACCATTTTCCTTCTGGTTTGCCTTCTTTATAGTTCCCCTCAGATTCTTTTTTACCATCAATGTAATAGGTGATTCTGGTACCATTCCCATCTTTCAGAGAGCCTTTATTCAGTGTTTTTGAGCCGTCATAAGTATAATATTCTCCAACATTCATCAAGCGACCATTTGACCAAAACTCTTCTTGTGTCAATTGTTTATTGTCATAGAAAAGTCCCCATGTACCCTGTTCGAAGCCCAAGAAATAGCTTCCTACAGACTTAAGTTGTCCTCCATCGTAGTAATAAAACCACTGTCCACTTTCTGATCCAAGGCTATATTCACCCTCAGCAATCAAAATTCCGATCTTATTGAAATATTTCCAAAGTCCTGTTTTTAAATCATTTTTATATTCTCCTATAGAATACAGCTCTCCATCAGGGAAGAAGTTTTTCCAAAGACCATCTTTCACTCCTCCTTTGTATTGACCACTAACTGATATGGATCCATCTGAATGATACTCAAGATACTCCCCAATTGGGACTCCAAGTTCATAAGTTTTCCTTTTTGCGAGATTTCTATTTGGGAAGAATTCTTCCCAAGTTCCTACTGGAATATCATTTTCATATTTTTCTATTCTCGCAGTTCTTTTGTTTTCATAGTAAAAAGTCCAAGTTCCTACTTTGTTACCCCTGTCGTCATAAAATTTTTCAGACTCAAGTGTTTTAGAACCAGGAAAGTAAGCTTTCCATTCACCAATTTTTCTTCCATTTTTAAATTGCCCTTCTTCCCAAACCATTCTTGGACCTGCATATCTCTTAAAGTCCCCTTCTGGTTTTCCATTGACATAAGTAACCTCTAACATCAGGTTACCATCAAAGTCAAATTCCTGATAACTCCCATTAAGATCCCCCGCTTGGAAAGTTTCTTTAATAGCAATAGTAGGAGGGAGAGCGTTGAAATAAGTCAGCCATACACCGTCTTTTTTTCCATTGATATAATTCCCTTCAATTTTTACCACATTTGGATTTAGGTTCGAAGCTCTACTTGTTTTTGGAAAATACTCTCTATAAGGTCCAACAGGGATGCTGTCTTTGAAAACAAGCTCCAATCTGGGGTTGCCAAATATATCAAACTCTCTAAATGTACCATTGAGCTTGTTTTGTTTGTATTCCGCTTCCAGCCTTTTAACTTTTCCATCATGGTAAGCCACAGTAATTCCTTCTCTAGCTCCATTAACAAAATTTGAAGTTTGTATCAGTGTGCCTGTTTTGGGGTTTTCAAATCTCCATAAACCATCCATTTGATTGTTTTTCATCACTCCAGTTCCTACGAATGTAGAATCTGAGTTGTATAAAGTGACAATCGATGAGTTTTGTGCATAAACGAAAAATGGAATCTTCAATAGAAATATAATTCCTATTATGCTCTTGGTTATTACTTGCTTTTTGAAATGCATATAGATGAATTCTAACTTGAGCTTTTTTCTTTAATCTAAATGAGTATTTAAATCAATTTAGTGATTAGTATAAATCACAATTTATAAATACGGAATTGTTATTTTGTGGTTCTAAATTAGTTTAAATTCAAGAAAAAACGAACTTATAAGCTTTATATATCAAGCAGTTGATGGAGTAAAAATAGAATCTCTTTTTTGACAGATGCAGTTTTTGAAATTTCTATTTTCTTGAAAGTGATCAATACATCAATTGCTTTTGAATGGGTTTTGTGGTTTTCAGAATCTAACAACACAGAAGATTCGAATATTTGGAGGTAATCAAATGGTCTGATATGCTGGCTCAAATAAAAATTATTAAGTAAAAGATTTTTATTAATAGCCTCTAGATTGTGGTTTGCTTTCCCGACTTGAACTATCATATATAGTCCATGACCCCACCAATTCAATACTCTTATGTTGAATCCATTTTTATTGTCAAAATCCCGAATTAAATCTAATACTTGATAAGGACACTTTTCCAAATTCGAACCTTGACTTACTTTACTTCCTTTTGATGCAGGGTGAATTTTGATCAGCATGTTTTGAGGAAATTCATTACCAATCTCGGTGAAAAGCTCAAAAAATAGGTCTTTTTGAAAATGGATCTTTTCAAAAAGGACTTTATTTTGAATGATTTCAAGATTGATTTCAGACTCCATCTCACCAAGTTAATAGGGCTGATGCCCATGTAAATCCGCTTCCAAAAGCAGCAAGACAAACCAAATCTCCTTCCTTCAGTCGGCCTTGTTCCCAAGCCTCGCTCAGTGCAATTGGGATGGTGCCAGCTGTTGTGTTACCGAGTTTCATGATGTTATTGAATACTTTTTCATCCGGTAAGCCCATTTTTTGTTGGATATAGTTACTAATTCTAAGATTAGCTTGATGTGGTACTAGGAGGTCGATTTCTGCTTTATTTTTCCCATTCGCTTCCAGCGCTTCTAATATTACCTCATTAAATCTAACTACAGCATGTTTGAAGACAGTATTTCCATTCATATACATCTTAAAGCTCGGGTTATCGACAATCTCAGGAGATAATCTTACCTCTCTGCTACTACCGGGGTCTTTGAGGTAGAGCTCTTCAGCAAAGTCGCCATCTGCATGAAGATGTGAAGATAGAATTCCGGGCTGATCCTGATCAACTGCTTGCAAGATGGCTGCTCCAGCCCCATCAGCGAAGATCACTGCACTAGATCTACCCGCATCAGACTTATCCAATGCGGAAGATTGAATTTCAGCGCCGACCACCAATATTGTCTTATACATCCCAGTTTTGATGAATTGATCTGCCACTGATAAGGCATAGATGAAACCAGAACAAGCATTTCTCACATCTAAAGCAGGCACTCCTTGTATTCCAAGTTCTCTTTGTAATAATACGCCATTACCCGGTACAAAATAGTCTGGAGTGATGGTGGCGAATACAATAAAATCGATGTCTTTATTAGCAATTCCAGCCCGTTTGATAGCCAACGTGGAAGCTGCTAGAGACATGCTTGTTACTGTATCTTTACCAGGTGTAAACCACCTTCTTTCTTCAATACCTGTCCTCTCTATTATCCATTCATTGTTGGTATCAATGATAGTGGAGAGGTATTCGTTCGTGATGATTTGATCTGGAACATAGTGACCTACGCCAGTTATTCTTGACTTTTTCATAAAAGTGATTTGATTACTTGGGCCTTATTCTAGATTTTTAATATCTCTTACAAATATACCATCCTGAATTGGTATTGTTTATTTCTACCCTAAAAATTGAAATCATTAGATTCTACCTTGGTTTTTCAGTTTCCAATAACGAAGAAGCCCTGCGACGGACATCCAGCTAGGATTTGCATACTCGTATACTTGCATGGTTTCGTTACTAACACCTTTTGAAACCAATTGTGATTTGGTATATTCCATAAAAGCTGGAATTATTTCTTGAGGTGTTTTTGCCTGCTCAAAATAAGGTTTCATCCAATTTGCCCAATCATCTATTAAAGCTTCTAAACTTTCAAGATGACTTTCAATATCTGTAACAATTCCAAAATGTGTTAAATACAATAATTTTGGTTCCTGACTTTTAATTAGTGCAATGGATTTTTTCCAATTTTCAATATGTATGTCAGGGGGAGGACAAGGAGGGACTACTGGCCCATTGTTTATTTTTACGCCACCCACATCACCTGTAAAAATCACATCATTCAATCTCCAAGCGATATGATGAACTGCATGTCCAGGGGTATGTAAGGCTTGAAAAGTCACATTACCAAATTCGAAAACCTCCTCGTGAGATACAGCATAAAGTAGAGACTTGTCAATCGGCTCCATCTTACCCCATAGTTTATCCATATCATCCCCATATATCTGAGCAGCAGAATTCCATAATTTCTCAGGTGAGTTCAAATGAGGAAGACCCACGGGATGTACATATATTTTTGCCCCTCGATTGGCAAATTCCCATGCAGCCCCAGCATGGTCAAAATGAATATGGCTAAGTAAGACATGCTGAATATCTTCTAATTTATAACCGACTTTTTCAATCCCCAATTTTAATTGACCAAAAGTAGTATTAGGACCTGTTTCAATGAGTATTGGCCCTACAGTTGTTTCTATCAAAAAACTGGCTATTGCTTCTTCTGTTTCTAAAAATATAAGATCTATGATATGTATTTGATGCATTATCCAAAGAGGGTGTAGTTTCCAAATTGATCCATAGGTGAAGTTTTTCTTAAAACTGCGGCAGTATCATTATTTATATTATTGACTAGTGGAGAAACAGTATAACTTGACATCTCTTCGGCAGGGAAAGGTTGGAGCATGGCAATTAACTGCTCTTCAGTGCTGTAGTTGTCTAACCACTTCTTTTCATCTTCTTTGCGTAGTATTACTGGCATACGGTCATGTACCTCTCCCACAGTTTTATTGGGTTCTGTTGTTAAAATTAAAAAGGTATGGTTAGTCTCACCTTTGTCATTTTCATATTCTTCCCATATCCCAGCAAAAGCAAATAGACCTTCATCACTCAAAGTAAACCTATAAGGTGTTTTTGTTTTTTTACCAATTCTTTTCCATTCAAAAAATCCATCTGAGGGGATCAAGCAACGTCTTTTTTCAAAAGAGGACTTGAAGGAAACCTTTTGGTTGATTGTTTCTGATCTCGCGTTGATTAATTTTTGGGAGACAGGTTTGTTTTTAGCAAAATCAGGAGTGATTCCCCAATAGAAAAATGAAAAACCTTTTGGGCTGTCTGAAGTCAAAACAGGAAGAAGTTGAGTGGGTGCAATATTAAATCGTGGTTTAAAATCACCAAGCATTTCTGCTTGAAACCTTTCTTCCAATTCTATTTTACTTTTGTTGAGTGAGTATCTTCCACACATGTGATTCGGGATATATTGGGTAAATTACTGATCTGAATTGATAAATTCAAATGCTCTTTTTTCTGACCAGTAGATATCGGCACTTTTTCTAGGACTGAAACCAACATGACCACCATATTTAGGGAATTCCATCCATATTTGATCTAACTTTTTCGCTTGAGAAATAGGAAAGCATTTTTCGGTCAAAAACGGATCGTTTTGAGCATTTAGAATCAATACAGGGATACTTATTCCTTCAAGAAAGTAAATTGACGAATTTTGTTCGTAGTAATCATGTGCATCTTTGAATCCATGAATGGGGCCTGTAAAATAATCATCAAAATCTTTAAGTGTCTTTATTTTTCTTAGAGTTCCAACTGGGATGTTATCTGGATAAATCACTGCTTTTTTTATAACTTTTTCTTTTAAAGTGGATAGGAAGCGTTTTGCATAAATGATATTCTCTCCTGAAGAAATCTTTTCGCACGAAGACTCCAAGTGTAAGGGTACTGATATAGCTACTGCTCTTTTGATTTTTGGATTGATTTGTTTCTGTTCGCCTAGGTATTTGAGTGTAAGGTTGCCGCCCAAGCTAAATCCAATTAAATAAATTTCTTGATAATCTATTGAGGCATGATTGACTACTGTATCGAGGTCATAGGTAGCTCCTGAATGGTAAAAAATTGGTTTTTTATTCATTTCTTCGCTACATCCACGAAAGTTCCAGGTAAGAACGTCAAAGTTTTTTTTAAAAAATTGATGTGCCATTCCAACCATATATGGTCTACGGCTATTCCCCTCTAGACCATGACTGATTATGACTAGTTTGGATGCATCAGACTTCAACCAATCCAAATCCAAGAAGTCACCATCGGGGGTGTTAATCCTTTCTCTATCAAAGGGTAAGGAGATGGATTCTCTGAAAAGACTTGGTATGATGGTCTGTAAGTGACCATTGAACATCCATTTTGGATTTTGATATTCTGTTGTTTTAATCAGTGGCATTTCTGAACTATCCTGCTACTTTATCGATTTCAAATCATGAAAATACTATTATTAAATTTGAATAAAGATATTTTAACGACTATTTTTGACCTGCTTAAAAATTGACTAGGATAGTAAAAACATATGGCCGAAATTATAAGAATGCCCAAGATGAGCGATACCATGGAAGAAGGGGTGATCGCAGCGTGGTTGAAGAAAGTTGGTGATGAAGTAAAACCTGGGGATATCCTTGCAGAGGTAGAGACCGATAAAGCTACCATGGAATTGGAATCCTACGAGGAAGGGGTGCTACTTCACATTGGTGTGCAAGAAAAAGACGCTGTACCTGTCAATGGGGTAATAGCCATCATTGGTGAAAAAGGAGAAAATATAGATGCTCTTCTGAAGGAAGCAAATAATGGTGAAAGTTCTTCTGCGGAGCAAAAAGAAGATAAGCCAGCTGCTAAAGAAGAGAAATCTGAAAAGGCTGAAAACTCGAAATCAGCTGAGAAAATAGATACTTCTGATATCAATGCTACATTGATCACCATGCCAAAAATGTCAGATACCATGACAGAAGGTGTGATTGCTTCCTGGCTTAAGAAAGTAGGAGATGAAATCAAAGCTGGTGATATCATCGCAGAAGTAGAAACGGACAAAGCTACCATGGAATTGGAGTCCTATGAAGATGGTACGCTACTTTATATTGGGGTAGAAGCAGGAGATGCTGTAGCAATCGATGGGGTGATCGCAGTGATCGGCGAGAAAGGAGCAGATTATGAAAAACTAATCAAAGCTCATGCTCAGAAAGATGACTCAGCAGACGAACCATCATCTGCTCAAGAAGAAAAGAAAGAAGAAGCACCTGCTCCAAAAACAGAAAGTAAGTCAGCACCTTCAGAGGTGTCACCAAATAATACAACTACAGCAGACGGAGATAGACTTAAAGCATCTCCTTTAGCAAAGAAATTAGCTTCTGATAAAGGTATTGATATTTCTCAAGTCAAGGGATCTGGAGAAGGTGGAAGAATCATCAAAAGAGATGTTGAGAATTTCAATCCAGCAACAGCACAAACTCCAGTAGCACAAGCCACAGCTGCTTCTGCTCCAATTGTAGGTCAAGAGTCTTTCACTGAGGAGAAAGTATCTCAAATGCGAAAAGTGATTGCTAAGAGATTGGCTGAGAGTAAGTTCACTGCCCCTCATTTCTACTTGACCATGGAAATCAACATGGACAAAGCTATAGAGGCCAGAAAAAGCATGAATGAAGTATCTCCTGTGAAAATTTCTTTCAATGATATGGTCATCAAGGCAGCAGCAGCAGCTTTACGTCAGCACCCGAAAGTAAATTCTTCTTGGTTGGGTGATAAAATCAGATACAATGACCATATCCACATTGGTATGGCTGTGGCGGTAGAAGAAGGGTTATTGGTTCCAGTGATTAGATTTGCTGATTCTAAGTCCCTTTCTCAAATATCAAATGAAGCTAAATCTCTTGGAGGAAAAGCCAAAAACAAAGAATTACAACCTAAAGATTGGGAAGGAAATACATTTACCATTTCTAATTTGGGGATGTTTGGTATTGACGAGTTTACTGCTATCATCAATCCGCCAGATGCATGTATCTTAGCAGTAGGGGGTATCAAAGAAACTGTGATTGTGAAAAACGGGCAAATGCAGGTAGGTAACGTGATGAAGGTTACTTTGTCATGTGATCATAGAGTAGTGGATGGAGCTGTAGGATCTGCCTTCCTGCAGACCCTCAAGGGGCTACTTGAAGATCCAGTTAGAATCTTGATCTAATCAATTTTAAAATTATATGTCAAAAAGTCCTGTTTATCGGGACTTTTTGTGTTTTGTATGGTTATTGAAAAGAGACATATATAATTTCTTTTGTCTTAAGTCTTAAAACATCATAAACATGGAAAAAATCAAATCCACCACGGTAGTTGCTATCAAGCACAATGGTGAAGTAGTCATTGGAGCGGATGGTCAGGCTACCATGGGTAATACAGTGGCGAAAAGTACAGTTAATAAAATCAGAAGATTGCAAGGAGGTAAAATTGTCACTGGATTTGCCGGGTCTACAGCAGATGCTTTCACACTTTTAGAAAAATTTGAAGAGAAGCTAGGAGCTTATGGGAATAACATGAAACGTGCAGCGGTAGAACTTGCAAAAGAGTGGAGAATGGATAGGATGTTGAGCAAGCTTGAGGCTATGATGATCGTAGCAGATGCACAAGATATCCTGATAATTTCTGGCACAGGGGATGTGATTGAGCCAGATTTGGAGATCGCTACCATCGGTTCTGGAAGTATGTATGCACAATCTGCCGGTAGAGCATTGAAGAAGTTTGCTCCGCAACTGACTGCGGAAGAAATGGTCAGAGAAAGTCTAGGCATTGCAGCAGATGTCTGTATTTACACCAATCACAACTTAGTAGTAGAAAAAGTCTCTCAGTAAGTTGAAAATTTCAAATCATAGTTTTTAAAAGCTAGGGGTTTTTTCTCCTAGTTTTTTTGTTTCGTTTCTGCGGATCCTTGTTGGTTACATTTCTATACCTGCATCTTTTTTCTCTTATTTATAGGAGTTCTGAGGTTGACTTCAAAAAACTAGATTATTTGCAGGGAATAATCTAGTTTTTTAAAACTTCAAGGAGCTTTCGGAGGTTATAGTGGTAGTAAAAAATAGCATCATGGAAAAAGCAACTGCTAAGAAAAACACAAAATCAGATCCGAAGCGTCAAATCATAGAAGGTTATATAACCTATATTTTGGAGCATGGGCAAGAACCAGCTTCTGTTTTTAAATTTGCCAAAGATCTTAAAATGAAGGAAGAAGCGTTCTATAACCATTTCACTTCTTTTGAATCAATAAAATCAGCTGTCTGGGGACATATATTTGAATTGACAATCCAGAATATAGAATCCCAAGAAGTATATAGAGAGTATAGTGCAAGAGAGAAATTACTTAGTTTCCTTTTTACCTGGATAGAAGAGCTTAAGAAAAATAGGTCTTATTTACTTTCTCTTTATACCAATAAGAAAGACGTGAAGAATTTACTCCCTTCCGAAATCAAGAGTTTTAAATCAAAATTCAAAGATTTCGCTAATGAGATAATTCTTGAAGGAAAAGAAACAGAGGAAATAGCCAATAGACCTATTATTGCAGATCGTTATGATGAAGCATTATGGATTCAGGTTTGGTTTGTGTTTCAATTCTGGTTGAAGGATAACTCACCGGCATTTGAGAAAACAGATGCAGCTATAGAAAAATCAGTAAACCTAGCATTTGATCTAATGGGTAAAAGTGCCCTCGATACTTTCATTGATTTTGCGAAGTTTTTATATCAAAACAAATAATCAAAAGGAATCATGGAGAGTAAGATAAGAGAGCAGGAGAGTATTCCTACTTCTAAAGTTCAGAGAGCTGCGAAGTTCATCAAAACAGGAGCAAAAGTCGGTGGTAACTATGTCAAGCATTATGCGAAAAAGGTGGTCAACCCATCATTGACAAAAGAGAATTTACATAATGAAAATGCCAATGACATCTACAACTCATTAAGCGAGCTTAAGGGGTCAGCTCTGAAGGTAGCTCAGATGATGTCTATGGACAAGAACATCCTGCCAAGAGCATATCAGGATAAATTTACGATGGCACAATACAGTGCCCCACCCTTATCATACCCTTTGGTAGTAAAGACTTTTCAAAAGTACTTTGGCCAAAGTCCTGAAGGTTTATTTGAGTCATTTACCAAGTCAGCAGTAAATGCAGCTTCTATTGGTCAAGTGCATCAAGCTACCATCGATGGTAAAAAACTAGCAGTTAAAATTCAATATCCTGGAGTAGCCGATTCTGTAAGTTCAGATTTGAAATTAGTTCGACCATTTGCATTGAGGTTACTCAATATGAATGAAAAAGAGCTTGATCACTACATGGAAGAAGTAGAGGAGAAGTTGCTTGAGGAGACGGATTATAAGCTAGAAGTGGCCAGATCTAAAGAGATTTCATCAGCATGTGCTCACATTGCTAATCTGAACTTCCCGAGCTATTATGAAGAGTTGAGTTCAGAAAGAGTAATCACTATGGATTGGATAGATGGTCTTCATATCAAAGAGTGGTTGGAACAAAAGAATCCTAGTCAAAAAGATAGGAATAAAATAGGCCAAGCACTATGGGACTTCTATCATCATCAGGTACACAACCTCAAACAAGTACATGCAGACCCTCACCCGGGAAATTTTATTATACAAAACGATGGTAAGTTGGGAATCATAGATTTCGGTTGTGTAAAAGTCATACCCGAGGATTTTTATCAGGGTTATTTTTCATTGATCAAGAGAGATTTGCTAATCAATGAAGAAGAACTCAATCAGATTTTCTATGGCCTAGAGTTTATTTCGGATAAAGATACTGAAGAGGAGAAAGGTTATTTCAAGGGCGTTTTCAAAGAAATGATTTCTCTTCTTGGAAAACCATTTCATGTGGAAACCTTTGATTTTGCTGATGATAGCTACTTTGAGCAGATTTTCCAACTCGGTGATAGGATATCAAATGAAAAGATGTTCAAGAAATCCCGACAAGCAAGAGGTTCAAGGCATGGTCTCTATATCAATAGAACCTATTTTGGCATCTACAATCTTCTCAATCAACTCCAAGCGAATATCAAAACTACGAAGCCTGATTGGCTGAAATAATCCTAGAAATTAATAATTGTGCACTTAAAGACAGAAAAGGGTAGCCATATTGGCCACCCTTTTTCTTTTTGTCTCAATATCATCTGGATTTAATTAACCAATCCCTCTTTTCTTAATTCTTTTTTCAATGCATCCACATATTCTCGAGCAAATCCACTAATATCATTAGGATTTAATGTTCTCGATTGAGCAGACCAAAGTAATTTGAGGGATTCAGAATCATATAGATTTGTTTCCATAAAGTATTTTTTGTCTGTAGTATAATACCCCTGATTCCAGCCTGCTCCATGCCAATGATTGAAATATCCGCCGAAATTCCCGTAGTATCCAAACCTACCCATTGGTGCAAAGACGGGGCCTACTTGTCCACCTGGGATATACCTTTCTTCCTCTTCTATATCGATCAAGGTGATGGTCATGATGGCTTCTGAACTGGTCGATTTTATAGCTTCTAGAATTTTATCCTTGCTAGGTTCTCCGCTATCAAAGAAATCAGGCGTGAGATTATCGATACTTTTTGTTGTGCTTACATTTCGATTTTGCAATCTGGATGCAAATTCATGCTCCACATTTTGTCTTATTTGTAGATCTTCTGTTAGAGCTGCTATATAAATACTGTTATAGCCTGATTTGGCTTCTTCTGATTTCCAGGTTGCTGTGATTTGGGTGGTGGGAGCACAGCTAGTTGACAAAATTAGAAGAGTGATTACTGAAAATAAAATAGTCCTTTTCATGATAGTAGTTAATTGATTAAACATCTGTTTTTTCAATAGTGCTACTCAAAAAGTGCAAACCTTATTCCAAAATTGGACTTTGATAGAAAAATAGAGCTATAATGAACATCAGTATTTGATTGGTTTATATTCTTTTTTCCAAAAATGCCACCATCTTTTTCTGTTTTGTATGATGATAATCTCGCCGATCAATACTTCTCTGGATTCCTCCATTTCAAAGTCCTGATAAATTGGCAGTTGGTCTTTTTTAAATTTCATTGAAACAGATTCATAACCAATGAAACGAACTTCTATTTCATTTTTATTTCTTTTCAAGTCATTTGGGATATCAATTTTGAATTTTCCTTCAATACTTGATGTGGTTCCTATTCGTGTGTTTTTAAGTAGAATAACTGCTCCAGGTATTGGTTCTTTTGTAATTGCATCAATTACTTTACCTGAAATGAAGCTTTCCGTACTAGCATTTTTTAAAACTTGAAAATTTATATTGAGCAATTCTGGAGAAGTCTGTCCTATTGTGAAATTTTTGTCTTGAGGGATTTGATTTTTTGCGTTGATTTTATCTGTCCCAGCAAATAGAAATAATCCTGTTATTACTTTGAAAGCTAAAGAGTGCCTATATGTTCTAGCTGCTTTGTAAAGAAAACTTTTATGGTGTATGTTTATTCTACCACAAACCTTTTGATTACTGTTGTTCATATATTGAAGAATTTCTTCATTCGATAAATTTGTAAAATCAACTACCGTCGTTTTACATTTTGAACAAAAGCCACCATTTTCATTTAAAGAAAATGACTCCCATTTTTTATCACACGGCTTTTTGATTGATACTTTTAGATTTTTATCAGCCATATTTATTGTTTTTTTTAAATTACTCCTCTATTTAAAACCTAAAAGGTTGTTTCACTGATTTGGTTGTTTGTCTTTTGGTTTTTTAAGTTCAATAGTATGAAAATCTGACAATTGATTTGTGCGGATTGTAACGGATTTTTTGTCATTTTCAAAATGGCTAAAAATTAGCTTTATTTTCTTTTTAGTATAGTTTACGGGTACTTTAAGGTTGAATTCTCCAATTTTATTTGTTACAGTTCCTTCAGTAGAGTTTTGAATTAGGATTGCGACACCTTCAAGTGGTTTTTTTGATTCGCTATCTATGACTTTACCTTTAATCATACGCTCCGAACTATCATTTATGAGCGATTGGAGCTTAAGTGTCCCAGATTTTTGTTCTATTTGTTTAGTGATAATGTTCTTGTCCTGGGGATAAATACTTTTGGCTATTACTTGAGAAGATCCAGCAAAATAAAATATTCCTGCTAAAACTATCACTACAGCAAAATTCTTGAAAGAAATGGCTGCATCAAAAAGAAAACTTTTACGATGTTTGTTTATTTTCGAACAATCTTTTTGACTTTTGGTGTTCATGTATTGCTGAAAAATTTCATGGTATAAATTCAAAAAATAGACAACCATCGATTCGTATTTTGAGAAATATTTAATATTTAGATTTATGGTAAATGTGCCCCATTTTTTATCATAAGGCTTTTTGGCTGATAGTTTTAAGTTTTTATTATTCATGTGTTTCCAAATCTCTTTAATGTATCTTATATCTAGTAGTAGACTTATACACTTTAATATACAAACTAAAACTTACAATCAAAATCCTTACCTCTTGTAGCTAATTCTATAAATGCAATTAGCCATATCATCAGAGACGAGTATACTTCCATCAGGGAGTTGGAGAACATCTACCGGTCTGCCCCATACATCTTGACTAGCATGGTCTAGCCAACCTTCAGCAAAGACTTCTTCTTTTTGTACTTTACCACTGTTGTCCAAGATTACCCTTGTAAGTTGGTAACCTGATTTCTTACTTCTGTTCCAGGAACCGTGCTTGGCTACGAAGATGGAATTTTTGTATTGACTTGGGAATTGACTTCCTGTGTAGAATCGCATACCTAAAGGGGCGGTGTGAGCACCAAGTTTTGCAGCTGGAGCAGCATAAGCATCTTTGCTTTTTCCTTTATTGCCAAATTCTGGATCCTTCACATCCCCAGCATGCCAATATGGATAGCCAAAATGCATCCCCTTCTTAGGAGCATGATTCAATTCGCAATCAGGGATATCGTCTCCCATCATGTCTCTTCCATTGTCTGTAAACCATAGCTCCTTGGTGTCTGGATGCCAATCGAAACCTACCGTATTTCTAACTCCCTGAGCAAAGATTTCTGGTTTGATAGTGCTGGCGTTGACATCAATTCTGGTGATAGTTGCATAGATTTCCTCAGGTTCACAGATATTACATGGAGCACCTATAGGGACATAAAGTAAGCCATCTGGCCCAAAAGCAATGAATTTCCAACCATGATGGGCCTTGTCAGGAAATTGGTCGAAGATGATTTCGGACTTTGGAGTGGCAAGGTTTTTCTCAATGTCTTTGAAGCGATGGATTTTGCTCACTTCGGCTACATAGAGGTGTCCTCCTTTGAAAGCCACACCATTGGGCATGCGAAGTCCTTCGGCAAGCGTGTACATTTTATCTGCTTTACCATCTTTGTTATTGTCTTGAAGTGCATAGACTTTATTGCCCTGTCTGTTACCTACGAAGACGGTTCCATTATCGCCAAGAGCTAGAGAGCGAGCATTGGGCACATCCTCAGCCCAGACAGAGATTTCAAATCCAGCTGGAAGTTTGATCGTCTCTAGCTGAATGTAATTATTTTTTTGATTTTGAGCATTACAAGCAAAACTGATTAGCATTGCCGTAACAAATAGTATGTTTTTATACATATCGATTTTTTTTAGCCATTCAATAACTTAAATATCAGTAAAATCTTTAAATATTCCGTCTTACTGATATATGAATGGGAGAATCCTTATTTTTGCGCCATGTTATCAATTAATAATCTTTCGTACTTCATCGGGGGCAGAGCATTGTATGAAAATGCCTCATTACATATCAAACCAAAGGATAAAATAGGGCTTGTCGGTCTCAATGGGACTGGAAAGTCTACATTGCTCAAATTGATCAACGGCGACTATCAGCCAAGCTCTGGAGAGATACAGAAAGCGAAAGATTGTACCATAGGGTTCTTGAATCAGGATTTGTTATCCTATCAGTCTGAAGATTCTATTTTGGATGTAGCGTTGGAGGCTTTTCAAGAGACACTTAGGCTTCAAGAAGAAATTGATAAAGTCCTCAAGCAGATGGAGACGGATTATTCTGATCAAATCATTGATAAGTTAGCCAAGCTTCAGGATCAGTTCGAAGCCAATGAAGGTTACACAATCAAAGCGAAAGCGGAGGAAGTATTAGAAGGGATTGGTTTCCAGACAGCGGATTTGCAAAGGCCTCTGAAGACATTCTCTGGAGGTTGGAGGATGCGGGTGATGTTAGCTAAGTTACTTTTAGAGAAGCCTTCCTTACTGATGCTCGATGAACCTACCAACCACTTGGATTTGCCTTCAATACAATGGGTGGAAAATTATCTCAAAACTTATGAAGGTGCAGTAGTGGTGGTCTCTCATGATCAGGAATTTTTGGATAATTGTATCGAAAAAACAGTAGAGGTGTCCCATGGGAGTTTGACTTTGTATGCTGGCAACTACTCTTTCTACAGGGAGGAGAAGAAGGAAAGAATGGAAATTCAGCAAAATGCTTATGAGAATCAACAGCAGATGATCAAGCAAACTGAGCGCTTTATTGAGAGATTCCGAGCAAAAGCGACTAAGTCTAATCAAGTACAGTCAAGAGTGAAAGCGCTGGAGCGATTAGATCGGGTCAATGAAGTTATTGATGATAATATTGCTGTTAATTTCAAATTCAAATTTTCTCAGCAATCAGGACGTGATGTGGTGACATTGGAGAATGTCTCCAAAGCTTATGGAGACTTAGTAATACTTCGAAATTCTACCGCTAGAATAGAAAGAGGGGATAAAATAGCATTGATTGGAGCTAATGGTAAAGGAAAATCTACTTTGCTTAGAATCGTAGACGGTACCGAGAAGATAGAAGGTAAGCGTGAAGAAGGATACAATGTCATCAAATCCTTCTATGCGCAACATCAGCTAGAAGCGCTCAATGTGAATAATGAAATTCTCCAAGAAATGAATCAGGCTGGATCAGCCAAAACTGAGCAGGAATTGAGGAATGTATTGGGCTGCTTTCTATTTACCAACGAGGATGTATTCAAAAAAATCAAAGTACTATCAGGAGGTGAAAAATCTAGAGTAGCCTTAGCCAAAACTTTGATTTCTGAGGCTAATTTCCTTTTGTTAGATGAACCTACCAATCACTTGGATATGCAATCTGTGAATATTTTGATTCAAGCTTTAGAACAGTATGAGGGTACATTTATCACTGTTTCTCATGATAGACATTTTATCAGGGGAGTAGCAAATAAAATATGGTATATCGAAAACCAAGAGATCAAAGAATACCTTGGGACTTATGAAGAATATTTGGATTGGAGTGCTAAGCAGGAATCTGAAAAAGCTCAATATGCAGGTATTCCAAAAGATATTGCCCCAAAAGAAGTTACCCCAAAACGTAGGGAAGTAGACCAGAATGAAGCAAATCAGTTGAAGAAGGAATTGAAGAAGAAGCAAAAAGACCTAGAGAAGTTAGAGTATGATATGATGGATATTGAAGAGCAGAAGGGAAGCCTAGAAGAAAAAATGGCTGATCCTGATGTTTTTAGTAATAGCCAAGAGTTAGATAAGCTAAATAGACAATACCAAAAAATCATAGATAAAGAAGCTGAACTAACCAAGTTTTGGGAGACTTTGGTGGAAGAGATCGAATACATTGAATTGGAGTTGGGGTAATTTTCAGAAATATCAATAACGAAATAGTATTTATTTGTTTAGGTTTAGAAGAGTTATTGTAATTTGGTCTGAAACTTGAACTGTAATTAAGATGCGTATTTATTTTCTTAGTCTCTTTTTATTAATATCATTCACTTCTTTTGGACAAGGTCCAATCCAAGATCGCGTTTATGAAGAAAACATACAGTCTGTAAGGCTTTTTCCTCAATCACAGGATTTTGCTTCTCAGATGAGTTCTCCAGCTATTTCATTACAAGCAGGTTCTCCATTATTGCTTTCTTTCGATGATATCGCCTATGATCCAGATATGTATTCTGCTAGGATCATTCATTGTGACATGGATTGGACTCCATCAGACCTCAAGGAGAATGACTACCTGGTTCAGTTCAATGAATTTAATGTGACAGATTATAATTATTCGATTGATACTCGAATTCCATACATCCATTACAATTTTGTACTTCCTAAAGTTACCAAAAGTGGTAATTATGTAGTCCAAGTGTATAGGGGCAGAGAGCAGGATAAAACAATCTTGACGAGAAGATTTATGGTTTTTGATAATTCCATTCAAGTAGGAGCGAGGGTTGTTCCACCAAGTCAAACAGAAAACCGCAGGAAGCAACAACAATTAAATATCAACTTGAATTATAAAGGGAGAGAAGTATTAGATCCTAGGACTGGTTTCAGGATAGTGATTAGACAAAATCAGCGTTGGGATAATTTTATAACTGACCTCAAACCTACTATGGTAAGAGAAGATCTTAAAACGGTTGCTTATGAATTGTTTGATGGATCAAATGCTTTTTTTGCCGGAAATGAATTTCGTTTTGTAGACCTTAGGTACGTGAGAGCTAGAGGAAATAATGTAGCGCGTGTACAGATGGAAGAAGATGTGGTATTTGCTGAAACTTTAGTGGAAAAAGCCAGGCCATCAGCAGCTTATTCTCAATATTTAGACATGAATGGACAGTATGTGATTTTTAATTTTGAAAGAAGGAATCATGATCTGGAAGGCGAATATATGCTTGCTACTTTTAATCTAAGTCCAGAAGGTATCACTGATACGCCATATATTGTAGGAGCATTGACTAACTGGGGTAGAACTCCAGAAGCAAAAATGGAATTAAATAAAAAGAGCAATACCTATCAAGCGACACTCTTACTTAAGCAAGGCTGGTATGATTACCAGTTTGCATACAAAACTGATTCTGGTTGGAACATGTCTCCTGTAGAGGGAGATCATTTTGAGACTGAAAATGAATATGAAGTCCTAGTTTACTTCAGAGATGTAGGGAGTAGGTACGATGAACTGGTAGGTTATGTCAATGTCAATCCAAATAAAAGAAGATTATAAAAAAAGCCCGGCCAATTGGCCAGGCTTTTTGACTTTTAAGCTTTTTGGTGATTAAGCCGATTCAGATTCATCTCCCTCTGATTCTTGAGTTTTGTTTCTTTCTTGCAATGATTTGTAAGGAATGAAACCTTCTCTTTTGAATTTGTAAGGTTCTGTTCTTTGGTTAGGTGCATGGTTTGCAAGGTCTAGCATACCAAAGCCTTTATGGGTGAATGCCCCAAGACCACATTTGAACACGAAATCCTGCACTTCTGGGGCTGCATATAAAGTGAAAGGAAGAGTATAACCTCTTACTTCATACTTGACATCCATGTCGTAAACAGAATAGATTCTAGCAAATTTCTTTTGCTGCTCTCTGAGCTTATTTACATAATTCATGTCAGGGACAACTTGGAACTTGTAGAAAGACTCCATCTGCTCTTGTGAGTACCAACCTGATCTTTCCATTCTGGTCAGGGTAGATTCATACAGTAGATCTGAAAATTCATCAGAATCTGGATTGATAAATCTCTTACCTGACTCATCATTGAAAGATGGAGTCAATAAGACAAGAGGGGAGATGCAGACGAACTTGTTCGAAGTCTCCAATTCTGGCTCTGTTTCCACCTCTGTATATTCAGGAGAGATGACTAAATTCCCCAATTCAATTTTCGGAGTTGCAAATACTTGCTCAAGCAGATAGTCCATAAACTCTTCATTGGGTGATGAAAGCACTAAAGTGACTAAGCTTGAGTAATAGTGAAGTCCGCTTCTACTTACCTTGGTCTGACCTTTTAGACCTGAGAAGTTGAAGTAATTGTAATTGAAAAACTCCTCGCGGCCACCTTTTACGATAAGCCCTTTGAGAAACTGTGCCAGAATATACTGGTGGTGAAATGGTAAATAAGCACCTTTGTTTTTTAACGAAAATATTAAACGAATTCTCACGGTTTGTTAAAAATAAGTTTGAAACAATTATTTAACTGTAATTTGACTTTAATTATGTGTTTTATTTAAAGGTTCTTGCAAAAGTACAAATTTTTTTCAAAGTTTCATTAAACATTGAATCTAAAATGCATAATATCACCGTCTTGGACTACATATTCTTTACCTTCTATTGCAATTTTACCATTTTCACGGCACGCAGCTTCAGTTTTGTACTTTTCATACTCTGATAGTTTGATCACTTCTGCTTTAATAAAACCTCTTTCAAAATCAGTATGAATAACACCAGCGGCTTGTGGAGCTTTCCAGCCTTTCTTGATGGTCCAAGCTCTTACTTCTTGAACACCTGCGGTGAAATATGTAATTAAATCCAACAAAGCATAAGCAGCTGCTATCAGCCTATTCAAACCACTTTCTTCTAGGCCATATTCAGAAAGGAACATTGCTTTTTCATCAGCGTCCTCAAATTCTGCAATTTGAGCCTCCAATGCAGCACATAGTATGATAACTTCCGCATTTTCTTCTCTAACTTTCTCTCTTAATTGACTGACAAATTCATTGCCTGACTGAATACTTCCTTCGTCAACATTGGCCACATATAAAACTGGCTTGATTGTCAAAAGGTGTAAATCTCTGACAGCTTCCAAATCTTCTTTTTCAACCTCTACTGCTCTAGCATTTTTACCATCTGTCAATGCCTGCTTGAATCTATTTAGGGTCTCTAATTCCTTTCTAGCCTTAGCATCACCTGATTTAGCTATTTTTTCCAGTCTTTGAATCTTTTTCTCTACAGATTCTAGATCTTTTAGTTGAAGCTCCGTGTCAATCACCTCTTTGTCAAACACAGGATCTACTCCACCAGCTACATGGACAATGTTGTCATCATTGAAGCATCTAATAACATGAATGATAGCATCTACCTCACGGATATTAGCTAAGAATTTGTTTCCTAGACCTTCGCCTTTGCTTGCACCTTTCACCAACCCTGCAATATCTACAAATTCTATTACAGTAGGCATTACTCGCTGAGGGCTGACCAAATTTTCTAGCACTTGCAACCTTCTGTCAGGTACAGTCACTACACCCACATTTGGTTCGATGGTGCAAAAAGGGAAGTTTGCAGCCTCAGCCTTTGCACTTGATAAAGCATTAAATAAAGTAGATTTTCCAACGTTGGGTAGGCCAACGATGCCACACTGTAAAGCCATTAGTTATCTTTTATAATTTGAATATTTTATACTCTTTATATCCCCTGTAAAACTCTAAAATAGAAACTCTAAATACAGTATAAACTGGGATGGCAAATATCATCCCAGGGATACCTGCGATTTTTGCACCCGCAAAGATAACAACAAAAATTTCAAGTGGATGCGCTTTTACAGATTTAGAAAATATCAAGGGTTGCAAGACCAAATTGTCGGTCAATTGTACTACTGAGAATACTGAAAGAATCTTGATGATGAAAAAAGGAATCTCACTACTCTCTCCAAAACTTCCCGTAGTCAATCCCACCAAAACTCCAAAGGTAGCTCCAAGTAAAGGACCAGCATAGGGGATTAGATTTGCTACCGCTGCAAAAAAGGCAATGGTCAAAGCATATTCAATACCTAAAATAGTCAATCCAATGGAAGCTATGGAAAATATTGCTGACATTTGAATCAAAAGACCAATCAGGTAATTAGAAAGTAATTTTTCTACCTTATTGAATGTAGATACATAAAGCTCAAAATATGCATTAGGGACTAGATTGATTATATTTCTTCTTAAAAGGCCATTTTCAAGAAGTAAGAAAAAAGTAATGAAAGCTACTGCCATCGTACCGACTAGTAAAGTACTTGTGGTACTTAAAACAGTGTTTACAAAGCCTTGGATGTTAATGATATTGAAGCTGGAGATTAAGTTTTCCCTTACTTGCGTGATCAAGAATCCTGGTTCGCTGTCAATAAGTCTATATTTGATCAATACATCCTCAACTTTTCCAGCGGGGTTTTGGATTTGTTCGTAAAGAAAATCCAAATCGTATGTCGCGATAATTTGAATCTGTGTAGAAATCAGGGGGATGAATAGTAGTCCCACTATGATTAAAAATGTGATGACAACTGTGAAGGAAACCAAAATCGAAAACCATCTCGGAATGTGCCTTCCAAGTAGATGGATTGAGCTTATTCTATTGGTTAGTGGTCTTAATACTGCGGCAATGATGACTGATATTAGTATGTAGAAGGCAATATTTGAAAAGTACCACCCTACTATAAAAAAAAGGATGGTAAATATGGAAACGTAAACGATTACCTTTTTCATAAAGTCTTATAAAAAAAGAGAAAGAAACAACGCTGGTAAAGTCATATAACTAACCTAATATAGACAAAATCTGTCTATTCTTGTTTCTTTCTCTTTTTAGGATATTATCAGAGATGGAAATCAATCCCATCTTAATTCGTCATCATACTCAGACTCTTCCTCGTCAAACTGTGAAAAGTCAACTTCCGGCATTAAGTCAGTTTTCACATGCTCAACTGTATTTTGTAAAGCTTCTAAAAACTTCCCAAAGTCTTCTTTGTAAAGGAAAATTTTATGCTTTTCAAAAGAGAAGGAGTCTCCATTGACTCTTCTTTTACTTTCGGTGATGGTTAAGTAGTAATCATTTGATCTTGTTGATTTTACATCGAAGAAGTAAGTTCTTTTACCTGCCTTCACTCTCTTAGAGAAGATCTCTTCTCTGTCATTTCCTCTGTTGTCTTCCACAGCCCTAAGTTTAATGTTGTTGTTTTAAGCAATTAAATCGGGAGACAAGATAAATCAATTCGTGATAGAAATTCAAGCAGTCAAACAGTTTTTTTTAAATATGAAGTCGAATAACTTTGTCGAACGCATGATTTACGTGTTTAAATAATTAAAGGGGCTCTTGCCCCTTTAATTATTCGCCATGCATGAAAATTTTCTTTGCAAGCAATTCTTCTTCGGATTCTCTGTGGTCCGGGTCATCCACACAGCAATCTACTGGACATACAGCTGCACACTGTGGCTCCTCGTGAAATCCTGTACATTCTGTACATTTCTCAGTGACAATGTAATAAAACTCGTCAGAGACAGGTTCTTGCTTCTCAGAAGCATCTACTATGGTACCATCGGGTAATGTCACTTCCTTAAGATTGGTCCCACCAGCCCAAGTCCATTCGATCCCACCTTCATATATCGCCGTATTCGGACATTCTGGTTCGCATGCACCGCAGTTAATGCATTCATCCGTTATCATTATCGCCATTTTTCAGTCAATTTTAAATTCGATTCAAAATTAATAAGCAATTAACATATGCACCAAAAAAATGTTGTCATGCTAATTAATTTATATTCAATCTAGCTAAGGTTTTTTAATTTAGGTAACTTTGTAGCAGAAATTTCAAAAAATGACACTATCAGAAAGAATAGATGCCTTTGTGCAATTAGGCGAAATAATCAAAAATCTAAGTAATGAAAAGTTTGAGAGCTTAGCTTGGCGAGTGGAAAACAACAATAGCTGGTTTACACCGGACCATACCAAGCTAGCTCTAAATGGTCTAGAGTTATTCTTAGAAAGAGCAGCTTTAGAAACTTGGACGGATCAATACAATATAGATTCAAAATTGATGACTAAAGAGATTGGTGTCTTAATGGCTGGTAATATACCAGCCGTTGGTTTTCATGATTTATTAGCGGTGTTGATTACTGGTCATAAAGCAGCTGTCAAGTTGAGCTCAGCCGATACGGTTTTGATAAAATGGTTGGTCAATGAGCTAATTCATATTGATGAAAGATTTAATGATTTGATCAGTTTTGAAGAAATGCTAAAGGCTAAGGACGCTTATATAGCAACTGGGAGTAATAATTCAGCTAGGTATTTTAATTATTATTTTGGGAAGTATCCAAGCATTATCAGAAAAAACCGAACATCTGTAGCAGTATTAAAAGGAGATGAAACAGCAGCAGATTTTGTTCGGTTGGGTAATGATATTTTTCAGTATTTTGGCTTAGGATGTAGAAATGTATCCAAACTTTTTATTCCAAATAAGCAGATCTTACAATCGATGCTGGACGCAATGGAAGGTTTTCATATTTTATCTAGTAATCATAAATACATTAACAATTATGATTACAATAAATCCATTTACCTGATTAATGGCGAAGATCATTTGGACAACGGATTTTTGATCTTAAAAGAAAGTCAAGACTTGGTTTCCCCAATTTCCGTGGTTTATTTTGAACTTTATGAAGATTTAGCTACGCTACAAAACCACTTCAACAAATTAAAAGATAATATTCAATGTGTGCTTAGCAGTGATGCATGGTTTGAAAACAGCATCCCTTTTGGTCAGGCTCAATGCCCAAAGTTGGATGATTATGCTGATGGAGTAGATACAATTCAGTTTTTATTAGGGTTAAAATAATCAAGTGTTTGAATAAATAGGGAGCGTAAACTCAAATTCGCTCCCTAAATTTTCTTTGCTCCTAATACTAAATTTACCATCATTTTTCTGAATGTAGTCTCGTACTAAAATTAAGCCCAAACCAGTTCCTGTTTCATTTCTTCTTCCCGAAGTTGTAAAGCTTTCTCCTTTTTCAAGTTTTTCGAGATTCTCTTTAGAAATCCCAGTTCCTGTATCTTTTACTTTAATAGATATTTCATTTCCAATTTGAGAAGCTTTCACTACAACTGTATCACCTGCTTGAGAAAACTTCAATGCATTGCTAAGCAAGTTTCTAACTACTAGATCAATCATATTTTTGTCAGCATTAGCAAAGAGTTGATCTTGAATATCAAGCTGTATTTTTATATTTTTTTCCTTCGCGAAACTATCGAAAAGAACTTGCTCCTGTTTCAATAGTTGAGCAACATCAAATTGACTTTTTTCTATATATTCTCCTCTGAGTTGGGAACTAGTCCAAGCTAGAAGGTTCTCTAAAAGCAAAGAGACTGAATCCATATTTTTAGACACTTCGGGTAGAATTTCAAAGAATTCGTCTTTACTGACAATGCCGTTAGAAGTTAATTTTACCAAATCTCTAACCCCCAAAATAGGACCTTTGAGATCGTGAGAGATAATTGAAAAAAGCTTATCCTTGAGTTCATTGAGCTTTTTAAGTTCTTCTGCTTGTTTGATAAGTTGTGCACTAGTCTCTTTTTCTTCAGAAATATCATCAAACTGTATCAGAGTACCACTGAATATACTTTTGTTGTCTAACAGTGGAATGATATCTATTTTGTAAACCCTAGCACCTTTCCCAAAATCTAATTTTAACTCCAAAGTTTGATTTTGACGTAGTTCAATAGTTTCAAGAATTTGCGAGTTTGTATTGAATAATTCTGTTACCGTTTTTCCGACCAATTTGATTTTATTTTGATTCATGATATCTAGTACTTGAGTATTGAAGTCAATAATTCGATTTCTCGGATCAATGACCAAAACTCCTGTACTCATGGCCTGGATTACCTTGGCTCTCGCGATAGGCTTGATATCGAATAGATCAAATTTGAGTAAGCCAACACCGATGATTATATATAGAAGTAAAAAGGAATAGGGTGTTAAGTCTATGTGTTCAAAAGGCCTATATCCGAGTAAGTAAAATAAGTTAACAAGCCATGGAAAGACTCCTCCTGCTATTATTGTGTAAGTCTGCTTTTTGAAAACTGGGTCTGTATTTTTGAATCTCAGAAAAAGTAAAATATTTCCAAACAATAATGCTACATAAAAGAAAGTCGTATGCACATAATACCAAGGTCCTATGGTAATTTTCAGCAAAGGAAATGGGCCTGTATTGACTAACTCTACTGCTGCGTAGTGTAATTGGTGAAGGTGGTTAGTTAATACAATTGAGTAAGTCATAATGGGAATAAAAAACACCAAAATCAGCGTGTTGGTATTTCTCCATCTTTCTAAACCCACATATTTGATGCAAAACCAAAGCCATAAACCAGGAGCAAAAGCTATCCCCAAATACTCAATTTTGATCCAAAATAGCATGTCTTCCAATCGGATACTAGCGAGTTCGAATCCATATGCAATTGACCATAATGCTACAGAAAGCATCGTGATTGCAAACCACCTCACATAATCATTGAGACGATAGATGATTACCGAGGACAAGATTGCTACCAAGAGCCCAGAAATCAGTAAAGTCAAGGAAAAAATATTGAAATCAAGTTGCATTAATTTATTGTGGTCTTAGGCAATTATAAAATTTCATCTAAATTAATTGAAAAAACAATCAAGTAGCATATACCCAGAAAAAAATTCCTTTTACTTTGAATATCAAATACAGCAAATCGAAAATGAACCGGTCTTATACCCTGTCGCCTACTTTTGTTTTAGCACTACTTTTAAGCTTCATAATATTCTTGTTTGCGACTTTTTTGACCAATCCACAAGAACGTGGGATATTCATGTACAGTTTTGATGTTTTGAAATTTTGGCAAATTGGATTTTGGGAACTTTTAGAATTTACGTTGCAAATGGTTTTGATTTTGATTTTTGGGCATGCCTTAGCCATATCTACACCAGTAGGTAGATTTTTGGATTGGATAGCGTCGGGTGTGAGAAATAATACACAAGCAGTACTTATGACAGCCCTGATAGCGATGGTTGCTGGCTATATCAACTGGGGTTTTGGATTGATATTAGGAGCAGTGTTAGCTAGACAGGTCGCACTACGTGCACTGAAATCTGGAGTTAGGATTAATTATCCTCTAGTTGCAGCTTCGGGTTATTTGGGTATGTTAATTTGGCATGGAGGACTTTCTGGATCAGCTCCACTCAAAGTAGCTGAGAAGCAACATTTCCTCGAAGCCAAAATCGGAGTAATTGGTGTCAATGAGACCTTGTTTTCGAATTTTATATTGGTATCAATTTAATTCTTTTTGTCGGTGTTGTTATTGTTTTGATTATACTATCTAAAATAAAATCTACTGACGAAGAATATCCTTTGGAGTTGAAAAGTAATATACCCATGATAGGTGAAGATAAGTTGGGCTTGATCCTAGGGTTATTGATTATTGGCTTATCAATTTCAGATATTGTGATGAACAAAGACTCATTTTCATTTATAGATCTTAATTATGTTAATTTCACCCTCATGGGACTAGGGATGCTGGCTTTCAAAAGTTTAGCAGCATACATAAAAGCCATCACAATTGCAATTAGTGGCGCAGTAGAGATATTGTTGCAGTTCCCTTTCTACGCAGGAATATTGGGAATGATGAAATATTCTGGATTGCTAGTAATGATTTCAGAGAAGATCGTAAGTTTTTCGACGGTAAATACTTTTCCTGTTTTTACATTTCTGAGTGCGGCTTTAGTTAATTTCTTTGTGCCATCTGGTGGAGGTCAATGGGCTATACAAGGTCCCATAATTATGGATGCGGCCATGATACTTGGATTGAATCCAGCAAAAATGGTGATGGTATTTGCTTATGGGGATCAAGTAAGTAATATGTTACAATCATTTTGGGCTCTACCACTTTTGGCTATTACTGGAGTTTCGGCTAAGAAAATATTAAAATTTACCATATACTTTTTTTGTTTGGCTATGTTAGTTTTTGCCATTGGAATCTATTTCTTTAGTATTTAAAAGTACATTTTTAGAGTCTATATAAATTACCAACACAATTGCCATTTTACTTCTCTTTTAAGCCTATTTTTTTATCTTTGCGGTCGATTTAAATAAACCTTTTCAACACTCTAAACCATACATTTCCAATGGCATTTGATATAGAAATGATCAAGGCGGTCTATGATAAATATCCGACAAGGATAGCTGCTGCGAGAAAAGCAACAGGTAGACCACTTACATTGACAGAAAAAATATTATATGCTCACCTTTCAGAAGGTGAAGCAAAAGCAGCATATGAAAGAGGTGTTTCTTATGTTGATTTCAAGCCAGATAGAGTAGCTATGCAAGATGCTACAGCTCAGATGGCATTGTTACAGTTTATGCAAGCTGGTAGAGATCAAGTGGCTGTTCCATCTACAGTTCACTGTGATCACTTGATTCAAGCTGAGGTAGGTGCTGTGGCTGATTTGACAAAGGCAAAAGATAAAAATAGAGAGGTTTATGATTTCCTAGCTTCTGTATCTAATAAATATGGAATAGGGTTTTGGAAACCAGGTGCGGGAATTATTCACCAAGTAGTTTTAGAAAACTATGCTTTTCCAGGTGGAATGATGATCGGTACAGATTCACATACACCAAATGCCGGCGGTCTAGGAATGATTGCTATTGGTGTAGGTGGTGCTGATGCATGTGATGTAATGGCTGGTTTGCCTTGGGAACTGAAATTTCCTAAATTAATCGGAGTGAAGCTTACTGGAAAACTTTCTGGTTGGACTTCTGCTAAAGATGTGATCCTAAAAGTAGCAGGTATACTTACCGTAAAAGGTGGAACTGGTGCAGTAGTTGAATATTTTGGAGAGGGTGCTAATTCTCTGTCTGCTACTGGCAAAGGTACTATCTGTAACATGGGAGCTGAGATTGGTGCGACTACCTCTATTTTTGGATATGATGAAAAATCCGCGGCTTACCTAAGAGGAACAGATAGATCTGATATTGCCGATATGGCAGATCAGATCAAAGAACATCTTAATGCTGATTCAGAAGTTTATGCAAATCCTGAGCAATATTTTGATCAAGTAATCGAAATCAATCTTTCGGAATTAGAGCCACACATCAATGGACCATTCACTCCAGATTTAGCTTGGCCATTATCAAAATTTGCTGCCGCTGTTAAAGAAAATGGTTGGCCTGCAAAGTTGGAAGTTGGCTTGATCGGTTCATGTACTAACTCTTCATATGAAGATATTTCAAGAGCTGCATCTTTGGCACAGCAAGCCGTAGACAAGAAATTGCTTGCCAAGTCTGAATATACAATCACTCCGGGTTCTGAACAGGTAAGATTTACAGTAGAAAGAGATGGATTCTTGAATGTATTTGATAAAATGGGTGGTGTGGTACTTGCGAATGCTTGTGGTCCATGTATCGGTCAGTGGGCAAGACATGGTGCTGAGAAGCAAGAGAAAAACTCGATCATCACATCTTTTAATAGAAACTTTGCAAAAAGAGCCGATGGAAATCCAAATACACACTCTTTTGTAGCATCTCCCGAGATTGTTACAGCATTGGCTATAGCAGGTGATTTGACCTTCAACCCCATGACTGATACCTTGACCAATGAAGAAGGTCAACAAGTGAAGCTCGAAGAGCCTAGAGGTCTTGAACTCCCGACAAAAGGATTCGCAGTAGAAGATGCAGGCTACCAGGCTCCAGCTGAAGATGGCTCTTCAGTTGAGGTTATTGTAGACCCTAAATCTGAGAGACTTCAATTGCTTGAACCATTCCAGCCTTGGGAAGGTACCGACTTGAAGGGTTTGAAGCTTTTGATCAAAGCCAAAGGAAAATGTACTACTGATCATATTTCAATGGCAGGACCATGGTTAAGATTTAGAGGTCATTTGGACAATATTTCTAACAACATGCTCATTGGTGCAGTCAACTTCTACAATGAAGAGACCAATAAAGTGAAGAATCAACTGTCAGGTGAATATGCAGAAGTTCCAGCAGTTCAGCGTCAATACAAGCTCCACGGTGTTGGATCGATTGTGGTAGGTGATGAAAATTATGGTGAAGGTTCTTCAAGAGAGCATGCGGCTATGGAGCCAAGATTCTTAGGCGTAAGAGCTATTTTGGTAAAATCATTTGCTAGGATTCACGAAACTAACTTGAAAAAGCAAGGCATGTTGGCTTTGACTTTTGCTAATCCTGCTGATTATGAATTAATACAAGAAGATGACAGCATTGATATCGTAGGTCTTGAGTCGTTTGCTCCAGGTGTACAATTGACAGTGGTCTTGAACCATGCCGATGGAAGCAAGGATGAAATCAGAGTGAATCATACCTACAATGCAGGTCAAATTGAGTGGTTTAAAGCTGGTTCGGCCTTGAACTTGATCAAAGCAGGAGTATAATATTAATTTCAAAAGTTTAAACTATATTGGTAAAATAGCTGTGATTCATCACAGCTTTTTTATTTGATTATTAGTTTTAATTTTGATAAAATTTCAAATTTTCAAGATATGCCTTTTACTATAAAATCTAGGATTTTTATGATCACCTTGATTGTAGTCTTAGGTCTGATTTTTATCAATTCGGGAAATGTTCATGCGCAAACAGTGGAGTCTGATGAAAGAGCACTCTTGAATGTGGACGAGGGAATCAAATTTTCAAAGGATTCCTTGTTCTTGATGAATCTGAGATTTAGAATGCAGAATAGAGCGGGTTTCAATTCTATTTATTCCGGTAGCAATCTTGGAATAGAGCAGTTTGAAATGCGTGTTCGACGACTCAGGCTTAGATTAGACGGCTATGTTTTAAGTCCAAAGTTTCAATACTATATACAACTTGCATTTTCTAAAGCAGATTTGGACTTAGAGACAGGGGATATTGCACAGCCAATTAGAGATGCTATTTTGTATTATACAGTTAATGATAACTTTTATATTGGTTTTGGGCAATCAAAGTTACCAGGGAATAGAGAGCGTGTGATCAGTTCTGGAAACTTACAGTTTGCTGATCGGTCTATTGCAAATAGTCTTTTTACGTTGGATAGGGATTTTGGGATTTTTGGATATTATACCTTAAGAACTAAAAGTACGGCAATATTTCTTTTGAAAGGAGCTATTTCTTCAGGAGATGGAAGGAATGCATCTGCTATTAACAATGGACTTTCATTCACAGGTAGGCTTGAAGCTTTGCCATTTGGTCTTTTCAAAAATAGTGGAGATTATTCAGAGGGAGATTTAGAATTTGAAATAAAACCAAAACTATCTATTGGAATTACATTGTCAGAAAATCAAAAGGCGGTAAGAACTGGAGGACAATTAGGACCAGAACTTTTTGGGTCTCGTACTTTAAATAGTTTGATAGTAGATGCGATGTTTAAATATCAAGGATGGGGGGTGATGTCTGAATATATGAGTAGATCAAGCAGGGATCCGATTACTCGGAATGATGCTGGTGATATTCGTTTTGTGGTTGTAGGACATGGAGTGAATACGCATCTTTCTCGGATGATTTCAAAAAAATCAGAACTTGCATTGCGGTATGCTTATGTTATTCCTAATGAAGCTATAGAAGGCTTGCAAAATAGGGTGGATGAAACTTTAATAGGGTATACACATTATTTAAATGGGCACAGGATTAAAGTTCAAGCAAATATTGGCTACAGATGGCTAGAAGGTCTATACCAGTTAGAAAATGCAGGGAATTCTTGGACTGGAATGTTTCAGGTAGAATTTGGGATTTGAGAATAGTCCAAAAGACAATTTTTATTATTTTAAAAACAAAATATTTGTTGTGAAAAACAATTTGTTGTATGTTTACGCATCAGAGAAGTTTAGGGAATCTCAATTAGTCATCCACACAGAGTACCTAATCTTTTTCTGATTTGAATCTATGAAGGAAAGGGGAATAAATAGTACTTTTAAAAAGATAATATATGAATCATCCGAGATGGTATTTCTCGCAGATGATACATTCCCTTATAATATTTTTTACAGTAATGTTTTATTTGACAAGCTAATTGGCCAAAATTTGAATGAAAAGAATTTGGTAGGTTTAGGCTTAGACATCAACGCTTATATTTTTAAAGAAGAGCTATTAATCAGTTTTCAGGATAAAGAATATTCATTTCAACTTGAGTTGCCTCAGGAGAATGGTTCTAATTATTTTCTATTCTATAAAGGTAAAGAAGTAAAAGGTATAGGGCTGCCTCCAAAAGCTGAAGCTCAACAATTTTTCAGAAACTCAATTGACCTGATAGCCATTGGCCAAGAGAATTTTCTCACTTGGGTAAGCGAGTCAATCAAGCCATTATTAGGGTATACACCAGAAGAGGTAATCAATATGGATTTATGTCAATATTTCCATATTGATGATTTAGATATTGTTCAATCACACCTTTTGGAGGTGAAAAAAGGAATTTCTACATCCCAATTCATCTCCAGGATGTTGCACAAATCGGGCGAGTATAGGTCGATTGATTGGCAGGTTCAATTCAAAGAGGGGAAGTTTTATGCTATTGGTAGGGATGTTACAGAATCTGAAATTGCTAAAAGGAATTTTGCTAAGCAGAATGAATTATTCAAACTAGGTGAAGAGGTTGCTAAAGTTGGTGTTTGGGAATTGAATTTGGAAGGAAACTCTGTTTATTGGAGTGATGAAGTCTATGCAATCCATGAATTAGAAGATATTAAGGAAAGCTTTGAGCTCAATAATGCTTTAGGCTTTTATTTACCAGCATTTCAGCCTGTCATCAAAACTGCGATAGATGAATGTATCAAAACAGGTAAAGAATATGACTTGACACTTAAAATCAAATCATTCAAAGGAAATGAAAAGTGGGTAAGAACTCATGGAAGAGCCAAGATTGAAAATGGAGAAGTTAGGCGGGTATTTGGGACTTTTCAGGATGTATCAGAAGAAAGACAACTAGTAGATGAGTTAGGTTTATTCAAAGAACTCTTTGATTTGTCCCCAGAGGCAATATTGATTTCAGACACAGCTGGTAAGATAATTTTCATCAACCAAGAAGCAAATAAACGTCTAGGCGTTTTTGAAGATAATTCCACTGATCACAGTGTTTTCCAATTTGATCAAAAGTTCGGTTCTGAGGAAGCGTGGAATAATCACCTCGATTCACTCAAGGTTGATAAAACATTAAGATATAGAAGTGTATTAAATCACAAAGAAGGTAAAGAGTATCCTGTAGAAGTTAGTTGTAATTTGATTAAGATTCAAGGTGAGGAGTACGTTATCTCCTTCTCTAGAGATATTACTGAGAGAATTCAATTAGAGAAATCTCTTCAGGATTCTTCTGACTTTTTGTTGCATCTAACAGAGCAAGTGCCTGGAGCGTTGTATCAGTTTGTTTTGGATAAGGAAGGAGAGATGAAATTCTCGTACTTAAGTCCAGGTATCAAAACGCTACTCGATCTGGGAGAAAAGGATATATCAAGCATGAATGATATCGGATTGGTGATTTCTAAGATTCACCCTGAAGATATTGCGCAAGTTTTGATGAGCTCCGTGGCTTCTGCCAAAAGACTTTCTTCTTGGAATTGTCAATTTAGAGTAAAAGACTCTGATACTAATGCCTATAAGTGGGTGATGGGTGCTGCTAAGCCTGAGCATTTAGAAAATGACGATGTAGTCTGGTATGGATACCTAGCAGATATCACAGAGCAAAAAGTCTTTGAAGAGACACTTAAAAATGCACGTGAAACCGCAGAGAAGGCTAATAAAATCAAATCTGAGTTTTTATCCATGATTAGCCATGAATTGAGAACACCGCTCAATGCCATTTCTGGTTCAGTTTATTCACTTTTACAAGATGAGCATACGTCTACTCAAGAGTCAGCCTTGAATACTATCAACTTTGCAGTAGATAACTTAATCATCATGATCAATGACTTACTTGATTTTCAAAAGATTGAAGCTGGTAAATTGAATCTTGAGATGAATCCAATGGGGCTTCAGGATGTAATACAGCAGGTGATCAATGGCTTAGAATTCCATGCAAGTGATAGTCAAAATAAACTTAATTTGTATTTGGAGGACTCAGCAAAAATAAGAGTACTTGGTGATAAAGTTCGTTTAGCTCAAGTGATGAATAACTTGATCACCAATGCACTGAAGTTTACCAAAAAGGGTAAAGTTGATGTGACAGTCAAGACGAAGTCTATCGATAGTAGCAAGGCAAAGGTTTATTTTGAAGTTAAAGATACAGGAATAGGAATAGCCAAAGAGCACCAAGAAAGAATTTTCCAAGACTTTGATCAGATTCAGCATTCTTTCAGCAAGAAATATGGAGGAACAGGATTAGGGTTATCCATTACCAAAAAACTTCTAGATCGAATGGGTAGTACGATTCAAGTTGAGTCAGAGGTTGGTGTTGGGTCTACTTTCTACTTTGAAGTGGAGTTTGATAAATTACCTGATCCTATCGATAACGGTGTCAAGCAACCAGTAAGTCAAGCATTAGATTTGACTTCTTTGAAAATTTTAATGGCAGAGGACAATGACGTAAATTCATTGGTACTTGGTAAGATAATTAAAAAATGGGGATTCCATTTTGAACGAGTTGTCAATGGACAAGAAGCAGTAGAGGCTGTAGAGAAAGGGGATTTTGACATAGTCCTGATGGATATCCAAATGCCAGTCATGAATGGTTTTGAAGCTACCGAAAAAATAAAATCTTTTTCCAAAGTTCCTGTGATAGCACTTACTGCTGCAGCTAAATTAGAGGTGATGGAAAATATTGAAAAAAGTGGGTTTGATGGATTCGTGGCAAAGCCAATTGATGCAGCAGAATTACTGAAGCGTATCAAGGAAGTACTTGCGGCCACTAATTATAAGTCTTGAGCTTTTTTGAAGTATTCTTGAGCTAGATCCATTCCAGGATCAAAGCTCAAAGCATCACTAAGGTATTTAAGAGCAGACGTTTTGTCGTCCATCATGTAGTAATAGATCCCTTTATTTCTCCAAGCATAAGCATTTTTTGGATTTTGTTTGATGCTGAAGTTAATATCTTCTATTCCTTTTTCCATATCACCTAAGAATAATGCATATAGTCCTCTATTGTTATAATAATAGGATTCACGGGGGTTTAATTGAATGGCTTTAGAAACCCATTCATGTGCTTTTTGGTATTCTTGTAAATCAAAGGCAATCATTGACCTTAAATTATAAATATTAGGTTCTTTTTCATTTACCGTTTCTGCTTTTTCTAATAACGAGATAGCCTGATCATAGCTTTTTTGATAATAAAGGATGGTTGCCATGTTGACGACTAAGTCGGGATTATTAGGGTTGAGGTTAAGTCCTTTTTGAAAAGCTTCTAATGCAGCACTGTTGTCCTTGAGTTTTTCATGAACCAAACCCATCAAAAAATAAGTCTTCCAGCTGTTGGAGTTTAATTTCTCTAATTGCTGAGCATCACTTAGGGCTTTATAGTACTCTCCATTGTCAAGATAAGCAAGTCCTCTTTGAAAATATACAGTGGTATCTATAAGTGAACCATTAGCCAAAATTTTAGTGTAATCAGCAATAGCGGCATCTAGGTTATTCAGTCTTTCATAAATAATACCTCTGTTGAGTAGGGCATCTGCAAAATCAGGATCAATTTTTAAAGCTTCTGAATAAAACTCAGAAGCTCCTTTTAGGTCATTTTCTTTTAATTTTTCATTTCCTTTAAGGAAAAATCTACCTTTTTTATCCTCGGCAGAATCACAAGAGGAAAAAGAAATTATCAGGGCTGATAAAATGATAATAAAACTAACTTTCTGACTCAATATTGTCGTTTTCATGATTGTTTTCTTCTCCGAGTAACAAAGCAAAAGGCTTGGTTGATTCACTGAGTTCAAATATTTTTCTCAATACAGCAAGTGTAGGAATGATCATAACCATTCCGATTACTCCCCAAATAGAAGCACCTACCAATAAGCCTATAAAGGTAATGAAGGCATTCAAGTTTACATTATTGCCAACAATCTTTGGTGTCAAAAAGTTACTTTCAATAAGCTGAATGACTAAGAAAGATACTACTACTCCTAAGGGGTAGAAGAGGCTGTCCTTAGTGAGGAAAGCAAAAATAGTAGGTAAGATTGCTCCTAAAAATGGTCCTAAATAAGGAATGATATTTAAAATAGCTGCAAACACAGCAAAAAATATGGCATGTTTGATCCCAAGACCAAATAATACTGCTGTATTCATTACCGCTAAAATCGCCATCACTTTGAGGATTCCGATAATATATTTTTGTACTACCTTCCTAAGTTCTCTAATTTCACTTTTTATATTCTCTTGCTTACTTTCCTTGAAAAGATGTACTAAGAAATCTGTGAGATGATCCCTGTAAATTAGGAAAAAGAATATAAATACAGGTAGAAGAATGATTCCAGACAAAGAGCCTATAGTATTGAGAATAAATTCAGCCAAACTAGAACTATTGGATTGTAATAAGTCTATCAAATGACCTTGGTCGATTCCTTGACCTACGCCTGTTTCAATATTAAAATTGTCCAATACCCAAGAATCAAAATCACTCAAATACCGATTTAGCCTTTCACCTACATTTTCCAAATCTCGGCTAAAGCTGGCTACCTGTAAAATCACAAAAGCCAAAATACCACATATAATTAAAAGACCTGAAATCAAAGATATTAGGGCACTGAACATTCTAGAAATCTTTTTTGACTCCAACCAATTTCCAATAGGAGTTAATAAAATTGAAATAAATCCACCCAAAAAAAGTGGAATTAAAATGCTTTTACCTATTACTAAAATAAAGATAATTGCAGTTGTTAGTAGAATCACTAACAGTGCTTTGATATATCCTGGTAAAATCAATTGGTTATTTTCCATAATCTTAAAAATTGCTGGTTTTAGATAGAAATTATTATTTTCAATATTGTAATTATTCGGGAGTTTTCAATAAAATATATCCTATTTTTGAAGCCCAAAGTAAGAGATTGACAAAGTGGAGAACCAAAAAGCCAAGTGGATTAAATTTTCTTTTGTAGTGAGCATCATCTTGTTGATGGTGAAGTTTTATTCTTATTATATTACAAACTCCACAGCTATACTCACTGATGCTTTGGAAAGCATAGTCAATGTCGTGGCAGCAAGTTTTGCTTCTTACAGCATATATCTAAGCTCACAGCCAAAGGATGCTAACCATCCTTATGGTCATGGGAAAATAGAATTTTTTAGTGCGGGAATAGAAGGTGTATTAATTATGCTCGCTGGTATCTTTATCATTTATCAGGCCATTTACAATTTCTTCATACCAAATGAATTGGAAATGCTCTTGGAAGGTATGGCATTGGTTGGATTTTCTGGTTTAATCAATGGAGTTTTAGGGATGAAACTCAAGAAAGAAGGAAAAAGACTCAATAGTTTAACGCTAGAAGCAAGTGGTAAGCATTTGATGACTGATACATTGACCAGCTTTGTTTTGATCATAGGAGTAGGGATAATTTATTTTACAAGGATTTATGTATTAGACTCCATTTTATCAATTCTTTTTTCTCTCTATATTCTTTACTCAGGGTATTTTTTGGTTAGGAAGTCTGTAGCTGGTCTGATGGATGAAGCTGACCCTCAGGCAGTCAGACAGGTGGTTGAAGTTTTGAATAAGGAGAGAAAGGCTGAGTGGATTGATATACATAATATGAGGGTACAGCAATATGGAGGGGATAAGCATGTTGATCTTCATTTGACTTTGCCTTATTATTTTGAATTGAGACAAGTTCATGAAGAGGTTGAAAAAGTGGAAGAATCATTAGAAAGATCATTTGAGGGTGACATGGAAGTTTTTATTCACTCCGATCCATGCATTCCTGAAAAATGTTGTCATTATTGCCAAATGATTTCTTGTCCAGTAAGGGAATTTGAAATGAACACAAGGATTATTTGGACTGCAAATAATATGTCAAAAAATCAGAAACATTACCATGATATAACAGACGATGAAAAACATTTTAAACTGTAAAATTTCAATAGTTTTTTATAAAAAAGGACTCTAATTTTAAAGTTTAGTACTAATTGTAATTTTTTGATATATAGTCAGTTATCGTATAGATAGGCTGTTTAAAAGACTTTTTACGTGCAAATACAAAATTTATTGTATGTCAATTAGAATATTAATTAAAAATTGATGACTTTTGTTGAAATCAACAGATTCTATTGTATATTCAACAAAAAAACAGCTATGAACGAGGATAAACAATTCAGACTACTACTAGCGATTTCGTCAGTAGTATGGTTAGTCTTGATAGGGTTCATTATGGTGATGTAAGATAAAGACTAATAGCTAACAGCTCTGCTAACAAAAGTATTGCTTTTCAAATGGATTAATAAGTTTTAAAAGGATGCACCTTTAGTGCATCCTTTTTTTATTTTTTAAATCAATCCTGCCCTTTTGAGCAAGGCATCAGGTTTAGGTTCTCTTCCTCTAAATCGCTTATAAAGGACGCTTGGATGTACGCTGCCACCTGCAGATAGTATATGTTTTTTGAAGGATTTAGCTGTTTCTAAATCAAAAATCCCTTTCTCTAAGAAGAGTTCGAAGGCATCCGCATCCAAAATTTCGGCCCATTTGTAACTGTAGTAACCAGCAGCATACCCACCTTGGAAGATATGGGAAAATGAAGTACTCATCAATGTGCCCTCTACTTCTGAAAGGAGTGAGGTTCTTTTCATTTGCGCTTGTTCAAATGCGTGAATATCGCTAATCAATCTTGGATTTGTACTGTGATAGGCCATATCTAATAGTCCAAAAGAAATTTGCCGTAGGGTCTGATAACCTTGTTGGAAATTGGAGGCATTTTTAATTTTTTCAATTAAGGAGCTAGGAATCGTCTCCCCTGTCTCGTAGTGACTAGCGAATAAATCCAAACAAGCTTTTTCGTAACACCAATTCTCAAAAATTTGGGAAGGAAGCTCGACGAAATCCCAATAAACACTTGTGCCCGATAGTGACTCGTAAGTACCCTTTGCCAACATGCCATGCAGTGCATGCCCAAATTCATGAAAAAGCGTAGTTACCTCATTGAAGGTAAGTAATGAAGGTTTGGTTTTGGTTGGTTTGGTGAAATTACATACGATGGATACATGTGGTCTTTGATCTTTGCCGTCAATGATTTTTTGCCCTCTATAACTTGTCATCCATGCGCCATTTCTTTTTCCTGCTCTAGGGAAAAAGTCAGCGTAAAAAACTGCTACATGATTTCCATTTTCGTCTTTGACTTCATATGCAGTGACATCTTGATGGTATACTGGAATATTTTTATTCTCTATGAAAGTCAAGCCGAAAAGTTTATTGGCAGTGGTAAAAACACCATTAATTACATTCTCAAGCTTGAAATAGGGTCTTAGTAATTCATCATCTACCTCGTATTTTTCTTTTTTTAATTTTTCTGAGTAATAGGCGAAATCCCACTTTTCAAGTCTATCTATTCCATCCAAAGATTTGGCATAATCTTCTAACTCCTTTACTTCTTCTATTGCTTTTGGTTTCGCTTTCTCCAATAGGTTGTTGAGGAAATCCAAAACAGCAGTACCGCTTTTTGCCATTCTTTCTTCTAGCACAAAGTCAGCATAAGAATCATAACCTAGGAGTTGAACTCTTTGGTTTTTAAGCTTTAGCATATCTTTGATGGATTGTTTATTGTCCAATTCATCGTCTTTGCAAGCTTTCGTATTGTAGGCGATAAATAGGTCTTTTCTCAATGCTCGATTATCGGCATAAGTCATGAAAGGAATGTAGCTAGGGAAAGCCAATGTAAATACCCATTTCCCTTTTTGTTCTTTTTCATCTGCTAGTTGTGCAGCGGCTTCTATGATGGAGTCAGGAAGTCCAGAAAGCTGTGATTCATCATCAACTACCAAGCTGTATTTATTGGTCTCTGCTAGAACATTTTCCCCGAATTTTAAGCCTAGCTGGGATAATTCTTGATCTATTTTTCTGAGATTTTCTTTTTGATCTTCTTTAAGGTTAGCACCGTTTCGGACAAACCCCTTGTAGGTTTTTTCTAAGAGTGTATTTTGTTCTTCAGAAAGGGCGAGTTGATTCTTCTGCGAATAGACTTGCTTGATTTGCTCAAAAAGATCAGCATCCAACAAAATATCATTACTGTGAGCTGTGAGTAATGGAGAAATTTCCCTAGCTAGTGCTTGAATTTCATCATTCGTTTCAGCTGAATTGAGATTAAAAAAAATAGAGGAAATCAAACCCAACCTATCGCCCGCATGATCTAGGGCAACAATGGTGTTTTCAAAGTCTGGAATCGGTTCTGATTTGATCTTCTGAATATCTGTTTTAGCTAAAGTAATTGCTGCTTTGATTGCTGGAAGAAAATCTTCGGTTTTAATCTTGTCGAAAGGAGGTGTTTCAAAAGGAGTGTTGAAATTTTCCAATAATGGATTCATATAATAATTGGTTTTGGTAATTGTATTTTAAAAACGCTTCTAACGCAGCAAAGTTAAAAATATCTTCTAAGACTTTCCTTTGGGGGAGCTACTTACCTGTATGCTAATACATAAAATGTTAACCAGCTTAAAAATGGAAGCAAATAACCAACAATTACAATCAAAGCTGATTCTTTAAGATTTCTTTTACTGTACGTGTGCACACCCAAAACCAAAAATATTGAATAGAAAATTTCAAAAAGGTTGAGATTTTTGAGTGGATAATGGTACTTGCTTGAAATAATTGAAAGATCGACCAATGAAGCAATAGAAAGTGGGAAATATTGTTTGATTTGCTCAAACTGAATTCCTTGGCCTGCGTTTAGAAAAACTAGCATAGTAATAAGTTCAGGAAGCAAGAAAATCGCCTCTGCAACTAGCACAAACTTCCATAAATCTAAGTAGCTGATCTTGTAACCCAAGCCAAAGGATCCAGTCCAAATAAAAAAACTGATAACAGTTACTTTCCAAAGAATTGAGAAAGGTGTCCAAATGTAATTCAAGCCGTTGAAAATATGAAAAAAGGTGAGAGAACCATCTTTGCTGAGCTCCTCGTGTCCTGGGATGGTTTCGAGAATAATGTCATTGATGACGAACCTGACAAGAATAAACAACAACGACAGTAGGATAAAAAATATTCTTTTGTCGAAATTAATCGCAGAGATAATTCGTTGTGAAATTTGGGTATCGGGTTTGCTCATTAAACAAAAATTAAATTTGGTTAAAAGTAATTTTTTGTTTTGAATACCTGATAGTTTTGCGTCAAGAAAATTACGAGGAATGAAATTAAAATTATTTATATCAATATTCATGGTGTTTGCTTCAGTGCACATTGTATTGGGGCAGGAAGAACTGACTATGGATAATTTTGAGCCGACTGGGCCAGCTTATTTATTGCTAGATAAAGGTCTACAGTTTAGAATCACAGATGCAGTCAATAGTCTCTATAATTTTGATTTTGCAACAGCCGAGAGGGGTTTTAGAGTGATGGAATACCAATATCCTGACCACCCTTTGTCTTATTTCTTGATGGGCTTGAGTACTTGGTGGAAGATTGCTGTTGATTTAGAAAATAAGCGCTATGATGATGTATTCATCAAACAAATGGATAAAACTATAGAAAAAGCAGAAAAGCTTTACAAAAAGGATCCTACAAATAAGGAAGCTGCTTTTTTCTTATCAGGTGCTTATGGCTTTCAGGGTAGACTTTACAGTGAAAGGAGAAGCTGGACCAAAGCAACATTTGCTGGGAAAAATGCCATGAAATACCTCAACCTTAGCAAAGGAGATGATGAATTGAATCCTGAGCTACTGCTTGGAGATGCACTATTTAATTATTTCTCAGTTTGGATTCCAGAGAATTATCCGCTTTTAAAGCCGGTGGTTGCATTTTTCCCAAAGGGGAATAAAGATCTCGGTCTCAAGCAGCTTGAAGATGTGGCTCAAAATGCTTTTTATGCAAGGGTTGAAGCTCAATATTTTCTTTTTAGATTATATGCATCAGAAGAGAAGCAACCTAATAAAGCATTAGCTATTACTGACTACCTGCACAACAAGTTCCCAAATAACCCATATTTCCATCGGTCTCATGCACGTCACCTATATGCTGTAGGTAGGATTGCTGAGGCAAAGGATATGTCTTTGGACATTCTTAGAAGGATAGAAGAAGGATGGACAGGGTATGAATCGAATGCGGGTAGATATGCAGCATTTTATATTGCTCAATACAACGAAAGAACTGGGAATAAGTCTGAAGCGAAGAAATATTATTTAAAAACTCTTTCATATGGAGAGGAGTCAGAGAGTCAAGAAAGTGGATATTACCTTTATTCTTTAATCGCGTTAGGTAAAATGGCTAATGAAGATAAAGACAAGAAAAAAGCTAAAGAATATTTCAATAAAGTAAAGAAATATGCCAAGCGAAAACATCCGGCTCACAAGGAGGCTAGAGATTATATCAAAAAGAATAAACTTTAATCAAACTATTGCGTAGTAGAGAAGGTAGATTCAGGAGATAATTTGAATATTTTCAATTACTTAATAAAAATCAATCGATTTATTCTATCAAAATAGGTTAAGAAATAACAATATTTTGTATCAGCGGTCGTTTTTTGTTGAGATTGTCTTTAAAATAATTTCAAATTATATTAACTTTGTGCCACATAAAATTTTGCAAATTCTTTATATTATGGATAACAGCGTAAGAGTAAAATTCGACAAAATAGACAGAAAGATCTTAGAGATTCTTCAAGCTAACGCTAAAATCACCAACGCACAGCTTTCGAAAGATATAGGATTGTCTCCAGCGCCAACTTTGGAAAGAGTAAAAAAATTAGAGCAGTCGGGCATTATTAAAAGTTATCATGCCAAGCTTGATCCGGAAAGAATTGGTTTGGGTGTTAGTACTTTCGTATTAGTGAGTTTGATCGGTCACAACAAAGGAAATATCGATGCCTTCATGAAGGAGATTAATGATATTCAAGAGGTGATTGAATGTCATCACATCACGGGTACTGGTGACTTCATTCTAAAAATTATTGCTAAAGACATCACAGCTTATCAGAAATTGATGTTAGAAAAAGTGAGTGAAATCAAAGAAGTAGATTCTATGCAATCTATGGTGATTTTGTCAACTTTCAAGGATAGCAAGGTACTTCCTATTCCAGCCTAATCTCAAGATTTACTATCTCAATTTGGGAGGCTAGCGATAGTCTCCCTTTTTTTATTTCTACTTTTGTAATTATGGAAAATCCTTGGACCACAAAATCTATTAAAGAAGTCTATGACAATCCATGGATCAGTGTCAGCCATAGAGAAGTGATCACGCCTAATCAGACGGAAGGGATATATGGCAAAGTTCACTTCAAAAATAAAGCGATCGGAATAATCCCACTAGATCAAGATGGGAATACTTGGCTTGTTGGTCAATACAGGTATACCATTGATGCTTATTCATGGGAGATCCCAATGGGAGGTGGTTTGATTGAAAATGATATTCTGGACGTAGCCAAGCGAGAGCTACAAGAGGAGACAGGGTTGACAGCATTCAAATGGACACAGCTGATGAAGTTACACACTTCAAACTCAGTAACAGATGAAGTAGGATATGTCTTTTTGGCAGAAATGCTTGAAGAAGGAGAGTCAAATTTTGATCCTACAGAAAAGCTAGTAATCAGAAAATTACCTTTAATAAAAGCTATATCTATGGTGATGGAGGGTGAAATAACTGATGCGATTTCCATTGCAGGACTTCTTAAAGTTGCAAAATTGTTGAATATTTGACCTTTCATATTTCGCTTCTCTAGCTATCATGTCTCAGTTTAATTTCAAAGATCATTTTTCCAAAACGTTTATTCTGGCTTATCCAGTCATGTTGAGTCAACTTGGACAGGTGTTGGTAGGTGTTGCTGACTCTATGATGGTGGGTAGGCTAGGTGCTGAACCGCTTGCTGCAGCTTCCTTGGCGAATAGTATTTTCTTTGTGGTACTGATGTTTGGCATAGGAGTTTCTATGGCCATCACGCCTCTCGTAGCGATGGCTGATGGTAAAAATAAAAGTAATAAAATTGGAAGACTATTTAGACATGCCTTCTCAATCAATATGGCTACTGGAATTTTCCTGTTTTTGTTGATTATGCTCTTCTCGCCAATGTTGAATTATATGAATCAGCCCTCAGAGGTTGTTCGTTTAGCAATTCCATATTTGGCGATCATTACACTTTCTATTTTACCATTTATGTTTTTTCAGACCTTCAAGCAGTTTGCTGAAGGACTATCTCAGACCAAACAAGCCATGTATATCACTTTGATCTGTAATGGTTTGAATGTTTTTTTAAATTGGGTATTCATTTATGGAAATCTAGGATTACCAGCTATGGGCTTAAACGGAGCAGGCTGGGCGACTTTAATTTCAAGAGTACTAATGGGGAGTATTATAGCCTATTATGTATTCAAGTCTAGCAGATATAAGTTGTTTGATCTTGGTTTCAAGATCAAAAGATTTTCATTTCCGATGGTTTCCAAAATGATTCGAATTGGTGTACCTACTGGTTTCCAATATATCTTTGAAGTGGGAGCTTTCAGTACAGCGGCGATTATGATGGGCTGGATTGGAGTTTCCGCTCTAGCAGCACATCAGATTGCGATCAACTTGGCATCTATCAGCTATATGATGGCTTCAGGTCTTTCTGCAGCAGCAATGGTAAGGGTTGGCAATCAGTTAGGTAGAAATGATATTCATACACTAAGATCCGCTGGTTTTACGGTGTTTGCAATGGCAGCTTTGTTCATGTTGGTTTCTGCGGTGATTTTTATAGTTTTCAGAGAGTTTCTACCATCACTTTATATTGATGATGACGTTGTGATTCAAATGAGTGCAAGCTTACTAGTGATTGCTGGGTTTTTTCAGCTATCAGATGGGATTCAGGTAGTTGGCTTGGGTGCTTTGAGAGGGATGGCTGATGTCAAAGTACCCACTATTGTGACTTTGGTTGCCTATTGGGTAATCGGGTTGCCTTTAGGTTATTTTTTCGCTTTCAACTTGGACCTTCAGGAAAAAGGTATCTGGTATGGTCTATTAATAGGACTTTCTGTAACTGGCGTGATGTTATTATATAGATTCCATGCACTCAGCGCTAATTTGCTTAAAAAGCAGAATAGTGCCAGAGCAGCCGTATAGCTTTTTCAAAATACTTTCAGTCATCTCAAATAAACTTTCTTTTGGGGTAGGTTAGCATTTTCCTTCATTACTTTATATTTTCAAATCAAAAAGAATGGTGGAAGCAAAAACCTCAAGTTTTTCAAGAGTCACAATGACAGAATTGATGATTCCCGCTTATGCAAATTTTGGAGGGAAGATTCATGGTGGGATTTTACTATCCTTGATGGATAAGGTGGCCTATGCAGCTGCATCCAAGCATAGCGGAGCCTATTGCGTGACTGTATCTGTGGATACAGTGGATTTTTTACAACCTGTGGAGGTTGGTGAATTGGTCTCTTTGATGGCATCTGTAAACTATGTTGGAAACAGTTCGATGGTCATTGGGATCAAAGTGATTTCTGAAAATGTCAAAACTGGTCAAGTCAAACATACCAATACCTGTTATTTTACCATGGTGGCCAAAGGAGAAGACGATAGACCTTCTATGGTTCCGAAATTGATTTTAGAAAATAAAACCGATGTTCGCAGGTTTGTGGAAGCTATTTTTAGAAAACGATTTAAGAAAGATTATGAATCGAACTTGAGTCAAATTAAAAAGTCTTGGGATAAACAAGAAATAGCTACTTTGCTGGCTACTGAACGGTGTATTAATCAATCCAAATAAATATGAAGCAATTCTTACTTAATTTTATCATTTTAATGCTTTTGAGCCCTTTTATCTTTGCTCAAAATCCAGCTATTCTTACTCAAAGAGCGCAAGCAACTGTTGTTGATCAATGGCTTGAAGAACGCATTCAATCCGTTTTGCCGCAAATAATGGAGCGAGAAGGTATTGATATGTGGCTGATTATTTCCAGAGAGTATAATGAAGATCCTGTCATCAGGACATTTTTGCCTGCAACTTGGTTTGCTGCGCGCAGGAGAACCATGCTATTGATGTATAAAGCTCAAGGAAGTAGTCAAGTAAAAGCGCTAGCAGTAGCTAGATATGATGTGGGGAAATCCTTCAAAAGGGCCTGGGATCCAGATACAGAGCCCGATCAGTGGAAAGCATTAGCTCAATTAATTGAGGAAAGAAATCCCAAAAAGCTTGCGCTCAATATTGCTGACAATTTTGGCCATGCTGATGGATTGACAGTGACAGATCACGAGCAACTCAAGAAATATCTTAGCCAAACGACCATGTCGAAAGTCGTGTCTGGAGAAAGATTATCAGTGGGCTGGTTGGAGACAAGAACTCCATCTGAAATGGCCACTTATAAGCATTTGCAAACCATAGCTAATAGTATAATTTCTGAGGGATTATCCGAAAAAGTAATCACACCAGGCGTGACCACCACAGATGATGTAGTATGGTGGTATAGGGAAAAGATTAAAGAGTTGAAGCTTGATACTTGGTTTCAGCCTACAGTGGATATTCAGCGTCCTGATCCAGAATCCAAAGAGCATCTAAGGTCATTTGCAGTTAGGCCAGAATCTCAAGTGATCATGCCAGGAGATTTGTTACATATTGATTTTGGAATCACATATCTTAGGCTCAATACAGATACGCAACAACTAGCCTATGTACTTAAGCCTGACGAAAAAGAAGTCCCAAAATACCTCAATGATGCATTCAAAGTGGGAAATAGACTGCAAGATATCCTGACTTCTCAATTTATCACAGGTAGAACAGGGAATGAAATTTTGAAGGCCACCAGAAGTATCATGGAAAAAGAGGGGATCAAGGGAAGTATCTATTCACATCCCATGGGCTATCACGGTCATGCTTCTGGTCCTACCATTGGTATGTGGGATAATCAAGGTGATACAAAAGGGGCCGGAGATTATCCATTATTCCCAAACACAGTCTACGCTATAGAGCTTAATGCCGTGGTATTCGTAAAGGAATGGAATAAAGAGGTCAGAATTATGTTAGAGGAAGGAGCCTTTTTTGATGGAGAAAAAGTTATCTACTTAGATGGACGTCAAAAAGAAATCATGGCGATACCTAGGCACCGTAATTATCTAGGCAATTAATTAATTTTTGATAGAAAAGGCATCTTTAGAAGGTGCCTTTTTTGTTTCTTTTTCAATCTGCATCATCATGCCATTGACAATAAAATAATGACCTACTACATAGAATACCATCACCAAGGCAAGTGTGAAATTCCGAGTAAAGAATAAGTCATCCCCCATCAAAGCATCGCTTATAAAAAATGAGAATACACCTACGATAGTAAAAGAAAAACTTTTTCTACCTATGTAAAACCGCCGATTGAGTGCAAAGATGATGGTAATAGCCGTAACTAAGGCATAGATTAATGCAGGGACGGTAAAATCTCCCAAGGAAGGATATACAAAGGCAGTAGCTGATATGGTAACTACTATAGCTAATAGTTCAGGCCATCTTTGTATCAGTGTAATTACTCTCTTTTTTTTATTCTTTATTGATATGTAGAATAATGCACCATAAGCAGCTTGAGCAATGATGAAAGTACATATTCCTAGCAATTTAAAAAATGTTTCATCTAAGGTAATCATTAAAAAAATATCACCAAGAAAAGAAAAGAAGGTTGCGATCATGAGCAATGGAATCAAAGGATGTTGTACTTTCTTGAATTTTTGAAATAAAAACAAAAGCAAAACTGGAACAATAAGGGGTTTGGTAAGGTAAAAACCAACACTGAATCCCATGAATAGGAAGGTAATGCTGATTGCAGATACAATCAGAAATAGTACATTGAAAAGTTTATTTTCCCGCATTTTTGATTCAAAATGTAATTAATCTTGAAGCAATTTAGACGAAAAAAAATAAAATAAAATACTAGATACTGAGGAATTATTATTCAAAAAATATTCCATGACTCTAAGCCTTTAAAGTGTTAAAAGTCAGTGTTATAATCTGAATTTTTATATTATTTCATCAAAAAATTTAAACTTACCTATTTATTTAATTTTATAAAGAAATATTTTGATTTTTAGGTATTGTAAGAAGATAAATAAAAGCTAATAAGGAAGTGATGGTGCCGAGAGAAAATACTAGAAAAAAGTTCTCCACTTTGTTTTGAAATACAAATCCGGAGGTAATGGCTCCAATACCTATTCCTGCTTCTAGCGCAATGTACATTGTAGCTAAGGCTCTTCCTCGAAATTTATCTAGTGATAGATCTATCGTCCATGCAGAAATCGTTGGCGAGTTCATTCCCACGGAAGCTCCAAAAACCACTCCTCCAAATAAAAGCATAGTTTTTGTTGATGCTAATGCAATAATTAGCATAGCCAAGGCCATCGAAAGAGAAGCTATCTTCATCACAGGGATCCTCCCATATTTATCGGAGGCTTTTCCAGCTATTATTCTTATACCAAGAGAAGATAATGTAAATACAGCAAAGAAAAGTCCTTTATTTTTGATTCCAAGGAATTCCGAATAATCTGGAATGATGGTTAATACCACTCCAAATGAAAAAACTGTCAGAAATAAAACCAATGAAGGAGGTAAAACTCTTTTCTCTATGATTTCATGACGTTGAAGTTTGAAATGATGGAGGGCTAATGTTTCTTTCTCTTCCAAGGTCTCCTTCAATCTTAGAATAATTAATATAGACAATATTGCTGTAGCAGCAGAAGCATAAAATAGTGGGTTGATACCATACTCAGCTGCTATATATCCACCAGCTGCTGGACCTGCAGCCATCCCTAAAGAGCCAAATAGAGATTGTATCCCCATAGCCTCACCGCGTCGGTTGAATGGTACAATATCGGCGACGAATGCAGAAGTACCAGTAGGAGTGAAGCCAGTTGAGAAGCCATGTACAAATCTTAAAAGTAAAAATCCAGCTACTGATGTAATCACAGGATAAAGCATGCTGATAACAAAACATACAATTGCTCCAAAGACCATAACGGGAATCCTACCAATCTTGTCAGCTAACTTCCCGCTAAAAGGTCTAGATAGTCCAGCAGTTAGGGTGAATAAGGAAATGATCAATCCTTTGTAATCTTCTCCACCTAGTGAACTGAGATAGGAAGGAAGCTCTGGGATGATCATATTGAAGCTAGCAAAAAACAAAAAAGAACTCAAGCAGAGAACAAAAAAATTCAATGTAAAAAAAGGTGGGAGGATACGTTTTAGTTTTCCCGAAGCTCTAGACATACCTTACTGGCTATGATCAAAAAACCTCCCGACATGAAAAAGGTTTTCTATCGGGAGGTTATTTGCTTTTATAAATTATTCTTTATTGGCTTCCTCTTCGTTTTGAGCGAGTAGGAATGCTTTGATGAATTCATTCAGCCCTCCATCTAAGACAGCCTGCGCATCAGATGTTTCATGACTTGTTCGTGCATCTTTTACCAATTTGTATGGATGCAAGACATAGTTTCTGATCTGAGAACCAAAGTCGATTTTCATCTTTCCAGATTCAATTTTTGCTCTTTCTGCATTTCGCTTTTCCATTTCTAGTTGGTAGAGTCTGGATTTAAGCATCTGCATGGCCTTTTCTCTGTTTGCAAGTTGAGATCTTTCAATTTGACAGACAACTACTATACCTGTAGGCTTGTGAGTCAATTGTACTTTGGTCTCGACCTTATTGACATTTTGACCACCGGCTCCTCCAGATCTTGAGGTGTGTAACTCTACATCTGAGGGATTGATTTCTATTTCAATTGTATCATCAATTACCGGATATACATAGACTGAAGCAAAAGAGGTATGACGTCTTCCACTACTGTCAAAAGGTGAAATTCTAACCAACCTATGTACACCAATTTCTGATTTGAGAAAACCATAAGCCAATGGGCCATCAAACTCTAGGGTGACAGACTTGATTCCAGCAACCTCACCTTCTTGAAGATCGACTTCTCTGACTTTGTAGCCATTTTTCTCTCCCCACATGATGTACATTCTCATCAAGATGGATGCCCAATCATTACTTTCTGTACCACCGGCACCAGGATTGATTTCCATTAACGCGCTCAGTTGATCTTCTTCACTGCTGAGCATTTTCTTCAACTCAAGATCTTCTACTTCTTTGAGAACCTTGCTGTATTCCGATTTGAGTTCCTCTTCCGGTACCTCATCCATGGAGTAAAACTCGTATAATACATCCAAATCTTGAATACCCGTCTCTATCTTTTCATAGGAGTTGGTCCAAGACTTTTTACTTTGGATTACTTTCATTGTTTTTTCGGCTTCCTCTGGATCGTTCCAAAAATCTGCCTGGGCAGAAACTGCCTCTAAATCTTCTATTTCTACTTTCTTACGATCGTAGTCAAAGATACCTCCTCAAAGCCGAAACGCGGGCTTTCAAGTCTTTCAACTGGTCTGATGTCATAATTTATTTAGTTTTGGAGGGGCAAAAATCGGAAAAATATCACTCTAAACCTATTTCTTTTCAATCTCCATAAAGGATAATCAGTTGTATTTTATTCCTGCCCTTTCTTTTGAAATGTTTGTAACGCACCTTGGATAAAACAAACCCACTTCCAAATAAGGCAGCAGTTGTAATCAAAGAACCATTCTCAATATTGACATTCCCTTCCTGATAAAGACTATTGATTACATTAGCGGAAAGAAATATTGCACCAGCGCCGTAGCTTAGAAATGATAAATTCTTCAAAGTCTGATTTCTTGGGTCCTTGTCGTAAATGTAAACAGCTGTAATATCTTCAGGTCTGAGAACATTTTCAGACAAGACTATAATTTCTGGTTGAATGTCCCTGATGACGTCTGAAATATAGAAGTCATTATTTTTTGTTTTGTAGGTAAATATTTCACCGACTTCGTATTTGATTCTGGTTTTTTGGTTAGTTCCTTTTTGAAGCAAAATAAATTTCTGGGCATGTATTTCAAAATTGCTACTTAGTAGGATAACTAGAAATAGGATAAAAGTTTTATAAAAAGAATTTTTCATAGCCATTTTTCTTGATGTAGGAAGATAATAAAATTTGAGTCACTTAAAAAGTAAGGGTGTCAATTTTGATATGACACCCTACGTATTTTATATCCTGATTGTACGCTTCTATTCCAGAGAGTCCAATGAATATCAAAGTTAAACTAAATCGGTTTTTTTACCAAAACCGGCAAAGCCCCGTATATGCATATTTTATAATTTGATGATCCAGCCATGGACATCTTCTACATTGCCGTATTTGATGTCATCCAATGTTTTCAGTATTCTATTACTAAACGCAGACTCGTCTTTTTCTGGTAATATGTAATCATTTCCACTGACATGGATCTTTGCAATATGGGCTATTGTTGCAGCAGTACCTGTACCAAATGCCTCTTTGAGCGAGTTATTTCTCAATGCATCTTCCAATTCAGCTACTCTAAGAAATCTTTCTTCAACTTTTATCCCCATTTCTCTAGCTAAAGTTAAGACTGAATCTCTAGTGATGCCTTTGAGGATAGTACCAGTAGTAGTTGGAGCAGTGATCAAGGTGTCGTTAATCATGAACATCACGTTCATGGTTCCACTTTCTTCTATATGTTGATGGGATTTACCATCAGTCCAGAGCAATTGATCAAAGCCTTCTTTCTGTGCTAGTAAAGCAGGGTACAATGAGCCTGCATAATTTCCAGCAGCTTTGGCATAACCTGTTCCACCTTCAGCAGCTCTAGTGTATTTACATTCCACTTTTACTGACACCGGCTTGGAATAGTAGTTCCCTACTGGACATGTGAAAATGATGAATTTATATTTTTCAGATGGACGAATACCCAGGTAATCATCTGTAGCAAAAACAAATGGACGGATGTATAATGAACAACCAGGTTTATTTGGAATCCAAGCATTATCAATTTCCAATAGTTTCAGCAAACCATCCATAAAAATCTCTTCTGGAACTTCAGGAATACACATCCTTTTAGCTGATTCATTCAGTCGTTTTTGGTTGGCATCTGCCCTGAAAAGTAAAGTATCCCCTGCATCATTTTTGTAGGCCTTCATTCCTTCAAATACAGACTGACCATAATGCAATGTCGCATTGGCTGGATTCAGCTGTAATGGTGCATAAGCTTCAATTCTGAAGTTTCCCCATGTGCCATTTTCATAATCTGCCACAAACATGTGATCACTGATCGTTTGACCAAATTTCAGATCGTCAAAGTTGGTATCTGGAAGTTTGGACTTGGATGTTTTGTTGATTGCGATGGTTAATGTAGTATTCATAAGCTTAATGTCTTGGCTTCCAGGTTACCTCTTCCACTCCGAGCTCGATAGCCATCAATCTCCCGAGAACAAATAGGTAATCAGAAAGTCTGTTTAAATATTTTACAATGATTTCATCAACAGGCTCTATTTCCATGAGGTCAATGACACAGCGCTCAGTCCTCCGACAAACGGTTCTTGCAACATGACAGAATGAAACTGCTGTATGTCCTCCTGGGAGTATGAAATTTTTCAAAGGAGGTAGTTTTGAATCCATTTGATCAATTTCTTTCTCCAATAATTCCAAGTCTGATTCATGTAGGTCGGGTCTTTTTATGTTTTGTTTGCCATACTCAGTGGCAAGTGTTGCCCCTATAGTAAACAACCGATCTTGAATTTCCTTCAATACAGCTTCTCTTGAAGTATTGACTTCTTGATCACGAAGTAAGCCAATAAAAGCATTGAGCTCATCTACAGTGCCATATGCATCAATTTTGAGGTGACCTTTGGGTACTCTTTTACCTCCCAGCAATGAGGTTGTACCTTGATCTCCTGTTTTGGTATATATTTTCATAAAAAAACCTGATAGTCAAATTAAAATGTTCCTGCTATTGAGCACAAAAGTAACATTCTAATTTCAGAAAAGGTCTATTTACTGTGCTAATTGTGGAGCAAATGATTGGGTTGGGTTTGCGTTAATTTCATCAGACTCAACTAGTCCATCTCTCAACCTAATTACACGATGAGCATAATGTGCAATGTCATCTTCATGCGTTACCATGATGATAGTGTTGCCTTTTTGGTGCAATTCATGAAATAACTCCATGATGCTATATGAAGTCTTTGTATCCAAATTACCTGTGGGCTCATCTGCAAGGATGATGCTTGGATCATTTACCAGGGCTCTAGCAATTGCTACACGCTGACGTTGACCACCTGAAAGCTCGTTAGGTTTGTGATGAACCCGGTCTGCAAGGCCTACATTTTTGAGGGCTTGATAGGCTTTATCATCTCTATCAGCTTTATTGAAACCAGCATAGATCAGTGGTAAAGCTACATTTTCTAAACAGCTGGCTCTTGGTAATAGATTGAAGGTCTGAAATACAAAACCAATTTCCTTATTTCGGATTTCTGCCAATTCATTTTCAGACATGTCACTGACATCCTTTTCATTGAGAATATAAGTTCCTGAAGTGGGGGTGTCAAGACAGCCAATGATATTCATCAAAGTTGATTTACCTGAACCGGAAGGCCCCATAAAAGCTACATATTCTCCTTTGTTCACAGAAATAGAAACTGACTTCAGTGCTTGGACTTCTTCTGCACCCATTCTATATACTTTTCTGATTTCTGAAGTCTCTATTATTTTTTTCATGTTAATTCACGTTTGATTTCCAAATTAATTAAAAGAAAATGAAAGGGAAAATTGATTTGATAAACGGTTAAAGTTATTCTTGGTTTTCTATTAATAATTTTTCTAAATTCTCTTTTGATATCCAATGCTTCATTTCGTCAAGTGCTCTAGTACCATAATTTTCAAGGCCAATCACACGACTCTGATTCACAAAAGCAAGCCATAATTTCGGGTCTTTGTTATATTGAATGGCTTCTTGTAAGATTTCATATTTGAGCATTGGATCAGATACCTCAGCGAGTCCTTTGAATAGGAGAGGTGTGAAATAGGCATTCCTATAAGTCGAAAGTTTAGGCTTAATCAGATTTGCCAAACCAGTAGAAAGCTCAGTTTCTTTTTGAGTAAATAGGAAATCTACGAAACTCTGAAAGTCATCCTTAGTCCAAATTGCATTTTGTCCTTCCGTCAGGTATGTATTGATCAATGCTAGCTGTTCTTTATCCAACCAATGACCTTTGTGTATCAAAATGAAATATGCTAAATCAACCTTAAGATTATTATTGTCTAAGTTGATCATTTTATCAAGGAGGTAGTCTGCTGTTTTACTATGAAACTCAGTTAAAATCGAAAAAAATTCAGCTTGTGGAGTTTTGGCTAAATTACCAGCTTCATTAAAAATCATCCAAGAAGGAAAATCTAATTCAAACTTTTGATGATAAGTAAAAGCTACATCTGGACGTCCTCCGAAATAAAGAATGGCCAAGTGAATCGGCTTGATTCTGGAACTCTGAACAGCAGCAGCTAGTACCAATTCTTTTGCGGCCTTTTCGAAGTCTAATTGACTTGCGAGAACCTCTGCGGCGATTACTTGATAAGTATCTGATTGATTAGGGAAATTAAAAACAGCTCCTGAAAGATACTTAAGCGCTTCATTTATTTGATTTTCCTGTAGCACCCTTATGATTTTAGAATCTCTATAATTTCTCTCTAAGCTTACATTTGCTGTTTGATTGATTAAACTATCAATCATTGTAAGATCGACATCATAGTCGTCGATAGATTGATTCGTCCATTGATTTCGGATTCCGGTTGAGAGTACAAAGTCATTTTTAGGAAGCTGATCGAAAGCTACTTGAATATCCGCTAGGTTTCCATTTTTATTTTCCAAAGCCAATAAATTGATCTGAGTAATGGGATCTGAAGTTTTTTTGAAATCTTCTTCAATTGGGAATAGATGTTTGATTGATAGACCTACAAGATTAGAAATAGCTACTTCTTCTGAATTTTTCAAATCGAGGAGCAACCTTATGGCTTCGGATCCTTTATTTGTTTTTGAATAGAAGAGGGCGAGATTGTTTGTTAGATATGGATTGTTAGGGAAATATTCTAGCCCCTTTTCTAAGTAGAAAATTGCTTCAAGAATTCTATTTGCCTGATGCAGCCTAGCGCTTAAAAGTAGAATATTGGGAACATTTGGTGCATAATCAAAACTCTCTTCAAGCTGCCTAATAGCGGCACTAGGTTGCTTGTCTAAAATATACAAGTGTGCAACAGTATTTTTTGCCCTATCATTTTTGATGTACTGAGCCCAGCTGTTTTCATATAAAATCCTAGCGTGTTGAGGTCTTCCAGTTTGGTAATAATAGTCTGCACTCAAATTAAGCGAAGCACTATTTAGTTGCGTAGCAATGATAGCATCTGCGAAAATCACGAGAATGACCAAAGACATGATTGCCCCAATCCTCATGTGGAAATATGCAAAAAAACGTGGTTTAAAAATAACTTGGTCTAAAGCAGATCCATTATTGATGATACTTGAAAAATTGGTCATTAGATAAGCGAAAAACAACAAGGAAAGCGCTATTTGACCATATAGAAAAATATGGTTGAAAAACTCAACTAAAGGTTGATTATAGGTGTAAACTGCCTTTCCCCATATCAATGTTGTCAAAGCAAAGCCAATTAAATACAAAGATTTACCAACAGTTGGGGAGTCAAATACTTGCTCTGTTTGGTTGATCTTTTGATCTAATACAAAATAACCAATAATACCCGCCACAAACATCAGTACCAAAGGAGGTAGGGTAGGGAAGGGTAAGTTGACTTCTCCCATCAAGTCAAGTAATGTGAAAAGAACCAGCGCAAAATATAAAATAGAAATTACAGTTATATGCCAGCTAATCTTTAAGCCTGCTCCTTGGTTGATTTTTAGTAGGAATATGCTGCTTCCAGAGATGACTGCATGGCCAATATGAAGCAAAAATAAAGAGCATACAACGGTAAGTGGTAGCGTGACCTGTTCAGAAATATAGAGGAATGGAGCCTCGATACTTGTGAGCATCATCAGGATTCCAAATCCAATTATTTGACATGTCACAAGCAATGTAAATCTATGAACTAGCCCCCAATCTGGTTTGAAAAATGAGATGTAACTGATAGGAATCAAAATAGCTGTTATCATTCCTATCAGTGGATAATTTGTAGCAATACCTCCGATATTCAGTCCATTTAACCCACTGAAAGTCAAAAAGAAAATAATAAAAGCTGCCCCGCCTATGAAGTACATTTTCTTGAAACTGCTTATCAAGCTTATTCCAAGTGCGATTAATATGAAATAAACTGCGCCCAAAAAAATACTATACTTACTATTTAGCACCTGAATGAATGATTCAAAAGTTTGGAAAAGCAAGAAGTTTTCTACTTCTATGCTAATGATGTCTGTTCCAAGTCTGAAAAAATTTAATGGGACAGGAATTTGTTCTGTGAAAAAACCAGCCAAGATGGGCATGCTAGGGCTATCAAGAACAAAATGATATATCAATAGGAAAAGGCCTCCAAAAACAGCAACTGCTCCAGGTAGGCCTTTAAAGATTATATTTTCAAGTTTACGGTTATGCGTTTTGGACATTATTCAAGTACCTTTGGAACTCTGAAATAGTCTGAATCACGCTGAGGCGCATTTTTTAAGCCGCTTTCGTGAGGTAAATGCTCCCCAACTTTGTCCTCTCTTAGTACATTGACTTCTGAAGACATGGTAGTGATAGGTTCTACTCCTTCAGTATCTACTTCATTGAGTTGCTCTACCCAATCTAGGATTTGAGTCATGTCCAGAGTCATTTTTTCAGCACTAGTCTCGTCAAATTCTAAGCGCGCCAAATGAGCAATTTTTTTAAGTGTATTGGTGTCTACTTTCATAATTCTAATTCTATTTCAGCTGAAAGCTTATTGTCCAGCAAAAGCTGTTTCTGTATGGTTTCAAAGCAATATGATTTCAGTCTACTTAAGTCTTCTCTAGTCATTTGAGTTGTGACTACCGGAGGGTGAAATACCATCTTGGCAGATTTAAAACTCAACAACAAGAACTTTTGATCAGGTAAAATTAAATGATTAAATGATAAAGTGACAGGAATTATTGGGATTTGTTTTTCTATCGCCAATGTAAAAGCCCCGTCTTTAAACTTTTGAAGAAATGGAGGTTCATTGGTTGTAATCCCTCCTTCAGGGAATATGACCAAGCTACTACCTTCATCCAATGCTTTTTTGGATCTTGCTAATACTTCTGCTCTACTCCTTGCACTAGATCGATTCACTGCTATATGAAGCTTTTTAAAGTAATAGCCAAATAACGGAATTTTCCCCAATGAACTTTTCCCGACAAAGACCACATCTCCAGGTGCAAACCCCATCATAGCAATATCTATGTAAGAAAAATGATTGGCTATGAAAATATATGGTTTCCCTTTTTGGATATTTTGCTTTCCTTCAAATTTTATTGGTTTGAAGATGATCAAAAAATAAATATTTGCCCAGATTCTATTGATCTTCCTACCATATTTTTTCAATCCTGGAATCCAAATGGCAATCAATAGCAAGGGGAAGAGCAAAAGAAAACTCAAGCAAAAAGCTAAAAATGCATAAGTGGTATATATTGCTTTGAGAGTTGTCATTGATTGACCATATGGTTTGCAACTTGTACAAAATACTTCATCATGGTTTCTTTGGTATTTTGATCCATTTCGATTTTATCTATGGCAGCAAACATACAATTGAGCCAGCTATTTCTCAAATCACCATCTATCTCCCACTGGAAGTGTCTCTTCCTAAGCATCGGATGTCCCCTTTGCTCCGAGTATGTTTGAGGGCCTCCAAATACTTGTTGAAGAAACAAAAATAATCGCTCTTCAGCTGGTTCAAGTTCCTCTGGATAAAGCGTCAATAGTGCAGGTGTTTCTGCAACTTTTTGATAGAAGTGATGCACAAGAGCTTTGATTTTAGCTTCTCCGATAGATTGATAGATGGTCTGAAACTCGTACATGAATAAATTTAAAATTTTATAGAAATTAAGTCAAAAAAAAGACTGCGTGAGCAGTCTTTTTTAGTGTTTATATAAAATGATATTATTTTTTGATCACAGAGAAATCAAATGTTTCCAAGAACTTGGTTGTGAATTCTCCCTTCTTGAATTGTTCATTTTCGAGTAATGCGATATGAAAAGGAATGGTAGTCTTTATGCCGTCGATTACAAACTCTTCCAAGGCTCTTTTCATTCTTACGATGACTTCTTCCCTTGATTGTCCACTTACTATAAGTTTGGCAATCATGGAGTCATAGTTAGGTGGAATCACATAGCCTGCATACACATGACTATCTATTCTCACTCCACGGCCTCCTGGTAGATGAAGGTTTACAATTTTACCAGGACTTGGTCTGAAACCGTTGGCAGGATCTTCCGCATTGATTCTACATTCCATTGCATAAAGCTTAGGGTAGTAATTTTTGCCAGAAATCTTCTCACCTGCAGCCACTTTGATTTGCTCTTTGATCAGATCAAAATCAGTTACTTCTTCTGTGATAGGATGTTCTACTTGGATCCTAGTGTTCATTTCCATGAAGTAGAAGTTTCTATGCTTGTCGACCAAAAACTCGATAGTACCAGCACCTTCATAGCCAATGGCTTCTGCACCTTTGATGGCTGCTTTGCCCATAGCTTCTCGAAGTTCATCCGTGATGAAAGGTGAAGGTGTCTCTTCTACCAATTTCTGATGTCTTCTTTGTATAGAACAGTCTCTTTCAGATAAGTGACATGCTTTTCCATTACTATCGCCAACGATCTGGATTTCTATGTGCCTTGGTTCTTCTACAAACTTCTCTAAATAGAGCCCGTCATTTCCAAAAGCCGCACTGGATTCCTGTCTGGCATCATCCCATGCTTTTTTGAATTCGCTTTCTTCTTTAACTATACGCATTCCTCGACCTCCTCCGCCAGCTGTAGCTTTCAAGATGATAGGATAGCCCATTTCTTTAGCTATTTTGATGCCTTCTTCCATTGAATCTAAGAGTCCTTCTGATCCAGGAATAGTAGGAACACCTGCTGTTTTCATGGTAGCTTTGGCAGTAGCTTTATCCCCCATTCGATTGATCATCTCAGGGCTTGCGCCGATAAACTTGATGTTATATTCTTCGCATATCCTTGAGAATTCAGCATTTTCAGAAAGAAATCCATATCCTGGATGAATGGCATCAGCATTGGTGATTTCGGCAGCTGCTATGATTCTTGGGATATTGAGATAGGAATCTCTACTTGGAGGTGGGCCTATACAAACTGCTTCATCTGCAAAACGTACATGTAGGCTGTCTTTATCTGCAGTGGAATAAACTGCAACAGTTTTGATACCCATCTCTTTACAAGTACGGATCACCCTGAGTGCAATTTCACCTCTGTTTGCTATTAATATTTTTTTAAACACAATGATTGAGTTTTGTGAGACAAAAGAAATTATCCTGCTGGATCTACTAGAAATAAAGGTTGATCGTATTCTACAGGGGTAGCATTGTCAACTAATACTTTTACGATCTTACCAGATACTTCCGACTCGATCTCATTGAAAAGTTTCATCGCCTCAATGATACAAACTGTTTGGCCTGCTTTTACTGAATCACCTACATTCACAAATGAATCTGCGTCTGGATTTGGTGTTCTGTAGAATGTACCAATCATTGGGGATTTTATCTCAATATATTTGGAAGTGTCATCCTTAGCAGGTGCCGCTGCTGGAGCAGAGGAAGCCGGAGCAGGTGCTGCTGCAGTAGCAGGAGCTAAAGTAGGAGCGGGAGCAGCAGGAGCAGCAGTCACGAAGTGTGTTTCAGAATTCTTTTTGATAGACAATTTGAATTCTTCCGTTTCTATTTTTACTTCTGCCAATCCAGAATTTGAGATAAAATCTATAAGGTCTTGAATTTCTTTTGCTTTCATAATTTAGTCTAGTTTGAGGAAACCGGGATGACCGATTTCAGTTTTGGTTTGGGTTTAAAACAATAAAGCCATGTAATTTAACAAAATCACATAGCTTTTTGAATTTATTTTACTCTTTCTGAGTAGGATCCATCTCTGGTATCTACTTTTATCATAGTATCCTGCTCTACAAAAAGCGGAACCATTACAGTAGCTCCAGTTTCTACAGTCGCTGGCTTGAGTGCATTAGTGGCTGTGTCACCTTTGATACCAGGTTCAGTATAAGTAATCATCAATTCTACAAATGGAGGAAGCTCTACTGTAAGTGGAGTCTCTGTTTCAGCATGTACCAAAACGTCTACAATTTGTCCCTCTTTCATCAAGTTAGCTCTTTCGATCAATTTCTCTTCGATTCTTATTTGTTCGAAAGTATCAGTATCCATAAAGTGTAGACCCATTTCATCTGAATAGAGATATTGATGTGGTCTTTTTTCTACCCTTGCTGTGGTTACTTTTTCTCCTGCATTGAAAGTCTTGTCCAATACTTTTCCATTGGTAAGGCTCTTCAACTTGGTTCTTACAAATGCAGCACCTTTGCCAGGCTTTACGTGCTGAAATTCTGTAATGGTATAGATGTCATGATTAAATTCAAGACACAGTCCATTTTTAAAATCCGCGGTACTTGCCATTATTTATTTACTTAAGTTAGATTTAGGTTTATTTGGGGTCATATCCCCATTTTAGATAAATAGCACCCCAAGTGAATCCCCCTCCAAATGCTGCAAGGATAATGTTGTCACCTTTTTTCAATTGTGATTCATAATCCCACAGACAAAGTGGTAGCGTACCAGCTGTAGTGTTACCATACTTTTCTATATTCATCATGACCTTGTCTGGTCCTACTCCCATTCGGTTGGCTGTAGCATCTATGATTCTCTTATTGGCTTGATGTGGAACTAACCATGCTACATCATCTGCTGTAAGTCCATTTTTCTCCATGATTTTGGCACTTACATCTGCCATATTAGTGACTGCAAATTTGAAAACAGTGGAGCCTTCTTGGAATGCAAAATGTTCTCTAGCTTGTACAGTTTCAACTGTAGCAGGTTTTCTACTTCCCCCAGCTTTCATGTGCAGGTATGGAGCACCTGAGCCGTCAGCATGTAGGATGCTGTCCATAATGCCCACTTCTTCTTGCGTAGGTTCTAATAAAACAGCGCCACCCCCGTCTCCAAAAATGATACATGTAGCCCTATCTTGATAATCAATAATGGAAGACATCTTATCTGCTCCTACGATGATTACTTTCTTATGCATGCCTGTCTCAATAAATTGGCTCCCCATAGTCAATGCATATAGAAAGCCAGAACAAGCTGCTGATATATCAAAACTAAAACTATTTTTTGCACCTACATTATCGGCTATGATATTTGCCGTTGCGGGGAAAGGCATATCTGGAGTGACTGTAGCACATATGATTAAATCAATGTCTTCCGGATTGGTATTTGTCTTTTTTAGTAATCCCTTCACCGCTTCTGTTCCGATGACTGAGGTTCCTAGATTGTCACCTTTGAGGATTCTTCTTTCTTTGATACCTGTTCTGGATACAATCCACTCGTCGTTGGTGTCCACCATGGTTTCAAGTTCTTGGTTGGTCAATACATAATCTGGAACCCAACCCTGAACCCCTGTAATTACTGCTCTGGTTTTTTTCATCAAATGGTTTTGTTTAGGCAACAGCTTATAGTTTTTATTTAAAGCTGCTGACTTACAGTAGTTTGCTTGTAATATTATTCTGTAAAGCTAACTATTGCTTTTAATTGAGGCTTCAAAAATATTTAAAATGTACTGTTCCACCAAAGTTTTTTCCTTTTTGGGATGTTTATAATCTTTTGAATGGAAATTTTCGAGTCTTCGATCAAGCGATTAAACGAAAAAATCCATTCTGAATTTCAGAATGGATTCTTATTAAAAGGCCTTTTTTTGTTTTTTTAAGCAAGCACTTCTTTCTCCATGATAACCTGTCCTTTGTAGTACAGTTTACCATCAAGCCAAAATGCTCTATGTGGCATGTGATACTCACCCGTAGTAGGGCACTGTGCCAAAGAAGGAGCTGTCAACTTATAGTGAGTTCTTCTTTTGTCTCTTCTGGTTTTCGAAATTTTTCGTTTAGGATGCGCCATCTCTATACAATTTTAGATTAATCTTATTTCTTTAACTTTTTTAATATGTCCCATCTGGGATCGTTGCTTTCTGATTTGCTTTCGGAAGAAGCTTCTTGATTTTCGTCTTCTTCTACATTTTCCTCAGAAAAATATACTAACTCTCCTTCACCTTCAAAATCATCTTCGTCCATTTCTTCTAAGTAATCGGGATGAATTTTTTTTGCAGGTAAGGCAAGTAAGATAAATTCATAAATCAATTGTGCTACATTGATACTTGGAGTATCTCTAGTAATCATAAAGACATCTTCCGTGATCTCAGTTTCTTCAAGTCCATACTTATAGATCACTTTTTCATCTGTTATTAATTCTTGATCAAACTCCTCAAGACTTCTGTCACAGATTAATCGAACTGTTCCGTTGATATGAAACTCAGCTTCCATTAAGGAAGTAAGCTTGTGTAAATTTATTGTAGCACTAAGATTTCCATCTTTTAGGAAATCCTGAACATCGAAATGACTGAAAAACTCTCCATCTATGGGGAAAGTAAACTCGTGCTTACCTTCTTTGAGTTTGATGACATCTATGTTGTAATTTTTCAAGAATTTCATCCAGCCCTCCTTATTTCAAGACCGCAAATTTAGAGATATCTATTAGAAAAATAAAATTTGGTGAAGAATTATTTCTCAGTATTTTTCTAATGTGGTCGTTCAGCTTCTGAATCAGCATGTTTGATAAATTTGAATGCTTGAGAAAGAGATCAATTATCCTCCTCATCTTCCCAATTCCCTCGATTTCTGATGATATCATAAGCTTGTAGGATAGCCGCGCGCATAGATCCTTCATCAGCAACATTTTTGCCCGCGATATTGTATGCTGTCCCGTGGTCAGGAGAAGTCCTTATAATTGGTAGTCCAGCTGTGAAGTTTACTCCCGTTTCAAAAGCAATGGACTTGAAAGGTATTAATCCTTGGTCATGATACATAGCAAGGACACCTTCAAATTTCTTCTGATGCATCATTCCAAAAAATCCATCTGCCGGATAGGGACCAAATACCAAATTTCCCTTGTCCTTAAATTCGCGAATAACAGGTTGTATGATATTGATCTCCTCATCACCCAAAAGCCCATCTTCACCAGCATGTGGATTTAGACCTAATACCGCAATTCGTGGTTTTGTAATTCCAAAATCATCTGTAAGAGATTTCAGCATCAGGTTAAGTTTTGATTTGATGTTGTTAGGCGTGATGTTTTGAACGACATCCTTGAGAGGAATGTGTCCTGTGACAATTCCAACACGGATATCTTCTGCAACTAGAAACATTAAACTTTCTTTGGTTTCAAATGCTTCCGTTAGGTACTCGGTATGTCCAACAAACTTCAAGTCTCCAGAATTGATGTTGTTTTTATTCAATGGAGCTGTGACCAAGGCTTCAATCTTCCCTGCTTTCAAATCTTCAATCGCATGATTCAAAGCAGCAAGAGCCATTTTGCCAGCTTCTTGAGTTTCTACTCCAGGAATTACCTCGGGACTATCTTCCACTACATTGATAAGATTGATTTTCTTATGATGGATTTCATCTACAGAGCGGATTTGCATGAAATTGAAATCATCTATTTCTAGCTGTTTTCTATAAAAAGTGATTGCTTTGCCATGCGCATAGATGACTGGAGTGACTAGTTTTTGAATTCTATTATCCAATAATGCCTTCATCGTAACTTCAGCACCAATGCCATTGATATCTCCTATGCTGATTCCTATGACTGGTTTGTTCTTTCTCTGATTCATCAGTTTATCTCAATTCTTAGAAGTCTTATTCTTCATTCACATATTTGCTGATTACCAGCAGAATGGTAAATAATTTAGACCTTAATGATTATTGTCTTATTTTTGGAATTGCAATTTATATAAAATTATCTGAGTAAGCGCATGGAAAAAGTCAAACCTAAAAAACACCTTGGACAGCATTTTCTTACTGATCTTAGTATTGCTGAGAAGATTGCCAAGGCTGTCACAGGACATGGAGGGGTGAAAAAAGTCCTCGAGATAGGCCCTGGGATGGGGGTTTTGACAGATTTTCTTTTGCAAGATGATTGGGATCTTCACTTAGTAGATATAGACAAAGAATCCATCACTTATCTTCACCATAAATATCCAACCCTTGGAAACAAAATTATTGATGGAGATTACTTGAAAGAAAACTTCAAGGCAATCATGAATGGTCCCTACGTCGTTGCAGGAAACTTTCCCTATAATATATCAACTCAGATTTTCTTCAAAGTTCTTGAAGAAAGGGATCAGGTAACTGAAGTGGTATGTATGCTTCAAAAAGAAGTTGCGCTAAGAATTGCTTCACCCAAAGGAAATAAAGATTATGGTATTCTATCTGTTTTGCTTCAGGCCTTCTATGATATTGAATATTTGTTCACAGTACCCCCAGGTGTGTTCAACCCACCACCAAAAGTGAATTCGGGAGTGATTCGATTGAAGAGAAATCAAGTTGAAAAGTTAGATTGTAATGAAAAATTATTTTTTCGTGTAGTCAAGCAAGGGTTTAGTACACGAAGGAAGACTTTGAGAAATGCGATCAAAAGTATGGGGATTTCAGAAGCACTAAAAGCAGATACTTTGTTAGATAAGCGTGCTGAGCAGTTAGGAGTTGAGGAATTTATTTATTTAACCAACAAAATCGAGGAATCTTGGAACCAATAAAAATATTTGAGTTATCAAAGGAGTATCTAGAGAGCTTAAGGGAGGCAATTGAGCTGACTGATATTGACTTCATCAAACAGTCATTTGATGGAGCTAATGAAGCTGACATAGCGGCTCTTTTGGATGAGCTAAATATGCAAGAAGCACTTTATGTACTTCGCTTGTTGGAGGCTGAAGTAGCTGCTGATATCCTGATAGAGCTGGATGAAGATTCGTTGACTAAAGTGATTTATGAAATGGAGCCTACAGAATTGGCTTCATATATAGATCAGATGGACTCCGATGATGCTGTGGATATTTTGAACCTCCTTACGATAAGAGAGCGGGAGGATGTGATCAGTCATCTTCAAGAAAAAGAGAAATCAGAGCACATTCTTGATCTATTACGCTATGATGAGGATAGTGCTGGTGGTTTGATGGCTAAGGAATTTATCAAAGCCAATAAAAACTGGAATGTAATCCAAACTATAGAAGAGATTAGAAGGCAGGCTGAGAAAGTAGAGAAAATCTACTCAATCTATGTAGTAGACAATAAGCAACATTTGCTGGGACGTGTCTCTTTAAAGAAAATCATTTTAGCATCTTCTGACACAAAGATTGCAGATATTTATGAGCCTGAGCTGATCTCAGTCCCAACACACCTAGACGAGGAAGAGGTCGCAGAAATCATGAGGAAATATGATTTGGAATCTATTCCTGTGGTCAATGCGAAAAATAAGCTGGTAGGTAGAATTACAGTCGATGATATTTTAGATGTCATAAGAGAGCAGTCTGAAGAAGATATGCAAGCCATGACTGGTATCTCAGCAGATGTAGAAGAATCAGATTCTATATTTAGAATTTCAAAAGCGAGATTGCCATGGTTGTTGATTGGTGTAATTGGGGGGTTGATGGGTGCTAAAATCATTGGTTTTTTTGAAGAAGGCTTGAGTAAATATATTGCTCTAGCCTCTTTTATTCCCTTAGTTGCTGCAACTGGGGGGAATGTGGGTATTCAGTCATCTTCTTTAGTAGTACAAACTTTAGCTTCTAAATCTGTATTCGACGACACACCTTGGCAGCGTTTTGTAAAAGGTCTATTAATAGCCTTGCTCAATGGGGTCGTTCTTGGTTTTTTTGTGTTTGCAGTTGTAAAATTCATCTATGGTTTCGATGCTATATTTGGTTTCACGATCGGTTTAGCTATGTTTTGTGTGGTTTTATTGGCATCATTTATGGGTACTGTTACCCCATTAGTCCTCAACCGATTTGGAATCAATCCTGCCATTGCTTCGGGGCCTTTTATTACGACCGCCAATGATTTGATTGGCTTGGCAGTATATTTTGGGGTTGCAATGATGTTATTGAAGCTTTAAAATTAATTGATTGCAGTATGCTAGTTTTTAAGATATTGACTTCATCATTCTAAAAAAATTGAAAATAACCTATTAAATCACTCTATTGTATGAAAAATATTAACCCAACTTCAACTCAAGCTTGGCAAAAGCTAAATCAGTTGGCTGAAGCTAAAAAATCAATTACAATTCGTTCACTTTTCTCCAATCCTAATAGATTTTCGGAAAATTCAATTGAACTAGAAGATATACTCCTAGATTATTCTAAAAATAGAATAGACAAAGAGACTAAACAGACGTTGATTGACTTAGTTAAGGAAATAGATCTCAGTTCGGCGATCAACGCTATGTTTGAAGGTGAGAAGATCAATCTTACTGAAAAGAGGGCGGTATTACATACTGCATTAAGAAACAGAAGCAACAATCCAGTACTTTTTGAAGGGAATGATGTCATGCCTGAAGTGAATAATGTATTGGCTCAGATGAAAAATTTTGCTGATCAGGTATATGGTGGAAAATGGCTTGGTTACACAGGAAAACCTATCAAGTCATTGGTAAACATAGGAATTGGCGGTTCGGATTTGGGGCCAGTTATGGTGACGGAAGCATTGAAACCATACCAAAATACTGATTTGGAGATCTTCTTTGTTTCCAATGTAGATGGTACACATATCGCAGAGACTTTGAAAAAAGTAGATCCTGAGACTACATTGTTTTTTGTTGCTTCAAAAACATTTACTACTCAAGAGACCATGACCAATGCCCATACAGCAAGAGCTTGGTTTTTGGAACATGCTAAAAAAGAGGAATCCGTAGCTAAACATTTTGCAGCGTTGTCAACCAATGCTAAGGCAGTTGCTGAATTTGGAATTGATACAGCTAATATGTTTGCGTTTTGGGATTGGGTAGGAGGTAGGTACTCACTCTGGTCTGCGATTGGATTGCCCATAGCTTGTGTGATCGGTTTTGAAAAATTTGAGGATTTACTTGCTGGAGCACACAGCATGGATCAGCATTTTCTAAATGCTAAATATGAGGAAAATATACCTGTTTTATTGGCTTTGATAGGAGTTTGGAATACTAATTTCCTTGGAGCGACCTCAGAGGCTATTTTGCCATATGATCAGTACATGCATAGATTCGCAGCTTATTTTCAGCAAGGAAACATGGAGTCTAATGGCAAATATGTAAACAGAGAAGGCGAAAAAGTAACATATGCTACAGGTCCAATCATTTGGGGAGAGCCTGGTACCAATGGGCAACATGCTTTTTATCAATTGATTCATCAAGGAACACATTTGATACCTTGTGATTTCATTGCTCCTGCCAAATCTCATAATCCAATTGGAGATCATCATAATAAGCTTTTATCAAACTTTTTTGCGCAAACAGAGGCCTTGATGAATGGAAAAAACCTAGAAGAAGTTCAATCTGAAATGAAAGCAGCTGGTAAAAGCTCTGAAGAAATTGAGAAAATAGCACCTCATAGAGTGTTTGAAGGCAACAGGCCTACTAATTCCATATTAGTAAAAGAAATCAATCCATATACTCTAGGGCAATTGATAGCTATGTACGAGCATAAGATTTTTGTCCAAGGTGTAATTTGGAATATTCTCAGCTTTGATCAGTGGGGGGTAGAGCTAGGAAAAGTTCTTGCAAATGCTATTCTTCCCGAGTTAGAGCATGATGATGAGATTAGCAGTCATGACGCCTCGACCAACGGATTGATCAATGCTTATAAGGCAATGAGGAAGTGAAAATAATTATTAATAGGGAGTTCATCATTTTGAGATCCCTACCTGTTTTTTGAACCATAGTAGTCAAAGCATATTCAAAAAATAGATAAGTCCAATACTACCATAAAATTAGATCATGAAAGCAATCATTCTTAATAGATCCTTAGAGCAGAAAATTGAAATCGCAGAAATTGAAGAGCCACATTTAGGGCCAACAGAAGTGCTTATTCAAGTAAAAGCCGCTGCCTTGAATCATAGAGATGAGTGGTGTCGTCAAGGACTGTATCCAGGTCTACAAGATGGGATTGTGTTGGGTAGTGATGGTGCGGGTGTGATCATGAAAACTGGTGGTATGGTAGATGCATCTATGGTGGGAAGAGAAGTGTTGATCAATCCAGCGATGAATTGGGGTGATGATCTTAAAGCCCAATCTAAGGACTTTAAGATTCTTGGCATGCCCGATCATGGAACTTTGGCAACATACGTGAAGGTCAATACAGATAGACTTCATGATAAGCCTGATAATTTCACATGGGAAGAAGCTGCTGCATTGCCTTTGGGGGGATTGACCGCTTATCGAGCACTGATGACGCAAGGTAAGGTCCAATCAGGTGAAAAAGTTTTGGTCACAGGCTTTGGAGGAGGAGTAGCACAGTTTGCAGCTCAGTTTGCAATAGCTGCGGGAGCTGATGTTTATGTAAGTAGTAGTTCTCAAGAGAAATTGAATGTTGCTGAGAAAATAGGTGCGCTTGGAGGTTATAATTACACAGATGAAGATTGGGTAAAAAAATCTTTAGAGGAAACTGGTGGCTTTGATTTGATCATTGACAGTGCCATGGGTGATACGCTGAATAATCTGATCAAGGTGGTCAAGCCAGGAGGGCGAATCGTGTTTTATGGAGCTACCAAGGGAAATCCTACTATGTTAGATGCTAGAAAGATTTTCTGGAATCAAATCCAATTGATTGGAAGTACAATGGGAACTGACCGAGATTTTGAGCAAATGCTTGAATTTGTCCAGAAACAAAACATCAAACCAATCGTAGATCAAATATACCAAGTAGAACAGGCGACAGAAGCTTTTGACAGAATGAAAGCAGGAGAGCAGCTTGGGAAAATAGTAATCAGTTTTAAGGATTCAGATTAAATCATAGTCAATTAAGAAATTTTGATAGCTGTTTTGAAGTTCACTCAATGCATGTTGATCTCCTACTTCTTTGGCTAGAGCAATTCCATTTTCATAGATGCTTTTCGCTTCTTCTAAGTGATCCATCTCGGCATGAAGCAAAGCTGCATGGTAATATGTAGGGAGATAAACCTTGTGCTCTGAAAGGAGTTTATTAAAATAGTTTAGGGCTAGTTCGGGATTTGCACTTCGGTATTCCAAAGCTAAAGCATACCAATTGAAAGGATTATCAGGTTCTTGTTCAGCATAGGTTTGAAGTAATTCAATGCGAGACAAATTGCTCATGATTTCTTTTTTTAATTAAGGCCTTAATCACTAAATTCACGCAATTTAAATAAATAAATAACCTAAATATACATAATGAAAATTCTTGTCTGTATTACACACGTACCGGATACTACATCCAAAATTCAGTTTACTGACAACAACACCAAATTTGATAAAAACGGGGTGCAGTTTATTATCGGTCCATACGATGACTATGCGCTTGCAAGAGCTGTAGAGCTTAAAGAACAGTTGGGTGCAAGCTTGACAGTATTGAATGTAGGAGAAGCCGAGACCGAACCTACTTTAAGAAAAGCATTGGCCATTGGTGCAGATGATGCGATCAGAGTAAATGCTTTCCCTAAGGATTCACTTTTTGTCGCCAATCAAATTGCAGCCATTGCTAAAGAACAGAATTATGATTTGATATTGATGGGCAGAGAGTCTATTGATTTTAATGGGGGAATGGTTCACGGTATGGTAGGTGAATTATTAAATATGCCTTCAATTTCACCAGTAATGAAATTGGATATCGACGGAGATACCGTAAAAATGGCTAGAGAAATAGAAGGTGGAAAGGAATATTTGGAGGCTAAGTTACCATTAATCGCAGGTTGTCAAGAACCAATAGCAGAATGGAAGATTCCAAACATGAGAGGAATCATGTCAGCTAGGACTAAGCCATTGAATGTGGTAGAACCAAAAGATGACAATACTGCAACAGCGGTGGTAGAATTCAAACTTCCTCCTGCAAAAGGAGCTGTCAAATTAGTAGATAAAGACAATGTAGAGGAGTTGGTGAGGCTGTTGAAAAATGACGCCAAAGTTCTTTAATTTCGTTTCAATCATTTAAAATAAGATTATATGTCAATTTTAGTATATATAGAGCACGCAGAAGGTGCTGTCAAAAAATCAAGTCTTGAGGCGGTATCCTACGGAAAAGCTCTTTCTGACAAGTTGGGTGGAGGTGATGTTGTAGCAGTTGCTCTTGGTACCATAGCTGAAGGTGAACTATCCAAAGCAGGTACTGCTGGAGCATCCAAAGTACTTCATGTAAATGATGATAAGCTGACCGCAGGAATAATTCAGGCACATGCAGAGGCAGTAGCTCAGGTTTATATGAAAGTAGGTGCGAATACCCTTGTGTTAGCAAAGTCTTCGTTGGGAGATGCTGTGGCCGCTAGACTAGCAGTGAAGCTCAATGCTGGATTAGTTTCTAATGTTGTAGACCTCCCTGACACTTCTTCAGGCTATCAAGTCAAAAGGAGTATTTACACTGGTAAAGCATTTGCTGAGACTACAGTAAGTACTGAACATAAGATTTTGGCAGTGAAGAAAAATGCCGTAGACCTGAAAACAGATGGTGCTGAGGCAGCTGTAGAAACAATAGATTTATCTATTTCGGATGCAAGCTTTGCGACGAATATCACTTTAACAGATAAAGCAACTGGAGATATTCTATTGCCGGAGGCAGATATTGTAGTGTCAGGAGGTAGAGGGTTGAAAGGGCCTGAGAATTGGGGGATGATTGAGGGGTTAGCAAAAGAATTGGGTGCTGCAACTGGTTGTTCCAAGCCTGTTTCAGATATTGGATGGAGACCTCATCACGAGCACGTAGGGCAGACTGGAGTAAAAGTTGCGCCAACTTTGTACGTAGCAGTTGGAATTTCGGGTGCTATTCAACATCTTGCGGGAGTAAATTCTTCAAAATACATCGTAGTTATCAATAAGGATCCAGAAGCACCATTCTTTAAAGCTGCAGATTATGGAATTGTTGGTGATGCTTTTGAAGTACTACCCAAACTAACGGAGGCTATTAAAGCGATCAAATAAAGTGGACAATACTATTGAATTAGAAATTCTTGGGCTTACATCGAATCATACCCAATCGGGTTCTTTTACACTGGTGCTAGGAGAGCTTGAAGGAGGAAGAAGACTTCCTATCGTCATTGGAATGTTTGAAGCTCAAGCAATTGCTATAGAAATAGAAAAAATTATACCCAACAGACCCATGACCCATGACTTGTTTAAGTCCTTTGCAACAGGGTTTGGTTTTTCTATTGAAAGAATTCTAATCTCTGATATGCAAGAGGGCGTATTCTTTGCAAAGATAATTTGTAAAAATGCTTCTAAAATGGTGGAAATAGATGCTAGGCCTTCTGATGCTATAGCCATAGCTGTGAGGTTTGACGCACCTATCTTCTGCACTGCAAAAGTAATGTCAGAAGCAGCAATAGAAGTGAACGAGGACGAAGAGAAATCAGTATCTTCGAAATCCTCTAAATCTAATAGACCAGTTCCAAGTCCTAAAAAGCCTTCGGATTCTCTTAAAGATTTCAGTCTAGAAAAGCTGAACCAGCTATTAGATAAAGCAATACATAATGAAGATTATGAAAAGGCAGCTCGGATAAGGGATGAAATCAATAAAAGAAACTAAAACTGAAAAGCCTGGTCAAAAGCCAGGCTTTTCTTTTATTAATTATCGATGTAAAACCTTTATCTTTAGCGATTATTTCAATCATAATTAGTTAACCTAGCCCAAAGCTTGTTTGAATGGATTATTTCAGAGGACTTATTGGAATCATAGTTTTATTGCTTGTAGCATTTATTTTTTCAGCCAATAAAAGGAGAATTGACTGGAGACTAGTTGGTATTGGAGTAGTGCTTCAAGCTGTATTTGGTTACTTAATTACCAAAGTGGAATTTGTAGCTAATATATTTGCAACAGTGAGTAGGGGGTTTGTAAAGTTTTTGTCTTTCTCTGAAGCAGGTGCTACATTTATTTTTGGTGATTTAGCTACTAATTCATTTGGTTTTATTTTTGCCTTTCAAGTACTCCCAACTATCATATTTTTCTCGACAGTTTCAGCCGGTCTATACTACCTTGGGATCTTACAAAAAGTTGTATTCGTCATCGCTTGGGTTATGTCGAGAACTATGCGCTTATCTGGCGCTGAGTCCTTGTCAGCTGCTGGCAATATATTTTTAGGACAGACCGAAGCACCGCTTTTGGTTAGGCCATTTATTCCAACCATGTCAAAGTCAGAATTGATGTGTTTGATGACAGGAGGTATGGCAACTATTGCAGGGGGGGTGCTTGCTGGTTACGTAGCTTTTTTAGGTGGAGATAGCTTGGAAGAGCAAAGTAGATTTGCAGCATATCTTCTGGGTGCTAGTATCATGAATGCTCCTGCTGCGATAGTAATGTCCAAAATCATGATTCCAGAAGTGCAAAAAGAAAATATCAATGATAAGCTAGAAGTCAATCAGGAAAATATGGGTGTCAACTTGATTGATGCGATGTCGATAGGGGCATCAGAAGGATTGAAGTTGGCATTGAATGTAGGAGGGATGCTTTTGGCGTTTATCGCAGTGATCGCTGCATTGAATTTTATTTTATCAGGACTAATTGGTGAATGGACAGGTCTCAATGCCTTCGTTGTAGCTTCTACTGAAGGACAATTTTCTGGCTTTTCTTTAGAGTATATCTTAGGTCAGATTTTCAGAATATTTGCTTGGGTAATCGGAGTGGAATGGAGTGAAACCTTGGCTGTAGGTTCACTATTAGGTCAGAAGACAGTTATAAATGAATTTGTTGCTTATTTGAGTTTAGCTGATTTAAAAGCGACAGATAGCTTATCTCCCAAATCTATTGTCATAGCCACTTATGCACTCTGCGGATTTTCAAATTTTAGTTCAATAGCTATTCAAGTAGGAGGGATAGGTAGTATAGCTCCCAATCAACAAGGTAATCTTTCCAAATTGGGTATGCAGGCACTATTTGCGGCAACATTGGCTTGTATGATGACAGCTACGATTGCAGGAGCATTATTTGGATGATATCATAAAGAAGATGACCAAAAACAAAAAAGACCTTGCATAGAGGTCTTTTTTGTTTTTGGTCTTTCTGAAACTTAAGCTTCGTTAACTACAATTTTCTCAATTTTGTCACCAGCTCTGATATCATCAATTACATCCAACCCTTCGATAACTTTTCCAAAGCAGGTATGATTTCTATCTAGATGACTGGTATTGTTCCTGCTATGACAAATGAAAAATTGCGACCCTCCAGTATTTCTTCCTGCATGCGCCATGGATAGTACACCCCTATCATGATATTGATTGTCTCCTGTAAGTTCGCAATCAATTTTATAACCCGGACCACCTGTTCCTGTTCCATTGGGACACCCACCTTGAATGACAAAATCAGGGATTACTCTGTGGAAAGTCAATCCATCATAGAAGCCTTTTTTAGACAAAGTAATAAAGTTTTCAACTGTTTTTGGTGCATCATTTTCATAGAACTCTACTTTCATGATACCTTTTTCGGTATGTATCTCTGCTGTTTTCATATTAAATATTTGTTTGTGCAAAAATAACAAAACTTTGAATCTATGGATTCAAGTTGTGTTTATTAAATGAGTATCCTCCAATATGAGTCTTTGCCAAGTAGAAACTAAATAAAGATTATCCACAAGAAAATTTGTGTTAAATATGCATAGTGGTATCATTGCGGATAATCATATAATATTATTAAACAAAAAGGAGTACCGAAGTACTCCTTTATTTGGGCTTATATTTAAAAGGGCCAATTGATTATAGGTTTGGAGATCCTGCTAGGATATCTTCAGTAGCAAAATCTTTGTATTTTTTGAAGTTGGCTATGAAAGCTGCTCCGAGTTCTCTTGCTTTTTTATCATACGCGTCTTTATCATCCCAAGTTGCTCTAGGGCTCAAAACTTCGTCTGGAACATTTGGACATGACTCTGGAATACCTACTCCGAATACACTATGTTTTCTAAATCCAACATTGTCAAGCTTTCCTTCCAAAGCTGCTGAAATCATCGCTCTGGTATATTTTAATTTCATTCTAGAGCCTATTCCATATGGACCACCTGTCCAGCCAGTGTTGATCAACCAAACATTTACTTGGTGTTTTTCCATCTTTTCGCCAAACAATTCTGCATACCTTGTAGGGTGAAGCGGCAAGAAAGCAGCTCCAAAACAAGCAGAGAAGGTAGTCTTTGGCTCTGTAACGCCGACTTCAGTACCAGCTACTTTGGCTGTGTAGCCAGAGATGAAGTGATACATTGCTTGGCTTTTGTTTAATTTAGATATAGGGGGTATTACACCAAATGCATCTGCTGTTAAGAAGAATATGTTTTTAGGAATTCCAGCCAATGATGGTTCAATGGCATTTTTGATATGGTGAATAGGGTAGGCTGTTCTGGTGTTTTCAGTAACCGTATTATTAGTATAGTCAACAGTTCTAGTGCCTTCATAGAAACTGGTATTTTCTACGATTGCTCCAAATTTAATAGCATCCCAAATTTCAGGTTCTTTTTCTCTAGTAAGGTCAATTACCTTGGCATAACAACCACCTTCAAAGTTGAAAATGGATGTTTCATTCCAACCATGTTCGTCATCTCCGATTAAGCCTCTATTAGGGTCTGCAGATAAAGTGGTCTTGCCTGTTCCAGATAAGCCGAAGAAAATAGCTGTATCTCCATCTTGCCCAACATTAGCAGAGCAGTGCATAGAAAGCACACCTTTTTCGTGAGGGAGGATAAAGTTGAGTACTGAGAAAATTCCTTTTTTCATTTCACCTGCATAGGCTGTTCCGCCTATCAAAATCATTCTCTTGCTGAGATTGATGATGGCAAAGTTCTTTTGTCTAGTACCATCTACCTCTGGATCAGCTTCAAACTCTGGAGCACAAATGATGGTAAAGTCTGACTCAAAGTTTTTTAGCTCTTCACTAGTTGGTCGCAAGAACATGTTGTAGCAAAATAGGTTTTGCCATGCTAGCGTATTCACAACTTTGAGGTTTAACCTGTAATTAGGATCTGCTCCAGCATAAGCTTCTCTGACATAAAGTTTCTTATCGGCTAAAAATTCAACCATTTTTTGATGAAGTGAATCAAATTTCTCTTCTTCAAATGGGATATTGATGTCTCCCCACCAAACGCTATCGGCTGTTTTAGCATCTTTTACTATAAACCGATCTTTAGGCGACCTACCAGTAAATGTACCGGTATCAGCCATCAGAGCTCCATTGTCTGTGAGCACTGCTTCATTGTTGAAAAGTGCATGTTCTACCAATTCAGCAGGAGTTAGGTTCCACATAACCTCTGCGGTGTTGTTGATGCCTAGTTCAGACAAGCTTTTATTAGCTGACTTGAGCTCTAGATCTTGCATATTCATGATGTTTTATTTGGGTTATTTTCGAAGCCCAAAGATATGGAATAAAGAATTGTCATTTTACTAAAAAGTGCCTTTTTTTTGCCATTCAATCGATTTCGGAACATAAAAGGAGGTAATTATATATAGCTGGTTTAGTAAGTGTTTATTTGGTGTGATTTTCAACTTTCTTGATTAAAAATCCTTAAAAAGCTCAAGTATAAAACAATAGTGAAGGGCTATCAGAATTTAAAAAAATCTCTTATCATTGTAGCTCTTATGTTTTAATTCACCTTAAAAATTCTGATAAATTGGAAAAACTTCCTAATGATGCATTGAAGTCCGTCGGTGAGGACATCTTAGATGGACCTACTTTATTTGGACATCCTAAAGGTCTGATGACTTTATTTTTCACAGAGATGTGGGAAAGATTCAGTTACTATGGAATGCGAGCTTTGCTTATTTTATTTATGACCACACCTGTAGTAAGTGGTGGCTTGGGCTTTGATGATCGTACAAGTGGTGCCATTTATGGACTTTACACCATGGGTGTATATCTATTAGCACTTCCAGGAGGTTGGTTTGCGGATAGACTGTTTGGTTTGAAGCAGTCTGTTTGGTATGGTGGTATTATTATTACAATAGGACACTTTACAATGGCACTCCCGGGATTATTGGAGTTGTTAACTGATTCAGCAACAGCTACATCAGAGTTATCTGCTTGGGATACCAATTCATTTTTTCTAGGGTTAGTTTTGATCGTAATCGGGACTGGTTTATTGAAGCCAAATATTAGCTCTATCGTTGGTCAACTTTACCCTGCTGGAAGTAGCAAGCGTGATGCTGGTTTTTCTATTTTTTATATGGGTATCAATATTGGGGCATTTATTGCACCGATTGCTTGTTCCACTTTAGCTGTTTACAATTGGCACTTGGGATTTGGTTTAGCAGGTTTAGGCATGTTGATTGGATTAGTGCAGTATAAGTTGACTGGTCATTATTTAGATGGAAAAGGAGAGGCTATCTCAGTTACCACAGCTGAAGAGAAAAAGACAAGGTCTTCGTTGATCAAGTATGCAAGCATTGCAGTTACAATCTCAGCCGTAGTAGTCTTATTGATGTTTATAGGTGTAATTCAGATCAATGCTTTTCAAATAGCCAACCTTGCCTATAAAATTATTGGAGCAATTACTTTACTTTATTTTGGTTATGTTTTCATTTTTGGAGGCTTGAATGCTGATGAGAAAAAGAAAACATTAGCCATTGTAATCATTATAATATTCTCAGCTTTATTTTGGTCAGGATTTGAGCAGGCAGGATCTACTCTCAATCTTTTTGCTGAGAGATTCACTGATAGAACATTTCTAAATTGGGAGATTCCTACTGGTTATTTTCAATCTATCAATTCCATGTTTATCATCCTTTTTGCACCGTTTTTTGGTGCGATGTGGGTATGGCTTGGAAGAAGAAACCTCGAACCAAGTTCTCCTCTCAAGTTCACTTTTGGTTTATTGTTGCTTGGTTTAGGCTTCCTGGTAATGTTTTTTGCCGCTAAAATCGCTGCTTCTGGAGAATTAGCAGCGCCGACTTGGTTAGTTTTTACTTATTTACTTCACACCTTTGGAGAATTGAGTTTGAGCCCTGTAGGTTTAAGCTTGACAACAAAATTAGCCCCAGAAAAATATCAAGGTCAAATGATGGGTATGTGGTTTATCTCTGTAGCCCTTGGAAATTTGATTGCTGGATTGATTGCTGGGGAAGTAAGTGGGGGTACAGAAGATGCTTTGCAAGCTATGCCAAGTCAGTATTTACTGATTGTTGCTACTGCCATTGGGGCAGGATTGCTCTTGTTTGCAATTAGCAAACCAATTCGCAAACTGATGGGTAATGTGCATTAGAATCAAAAAAGGCTCCGAAGGAGCCTTTTTTGATTCTAATATCTTGTGTAATCTTAATGCTTGTCTTCTTCAGAATCTTTCTTGAACAAGGTGCTTCTGATATCAATAGCAGATAGACCTGCTCCCAAACCAATCAAAATACAAACAATTAACAAGAACAGTTGAGCACCAGACTCAATAGGAGAGTTGAAAATTTGTAGTAGCATATTATATAAGATTTTAGTTTATTTCATTTGAATTCATGCGCAAGATAATACACAGAAGCAACCCGTCAAAGAAGTAAATAAAAAAAGCAGAATCGAAGAGACTCTGCTTTGATCTTGTTAGATTAATCAATTTCGTCATCGAAGTCTTCGTCGAAATCATCGTCGTCGAAGTCGTCATCATCGTCGAAATCTAAAATGCTGTCGTCTATCAATTCGCTGTCTTCGTCGAGGTCATAAACCTCGTCCTGAAATTCCTCAGCAAACTCATCATCATCATCTTCGAAATCTTCGAAATCATCAAATTCATCTTCAAAATCGTCCATAGTCTGATATTGATTAGTGACTCAAATATATAAATTGGATTGGTAATCACTAAATACAGCAAAATTTTTATTTATGCCAATACCCCTACTTTATTATTTTTATTTACTTGATAATTATCCTTGATTTCCAGACCTATATTTTCTTGTTCCAGCCATTGATTTTCAATAATCTTAGTCCACACTTCTAAATAATAGACCACATCTTCTTTGTTGTTTTTAACAAGTTTATGACGGCGTTCGATTGGGATTTCTTTAAGCACAATAGGAGAAGAGAGTTTTTCCAAATGAGCCAAGTCATCAATTGTCAGACCCGCTTGTACCAATTTGTCAATCACTAGGTCCATGGGTACTCCACTGCTAGGACAATAATCTATCAATTGCTCGTTCCAGTCACCATGTCGCTGCATGGCATATTGGTGAATTTCTGCTTTTGTGAATTGTGTTATTTCTTGTGCAAGGTTGCCACAATTGCAAGCTCCCATGTGACCCCATTGATAAGGAGCCCCGTTTTTCAGTTTCTCAATTGTTCTTCTAAAAGCTTGAATCAATTCTATACTAGGTCTAGCCATACGTCTTATTTAGAATTATGTGTTTAAAATATATAACAAACAAAATACAAGGAGGTTTGGACAAATTACAAAAAGATAGAGGACTGTAATATATTTGATGACGTATGTTGGAAAAATATAAAACGGGCTTGAAGCCCGTTAATTGAAAATCGTTTTGATATACTTTTTTATCAAAGGTTTTGATAAATATTGCTTGACTAGTTGATAGTTATTTGCTTTGTTGATATCTCTTTCATCTACTGAACTACTGAGAATATAGACTTCTGGCTGATAGTCAGAGGGCTCAAATTCTTCCAAAAAATCCCAACCTGTCATTTCTGGCATGTTGAGGTCAAGAAATAGGTAATTAGGATGGATATTTGAAATATCCTTTAGAGCATCAGTTGCGCTTTGGAATTTAAAAATTCTGCAGGGAACTTTGATGTTTTTTGAAATCAACTTTTCCGTAACGAAAGTGCTGATTGGGTCGTCGTCTATAAGTACTATCTTAAGCATTGAAGTGCAGAATAGTTGTGTTGAAATACATAAATATTGATACAAAAATACATCAATACTTTTGATATTCAATACACTTCTTAAGAATTTTTTTCAAAATCAAGTTAATTATGGATTAATTTTCTGTTTTTTGGTCAAAATCTCGTAAAAAAGGATGAAATCTGAGGCTAAACTGTAAAAAGGATACTTAAAAGTAGCTGGTTTATTTTTTTCAAAGAAAAAGTGACCCACCCAAGCAAATCCGTAACCGACCAAGGGGATGGTAGTCAAATACCAAAACCTACTCAGAAAAATGCTCAAAATCAAAATGATTAGGACAAGCCCCGTTCCAATGAAATGTAACAGCCTACTTGTTGGGTTTTGATGCTCTTGAAGGTAGTATGGATAAAATTCTTTGAGGGAGTTGATTCGCTTTTCCATAGAAAGGATCATTTAGACAAGTTGATTTTAATTTTGATTCATATGCTGATCATAAGCTTTGATAATCTTTCCAACCGACTTTGTAGTTAGATTGTATTTTGATTCGATTGAAGACACTTCTGTAACTGCCATCACACGAATATACATTTTGTCTTGTGATGGATCAATAAAATCCATTACTAGCTGAATCACTTCATAGTCTTTAAATGATATTGTATTTTGCCTTCTGCTGATTCTTGCATCATTGCTATATGAATTCCATGATGGAGGACCTAATGGATATTGACTTCGGAAAATTTCTTTATTTCTAGGTTCTTCATTGGAACTGAATTCGATAATCAAATCTGGTGTGTTACTATCATAATAGAGGCCTAATTTCATCATCTTAAATTCTATTTCCTTGATTATTTTTTCATTTAACAAATCATCAGCAACTCCATTCAGATTATTTTCTTTGTTCAAAATCATGTAGGATCTATTCTCCTTATATGGACTCAATTCGATATTTTCCTTATAAATTTCAATGGAACTACATGAGATATTGAATAATAATAATGACAGCAGTAAAGTAGGTTTGTTTAATTTCATTCTTAAATACTTAAATTGAAAAGTGATTTTTAAAATCTAGTAAATTAGGTAAGTCGAGATTAATTTTTTTCCATATGCTGATCATAAGCTTTGATAATTTTATCTACTGATTTTATAAGCTTTTTATTTTTGGTTTTGATAGTAGATGCTTCCGAAACCGCAGTGAAACGCATCAACATTTTATCTTGCTTCGGATCAATAAAATCAATTATGAGTTGAATCAATTCATAATTTCTTGTTGATACCATGTTCTGTCTACCCATAAATCTAGGATCATACATCCAAGGATCCCATACACGCATCCCCCACATGGGGAACTGATTTTGAAAAACTTCTTTTTGTCGTGGATCTTCATTCGAACTGAATTTGATAACCACATCAGGCGTATCTCGGTCATAATATAGACCTAGATCCTTCATTTTAATTTCTATTTCATTGATGATTTTTTCATTCATCAATTCGTCTTCGACTCCTTTTAGGTTGATTTCTTTATTAACTATCACGAAGGACCTATTTTCTTTGTACGGTCGCAGTTCGACTTTTTCTTTAAAGAGTTCAATTGAACTACATGAAAAATTGATGCAACATATGATTAGGAATAGGGTGATTTTATGAAGCTTCATACTTACTCGTTTTTTAATATCGAAACGTATTTTTTTGATTAAGTATTTAAATTTTACATTTTTGAAAATTGTTTGATTTTAATGTTTTATCTAAATATAACCAAATGAAAAATCTATTTACATTTTGCTTCTTCTTATTTATTATTTCTCAAACATTTGGCCAAGATATAGACTCTTTGAATATAGTAACCAAAAAAGATACGACTTATTGGGATTCAGAGTTTAGCGCAGGTTTAAATTTTAATCAAGCCGCATTTAGTGGAAACTGGAAAGCTGGTGGTGTTAATTCAGTTGCTTTTGGATCAATTGTCTCAGGAAAAGCTAACTATGCAAAAGACAAATTCAGTTGGGATAATCAATTAGAATTGATGTACGGCATTGTCAAAAATGAAGGACAGCAAGTGAGAAAATCTAATGATAGGATTTTCTTTGATTCAAAAGTAGGTGTCAAAGTCAGTAAAAATTGGTCTTATTTTGGGTCTTTGAATTTTTTAACCCAATTCACTGATGGGTTTGATTTTGGACCAGATGAGCAAAGAACTTTGATTTCTGGGTTTTTTTCACCAGCTTTTTTGACTTCTGGTATTGGTATGGAGTATAAGCCTAACAAGGACTTTGCATTGCGTATTGCGCCATTTTCACCCAGATTTACTTTTGTGACTGATCCTACAATCATCCAAAATGTTCCTAGTAATTACGGTGTGCCTGAAGGCCAAACCGTTCGAACAGAATGGTTAGCTTTACAGCTTTTTGCTACTTACAACAAGGATATCACGGATAATCTTTCCATTAGATCTAGGTATCAAATGTTTGCAAATTATGAAACATTAGCGTTTAGAACGATAGATCACAGACTGGATGTGACACTGATTGCAAAAATCACGCGATTTGTTGATGTGACTTTCACTAGTATCAATGTCTATGATCTTGACATGGACCCTGGTATTCAGTACTCTCAGGCGCTCGCACTAGGTATTTTGTATAAGGTCAATAACAAAAAATAGGTTTTTATACACCTTTTCTGTAAAAAATTTTGAATATTGTTTTTATATAGTATTTTTGTTTCAATTGTGGTAGTTAAATAATAGTTGGTTTAGTTTTCATATAAAGAGCAGGAGAAATTCTCCTGCTTTTTTATTTTGTAAACCAAAACCTAAAATGCCTATTACAGTTAGATTGAATTTTTTCTCAAACTGATCACTGGTATATCTATCATAGCGATCAAATTTTCCGTGACACTTGGTGAGAAATATTGAAGTAAGTCAGATTTGCCAAATGTAATTACAGCAACTGCATCAGCTTGAGTGTTTTTCGTAAACTGTATTATGCCGCGTTCTTCCCGGAAGGCATCTATAATATTAATTTCATGGTTGTAAGTTGCAAATTCATCTAAAAATAACTGTCCGATTTTTAAGATGTCGTTTGTCTCTACAAAATGATCAGGCGTATTGACGTATAGTACCTTTAATTCTGCTTGAAGCAATTCAGCAAAGTTTTCAATTTGTGCAAAGGATTTACCTGTCTCTTCTCTGAAATTAGTTGCGATTACTAAGGTGTCTAGACTGCTATGTTCAAATCCTTCTTTAATGACTATGACAGGTACATTGGTTCTTCTAAGCATGGAATAAGTATTAGAGCCTAGCATATGCTCTTTGAAGCCATAAGTTCCGTGTGAACCCATCACTACCAAATCAACCTTTTCTGATTCTACATACTTATTGATTCTTTCTGCTCCATTGGAATAAACGAGTAGTTTGTTTGCCATCACACCCATTGCTTGTGCTTTTTCCATAAGCTCTTTGAGATTTGCCTTTGCAGTGTTGATTTCACTTTTTTTATCAGGGAATAAGTTTTCCTGTTCAGGTGTGAGTTTAGCCCATACTATAGGAGTGATAATGATATGCATGAAAAGAACTTCTGCATCAATCTTTTTAGCAAGTGCAATACCATATTTTTCAGCTGCTTTGGCACAGCTTGAGAAGTCAGTGGGGATTAGGATCTTTTTCATATGCTTGAGGGTTTTTAATGGTTATTACTCAAATATAAACGGTAATAGCTTATTTATCAGTGAGATAGATTAGTTTAAAATATGATAAAAGTCAGTTAGGTTCGGCTGGGGATGTAAAAAAATAATCCCACTAGTATCAGGTACTAGTGGGATTATGTGCGCTCGGAAGGATTCGAACCCTCAACCCTCAGAGCCGAAATCTGATATTCTATCCAGTTGAACTACGAGCGCTTAAATAAGGATTGAGCAAACTCAATCCTTATGTGTTTATAATTTATGCAATTGCTTCTTTTACTTTTTCAGCTGCTTCTTTTAAAGTAATTGCAGAAGAAACTTTCAAACCTGATTCGTCGATGATTCTAGCACCTTCTTCAGCATTTGTACCTTGTAGCCTTACGATGATCGGAACTCTGATATCTCCAATAGACTTGTAAGCTTCTACTACGCCATTAGCAATTCTGTCACATCTTACGATACCACCGAATACATTAATAAGGATAGCTTTTACATTTGGATCTTTTAAAATAATTCTGAAACCAGCCTCTACAGTTGTAGCGTTAGCCCCGCCTCCAACATCTAGGAAGTTAGCAGGTTCACCACCAGAAAGCTTGATCATATCCATAGTAGCCATAGCTAGTCCAGCTCCATTTACCATGCAGCCTACGTTTCCGTCAAGCTTTACATAGTTCAAGCCTGATTCACCAGCTTCTACTTCCAAAGGATCTTCTTCAGCTAGGTCTCTAAGGTCAGCTAGGTCCTTGTGTCTGTAAAGTGCATTATCATCCAAATTCACCTTCGCATCTACCGCCAAGATCTTGTTGTCAGATGTTTTAAGCACAGGGTTGATTTCAAACTGTGAAGAATCTGTTCCTTCATAAGCTGCGTAAAGGGCGGTGATAAATTTCACCATTTCTTTAAATGCATTGCCTTCCAAGCCTAGTTTGAAAGCAACTTTCCTTGCTTGAAAACCTTGAAGCCCTATTTTCGGATCGATCCATTCCTTGATGATTTTTTCTGGAGTCTTTTCAGCTACTTCTTCGATATCCATACCACCTTCTGTAGATGCCATGATTACATTGCAACCTTTTGCTCTGTCAAGTAGGATAGATAGGTAGTATTCTTTAGGCTCTGAGTCACCAGGATAATATACATCCTCAGCTATCAAGACTTTGTTTACTTTTTTACCTTCAGGACCTGTTTGATGCGTCACCAATGTTCCACCAAGGATGTTTTTGGCTTTTTCAGCTACATCTTCCAATTTTTTGGCAAGTACCACACCATTGGAGTCAGTTTCCTGAACTTTACCTTTTCCACGTCCACCGGCATGGATCTGTGCTTTGATCACATACCATGAAGTGCCTGTCTCTGCATTGAGTTTCTTGGCCGCTTCGAGTGCTGCTTCAGGGGTTTCCGCTACGATGCCTTCCTGAATCTTAACACCATAACTCTTTAAAACTTCTTTTGCTTGATATTCGTGTATATTCATCCTTGTGAAATTTTTGCCCGAAGTTAAGCCCTTAGTCTTGATTTTTCAAGTTAACCATGCCTCTTTTTGGTAAAATAGTGGCATTTTTGAGGGAAACTTCGAATATGTTTTAATTTTGATCCTCAATCAATTTACACAATGCTGGAAGCTAAAGGAATAGAAAAATATTATGGAGATCTCCATGTGCTTAAGGGCGTGGATGTTATGATCAAGTCGGGTGAAGTAGTATCTATCGTTGGGGCATCTGGTGCCGGAAAAAGTACCCTTTTGCATATTTTGGGAACTTTGGACAATGCAGACAAAGGTGAAGTCAAAGTGGGAGATACTGTTATTTCCAAATTGAAAGGAGATAAACTGGCAGCCTTCAGAAATAGAGAGATTGGTTTTATTTTTCAATTTCATAATCTCTTACCAGAATTTACAGCAGAAGAGAACATTATTATTCCGGGGTTGATAGCTGGGGGACAGGAATACCAATTGAAAGAAAAAGCTAAATCTTTGGCTAATATACTTGGAGTTGAAGGCCGCTTAGAACACAAGCCTTCAGAACTATCTGGAGGAGAACAGCAAAGAGTTGCAGTCGCCAGAGCATTGATCAATGATCCTAAGATCATTTTTGCAGATGAACCTAGTGGAAATCTAGATTCTAAAAGTGCGGAAGATTTACATCAGTTATTTTTTAGATTGAGAGATGAATTCGGTCAGTCCTTTGTCATTGTTACGCATAATCAAGAATTGGCGCAGATGGCAGATAGAATGCTGACTATGCAAGATGGAAAGATCCTTCAATAATTACATTTTAAATTTTAGTCTTTAATGTATTCAGAATGATACTGTCCTTTAACTAAAGGATAAGATTGAACTATTACGATTGATAATTCCTTAAACGTTCATTAATCATCCTAAAAATCTAAGCTATTGAGCAAGAAAAGTGTACAGCACATGCTACTGGCAGGGTTTCTGTTCGCCTTGATGAATGTATCTGTCAAATTGATTCCGCATATCCCTGCGATAGAAATTATACTTTTCAGATCAGTGCTCAGTTTTTTTATGACTTATATTGCATTGAAGCGTATTCATGTGCCACTTTTTGGGAAAAATAAACCATTATTGATCACAAGAGGAATAGCAGGTTCCATTGGCTTGATGGCGTTTTTCTATAATCTACAGACTATTCCATTAGCAAGTGCTGTGACGATCAATTACCTCGCACCTATTTTTACTACTATTTTGGGGATATTTATTGTCAAAGAAAAAGTAGCAAAAAGAAAATACATCTTTTTTGGGATCAGTTTTGTTGGTGTTTTGATTATCGAGGGGTTTGATCCTAGGATTTCTGCTTTTGATCTTGGAGTAGGCCTGATTGCTTCCTTAGCGATGGGTGTAGCTTATAATGTGATCAGAAAACTCAAAAATTCTGAACACCCTTTAGTCATCATGTTTTATTTTCCATTGATTACTACTCCTATAGCTGCTGTAGTTTCTTATTTTTTCTGGGTGATGCCTCAGGGATGGGATTGGGTCGTGCTCCTCACTGTGGGTGTCCTTACCCAAGGTGCACAATATTTCATGACTTTGGCTTACCAGAATGCAAACTTGTCAAAAGTGGCTAGTTTGAGTTATGTAGGGATTGTATATGCACTCGGGTTTGGTTTTTTGATTTTTGACGAGACTTATAGTCTATTGACTTATTTGGGAATGATTCTCGTTCTAGCAGGAGTATTGTTGAATGTAACCTCAAAAAAATAATCCTCAAGTAATTGAGGATTATTTGAAAATGGAGTAAGTCAGCTGCTATTTATTTAGATTTATTTAATTATGGTCTATTTCCTGGACCTTTAGGATTATTAGGATTACCGTGTCCATTTTCATGAACACGGATTCTGATTTTAATATCAGTTAATTCTATGATTCTGGCTTTAATTTTTTCATAAATTGAAGTGTTTGTATCGGGGTTGATCAGCATCACGCCGTCAATAATTTCAGCATTTTCAAACTCGTCTGCGGTAATATCATTGAACCATTTTATCGCATGAAGTTCTACCAGCATGGTCGCTTTATCCAGTTGATCAAACTCCAAGGCTTCGTTACGATCTTTAGCTTCGAATTTTCCATCAAAATTGAAAATTTCGCCATAAAGCTCGTATTTCATAGGAACTACTTCACCAAGGGAAGTTTCAAATTCTCCAGAAAGTGAAGCAGCTACATCATCAGGTGCCTGTACAATATCTAAATCAAACATTACCTGTCTGTAAGATGCTCTTGGCATTCTGATATTGATGTCTTGTCCATTTTCATCATTGGTATAAACAATCCTTTTTGGTGTATTTGGGAAGTCAAAAGTAAAGTTTCTATCTAGGTTGGAGCCGATAGGCATTTGACCAAGTACGCGTATATCTAATTTGCGGACATTCATGACAGCTTCATTGATTGTAAGTCTGTTCAGCGTTCTAGCATTGGTGAAGTTTTCATCTTCCTCAGTTAGTGCAAAAGCTAAGTCTACTTCTACTGTTGTAGGAACAACATTCTCTACATTGAATTCGCAAGAAGCCATTGCTAAAAAAGCCCCTGCCAGTAGAAAATCATAAAAGATTGAGTTCTTTTTCATAATTGTGTTGGTTTAGTTAATAAGTAAAGCATAAACTGTTTACTCCATGTGAAAGCTTTGAACAAAAAATTAGCCTCAAATTGTAAAAAAGCAGGTATTGGGGTGAGAATCCTATATTTTGTCGGGCATGTCTTGTATTTCGGTATAACTTACTTGAAATAATAAGCTTACTGAAAAATGATCTTTTTATGAAAAAAGCCCACCATTGGCGGGCCTTTTAAGAGATATAAACAACGTGAAAATTAAGGAAAACAAAGATTAATTGTAATATCAATTCCTGAGTTCAATTTCAATATCAGAGGAAGCCTCTATTCTATTTTTTATTTTTCTGTAAAGTTCTCTATTTTGATTATTTGAGATGATTAGCTCCCCATTAGTTATTGTAGCATTTTCTAATTCACTCTCTAATACAGCGCTAAACCAATTGAGAGCATTGATTTCTAGAAGTGCCAGAGGATTGTTGATTCTGTCAACTGTAAAATAACCTCCATTTTTGGCCTCTATTTCAACCTCAAAATCAATATCATCACCGAAATGCTCAAATCTTAAAGGAATAATACTCTCGTCAGCTTTCCTAAAGGTTCCTGATAAAAATATAGAAGGTTCATTTCTGTAGTCAATCAAGTCTAATTCCAATTCAATTTCTTTGTACTCACCTTCTGGAATATTGATAAAGAAGTCTACTTCTGGATTGAACTGATCTAGATTTACTTTTCTAATATCTTTAAATTTAATCTCTAATTCTTTTTCGAATCTTCCGATATCATTTCTTCCTTCCATTTCAAGTTCTAATTCTTTGACTTGAATGAACCCGTTTTCAATTGTTAATCTATTATCTAGAACTCTAGCATTAGAATTATTAGATAAATCATTTTTGATTAAAATTGCAATACCTAATTTTCCATCCCCTTGACCTGGAATATCATCATTTTCACTACATGAAATCCCAAATGTAGCTATCGCAATAAGCATAGCTGTAGTTATCCAATTTGAAATTTTATCCATATTGTTTTTGATTAATTTTTTTCCTCAACAACAAAAAAATAGCCATAGTTTTTAAGGAAGTATTTTAAGGGTGAATTTTCTCAAATTGCACCAAAAAATATCAGATTATACCTCTAAATCTTAAAGATGTAAATCAATGTATTCTTTTGATAAATCGGATTTATTTATTTTTTAACTCTAAATTTGGATCAAAGAATAAACCTTATGAAAATCACCAAAGACCTGTATCAGGGTTCACTGGCACTTTTGACGGATTTTTATCAACTCACCATGGCTTATGCTTATTGGAAGTCAGGTAAGGCAGAGCAAGAGGCAGTATTCAATCTTTTTTTTAGGAAGCATCCTTTTCAAAGTGGTTTTACGATTGCAGCAGGTCTTGAGTATGTGGTAGATTTCTGCAATAATTTCTATTTCAAAGATGATGACTTAAGCTACCTTGCCGATATGAAAAATGCTGACGGAAGTCCGGTCTTTGAAACAGCATTTTTAGATTATTTGAAATCATTGAAATTCACATGTGATGTAGATGCTGTAGAAGAAGGAACAGTAGTATTTCCACATACCCCGCTGATTAGAGTCAATGGACCTTTGATTCAGTGTCAACTATTAGAAACAGCCTTGCTGAATATCATCAATTTTCAGACTTTGATTGCAACAAAAGCGGCAAGGGTTGTCTTGGCTGCAAAAGGCGACTCTGTTTTGGAGTTTGGCCTGAGAAGAGCCCAAGGAATAGATGGTGCTTTGGCAGCAAGCCGTGCCTCTTATATTGGAGGCTGTGCAGCGACTAGCAATGTGATGGCGGGAAAGTTATTTGGAATTCCTGTCTCTGGCACCCATGCCCATAGTTGGATCATGTCTTTTGATTCAGAAATAGAAGCTTTCAAAGCTTATGCAGATGCATTTCCAGAAAAATGTGTTTTTCTTGTAGATACCTACGACACTGTAGCTGGGATCAAGAATGCTATTGAGGTCGGAAAGATCCTTAGGGAAAATGGTAAAGAGATGCTTGGCGTGAGAATTGACTCTGGTGATTTGGCTTATTTTTCAAATATAGCAAGGGAAATGCTCGATGAAGCGGGTTTTCCTGAAGCAAAAGTGGTAGCTAGCAATGACCTAGATGAGCATATCATCACTTCTTTGAAGATTCAAGAAGCATCGGTCAGTGTTTGGGGAGTGGGTACAAAATTGGTGACAGCATATGACCAACCAGCTTTGGGTGCTGTGTATAAATTGGCAGCGATCAAAAATGAAAGAGGAGTATGGGAACCAAAAGTGAAGGTTTCACAGCAATCTATCAAGATCAATATACCAGGAGAGCATCAAGTAAGTAGGTTTTTGAAAAATGGCAGGGCTGTAGCCGATATGATATTTTTGCAGGAGCATAAAGAAGATAAAACTTCTACCACGATCATAGACCCCATTGACCCTACTAAGAGAAAGCGGATCAATTTTGAAGATTTTGAGGAAATCAGTCTACTGAAACCGATTTTCAAAAAAGGTGAACAGATTTATGATTGTCCTAAGATTGAATCAATCAAGCTAAATGCACAAGAAAATCTACAACACTTTGATAAAACACATAAACGATTGACAAATCCGCATGTCTATCCTGTGGGATTGGAGGAAAATCTCTATCAGCTTCGTACGGATCTTGTTTTCAAAATGAAAAATTATGACAAATAATAAAAAAATCATCTTTTCCACACAGACTTATAGTTATCTCAGAGAGCGGGTTCTAGAAGCTGGAGATTTTGATAAAGGAGAGATAGAGGTGAAGCAGTTTCCAGATGGAGAGCGCTATCAGCGGATTTTGACTGATGTGTATGAAAGAGACGTAGTATTAATAGGCGGAACGATTTCCGATTCAGATACCTTAGAAATATATGACTTGGCTTACGCCCTGATCAAATATGGAGCAAAATCAATCTTTATCATTTTCCCTTATTTTGGCTATTCCACCATGGAAAGAGCAGTCAAAAAAGGAGAAGTAGTCACTGCTAAATCCCGGGCTGTGATGTTTTCCTCCCTTCCTAGAACAAGTCAGGGAAATCACTTTATGTTTTTCGACTTACATTCTGAGGGAATTCCACATTATTTTGAAGGACAGGTTTTGATCAATCATGTTTACTGCAAATCAATTGTGACCAATGTAGCTTTAGAATTGGCTGCACCTGGATTTGTGATGGCATGTACCGATGCAGGGCGTGCTAAGTGGGTTGAGTCTTTGGCAAATGATATGGGAGTGAATGCTGCTTTCGTTTTCAAAAGAAGAGTCTCTGGAGATAAAACAGAGGTTACAAGTATCTCCGCTGATGTAGAAGGGAAAGATGTAGTCATTTATGATGATATGATCCGAACAGGTGGATCATTGATCAGTGCTGCTAAAGCTTACAAAGATGCTGGGGCTAATAAGATATTCACAATCACGACACATGGTCTTTTCACCAATGATGCTCTAGATAAAATCAAAGCCTCTGGTGTCATCGAAAAAGTGATTACAACTGATACGCATATCAACAGCTATGCCTTAGAATCAGACATGCTAAGAGTAGAGACTATAGCAGATTTGATTGTAGAGGAGTTGAAGTGAGATGCTAGATATGAGACTTCAGATAAAAGAAGCAAGAGAAAAGATTCAAAAAATATGAAAGCATTAATCATTGTAGATGTACAAAACGATTTTATTCCAGGAGGTGCTTTGGCGGTAGCTGAGGGGGATATGGTCGTCCCAATCATCAACCAGCTTCAAGCTAAGTTTGATTTTATCGTTGCAACTCAGGACTGGCATCCTGCAGATCATGGAAGTTTTGCTGCAAATCATCCAGGTAAAAATATTGGAGAGTTCATTGATCTAAATGGTGTTAATCAAATTCTTTGGCCAGTCCATTGTGTACAGGGAAGTCAAGGTGCAGAATTTCATGCTGATCTAAATCAAGAGAAATGGAGAGCAATTTTTCAAAAAGGAATGAATCCTCAAGTCGATTCGTATTCAGGTTTTTTTGACAATAACAGGCAAGGTGATACTGGATTGAGCCAATTTCTTAAAGAAAATGGTGTAGAAGAAATCTTTGTCTGCGGTTTGGCAGAGGATTACTGTGTGAAATTTACCGTATTGGATGGACTTGAGGAGGGCTTCAAAGTTCATTTGATTCTTGATGCAACCAGAGCTGTAAATATCCAACCGGATGATTTTTCCAAAGCCATGATTGAAATGGAAAACGCTGGTGCAGTGATTACACATTCCGTCTCCATTTGAAGTGCAGTGTGACCGTTAGCACAATAGCTTGTGAAATAGGCCTGTAATTTTGTCCAGTAGTTTTTAAACTGCGTATGATTAGATTAACTCCCTATTAGCTATGAAGAAAAGTGTTATATTCTTAGGTTTCATTTTGACCTTAATATTATTTGAAAATAGCCATGCCCAAGGTGTAAGATCACATGACTACAATACCATTGGCTGGTACAATGCCTTCTTAACGTACCCATTAGATTCCAAATGGAGTCTTCATGGGGAGTTTCAGTGGAGGCGCTCTGAGTTGATCAAAGAAGCGCAGCAGAATCTTTATAGGACAGGAGTAAATTACCAGTTACATCCCAGTGTTTTACTCAGAGGAGGGTTTGCTTTTGCAGATACTTATCCATATGGTAAAGTTCCTATTCAAACCACTGCAAAACTCTTTCCTGAATATAGAACCTATCAAATGATTCAAATCAATAACCCCATTGGTAAAATTGCATTGAGTCACAGGTTCATACTAGAGCAGCGCTGGATTGGAGTTTTTTCTAATACTGCACTTTCCAAAGTAAATGATTATGTTTATGTAAATAGAGCGAGGTATATGGCTAGGGTTCAGGTGCCCTTAGCTTCGCTTTTTTTGGAAAGAAATGCACCATACTTAGCTGCATATGATGAGGTCATGATTGGATTTGGGAAAAATATCAATCAGAATATTTTTGATCAAAATAGAGTAGGTGGGCTTTTTGGATTAAAGCTCAGCGATCATGTTAGGATGGAGGCCGGTTATATCAACCAAATTATACAGTTTGGTAGAATGGTCGAAGATAGAGAACTCTTTCAACACAATAGTGGGCTGATATGGAATACTTATATAAATTTATAAAAACTAAATCACAAAATTTCTTCAATTTTTATTTTATTACCTCTGAATTCACCAGCTTCTCCCGCTTTTAAGCCCCAAAGTGCAGAAATCAAAGGCGAATCTTTAGATACCAATTGGTAATCAAGACTATCTAAGGATATTTTACCGATTGGAGATGAGATCCAAATCCAGCCCATCGGTACTTTAATCAATGCTCCTTCTTCAACTGCACTTAAAGCTTTTACAGGAACAGCATTGATTTGATTCAGCAGGACTTTTGAAGTGCTCAACTGTTTTTGTAATAGATTTCTGTTCTGATTGAGCATCTCTTGATGCGTTTCATATTTGTCACCTGCAGAACTCTTCTCTTCTACTTCTGAAGATTCCTGAAGATCACTGAGTTGCTTTTGAATATCAGCAATTTGATCTTTAAGCATCTGTTGAGATTTAGCCAATAAGACTGCTTTGGTTTCTTGATTTGGTGTATTCATGTGGCAAAAGTAAATAAAAAACAGGAAACCCACGTGGACTTCCTGTTTAATCAAATAATAACCCAAATAAATAATAACTATGCAATTGATACAGCTGATTGCATGGCATCGCTTACAGCTTTGCTTAAGCCTTCATACTGATTGAGGTCTTCACCCCAGAATGATTCTTTCTTTAAAACTTTTTCGACTATTCCCGATTCACTTTGATTACTCCATAGCTTTTCAAAAAACGCTACGATTTCAGCATCATCGTTGATTGGTGTCTTGATTCCATCAAATTCGCCCTTATAGAATAGCAGGAGCGCGGCAAATGATTGGATGAGATTTTTTGGCCATGATCTTTTTCTCCTATGATATTCCAAGATGCTTGGAAGTACACGTACCTTAAACTTCGATATGGAATTCAAAGCAATAGCACTTAATTCATGTCGGATAAATGGATTTTTGAACCTATCCAAAACATCAGATGCAAATTGCTCCAATTCTTCCTGAGAAAGATCTAAAGTAGGGATAATTTCATCATAAATTGTCTCACGAATGAACGCTCCAATTTTCAGATCTTCCACAGATTCCCGCACTGTTCTTAGTCCAGCTAAGTAAGCCACAGGAACCAGGGCAGTGTGCGCCCCATTGAGGATTCTCACTTTTCGGGTTCTGTACGGGCTTTGATCTTTTACAAATTTGATCTGTAAACCAGCTTTTGGTCCTGAGAAAATTTCCTCTAATTCCTCAGGACCTTCTATCACCCACAAGTGAAATGGCTCCGCCATGACCACCAAATTATCTTCAAAACCCAACTCTTCTTGTATTTCTTTGATGTTTTCTTTTGGGAATCCGGGAACAATCCTATCCACAAGCGTATTGCAAAAAGTATTGTTTGACTTGATCCAACTTTTGAAACTCTCTGATAGTTTCCACAAGTCTGCATACTTCAATATAGCTTTTTGGAGCTGCTCTCCGTTTTTGTCTATCAGTTCACATGGAATGATGACAAGGCCTTTGTCAGAAGCCCCTTCGAAAGCTTTGAACCTTTCATGCAACAAAGCAGTAAGTTTGCCAGGGAAAGTATTGGGTGTGTGGCTGTAATCAATATCATTTTCATCAAAAGCGATTCCTGCCTCTGTTGTATTGGAAATGATAAATTTCAAGTCAGCATTTTTTCCTTGATTGAGGTACGCTTTGTAATCAGTGTAAGGGTTGATGACACCCTCCACACAGGTGATCAGCTTGGTTTGGTCAATTGTCTTACCAGCATGTAAACCTTGAAGCTTGACATGATAAAGGCCATCTTGCTTGTTAAGTAGGTCTCCAATTCCCTGGTCAAGTGGCTGTACGATCTGCACATTTCCGTTGAACCCTGCCTTATCATTCATCTCTTCTACCATCCAATCCACAAACCCACGCAGAAAGTTACCTTCTCCAAACTGCAGGATTTTTACTGGACGTTTTTCAGTCTGAATATTATTTCTATTTAGCGCTTTCATTAAATATCCTGCTTAAAAGTTGAAGTATTCCTTGGCATTGAAATAGGATATGTCAGAGACAATTTTGCCCAACCAGACCTCGTCAGCAGGGAGTTCACCATTGGCCACATCTTGCCCGATCAAATTGCAGAGTATTCTTCTGAAGTACTCGTGTCTTGGGAAAGACAGGAAGCTTCGGGAGTCCGTCAACATACCCACAAAGCAGCTCAATAATCCCATATTGGAAAGCGCATTGATTTGCTTTTCCATTCCGTCTTTTTGATCTAAAAACCACCAAGCAGAACCAAATTGAATTTTTCCTTTGACCGATCCATCATTGAAGTTGCCAATCATGGTAGCCATCACTTCGTTGTCTGATGGGTTGAGATTGTAGAGGATAGTTTTTGCTAGTTGGTCTGTCCCGTCAAGGAGATTCAAGAAACTCGCTAAGGCCCTTGCTTGTGAGAAATCCCCAATCGAGTCAAACCCTGTATCTGGGCCAAGTATACCCAGCATTCTTTCGTTGGTATTTCTTAATGCTCCAAGGTGAAACTGTTGTGTCCAGCCTTTGGCGTGGTACATTTTACAAAGCTCATAAAGCGTATGGAATTTGAAGTATTGAGTCTCTTGCTTATCCAATGATTTTCCAGACATTATCTTGGTGAAGATCATTTTGATATCATATGCTCCTAAATCAAAATAATAGAGTTGTTCCAAACCATGATCAGAGAGACTTCCTCCATTTGAATGGAAAAATTCAATTCTATTTTGGAGAGCACTCAATAAGTCATCATATTGATTGATTCTAACTCCAGATGTATCAGATAATTGCTGAATATAAGCTTGGTAGCTTTCTGGATTTTCTACTGCATATACTTTGTCGGGCCTAAAAGCTGGCAAGAGTTTGGTGCTAGGGCTGCTGCTTTCAGCTATTTTATGAAATTCAAGGTTGTCCACCGGGTCATCAGTAGAGCATACAAGTTCTACATTCATTTTTTTCAATAGTCCCTGAGTGTAGAATTCAGGCGTTTGAAGTAAAGCTGTGGTTTGTTTATAAATATTGGCTCCAGTATCAGGCCCAAGAAGTTCTTGAATACCAAAGTATCTTTGTAATTCCAAGTGGGTCCAGTGATACAATGGGTTTCTTAGCGTATAAGGTACAGTTTCAGCCCATTTCTGAAATTTTTCCTCGTCTGTGGCATTTCCAGTAATGTACCTTTCATTGACACCAAGCGTTCGCATCGCTCTCCATTTGTAATGATCACCGGCAAGCCAAACCTCCGAAATGGAATTAAATTTTCTATTGGTAGCAATATCCTTTGGCGAAAGATGGCAATGGTAATCTATAATCGGTAGTTTGGAAGCGTAATCGTGATAAAGAATTTTAGCAAACTCACTTTTGAGAAGAAAGTCTTCCGTGAGGAATTTACTCGCTTTTTCAGTTGCTGAGATCATTTTAATAGCAGGTTAGATAGGTTTTAATTTGTTTTGAGGGAAGATTCTCTGATGATCAACTCAGGTTTCAGAACAGTTTTATGAGTCGCAGATTTTTTATCTTCTGATTTTAATAGTTCAAAGAAAGTCTCTGCGGTAACTCTCCCCATGGGGATACTTTTTTGATCTACAGTCGTGATTGGGGGTGCTGTAAAGGATGTGAATGGTTCGTTACCAAATCCTGCAAGCTTTACTTGGTTTGGAACACTGATTTTGTGCTCTCTCAATACTTGAAGTGCGCCCATTACTGCATAGTCGGAAGAAGAAAACACAGCATCAAATTCAATTCCTTTATTGATGATGTTTTCCATAGAAGATCTCCCGTCTTCTAACTGCATATCTGATTCTTCTATCAATTCAGGATCAAAGGGGATATTTGCATCTCTTATGGCATCTTCATAGCCTCTCAATCGCTCTCTATAAATATTAATTTTCTTAGGAGAAGTAAAATGGGCTATTCTTCTGCATCCCTGTTCAATCAGATGCTTGGTTGTCTCGTAAGCCCCATAGTAATCATCAATAACCACCTGACTTACCTCAAGTTCATTGGTGATTCGGTCAAATAGCACCAATGGAATGCCTTTTTCAAGAATTTTTTTGAAATGGTCGAAATTCTCTGTGTTTTTACCAATTGAAGCTATGATCCCATCTACCCTAGCATTGAGTAGTGCATCGACTGTTTGAATTTCTTTTTCTGGATCTTCATAAGACTGAGAAATGATGACTTTATAATCCAGTTCATTGGCAATGTCTTCAATACCTCTCACAACTGAAGAGAAAAAATTTCTATTTGCAGTAGGAACCAATACTCCGATAAGTTTGCTTTTTCCACTTCGCAAAGCAGAAGCAATGTGATTTGGCTGATAATTCAGCTGCTTGGCCATTTTTAATACTTGCTTCTTGGTATTCTCAGATATCCTTGGGTTATCATTGAGCGCTCTAGAAACTGTAGAAGCTGTGATATTGAGTTTCTCAGCTATATCATGAATAGTTGCCTTTCCTTTTTTCATAATTTAATTTTAATCTTTAGGCTTACCAATTGTGGCAAGAATCCCTCCATCGACGTAGAGGATTTGCCCATTGACAAAGTCACTTGCCTTGCTGGAAAGGAATACAATTGCACCCGCCAAATCTTCAGGGTCTCCCCACTTGCCAGCAGGAGTACGGCTCACAATCCAATCATTAAAAGGGTGACCATCTACACGAATTGGTGCAGTTTGCTCAGTGGCAAAATATCCCGGACCGATTCCATTTACTTGAATATTGTACTTAGCCCATTCTGTGGCAAGGTTTTTTGTAAGCATTTTTAAGCCTCCTTTTGCTGCTGCATAGGCACTTACTGTGTCTCTCCCAAGTTCGCTCATCATCGAGCAAATGTTGATGATTTTACCACCACCTCTTTTGACCATGGATTTGCCCACTGCCTGAGATAGGACAAATGGCGAAATCAAATCTACATCAATAACCTTACGAAAATCCTCAGGATCCATCTCTAAAGCTGGTACGCGCATGATCATACCCGCATTATTGACTAATATATCTATTGAGCCAACTTCAGCTTCGATTTGGACTATGGATTCGTTTACTTTGGTAGCGTTGGTGACATCAAATAAGTAACCATGTGCTTGAATGCCTTCGGCTAGATAATTTTTTAAGGCAGCTTCCATCTTGGACGGGGTGTGGCCGTTGATTACGAGCGTGGCTCCATGATGAGCCAATGCCTTAGCCATGGCCATTCCCAATCCATGCGTCGCTCCGGTGACTAAGGCAACTTTTCCACTGAGGTCAAATAGGTTTTTCATTATTTCAATGCTGTTGGGGCGATGGTGTCCATGTCTCCATAGTCTAGGTTTTCACCTGCCATACCCCAGATAAATGTATAATTAGATGTACCCGCTCCACTATGGATAGACCAAGGTGGTGAGATGACTGCTTGATGATTTTTCATCCAAATATGTCTCGTCTCTTCTGCTTGTCCCATGTAGTGGCACACTGCCTGATCTGCTGCTAAGCCAAAATAAAAGTAGGCCTCCATTCTTCTATCATGGGTGTGTGCTGGCATGGTATTCCATACAGAGCCAGGTTTTAGTTCTGTCATACCCATTTGCAGTTGGCATGTCGGTACCACAGAATTCACAAGCAGTTTGTAAATTGTACGATGATTAGAATTTTCTAAGGAGCCCAAGGTTACAACTTCCGCATCATCTATCCCAACTTTCTTCGTTGGAAAATGCTTGTGAGCAGGTGCTGAATTAAAGTACAAGTAGGTTTCTCCCGATTGAGCAGGATGAAATAGCACTTCCTGAGCTCCTTGGCCAATATATAAGGCTTCTTTGTGGCTGATTTGATAGGGTATTCCATCTACTTCAATAGTGGTAGGAGCGCCCACATTGATGACCCCAATCTCTCTTCTTTCCAAAAAATACCTTGCTTTCAGCTGGTCAACTGATTCAAGTGCGATTGCCTTACTGACAGGGTTAATACCTCCTACAATCAATCTATCGTTTAGAGTGTAAACACCGTTAATTTGGTCTTTGATGAAAAGTGATTCGATTAGAAAATGATCCCTAAGCTTACTGGTGTCATAGTTTTTGACGTCTTCGGGATGGTTTGAGTATCTTGTTGTTATAAATGTGTGCATAATTTTCAATGTGTAATCGTTTGCGCAATATAGTACAATAAATTTCAATTTGTCAAATTTTAAATCAAAAATATTGGTAAGGATTCGATTTGCTTTTTTCGAAATTTTATTTTTTTAAAAGCTTCAAAATCAATTTTTAGACTCTTTTTACAAAAATAATCGATTGTTTTGTTTTTATTTTCAATAAACCTTTTTAAATATGCAATCGATTGCTCAAAAGTACAGATATTGCACTGATTCTGTGCAATACTTGTGCAATAAATATAGAAATTCTCTACGGAGCGACATCTATAAAATAATCCCTTATGAAGAAATTATCTATCCTGTGCTACCTATGTCTCTTGATGTCGGCCTGTTCTCAATCTACTGAGCAGGCTTTTGAAGGTTTTGTGGAATTGACTCTGATCAACCCTATCGATCAAGATAGAGCTGATCAATTGATTTGGATCAATCAAGCAGAATTAGAAGATCGACTTGAATTGATCAACCCCAACGGATTTACGGCATTTATGGGTAATGTAGAGCTAGTTTCTCAATATGTGAACATAGGATCGGAAAGAGGTTTAGCCATTTTGATCCCTCAAATTCGAGCGAAGGAAAAAATCCAAATCCAAGTCACCTATGATCCAAATAGGGTAGAGGCGAGATTTTATCCAAAAAGAACTCAAGCTGAGTTGTCACATAAGGTAGGAGGATACTTTGAAAATAGAAAGTACATTGGAGGGGAGTTTGAGAATGTTGAAGAACTTCACGTTCCCGCTGAGCATACGGACCATTCTTGGTATATCCGCTATGAGGGTCCAGGATGGGAATCAGATCAAGTTGGGTATAGGTTTTATTTAGATTGGAGGAATGGCGTGGATGTATTTGGTAAGACAGTCAAAGATCCTATCCTTCAGTTTGTAGGTCAAGATGGATTTGACTCCTATCACGAACTCCAAGATTGGGGCATGGATGTTCTGAAAGTTGCCAAATCTTTGGGTGTCGGATCCATTGCAACTTTTGAAAATAATGTAGCTAGAAGAGTAGACGAGACAGATAGTCTCTATGCTGCCATTACTAATAATGGGGTGATTTATTCCTCAATTTTGACAAAGTATCATGGATGGAATCTTCAAAGTGGTAAAACTACTTTGACTTCCAGCCTGAGCATACATGCAGGGACAAGATTGTCAATGCAGCATCTCCTAAGCTCTGCATCGATCCCAAATTTCGCTACAGGCTTGATCAAAGACAATAAGGCAGAGCTGCTATTAGGGGCAGAAGATAAGGAATTTGGCTACCTCGCTACATACGGCAAACAAAGCTTGAATGATGATAACTTGGGGATCGTTATATTCTTCAGAAATGATCAAAAAATAAGCATAACAGAAGATGAATATTCCCATGTCGTAGTACTAAGGCCTATGGATCGAGAAGTCAAATACTATTTTGCTGCTGCATGGGAATTGGAACCCGACGGAATCCAGACCAAAGAGGAATTTGTCGCTTACTTAGAGAGAATTACCGATGAATTGTCAAACCCAATAATCGTCGAAATCAAAAAATAATCAATCTATTACTTATTCTTATTGCTCGTAGGATTTGGAAGGATAGGGAGGCACTAAGTGCGGACCCAAAATTCTAACTTGATTTAAAAACCCAAAATGAAAACACGGAACATCTTTTTATACTTGCTTGTCCTAAGCACATTATCGGCTTGTCAAGCACAATCGAATACAGATTCGAATACTGATCAAAAATATGCTGCTTGGATGGCTTCCTCCGAAATCAAAAGAAATCCAGAAGGCTGGACTTTGGATTTCAATCAAAAACCCAAATGGGAATATACCCATGGGCTAGTAATGATGGCTATGCATAGGGTTTGGAAGGAGACAGGTGATCAGCAGTATGATGATTATATCAGGAATTTCATAGACTTCATGATCGATGATCAGGGACAAATTCTCACCTACAAAAAATCAGACTATAACATAGATAGGATCAATGGAGGTAAATTTTTGATAGATGTCTACAAAGAGACTAAGGAAGAAAAACTTCGCCTCGCGATAGAAGAGCTCAGAGATCAGATGAGGGAGCACCCTCGAAACTCTGAAGGTGGCTTTTGGCACAAAAAGGTGTATCCCCATCAGATGTGGCTTGATGGCCTGTACATGGGTTCGCCATTTCTCGCACAGTATGCGGCAACTTTTGATGAGCCCGCACTTTTTGATGATGTAGTCAACCAAATCTTGGTCATGGACAAATATGCTTACAGTACTGAAACAGGGCTCTATCACCATGCTTATGATGAAAGTAAATCTGAGCGCTGGGCTGATCCCGAAACAGGCCTATCCTCCAATTACTGGGGGAGAAGTATTGGTTGGTTTGGAATGGCTCTGGTGGATGTGTTAGATTATTTACCGCAAGATCATCCGAAGAGGACAGAAGTACTCGCCATTGTTCAGAAACTTGCCCAAGGGATCGTCAAGTATCAACATGATTCGGGTACTTGGTATCAAGTCATAGATCAAGGTGATCGAGCAGGGAATTATCTAGAAGCTTCAGCGACGAGCATGTTTGCTTATTTCTTACTCAAAGGTGCTCAAAAGGGCTATTTGAATGAAGAGTTTCGCAATGCTGGCATCAAAGCCTATAAAGGCATATTGAAGGAATTCATTAGGGAAGATGAAGATGGAGGAGTTTCTCTTACACAGATTTGTGGAGTGGCTGGCTTGGGTGGCAATCCTTACCGAGATGGGTCTTATGAATATTATGTCAATGAAGTCATCAGAGATAACGATCCCAAAGGGGTTGGGCCATTTATCTTGGCTGCTTTGATCTATGAAAATATGGAAAAGTGAAACAACTGATTCTCACCATAGCGATTTTGGTCTATTGGCAAACTGTATCTGCTAAGCAATATGACTTTGTGGTCTCTCAGGATGGATCGACAGACTTCTTGACAGTTCAAGAGGCTATCATGGCTGTTCCGGATTTCAGAGATTTACCGACAGTAATCTTTGTCAAATCAGGTGTTTACAAAGAAAAAATTTTACTTCCTACCACAAAGACCAAAGTCATCTTGATAGGAGAAGATGCTTTGAACACCATTTTGACATTCGATGATTATGCATCAAAACACAACCGTTTTGGGGAAGAGATGGGTACGACAGGATCAAGTAGTTTTTTTGTTTTCGGAGATGATTTTACAGCAAAGAATCTCACATTTCAGAACACTGCTGGGCCAGTTGGGCAAGCAGTAGCCATCAGAGTCACTGGAGACAGGGCATATTTTCAGCACTGTAGATTTTTAGGATTTCAAGATACGCTCTATGCTCATGGAGAAAGGAGCAGGCAATATTATAAGAGTTGCTACATCGAAGGGACTACGGATTTTATATTTGGCTGGTCTACGGCAGTATTTGAGGATTGTGAAATCTACTCCAAGGAGGGAGGTCAATACATCACAGCTGCTTCTACTCTTGAAGATGTGGCGCATGGTTTTGTGTTTATCAATTGTCGGCTAACTGGTGACGCGCCCGAGCGCAAGGTTTACCTTGGAAGACCGTGGAGGGTTCATGCCAAGACAGTTTTCATCAATACCGAAATGGGTGCCCATATTAGACCAGAAGGTTGGCACAACTGGAATAAACCAGAGGCTGAGTCGACTGCCTACTATGGAGAGTTCAACTCTTCGGGGCCAGGTGCTGATTCATCAGCTAGAGTTGCATGGTCGAAGCAATTAAATCAAAATGAAATTGCTGCTTTTTCTATAGCAGTAATCCTCGCAGGAAATGACGGTTGGACTCCTGGTGTCAACTTAGCCAATAAGCTTTGGCCTTCTGCACACCATAAAAATTAACACTTGTCGAAGCCTTACTTGCAAAGTAGAAGTGATCAATACATTAGCTGATAAATTCAAATTGAAACTCAACCAATAAACCCTATGAATAAAATGCAAAACCTCTTGCTTGCTGTGTTGATTGTAATGGTAAGTTGTACAGCACCTGTGGGATCGCAGGAAATCGCTTCTGGACTCATCGACAGCAATAGCATCTACGATAATGTAGAATTTGAAATGCCCAAAGTAAAGGAAGCAAGCTTTCCCGACTTTGCAGTAAATATCAAGGATTTTGGGGCAGTGTCTGATGGGATTACAAAAAACACTACTGCTTTTGCTCAAGCGATGGATAAAGTCTCAGAGCATGGAGGTGGGACGATCGTCGTACCTCGGGGAATGTGGTTGACTGGGCCTATCATTTTCAAGAGTAATGTCAATTTACATCTAGAAGCAGGAGCTTTGATTCAGTTTAGTAAAGATTTTGATGATTACCCTTTGGTTGAGACAAGTTTTGAAGGGTTGAATACGATCAGGTGTATTTCTCCTATATACGCGGATGGTGTAGAAAATATTGCCATTTCAGGTCCAGGCACTATTGACGGGAATGGCGATGCCTGGAGACCTGTGAAGAAAAGCAAAATGACAGGTACCCAATGGAAGAGTCTCTTGGCAACTGGAGGCCTACTCAATGAAAAAGGTGATATGTGGTTTCCTTCCGAGTCTTCACTCAAGGGTTTCCAATCGAGCTCTAATTTCAATGTTCCTGATCTGATTGAACCAAGTGAGTTGGAGTCGGTGAAAGATTTTCTTCGTCCGGTACTAGTGAGTATCAAAAACAGCAAGCGTATCTTACTCGATGGGCCTACTTTTCAAAACTCTCCAGCATGGAATATCCATCCGCTGATGAGTGAGGATATTATCATCCGCAACCTCAATGTAAGAAATCCATGGTATTCTCAGAACGGAGATGGCTTGGACCTTGAATCTTGTAAGAATGTATTGATTTACAATAACATCTTCGATGTGGGTGACGATGCGATCTGCTTCAAATCTGGCAAGGATCAAGATGGAAGAGATAGAGGTATGCCCACAGAAAATGTGGTCGTAAAGAATAACATCGTCTATCATGGTCACGGAGGCTTTGTGATCGGTAGCGAGATGTCAGGCGGAGTGAGAAATGTACATATTTCTCAGTGTACTTTTATGGGTACAGATGTAGGATTACGATTCAAAAGTACCAGAGGTCGAGGTGGTGTAGTAGAAAATATCTACATCTCAGATATTGATATGGTCAATATTCCCACAGATGTGATCAATTTTAATTTATTCTATGGAGGGAATTCGCCCGTGTTAGAATCAGATCAAAGTGCTGAACGGGAGGCTAGAAATGAAGCGCTTGTACAAGTAGATGAACGCACACCAGCATTTAGAAATATCTATATGAAAAACATCACTGCAACAGGAAGTGGTGTAGCAGCAAATTTCCAAGGATTGCCAGAGATGAATCTTCAGAATGTAAGCCTTGAAAATGCAGTCCTACAAGCTGAGAAGGGTATCATTGCTGTGGATACGGATGGGTTGATACTGAGTAATGTGACGGTCATTCCTAGCCAAGGGGCTGCACTGACATTTTACAATAGCAAGCGAATTGACATTTCCAATTTGCAATATACAGTGACAAATAGTCCTGCCATTTCGGTGATGGGAGAACTCTCTGAATCTATTCATATTGGTAAAGAGTCTATTAAGCAGCAAGCTGATTTGAAAATTTCCTCAGAGGTGAATGGCGAGATCATTAAAATCAAATAATATGAAAGTGTTAGCTGCACTCCTTTTACTAGGAGGATTGCTTTGCGCTTTTGATAGCGTCAAAGAAGTCCCTATCCGGATCTTTATGATTGGAGATTCTACCATGGCAGATAAGTCTTATGCACCAGGAAACCCGGAGAAGGGCTGGGGGCAGATTTTTCCTCTATATTTCAAGCCTGGAATAGAAGTGTTTAATCATGCTATCAATGGTAGAAGTACCAGAAATTTCCGTGCCGAGGGGAGATGGGATGTTGTCATGGCAGAGTTGAAGCGAGGGGATTATGTGATCATCCAATTTGGACACAATGATCAGAAGATAGACGACCCTAATCGCTATGCCTCACCTGAAGACTACAAGCAAAATTTGATCAGGTATGTGGAGGAAGCTAGCGCCAAAGGTGCAATTCCAATACTGGCTACACCACTCTCACGAAGAAGTTTTGATGAGCAGGGAGCCTTGAAAGATACGCACCTCAGCTATACAGAAAAAGTCAAAGAAGTAGCAGCAATGCTTGGAGTGACACTTTTGGATTTGAATGCAAAAAGTAGATCCCTGATTATGGATTGGGGAGAGGAAAAGTCTAAGGAGCTCTTTATGCATGTAGCACCTGGTCAATACGATAGATTTCCAGAAGGTATTGTAGATAACACACACTTTTCGCCAACTGGAGCTTTTAGAATTTGTGATTTAGTGGTAGAGGAAATGAAGCTCAAACTCCCTGAACTAGCCAAATTTTTCAAAAATTAATAAAGAGTCTTTGTAAAGGCTCTTTATTAATGCTAACGATTGCGCATAAAATATTTTTTAGACGTAATAAAAATTTATAATACTGGATTCTTTTTCCAAATTTTGTGAGCTAAATAGTTGCTATACATGTTTTTAATACCGTTAAGTAATATTTTTTTAAAAATATCTTGTGGTAAAAAATATTTATTCTTAATATGCAATCGATTGCGCAAATGATGTATAATATTTGCTTTAAAGGCAGTCAATATTAGTAACAATAAACCCTAAAAATACAGATGAAATCAGCTTTTTATTTACCTTTCTCCATTCATAGCGGATAGCTTTATTCCTTGACCTACCGATCACTCGGAAATGGACAAAATACCAAAGAATCAAATCTAACAATTAACCCTATATCTTATTGAAATGAACATTACTCTGAAAAATCTGGTGTCATACCGGAAATTGTTCCTTGTAGCCATACTATCGATATTTATGGTAGCTACGGTATTGGCACAAGGATCTGTGGTGAGGGGAACGGTGACTGACGAATCCGGAGAACCAATCCCTGGCGCATCTGTACTTGTCAAAGGTACTAGTATCGGCGTAGCAGCTGATATCAATGGTAAATACTCAATCGAAGTTCCGTCCAATGCAACTTTGATTTTCTCCTTTATTGGAATGGTGTCTAGGGAAGTCCAGATTGGTAATCAATCTGTGATAGATATCACGCTAAAAGAAGATATTGCGCAATTAGATGAGTACGTGGTGGTCGGTTATGCTTCTATTGAACGAAGGGACTTGACTAGCTCAGTATCCTCAGTCAACGCTAAGCAATTGGCAGATATTCCAATCAATTCAGCGGCGGAAGCACTTGCGGGTCGTTTAGCTGGGGTGCAAGTGACTGGATCAGAAGGTTCACCAAATGCAGAAGTACAAATCAGAGTTCGTGGAGGCGGTTCTATCACTCAAGATAATTCACCACTTTTTGTGGTAGATGGAGTACAGGTAGAAAATGCCCTCTCTGTTTTGTCTCCTCAGGATATTGAGTCTATAGATGTACTCAAAGATGCCTCTGCAACAGCAATCTATGGAGCTAGAGGCGCCAATGGGGTAGTGATCATCACTACCAAAGGCGGTACCGAAATGAAAACAACAGTTTCTTACAATGGCTTCGGCGGTGTCAAGCAATTGGCCAGAAAACTAGATGTAATGAATCCTTATGAATTTGTAAGGTATCAGCACGAAAGATCTAGAGGCTCTGAGCAAGAAAGAAACAACTTCCTCAACACCTATGGGAACTTCGGTGATATAGAAAATTACAGACAAGTTCCTTTTGTAGACTGGCAAGATGAAATCTTTGGTAGAAATGCCATTATGCAGACACATAACTTGAGTGTTGCAGGTGGTACAGTAGCTACTAAGTATAACCTATCTGTCACTTCCAATACTGAGGAGGGGGTCATGTTAGCTTCAGATTTTGATAGAAAATTAATCAACTTTAAGTTTGATCATAAAGTCAATGATAAACTTTCTGTAGGTTTCAATGTCCGCCACAATAGTACCACTGTAAATGGTGCTGGTACGGCTTCAGAGGGATCTTCTGCTACTAATAGACTTCGACATGCAGTAAAATACAGACCAATTTTAATGAATGGAAGTGATGTTACTGCTTTTGATCCAGATTATGCAGATGAGACCAATGCAAATTCATTGGCATTAATCAACCCAATCTTATTGACAGATGCTGAATACAGACAGCGTAAGCAAAGCGTGACAAACTTCAATGGAAGTGTCAATTATAAATTCAATGAACATTTTTCATTTAGGACTACCGTAGGTGTAGATTTTTCAGATATCAAAGATTATGCTTTCAATGATACCATCACTGGCCCAGCAAGACAAGTAGGCTCAGGTCAGCCGATCGCTTCCATCAGAAGAAATGAAAGAAGAATTCTGAACAATTCCAATGTCTTCACTTTCAGCACAGCCAAAATGAAGACGGCATTCACTGAGAAAAACAAAATTGACCTGCTACTTGGTCATGAGATCTTTGAGGAAGAATTTCGCATAGACTACTTGGAGTCAAGATTCTTTCCAATTGGAATCACTGCTGAAAGAGCACTTGGCAACTTGGCTCTCGGTACACCTCAGATCCCTACCTCCAATGTACAAGAGTCAAGGCTTGTTTCCTTTTTTGGCAGGGTAAATTATGCCTATGGAGACAAATTCTTATTTGCGGCTACTATGCGAGCAGATGGTTCTTCCAAATTTGCCCCAGGTAGAAAATGGGGTTATTTCCCTTCTCTATCAGGAGCCTACAGAATTTCTGATGAATCATTTATGGCTGGGGTATCTAATACAATTTCTGATTTGAAAATTAGAGCTTCCTACGGAGAGTCTGGAAATAATAGAATTGATAATTTCTTGTACTTGACCCAGTTTGGGCCAAATGCTTTCTATGGGTTCAATAATCAAGTTGAGGTAGGTTTTTCACCACTTTCTCTTGCTAATGAAAACTTGATATGGGAAACAACCATAGCCAAAAATATAGGTTTGGATGCAGGATTCTTGGGTGGAAGAATACAGTTTTCTATAGATGCTTACATCAATAACACCAGAAATCTCTTAGTGGAAGTACCTGTTCCTTCTACATCTGGATACACAGTACAAATCCAAAATGTAGGAGAAACATCAAATAGAGGTGTGGAAATTCAACTATCCGGCGCAGTGGTCAATAAAAGAAATTTCAATTGGACAGCAAGCTTCAATATTTCCCATAATATCAACAGGGTAGAAAACCTCGGTGAGCAATCTCAGTTCTTAGTTCCTTCAGGCTGGGCAGGTGGCAATGTGCCATTCGATTATGCGATTCAAGTTGGAAAGCCTGTAGGTACCATGTGGGGTCTAGTTACGGATGGATTCTATCAGATTTCTGATTTTGATTTTGTAGGTGGCCAGTATATTTTAAGAGATGGAGTGGCTGATAATAGAGGAATTACATCTATTGCACCTAGGCCAGGTAGTCTAAAGTTTAAAGATTTGAATGGAGATGGAGTTGTAGATGACAATGACAGAACAGCTATTGGTAATGCAACTCCAAAGTTCTTTGGTGGATTGAATCAGCAGTTTACTTACAAAAACTTCGATGCGAGCATCTTCATGAACTTTGTCTTGGGTAATGATATCTTAAATGCCAATAAGCTTGAGTTCTCTTCAGGATACACTCCAAATTCAAATTTGCTTGCGATCATGAATGATAGATTTACCAATGTGAACTCAGCTGGTCAAGTCGTGACAGACCCTACAGAATTGGCTGCTCTTAATGCAGATGCTAAAATATGGACACCATTGACGACTGCCTCTTCATTTTATATGCACTCTTGGGCAATTGAAGACGGTTCCTTCTTAAGGATCAACAATGTTACACTAGGATATACCTTACCTAATAAATTACTCCAACAGTATAAAATCCAAAGAGTAAGGTTCTACGCAACTGGTAACAACTTGGCGATATTCACAAATTATACAGGTTATGACCCTGAAGTAAACACAAGAAGAAGAACACCAATGACTCCAGGTGTAGACTATTCGGCCTACCCAAGAGCCAGAACATTCATTGCAGGTGTCAATATCACATTCTAATATCCATTAAAAAAAGATTTATAATGAATAGAATATATAGATTAACCTTAGCTTTGGTACTTTCACTTGGAACATTGACTTCCTGTGAAGACTACTTAGAAGTAGCTCCAGTTTCTTCCTTTGGACCAGACTACGTATTTAGTAATGTCACCAATGCCACTATTGCTTTGACAGGTGTGTATGCAGCACTTGGTGGTGATAATGGTTATGGAATCCGTCTTAGTATGTATTATCCGCTAGATGATGATATCATGATGGGGCAAGGTGGTAATCCTTTTCCAGACAACGAAAGAAGAGATATCGCTCATTACAATGTGCAGCCTTCAAATACTCAATTATTTAGACCATTCAATCAACTTTATCAAGGTATAGAGAGAGCCAATATCTGTATTACAGAGATTCCTAAAATGGCCATGTATATCAATGGTACTGAGTTTGAGAAAAGAGAGCTGAGAAGATTGCATGGAGAAGCGCTTACCTTGAGAGCTCAGTTTTATTTTGAATTGATCAGAAACTGGGGAGATATTCCTGCTCAGTTTGAGCCTTCAAGTACTCAAGAGGATCTTTTTCTTGGAAGGACAGACCGGGATATTATCTATGATAGAATCATAGAAGATCTTGGTCAAGCAGCTGAATTACTTCCTTGGGCTACGTCAGGATCTACCAATGAAAGAATCACGCAAGGAGCTGCTAGAGCTTTAAGGGCTAGAATTGCTCTTTTTAGAGGAGGCTACTCTTTGAGATTAGACAGACAGATGCGAAGAGGTGCCAATCATATACAGTTCTATCAGATTGCAAGAGATGAAGCTTTGGCCGTAATCAATAGTGGTTCACATAATTTGAACCCTTCTTTTGAAGCGGTATTTAAGGAAGGCCTATTAGCAAGAAGAAGAGAACCAAATCAAGAGATTCTTTGGGAACTAGCAATGACTGGCGGAGGAAGTGCTTTAGGTGATTCCAAGCTGGGTTATTATAATGGTCCAAGATGGAATAACCTTGGGAATTCAGCTTTGACTATTCTTCCTACTTTCTTCTATTCGTTTGATGAAAATGACCAAAGAAGGGATGTTTCTGCGGCACCTTATAATATCAATCAGGACTTCACCATCGTAGCGAGAACGCTCCAAACCATGGTGGATGGCAAATTCAGAAGAGACTGGATGACCAACCCAGTAGTGATCAATTCCAATGCACAGTACTTCGGTATCAACTGGCCAATGATCAGGTATTCTGATGTATTGTTGATGTTTGCTGAGGCAGAAAATGAAATCAACAACGGTCCTACACCTGCTGCTATTCAAGCTTATGAACAAGTTAGAACTAGAGGCTTTGGAGGTGATGCTTCTTTGATAGGCCCTACACCTACGACATACCAAGATTTCTTTGAAGCAATAGTTCAAGAGAGAGCTTTTGAATTTTCTGGTGAAGGAATTAGGAAATATGATTTACTCAGATGGAATCTTTTGGAAACTAAACTGAATGAAACCAAGGCTAATCTAGCTGCTATGGTAGCAAGATCAGGCCAATATGCAAATCTTCCTACCACAATGTACTTCGAGCCTGGAGTGAACCAATTGAGATGGTTGAACTCCTTCTATCAGCCTCAACCTACTCCTGCACCTGCAGGTTCTGCTTCTGTGGCTTGGGTTGGTAATGGAATCAATACTACCATTCTCACCTTCTACGCTGTAGGTTTTACCCCAGGTAAGAGCGAATTGCTTCCTTTGCACACCTCAATTTTGGATGCGAATCCGAATTTGAAGCAAGAATATGGTTATTAATTAAGCCCAAAAACCAATATCATGGACTATAAAATCAAAAATATACTCAAGTACCTGGCTTACTTATTGGTCATGGGTGCTTTGTTCAGTGCCTGTGCAGAAGTAGAGCCAAATTATGAAGTGCCTGATGACATGAAGCGCTTTAGACCTGTTAGAATTACAGGAGCAAATGGAGAGACTGCCGTGACACTGACATGGCCAGAGGCTCTCTTCACCGATCCAGGAGAAGTGAATTATAGAATTCAAGTATCTGAAGACTCCCTGTTTTCTAGTGTCGTATTGGAACGAGAAACAGTGGCAACTAGATTGGTTATCACTGATGATGACTTAGAGATCAACGTAGATTATTTCGCGAGAGTGAGGGCACTAGGAGTTTCCTCCGCCACAGATTCTGAATGGCAGAGAACCATGCAGTCTTTCAGAATTACTGGTGAGCAGATCTTCCTTCCGACTTTCGATAATGAAATAGGCTCATCTACAGTCCTTTTGAGATGGAGACCTACTTCTAATCCCACTCGAATTGTAGTCACGGATGCTTTAGAAAATACCACCGAGTTCATGATTTCAGATGCTGAGCGAGGTGAAGCACAGAAAATTCTAGAAGGTTTAACTCCATTGATGCAGTACACAGCTGAGATCTTTGAAGGTACTAGAACCAAAGGAACTACTTCTTTTGTGATGAAAGAAGAAAGTATTTTTGACATCATCTTGACTCCATCAAGTAATTTCAGAGAAATTGTAGAAGGCGCTGAGGATGGTGCTGTGATCGGGTTGGAACCTGGAACTTATGAAATCAGAGATAACTCTGGAGAGTGGGCTAACTTAAGAATTATTGGCAAAACAATTACGCTTCAGTCTGTTTCAGGTGACCCTACTGATACCAAGGTGCTTTTCAGAGAATTTACCTTCACTGAATCAGGAGCTGGCCTTACTGTCAATGGAATTACTTTCGATGGAGGGCCAGGAAGTGGCGCATATTTCCTGAATTTTGCTGGAGGTGCTGCTACCTTTACAGATATTATTGTTGACAATTGTATTGTAGAAAATGTAGCTACTTCCTTTATGCGAGCCAATAGAGCTGGTAATAACGAGCACAAAATGAACTTAATCAAAGTATCAAGCTCGATTTTGAGAAATCATAACGTGGACAACTATCATATATTTCATTTGGATAAATTGGAGTTTAGAGAGATCCAAATCACCAATTCAACCTTTGCATCCATTGGTAGTAGAGGCTTTATAGGCTGGGCCACAAATTTGACCATGCCGTTTACACCTAAAATAACTGTCGATAGAGTTACCTTGAATGGGTTTGGGTCACGAAATAGAAACGACAATTTGCTAGATGCAAATAATAATGCGATAGAATTCTCAATGACCAACTCTATCATCACCAATATGCCTTACGAAGATCAGACAGTAGGAGGCAGATTGATCAGAGCCAATTCAAGTTCGCAGATTGTCTTGAGCCACTCGAATCTCTTCAATTTGACCACAGGCGGTGCTGATCCAGCTGATGCCACCTTGCAGACTTACGTACAGACCTCTAATCTACTCAATGTGGATCTAGGTTGGAATTCTAGAACCACGAATCTGACTTTGCCAGCCAACTCTCCTCTGAGAACTGCAGGTACTACTGGTGGACCAATCGGAGACCCTAGATGGGCTTTCTAAGGAAATAAAATTGAGTTAAATTACAAACCCCTGGCTATGGGACAGCAGCTAGCCTGTTGTTCCATAGCCTTACTTGTTTGAAAGACAAAAAATGAAAAAATTATTGATACCCATTTTCTTCTTTTTAATTTCCTTTTCCTGCTCAGAAAGAGAGGAAATCGATCCTATAGAAGAAGAACCTATCCATGTCTTTGATCCAATCCAAGAAGAGGCCTTTGCATTCCCAGGAGCTGAGGGATTTGGAAATAAAACAACCGGTGGCAGGGGAGGAAGGGTGATCAAAGTAACTAATCTCAATGACAGTGGGCCAGGTTCCTTGAGGCAAGCCATCATTACTCCCGGGCCGAGAATTATCATATTTGAAGTGTCAGGTTATATAGAACTAGGAAGTCCTATTGCCATCAGTAATGGCAATGTCACCATCGCTGGACAAACTGCCCCAGGAGATGGCATTACTTTGAAAAATCAATCCTTGATTGTAAATGCAGATAATGTCATCATTCGGTTTTTAAGATTCCGACTTGGAGACAAAGGCGGTGCTGAAGCAGATGCTATGGAAGGAAGGTACAAGAAAAATATCATCATCGACCACTGCTCCATGTCCTGGTCCACGGATGAGGCAGCTTCTTTTTATGGCAATGAAAACTTCACCATGCAATGGTGCATCCTTTCGGAAAGCCTGACCAATTCGATTCATGAAAAGGGTTTACATGGCTACGGCGGTATATGGGGAGGGAAAAATGCCAGCTTTCACCACAACCTCCTAGCACATCATGACAACAGAAACCCTAGATTTGACCATCCAGGTGTTTATAATAACAATAATAGGCCTGAAGACCTACGTGGCGTAGTTGACTTCAGAAATAATGTAATCTACAATTGGGGAACAGATGCTTCTTATGGAGGAGAAGCAGGGACTTTCAATTTGGTCAATAACTACTACAAGCCAGGACCTGCAACCAAAAACAAAAACATGTTTCTCAATGCTTATAAGCAAGCCTCTAATAGTGCCCCTATTTTCGGTTATGGGAAGTTTTATGTTGCGGGCAATGTATTTCATGGCAATGCCAATATCACCAATGACAATTGGCTCGGAGTCGTGGCAAAGCAAGGCACAGTGGCAGATAAAAACAATCTAAAATTGGATAATCCATTACCATTTGGCAACTTGAGCTTCAATCACAGTGCGGAAGAAGCGCTTGAAAAAATATTGGCTTATGGTGGAGCTAGCCATCACAGAGATGCGGTAGATATCAGGATACTAGCAGATGTCAAGCAAGGTAACTACACTGCCGAAGGATCACGTGGCAGTACCAATGGCCTGATAGATAGTCAGGATGATGTAGGAGGCTGGCCGATGTTGTCAAGTCTACCTGCACCCTTGGACACAGATGGTGATGGCATGCCCGATGAATGGGAAAAAGCCAATGGCTTAGACCCTAATAAGGATGATGCCAAAGAAAGAAATCTAAGTACAGCTTATGATAACATAGAAGTGTATATCAATAGCCTTGTCAAAGCAATCACAGAAAAACAGTATGGGAAGGATGAAGGGAATTAGTTATTAGTTGATTGAGTTAATTAGGTTAAAGGTGTGTTTGCTAAGGGTTAGGAGGTGCCTAGGAAGCAAAGGAGAAAGAAAAAAAGGATCTCACTAAGAATCAGTGCATTTAGCAACATACCCAATCTACAATCGCTCCGACCCCTAAAGGGCAACAATCCAAAATCTCCCCGGTCCCTTGGGACTACAATCTAAGATCTAAGATCTACAATCCAAACCTTATAATTTTAAGTCAATTGTCCAACCTCTATGAATCGTTACATCACACTTTTATTTTTGATTATCATATCAACTGCTTGTAAAGCACAAGTTCTGGATAAGGCAGCTGCTGCGCTTGATTTTGAACAAGTTTTAGCTTTTCCAGGAGCGGATGGATTTGGCAAATATACTACTGGAGGACGTGGAGGAGATGTTTTCATAGTATCTTCCTTAGCCGATGATGGGCCGGGTTCTTTGAGAGAGGCGATTAGAAAGCATGGACCACGGACGATTGTATTTGCAGTAGCAGGTAATATTGAATTGAAATCTGAATTGGACATCAACAATGGAGACCTGACCATAGCCGGTCAATCTGCACCTGGTGATGGGATTACGCTACAAAACTATCCCCTCAAAATAAAAGCAGACAATGTCATCATTCGCTTTATCAGAAGTAGACTAGGAGACCTGTATGAAGTAGAAGATGATGCCATGAGTGCGACACGAAATAAGAATATCATTATTGACCATTGTTCTCTCAGTTGGGCGACAGACGAATGTGGGTCATTTTATGATAACGAAAACTTCACCCTACAATGGTCTATCATATCAGAAAGTCTCAATAGATCAGTTCATGCCAAAGGTGACCACGGCTATGGAGGTATTTGGGGTGGTATGAAAGCATCATTTCACCATAACTTGATCTCCAATCACAACAGCAGATTACCCAGATTCAATGGCTCAAGATATCATAAGCAGCCTGATCTGGAAATTGTAGATTTCAGGAACAATGTCATCTACAACTGGAAAAGCAACAGTTCTTATGCTGGAGAGCTCGGAATGCATAACATCGTAAATAATTATTACAAGCCAGGACCAGCTACACAGTCTAACCAGACAAGGATCATTGAGCCATATAAGCCGTTTGGTACTTTCTTTATTCAGGGAAATATAGTGGCTGGAAGCAAGGAAGTTTCAGCCGATAATTCACTAGGAGTTCATGGCGTATCAGCTGGCAAAGTTTTGGTCAAGAGTCCTTATCCTAGTGTTTTGGAGTTTCAAGAGACTTCAGAGGAGGCATTTGAATCTGTATTGACTTTTGCTGGAGCTAGTCTGTCGAGAGATCAAGTCGATCAAAGGCTTACTCAAGAGGCAAGGACTGGAGAAAGTGAATTTGGAAGAAATAAAAATGGCATCATTGATTCTCAGACAGAAGTAGGAGCCTGGCCTATCTTGAATAAAGGTGAAAGCTTGGTAGATTCTGATCAAGACGGAATCCCAGATCTTTGGGAAGTAGAAAATGGTTTGGATCCAAGAGAGCCAGAGGATGCCAATGCCAATGACTTGCACCCAAAATACACCAATTTGGAAATTTACCTCAATAGTCTAGTGAATCATTTATATCCAAAAGGAGTAATTTTAGGTAGGGATTAATTTTTGAAATATGCAATTTCTAAACTAGATGAACAGGATTTGTAATCTTATTCATACTGAACTATCTTCATTTTAAAATCTTAATTCATAAATCTAAAATTCTCATGCCAGCACTTGTAGTAGTAGAAGTAGAAATTCATGATCCTGAAATGTACGAGGAGTACAAAAAACTAAGTTTACCAGCAGTTGAGGCTTTTGGAGGTCGTTTTGTAGTCAGAGGAGCTCAGACAGAGTCCTTAGAAGGCGACTGGAACCCTCAGCGTTTTGTGGTTTTGGAGTTTCCTTCCGTAGCTAGAGCCAAAGAATGGTGGTCTTCAGAGCAATATACAATTGCCAAAAAAATCCGGCATCAAGCTTCCCATGGTAAGATGCTCGTAGTGGAGAGTGTATAGAAGTGCTTATCACCAGATAGGGCATGATGAAAAATGCCAACAGGAGAATAAATTCTTTAAATCTTGAAGAATACCTCGTTTATAAAGTGTTTTCTTTTAAGCAGGTGCAAGCTTATTCAATGATCTACCTTGATTTCCGTATTCCTGAAAATTTCAAAACTCGAAATTTTCAAGCTAGTCTCAGGCATACCATCTTCTTCATTTGGCTAATTCGAAGTATAGGTATATATCTTCATTCGCCCGCTTTGAACCTGGCATACCTGAGACTTTTTCAGCAAGCCCTATACAATGAAAATGTGCCAAGCATCAAGACCTTCAATTCTTAACACTTGGCATTTTTTATAATCTACAATCTACAATCTCCCCGATCCCTCGGGGCTAAAATCTCCAGTTATTCCCTACAAAGACACCCCTCTTTTCCAAGGAATAAAATCATCTTGACCTAATTTTTGAGCTTTGGTTTTGACTTTACCGCTAGCTACTTGGATGATAAACTCTAGCATTTCTTCGCCCATTTCTGGGATTGTTTTTTCACCTGATATGATTCCACCTGTATCCACATCGATGATGTCGGGCATTCTTTCTGCGAGTTTGGTATTTGAAGAGACCTTGATAACAGGAGTCACGGGGTTTCCCGTCGGAGTACCTAGTCCAGTGGTGAAAAGAATAATATTAGCTCCTGAGCCAGCCATTGCAGTAGTGCTCTCTACGTCATTACCTGGGGTGCAGAGTAGATTCAAACCTGGTTTGGTGACATATTCTCCATAATCCAATACATCTACTACGGGGGAATTGCCTCCCTTTTTGGCTGCACCAGATGACTTCATGGCATCAGTGATCAAACCATCTTTGATATTGCCAGGTGAAGGGTTCATATCAAAACCTGAGCCTACTGCTTCTGCTGATGCAGCATAAGCTACCATCAATTTGCTGAATCTTTCGGCAATGTCGTGATTCACACATCGGTTGATCAATTCTTGCTCTACCCCGCAGAGTTCTGGAAACTCTGAAAGTATAGTCTTGCCTCCCAATGCCACTAACAAATCTGAGACATGACCTACTGCTGGATTGGCGGAAATACCAGAAAATCCATCAGACCCTCCACATTCTAGCCCTATGGTCAATTTGCTCAATGGTGCAGGTTTCCGCTCTTCCTGATCGGCCTCAGCCATAGCAAGGAAGGTTTGCTTGATTGCTTGAGAAAGCAGATGTTGCTCAGTACCTTCTTTTTGCTGCTCTAGTAAGATCACAGGCTTTTCGAAATGAGGATTAATTTGATTAATTTTTTCTTGGAGAATGGCAGGCTGGGCATTTTGACAACCAAGACTCAACACCGTGGCTCCAGCTACATTAGGATTGTTGATGTATCCAGCAAGCAGGGCGCATAGCGTATCGGAATCTTGTCTGATGCCACCACAGCCACCTTGATGAGTCAGGAATTTGATACCATCTATATTTTTGAAAATTCGCTGCTCATTTTCAGCTAGAACTTCTTCTACATGGAGACTGGAAATAGCAGCTTTATTTCCTGATTTGTACAAACTGGCCATTTGTTGCACAAGGCTTTTGAAAGGGTTAGGTTTGCTGAAACCAAGCTCTTCTACAAAGGCGTCTTTGATGACTTCCACATTTCTATTTTCACAGAAAACCAATGGAATCACTATCCAATAATTGGCAGTTCCTACTTGCCCATCTTTACGGTGGAAGCCATTGAAGGTGCGATTTGCAAACCTGCTAATATCAGGACTTATCCATCCTGTTGTCTCTGTTTTTTCACTGAAAGAATTGGCTTCATGATGCACATTTGTAGTTGTTAGGACTTCGCCTGCGTCAATATCACTGACTGCCTTGCCGACGATTGATCCATACATATAGACATAATTACCTTGAGCAATTGGGCTTATTGCAAACTTATGCTTGGCAGTAATTTGGTTTTTGAGCAGTATATCATTTCCTTTGAAATTGACAATGTTTCCCGCTTCCAAATCGGTCAAAGCTACCAACACATTGTCATCAGGATGAATTTGTAAAAACTTATGGTTCATTAATTTTTTTGTTTATATTGCGCAATCGATTGCACAATTTATGCAAAAGAAAAGGAAAAAAAAATTCTATCGTAGTAATTTAACTCCCAGAAATAAAAAATGATGAAAAAGAAGGTTATTACCCTTGGGGAAGTGATGATGCGATTGAGCACATTCGGTCATGATCGTTTTCTTCAAGCCGATCAGTTCAATATTGTATATGGTGGTGCTGAAGCAAATGTAGCTGTTTCTTTGGCTCAATGGGGGTTGGAAACTTACCATGTTACAGCTTTTCCTGACCACGATTTAAGCAGGGCTGCTATCCAATACTTGAGACAAGTAGGAATCAAGACAGATTACGTTTATCAATCCGAGGGAAGGCTTGGGCTTTATTTTCTAGAAAATGGAGCCATGCAACGTGCTTCAAAAATCATCTATGATCGATTTGATTCCGCCTTTGCCAAATTTGATGCTAGTCAAGTAGATTGGGATAGTGTATTTGACGGAGCGGATTGGTTTCATTGGACAGGAATCACGCCTGCCCTTTCTCAAAGTGCGGCTGATATGACTTTGGCAGCTTTGAAAGTAGCTTCTTCTAAGGGACTTATGATCAGTGGAGATATCAATTACAGAAGAAATCTCTGGCAATATGGTAAAGGACCTCTTGAAGTTATGCCTGAGTTGATTCGGTATACATCGATCATAGTTGCTGGTTTGGCTGACTTTGACAATTGTATGGATATTCAAGCGGATGATTATGAACAAGCTTGCATTCAAGCCAAAAAGGATTTTCCTCAGATCAAATACATTACCACAACTGAGCGAGAGTCAATTTCTGCCTCTGAAAATGAGCTAAGTGCCCTTCTATGGAATAGTCAAAACCTCCTTACCTCCAAAAAATATCAAATGAGCCATATTGTAGACAGAGTGGGTGGAGGGGATGCATACATGGCAGGTTTGATTTATGGCTTGCTTCACCTATCTGATCAAGATGCTTTAGAATTTGGAGTAGCTGCATCAGTGCTGAAGCATAGCATTCCGGGTGACGCCAACCTTGTCAGCCTTGAAGAAGTCAAATCTTTGGTCAGAGGAGAGCATGTTGGCAAACTCCTAAGGTAAGGAGGGGGGAAATAAGAAGGATGAAGTAAGAAGTAAGAAGTAAGAAGGATGAATCACTATTAGTCATCAAATCAAAAATAATCCCTTCGTGTCTTCGTGCCTTTGTGGCCATTAAAAAAAGGTGAAAATTCTATGCCCGTAGAGACGAAAAGATTCTCTAAGTAATATCATGATCTTTCTAACAGTTTAATTTCCAAATTCGTCAATCGGGATGAATTCTTATAATCTTTCAATCTACAATCTCCCCGATCCCTCGGGGCTAAAATCTGAAATCCACAAACCAATGACCCACCAAAACAAAATTCTTCAAAGCATGTCAGATACTGGAATGATTCCAGTATTCAATCATAAGGATATTGAAGTTGCTAAATCAGTATTGAGGGCTGCTTATGAAGCAGGTGTTAGAGTTTTTGAATTCACTAACCGCGAATCCAATGCCTTCGAGGTTTTTAAAGCACTTAAAATCTACAGCGAACAATTTGAAGGTTTGTATTTGGGAATAGGCACTATATTTTCTGTTGCAGATGTTCAGAATTTTATTCATGCGGGGGCTGATTTTATTGTTTCCCCAGCACTAATTCCTGAGGTAGCACATTTTTGTAATATGAAAGGACTACTTTGGGTCCCAGGTTGTGCTACAGTGACCGAGGTTTTTCAAGCCAAGTCTTTAGGAGCAAAGCTGATTAAGGCTTTTCCAGGGAATCTCCTTGGTTCAGGGTTTATCAAAGCAATAAAGTCTATCATGCCTGATGTACGCATCATGCCGACAGGAGGAGTAGAACCTACGCAAGAGAATCTGTCAGAATGGTTTACTTCAGGCGTGTTCTGTGTAGGGATGGGTTCTCAGCTTTTTGACAAAAAAGTCATTACGGAAGGACAGTATGAGATACTTCAAGAAAAAATTAATACTACCTTGACATTGATCAAGCATATCAGGTCTTAGGACCACAAACCCAAAATACATCGCAAATGAAATTGAGAATTTGCTACCTTATTGCTATCGCTTTCTTTATGCTCTCTGCTTGCAAAGGCCCTGGAGGTGTGCGTGTGATCAAGCTTGGTCATGGACTAGGCGTCACTCATCCAGTTCACGAAGCCATGGTTTTTATGGCTAAGCGACTTGAAGAGAAGTCCAAAGGAGAGATGATTATCAAAATTTACCCCAATCAGCAACTCGGTTCTGAAAGAGAGCTGGTAGAATTGCTCCAAATCGGCAGCTTGGGAATGACCAAAGTTTCTTCCGCAGTGATGGAAAGTTTTGCGCCTAAATTGCAAGTGTTGAGCATGCCTTACCTTTTCAAAGATGATGCACACCGTGACCTAATTCTGAAAGGTCCTATAGGTCAGCAACTTCTACTAGATGGAGAGGACTTTTGGCTGAGAGGGCTTTGCTACTATGATGCGGGTAAGCGTAGTTTTTACACCAAAAATAAGCCCGTAGACTCTCCTGAAGACTTGAAAGGGCTGAAAATTAGGGTGATGGAAAGTAATACAGCCATCAACATGGTGAAGAACTTTGGAGGTTCTCCTACACCAGTGTCTTATGGAGAATTATATACAGCATTGCAGCAAGGAATCGTAGATGGAGCGGAGAATAACCCTCCTAGTTTATTTACATCTCGACACTACGAAGTGTGTAAGTTCTATTCTATCAATGAGCATACTGCTATCCCTGACATCATGATCATCAGTACCAAAGTATGGAATCTACTCTCTGATCAAGAAAAGCAATGGCTCCAGGAAGCAGCAGATGAATCTGCGGAATTTCAATATAAAATTTGGGCAGAATCAGTGGAAGAATCCTTAGCAGAGATGGAAAAAGCTGGAGTGACAATAATGTATCCTGAGCACGAGGGTTTCAGGATGGCAGTAGAAAGTATGTACGAGGAACTGAAAGTGACTCAGCCAGAACTAGCAGCAGTAGTAGCGCAAATTCGAAAAACCCAATAAATCTGAAAATAGAATTTTAGCATGTTTAGTGAAAAATCAAAAAATCAAATTGACAAGGTAATCGCTACCACTTTGGTCTTGTTGATGGGGCTAATGGTTGTGAATGTGACTTGGCAAGTTCTATCAAGATATATTCTGCAGAGTCCCAGCTCATTTACAGATGAACTTTCTAGGTATATGTTGATATGGCTAGGAATGCTAGGATCGGCCTATGTAGCGGGTCAGAATCAACACTTGGCTATTGACATCGTTTTGAGAAAATTGGAAGGTCTAGCTAAAATCAGGTTACAGATTATGATCAATGTGCTGGTGGTTATTTTTGCTGTCATTGCCATGGTACTCGGAGGTAGTAATTTGGTCTATATTACCTACATGCTAGGACAAAAATCAGCGACATTGCAGATTCCACTAGCCTATGTATACGGTGTCATTCCTTTTTCTGGCTTGTTGGTGATCTATTATCAGCTGAGCTTTACTTTTCTACTGATTCGTAACCCCAAAATAGCATAAGATGGAGTATATCAGCATTATCATACTCGTATTGACATTTATCACTTTGATGGGGATAGGTGTTCCAGTTGCTTGGAGTTTAGGATTGTCTAGTTTATTGACTTTGATGGTATCTGTGGCTTTTGTGCCATCAGCGACCACCATTGCCCAAAGAATGGGGACTGGTTTAGATAGTTTTTCTCTCTTAGCTATTCCATTCTTTGTTCTAGCTGGTGAGATCATGAACAGGGGTGGAATTGCCAACAGGCTCATCGAACTGGCTAAGGCTATTACTGGGCGACTTCCAGGTGGGTTGTTATATGTAAATGTCATTGCTGCCATGCTTTTTGGGGCTATTGCTGGATCAGCTGCTGCAGCAGCTTCTGCGATAGGAGGAATTTTGGGTAAGAGAATGGAAAAGGAAGGCTATCCCAAAGAACTCGGAGCAGCTGTCAATATTACTTCTTCTACTACTGGACTGATTATTCCGCCATCTAATATCTTGATCGTCTATTCATTGGCATCTGGAGGTGTATCTATTGCTGCCTTGTTTGTAGCAGGATATGTACCTGGAATCTTTATTGGTCTTTTATTGATGCTAACGGCAGCGATATTTATCAAAAGAAAAAACCTTCCCGGCGGAACAAAGACTAGTGTAAAGGAATTGACAGCAAAGTTTTTTAGGGCATTTCCAAGTTTAATGCTTCTAGTGGTTGTGATGGGAGGAATAGTAGGAGGGGTGTTCACGGCAACAGAAGCATCTGCCATTGCGGTGATTTATACGCTAGGTCTATCTTTTTTCTATAGAGAGTTGAAATGGAGGGAACTACCTGCAATTTTATTAAAGTCTTCTGAGACCACAGCCATAGTGATGCTGCTAATTGCTACATCCATGAGTATGTCTTGGGTAATGTCGAGCGAAGATATTCCGCAATCAATTTCTTCTGCATTGCTCTCTGTAAGTGACAATGTATGGGTGGTTCTTTTGCTGATCAATCTACTCTTACTGTTTGTCGGAATTTTCATGGATATGACTCCAGCCGTATTGATTTTCACTCCTATTTTCTTACCAATAGTTACAGCTTTAGGAATAGATCCTGTTCATTTTGGGATTATTATGATTTTGAACCTCTGTATAGGTCTCTGTACACCACCTGTAGGTTCGGTACTTTTTATTGGTGTTGGTGTCGCTCAGACAAGTATTGAAAAGGTTGTCAAACCATTGCTTCCTTTTTTTGTTGCAATGATCATAGGATTGATTGTCATCACCGCATGGCCTGGGTTGACGCTTTGGCTCCCAAGATTATTCGGTCTCTGATATAAGACGTTGATTCAATGGTTAATAAACGAAGTAAGAGGCTAGCCTGTGGTTAGTCTTTTTTTGTTTTGTTGTCAAACCATGTAGGTGTTTTTTGTAAATATTTTGAAGCTGTTTTTTAAGGAGTTGTTTTCTAATGTGTTACTTATTTCAAACAATGCTTTAAAAAGATAAATCCTTGGATACTTTCAAATTTTAAACTTTTTGAATACTTCTGGGAGACCAAAGATTATTCGTTCACTATTGCTTGCTAAATGAATAATAATATATTTGTCGGACAGTTTTAAAAAACAATAAACCGAATAATCATAGCTCTTATGGAACAAATGTTTACGTATGTGGTCCCCGCACTTGGGGTTCTCGGCCTCATTGTGATGGCCGTCAAATCTGCTTGGGTTACAAAGCAGGATGCTGGAGATGCCAATATGCAAGAATTGGCTGGTCATATTGCCCGTGGGGCGATGGCATTTCTTCGAGCTGAATGGAAAGTGCTTTTTTACTTTGTAGTTATCGCAGGAATTATATTAGGCTGGTCCGGTACTTTAGTAGAAAACTCAAGTTGGATCATAGCCATTTCATTTGTAATAGGTGCCGTTCTTTCTGCATTCGCTGGATATTTGGGGATGAATATTGCCACCAAGGCCAATGTTAGAACAACACAAGCAGCTAAAACAAGTTTGGCCAAAGCGCTGAAAGTTTCTTTCACAGGAGGTTCTGTGATGGGCATAGGAGTAGCTGGCTTGGCCGTTTTAGGTATGGGCTCACTATTTATTCTTTTTTACAACATGTTTGTTGTTTCTACAGGAGGCAATGTTAATGGTGATGCCATGGCCACTGCGCTTGAGGTTTTAGCTGGGTTTTCTTTAGGAGCTGAGTCTATTGCCCTTTTTGCTAGAGTGGGTGGAGGTATTTATACCAAAGCTGCTGATGTGGGAGCGGATCTTGTAGGAAAAGTAGAAGCAGGTATACCAGAAGATGATGTAAGAAATCCTGCAACTATTGCCGATAATGTAGGTGACAATGTGGGTGATGTAGCTGGTATGGGTGCGGATTTGTTTGGTTCTTATGTTGCCACTATTTTGGCTTCTATGGTATTGGGTAGAGAGATAGTTTCTGCGGATAATTTTGGAGGGATTGCTCCAGTATTATTGCCTTTGGTGATAGCGGGTTTAGGATTGATGTTCTCTATCCTAGGAACCTTATTTGTGAAGATCAACAAGGAAACTGACTCTGTACAAGCAGCTTTGAATAAAGGAAACTGGATTTCAATACTGTTGACAGTAGGTGCTTCCTATTTTGTGATTCAGTACATGTTGCCTGATGGTGATTTGGTGCTTTCTCGAGGTGGATCAATTTCATTTACCAAGATGGGCGTATTTGGTGCTGTCGTAATTGGATTGATTGTGGGTGCTTTGATGTCTATTATTACAGAATACTACACTTCTATGGGTAAAAGACCTGTAAATTCTATCATCAAGCAATCATCTACTGGTCATGCTACCAATATCATCGGAGGTCTTTCTGTAGGTATGGAGTCTACTGTATTGCCAATCTTGGTTTTGGCAGGTGGTATTTATGGGTCTTTCCTTGCAGCAGGACTTTATGGTGTTGCTATTGCTGCAGCAGGGATGATGGCTACTACTGCGATGCAATTGGCTATAGATGCTTTTGGGCCTATTGCTGATAATGCGGGAGGAATTGCTGAAATGTCTGGGTTGCCTAAAGAAGTTCGTGAGCGTACTGATATACTCGATGCTGTTGGGAATACTACAGCTGCTGCTGGCAAAGGATTTGCGATTGCATCTGCTGCTTTGACTGCTTTGGCTTTGTTTGCAGCATATGTAGGATTGGCAGGTATTAGCTCAATTGATATTTACAAAGCAGATGTGTTATCTGGGTTGTTTGTTGGTGCCATGATTCCATTTATTTTCTCCTCGCTTGCTATTGCAGCAGTAGGAAGAGCAGCGATGGATATGGTGAATGAAGTGAGAAGACAATTCCGTGAAATTCCAGGTATCATGGAGTACAAGGCTAAGCCAGAATATGAAAAATGTGTAGAAATTTCGACGAAAGCCTCAATCAGAGAAATGGTAGCACCGGGAGCTATTGCACTTTTATCTCCTATTATTGTAGGTTTTGCATTTGGTCCAGAGGTATTAGGAGGTTTGTTGGCTGGGATTACTGTGTCAGGGGTATTGATGGGGATTTTCCAGAATAATGCTGGTGGTGCTTGGGATAACGCCAAGAAGTCATTTGAAAAGGGTGTTGAAATTGATGGCAAAATGGAATATAAAGGTTCAGAAGCTCACAAAGCATCTGTAACTGGTGATACTGTAGGTGATCCTTTCAAAGATACCTCTGGCCCATCTATGAACATTCTGATCAAGTTAACTTCAATTGTAGCTTTGGTAATCGCTCCTCATATTTCAGAAGTTCCCCATGGAGGTGTAGCTGATGCGGAAAAAGTAGAAGTCAAAAAAGAGATTACTTATCAAGATGATAAGAAAATTGAAAAAGTCGAAAAAATCATGATTAAGAAATAAATTGAGATTTAAAACTATCTGATTGTACACTTCTTTGCCAGAAAGTCAAATTCATTGGATTTATAAGTTGATATTGAAAGACATCAATTGGTATCTGATATCAAAACTAAACTAAATCGGTTTTTTCTTCCGTTACGGGCAAAGTTTCGTACATGCATTTAAATCTATATTTAAATAGCCGCTCTACTATTAAGTAGCGGCTATTTTTTTCACTTATCTTTTCTGCTCAATTTTTCCCAAAACCATATTTAAAGAGCAAAAAATCCATTTAAGTGGTGTATTGCTGATCTAGCGCAAGTTATAATTTGGCTCAAACTTTAGTTTTTTCAATTTATTGCTGTTATAAACATGTTTAATGTGTTTAAACCAGTAGCCAAACAAAATTCTTTTATATAGTTCAATTGAGGTACAGACAACTAATCGACTAATATCCGAAGACGATTATCCCCAAGATTATTTGTGATAAAATGGCATACTGATGTCATTGCGGATAATCATATTTCATTTTTATTAGATTAATAAGTATATTTCTTTTGTCGTTAGTGTGTTTTGGTAGTGAAAGTATTATCATAGTGATAATTTGCAGAATATACCTGATTGAAGTGTTTTTTATGTTTTAAGAGTTTGTAGTAGAAAAGCACAGGATCAGTCTTAAATCATATTCACTAAAAGCATAACATCTGCTTTTAGTGTTGTTGTCGGTCTGGGATTTTACATCTCGGTTTTTTAGATTCTTTTTATTTACTAACCCTATAAAAATGTTTACATGATTAAAAGATGTACAAGTAGTGTAATCTTCCTGTTACTACTGTTTAGCATAAGTTCAATTTATGCGCAGCAGATTACTGTATCAGGAAAAGTGACATCACAGGAGGATGGAGAGCCTCTTCCAGGTGTCAGTATTTTGGTTCAAGGTACTACCATCGGTGCAGTCACTGATATTGATGGAACCTATACGATCCAAGTTCCAAGTGGAAATTCTGTTTTGGAGTTCTCATATATTGGATTTGTCCGACAAAATGTGTCTGTCAGAAATAGGAGTACTATCAATCTTGAAATGGCTCCAGATATCTCGCAGCTTTCAGAGGTGGTTGTGACTGCTTTTGGATTGACACAAGAGAAGAAAAAGCTTGCATTTTCTCAGCAGGAAGTTGGCTCTGGAGAAATTGTAGCCTCAAGAGAGCAAAATGTAGTTGATGCGCTCAATGCAAAAGTTGCAGGTGTGCAAGTGACAAGGCAAGGAGGTTCGGCTGGAGCCGGCTCCAGTATTGTAATCCGAGGTATTCAGTCGATTTCAGGTCAAAATCAGCCTTTATTTGTAGTTGATGGGGTGCCTGTAAACAACTCTTTTAGAGCTTCCATTGGAACTTCAGGTGGTGTGGATTATGCCAATAGGGCGATTGATATCAATCCCAATGATATTGAAAGTATTTCAGTATTGAAGGGCCCAGCAGCTACTTCTCTTTATGGAATTCAAGGAGCTACAGGTGTAGTTTTGATTACGACTAAGAAAGGCTCAAAAAGAAAAGGCTTTTCTGTTGATATCTCTACCAACACCTCGACTGACAGAATTATGAATTATTTTCCAGCTCAACTTCAATATAGTCAAGGAGATAATGGGGTTTATAATGGAGGAACTACTTTCAATCATTATGGGGCGCCAATTTCTACATTGAGATATGATGAAAGCACCCCATTTGCAAAGGATCCTCGTGGTACGATTGTAGATATGAATCACCCAAATGCTGGACCTAGAGTACCTGTCTATGATAATCAAAGGTTATTTTTCCAAAATGGATTTACAAATGATACCCATGTAGCTGTATCATCCTCAACTGATAAATCAAATTTTTATCTATCAGCTGGCAACATGTATCAGGAGGGTATTATTCCTAACAACACCTTTAATAGGACATCATTTAAATTGACTGCTGACTCTCAATTGAGTGACATTATAAAAATTGGCGGTTCAGTAAATTACGTCAATAGCTCAAGTACTAAATTTGGTAGAGGCGACAACTTCTCTGATGCCATCCAAGGGCTTTATAGGACTCCACCTTCATTTGATAATTCTGCAGGATTCGTATATCCAAATGGTGAACAAAGAAACTTTAGAGGAGCGTTGGACGGCTCTCGACCGTTTAGCCCTGATAACCCATTCTGGACAGTCAATAACAATCCTTACACTGATAATGTCAACAGGTTTATTTCTTATCTGCAAACAGAAATTACTCCATCCTCGTGGCTGACAATAACTCATAGACTGGGATTTGATTTTGCCCATGATGAGAGAACACAAATCTGGGCTCCTTCTTCATCAGGTGGGGCTGCGATTTCGGCGAGCGGGGCTTTGGGAGGTAGAATCTATGAAGATACATACACAGATAAAATTCTAAACTCAGACTTGATCATTTCCGCTACGAAAGATCTGAACGAAAATTTCACATCTTCTTTTTTGGTTGGTCATAATATGTTTAGTACCAATACAGCCAGCCTGTTTATGAATGGGACTAACTTTGCTATCCCAGGTCTTTTTAATATTGCTAATACCCAAGAGAATCCAATTTTTACCAAAAATGATACTCGAAGAATGACACAAGCAGTTTTTGGTAGAGCTAGTTTAGGCTATTTGAATTCTATTTTCTTGGAACTGTCAGTTAGAAATGAATGGGCTTCAACCTTGCCATCCAACAACCGGTCATTCACTTATGGTAGTGCGGGCTTGAGCGTAGTGTTGACTGATTTATTTAAAATTGAAAGTAGTACGTTTAGTTATGCCAAGTTAAGAGGTTCTTATGCTGGAGCTGGTAATATTCCACCTGCATTTGCTACAGATACTTTTTACAATATCGCTACCACTGGAACAAGATATGCTGGAGGTGTCAGATTCCCAATTGATGGAGTAGGAGGAGTCTTGTTGAGTTCTGCTGCTGGAAATAGTAATCTTAGAGCAGAATTCACAAATACTTTTGAGATAGGAACTGATATAAGACTTTTCGAAAATAGAGTAGGCTTAGATGTGACTTATTATAATGCCATCAGTAGAGATCAGATTGTATCAGTGCCAGTTCCTGCATCCACAGGTTTTACAAGTCAGTTGATCAATGCAGGCGAGATTCAGAATAGAGGAATCGAAGCTGTTTTGACAAGTACCGTAATGGATAGAGGAGATTTCTCTTGGGATATGATTGTCAATTTTACTCGAAACAGGAATTTTGTAAATGCACTTCCTAATGACGAGCCAATTGTTGACAACCTTTTTGGAGCTAGGATTCAAAGAAGACTGGTTCCAGGTGAACAATTTGGTTTGTTTTACGGGAATGCCTTCCTTAGAAATGACAACGGTGATATTCTAATCAATCCTCAAGGATTCCCAATTATCGATCCAGTCCAAAGAGTAGTAGGAAATCCTAATCCAGATTATTTGATAGGTTGGAGAAACAACTTCAATTATAAAAACTTCAATCTCACCATGCTTTGGGATGTGAGAAAAGGTGGAGATGTGGTCAATGTTACAGCCTTTTGGATGGGTAATGGCTCTGGCGTAGCAGAACATACCACAGACAGAAATAAAGTAGTGGTTTTCAATGGTGTGATTCAAAATCCAGGTGGGGACAATGATGGTCAGGCAAATAATATCCCGGTTACACTTAATCAAGCAGCTTTTCAAGGTGTTGGAGCAGCTACAGCTTTCGGAAGGGAGCTGACTGAGAGATGGGTACAAGATGGATCTTGGATCAGGCTCAGAGATATTACACTTTCTTACAGATTGCCATCCACCGCAGCCAGTAGACTTGGAATGAGTAGAGGATCTCTGGGAGTTTATGGGCGTAATCTTCTTCTCTTTACCAACTACGGAGGTATTGATCCGGAAACCAACCTTTCAGGACCAAATAGTGTCGTAGGTTTAGATGCCTTTACTACGCCCAATATGCGAAGTTATGGCGTCACCTTGAATATGTCCTTCTAACCTAAAACATGAAAGCAATGAAAAATAAAATTATATCCCTTATACTTCTGCTCTTTGTGTTGATCTCTTGCGAGAGTTTTGATGAAATCAATACTAACCCAAATCAGGCAACAGATGCGTCTATTCAGGTGATTTTCCCTGCAGTGACAGCTTCGTTCGCTTATGGATTGAATGGTGAGTCTGCACAGTTTACGAGCATATTGATGCAATACCTCACAGGGGTATTAGGAGATCAGCAGCAGGTGAATAATTATGCCTTTATCGCTGATATGAGTGATGCTACTTGGAATAGATTCTATGCCAATTGTCTATTGAATATCAAAAATATCAAAGAAAAATCCACCGAATTGGGAGCAACACATTACGCTGGGGCTGCCAAAATTATGGAAGCAATTATTATTGGATATTCAGTAGATCTGTGGAATGACATTCCTTACACAGAAGCCCTGCAGCTTGATAATATCAGACAGCCTAGATTTGATGATGCAGCAGAGCTTTACCAAAGAGTTCAGCAGTTATTGGATGAAGGGATTACAGATCTAAATGCACAAAGTTCAACAAGTCCTAGTACCAATGATTTAATTTACCGAGCGAACAATGAAGCTCAATGGAGACAAAACTCCAGACCAAGATGGATCATGTTGGCAAGAGCTATGAAAGCACGATTTCATAATCATTTGAGCAAAGTAGATCCTCAAGGTTCGGCGACAGCAACTTTGGCAGCCATCGATGCAGGTTCCTTTACCTCAAATACTGATCAACCAATTGTGATCTTTGGGTCTGAGTTTGCTGGGCCATGGTTCCCTTTTTTCCAAACCACTTTTGGAGAAAATAATGTGGCTATCAGTCAGCGCTTTATTGATTTACTAAGAGATAGGATTGCTCCAGGATTAGATGATCCAAGATTACCGTTTTTTGTATCAGCTACTACGGGAAGTTTGTACATAGGGACTCCAAATGGTGCTACATCTAGACCTGCAGGTTCTGTAATTCCAGGCCCTTATCTCAATAGAAGGGAAGCACCAACTCCTATTCTGAATTATTCAGAATTGAAGTTTATTGAAGCAGAAGCAGCCTTGAGAGCTGGTCAGTCAGGTAGAGCTGCGACTGCATACAATGCGGCAGTAGCAGCGTCCCTTCAAAGAGTAACAGGTAGTGTTAATACAGCTTACATTGCTTTGTATGGAAGCGAAATTGGGGCTACTATTACCTTAGAAAAGATTTTGATTGAAAAGCACATCGATTTGTTTCTTCAGCCTGAAGCTTGGAATGATTGGAGAAGATCGGCACCAGCAGGAGCTAATAACACAGTTTCTGGTATTCCTAACCTAGCGCCCTCACCTTCAAATTCAACACAAGGAGCTTTTCCGAGAAGATTTATCTATCCTAATAGAGAAGTGGTCAATAACTCTTCGAACGTGCCAAATGTAAATAACCAGGATAGAGTATTCTGGGATAGATAATTTAAAATAGCTAAATGAAAAAGATATGAACAAGATATTCAATATAACAGCGATTATTCTCACGATGGTATTCGCCACTTCCTGTATCTTGGAAGATGTAGAACCTGAGTATGAAATAGTCGGTGCAGTGGGTACTATTTCGGGACTCACTGCCTCTAGCACTAGTCCAACAGAAGGTCAAACAGTAACTTTTACTGTCAATTTCTACTCAGAACATGAAAATGCAACAGAACTGAGATTGAATAGAATCAGTGGAGGTACTGCTACAACTATCACTACCAGAAGCTTCACAACTTGGAATACCCAAGATTCCTATGTAGAGACATTTCAGTATCAAGTGCCTTCAGGTACAGCAGGGACCACGGTGACAATTCAATTTCAGCTAATTACTCAAAGTGGTTTTTCAACTACTAGAAACATTAATTTGAATGTTCAGAGTGGTGGTTAATTTAAATTGATCTTCAGTCAAAGACCAATAGAGGGCTGTCAATTGGCAGCCTTCTTTTTTTGAAAAAGATCTTCCAACCATAGTCAAAACCTCGTTATATTTCGGGATGAAAAGTTTTGATGTAGTCATAGTAGGATCAGGACCGGCAGGAGGGATGGCGGCTTATGAAGCTGCTAAAGGTGGATTGCGAGTAGGGATTTTAGAAAAAGAAACCTTGCCTCGATACAAAACCTGTGGAGGAGGATTGGTTTTTCGCGGAAGGGAAATACTGCCTTTTGACATTTCGCACGTGATAGAGAAAGAATTCAATGACCTTTATATATATTTTGATCATATGAAAGAGCCACTTTCTGCAAAGCGACCTTATCCTGTGGTGACTATGGTGATGCGGGATAGCTTTGATCAATTGATCATCAAAGAGGCAGAGAAGTTTGGAGCTGAATTATTAGAAAATCATCAGCTTAAAGCAATCGTTTTTGATAAAGAAATAAAATTAGAGACCTCTCAAGGAGAAATTTTCTGCCAATATGTAATTGCAGCAGATGGAGTCTTAGGCCCAACAGCCAAACTCGCCGGATGGAAGGAAACTAGAAAAACTATACCGGCTTTAGAGTATGAAGTGGAGGTGGATCAAGAAGCATTTGATCGACTTTCCACTGAGGCAAGATTCGATATAGACGCTATACCAAAAGGCTATGGCTGGTGTTTTCCAAAGAGAAATCACTTATCGGTCGGAGTGGGTACTTTTGAAAAGCGCAAGGTTAATCTTAGAGAATATTATTATCAGTATTTAAAAACTTTGGGAATCAAAGAAGTAATTTCGGAACAGGCTCACGGCTTTCAGGTTCCAGTTTCTCCAAGGACAGATGGATTTGTTAAGAATAATGTGTTCCTAACTGGAGATTCGGCAGGCTTCGCTGACCCCCTTACTGCTGAGGGAATCACAAATGCGCTTTATTCCGGTAGCCTTGCTGGAAAAGCTATCGCTGAAAACTTTCAAAACCCTTCTCAAGCAGAGATTGCTTATTTAGAAGCATTGAATTTGAGACTTCTCCCTGAATTGAAGTTTACAGGTTATTTAGCACATCTATTTTATCATCAGAGGAGGATCAGAAATTTCCTTATGAAACAAAACGGTCAACGATACTGTGAAAAAATCACGGATGTTTACACAGGACATTTGGAATTGAGTAAGGAGGTAAAAGATAGAATTATAAAAAATTTAGGTTTAGGATTCCTAATTAAATAAACAATTATGTATATCCGCTTTCGCACCAGTAACCATATTTTATTACGCACACACCTTAAATTCAGATGTTGTCGACTGTCGACCGTCGTCCGTTGACGATTATCCGCTTGATCCTTTCGTTTTATTGAATTACTGGTGTCATTGCGGATAATCATATAAACAATTAAGTCTCTTGTTTTTAGCAAGAGATTTTTCATTTGTGGAGTATTGCATGCGATTGATTTTCATTATTATAAGGTTTCAAAGGAACAATTATGTACTTCATAAAACCTAAAAAGGTTTGTGAATTTTTGATGAAAAATAAATACATTTTTAATGATCCATATCTTTGTTTTGTTCGTTATTTGTGCAAATCTATCCAGTTATGAAATTTCAAGAAGTTCCGATTCCAGACAATGAATTCGAAAGAATATTAGAGTTGTCAGAGTATGATTTAGATTATACAGATTTAGAAATTCAATTTAAGGATTTGACTAAGCTAGCAGCAAAAGTTGCTGGTACAGATATTTCTTTGGTCAATCTGATTGACTCGTTTACACAATGGTCAGTCTCAGCTCATGGGTTTCCTACTATACAGATGCCGAGAGAGGATTCAGTTTGTCAATACACCTTGATGGAGTCTGATCAATTCGAGATCAAGGACCTTTCTAAAGATGATCGCTTTTCTGACAAGTTTTATGTGAAGGACAGCCCAAATTTGAGGTATTATTTTGGGGTTCCATTGACGACGGCTGAAGGCATCAATCTTGGCGCTTTGTGTGTGCTAGACACCACTTTGAAAAATCTTTCTCAGGAGAAAATAGAGTTGCTGAAGATCATAGCTGATGAGATAGTCAATAGATTGAAAATCATGAAGGCTGTCAAAGATCTCAAGAATAGAATGCTGGAGATCAAGGAGAATCAGAAAAAAGTAGCACATGACATTAGAGGGCCGATTGGTGGTATCATAGGCCTTGCAAAGATTATTCAAGACCAAGGAAATGAAAATCAGCTTGAAGAGGTTTTGGACTTTATTAATTTGATTCAAAAAAGTGGAAATTCTGTTTTAGAATTAGCAGATGAAATCCTTTCCCAAGACTATCCGAAGCCAGAACAATCTAAGCCTCAGATCAACCATTCTGTTGAGTTCAGCTTGGAAACTTTAAAAGAAAAACTTTTGGATATGTATGGAGCTCAGGCAGTACATAAAAATGTGAGCTATTCTGTAATCAATAAGGATGGTAGACATCATGTTCCTTTCCCAAAAAACAAATTACTTCAGATTGTCGGGAACCTGATTTCAAATGCTATCAAGTTTACCCCAGAAAACGGTTCTGTAAGTGTAGTGCTTGATCTTCAAGAGAAAGAGAAAGAAAGGAATGAGTTGGTAATGACTGTTGAGGATTCTGGTATTGGGATATCTAAGGAGAAAATTCAAGAAATTCTGGAAGGAAATTCTAAATCCACTGACGGGACAGGAGGGGAGAAGGGTTTTGGTTTTGGTTTGGCACTTGTAAAGCACTTGGTAGATAAAACCAAGGGAGAATTGAGCATAGATTCTTCAAGTGAAGGCGGTACCAAGTTTACTGTAAAATTGCCAGTCTAATAAAAAGGCTTCCCAAATTTGGGTAGCCTTTTTATTATTTACTGATTTCTTCAAGGACACGTTTTTGATTATTGACTGGGTTGGCATACATAGCCAAGAAGCTTTTTACAGCCATAGGGTCATTGACATCTACTCCTTTTTGGAATCTCCTTTCAAATAGTGCCTTTTCTTCATCTGTATAATGATCCTTATATTCTTGATCGCCATACATCAGGTCATGAGCTATGAAATTCGTTGGCCATAATTTGAATCCAGCGAGGATATTTTGATCTATCAAATCTGCGATGGCTTGAAATTGTCGGTTGCTGTTAGATTCATTTTTACCGATCTCACCTATCGCATCATTGAGAACTTCTCCTATGTGAATATGGATTCTTTTTTTCTGCCCCATAATTCCACTGAGTAAGGTGATGAAATCCTCGTTTTCACTTTTTACATAGATTTCAGAATTTGCTTTGGCTAGCAGTTCTGGCATTTTCAATACATCAGTAGGATCATATTCATAGGAAATGGAAACAGGCACGATATTGATTTTTTGAAAGTAATCAATGACTTTCCCTTCTTCCGCGGCCATAGAGATCATCTTCAAAACTCCCTTGTGTGTTTCATCATTTCCGTCTTTGGTTCTACCTTCCCGCTGCGCGATCCAGACGGAGCGATTTTCTCTCAAGAGTGAGTTTTTGATAAATGCCGAGGTGATTTTTGAGCTTTCTAAAAGCTCCCTTGCTGGTAATCCCCTCTTGATGGTAAAGTTTCTCGTCAGTCGAGATAGTGTATTGAGGAAAGGTTTTTTGACTAAGTTGTCACCTATGGCAGAGGTAGTCATGGATAATCCATGCTCGTAAAGACTAGCATTGAGCAATGAGGTGTCTAGGATAATATCTCGGTGATTTGATATAAAAAGATAAGGAACGTTTTTCTCTAATTTTTCAAAGCCTGATGTGGATAAGCCTTCTGAGCTTTTTTCAAGTACTTTCTGTACACCAGGATAAATGAAATTAATCTGAAAATCACGGATAGAATGACAATGAAGCATCAGGTCTCTCCAATAATCATCGCTGACATCAGGAAAAGTAAAATTCATCATTGCTTTGAGCATCGGGTGGTGTAGGATCTCCCTGATGGCATCATCTACTTCCGTGTCATAATAAGGTCTTATATCTTCAAAGGGTGACATGCTTTTCTGATTTGTGCTTTACAAATAAACAAAAAAATGATGAAAGCATGGAAAAGGGGATGATTTATGGAACAAAAAAAGGCCAGCGAATCAATCGCTGACCTTTTAATTACTTTAAAATTAAACTGTTATCGGATTACAAGTCTTTCAACCGATGTAGATCCAAACCTATCAGTAATGTAGATCAAATAAATACCTTTGGCCAATCCAGCCAAATCCATTTGAACTAGAGCTCCTTCAGTCAATTGAGATTTGATCAAATGACCGTTTGAATTTCTCAATTCTACATTTTGAAGACCTTCAGTTCTTTTTAATTCTACATTGACAAAATCTGTAGCTGGATTAGGGAACACCCTGGCTTTATTGGAGTTTCCTCTCACTGGGAAAGTAAATTCCTCAGAGGTAGCTGTGCAACCATCCAAATCTGTAATGACTACAGTATAGATTCCTGCTCCTTGGATTCTTGTCTCGTTGCTATTTGTTGTAGCGATTAATTGACCATTCTTGAACCATTGATATGAGTAAGGTCCTTCTAAAGTGAAGAGTCTACTCTTTTCAATCCCTATTACAGGACTTGGCAATGATTTGATGTCAATTGCCACAGCTTCAGTAGCTATTGCATCACAGATGTTAGAATCTATGATCGCTCTAACCTGAGCAGCGGATTCAAGATTTTCTACGGTGATACTGCTCAATTCAGCTGAACCATCTACCCCGACCCAGGAGCTTCCTCCATCTGTTGAGATTTCCCATCCTACAATGCTATCATATCTTCCGCCCACTAGCTCAAAAGTTATACTATTCGAACCAGCACATACTTCTGTTTCGGAAGCAGTAACAGTTGCTTGTTCAAGATCACATTTTAGAATAAACCTTGTTTTGATCGGTAAGTGATCAGAGGTAGTGTTGTCATAATTTGGAATCAAATCATAAGGTGCAACAATACGCTCTGAGTTTACAATCCAGCTATCATTCAGTTCATTGGAAATGATCTGGTGATCAATTACATTTTCAAAGCTTGGGAAAGTTCTGAGACCGGCATTGCTTAAGCTGATGGTGATAGGATTATAATTCTCAGGATCATTGATGTAGTTGATGAATGAAGTCTCTGAAGTATTTACTGTAGGGGCAGTTTGATCTGCCACAGTTTCATCCAAGTCATCATTGAAGTCACCAAGAATGATCAATGGTACATCACCATAATAAGTATCCAATGAATCTTTCAATACATTCACATCATACCTTCTCATGGCATATCTCTGGGCTCCTACACTCTCTCCACCGCCATTAGATCTAGTGTGTACATTGACTAAAGTAATGTTTTGCTGTACCCCATTGATATTTGTTTTGATATCGAATAGGTAGGGGAGCCTGCCACTAGCCCAGAATCTACTTCTGTTTGCATCTGGATAGCCTTCCAAATCATTTGTATTGACACCTTGCAATAGCACTCTCGTCGAAATAGAATCTACTCTGGCGGTTTTGTATAGATAGGTAAGCTTCTGTGCTTGTTCAAAATCACCAGCTTGAGAAACTGCTGTAGAATGGAATCCTCTGTATCCTGGAAGCGCATCTACTAACTCATAGAATTTATCTAGGTTAGTGATTTCTTGAAAGGCATAGACATCAGCATCTAGGTCTTCAATGACTGTCTTTACATTCTGTAGCTGAAGGTCAACATTGGTTGGTCCTTGACCAGAATTAGTAGAACCAAACCATTCGATGTTCCAGTTGACCACATTGAATGATTCATCTTTAGCTATGGTCGCGCCTGTTAGGTAGCCCCTTTTAACTGAGATATCTCCACTTTCAAATAGAATCGGTGCAGCAAAGGCTCCTTCACTCGTAGGAGCAAATCTTACAATGACTGTTTTCTGATCTAGTAACTCACTTGATGTGTAGATTAATGAGCTACTGAAATCCACACCATCTTTTGAAAACTCAAATCCTTCACCTGCACTAATTTTCAGATCAGCTACAGCATTGGATAAGCCAAAATTGAAGGTTCTTGTATTGCTAGAAGTGCTTCCTGCCGGTACAACTCCAAAATGCCAGTAATCTACATTTCCGATATTATTGGTAAAGAAAGGCTCTGCAGGCACATCAGAGCTAAAAAGTGCAAAATCATCCAGTGTCCATCTTGCAGCGCCAGTTTCTGGAGAAGAATTGTAGACAAATGCTATCCTTACTGTTTCACCCAAATACTCACTCAAATCAACTTGACCTGAGAAAGTCCACTGATCTGCTGTTGCAAATCTATCACTCAGTTCAGTCCAAGTAGCTTCATTAGGATTTCCGCTTACATAATCCGTAGAAATCAACAGCTTCAATCTTGGGCCTTGGAATGCGACTCTACTCCAGAATGTCATCAATGGAATATTAAACCCAGTCAAATCGTAAGGTGCTGAGATTAACCAATCTTCATTGAGAACCGCACCTCCAGAGAAGCCATTGATCTGTAAGCCAAATGGGGCAGAGGCAGTAGGAGTGGTGCCAGCTCTACCAAAAGTAGTACATGCCCATTCTTGTGCACCTAATACACTGATGGTTTCCCAGCCAGCTGGTAAGTCAGGACAGGTATTGTTGAAGTTTTCACTGATATTGAATGGATCAAATACGGAACCATTTACTGTTACCGCCACTGGTAAAGTTCCAGCTGTTTGATTGGTAATAGTGGTGTTGAAAGTCCCTACTTCGATATTATTCAATTGCACAAATACCATCTGAGCAACATTAAGCTCCTCAACGGTGAATACAATAGACCCTGAGAAGGTATTCCCATCTTTAGAGACTTGATAAGGAGCAGGTGCTGATACAGTGACATCTCCTTCAAGGTTTTCTGCTGATATTTCATAAGAAAGTACAGGTAGAGTACTTGCCAAACTGATTGCTCCGAAGTTCAATTCGCTTGGATTAACCTCAATTCTTGGGATGATTACCCCATCGGCATCTTTTACAATTCCTGTAAATGTTACAGGAAGCGCACCAGGGAAGAAATTGGTCACTCTAGAAGTTCCAGTTGAAGCAATTGTTCCACCATTGGCAGATACATCACTTGTAGTGATAATTCTAAACTCCACATCACCAGATAAATTTTGTAATGCTGAAAGGTCAATGATTTGATTTACAAACGAACCTGTATGTTGCCATTCAGCAATTCTAGCTGTGAAGCCATCACCACTATATACTAAAGCCATATCTCTAGGACCACCGTTTGATGAAGTGCTTCCAATCTGAAGAGCAGTCAAGTCTATTAATTTATCAGCAGCCACATTGAAGCCAAAAGTATAATAGCGTTCATCTCCTGCATTCCATCCATTTGAATTGATAGAATTGTTGGCTCCTGTAGCATTGATCCCAGCTCCTCTTGTAAAATCTCTTGCAACTATGCCAGGTATAAGTGCTGTGCCTGCTGTAGCAACTTGACTTCCTGTTTCACCTGAAAAGTCCCAATTGACAAAAGCAACTGGTTCTAATACTTCAGGAATAGTGATACTCAAATCAGCAATACCAATTTGTCTACTTCCGCCCCCTGCATTGAAACCCCTATCAGAAGACCACTCAATAGTGACTAGTTCTCCTGGAAGGATATTCAGTCCTGAAAGGAGTGCAGATTTATTTTCATCTTCTCCAGAAGCAGTACTGTAGCTCAGTTCTGAAATAGTCGTTCCGTTGACGGTTACTGTCCACTCAGGAAACCTTGTTTGATCAACCCTACTGACTCTTCCAAGGTAAGAAATCTCCAAATCAGTAATAGGAAAGCCCGTAGTGTTTTCTAAAGTTAAGCTAGCAGTAAATACACCTGAAGTTCCGGTATGTTGATATCCTAACACATCTCCTCCTCTAAAACCTCCAGCAGTGCCAGTGCCAAAAAGGCCATTATAATTAAGTACGGCTCCTGTGAAAGCCCACTCAACCTCTGCACCAAATGAAGTTACAGGACTGCTCAAGTTGACAAAGTTCTCGAAATTTTGAACATAAGGAATGCTAGCAGCAGGAGTTGTAGGAACATTAATGATAAAGTCAGCTGAAGCCACACCACTGATTCCAAAACCATCAGCCAAAGCTATGGCAGAGAGTGTAGCGCTTTCTTCTATGACTATTGGACCTGTATAAGTTAAGCTTCCTAAATTAGGTTCTGAACCGTCTAATGTATAATAAATAGAAGCATTCTCTGAAGTAGATGAAAGTGTTACTGTGACAGCCTCATCAAAAGTACCTCCATTCGGATTGATAAGTGGGGTAGCTGTAGGATCAAGAATTTCCCCTCCAGACTCTCCTTCTATGAATATTTCATCAATTCTATTGGTTCCACCACTGCCTATAGGTAGATCGTTTACAGCTATATCTGAAGTGTTCAACCAGCGGATTAAAAGTAAAGGCTTGTTGCTCGTCTCAGATGGAAGGGCTATTTTATTCAAAACCCCTGTGGTAAAATTATTTGCAACGGTGTAGGTGCCACCTGTAATATCAACCCAAATCTCACCATCCAAACTATACTGAGCTTTAAAGTCTCTGGGGCCGGTATTGGAGCTTTGTTGCTTGGAAGACAGGGTCAAGTTTGTAAATCCAGTGGTATTCACAGGTACTACCCAAAATCTTTCTCCTTTTGTAATCCAGCCATTGGAAGTAATTGATCTTCCAGGCGATCCAGCTACATAACCTGTAATGTTGGCATTGGTCAAGGTGATTTCTTGAATCCCAACATTAAGGAAGTTACCTTGGTCTGCTAAAGGAGATTCTGCTCCAGTCACCGTGCCAAATGTCCAGCCTGCAACTACTTCTGTTTGAGCATGTAGTGAAATACTGCTCAAAATCATGAATAATGCAAGCAAAATTGATTTGCGTAAATTGTGTTTCATGTATATGTGATTGATGATTTAATATATGCAGTTTGTTGTAAATAAAATGCTGCTAAAATTAACCGATTGAAATCGGATAAACCAAATTTTATTATTAACAAAAGGTTAAAAATTGAAAAAAATTGGGATTAGTTGGTTCTAAAGTGTCTCTAGGAGATAAAATTTGGATTGGTTAAAAATCAAAGATTGTCATTTGTTGATGAAATTGAGCGTTTGAATTTCAAGATATGGCCATTGATTTACATTTATTTTTTGTCCCAAATAAAGACGTTTTAGTAGGGGGAATCATAAAAATGTCGATTTTACCTGTAAAGCTGAAAAATAAATTTCTACCTTAGTATTTGAAAACTTTAGGGGTGCCTGATTGGCTGAGATTAAACCCTTTGAACTTGAACCAGGTAATGCTGGCGAAAGAAAAAGTGTAGCTATTCTATTGCCTGAGGATAGCTTAGTGAACACCTGTTTACAGTGCTCCTAAAGTTTTTTTAACCTTAATAATTAAATCATGAAGGACGCAGTTATCAGTACATTCAATCATTTCAAATCCAATCCAACACTTGTTCAATCTATCACCAACTACGTGGTGATGAATAATACAGCAAATGCACTCTTAGCAATTGGTGCATCGCCTATCATGGCGCACGCTCACCCTGAGATGTCAGATATGTCCAAAATTATTTCATCATTAGTCATTAATATTGGTACGCTAGATGAGTACTGGGTGGACAGCATGATGCTTGCAGTAGATAGTGCCAATCAAAATCAAAAACCTTGGGTTTTAGACCCGGTAGGTGCAGGAGCATCTGCTTACAGAAATGAAGTTTTGACTCAATTACTTTCCAAAAAACCATCCATTATAAGAGGCAACGCTTCTGAAATTATGGCTTTGGCTAGCGTGAATATACAAAGTAGAGGTGTAGATAGTAGCAACAGCTCAGATGAGGCATTGCAAGCAGGGATTGAGCTTTCAAATGAAACTGGGGCCGTGGTCTGTATTTCTGGTGCTAAGGATTATGTTATTAGGGAAGATAAAATTTCGATTGTCACAAATGGGCATCCAATGATGGCAAAAGTGACAGGAATGGGCTGTACTGCTTCAGCTTTGGTAGGTGCATTTGTAGGGACTGGAAAAGATGCATTTTTAGCTACGACGACTGCAATGGTAGTAATGGGTGTCGCAGGAGATATTGCAGCTGAGAAGGCTGCTGGTCCTGGTACGCTTCAATTAAACTTTTATGATGTACTCTACCAGCTTACTGATGAGGAATTTGCTAAAAGGATGCGTGTAGAATTTTTATGAAAAGGGATTTCCCATACCGCCTTTACTTAGTTACAGACCAAAAGGCATGTCTTGGAAGGGATTTCTTTTGGGTGGTAGAGGAAGCAATTAAAGGTGGTGTAGATATTGTACAGTTAAGGGAGAAAGACCTTTCAATTGCTGATTTTATTAGAAAAGCTGAAAAGCTGAAAATCCTCTGCGACCAATATGAAGTACCTTTGATTATCAATGATAGTATTGAGGTAGCAAGGACAGTAGAAGCAAATGGAATCCATATTGGGCAATCTGATGCAAGTGTTTTTGAAGTTCAGGAGACTTTTGGGCAATATTTTCCTGTGGGTTTGTCTATAGAACATTTGGAGGAAATAAAATCAGATCAGGCCAAACATGCGTGGTATTATGGAGTAAGCCCTATCTTTTCTACACCTACCAAAATGGATACGAAAAGTGAGTGGGGATTAAAAGGATTACAATCTCTTCGAGAGATCAGCAATAAAGCTTTGGTAGCTATAGGGAATATCAAAATCCACAATGCAGCAGCCGTAATACAAGCAGGAGCAGACTGTTTGGCAATTGTGTCAGGTATATGTAGTGCAAAAAGCCCAAGCCACGCTGCGGAGTCTTTTAAAAAAGAAATTGAAAAAGGATTAAATAAGGTAAAATGAAAACATACATTCCCGTATTGAGTATAGCTGGATCAGATAGTAGTGGAGGTGCTGGAATTCAGGCAGATTTGAAGACTTTTTCTGCTTTAGGTTGCTATGGGATGACTGTAATTACAGCCACTACAGCTCAGAATACCGTTGGTGTTAAGGATATTCATAGCATTCCCATTGACCATATAGAGGCCCAGTTGGATGCAATATTGACAGATATCACTCCAAGAGCTATTAAGATAGGTATGCTTGATAGGCCAGATGTAGTGGAATTGCTGGCAAAGAAACTGAAAGGCTTAGATATTCCCATGGTATTTGATCCTGTAATGGTAGCAACTTCAGGTGATAGATTGATTCAAGAAGAGACTATAGAGACGATCAAAGAAAAATTATTTCCTCTGGTTTCGCTAATCACCCCCAATCTGGATGAAACAGAAATCCTTTGTGGATTCAAAGTTCAGGATCTTAGTGATATGAAAAAAGCAGCGGTTTTTTTGCAATTCTATATCCCCAATGCAGTTTTGATCAAAGGAGGACATTTGAAAACCGAAGTAATTCAAGATCTTCTAGTCTTGAATCAAGGAGAGGAAGTAATCTTTGAAAATGCTAAAATAGAATCCAGTAATGTGCATGGCACAGGTTGTTCTCTTTCCTCGGCAATTGCTGCTGAATTGGCAAAGGGAAATGAAATGCAACAGGCTGTAACAAAAGCTCGGAATTATATTTATCAAGCTATATTACTCGGGAAAGCCGTAAAAACAGGTCATGGAAATGGACCCTTGAATCATTTTTTCAACCCTCAAAATCAAATAATACATGAAATGGAGTGAGCAAGCATGGGGGAGTATTGAACCCATCTATCAGAAAATATTGGAATTGCCTTTCAATCAAGAATTGGCATCGGGCACTTTAGATAAAGAGAGGTTCAAGTTCTACATGGCTCAGGATGCCTATTACTTAGGTGAGTTTGGTAAAGCATTGAGTACCATCTCGAGTAGGTTGCAAGACTTGAGTCAAGTGTTGGCTTATTCACAGTTTGCAGCTGGTGCCATTGTAGTGGAGCGAGCCTTGCATGAAGGTTATTTCAAGACTTTAGGGATACCTGATGAAGTACAAGCATCACCTACTTGTCTGCTTTACACCAATTACCTGCTCTCGAGATCAGCATATGCAAATGTAGAAGTAGCTGCAGCGGCGGTGCTGCCTTGTTTTTGGATTTATAAGGAAGTAGGGGACTACATTTATGCTCAGCAGTCCGCTGTCAAAGATAATCCTTACAAGAATTGGATAGATACTTATTCCGGAGAAGAGTTTGCTCAGTCCGTACAGCAAGCAATACAAATTACTGATCAGTTAGCTGAAAGTGCAAGTGAAAAGCTCCAACAGGAAATGCTAGAAGCCTTCCAAATGGCTACAAGATTGGAATGGATGTTTTGGGATTCTGCCTATCAAATAGAATGCTGGGCTATATAGATCTTAGCCCAGCTTTTTTCAGTTGATGATTCTCAATTCATAGACACTGTACCGTGTAAACTCTTCTTCTATATCTTCGCTAGGTTTTTCTTCCACAAGGACTTTGTTTTTTCCAAGTGAGAAAAGCATGGTTCCTTCAGGAACTTCCAACTCCCCAGGTATTTGTTCTCCATTTTTGAATACGATCAATTTGATCTTGTCATTGGCATCTACAAATCGGAATGGATTTTCTTCTGAATTCCTTAATTCAAATTCTGAATTTGTAATACCTTGAAAATACCTTACCAGCCATAATTCATCACTTAGGTCAAAAATTCTTAGATTTCTTCCAGCCATCGAGGAGAGCTGATTGACCCTTGGATCATCCATGGATGTCCCTATTGGTACTGGGTCATATTTGAGAAACTCACTGTGCGTCAATGGGATATTTTTGATAAGGTTGAATTCCTTTAGGTCATATACTTGAATAGACTCTGAAAGACCTTGGAGTACATGCAACTTGTCACTTGAGATAAAAAATGATTTGGCCATCAAGTTAGTATAGATATTGGGAGTCTTTTTATAATAGGAGTCTGCTTCGTAGGGGATAATGGATTTCATATCACCAGATTCAGGATAGAGTAAGGAAAAGTTTTGCAAAGTATCTCTACCCACTTCGTCGTAAATCAAAAGGTGTGCGGATAAGAATGAGGTTGGCCCGACTAAGTATCTTGGATTTCCATCTTCCATAAAATAAGCTGTTTTGCTTAAGGGAAAGCTAGTTCGAACAGGTAATGGAGATTGTATTCGAATATTTTCAATTTGCTCGTAATTTTGATTGTAGGTAGCAAGCTGAAAGGGGAGTTGAAAGACTCTTTTTTGCTCAGGTCCAAAACTCAGCCCTAGAGGTACCCAATTCCCTAATTTGCCTGGACCATCTCCGCTGAGATTGACTCTTTTGATGATATTTCCTTCAGGGGAAATTTCGAGTACGTCGTTTTCAGCTTCACTGTAGCCCAAGTAGATGTTTTCAGTTTCACTGAAATCAGTAATCCTTACCCGAGTTAGATTTTCTACTTGGAATGAATCAACCTTAATGAGTTCATAGCTAGGTTCGCTAGCCGTACGCGTTGATTCTTCACTTTTGCCACAGGCAGCAAGGAGTAGCAAAGCTAAAAGGTAACTGCAGTTTTCAGAGATTTTCATATTCGAAATATGATAAAAAATTAGTTTAAACAAAAGTATAGCGCTAGAAAAGCGGATCAAAATAATAAATCCGAAGCAATTAGACTTCGGATTTATTGATTGTTGACCTCTGCTTAAAGGTTATTTTAAAATTGGTTCAATGGTTTTGATTGTTCCATCAGCAAGATGTTCCAGTTCAGCCATTTTTATGTTTCTAAGGTGTGTTTCTCCAGAAAGCTCAGTATCATGATAAAAGATGTACCATTTGCTGTCAATTTTGACAATCGAATGGTGATTGGTCCAGCCTTGTACAGGGTTGAGTATTACACCTTGGTAAGTAAAAGGGCCGTATGGAGAATCACCGATAGCATAAGCGATATTGTGTGTCACCTGCATATAGCGGTCAAAGTGACCCCCTATCAGCGCTGCAAAGTGACCCCCCGGAGTTAAGTAATTTTTTTGGTCAGGAATAGTGGACTTACATCG